>NZ_CVSV01000001.1 GCF_001180245.1 Prochlorococcus marinus
GTGTTTTTAAGAGTTGGGGCGACAGGATTCGAGCTTGCGACCTAGTGCTCCCAAAGCGCCTGAGGAAATACTAAATAAATCTAAAAAGGATGTTCTTCAAAGTTGGAAATAATCTAAATCCTTTTTGGGACTTTTCTTTTGGAAGAAGAAAATTCTTGCAATACTTATCACTATCTCCAACAAGCTTTTCTAATTCTAATTTTGATTCTTTATAGCTTTGACTTTTTTTATCACCAAGTTGATAAGTACATAAGAATTTCAATCTTTCATTTCTGATTACCGGCTTTAATTGCCTAATAAGAAAAAATATTGTGAGAGAAAGGCTTATGAAACCTGCAAAAATAATAATTGAGGAAAAAATAGATGAAGAATAAGAATAATTATTTTTCCTTTTTTCTATCTTTTTAGACTGGGAATAAGTTTTTTTTCTTGTTGGATTTTTTCTTCCCTTGATACTATTTCGAGATATTCCATTAGTTCTTTTTTTTAACAAATTTCTTAATGAATATGTTTATAAGTTTCTTTTATCGTTTAGAAGGTGTCAAAACAAGTTGTGTATACATAAAAAGTTTTATTAGGTATTTTGTAAAAACTAATAGAAAAACCCATATTCTTTGAGGTACATACTTTGGTTTCATTAATAGTTACACGACTGGGACATAAAGAACTACACTCACAAGGCCAAATAAAGCCTTACTTAATAGCTCCCTTCAGGTTGGAATATTATCTCGAATTGCAATAGTTACTCTT
>NZ_CVSV01000002.1 GCF_001180245.1 Prochlorococcus marinus
CTCCAGTTCTTATACATTATCAATTTTTATGCAAACATTCAAAATTTTTTATTTAATCGAAATGTCTAATCTACTTGAACTCTCGGTAATCTATTTTTAAAAGAACAAAGAATTTCCCACGGTATAGTATTAGATTTTCTTGCCCATTCAAGAGGAGAAATTGTTTTATCTCCATCAGATCCTAGTAATACCATGGTACTACCAACTTTAATTTCACTTGAACCTGTTATGTCCACCATCATTTGGTCCATAGTTATGGATCCAACTTGGGGATAAAGTTTATCATTATGAATAACGTTTATCTTTCCTGAAAGATTTCTTGGTACTCCATCTGCGTATCCAATACTTAATACAGCTAAATTAGTTTTTCTATGACTTACAAATTTACCTCCATAACTTACACCAACTCCTGGATCAATAGTTCTAATAAAAGCTACTTTAGCTTTCAAAAATAAAGCTGGTTTAAGTGATAAATTTTTATCTATTTTGTCTAAAGGACTGTATCCATACATAGAAAGGCCAACACGTACCATGTGAAAATGAAAATCTTTGTTAATAAGCATTCCTGCAGAATTAGCCAAATGAATCTTAATTTCATTATTTCGATCAAAATTAATTTGCTTTAATATTTCATTAAACTTCAGTCTTTGTAGTTGTGTAATACTTTTCGGATCTAATGCGTTATCTTCATCTGCAGAAGATAAATGACTATATATTCCTTCTATTAAAATGTTCTCTAAAGATTTAATTTTTTCAAATTGCTGAACGAATTTACTGTATTCAAATCCTAATCTTGACATTCCCGTATCAACTTTAAGATGTAAAAGAAATTTCAACCCAAATTGCTTACCAATGTTATTGCAAATTAAACATTCTCTTATACTACTGATAGTTGGCATAAGATTATTTTTAAAACATATAATAAGATCCCTTTTCGTATAAAGATTGCCGAGGATAAGTATTGGTTTTTTAACTCCAGAAGAACGAAGCTTAATGCCTTCATTTAATGTGGCGACACCTAATTGAGATGCACCGCCTTTGATAGCATACTCTGATACTAATTTCGCATCATGTCCATATCCATCAGCTTTAACGACTGCCATAAATTGACAATTTTTACTTAATTTTGATCTTAACTGTCTAACGTTTGTTTCTATTGCTTCACCTTTAACTTCAATCCATGCTCTTTGTTTTAGATCTATATCTTTTTCAAAATTTGGAAATTTGTCAAAATTAAATAGCTGATTTGTTTTCCTATTTTGCATTAACTTTGCACAAATATATGCGCTTATTGAAATATACAGTTAGCATGACATGTAAATTGTATTTTGGCATGGGCCAGACTCTAGTTTTAAATGCATCTTATGAACCTTTAAACATCACTTCCTGGCGAAGAGCTGTAATTTTGATGATTAAAGGTAAAGCAGAAAGCTTAGAGGAAGACAAAACATATTCAATTCATAGCGGGAAAAAATTGCCGACAGTTATAAGACTTCGTTACTACGTCAAAGTTCCTTTTAGAGAGGTTTCCTTAACAAGAAAAAACATTCTTCTGAGAGATAATAATTCTTGCCAATACTGTAACTATAGGGGTAGTGACCTATCAATAGATCATGTTTTACCGAGAAGCAGAGGTGGAACAGATAACTGGGAAAATGTTACTACTGCATGTCTCAGATGTAATGTACAAAAAGGTAATCGAACCCCCGAAGAGGCGAATATGCCCTTAAAACGTCGGCCTTATCGTCCATTAAGTAAT
>NZ_CVSV01000003.1 GCF_001180245.1 Prochlorococcus marinus
AAATTCTTCTGAGCATCAATTTTTAGAACTAATAATCCTTTGGTAGTTATCTGTTTTCCTCCATATCTTCCTGCCATTCTTTTCCCTGGATAAATTCTACCCGGAGTTGTTCCTGCTCCTGTAGATCCTGGTGCTCTATGATTTTTTGAACCATGACTCATAGGACCTCTGCTAAAACCATGTCTCTTCTGGTAACCTGCAAAGCCTCTACCCAT
>NZ_CVSV01000004.1 GCF_001180245.1 Prochlorococcus marinus
GGTTATTAGAACGAAAAACAGACAATCTTGGACGCGTTGCATCTCCAATTAAGAATCTCCTTAATCTTCTATGTCTTTTTTGGGTTTGTAATTTCCTGGAAAGTTTGGTCATTTTTTTAATTAGAATTATTTTTTGCCAGATTTACCAGCTTTTCTGAGAATTCTCTCATCATGGTATTTAATTCCTTTTCCTTTATATGGCTCTGGAGGTCTAATTGATCTGATTTTTGCTGCTTCGTTGCCAACAATTTCCTTATCAATTCCAGATACGGTAACGTTTGTATTACTCTCAACTTTGTATGTTATACCATCGGGGGGGATCATTTCTACAGGATGACTATATCCTGCACTTACAACTAGATTTTTACCTTTTACTTGTGCTCTGGATCCAACGCCAACAATTTCTAGTTTCTTCGAAAAACCTTGAGTAACCCCTTCTACCATATTTGCAATTAAGGCTCTACATAAACCATGTCTCTGCCTTGAATATATTTTGGTTGTAGTTGGACTTACGACAACAGTATTATCTTTCTTATCAAAACTAACTCCCTCAGGCATGAGACGTTTTAACTCACCCTTTGGGCCTTTCACTGTAAA
>NZ_CVSV01000005.1 GCF_001180245.1 Prochlorococcus marinus
TAAAATGATTATCTTGGGAGAGGTGGCCGAGTGGTTGAAGGCGCAGCACTGGAAATGCTGTATAGGGGCAACTTTATCGAGGGTTCGAATCCCTCTCTCTCCGTTTTATATTAGTTTATTTTGGTTAACTACATCAACACCTTTGTCTTCAAAATATCTTTTATAGTAGATAGCTATCCTATTAACAAGTTATAAAAAATTTTTTTTATTTAAATTAAGTTGAAAATATTTGATTTTTACTATTATATGTAAATATCTAAGAAAAAAATTAATTAAATTATTAGTAAATTTTGCTTTAATTTAGCGATCTAAAATCATGGGGCAAATAGTTGGAATAGATTTGGGTACTACTAACTCTGTTGTTGGAGTTATTGAAGCTGGTCGTCCAATTGTTATTGCTAATTCTGAAGGCTCTAGAACTACGCCTTCAATAGTTGGATTTACAAAAGACAAAGAAATAGTAATTGGAGATCAAGCAAGAAGACAACTTGTTCTAAATCCTAAGAATACCTTCTATAACCTAAAAAGATTTATTGGTAGTGACTGGGATGAATTAGATGAAAATAGTATTTCTGTTCCATACAATGTAAAGGCTAATAATACTGGAAGCGTTAGGGTTCTTAGTCCAAATACTGAAAGAGAGTATGCACCAGAAGAATTAGTTAGCTCATTAATTAGAAAATTAATAAATGATGCTGAAACATATCTTGGAGATACTGTTGACTCTGCTGTTATTACAGTCCCTGCCTATTTCAATGAATCTCAAAGGCAAGCTACAAAGGATTCTGCAATATTGGCTGGTATAAAAGTAGATAGAATCTTAAATGAACCTACAGCAGCAGCATTAGCTTATGGTTTTGAAAAAAGTTCATCTAATAATGTTTTGGTTTTTGATTTAGGGGGAGGAACATTTGACGTCTCATTATTAAAAATTTCTAATGGTGTGTTTGATGTTAAAGCAACTTGTGGAGATACTCAACTAGGTGGAAACAATTTTGATTCAAAAATTGTGGATTGGCTTGCTGAAAAATTTCTTGCTAAATATGAAATTGATCTAAGGAGGGATAGACAAGCTTTACAAAGATTAACTGAAGCCGCCGAAAAAGCTAAATGTGAATTATCTGGGTTGCAAAAAACAAAAATATCCTTACCTTTTATCACTACTAGTAAGGAGGGTCCATTACATATTGAGGAGACCTTAGATAGAAAAATATTTGAATCATTATCTCAAGATCTTTTAGATAGATTATTAGAGCCTGTGCAAATAGCATTAGATGACTCCGGATGGAACGCAGATGATATAGATGAAGTAGTTCTTGTGGGTGGCAGCACGAGAATTCCAATGGTTCAACAATTAGTAAAGACCCTTGTTCCTAATGATCCCTGTCAATCAGTTAATCCAGATGAAGTTGTTGCAATTGGAGCAGCAATACAATCCGGAATAATCAACGGCGATTTACAAGATTTACTCCTAAATGACGTTACTCCCTTATCTTTAGGTTTAGAAACTATTGGTGGTCTTATGAAGGTACTTATTCCTCGTAATACACCAATACCAGTAAGACAATCGGACGTTTTTAGTACATCAGAAGCTAATCAATCATCAGTAGTTGTTCAAGTACGTCAAGGAGAAAGGCCTTTAGCCTCTGAAAATAAATCACTTGGTAAATTTAGACTATCAGGAATACCTCCAGCTCCAAGAGGAATACCTCAAGTACAGGTAGCATTTGATATTGATGCTAATGGCCTTTTAGAAGTAAGTGCAACTGATAGAACAACTGGAAGAAAGCAAACAGTTACAATTTCTGGAGGTTCTAATTTAAATGAACAAGAAATTAATTCGATAATTGAAGAAGCTAAATCAAAAGCTAATGAAGATAGGAAGAGAAGATCTGTAATTGATAGAAAAAACAGCGCTTTAACTCTTATTGCTCAAGCTGAGAGAAGACTTAGGGATGCTTCATTAGAATTTGGACCTTATGGGGCTGAGAGGCAACAACGAGCTGTTGAATTAGCAATTCAAGATGTTGAAGATTATATAGATGATGAAGATCCTCAAGAATTAGAAATATCAGTAAGCGCTCTACAAGAAGCATTGTTCGGCTTAAATAGAAAATTTGCGGCAGAAAAGAAAACTGATAATAATCCCTTACAAAGCATTAAAAATACATTTGGATCATTAAAGGATGAACTCTTTTCTGATGATTATTGGGATGATGACCCTTGGGACAATCAAATGAATAGAAATTATAGAAATTCGAGGTATGGTAATTCTAGGGACGATGATCCATGGGACAATGACTACTTCCTCTAAAAAAGACTATTTGTCGATTTTGGGCTTATCCCCTGATTTCGATGATAATGAACTTAAAAAGGCCTTTCGAAGAGAAGCAAGAAAATGGCATCCAGATTTAAATAAAAACGATATTAATGCAGAAGAAAGATTTAAATTAATTAACGAAGCATACGAATATCTTAGTGATCCAGATGTAAGAAAAAATAGTTCGGATGAAAAAATTGATCATGAAGACGATAAAAATTTCAAGACAGGTTTTCCAGATTTTCAAGATTATCTTGATTCATTATTTGGATATGAATACTCACCAAAGAATTACGAGGAATATGATAATGAAACATTTGAAGATGAATTGATAAATACTAATAATGACGAATTTAATAATTATGAATATCCTACAACCTCTCCGGAGGAGCCGCCTCCAGTTAAACTCCACCAAGATATCGAGACAATAATTGAATTAACCCCGGAAGAGGCCTTAAATGGAGCTTCAATCTTAATAGAGCTTGAAGATGAAACCGTAGTAGAAGTTGATACACCTCCTTTTGCTGGAGATGGATGGAGATTAAGACTTGAGAATATTGCAAGAGGAGGAAAGGATCATTATCTGCAGTTAAAAGTTCAAACGGAAAGTGGTCTAAGAATTGATGGTTTAAGAGTTCTTTATAAATTAGAGCTATTTCCTCATGATGCTCTTCTTGGCTGTGCAGTAGAGGTTCCTACCCTTGATGGAAATGTCACACTTCAAGTGCCTCCAAAATCATCTACGGGAAGGATGTTACGTTTGAAAGGTCGAGGTTTAACATTCGAAGATAATGTAGGTGATCAATATGTTGAAATCATGGTAGTGATACCAGCTGATATTAATGATGAAGAAATTGCTTTATATACTAGATTACAAGAATTATCACTTTCTGATTCTTAATCAAATATTATATAAATAGAAAAAATCGATACTTATGAACATATTTGTTCTTTTATATAATTCAGGAACAGATAAAGAAGGAATTCATTCAATCGAACTTAAAGGAAGGACCATTGTTCTTATGTTTGAAGATAAGGATGATGCAATAAGATATTGTGGTCTACTAGAAGCTCAAGATTTTCCTTTGCCAACAGTTGAAATGATCAACATAGAGGAAATAAAAGATTTCTGCAAAAAATTAGATTATGAATGCAAATTAGTAGAACAAAATTTTATACCTAAAACAGCAGAAGATAGGTTATTAATCTCACCACCCCAGAAAAACCTAGAAGTTGAAAATTGGGAGGAAGACAATAACAATAACAAAGATAATATTGATATAAATACCATTAAGGAAAACCTTGAAAAGTTGCTTTAACTATTAAAATATTAATTAATTACTAAACAAATAAAACATGACTACAGCATTATTTGAAACAGAAGTTGGAAACATTAATATTGAATTTTTCTCTGATGACGCACCTAATACGGTCAAAAACTTCACCAGTTTAATTAGTGATGGTTTTTATGATGGTTTAGCCTTTCACAGAGTTATCCCTGGATTTATGGCTCAGGGTGGATGTCCAAATACTCGTGATGGAGCATCGGGTATGCCTGGAACTGGAGGCCCTGGATATAATATTAAGTGTGAAATTAATTCCAATAAACATCTAAAAGGTTCACTTTCTATGGCTCATGCCGGAAAGGATACTGGTGGCAGTCAATTTTTTATAGTTTATGAACCACAGCCTCATCTCGATGGAGTTCATACTGTTTTTGGCAAGACTGAAGATATGGATGTAGTACTAAAGCTTAGTAATGGTTCAAAAATTCTAAAAGCAACTTTAAAATAGTAATTTAACCTTCAAAAACAATACTAAATGTATCTTTATCTAGATTAAATTTTCTTGTACAAGAATATAAGATTTCATTATTAATAGTAAATTTAGTATTAATTAGTTTAATGCTACTTTTTGGGTGTAATGCTTGTTCAATGTTTCTAGAAACAATAATTCCAATCTTTGAACTATTTTCATAATTGGATAAAAACTGAATAAATAATTCTATATTCTTTATTTCTTCATCAGTAATGGTTGAATTGGTTCTATTCTGATCATGCAAAATTCGCCAAACTAATTTGGGCCGATTCCAAAAAGCCAACAATCTCGGGGTACTTTCCAGTTTAATATTAATGTTTTGATCACTACAGAATTTAATCACGTTATTTTTTATTGGAACAAGATCAATAGATTTATACTTTCCGTCTAGAAAAATTGAAATAAATGGATCGATATTTCTGGAATAATGATTATCTTCATCAATCATGTGGCCTAGCTTCGTTTTTTTTACACTCAAATATTCTGCATTATTATCGTTTGGACAAATTACTAATGGAACTCTCTCAATAACCTCTATTCCATAACCACCTAATCCAGCAATCTTTCTAGGATTGTTTGTAAGCAATTTTAGTTTTTTTATCCCTAGATCTGTTAATATTTGTGCTCCAACCCCATAATTTCTGAGATCAGCTGGAAAACCTAATTTTTCATTAGCTTCTACAGTGTCTAATCCACCATCCTGTAAACTATAAGCTTTTAATTTGTTTATCAGACCAATACCTCTTCCTTCTTGTCTCAGGTAAACAACAACTCCCTCTTCCTCCTTTTCTATCCTTGATAAAGCAGCCTCTAACTGAGGTCTACAATCACAACGTAATGATCCAAAAGCATCGCCAGTTAAACACTCTGAATGCATTCTTACTAGTACAGGTTCGCTCAATTTTGATGATTTTTGTTTAACTAATGCAACGTGTTCTGAACCATCAAGTTCATTAATATATCCATAAGCTTTGAAATTACCAAAAATACTTGGAAGTACAGCATCAGATTTTCTAAATACAAATCTCTCAGTTTGAAACCGATAACTTATTAAATCAGCTATGGAAATTAATTTCATACCCCACTGTTTTGCATACTCTTTAAGTTGTGGAAGTCTTGACATGGAACCGTCAGGATTTTGTATTTCACAAATCACTCCAGCAGGATAAAGACCTGACATCGCAGCAATATCTACTGCTGCTTCGGTATGACCTGCTCTTTTTAATACTCCACCTTTTTTAGCTCTTAATGGAAAAATATGTCCTGGCCTCCTTAAATCATCAGGCTTTGTATTTGGGTTTATAGCAACTTGAATTGTCTTTGCCCTGTCTTCAGCAGAAATTCCAGTAGTAACATTATTTTCAGGTCCAGCATCAATTGAAATCGTAAAAGCTGTTTGATTTTCATCTGTATTTCTATCTACCATTAATGGTAAATCTAATGAGTCAAGCTTTTCACCCTGCATAGCTAAACATATAAGACCACGACCCTCAGTGGCCATAAAATTAATTTGCTGTGGAGTTGCAAACTGCGCAGCACAGATTAAATCTCCTTCATTTTCTCTTCTTTCATCATCTACCACAATAATGCATTCACCATTTCTTATAGCTGCCAACGCATCGCTTATAGGATCAAATTCAATTTTAAAAGATTCATTTATATCCAAAATTGTTCCATTATTTGATTTGGGACTTGTTTCTTTCATTATTCCTATCAATATAGAAAAATAGTGTTTTAGTTACCTTTAATTCAACACTTTATAATCCTATCTCAAAGTCTGCCAATTCAAAGAAATGAATGTTGCAATAGTAGGTGCTACTGGTTACGGCGGTATTCAAGCGGTAAATCTTTTAAAGAAAAATAAAAAATACAAAATTTCATTTTTAGGAGGTAATAAAACATCTGGATCAAAGTGGAATGATAATTTCCCTTTTATTTATCTTGATAACGATCCTTATATAGAAGAAATTTCAGTAGATAATATTTCAAAAAATGCAGAGGTTGCTTTGCTTTGCTTACCAAATGGCCTATCTTCAACATTAACGAGGAAATTATTAGATAGAGGACTTAAGGTTATTGATTTATCTGCTGATTACAGATATAAGTCTTTAGATGAATGGAAAAAAGTATATTCCAAAGAAGCTGCTATCTATAAAAGAAATGATGATGATTTATGTAAAGAGGCAGTCTACGGTCTTCCTGAAATAAATAAGGAAGCCATTTCAAAGGGAAGATTAATTGCATGTCCAGGATGTTATCCAACATCTGCCCTTATTCCATTAGCTCCTTATCTCTCTCAAGGGATCATTGAAAATGAAGGTATAGTTATTGATTCTAAAAGTGGAACCTCTGGAGGTGGTCGAGAGCCAAACCAAAAGCTGCTCTTTTCAGAATGTGGAGAGGGTCTATCAGCATATGGATTGATAAACCATAGACATACCTCAGAGATCGAGCAAGTAGCATCTTTAATTTCTGGAAATAAAATTGAACTTCTTTTTACACCTCATTTGGTTCCAATCTCAAGGGGCATGCATTCGACTATATATGGGAGATTAAGAGATCCAGGATTAACTTCTGATGATTGCAGAATTCTATTGGATAATTATTATAGAAATTTTAAAAATATTAAAGTCTTACCTGTAGATACATTCCCTTCAACAAAATGGGTTAAAAATACAAATCAAATTTTCCTTTCTGTTAAAGTTGATATTCGAAATGGAAGGATTATTATTTTATCTGCAATTGATAATTTATTAAAAGGTCAGACTGGGCAAGCAATTCAAAATTTAAATATTATCTGTGGATTTTCTATGGATGAAGGTCTTGATTTAACTAATAATTTTCCATAAAATTGCTTCTTATCAAAAAACCAGCTTGAGAGATTGAATGAGGTAAAATTTTATGCTCAAGCATTTGTATTCTTTTGGAAAGTGATTCAACATCATCATCATCTCTAATCGACAATGCAGCTTGCATTATCAATGATCCACTATCTACTTCCTCTTCTACAAAATGTACTGAACAACCAGTTATTTTTGAACCATTTAATATAGAGTCCTTTATCGCAGAACCACCTTTATATGCCGGAAGTAACGAAGGATGAATATTTATTATCTTATTCTTAAATTTATTAATAAAAAATGGAGTAACTATTTTCATCCAGCCTGCCATAACGACAAGTTCAACATCGTAATGAATTAATGTATTTAAAATTTCTAATTCAAATGCCTCTTTTTGAAGAAAGTCTTTGCCTCTTATAATTTTGTGAGGTATTTTTTTACTTTTAGCTCTTTTAATACAACCTGCATCATCTTTGTTAGTTATTAGAACTTTTATGTCTATATCTAATTCCCCTTTTTCTGAGAGATTAATTAATTCCTGAAAGTTTGTTCCTTTCCCAGAAGCAAGTACACCTATTTTTAATTTTGGGGAAAATCTTCTAAATTCAGATATCTCAGGAGAAATTATGTAATTAAATGATTTATGCAAAGTTTTTTATTTTATCTAATGATAATTTCATATGAAATAAAAAAAACCCTCAATATTAATTGTTTATATTCAAAAACATATTTATTTGAAGATAATAATTTAAACAAATTTAAATGATTTAAATCTATGTACTATTCCTATAGATATAATTGAATAATAAATAAAAGAAACAAATATATAATATGAATGGAGATTTAAACTCATGGGATAAATTTTGTAATTATCTTTGGTTTGATAAAAAATTAAATATTTGGTTAGATATAAGCAAAATTAATTTCACAAGTAAAGAGATAAAAGATTTAGAAGAAAAATTTATAGATGTTTTTTCATCAATAAATGAATTAGAAAATGGTGCAATCTCAAATATTGATGAAAATAGGCAAGTCGGACATTATTGGCTTAGAAATCCATCTATTGCACCCTCTTTAACAATAGGAGAGGAAATTAAAGCAGATATTAATGCAATCTCTGAATTTGGAAAACAAATTTTAAATGGAGATATTAAGAATAAAAATAATCAGCATTATACTGATGTTTTATGGATAGGAATTGGTGGAAGTGGGTTAGGACCATTACTTATTACAGAGTCTCTGCAGAAATGTTCTAGAGGCTTAAATTTTTCATATATCGATAATGTTGATCCTTTCTTAATTAGCGAAAAGTTAGAAGAGTTATCTGAAAAATTATCAACAACATTATTTGTAGTAGTAAGCAAATCAGGTGGTACGCCTGAACCTAGAATTGCTATGGAAATTATTAAAAGTCACTGCGAAAACAATTCTCTTGAATGGAATTCTAATGCTATAGCTATAACTATGAAAGATAGTAAGTTATTTAAAAAAGCCACTTCTGAAAATTGGTTAAAAATATTTAATTTGCAGGATTGGGTTGGAGGTAGAACTAGTATTACAAGCTCTGTAGGATTACTTCCATTAGCTCTTATTAATGAAAATATATCTGAATTTATTAGAGGTGCATCATTAATGGATGAAGCCACACGTATAAGCGATTTTAAAAATAATCCAGCAGCACTATTATCATCCGCATGGTATTTAACTGGGGATGGTATTGGAAAGAGAGATATGGTCGTATTACCTTATAGAGATAGGTTACAGGTATTTAGTAAATATCTCCAGCAATTAGTAATGGAATCATTAGGAAAGAAATTTAATAGGAATGGTGAAGTAGTTAATCAAGGTATTTCCGTTTTTGGTAATAAAGGTTCTACAGATCAACATGCTTATGTTCAGCAACTGAGAGATGGTATCGATAATTTCTTCTGTATTTTTATTGAATTATTAGATTCTCCATCTACTAATATTTTTGATGAAAAAGAGAATCCTAAAGAATATCTTTCTGGTTTTTTGCAAGGAACAAGATCAGCACTGTCTAGTGAAAACAGACAAAGTATCACTATCACGTTAGAAAAGTTAAATTGTTTTTCACTAGGTGCCTTAATCGCTTTATTTGAGAGGGCTGTATCCTTCTACGCTGAATTGGTAAATATAAATGCGTATGATCAGCCTGGAGTTGAAGCTGGAAAGAAAGCAGCCGCAGATATTATTGATTATCAACAAAAAGTAAGTAATTTATTAGATGAAGGTGGAGAATATTCTATAAATGACATAACAGCATTATTTGATAATTCAGTCAGTGAACCTATATTTTTTATACTCCGTGAAATGTGTTTCGGAAATGATAATTATTTAGTTAAGGGCGATTGGTCAAATCCAAATTCATTAGTTATTCAAAAAATAAATTTTTAAACAACAATATTCATAATTTTTCCTTTAACAATAATTATTTTTCTTATATCCTTATCTTGAATCCACTTTAATATGTTAGGTCTTTTAAGAGTCAATTCTTTAATTTGATCTTCACTCATATCATTATTAATATTTACTTTGTCTCTAACTTTTCCATTCACTTGTATTACTAATTGATATGAATCTTCCTTTAGTGCCTCTGCATTAAATGAAGGCCAATGTTCTAAATGCACAGATTTTTTAAATCCTATAAGATGCCATATTTCTTCTGCAATATGAGGTGCAAATGGAGCCAACAAAATACAAAATGTTTTTAAAGCATCAATTTTTAAATTATTATTTACGTCATTAATAGAATTTGATAGTGAATTATAAAACTTC
This sequence comes from Prochlorococcus marinus, assembly GCF_001180245.1. GTDB lineage: Bacteria > Cyanobacteriota > Cyanobacteriia > PCC-6307 > Cyanobiaceae > Prochlorococcus_A > Prochlorococcus_A marinus_F. Next base: position 9,775 of record NZ_CVSV01000005.1, read on the forward strand.
ATTAGTTCTGAAATAGCTGTATTAAATTGGTTATTTAATATGTCATTTGAAATTTCTTTTATAGCCATATTCATTGACTTTATTAGACTTTTTTCTTTATCTGGATAGGAATTAGATTTACTGTTTATATCTTTTGAACAATTTATATAAAGCTTCCAAATCCTGCTTAAAAATCTAAATTGTCCTTCAACATCTGTATCTCCCCATTCCAAATCTTTTTCTGGCGGTGCTTTAAATAATATAAACATTCTTGCTGTATCTGCTCCATATTTTTTAATTACTGATTCAGGGTCTATTCCATTATATTTTGACTTAGACATCTTCTCGAAAAGAACTTCAAGTTTGGTATTGTCAATTGGATCTGTAGGATTTGATAAGTCAGTAATATCGGAAGGAGAAACATATTTACCCGTTTTATTGTTTTTATAGGCTGCGGCCTGAACCATTCCTTGCGTTAATAGTTTTTTAAATGGTTCATCAATATCAAATAGTTCATTATCTCGCAAAGCTTTAGTGAAAAATCTTGCATATAGCAGATGTAATATTGCATGCTCTACTCCTCCAACATATTGATCTACAGGTAACCACTTATTAATTTCAATCTTTTCAAATGGCTTATTTGAACATTTTGAAGATGGATATCTTAAAAAATACCATGATGAACACATAAAAGTGTCCATAGTATCAGTTTCTTTTTTTGCCGGCATGCCACATTTTGGACATGTTGTATTTATCCAATTATTATTATTACCTAAAGCATTAATCTTGTTAGCCGAGATGTCTATATCTTTTGGTAATGCAACAGGTAATTCCGATTGGTTTAAAGGAACAGATCCACATTTTTTGCAATTAACGATGGGAATCGGACATCCCCAATATCTTTGTCTAGAAATTAACCAATCTCTTAAACGATATTGAATCTTATTTTCGGCCCATCCATTATTTACGCCCACCTCTGAAATTTTTAATTTAGCAATAGTATTTGCTATACCATTGTATTGATTTGAATTAATAAGATATCCATCTTCCACATAAGCTTCATCAAGCTCTTTAGTTTGTTCACTTTTATCCATTATTATTACCTGTTTAATATCAATATTATTTTTTTTGGCAAAATCAAAATCTCTTTGATCATGAGCAGGCACGCCCATAACAGCGCCTGTTCCGTATTCATCAAGAACATAACTAGCCACCCAAATAGGTATAGGTTCAGAATTAACTGGATTTATTGCTATTAAGCTAGTTTTTATTCCAATTTTTTCAAGTTCATTATTTTTATTATTTTTCAAATATTGTTTAAGATTTTCTATATCTTGTATGGTATCCTGATCAGTAATTTTTTTAATTAATGAATGATTAACAGAAATTGCTAAATAAGTAACTCCAAATAAAGTATCTGGCCTTGTTGTAAATACAGTTATTTTCTTTTCTGGATTGGTATTGATATTGAAATTAATATTTGCACCAATTGACTTTCCAATCCAATTATCTTGCATTATTTTTACTCTTTCTGGCCAGTTATCTAATTTTTCTAAATCCTTCAATAACTCATCCGCATAATTAGTAATTCTTAAAAACCATTGCTTTAATAATTTTTTTTCAACTAATGCCCCAGATCTCCAAGATTTACCCTCTGAGTCAACTTGTTCATTCGCTAGGACTGTATTATCTATAGGATCCCAATTAACTTCTGATTCCTTTTGATATACAAGACCTGCCTTGTATAACTCTAAAAATAGATATTGAGTCCAAATATAATAATTTTCATCACATGTTGCAAATTCCCTATCCCAATCAACTGATAGTCCCAAAAGCTTTAATTGTGACTTCATATGAGAAATATTTTTTTTAGTCCAGACACTTGGACTAATTCCTCTTTCAATCGCAGCATTCTCAGCAGGCAAACCAAAAGCATCCCAACCCATTGGATGTAAGACAGATTTACCCTTAAACCTTTGGAATCGAGCTATTAAGTCTGTAATAACATAATTCCTAACATGTCCCATATGAAGATTCCCTGAAGGGTAGGGAAACATTGATAAGGCATAAAATTTATCACTATTCTCAGTTAATTCATCAGTTTTGTATAAATTGTTTTCTGTCCATATTGACTGCCATTTTTTTTCTATTTCAGATGGATTATATAAATTGGTATCAGCCTCATATTGTTTATCGGGAGAAATCACTTAATTTTTATTTGTTAAATTATTATTTTAATATCCATTGTATAAAATAGAAATAGATTGTTAAAAGGAATAATTTATAATTAAAATTTAAAATATATTATCTAAAAATGAAAAATATAACTTTTGAAAAATATCATGGTAACGGAAATGATTTCGTAATAATAGATTCTAGAGGAAATGAATTATATAAAAATTACAAGACAAATAAAATATTTGATATAAAAAATATTTGTAACAGGCAATTTGGTGTTGGAGCAGATGGTGTGATTTTTATAGAAGAACCTAATGAAGATAATTATGCAAAAATGATAATTTTTAATTCTGATGGTTCTGAAGCACAAATGTGTGGGAACGGAATTAGGTGTTTAGTTGAATATCTCCACGTAAATGATTCAATGAATAATAAAAATATAGAATATAAAATTGAGACTAAAGCAGGTTTAAAAATTGCAAAATATATAAATGATGAAATTACAGTAAAAATGGGAGTTCCAATTTTAGAATGTCAAAATATTCCAACAACAATTGAAAAAAAAATAAATTCAATTCCTTCACACGAATTTATTGAAAAAGATTTTAATAATATGGGTTATGCCGTAGGAATGGGAAATCCTCATTTAATATTCTTTGTAAAAGACATAGAGTCAATTGTTCTTTCCAGACTTGGTCCTATATTTGAAAATAATGAATTATTTCCTGAAAAAACTAATGTACATTTTTGTCAAATTTTAAATAGAGATAATATCAAA
>NZ_CVSV01000006.1 GCF_001180245.1 Prochlorococcus marinus
TTTTAATTATTTGTTTGTCTGGAATAAAATCCCATTTAAAAAAATGGAGACTAATAATAAAAAACTGAAAAAGAACAAGGATTATTTCATAAGCAGCTTTAAAAAAATTTTTTAACTTAAATTTATTCATTATTTATTTCTTTAATGCTTTAATAAGAGGACCATATAAACTGAATGATAATTCATCAAAATTATTATTTCCCAGAAAGAAGTCTGGTTCTTTTTTATTTCCAAAACATAATTTCATTTCGATATTGTCTCTTTCTCCTTTAGAAAAAGTTTTATTACCATTCCATCTATC
>NZ_CVSV01000007.1 GCF_001180245.1 Prochlorococcus marinus
TTTTATTTTTGCTTCTACATATTTATAAGAACTTTCTGGAGGAAGAGGGAAACATTTTTCTGAATAATTTTTAAAAATATTTATGTATTCCTCCAAAATTAAATTTGATTCCATTGCTCCTGGTGATTGAATGATTTGAGATTTATACTGATTTTCTATTCTAAAAATTACTTTAGTCTTTTTTATATTCTTCTTTAAAGAAGAAATGAAGAGTGATTTTATCCAGGCCTCTGTTAAACGACTTAAACTTAGTTTCGTATGAATCAATTCAATTACT
>NZ_CVSV01000008.1 GCF_001180245.1 Prochlorococcus marinus
ATTTAGAGAATAATCTTATGATTGCTATCTTTAATGTCATAAAGGAATTAATTACTAATGAAGGAATTAGAAGAAAATACTATTGAACAAATAAGAACTCTCCTTAATTATTTAGAGCAAACAGATCTATTAAAAAACAAAGATATTCTTAAGTGTTTAGATGTAATAGCAAGAGAATATGGTGGAAAAGTAGTGGATGAAAATTAAAATTTATATTGATTGACAGTCGATCTAAAATAATAAGAAATTAAATTTAGCTAA
>NZ_CVSV01000009.1 GCF_001180245.1 Prochlorococcus marinus
GGAATCGCTTCCCGTCATAATTATCCAATAAAAAAGCGAGTCTTGGTAACTAGGTAGTATAACTAGGTTTTTAAGAGTAGGGGCAACAGGATTTGAACCTGCGACCTAGTGCTCCCAAATTACTAGGTCAGAAAGAGATATAACCTAGATTCCAAGCTATAACTTCAGTTATAAGCACTTTTTTCTTCTAAAATCCTATAAGACTTTTGATACTTAATGAATTTTTCCCTAAATTTTCTATAAAGTTGATCTAGTGCTCCGTAAGGTTTTCAAAGTTGAACTATTTAAT
>NZ_CVSV01000010.1 GCF_001180245.1 Prochlorococcus marinus
TTAATTAATGCTAAGAATATTGCGCCAAAGTTTGTTTGAAGAGTTGTTTTTTTATATAAACTAGAAATAACCAGTTCAGAATTAGAATCTTTTTTTAGTTCTATTACAATTCTCATTCCATCTCTGTCGCTTTCATCCCTAATATCAGAAATTCCAAAAATCTTTCCCGCATTAACCAGTTCTGCCAGCTTTTCAATCCAACCTGCTTTATTAACTTGGTAAGGAAGTTCAGTAATGATTATTGCATTTTTTTTATGTTTCCCTTTACCTAAATTGACCTCTTCCGTATTCACAACTCCTCTTATCGTTATAGATCCTTTTCCAGTTTGATAAAGTTCTTCTATTGCACGACTATAAATTAATTCTCCTCCTGTAGG
>NZ_CVSV01000011.1 GCF_001180245.1 Prochlorococcus marinus
TTGGCTATTACTTAAGTAGCATTGGAAGAGTACCTCTTTTGACTCCAGCAGAGGAAATAGAGTTAGCTCATCATGTTCAGAACATGAAAAAGTTGCTACAAATTCCTGAAACTGATAGAACCCAACGAAATCTTTATCAAATTAAGATTGGCAAAAGAGCAAGAGATAGAATGATGGCAGCTAATCTAAGGCTCGTTGTCTCAGTTGCAAAAAAATACCAAAACCAAGGGCTTGAATTATTAGATCTTGTCCAGGAAGGAGCTATTGGACTTGAAAGAGCCGTAGATAAATTTGATCCTGCTATGGGATATAAATTCTCAACTTATGCTTACTGGTGGATTAGACAAGGAATGACGAGAGCAATTGATAACAGTGCTAGAACCATTCGTTTGCCTATTCACATAAGTGAAAAACTATCCAAAATGAGAAGAGTCTCCAGAGAATTATCACACAAATTTGGCAGACAACCTACAAGATTGGAAATGGCAACTGAGATGGGAATTGATCAAAAAGATTTAGAAGATTTAATTTCTCAAAGTGCTCCTTGCGCCTCCCTAGATGCACATGCAAGAGGGGAAGAAGACAGAAGTACACTTGGTGAACTCATACCTGATCCAAACTGTGAAGAGCCTATGGAAGGTATGGATAGAACTATTCAAAAAGAGCATTTAGGAACTTGGCTTTCTCAATTAAATGAAAGAGAGCAAAAAATCATGAAGCTCAGATTTGGGCTAGATGGTGAAGAACCATTAACACTCGCAGAAATAGGAAGACAAATTAATGTTTCGCGAGAAAGAGTAAGGCAACTAGAAGCTAAAGCAATATTAAAGCTTCGAGTAATGACAACTCATCAAAAAGCAGCTTAACCAAATTGATAAAATTTACTGTAATTTTATTATATTTATTTTTAATTTTTTTAGTTTCAATAGTTTTTAAAAAATATAATGAAGATAACAAAGAAATAGTCAGAAAAATAATACATATTGGAATAGGTCCTTTAATACCAATTGCTCAATTTTTAAAAATTAATCAAAGCTCTGCTCTAATTTTTACGGGAATTGTTTCATTAATGGTTTTCACAAATTACAACTATAAATTATTTCCAACAATTGAGGATGTTGAGAGAAAAAGTTATGGGACATTTTTTTATTGTATAAGTTTATTTATTTTGATTTATCTTTTCTGGGATAAAGATCCATATGCACTAATTAGTGGATTTTTCATAATGACTTTTGGTGATGGATTAGCTGGATTAATAGGAAAAAGCTTCAACTCAAAGAGTTGGATTTTTTTTGAACAAAAAAAATCTTTATATGGAACCATAACAATGTTTTTAACAAGTTTGATAGTAGTTTGCACAATAGGATATTCTCAACAAAATAGTCTAAATTTAAATTATTTTACAATAGCTTTTATTGCGACTTTGCTCGAACAATTTAGTATTCTAGGAATAGATAATTTCATTGTTCCAATCTCTTCAGCATTATTTTTTAATTTTCTAATAACTAGCTAATTGAATCATATAAAATAGCGATTAATTCTTTTGTTGTTTCTATATCTATACATGCATCTGTAATGCTTTTGCCAAACTGGAGATCTTCTTTTTTTAAAAGTTTTTGATTTCCTTCATTCAAATGACTTTCAAGCATAACTCCTAAAATATTTTTTTCACCATTACTAATTTGAGAAGCTACATTTTTTAGCACTTCTGACTGTTTTCGGAAATCTTTATTGGAATTTCCATGACTACAATCAATCATCACTTTATGGGGAAGATTACACTGCCTCAATTCTGCTGAAATTCTTTGTACATGATCACTTTCAAAATTTGGGCCTTTTGAACCGCCCCTTAAAACTATATGTCCGTCTGGATTTCCTGTAGTATTAACTATAGAAGCCATTCCATTTTCATTTACACCTAAGAAGTGATGGGATTTTGAAGCTGACTGCATTGCATTAATTGCAGTAGTAAAAGAACCATCCGTTCCATTTTTAAAACCTATAGGCATTGATAATCCTGATGCCATTTCTCTATGAGTTTGACTTTCTGTGGTCCGCGCACCTATCGCTGTCCAACTTATTAAATCGGCAATGTATTGAGGAACAATTGGATCTAGTAATTCTGTAGCAGAAGGTATGCCTCGAGTCGCTAAATATGAAAGTAAACTTCTTGCCCTTCTTAAACCAGTATTAATATCATAAGAATCATCTAGATGAGGATCATTTATCAATCCCTTCCAACCAATAGTTGTTCTTGGTTTTTCAAAATATACTCTCATAATTATTTCTAATTTATTGTTATACATTTCTCGGAATTTTTGAATATATTTTGAATATTCCTTTGCCGCCTCAATATCATGAATTGAACATGGACCTACAATGACTAAAAGCTTCTGATCATTATGATGCAAAATATTTTGTATCGATCTTCTTGTTTTAGATACTGTATTAGCAGAGTCGTGATCTAAAGGTATATCATTATGTAATCTGCTTGGAGGTATTAATGGACGTGTTTCAAGAACATGTAAATCTGATGTCTTTTCTAAAGCTGAATTATTTGATGATGTCGTCATTGATTAATTAAGAAGTTTGAATATTTAAAAAAGCATTTATGAATACTCTCCTATTCAATATTAAAAATAACAATAGATTAGGCATTAAACCTTACTAATGAAGAATTTGGAAACATTGCTAAAAGATTATGCAGATCATGTAGCTGAAAGAGCTGCCAAAGGTATACCACCTTTACCTTTAAATGCTGAACAAACAAATTGTATTACAAAATTATTAGAACAAGATAGTACTTACGATTCATCTTATTTACTTGATTTACTAATAAATAGAGTACCCCCAGGAGTTGATGAGGCTGCTTACGTAAAAGCAAGCTGGCTTACAGCTATTGTTAATTCCGAAAAATATTGCAAATCAATTAATCCCGAAAAAGCAATTGAAATACTAGGAACAATGATAGGCGGATACAATGTAAATTCTTTGGTTGAAATCCTTAAAGGAGAAAACAGTTTACTCGCAAAAAAAGCGGCAGAAGTTTTAAAAAATATTATTCTTGTTTACGACTCGGCCAATGAAATTTATGAATTATCTCACAGTAATATTTATGCAAAAGAAGTTGTAAATAGTTGGGCAAATGCAGAATGGTTCATAAATAAAAAAGTTCTGGAGAAAGAGATTACTTGTTTAGTATTTAAAGTTGACGGTGAGACAAACACAGACGACTTATCTCCAGCTGTACATGCAACAACTCGCCCGGATATTCCAATGCATGCATTAGCTATGTTGGAATCTAAAAAACCTGATGGAATAAAGATTCTTGATAATTTAAAAAAACAAAATTTACCAATAGCTTATGTTGGAGATGTTGTTGGAACAGGGAGTTCTAGAAAATCTGCTATTAATTCACTCATTTGGCATATAGGAGAAGATATCGCTTTTGTTCCCAACAAAAAAACAGGTGGAATAATAATTGGCAGCAAAATAGCCCCAATTTTCTTCAATACTGCACAAGATTCAGGAGCTTTACCTATAGAGGCTGATGTATCTCAAATGAAAACAGGAGATGTTATTAAAATATATCCTTATAAAGGCATTATAAAAAAAATTGAAAAAGATTCAAATACTGAAGAATTAATAAGCAAATTTGAGTTGTATCCATCAACTCTTATTGATGAAATTCAAGCTGGAGGAAGAATAAATCTTATGATTGGGAGATCTCTTACGGACAAAATTAGAAACAAATTAGATTATCAACCAAGTGAAATATTTACTAGACCACAAAATCCAACCGAAAGTAATGCCGGCTTTACTCAAGCTCAAAAAATAGTGGGCAAAGCATGCGGTTTAGAGGGAGTAAGGCCAGGAATGACCTGTGAGCCAATCATGACCACAGTTGGTAGTCAAGATACTACTGGGCCAATGACTAGAGATGAACTAAAAGAACTAGCTTGTTTAGGATTTACTGCAGATTTAGTGATGCAAAGTTTTTGTCATACAGCTGCGTATCCTAAACCAGTAGATCTAGTTACCCATAAAGAATTACCTGATTTTATATCTCAAAGAGGTGGAGTAGCTCTTAAGCCTGGAGACGGCATAATTCATAGCTGGC
>NZ_CVSV01000012.1 GCF_001180245.1 Prochlorococcus marinus
GGTACTGTCATGTTGAAAGTTGTCTGCTATACTGAAAAGCTGGATGGAACATTATTTCTCAGAAACAAATCTGGTGGCCAAAATTAGAACATATGGGACTGTAACATTATCCAGGAGACTTACATAATTTCACAGTAAAATTGAGAATAATTTTAAAAAAACAATGTTAAAATACCTCAAAATGGGGAAAACACTTCAGAA
>NZ_CVSV01000013.1 GCF_001180245.1 Prochlorococcus marinus
GTTCCATCTCCACCAAGAACTATGCCAATATTTGGTTGTGATTCTGAATTAGAAAAATATTTTTCAATTTCATCTTTATGAAAATCACTTTCAATCCTGTTTGATTTAATATTTTTTGCTTTAAGAACTTCTTCACAGAATTTTGAAGCCTCTTGAGCTATAGAACTATCTGAACGATATACAATGAGCACTAATGAAAGTTTCATTTA
>NZ_CVSV01000014.1 GCF_001180245.1 Prochlorococcus marinus
GGAAAGATTATCTTTCATTCACCAAAATTATCGAATATTATATTTATTTTTAAACTTAGCTGTTGGTCCTGTATCCGTATATGTTTGTACCTTAAACCGAACATTTTTATTAGTCGGTTATTGAGCATGCTTAGTTAGAACTTAGTTACGAAAGAAATAAATTAAATGCCTTCAACACCGATCAAATCTTGTAATAAGTATGTTTTGAGTTACAAAGAATCATCAAATAAGACACA
>NZ_CVSV01000015.1 GCF_001180245.1 Prochlorococcus marinus
ATAGAAATTCGGAGATACTGATAAATAAAATGTTCTATTCCCATGAGTAGCTTGTGTTTTATCAATTTCATTTAATCTTCTAGAAAGCCTTACGACATGATCACTTTGTTGCAGGTCAACTGGTTCATAGAAAAGATAATTAGAAAATTGTTCCCACTCCTTTTCTTTACCAGATATTTGATTTGATAACTTTACTTTCATCTTTTCTTTAAACTCACTATCAGTCCAAGGTCTTCTAGCACAACCAACTATTCCAAATTCACTAGGAATTCTTCTTTGCAAATAAAGTTCAAATAAGGCTGGTATTAATTTTCTATGAGTAAGGTCTCCAC
>NZ_CVSV01000016.1 GCF_001180245.1 Prochlorococcus marinus
TTCCTCCTCCAGTAAAAATATCTAAAAAACCTATTAATTGTCCCCCCCTGATCTATAAAACTTTTAAAAGCAACCCTATCAATACCAGGCATAGGGATATATATACCAAGTCTTACTAAAAGTAGTAGACCTAGAGTAGTTAAAACTCTACTCCTTAGCTCTCTATTTAAAAATAATTGGGAAAGTATTTCAGAAGCGCTAGGATTTCTACTTTTGTTAACAAACATTTTGAAGCTTACCTAAATTTTTAGTAAATTTATTTATTATTTATAAGCTCGCAGGAGCCACCAGCGTCCTCTATTTTTTGTTTTGCAACTTTTGTAAATGCATGAGCTTGGACTTTTAACTTTACATTAAGTTTTCCGTTACCAAGGATTTTTAAAGGAAATTTTGGCTTGAAGATTAATCCTTTCTTAACTAGTGAGTCTAGGTTAACAGTATCGTTATCTTTGAAATCATTTAATTTTTCTAAATTAATTATGGAAAAGTTCTTTTGATTAATTATTTCAAAGTGCTTTAATTTTGGAACTCTTCTATATAAAGGCATTTGGCCGCCTTCAAAACCTGGACGTGTTGGTCTTCCTGAACGTGACTTTTGTCCTCTC
>NZ_CVSV01000017.1 GCF_001180245.1 Prochlorococcus marinus
CTCATTCCAATTTAAATAAAAAAAATCATGAAAATAATTATTTAAATCACTAATCATATGTTCATTATTTATTTGAAATTTACAAATATTTTCTTGATCTATATTTTTTAAAATTTCTACAAAAAATGACTTATTTATTCTACTTCCAAATCTAGAACTTATTTTTTTTTTGTTGACTGCTGAAATAATCTCAGGATTAA
>NZ_CVSV01000018.1 GCF_001180245.1 Prochlorococcus marinus
TTTTATCATTTTCATTAAATAACTCAGAAGCTTGTGGGATTACTTGTTGAACTTCCCCAAGCGCTCCGTTTCTTCCTACGCTTTGATGACCAAGGTGAGGTGGTCTAACGCCATGCAATTTGAGCAAGAAAACTTCTGGATCTCCAAGCCCTCTTGCTGAAGTTATAAAAGTTTTAAAGCCTTTGGCCCTCATTCTCCTCAAAAGACGAGTTTCATAACCACCTTCAAGAGGAGCAAATATTGCAAGACATTTGTTGGTTTTTAAATCGTTATGAAACTTTTTCCCTGAGAGAAGTAATGGCATAAAAATTTCCTTTATTTCTATTTTATTTTATTTTATGGTACTTGATGATGTACAATTGTAATTCAGGCTGAGTGGAGCCAGTAGTCATTACAACTTCTCCATTACAAATGACTTTTGCATCTGGATACCATTTTGGATGAATTTCTGATTTTGGCATAATTTAAATTCCTTTAACGTTTAGAGAATTGAGGAGCTTTTCTTGCTTTTTTAAGACCATATTTTCTTCTTTCCTTAGCTCTAGGATCTCTACTCAGATGGCCTTCCGTTTTTAGCGGTTTCCTATTGTCAGGAGATAATTCGCAAAGTGCTCGAGCTGCACCTTGCTTTATAGCATCTGCTTGGCCAGTCAATCCACCACCAAAAACATTTACCAAAATATCATAAGAATTTTCAAGGCCTAATGTTTGCAGAGGTGCTTTTATTGAATTTAAGTGCAGGGGATTAAAGTTTAAGTAATCATCTCCAGAACGACCATTAATTTTTATTAGCCCATTTCCTGGAATCAAGCGAACTCTAGCTACTGAAGTTTTTCTTCTTCCAGTTCCCCAATACACAGCTTTGTTTTTTATTTGACTATTCATTTTGATAAATTAACTATTTAATAATACAGGATTCTGCGCAGCATGAGGATGATCAGCACCTTTATAAACTTTTAGTTTTTTAAACTGCTGTCTTCCTAAAGAATTATGAGGCAGCATGCCCTTAACAGCTTGCTCAATGATTCTTTCAGGAATTCTTTCCTGTAAAGACTCAAATTTTTCAATTTTCATTCCTCCTGGTCTTCCAGAATGTCTCCTGTACAATTTTTGTGATGCTTTTTTACCTGTTACCTCAACTTTCTCGGCATTTACTACGATTACAAAATCTCCAGTATCTAGATGAGGAGTAAATGTTGGTTTATTCTTACCTCTCAATACAGTTGCGATTTCTGTAGCAAGTCTACCAAGCGTCTTATTTTTTGCGTCAACTAAAAACCAATTTCTTTCGATTGTTTCTAAAGATGGAGTAATTGTTTTATTCATTTACCAAATTTCTGCAAATAAATTTAAATTAGTCTTAAATTCTACCTTATTGATGGAATATTAAACAACAGTTTTGAATGATTTACACAAAAAATTCTCTTAATTAAAACTCACTTAAGAAAAACCCTTAATTAAAAATACAGGGAAAAAATCATTGTTATTAATCTTTTTAAAAACATTTTCTTCATAAACAGCATTTACAAAACATAACCCCTTAGCTGGAGCAGATTCTTTAACATCATTTTTCTTTTTGTTTACCCATCTATCTGTAAAAATTTCTGGCGATATTTTGTTTTCTCCAACTAAAACTAGTTGACCAATAATTAAGCGAACCATTCCATATAGAAAACCAGTAGCTTTAATATCGACAAAAATCAAATCTTCAACTCTTTTAATATCTATATTTTTTATTTTTGTAATTGAGTTTGTTCTATTACTACCACTTTTCTGAAAAGCAAAAAAATCATGTTCTCCTATCATTTTCTTGGATGCATTTAACATTAAAACTTCATCTAATACTTTTTGATATCTATGCCATGACCAATTATTGATGAACAAGTTAGGGAATTTACTGTTATTAATGACATATCGATAATGTCTATACATTGCTGAATAGCATGCATGCCAACTATCTTTTACCTCAACTGATTCCAAGATCCTAATTGATGAGGGTAAAAGACTATTTAAGACATCAGAATAACTATTTCCTGGAACAACACAATCAACATCAAAGTGTACTACTTGACCTGATGCATGAACCCCAGCATCAGTTCTACCTGCGGCAAAAGTCTTTACTGTATGATTCGTAATCCTTAAGAGAGCTCTGTCTAAAATTTCTTGAACAGTAGTTGCATTTTTTTGTTTTTGCCAACCTGAATAATGAGTTCCATCATATTGGACTAGTAAAGCTACCCTCTTCAAAAGTTATTTTTTAGTAAAAGCCCAATTAAGTAACTAACTTAAACAAGCTCGATTATGGCCATCTGAGCGTTATCACCTTTTCTAGATACAGTTCTTACTATACGTGTATAACCACCATCTCTGTCTCCATATC
>NZ_CVSV01000019.1 GCF_001180245.1 Prochlorococcus marinus
CAAAAAGACAAACAAAAACAAGAACAAAAGCAAATACTCTAATTAACCAAGTGTTAGTTTTATTCATTAATTAATTACAAGTAGTAAGCGTTTCATTTATTTAGTTTTGATATATTGTCCCAACTTGGCTTCTTACTTACTTTTTTAATTAATTCCTTTCTTTCCTCAATAGTTAAAGATTTATCATCAATAACCTTTTTCAAATTATTAGAACCCTCTGAATCAATAGCATTTTGATTCTCACCAATCTGTCTAATGTATTTTCTTAGCTTTTTATCTGGCAAACCAGCAACTGCTATTAAAGCAATAACACTAAAAAAGAAACCTCCTACAAACCACACAAAGCTGTTATAGCCTTTTTCTTGGGCGACATTAGAGACAAATAGACCAGCTACAAAAAATACAATTAATG
>NZ_CVSV01000020.1 GCF_001180245.1 Prochlorococcus marinus
AGAAAGGAGCTATTGCGAGCTTAATAACAAAGAGGGTAACAAAAGATCAAGTATCAAGTTATGGTGTCGTAGTTTCTGATGACAATGGGAGAATAAAGGCTTTTCAGGAAAAGCCAAAAGTTGATCAAGCTTTAAGTGACTCTATAAATACAGGAATTTATCTTTTCGAACCCGAAATTTTTAATTACATACCTTCAGCAGAGAAATTTGATATTGGAGCTGATCTTTTCCCTAAACTTGTTGAACTGGATTTACCATTTTTTGCATTACCAATGGATTTCGAATGGGTAGATATTGGAAAAGTTCCTGATTATTGGAGTGCTATTAGAAATGTATTACAAGGTAAGGTACGACAAGTGCAAATACCGGGTAAGGAAATAAAACCCGGAGTTTTTACCGGCTTGAATGTAGCGGCTAATTGGGAAAAGGTTAATATTACCGGTCCGGTTTAT
>NZ_CVSV01000021.1 GCF_001180245.1 Prochlorococcus marinus
CTGACGCGATAGTTGCTTTTCCAGGAGAAACCGAACAACAATATCAAGATACATTAAAACTAATATCAGAAATTGGCTTTGATCAGGTGAATACAGCAGCATACTCTCCAAGACCAAATACTCCTGCAGCAGTCTGGACGAATCAACTATCGGAAGAGGTAAAAAAAGTTAGATTACAGGAAATTAATGATTTGGTCGAGAAAACTGCTAAGAGTAGAAATCAAAGATATATCAACAATATCGAAAGCGTTTTAATTGAGGGTTTAAATCCAAAAAATTCCTCTCAAATTATGGGTAGAACTAGAACAAATAGATTAACTTTCGTAGAGATTCCCAAAAACATCAACTTTAATTTTTCGTTGGGAGATGAGATAAATGTCAGAATAAATGAAGCAAGACCTTTTTCTTTAACAGGAGAACTTTCTTTATAAATTTTTTTAAATGATCGGGGGAAAGAAAAAATGTATTGGGTTAATATTTGGCGGGCATTCCAATGAACATGAAGTATCGATATCCTCTGCAAAAACAGTTTTTCAAGCATTTAATGCACAAATAAATAAAGAACGCTTTACAGTTCAAGCCTTTTACATAAACAAATATGGAAATTGGCTTGATAGTGATATTTCAGAAAAAATCCTAGTTGGCGAAATTGAATACAAAAAAACAAAAAAACAAGAAATTTTTAATCAAGAAAAAATTAACTTCCTTGACGGAATTGAATTTCAAAATGTTGATATTTGGTTTCCTCTTTTACATGGATTTAATGGTGAAGACGGATCAATTCATGGCTTAATTAGATTTACAAAGAAACCTTTAGTAGGGTGCGGAATTATTGGCTCTGCACTTGGAATGGATAAAATATTGATGAAAACAATTTTCTCAAATCTTAAACTTCCACAAGTTAATTATCTAGTTTTTCAAAATGAAGATCTCAACGATAAGCAAGTAAAAAATAAAATGATTAATGAAATTTTAAAAAAATTAAAATTTCCTGTTTTTGTTAAGCCATCGAACTCTGGATCATCTCTTGGTATCTCCAAAGTCAAAAATGAATCTGAAATATTACTAGCATTAGAAAAGGCTCGGGAAATAGATCCAAGAATCTTAATAGAGGAAGGTTTAGAGGTAAGGGAGATTGAATGCGGAATAATTGGTAATTCAAAACTCTTAACCTCCGAGATAGGCGAGGTAAATTACGAAAGTGATTGGTATGATTACGATTCAAAATATCACTCAAATAATAAAATTATTATCCCAGCTGAGATAGATTCTAAAATCACAAAAGAAATTAAAGAAATTGCTATTAAAAGTTGTAGAGCACTAAATATTTTTGGTTTTGCAAGAGTAGATTTCTTTTTAGAAAAATCTTCAAATAAAATTTTACTAAATGAAATAAATACAATTCCTGGTTTTACAAAAAACAGTATGTTTCCAATGCTTTGGGAGGCTTCCGGTTTAAAAATTGAACAACTTGTGGCTAAACTGGTAGATATATCTTTAGATTTATAATTTAAATCAAATGTTGCATGGACTTCTTTGGTTACCATTACTTTTAATTTTCATTTTATTAACTGCGCTTGGATGGTTAGAAAGAAGAAGGCAAAATCTTTTTAGAAGTTGGGCTAGCGATTCTGAACTGTGCAAGTTAGATAGTTCAGGTGCAGCGTCTTTAAAAAATGGTGAATTAAAGTGGAGCGCATTTGAAGCTGGTAAATTTGAAGAAAAAGATTGTTTTACGATCAAGAAACTGGAATTAGTTGAATTAATGGCACTTACTTCAGGTGAAGCTCCTTTAACAAATGAATCTCAAGGTAAGTGCAGGTTGAGATTAGTAGGGGATGGGAAAGAGATGGATGTACCTTTTTCAGATGCGGAGCAAGCAAGAGAATGGATGGACCAACTGATGGAAAAAGCTCGATGTGATTTGTGAAAAACAAAAAAGTTATCAAAAATAGAAGCTTTTTTTTTCTAATTTTATTTTTATTTTTAACAAGCTTATTGAGCATAAAAACTCTAAAAAAAATTGAACCTCAGGACATTAGAATTTCTGGTAGTGAACTATTTTCGCAGAATGATATAGCAAAGAATTCATCTTTAAATTTTCCGATCCGATTAATTTTTGTTGAAACTAATTTGTTAGAAAAAGAGTTAAAACAAAATTTATCTCTCAAGAATGTTTCGGTAAACAGAGAATTATTTCCTTTTGGTTTGAAAATTCATATTAATTCAAGAATTCCAATAGCTTACGGTGAGAGAATATTAAACGACGAAAAAATATTAGGCTTCATTGATAAAGATGGAATTTTTATAAATAAACAAAATGTGGATGAAAAAAATTTGAATAAATTAACCATACAAGTTTTTGGATGGAAAGAAAAATTTAAAAAAATATTATCTGAAATTTTTATTGCTTTAGAAAATTATGAATTAGAGATAGTTAAAATCACTTTTTCATCTGATGGGTTTCTAACAGTTGAGGAAAAAGATTTAAAAACAATATTCTTAGGATTTAAGCCAAATTTAATCAACTATCAATTACAAAAAATCAATAATCTTAAAAATGAACTTAAGAAAAATAGCTTTTCAGAAAAAATAGATAATATAGACCTTACTAATCCAGATAAACCAAAAATAAAAGTGTTCAAACCCTAATATTTAAAAAAGGATTTTGAGTAATTTTTTTTAATTATTGTAGTGTTGATAAGGGTTTTGCATTCAAACAAAATATTTAATAAATAAATATTTTCAGGATTTTCCTCAACAAATTCCTACAGATGAGCTCAGTAAGTTCATAATGCACCCAATACTAGTATTAGATTCCTATTAAGAGATGAGCTTCGGTAACAATCCAAACTTTGATCAATCAAGAGAAATCCTTCCAAGCCAAAACGCCAAAATAGAAGTTATTGGTGTTGGTGGTGGTGGCAGTAATGCAGTCAATAGAATGATAAATAGTGATTTAGAAGGTGTTTCATTTAGAGTCCTCAATACCGATGCACAAGCCTTACTACAATCTTCTGCAGAGAGTAGGGTTCAACTTGGACAAAACCTCACTAGAGGTTTAGGTGCGGGTGGCAATCCAAGTATTGGGCAAAAAGCAGCCGAAGAATCCAAAGAAGAACTTCAACAAGCTTTAGAGGGGTCTGATCTAGTCTTTATAGCCGCTGGAATGGGCGGTGGAACTGGAACGGGAGCAGCTCCCGTTGTTGCAGAAGTAGCCAAACAAAGTGGGGCTTTAACTGTAGGTATAGTAACTAAACCATTTTCTTTTGAAGGGAAAAGAAGAATGCGGCAAGCTGAAGAAGGGATCGCAAGATTAGCTGAAAACGTTGATACTCTTATAGTTATTCCAAATGACAGATTAAAAGACGTTATAGCAGGTGCTCCTCTTCAAGAAGCATTTAGGAATGCTGATGATGTTCTAAGGATGGGTGTCAAAGGAATTAGTGACATAATTACTTGCCCAGGTTTAGTTAATGTGGATTTTGCAGACGTAAGATCTGTTATGACGGAAGCTGGCACTGCTCTTCTAGGAATAGGTATAGGTTCAGGAAGATCGAGAGCTATAGAGGCAGCCCAAGCAGCAATGAATAGTCCTTTATTAGAAGCAGCAAGAATTGATGGAGCTAAAGGTTGTGTTATAAATATTACTGGTGGCAAAGACATGACTTTAGAAGATATGACTTCCGCATCTGAAATTATATATGATGTTGTTGATCAAGAAGCAAATATTATTGTTGGTGCAGTGGTCGATGAGGCAATGGAAGGGGAGATACAAGTTACTGTAATTGCTACAGGATTTGAAACAACCCAACCATTAAACCAGCAAAGAATAAAAAACAGATTATCTAATCAACCTTTATATAATTATTCAGACAATAAAGAATCAGGAGCCAGTATTCCTGAGTTTTTGAGATTAAGGCAAAATAAAAAAGATATAGGTTAAACGGTAAAATAGAGTGACTCGGTTATCTCGCCTGCCTCAAGCATCCCTTGTGGCTGCTACCTTCCGGTCCTGACCAGGTTTAGGCGTTAAAACCGCGAAAGGCCGAGTCAGAAACATACTAGCAATTCTTGATTAAAAAAGATACATAAATTTATTATGTTACCTTCAGACCTAGTTAATTATAAAAAAAAATCTCGCAAAATCATTGCACTAACTGCATGGGACTCAATATCAGGATCTATTGCAGAACAAGCAAATGTTGATCTCGTACTAGTAGGAGATTCATTAGCAATGGTCTGCTTAGGATACAAATCGACATTACCATTAACTTTAGAAAACATAATTTATCATACTAATGCTGTTTCAAGAGGATTTAAGAAGAAAATTGAGGAACAACCTTTAGTCATTTCAGATATGCCTTTTCTGACTTACCAATGTGGTGAGGATAAAGCTGTTGAGTATGCAGGAAAGATCATTCAGAGCACTTATGCAAAAGCTGTAAAAGTAGAAGGAGCTGAACCAGAAATACAAAAAGTTATTTCTAGATTAATAAGGATGGGAATCCCTGTTATGGGTCATATAGGCCTTACACCACAAAGCTATCTAAATATTGGATTAAAAAAACAAGGCGAAAGCTTAGCAAGCCAAGAAAAAATCAAGAAAGAGGCTTTAATTCTTGAAGAATTAGGATGTTTTTCAATAGTTCTTGAACATATTCCTGATTTGCTTGCTAAAGAAATACAAAATTCTTTGACAATTCCCATAATAGGTATCGGTGCAGGTAATTATTGCGATGGGCAAGTAAGAGTTACTGCAGATTTGTTAGGCCTTAATGATGATCAACCGCCATTTTGCCAACCGATTATACAAGGAAAGAAATTATTTAAAGATAAATTAAAAGAATGGGTAGACTCTGAAAGACTTAATTAATCTCATCCCACCACCTAAACATAGAGACAAGAACTTGATTGCTTAGTTCCATACCGCTAGGCTCACTTAAAAAGAATCTATTCCCCTTTCTTACTAATAGTCCACTTTCAAGAAATCTTTCCCATTTTTCAAGTAATTTACTGAAGTTGCTTTCAAATTTTTTGTTTTCCCAGTTTTGTTCTTTAAACAATTCTTTGATATCTACACCCTCTTTGAGTCTTAATCCCAACATTATTTTTTCATCAAGTTCTTTATAGACAAACTCCTTATTAATGAGGGATGAATCTAAATCAAGTTCATATTGTTTAATTACCCATTCTTTATATTCTTTGCTAATTCTTGGCCTAGTAAACTTTTCCCCCCAAGGCGAACTTGTTGAACCTTGACCAAAACTCCACCAGCCTAAACCACTCCAATAAACTCTATTATGTCTCGATTGATGTCGCGGAAGGCAATAGTTTGAGATTTCATATCTTGAATAACCTGAGTTTTTTAAAATTAAATGGGTTGATTCACTGTTTCTAAAAGCTTCTTCATCACTTGGAAGTTTTAATTTTCCTAAACTCACTAATTTTTTAAAAACAGTGCCATTTTCAATAGTTAAATCGTAAATAGATAAATGCGGTGGTGAAAATGTAATTGCTTTTTTTAAGTCATCTTGCCATTCTTTAAATCCACTAAGTGGCAAGTTTTGAATTAAATCTAAACTCCAGCTTTTTATTAAACCAGAATCAAATTCTCTCTTTAACCACAAACAAGATTTTTCTGCATCTTCTTTAGAATGACGCCTTCCCGAGCTTTGAAGTATCTGATTATTAAAACTTTGTACTCCTAGGCTAAATCTATTTATCCCAGCATTTATGAATCCAAAAAGATCATCTTGAGTAAAACTAGCTGGATCAACCTCCATTGTGATTTCAGCACCATAGTCAATTCCATAATTTTCTTTAAAAAGATCAATTAATTCTTTGATTTGGGTTGGATCTAAAATTGATGGTGTGCCACCTCCTACATAAATGGTCGATAAAGGTGATTTATGCTTAATTGACAATATTTCTTTATTTAAAAATTGCAAATATTCTTGAACAGTTTTACTTCCAGAACCTTTTAAAGTTTCAATTTTGTTTCCTAATGGAATAACTGCAAAATCACAATAAAAACACCTTCTGTGGCAAAAAGGAATGTGCACATAAGCACTTCTTGGAAACTTATTCATAATATAAATTCATTTTTAAGCTCCAAAAACGTATTAAAGATCGAAAAAAATAAGATCCTTATTTACTCAATTAATAAATCCTAGTAGATTATAGATATGACAGATATTTTAGTATTAATTTTATTTGTATTGTCTGGGGCTGCTTCAGGATGGCTTGGCGTTGATTTATTGCCAGTAGACATACTCAAACAGGTATCTAATGTAGAGGGGTTTAGAATTGTTTTAGCAATAATTGGTTTTTTTGTAGGATTAGCAGCTGGTTTTGTATTTCTTCAACTTAGAAAGACGTTTCTTGATCAAATAAGAACAATGCCAACTGACTTACTCATAAGTAGGTCCGTTGGATTAATTTTAGGATTACTTGTTGCGAATCTCCTACTTGCTCCAATACTATTAATTCCCTTCCCTAGAGAGGTTTTTTTTGCAAAACCTTTGGCAGCTATATTAAGCAACATTTTCTTTGGTGTGCTTGGTTTTAAGTTGGCAGATACCCATGGCAGGACATTATTGAGATTATTTAATCCAAATAATACTGATGCATATCTAGTTAATGAAGGTATCCTCCCTGCAGCAAGTCCAAAAATTCTAGACACTAGTGTAATTATTGATGGAAGAATCAATGGTTTATTAAGTTGCGGATTATTGGAAGGGCAATTAATCGTTGCTCAAAGTGTAATTGACGAATTACAAACTTTAGCTGACTCAAGCAGTAATGAAAAAAGGTCGAAAGGCAGAAGAGGTCTCAAGTTATTAAAAGAATTAAGAGATTTATATGGAAGAAGACTCGTAATAAACCCAACAAAGTATGAAGGTAATGGGGTAGATGAAAAACTCTTGAAGATTACTGAGGATATGACAGGAACTTTAATTACAGCTGATTATAATCTTTCACAGATTGCTGAAGTTAAAGAATTAAAAGTTATGAATTTGAGTGATTTGGTTATTGCTTTAAGGCCAGAAGTACAGCCAGGAGAATCACTTAATATAAAAATTGTCAGAGAAGGTAAAGAAAAAATGCAAGGTATTGGATATTTAGATGACGGAACAATGGTCGTTATTGATGAAGCAAAGAATTTTGTAGGAAGCAGATTAGATATTGTCATAACAGGAGCATTACAAACTCCCACTGGAAGAATGGTCTTTGGAAAACTAATAAATAATCCTGAGTCAAACAAATCTTTTAAATCACCAGCGACACAGGGCTAAATCTAGCTAGAATCAGTTCAATCTTAATCTCGTGATACAAATGACTGTATCTGCTCCTTATTACGGCGAAAACACCGTCATGAGGACCCCGCCCCCTGATCTTCCCTCTCTTTTACTTAAAGAGCGAATTGTTTATCTTGGTTTACCATTATTTTCAGATGATGATGCGAAAAGACAACTAGGAATGGATGTTACGGAGCTAATCATTGCTCAACTTCTTTATCTAGAGTTTGAGGATCCAGAAAAACCAATCTATTTCTACATCAATTCAACAGGAACAAGTTGGTACACCGGTGACGCCGTTGGTTTTGAAACAGAAGCTTTCGCTATCTGCGATACAATAAGCTACATCAAGCCTCCAGTACACACAATATGTATTGGACAAGCAATGGGGACTGCTGCAGTTATTCTTTCATCTGGCACTAAGGGACAAAGGGCTGCTCTTCCACATGCTTCTATTGTTTTGCATCAGCCTATAAGCGGTGCAAGAGGCCAAGCAACCGATATCCAAATAAGGGCTGAGGAAGTTTTGAAAAATAAAAAATCAATGTTAGAGATTCTATCTCGTAATACTGGAAAGACTATTGAAGAACTCTCAAAAGACTCTGACAGGATGAGTTATCTCAACCCCCAAGAAGCCCTAGATTATGGAGTTATCGATAGAATACTCACAAGTCAAAAAGATTTACCAAATAAAATTTAACCTTCACAAAACTATTTAAAATCATGCCAATAGGAACTCCAAGCGTGCCTTACAGACTTCCAGGAAGTCAATATGAAAGGTGGGTTGACATTTATACAAGACTAGGTGTTGAAAGAATTCTTTTTCTTGGACAGGAAGTGAATGATGGTATTGCTAATAGCCTTGTTGCACAAATGCTTTATCTAGATTCTGATGATAATTCCAAACCTATCTATCTCTATATAAACAGCCCAGGAGGATCCGTTACTGCTGGCTTGGCTATATATGACACTATCAAATACGTAAAAAGTGATGTAGTAACAATCTGCGTAGGTCTAGCAGCCTCAATGGGAGCGTTCCTACTGGCTTCTGGCACAAAAGGTAAAAGAGTTGCTTTGCCTCATAGCAGGATAATGATTCATCAACCTCTAGGAGGAACTTCTCAACGTCAAGCAAGTGACATTGAAATAGAGGCAAAGGAAATTTTGAGAATTAAAGATATGTTAAATATGTCTATGGCAGATATGACAGGCCAATCATTTGAGAAAATTGAAAAGGATACTGATAGAGATTATTTTCTAAGTGCGGAAGAAGCAAAAAACTATGGCTTAATTGATAGAGTAATCACTCATCCAAGCGAAGCAAATCAGTCTTAAATTTTATAAAAAATATTATAATTTTAATTTTTAAATTAATAATTTTTTGGTTTATTTACACCTTTAATGTCTAAAATATTAATTATCAAATGCAAAGAAGCTACAACTAATGACCAAACTCTTTTACGACACAGATGCAGATCTAAGTCTTTTAAATAATAAAACAATAGCGATTATTGGATATGGTTCACAAGGTCATGCACATGCCCTAAATCTTAAAGATAGCGGCATGGATGTAATTGTTGGATTATATAAAGGAAGTAAGTCTGAAAGCAAAGCTATTAGCGATGGTCTACAAGTATTTAGCGTTTCTGAAGCTTGCGAAAAAGCAGACTGGATTATGATTCTCCTCCCAGATGAGTTTCAGAAAGATGTTTACCTTAAAGAAATAGAACCAAACTTAAAAGCAGGAAAGATATTAAGTTTTGCTCATGGCTTCAATATAAGATTCGGACTTATCAAACCTCCTAGTTTTGTGGATGTTGTAATGATTGCCCCAAAAGGACCTGGACACACTGTTCGTTGGGAATATCAGAATGGTCAAGGAGTTCCAGCATTGTTTGCAGTAGAGCAGGATTCTTCCGGAAATGCAAGATCATTGGCGATGGCTTACGCTAAAGGGATTGGCGGAACGAGAGCTGGGATTCTTGAAACAAACTTCAAAGAAGAAACAGAAACTGATTTATTTGGAGAACAAGCGGTATTGTGCGGAGGATTATCAGAACTCGTCAAATCAGGCTTCGAAACTCTCGTAGAGGCAGGCTATCAGCCCGAACTCGCTTACTTCGAATGCTTACATGAAGTTAAACTTATTGTTGATTTAATGGTGAAAGGAGGCTTATCTCAAATGAGAGATTCCATTTCAAATACTGCAGAATATGGAGATTATGTAAGTGGTAAAAGACTTATCAATAATGATACAAAGAAAGAAATGCAGAAAATTCTAAAGGATATTCAAGATGGAACTTTCGCTAAGAATTTTGTGGAAGAATGCGATAAAAACAAACCCTTAATGACAAAATTAAGAGAAGAGAACTCAAAACATGAAATTGAGAAAGTGGGTAAAGGTCTGCGCTCGATGTTCAGTTGGCTGAAATAAATTTATTTTTACTATTTCTTGGATCGATTGGTTTTGATTTATTGATCGGTGATCCAAGATTCTTAATACACCCTGTTCAAGTAATTGGCTTTTACATAAAAAAAATATCTGATTACCTAATAAATAATTTTGGAGAAAATAAAAATATATTGTTTTGGGGTGGTTTCTTCATAGCTATATCAACCATTGGAATGAGTTTTGGTTTAGGAAAATTGATAGAACTTAGTTATGTGCAATCAAGAAAAAATTTTTTTGTTGGATTGTTAATTTTTTTTGGGCTTTCAAGTTGTATTGCGACAAAGGGACTTATTTCAAGTGTGCAAGAGATTGCAGAGCTAATAGAACGCAAGAAAATTAATAACCAAAATGAGAAAATAATCAAAGAGAAGGTACAAAGAATAGTAAGTAGGGATGTAAGGTCATCTTCTATAAAACATCTCTTGAGATCAAGTACCGAGAGTCTTACCGAAAATTCGGTTGATGGAATATTTGGGCCATTATTTTGGATTTTTATTGGAATTATTTTTATGAAGTTTTCAATTTTTCTACCTGGACCTTTGTCACTTGGTTTTTCTTATAAAGCTATAAGTACTTTAGATTCAATGATAGGTTACAAATATGATTATTTTAGATATTTGGGTTTTTTCAGTGCAAAAATCGAAGATATATTTACGTTTGTTCCTTCAAGACTAGTTTTATTCACTTTACCTTTAGTTAGCTCCAAAGTTAATGAGTATGGATCAATCATTAAAAAAAGTTATCTTGATGGTAAAAAATATGATTCGCCTAATGCTGGGATTTCAGAAGCTATATTCGCCTATATTTCCGGAATTAAATTGGGAGGTAAAAGTAAATATAAAAATGAAATTATTAAAAAGCCAATAATTAATGAAACTGGAAATAATTGCACTGAAGAAAAAATCAAATTAATTTGTCAATTAATTTTGAGATTACAATTTTTATGGATAATAATTTTTGCCTTAATTTTCTTAGTAATCTAGAGTTTAATTTATTAATAAATTAGTTTAAAAATTATTAGAATAAAACAAAAAAACCAATGCAAGAAAACGGCTCTCCAATGGAAAATCAAAATGATGGTTTTCCTAATACATCATCAAGTAATAATGAAAACTCAAAATGGGTAGACAATCAGGGGGATGAAGTAAAGAATGTTTTCGGATTCAATAGCAGCGCCGAGCTTGTAAATGGTAGAGCAGCTATGATTGGATTCTTAATGCTTATATTAACCGAGTTGGTTTTTAGCGGCAGGCCTGTGACTTCTTCAATTTTTGGCATTAATTAAAAATGGAAGACAAAAAATCTAATCCAACCAAAGCAATCCTTTACATTTCTGTGTGGGTAATAATTTGGGGAACATTAGGCTCTTTCATTGATTATCCTCTTTATAAAAATAAAATTTACTTAGAAGGAAGCATATATCAATATCTTACTTTCACAATTACAGCAATAATATCAATAATAAGTGCAAAGTTTTTTTATAAAAAATTTGAGTTATAAAAATTTGTACCTAAATTTCTTAATAATTTTTGCTGGTTCTTTTTTATCATTTGACTCGTAGAGTATCCACTGATGTGTCTCAGTATCATGATCGCAATCATAATTTCCAGATATGTTATCGTAACTTGAAAGATATGAATGACAATTCTGGTCTGCCTCAAAAGCAGAGTCATAACCTGTGAGAAAATATATTAAAAACAGAAGTATTACTAACAAAAAAAATACTTGGAAAACTAAATTTACTACCTTCATAAGATTTTATAAAATTTAAATATATCATTTAAAAAATTTTTTCGATCTAAAGAAATATTTAACGACCAACATTAAAAATAAAGTCACGGAATTCTTGATTCTTTAAATAGAGGATTACTAGCAATATTAAAATCAAATTTAAGCCTAATACTATTGATCCAAAAATATTTATTTGTTTTTTACCTGGCAAAGTGTAAGTAAATTTCTTGCCTTTAAGAAAAGCTGCTAAACCTTTTTTTTCTTTTTTTGATTCTTTTATTTCTGTATCATTTTTAACTTCATTATCAGAGAAACCTTTAACCATTAATAATTAAAATCCAAATTTATAATATTCCAAAAAAATTAAATTTTTTAATAATTAACAATTTTTAATCACATATGGGATCGAAAATGAAATTCTTTCATTTGAGAAATTTTTTAAAAAGTAAGCTTCTATAATTGCCGACTGCATTCCCAATAAACTTGATTGACATTTAAATCTATTTTGGTCAAATACAAGTAATTGAAGTTTTTCTATTTCAGAAATTAACTCTTTACAAACTTGGGATTGAGAATCTTTAATACAATAACTTGCTTCCTTTAAAATCTTGGATTTTGTTGGCATTGTTTCTGCTATCACAAAATTAGATAACAACAAAAACTTTAGTAATAAAAAAGTTAAATATTTCATTACTTCTTAAGACTTCAAAATTTGAGATCGCTTGTTAATAGTTTTGGTCATTAAGCTATTTTCATTTTATTGAAGTTAAAAAAAAGGTGCTCTAAAAGAGCACCTTGGCATTAAAAGAAGAAATAGATTAAAAAGATTACCCTTGAACTCTATCCTTAAAAAGTTTACCTGCAGAAAATGTTGGAACTCTTTTAGCAGGTATTGCTATTTTTTCGCCTGTCTTAGGGTTTAATCCCTGTCTTGCAGAACGATCTCTTGGCTCGAAAGAACCAAATCCTAGTAAGGAGACTTTTTTGCCTTCCACTACTGAATCAACAATAGTTTCAATAGCTGCATCAACAACTAAAGAAACATCAGTTTTTGTGAGCTCTGTACGAGCAGCAACTAGGTTTACTAAATCAGCTTTGTTCATTGAATTGTTTATAAAGCAGAGATTAAAAGACAAGTGTTTTAAGCAAGCCTAAAAACCTCGAACTTGCATATCATATGGAGCAAATACAAATACGGCAACCGAAAATGCCGGCGGCGCAAAGCTTTATACAAATCTTAGGGACATTTTTAGCTCCATTATTTATTTTTATAGCCTCACTTTTTTCTTATATAAAAGAAGCCTATTTAACTATAAAACAGCTAAAACCATTGGTAGCACTTGATTTGTCCTGGAAAAATCTAACTTAATTTATCAAAGAGAAAATGTCAAAGATAAATAAAGTTAAGAATTTGAACCATTTATTATGTTTTATTAATTTTCAGATATATTTCCTTCTCATCACATGAAAAAGCATAATTTGTATTTTGAAATCAAGAAAAATCTGGTTTTCTCACAATTAAGCTTTCTCTCTAAATCTTTTTAGTAATTAAGAAAATAGATAGACAAATTGTAATTAATTTGGGAATTAATAATCTCAAACTCTAATAAAGTTGATTAGTGAAACCTTAAATTTTAGTTTTTTTTCTTAATTTTGTATCTATTATTCTAATATCAGTAATTTGAATAAATTATCTCAGTATTTAATTAATCAATGATAAATAGAAAGTGACTAATATCAAAAAAGGTAAACCATTTCCCTTAGGAAGTTCTTTAACTTCACAAGGGGTTAATTTTTCCCTAGTAGCCACGAATGCAGAATATGTAGAAATCTTATTATTTGAGGAAGAAGGATCTATTTCCCCAAAAAGTATATTGAAACTAGATCAGAATCATAATACAGGTCCATACTGGCATGCAGAGGTAAAAAATCTTAATAAAGGTTGTATTTACGCTTTTAGAGTAAAACAAAAAAATAATGCGATCAATAATAACTATGAAAAAAAAGTATTACTCGATCCATGTTCAAGAGGTATAACTGGGTGGGAAAGTTATAAAAGAGAAAATGCATTAAAAACGCAAGAAAATACTAATTCTTGTCTTAAAAGCGTTGTTTGCGATAGAAAATTATTTAATTTCAAGGATTTTCCAAGACCGAAACATTCTTGGGAAGAAACAATTATTTATGAACTTCATATCAAATCCTTCACTGAATCAACTGATAAAACTGAAAGTTGTTTCAAGAAATTTTTAAAAAAAATTCCATACCTCAAAGAACTGGGAATTACATCTATCGAATTACTTCCAATTTTTTGTTTTGATCCAACTGATGCACCAAATGGTTTAGAGAATTTTTGGGGTTATAGTCCAATTAATTGGTTTACCCCGCATTTTGAATACCTTTCTAATGAATCAGCTGAAAAGAATAGAGAGGAATTTAGAAAATTTGTAGAGGAGTGTCACAAGGCAGACATTGAAGTTATTTTAGATGTCGTATACAATCACACTTCTGAAGGAGATCACAAAGGACCTGCGATATGTTGGAAAGGTATAGATGAAAACCTGTATTACTTTATTGGGAAAGATAAAAATTTTCAGGACGTATCAGGTTGTGGTAATACTATTGCGGCAAACAGAGGATTAGTTAGAAAGCTAATAATTGAATCATTAAAGTGTTGGGCGAGTGAATTTGGTGTAGATGGTTTTAGATTTGATTTAGGTATTGCCTTATCAAGAGGAGAAAATCTCTCGCCACTGGATAATCCTCCAATTTTTGAAGATATAGAATGTGAACCAGAACTTGTTGATATAAAGTTTATAAGTGAGCCATGGGACTGTGGTGGTTTATATAAATTAGGTGATTTCCCATCTAAGAGAACTTTCACTTGGAATGGTCATTTTAGAGATGATTTGCGAAGATTTTGGAAGGGGGATAAAGATACAGCTTGGAATATGAGCGATAAAATCAAAGGTACTCCATCAATTTATAAAGAAGATACTATTTTGCCAAAATCAATAAACTTTATTACTTCACATGATGGATTCACTCTAAAAGATTTAGTAACTTTCAATAGAAAACATAATTTTGCCAACAGAGAGCAAAACAGAGATGGTGATAACCATAACAATTCTTGGAATCATGGTATAGAGGGGCCAACTACAAATTTATTAATTAATGATTTAAGAAAAAGACAACAAAAAAATCTTATTCTTAGTTTACTTATCTCTAAAGGTGTTCCAATGATACTTATGGGTGATGAGATAGGAAGGTCACAAGGCGGTAACAATAATTCTTGGTGCCAAGATAATTTATTGGGCTGGATGAATTGGGAACATGCTCAACAAGATTTGGGATTATTAGAATATTTTAAATACGTCATAAAAATCCGAAAAAAACTAATAGACATTTTTAATCCATCATTCTTCCCTAATAATCAAACAAATGAAAATATTCCAACATACCATTGGCATGGAACAAAGTTAGATAATCCTGATTGGAGTAGTTGGTCTCATACAGTTGCTTTTAGCATTAACAAAGGAATAACTAATCCGCTGGTATGGATTGGTTTAAATGCTTATTCAAAAAGTATCGATTTCCCCTTGCCGAAATGTAAATATAATTGGTTAAAAGTTGTTGACACTAGCATGTCTGAAATTTTTGAACCCTTAACTATCAATGAAAAATTTGTTTCAATAAAGAGTAGAAGCTCTTTATTAATCATTTCAGAAGAAGTATTTGGGGCAAAAAATAATTTACTCTGAAGCGGGCGGCGGGAATCGAACCCGCATCTTCAGCTTGGAAGGCTGAGGTTTTACCACTAAACCACGCCCGCATTAAGTAATAGAATTACCATTGCAATAATACATTATCAAACAATCAACAAAGCAAAAAGATTGGAAAATTCACACTCGAAAAAAAATATTAATAGATCAACAACAAGATTAATGTTCTCTTATGGGCTAGGAGATGCAGGCACAGGTTTAGTCGCGACGCAGTTTGGTTTTTTTCTGTTCAAATTCTTTATTTCTGCTGGTTTACCAGTAATAATTGCAGGTTCATTATTAATGTTAATAAAGATATGGGATGCCGTAAATGATCCGTTAATTGGATGGTTAAGTGATCGTACTAAATCAAGATGGGGGCCTAGAATCCCTTGGATGGTAGTAGCATCTGTTCCGCTTGGGTTCTCTTTGGCTGCGATATGGTGGACACCCACTGGCTCAGTGCTAACCAAGACTATTTACTATGCAATAATTTCTATAGTCGTAATGACTGCTTATACAAGTATTAATCTTCCTTTTGCTGCTCTATCCACTGAAATTTCTGAAAAAACAGCAATAAGAACAAGACTTAACGCATCTAGATTTACTGGCTCAATAATTGCAGGACTAACTGGTTTAATAATTGCTGGAGTTGTATTGGGTTCTGAAGGATCAGCAAATAATGAATATTTTTTAATGGGTAAAATAAGCGGATGTATTGCAGTTGCTGCAACATTAATTTCTTGCTGGGGATTGGCTCCATTTGCTAAAAAAGCAAGAAGGCCTTCAGGAAAAGTTGAAGCTATAACACTTCAATTCAAAAGGATCTTCAGAAATAAAAAATTTCTAAAAGTTATTACGCTTTATATTCTTCTCTGGTGCGCCTTACAATTGATGCAAACAGTAGCGTTAATCTATTTAGAGGATGTACTTAATGTACCAACATATATTGCTAAGTGGATCCCGATACCTTTCCAAATTAGTGCTTTAGTGGGTTTACAAATATGGACAAGAGTATCAAATAAATTGAACAGGATTTCAGCTTTAAACTATGGCGCGATAATATGGATTATTTCATGTACTGCAGCTTTATTTTTACCTTCACTATCAAAAATTTCAGGAGTTGGAGATAGTTTATTCCTAAATGCCGGCAATATATTTCTCTTCATTCTTTTAATTTTCATAATCTGTCTTATTGGAATTGGAGCTTCAACCGCTTTTCTTATCCCTTGGTCACTACTTCCTGATGCAATAGACGAAGACCCAGAGAAACCGGCAGGATTATATACTGCTTGGATGGTACTTATTCAGAAGATTGGTATCGCGTTTAGTGTTCAATTATTAGGATTTTTATTGTATTTATCAGGCTATCAATCATGTTTTATTGATAAAGATGGTCTAAATATTATTGAACAATGCTACTCAGCACAATTAACAATTAGATTATGTATTGGTTTTATACCCTCAATACTGGTAGTAATTGGTCTGTTAATCATGAGAAAATGGGATCGAAAATTAATTACAAACTAATATAAAGATATGTATTACCTTAATTTTTTCAAAAGACTTCTAAGCAGTTTAATCATTGGCGGGCAAGCAATTAATTTTATCTTTAAGGGTAAAATTTCTAAAAATGATCTCTTTGACCAACTTTTGGAGTCAGGTCCTGGCAGTTTATTAATTGTATTAATTACAGGAATTGCCGCAGGTACAGTTTTTAATATTCAAGTTGCATCACAACTTACAAGTATGGGGGTTTCAAGTGAAATTGGAGGTTTATTAGCTGTAGGCATGGCAAGAGAAATGGCTCCTCTTCTAACTGCTACTTTAATGACTGGGAAGGTTGCCACTGCCTATGCTGCTCAACTGGGCACTATGAAAGTCACAGAACAAATTGAGGCAATAACCATGTTAAGGACCGAACCGGTCCAATATTTGGTAGTCCCAAGGTTACTATCGATGGTAATAATGTCTCCAATACAGTGTCTTTTGTTTTTATCTGTAGCTTTATGGAGTGGACAAATTTGGAGCACAATTTTTTATAAAGTTCCTCCAATAGTTTTTTGGACATCTGTAAGATCAGGTAATGTGAGTTTAACCAGTGCAGACTTAACTTCAATGTTAATAAAATCTGTAGTGTTCGGATTACTTATTTCAATAATTGCTTGTGGATATGGACTTACAACCAAAGGAGGTCCTAAAGAAGTTGGAACAAGTACAACAGGTGCAGTTGTAATGACTCTCGTTACTGTATCTTTAATGGATGTATTACTAACGCAAATTTTATTTGGATGATTCTATGTTTAATACTAAATCAAAAAAAGAGGATCCAGTAATAATATCTCCTTCATTTCAGTTGCCAATCATTCTAATAGTTTTAAGTTTTATGCTTTTGTTTTTGAATATTGGTTCTTTGCCAACAATAGTTTTTGCTTCTTTTAGCTTTTTTTTATTACTTCAGTCATTCACCTTAAGAATAAAAATAACAAACGATGATTTTATCGTTTTACAATTAGGGAATGAGATTAGAACTTTTCCATTCAAGAACTGGATATCATGGAAATTCTTTTTCCCTATAATCCCAGGTATTTTTTATTTTAGAGAAAAGTCCAGTCCTCATTTATTACCAATTTTATTTAATCCAAAGCAATTAAAAGATGAGCTTATGAAAAAAGTTGACTCCCTAGAAATTAAAAATTCTTAAAATTCAGACTTTGCCAAATCATCAAAATTATTTAAATGACCAATACAGAAATTTCCGACAATAATCCTGAAAAGGAATTAAAAATAGATAAGTCAATTTCAGATGATAAAACAAAACAAATTAGTAAAAAAAATTCAACTCAAAATAAAAAAATTACACCGAAAAACGATAAATCTACAAAATCTTTTGATGAAATTTCTAATGAAATTTTTAGAGATCTATTTTCAAAAAAAGATTCTTTAGTTAAAGAAATAAAAGAGTTGGAAACAAAAAAAAATGAAATAGAAAAAGATATTGAGTCTAATTTTAAAGGACAGTCAGATAATATTGCTAAAAGAGTTAAAGGCTTTCAAGAGTACTTAACTGGAGCTTTGCAGAATCTTTCACAAAACGTAGAGAAACTTGAATTAGTTTCTCAACCAATAATCGTAAAGCCTTCTCCCCTTGATGAGAAAAAGCAAGACAATATCACAAATAATGTAGTTAATGTTCCCGCTCTTTCCGAGACATTTAAGCCAGATGAAGAGATTATAAAAAGTTGTTTTTCAAGTTTCACAGAACAACCCGACTTTTATGCAGAACCTTGGAAATTAAGACGGAGTCTTGATTCCTCAGATATAGAAATTATGGATGATTGGTTCTTTAACATGGGCGGAAGAGGTTCTCTTGAAAGTAGAGGTTCTCGACAAAAAAATGCCTTGTTATCAGCAGGCTTAATATCTATTCTTGGCGAATTATATGGAGATCAATTTCAGACTCTTATTTTAGCTTCGCAGCCTGAAAGATTAGGTGAATGGAGAAGAATTCTTCAAGATTCACTTGGTCTAACAAGGGATGACTTTGGACCTAATAGTGGGATTGTTCTGTTTGAAAGGCCTGAAGGTGTCATCGAAAGAGCTGATAGATTAGAAGCCAATCAAGAATTGCCATTTATTATCATTGACGCTGCAGAAACTTCTGTTGAAATTCCAATACTTCAATTCCCATTATGGGTTGCATTTGCTGGTTCAGAGAATGAAATTTACGATGATCTTGAACTAAACTAAGGTTTATGAATATCTTAATAATTTTTACAAGTTATCTTTTAGGATCACTTCCGACAGGTTTTTTAATTGGAAAATATATCAAAAATATAGATCTAAGAACTATGGGTTCTGGATCTACGGGTGCCACAAATGTCTTAAGAAATGTTGGGAAATGGCCAGCACTTTTTGTTTTTATCATTGACGTTGGGAAAGGCCTTATTGCAGTAAAAATTGCTCAATATTATACAGATCAAGGATTAATAGAGGTAATAGCAGGGATATCCGCTATCGCAGGACATATTTGGCCAATATGGCTTAGAGGTAAAGGAGGGAAAGCTGTTGCTACTGGATTAGGGATGTTTTTAGCTCTTTCTTGGAAAGTTGGACTCGCATCTCTTGGCATTTTTTTAATAGTTCTAACAAAAACTAAATTTGTTTCTTTATCCAGTATTTCAGCTGCAATCTTACTTCCTATTTTTATGTTTTTTTATCTAAATAAATTTATGCACTCATACTTTTTTATAAGTTTAATTGTGGCGTTATTAGTAATCTGGAAACATAGAACAAACATAACAAGATTGCTTAAGGGAGAAGAATCAAAAATTAATCAAAATCAATAGATTTAAATATTTCTATTAGAGCTTTATTAGGATCTATAGCTTTTGAAATTGATCTGCCAATGACTAACTTAGAAGCGCCATTATCTATAGCTTCATAGGGAGTCATAATTCTATTTTGATCATCTTTATTGTCTGCATTTAATCTGATACCTGGTGTAATAAGTTCAAAGTTATCCTTATAAATAGATCTCAACATTTTTACCTCCCAAGGGGAACAAACACATCCATCTAATCCGGCATCAAAAGACAACTTTGCAAGTCTCAATACATTTTCTTCAATTGAATTATTTCTATCAAGATCAGTTTGAAAATCTATAAGAGAAAAGCTTGTTAAAACAGTTATTCCTATAACCAATGGAGGTTTTACACTAACTGAGGCAGCTCCTTCTAAAGATGCTTTTTTCGAATCCTTAAGAGCTTTTAAACCTGCTGAAGCATGAATAGAAATTATATCAACCCCTAATTTTGAAACTTGGAAACATGCCGCTCGCATGGTATTTGGAATATCATGAAATTTTAAGTCTAGAAAAATTTTTTTATTTAAACCTTTTAATATTTCAATAACCCTCGGACCTTCCCTTACAAAAAGTTCCAAACCAACTTTCACCCACCTAATATTAGGACATTTCCCCAAAAGTAATTTTGCTTGACTTAAATCTAATCCATCAATTGCCAATATTATTTTATCCTCCGAATTAAATTTATTATTCATCAATTTTCAGTTTTCAAACCTCTTAATTATTTTTTTTCCAATTTGCAAAATTTTTCCTTCCAAATCATTTTTTGAATTAAAAACTAAATCAGGATTCATTACTTTCTGACTATCAATTTTTACACCCCCACCTTTAATAGATCTTTTGGATTCGCTGCTAGATTTAAAAAGTTTAAGAGCACTTAATAAGTAGAAAAACTTTACTGGAAAAACTACTTCTTTTAAAGAAATCTCTGGAATTTCTCCAACTTTTTCTTTGTGTCCAAGGAATAATTTTTCGCAGTTTGATTGCGCCTTTAATGCTTCTTCGGACCCATGGAATAAAGTGGTAACTTCTAAAGCCATTCTTCTCTGTAATTCACGAGGATTTGAGTTTTCCAGAAAACTTAAATCTAATTCAGTAAGTAATTCAAAATAGGTGGGTATTATATTATCGGGTACTTTTTCTAATTTTGAATACATTGAAAGAGGATCTTCAGTTAAACCGACGGTGTTAAATTCAGATTTACTCATCTTCTTAATTCCATCTAAACCTGTCAAAATTGGCAGCAGAAGACCAAATTGAGGGTCTTGTTTAAAATGCCTTTGAAGGTCTCTTCCTATTGCAATATTAAATTTCTGATCTGTGCCTCCAAGCTCAATATCTGATTGAACAATTACCGAATCGTAACCTTGTAAAAGTGGATATAAGAATTCATGCAAAGCAATTGGGATTTGCGATGTGTACCTTTTATTAAATTCCTCCTTAGCTAGCATTTGACTAACTGTTGCACTCCCCATTAATTCAATGATCGAATTAAGATTTAATCCTTTTAACCATTCACTGTTATATCTAATTTCTATTCTATCTTTTGAATCAAAATCTAAAATTGATTCATTTGCTGGCCTTCCCATCCCTAGTTGGGTTAAGTATGTTTTTGCATTATCCTTAACTTGTTTTTCCGATAACTGAACTCTTGTTTTGTTTTTTCCAGTTGGATCTCCAATTTGAGCAGTAAAATCCCCAATAATTAAAACTGCAATATGTCCATTATCTTGGAATGCCCTAAGTTTTTTAAACAATATGCTGTGCCCAAGATGAATATCTGTTCCAGTTGGATCGATGCCAAGTTTAACCCTTAATTTTTTATTATTTTTTTTCGCATGATCAATTATCTCCGAAAAGGTTTGATCTGTTCCCTTAATTGGAAAATATTCTTCTATTCCTCTTGACAGCCATGATGGCAATTTTAAATTATCTGTCATGAAGCTTTAACCGTTAACTTTAAGAAGTTTTATCAAGTTCATCCTTCATTCTTATTAAGGTTTTATTCATTTGATCAAACATTTGATCAGGAGTAATCCCAAATTGACTTAACTGTGTCTTTAATTGTTCTACTGTCATTTTTGCTTGAAAATCTTCAGACAATTCAAATCTCTTCATAAAAACCTTATAACTATCCATGAGTGATTCCATTTTTTTTATAAACATTTTTTTTCCTTCTCTGTCAAATTTTCCATAATCAGAACCAAGTTTCATAAGTTCTTGGTAATTTGTAAAAAGCTTTTTAGCTTCTTCTTGAACGATGTCTGACTCAAAGAATCCCATTTCTATTTTTTACTTCGCAGATTAAGGCTCAATTACAAGATAACAAGAATCTTTTAAATTGATTAGAAGGTTAATAAATTTTAGTTTATAAATAATTCTTTGATTTATATTTTTTCAGAATTAAATTTAGTAGACATGTTTCATAAATATTGGAAAAATTTAACGTAAATAATATTTCAAACCAAAATAGACAATTTGAATTATTTGGTTCAAATGTAAATACATCAATTAATTTTCAACATTCAAATAATATAAAAATCAAAGGCGAAATCTTAACTGACTGGAGGGATAGAATCTATAATCATCAATTCAAAATTTCAAAAGATACTCATAACAAAACTTTGTACCAAACAAGTCTTCCTATAAATACAATTTCCGATGAAAGAAAAATTGATCCGTTTTCCTTACAGCCATTATCATTGAACTTTTGGAGAACCAATCAATATATACACAATGGGCCAGCAATGTATTTTGTAATTGACTCGATGGAGAGTTCTAAAATAATCCTTTATATAGGAGAAACAAATTCAGCAAATAAAAGATGGAAGGGAGAACATGACTGTAAAAATTACCTCACGAACTATAAAGAAGCCCTAGCTCATAACAAACTCTCAAGTCACCAAGATATTCGTTTCTTCTTAGATGTACCTAAAGAAGTAAAATTAAGACGTAAATTAGAACAGCAACTGATATATTTATGGTTACCACCTTTTAATAAAGAAACTCGAGATAGGTGGGCAACTACTTTCACAAACAACTAAAAGTTAATTAAATCCATTTAACAAATGCAATTTTCCACATTCCAAAAAAATCTAGATAACTGGCAAGGTGCTTCATTAATTTTTGGAGTTTTAGAGGAAGAAATTTCAAGCCAACTTGAAAA
This sequence comes from Prochlorococcus marinus, assembly GCF_001180245.1. Classification (GTDB taxonomy): domain Bacteria; phylum Cyanobacteriota; class Cyanobacteriia; order PCC-6307; family Cyanobiaceae; genus Prochlorococcus_A; species Prochlorococcus_A marinus_F. The sequence goes on from NZ_CVSV01000021.1 coordinate 22,778, forward strand.
TATAAAATTTGTTATTGACCCAAAATTATTACTAAAAAAAGTTACTCAAAAAAAATTTAAAGGAGAAAAAGGAAAAATTTTAAGCTTTGAATTTTTAGATCAAAAATTAGAAACTTTAATCATACTTGGTCTTGGCAAATCGAATGACCTAAATAAAAGTGATATTGAAAATTCTATAGGAAATCTAGTTAGGAAAACAGTCGATAAAAATGAAAAAATCAGCATCTTGCTACCTTGGGAATTTATAAATTCACAACTAGAAATAAATCAATTAGCAGAGTCAGCTAGATTATCTGCCTATAACGACAATAGATTTAATAAGAAAAGAGATGAAAAGAAAGTTCTTAAAGAAATAGAGTTTTTAAATTTAAAAGAATCTGAGAATATTAGCTTTGAAGAGACCGCACAAATATGTGAAGGTGTAGAACTAGCTAGAAGACTTGTAGCCGCCCCTCCAAATAGTCTTACGCCTCAAGAAATGTCTATACAAGCTTCTCAAATAGCTAAAGATCATGGTTTGGAAGTAAAAATTTTAGAGGCAAAAGATTGTGAAGATTTAGGAATGGGTGCATATTTAGCTGTAGCAAAAGGTTCTGATCTAGATCCAAAATTTATACATCTTACTTTAAAGTCAGAGGGGCCTATTAAAGAAAAGATTGCGCTTGTTGGTAAGGGTTTAACCTTTGATTCGGGAGGATACAATCTGAAAGTAGGAGCATCTCAAATTGAAATGATGAAATATGATATGGGCGGAAGCGCTGCAGTTTTAGGAGCGGCAAAAGCACTTGGAGCAATGAAACCAAAGGGATTAGAAATTCATTTTATTGTGGCATCTTGCGAAAACATGATAAATGGATCTGCAGTACATCCTGGAGATGTAGTTAAGGCATCTAATGGTAAGACAATTGAAATAAATAACACTGATGCAGAGGGCAGACTCACATTAGCTGATGCTTTAACTTACGCATCAAATTTAAAACCAGATTCAATAATAGATCTCGCAACTTTAACAGGAGCTATTGTAGTTGCATTAGGGAATGATGTAGCTGGATTCTGGAGCAATAATGATGATTTAGCAAATGACCTAAAAGCCGCATCAGCCCTGTCTGGAGAAGAACTATGGCAAATGCCTTTACAAAAATCTTACAAAGAAGGTTTAAAGTCTCATATAGCTGATATGAAAAATACAGGCCCTAGAGCAGGTGGCTCAATAACTGCTGCTTTGTTTTTAGAGGAATTCTTTGATAAAGAGATTAAATGGGCTCATATTGATATTGCTGGGACTTGTTGGACTGACAAGAATAAGGGAATTAACCCATCAGGTGCAACCGGTTTTGGAGTTAAAACTCTTGTTCAATGGATTAAAAATAAATAACTATATTTAAATCATTCATTCCAAAGATTTGTTGATCTAGCGTTATCTCCCCATAATTTATCCAACCTCTGATCTCTCCCACATGAGAATCTATAGAACTTATATTTTAATTCATTTCTCTCAGCGAAATCCTGATGATATTCTTCAGCTAACCAAAATTGACCTTTTGATTTAAGTTCTACAGATATTTTTTCTAATGGCACACGCAATTCATTAGAGGCGGAAGCAACTGCATTTATTGCATCACTTTTCTCATTTGCATCTTTGAAAAAGATCACTGGCCTATAAGAATCTCCACGATCACAAAATTGACCCTTGCCATCCAGAGGATCAATATTTCTGAAATAAAGCCTAAGTATCTCGGGCAAAGTTACCAATTTGGAATCATAGTTTACCAAAACCACTTCCTGATGTCCTTCATGATTTTCGTATGTAGGATTTTGTAAATCTCCACCTGAATAGCCACTTTGTACAAAATTTATCCCCTTGAGTGACTCTAAATCATGCTCTAAACACCAAAAACAACCTCCTCCAAGAATTAATTCCTCTGCAAAAACGTTTACAGGGTTAATAAATATTGAAAGAGTAATTATTAGAGATAACAAATATTTCATTTTTTTATTATAAAGTTCAAATAATAGAATTAATAATCTCTTTAGCAGCTCTCTGGACTACGCCCTTTTCTCCTAATTCTTTTTTTAAAAAAGCATAACCTTTTTTAATTTTTATTTTTTCTGACTTCCCATCAAGAATCCTACAAGATTTATAGAAAATTTTCTTTTCATCAAAGTCCTTTTGTACAAACTCAGGGATTATTAATTTATTAACTAACAAATTTACAGGTGAAATAAATTTTACTTTAAAATTGAGTATTTTTTTAGCAATAAAAGCAGTTACCCTACTTACTCTGTAACCAACGATCTGTGGGATTCCATATAAAGCTAATTCCATATTAACTGTCCCAGATTTGCAAAGAGCAATTTTAGTTAGGGAATAAATATAAGGCTTTAATTTCGCACTATCTTTTTGAGAAATAACAAGTCCTTTAACTTGATATTTTCTAAAGGCTTTTTTGAATATTTCATCAAAAGCATCCCGACAGGAGGGAATATAGACAACCAAACTTGGATATTTTTGTTGTAATTTTTTAGCCGATTTCATAAAAGTAGGTAATACATATCTCAATTCTTGAGGTCTTGATGCGGGCATTAAAAGTATGATGTTTTGATTTGGGCGAAGGTTTAAGATAGTTCTAGCATCTTTCTTGAGAGGAAGTTTTTTTGTTAAATCAATCATTGGATGTCCAACCCAAAAAACATTTCCGCCCCTCTTTTTGTAAAACGCTGCTTCTTTCTTAAAAATTGCAAAAATTTTATCAGAAAACCTTATTAGATTTGTTGTAGTGTTATTGCCAACCCTCCAAGCCCACTCTTGAGGAGCAATGTAGTAAAAAATTGGAATTTTAGTCTTCGATCTTTTTAATTTAGTACCAATTTTTATATTAGGTCCCATATAGTCAATCAAAATTAAGCAATCAGGAGGATATTTTTTTAGTAATTTATAGAACCTTGTTTGAATTCTTATCGTTGGGATAATAAGAGGTAAAGCCTCCCAAATTCCTATTGCACTAATTGATGTAGTATCTTGAAGAATTTTTACACCTTCTTTCTTCATCCTTTCCCCGCCTAATCCGCAAATTTCTAAATCTATAGATTTTTTTTTAGCTTCATCTAATAATGCTTTTGATAACAAACTTCCGTGCAAATCTCCAGAGACTTCTCCAGTACTTATAAATATCTTTTTATTCATACATTCACTACAGGCATTGGTCCTCGTCTTTCTTTAGATATTGACTCTTTTAAAAAATTACATAATTTTGAAGATGAAATATCTAATTTTCCTGCCATTACTTTTTCTAATGAATTTGAAATCGCATCATTAGATTTAAAAAGTAGATTCCAAGTACTTTGAAGTAATTTTAAGTCAAAATCTTTATTTTCCATTAGACCACTTCTCTTAATTCCTATCCTGTTTAAACCTCTCAATCTTCCTGGATGCCCTTCGGCCAAACAAAAAGGAGGTACATCTCTATCTACTCTAGTCATCCCTCCAATCATTGCTAAATATCCAATATGTACAAATTGATGAATACCTAAACAACCACCAATAATAGCTTTATCTTCGATCTTCACATGGCCCGCAACTTGAACACTATTTGATAAAACTATCCTGTTACCGAGTTCACAATTATGTCCGATATGAGTATAAGCCATCAACAAATTATTATTCCCAATAATAGTTTTTTCTCCTTCATCAGTTGCTTTATTAATAGTTACACATTCTCTGAAAGTATTGTTATCTCCAATAATTACTTCAGTGTGGGCCCCTTTATATTTGAGGTCTTGGGGGTCAAAACCTATAAAAACACTTGGGAAAACTTTATTGTTTATACCAATCCTAGTTCTTCCTGAAATAACGGCGTTAGGTCCTATTTCGGTACCTTTTCCTATAGTCACATCAGGACCGATAATAGCTCCTTGAGAAACAATAACCCCATCATGTAATTCGGCACTTGGATCAACATAAGCATTTGGATGCACTTTTACACCCGTAAAGCTTTCATTTAATTCAGTATTTTTACTATCCATATCCCTAATCAACTAATGAAAACATTAATTCTCCAGCGCAAACCAACTGCCCATCAACATGCGCCTCACCTTTAACCTTCCCAAATCTTTGTCTTTTAATAGATAATAACTCACAAGAAATTATCAATTGATCACCAGGCACAACTGGTTTTCTGAATTTAACATTATTGATTCCAGCGAAGACGAAAAGTCCTTTAGGAAGATCGGGCATTTGCGTTACAATTATTCCACCAACTTGGGCCATTGATTCCACAATAAGAACCCCAGGCATCAAGGGTCTCTCAGGAAAGTGTCCCTGAAATTGAGGCTCATTTATAGTTACATTTTTTACTGCAACAGCTCTCTCCCCAGGAATATTCTCTATAACTTTGTCCACAAGAGCGAAAGGGTATCTGTGGGGTAATAAACCTAGTATTTGCTCAGAGGAAAGTTGATTATTTTCACTGGATAATTTCTTTTCCAAAACAATTAAAGATAAAGTTAATTTTTTAGCGATGAGGCCAATAAAGCATTTAAAGAATGTGATCCTTTATAAACTAAAATTTGAGCCTTAGGTAACCCTACCAAAGCCAAGTCCCCAATTAGGTCTAAAATTTTATGTCTTATTGGTTCATTATCAAATCTTAATGGTGGATTAACCCATTTATCACCATCACAAACAAGGGCATTTTCCAAACTCCCGCCTTTTATTAATCCAAGTTCACTTAACTCTTGAAATTGATCTTTAAAACCAAATGTTCTGGCAGGCGCAATCATTTCGACAAAACTTTTTGGATTTAAATCAATTACAAAAGTTTGATTTCCAATTGCTTCATAGGCAAAACTTATGGTGGATATAATTGTAGTTTTTTCAGAAGGAGTTGCTGCTATAACTGAGCCTTCTTTATTTAAAATTATTGATTTATTAATTTCTCGGAAAAAATTATCTGGTCTAGGTGCCTTTTTTATTCCCACTTCCTCAAAATCTCTAACCCACTGGATTGCCGATCCATCTAAAAGAGGAATCTCTTTCCCATCAACCTCAATATGTATATAACTCAACCCGCACCCTGCCAGTGAAGATAATAAATGTTCTATAGTATACAAATTTCTTACTCCTAATTTAACGGCAGTGCAAAGCATCGTACTACCAATTAAATCCTGAGTTAACTTAAAAATCTCGTTAGGTTTATCGCTAAAAGAGACATAATATCCTTCTTTCTCATATGAAGAAATTTTAACTCTTGTTTTTTCTCCACTATGTAGGCCTATGCCCTCTCTGGAGATAACACCAGCCAAGGTATAGCAAGAATCATAATTAGGAGGCCAGGAAAACACTTAAAACTTCCATCCAACTCCAAGTGTATATCTCCAATCCCCACTTAGTTCCTTGCTAGCAACATCTAATCTTAATGGACCTATTGGCGTTTTTATCCCAACTCCCCCTCCAAGGGAAAAACCAGAGCCTGATTTTTGCAATAATTTACCGGGTTTTCCAGGGACTTCCTTTTGAGAGCCTAGATCACTTCCTGCATCGACGAATAAAGCTCCAGATATCATTCTCCAAACAGGGAATCTATATTCTGCTGTACCCTCAATAAAACTTCTACTTACTGCCAAATCACATGATCCCCAACCTCTAACAGATGATGTTCCACCCATACAAAATGCTTCGTAAGGAGGCAATTCCCCAAGAATAGTACCGGCTTTAAATTGAAATCCAATAGCTTGAGGACAATCTTCACTATCAGCATTACTAGATTTGCATGCTTTCGTTAAATTTATTATTTTTGTTGGTATGAAAAATGAATATGAGGCTCTCATTCTATTAAAAGTTGGAGAGTTTTTTCCCATTGAAATAAATTGTTCGGTACCAAAGCTAAATTTATTTCCTGATGTTGGGTTGATGGGATTGTTCAAATTATTTCTAGAAGTATTTGCAATAAAACTCACTAATGTATTTTCTTCAGGGCATGAACCATCATTTGGAGTAAATCCAATACAAATAATATCGCTTATATTGTTTCTGGTTGTGGTTGGCGTTAGGTCACCATAAGGTTTTTTGTTCCCATCACCATCAATCATCTTTACTTTCTTAAAATTCATCCCTGCAAGGACTCTCCATTTAGCAACCTTAAATGGGTCTCCACCATTTAATGGCCTTGAGAAAGAAAATCCACCTCCAGTTTTTTCTAAAACTATTGATGAAAAAGTATCTGAGCTAGATGGTGTTTGATCATCTACTGCATATAATTTTCCATTATTTTCACTTTTAAATTCTTGTGGATAATCTCTACTTAAAAAAATATTTGTTCTAAAAGATGTTTTATGTTTATCTCCTTTAATCCATGGATCAGATAAAGAAAAATTATAGGTAGTTGAATATTCGCCAAAATTTAGATTTAAATTTGTAGACCATGCTCTTCCTAGAGCATTTGTTTCCTGCAAACCAATTGATGCGAAGATACCTGAACCATTGCTATAACCAAGTCCACCTGTTAACGATCCTGTTCTTTGCTCACTCAAATCTAAAAAAATTATGACTTGATCAGGACTTAAATTATCAGGGCCAAGTGAAACCCTTATATCATCAAATAACGATGTGGCATAGAGTCTACCGATATCAGCTTCTAAAATTTTTCTATTAAAAATGGTGCCAGGTTGTGTTTTTAATTCTCTCTTTATGACCCAGTCTTTTGTTTTCCCTTTTCTAGGTTTTCCATCAATAATAAATTCACCATCAGAATTTGGGAATCTTATTTTTACGTCAGATATAATGCCCTCAGATACTTTTAATATTACTATTCCGTTCTCTGAGATTCTTTCTGGGCTTTTAATTCTAGCTAAAGAATAACCCTCTTTTTCATAACGTTCTTTTATTATTTCTATCTTATTTTGAAATTCCTTTAGGTTAAGAGTTGTCCCATAATAATTTTTAAAAATATCATCTACGTATTCATTGGAGACTATAGAATTTATTGGTTCAAGCTCAACTTTCTTCAAGATTGGATTAGGCACTACATTTACTATTAGCCTCACACCTAGTGGCCCTTCTTGAGAATTTATTTTAACTCCTGAAAACCAACCACTTGCATATATTGCATTAAGATCTTGATTTAAAATTTGGTTATCAACAATACTTCCAGGCTTTATGCTCATGGAATCATATGCAGCCAATTCAAGTTTTCTACCCTCAGGATGATTTTCCCAACCTTCGATAATTATTTCTGAGATAAGAACACTCTCTTCACTAGTATCATTATTATTTTCTGCAAGAAGAAATTTCCTCTCTTTATTATTTTCAATTCCTTGAAATAAAACATCATTAATATTTGTTATTTCTAAGGTTTTTATTGATTGATCAACGTCATTTGGCAAATATTTAGCAGCCAGTTCTAAATTATTTGATGTCAAAATCAAGGGTGAGCAGGCAACATTTATGAATACCTTTCCAAATTTTAAAAAATATTTTTGCATAGTACTTGTGATTAAGATAAATAAGTCATTATTTTTTCAATTAGGTTTAAGAAAATCGTTTATTCTTCGGTGGATTTCAGTATAAGCTTCAATTAGGCCACCTAAATCATTTCTAAATCTATCCTTATCAAGACTTACAATTATATCATTTTGATTAAGATCCCACAATCTACAATTGTCAGGACTTATTTCATCCCCAAGAATAATATTATTTGTAAAATCATAACCAAATTCCAATTTAAAATCTACAAGTTGAAGTTGAATATTTTTAAAAAAACTTTTCAAGATTACGTTAATTTGTAGGGTTAAATTTATTATTAACTCTAAATCATGAGAGCTTAATATATTCATTAATTCAATTCTATCTTTTGTGAGAAGGGGATCATTAAGTTCATCATTTTTAAGATAGATATCAATTAATGGTTTTGATAACAAAGTTCCAGGTTTAATAGTTGTTTGTTTGCATAAAGAACCATAAGCAGTATTTCTTAGAACGATTTCTAATGGAATTACTTTTATTTTTTTTGCAATCATCGTATTTTCATTTTCAAGTTCAATAAAGTGAGTTGGAATATTATTCTTAATGAGAATCTCAAAAATTCTTGCACTTATTAAGCAATTAAGTTTGCCTTTACCTTCGAACTTTTCTTTTTTCAAAGCATTAAACGCTGTAGCTTCATCTTTAAATTCAATTTTTACTTTATTTGCGTCATCATGAGTAAATACTTTTTTTGCTTTGCCTTCATAAATCAACTCATATTTATTATTCATTAACTTAAAACCTCATTATTATTACTAAAGTGTTTTTTATAATTAACATAATTATTAGAGGCCAACTTTAAATGATTTATTTTCATTTTAACTGATTATTCATCGAAACCTCATAACCTAAAAAAAACAACTATATGGTAATTCATTCACCTAGTTCTAGGAACTTTATTAGATTAGAAAATATTTTGATAATTGGAAATGGCGGGAGAGAAAACTCTTTGGCTTGGGCTATTCAAAAAAATGAATTAGTTAAAAAAGTTTTTTTGATACCTGGTAACGCTGGTTCAGAAAGAATAAATAAATGTGAAAGAATAAAAATTGATATAAATAATAAAAATGAACTAGTTGGTAAGCTTGATTTTTTGAAGATAGATTTAGTCATTATTGGACCAGAAATACCTCTGGCAAATGGATTAGCTGATTTTCTTCGAAAAAAAAATTTTAAAGTGTTTGGTCCGAATAAAGATGGAGCAAAACTAGAATTTAGCAAATCTTGGGCGAAGGAATTTATGCAAGATGCAAATATCCCAACTGCAAATTTTTGGAAAGTCAATTCTCTAGAAGAAGCCAAAAAAATTATTAATTCATCATCAATTCCACTTGTAGTAAAAGCTGATGGTCTAGCTTCAGGTAAAGGTGTTTTTATTCCTAATTCAAAAGAAGAATGCTTTAAAGCAGCAGAGACAATTTTTAATGGAAGATTTGGTAACTCTGGGAATGTAGTTGTTCTAGAAGAAAAAATTCAGGGGCCAGAAGTTTCAGTTTTTGCTTTATGCGATGGGAAGAGATATACATTACTTCCAACGGCCCAAGATCATAAACGACTTAATGAAGAAGATAAAGGTCCAAATACAGGAGGCATGGGGTCTTATTCTCCTGCCCCATTATTAACAGAAGATTACCTTGATAGAATTATTAAAGAGATAATTGAACCTACAATAAATGAGCTTAATAAAAGAAATATTGACTATAGAGGCGTAATTTATTTTGGGTTAATGATCACAAAATCTGGGCCTAAGGTTATAGAATATAATTGCAGATTTGGTGATCCAGAATGCCAAACAATAATGCCCTTAATGGATCAAAATTTTGTATTTCTTTTAGAAAAATGCTCAATGGGAAGTTTAACTGGTGATGAAAAAATTAATACTTCTGATAAGGTTAGTGGTTGCGTAATAGCTACCTCCAAAGGTTATCCTCACGAATATAAAACTGGCTATGAAATAAAAATAGGTAAGATTGATTCAAATGATTGTCAAATTTTTGACTCAGGTACTTCTTTTAGTGAAAGTGGGAAATTATTAACTGCTGGAGGAAGAGTTTTAAGTATTGTCTGTCAAGATAAAGACTTCGATACGGTTTTTAATAAAGCATACAAAAATTTAAAAGAAATTCATTTTGAGGGTATTTACTTTAGAAATGATATAGGTCATCAAGTGAGGAAAAACTTTTCTAAGGAGAATTAATCTTATGGTGGATACCAATAATCGAGAAAGTAGAAAATATAACATCACTGATAATGAAGACATGGATACTAACTATTGGATTAATGGACTTCTCGCTTGGTGGAGTGGGTTCAGTTTAAGAACAAAGTTATTAGCCATAGCTACTCTTGTTGTAAGCCTCCTAATGACAGGAATAACTTTTTTTGCATTAAATAGTATTCAAAAAGATGCAGGTATGAATGATACTAGATATGCTCGAGATCTTGGCTTATTGTTATCTGGGAATGTTACAGAATTAGTCGCTAATAACCAAAAAAAAGAAATTTCAAATGTAGCTGAAAAGTTTTGGAGATCAAGTCGAAACTTGCGTTATATATTTTTTACTGATGCTGAAGATATTGTTCAACTTGGGATACCGATCAGTGCAACACCAACGAGCTCAGACAGTCAGTTTCAGCTTACTCGAAAATTAAAACTACCTTCAGAATTGAAGAAGAGACCACAATTTCCTTTGGTTAGGCAGCATGCGACACCTCAAGGTCAAGTAACAGATGTATTTGTTCCAATGTTGTGGAAAGGCAAATATCTTGGAACTTTAGCTTTAGGAGTCACCCCTAATAAAAAAGCACTAGCCAGTGCTGCCTTAACTAGAGAAGTAACCATTGCAGTTTTTATCTCTATTTGGGTTTTAGTAATACTTGGAGCTGTATTTAATGCACTGACTATTACAAGACCAGTCAGAGAATTAGTAAGAGGTGTTAGAGAAATTTCAAGAGGAAATTTTAAATCCAGAATTTCTTTGCCCATGACAGGCGATCTAGGAGAACTCTTAAATGGATTTAACCGAATGGCAACACAATTAGAAAATTATGATGAAGCTAATATAGAAGAACTAAAAGCGGCTCAAATCAAGCAGCAATCATTAATAGCTACAATGGCCGATGGCGCAATATTATTGGACTCACAAGGTAAAATTGTACTAACTAATCCAACAGCAAAGAGATTATTTCGTTGGGAAGGAAGATTTCTAGAAGGGAAACATTTTTTAAATGAAATCCCCGAAATTTTATCCAACGACTTACATACAAATATAGAATCAATCTTAAACAGGGAAAAAGAAAAGGACGATTTAAGATTCAGTTTAGGAGAGCCAGCAAGAACCTTAAGAATTGTCTTGCAATCAGTCTTAGATACAAATAAGGTTGAATTAAAAGGAATTGCCGTGACAATTCAAGATTTAACTAGAGAAGTTGAACTTAACGCTGCACAAAATAGATTCATAAGCAATGTATCGCATGAATTAAGGACACCACTTTTTAATATCAAAAGTTATGTAGAGACCTTACATGATTTAAAAGATCAGCTTTCCGATGAAGAACAAATAGAATTTTTAGGAATTGCAAATTCTGAGACTGATAGGTTAACAAGACTTGTTAATGATGTATTAGATTTATCTAGATTGGAGTCTGGGAAAATTGTTCAGCTAGAGCAAATGGACATAAAACCTGCAATAGAACAGACTCTTAGAAATTATAGACTTAATGCTTCAGAAAAAAATGTTTCATTAGCTCATGACATAGAGGAAACTATTCCTCCAATTCTTGGAAATTTTGATTTACTTTTACAAGTTTTTGATAATTTACTGGGAAATGGATTGAAGTTTAGTCCAAAAAACAGCGCCTTAATTATAAGAGCTTATACTTGGCCAGATTCCTGTCCTGCTTTCCCTCCAAGTATTAAAAACGATGAAGCCCCTCAATGTGAATTAGTTTCACCACTTCCAAAAGTAAGAATTGAGATTGCTGATACTGGCTCAGGAATATCTCAGGCTGATCAAGAAAAGATATTTGATCGTTTTTATAGAGTAGAGAATTCTGTTCATACCGAGCAAGGAACAGGTTTAGGTTTATCTATAGTGCGAGGAATAATTGAAAAACACGGTGGGGAGATTCGTATGGCTAGTGAATTAGGAGTAGGAACAACTTTTTGGTTTGATTTAGCCTTAGCGCAATCTGATAAAGATGAATTATTGACAAAAGCAATTAATAATTCAGATTCTTTTCCAGTTTCTGAAATTAAAGAAATTATCTAATTATTGTCTATTCCTTTAAAAACATTTTGAACATTTTGATCAGGCACAACTCTATGAGGCGCACCACTAAATATTTGTTCAAAATTAGAAAAAGAATCCTTTATTTCTGGTCCACTATTTGTAATAATGAATTCTCTTATTCGCTTATCATGCCATGAACCCCTCATTTTGAAAACATTTAAAGCTCGTGCCATCTCACCTTTTATTTCTACATATTGAAGCAACAATATGGTGTCTGTAATGGTTGAGATGTGAGAATCAGTTATAGAATGACTTCCCATAAATTCTTCCGCAGTATTAGTAAAAAAGCCTGCTATTTCCTCTTGTTTTGTATATCCGGTAACAGCAATTACAAACTGTCTAAATGCATTCAAACTTACACCTCTGGCTAATGCAGAGAGAGAGTCAATTGCCATTCTTTTTGGTTTAAATTGATTAATTTGCGTTTTTATAATTTGTAAGTGATCCTCTAAACCTGTTGATTCAGGATATGCACAAATAATTTTTAATAATCCATCACTTTCCATTTTTTCAAAATCTATGCCCCAGCTAGTAGCATTCCTAAGTAATTGAGCCCTAGATTCTTCATATGCAAAAAGTATTGCTCTTTCATTATTGTTATAAGCATCTTCAACAAATTTTGATACAAGCATTGTTTTGCCCGTACCAGTTGCTCCAGTGGCGAGAATAATGGAATCTTGAAAATATCCTCCACCACACATATCATCAAGATCTTTAACTCCAGAACTAATCCTAATATTTGAGGATCTCTGCGTTAATCTCATTGCTCCTAAGGCAAACACACTTATTCCGTCCATTCCCATAGTGAATGGATATTCACCTTTCATATGTACAGTACCTCTTAACTTAAGAACTTCTAGAGTTCTTCTTCTCTTCTCTGACTCAAGTACATTTCTTAATAAGACAACATTATCAGATACAAATTCTTCTACACCATATCTAGCAATTGGTCCGTAATCATCCACCCTTTCAGTAGTCATAACTGTTGTCACGCCTATTTCTTTTAATCTTGCTATCAATCTAAATATTTCCCTTCTAACAACGTAAATGGCATCATACTGTTGAAAGACAGCAGTTATTGAATCTATAGCAACTCTTTTAGCTTTATATTTTCTAATTGCATAACTAATTCTTTCAATAAGACCAGACAAGTCAAAGTTACCAGCGACATCCTGACCATCAGGATCAGGAGAAGCGTCCAAAATAAAAAGTTTATTTTGATCAATTAATTCTTGTAAATCCCAACCAAAACTTGCGGCATTTCTAATAATATCTAAGGGAGATTCCTCAAATGTTACAAAGATTCCAGGCTCATCAAAATTACAAATTCCATGGTGTAAATATTGCAGAGAAAAAACAGTTTTACCAGTTCCTGAGGTACCACTAACGAGCGTACTTCGAGATACAGGC
>NZ_CVSV01000022.1 GCF_001180245.1 Prochlorococcus marinus
TAACTATAGATTTATTTGAAGATAAGGAGCTTGGCCTCTTAAAATTTAATTTAATAAAAGGAGATTTCAGGAAGTTTGAGGGTAGTTGGAAAATACAAAACATTAACAATACTTCAACAAACTCGTTAATTTATGATCTTACAGTTCAAGGATGTCAGTGGATGCCAATAGGGATGATAGAGAAAAGACTGAAAAAGGATCTTTCAGAAAATTTAATT
>NZ_CVSV01000023.1 GCF_001180245.1 Prochlorococcus marinus
TTCAAGAAAACTTGAATGGAAACCATTAAGTAATTATATTTTGGATGAATTTGAAAGTTAAATTGTTTGATTAAAACCAAGAATAAAAAAGATAAATGGATTAAGTTAATTTGTGGTGCCAGTAATGAAGATATTGTTGCCATTGAAGATTTATGTGCAATTTATACTGCTGCTGGTGTCGACTACATAGATGTTGCAGCAGAAGAATCTATAGTTTGTGCAGCAAAAAAAGGAATCGATTGGGCAAAAAAAGTCTTTAAAAACTCCCCTGGATTAATGATAAGTATTAGTGATGGTAATGATATCCACTTTCGAAAAGCAAAATTTGATCCTTTAAAATGTCCCCCTAGTTGTCCAAGACCATGCGAAAAAGTATGCCCTACCTTTGCAATTGATAATTTCGGAATTAAAGAGAGTAAATGTTATGGATGTGGAAGATGTTTAAATAGTTGTCCTCTAAATCTAATTAGTGAATATGAATATAATTTGTCAAAAAAAGATTTAGCATCAACACTTCAAAAAATAAGACCCAATGCAGTAGAAATTCATACAGAAATCAATCGCCTAGATTCTTTTACAAAAGTTGTAAGGATCCTTAAAAGTTCTGGCATGAAATTAGACAAGATTTCTATTAGTTGTGGATTAAATCAATCTTTCAAAAAAGCCCAAGAGCCCGAAGATCTTTTGAAAGCTCTTTGGGAAAGATATGAAATTCTGAATGAACTAGATATTCCCCTTATTTGGCAACTAGATGGAAGGCCAATGTCTGGAGATCTTGCTCCTACAACAAGTAGAGATGCTATTAAGTTGTTTGAAAAAATCGGTGCAGATCTTCCACCAGGATTAATTCAATTAGCAGGAGGAACAAATGAAAAAACTCATGAATTGTTGAATTCAAACAATCTCCCAGATGGAATAGCATTTGGAAGTGCTGCAAGAAAAATTATGCAGCCTCTCATTGAATTTGCTCACAAAAATAACAAAAAACTCTATGAGTATCCTGAAATAATGGGTTTGGCGATCAAAAAAGCTCAGAAATTTCTAGAGCCATGGAAATCGAGCTCATTCAAATAATATTTTTATTTTTCAAAACTAGCGCCATGTTTATAAAAAATTTGTATTTTTTGGATAGAAAAAAATCTTCTCATGTATTAAAATGGTAATTCAATGGGCCGTCGCCAAGTGGTAAGGCATCGGGTTTTGGTCTCGACATTCCTAGGTTCGAATCCTAGCGGCCCAGTCCTAATATTCAATTGGTGTCTTCTCAAAAAATTTTTCTATTTGATTTTGATGGAGTAATAGTTGATGGAATGCAAGAATATTGGCATAGCTCCTTGCTGGCCTGTGAAAGATATTTAAATTCACCCAACATCACTATTGATCAAAAACTTTATCAAGGAGTACCAAATTCTTTCAAAGAAATTAGGCCTTGGGTTAAATATGGTTGGGAAATGATTCTAATTGTTCACGAAATTATAAAAACAGAAAATCCATTAAAAAGTGATAACAAAGATGATTTCATTAATAATTATCATCAAAATTGCCAAAGGATATTAAATGAAAATTCCTGGATAGCAAAAGATATACAAAAAATGTTAGATAAGTCTCGCAAGTACCAAATTGATAAAGATTTTAAATCGTGGGTAAATTTACATAAACCTTTTTTTGAAATTATAAATTTTATGAAAGAATTAAGCAAAAGAGGAATAAAAACTGGAGTCATAACAACTAAAGGTAAAATATTTGCAGAAAAAATTCTTAAACAACTAAATATTTTTCCAGAATTTATTTTTGGTTATGAATCAGGAACAAAAATCAAAATAGCTGAAAAACTTACACAAACTTATGAAATTTTAGGCTTTATAGAAGATAGAAAAAAAACTCTAATTGATATTAAACAAAATTCAGAAACTTCTCACATTCCATGCTTCCTAGCTGATTGGGGATATTTGAAAGAATCGGATACAAATAAGTTAACTAATGAAATCAAATTATTAAAATTAGGTAATCTTAAGGAATTAGTTGCAATTTAAAGATAATCAGCTAGAGTACAGATGTACTATAGTTTGTATTTATGAAGTTTGGTTTAAATAAAAATTTCCAAATTTAGAATAATTACAAGAACTTTAACCGATAAATCAAACAATGAGCCTTGAAGAAAAGAAAAAAACTGAATCAAAAGAAAAAGACAAGGCATTAAGTCTTGTCTTAGGTCAAATAGAAAGAAATTTTGGACGAGGTTCAATAATGAGACTTGGTGACGCCTCAAGAATGAAAGTAGAAACAATATCTACTGGAGCGCTCACGTTAGATTTAGCATTAGGAGGAGGCTATCCAAAAGGAAGAGTAGTAGAAGTTTACGGACCAGAAAGTTCAGGAAAAACTACATTAACGCTTCACGCGATTGCGGAAGTCCAAAAAAATGGAGGAGTAGCTGCATTTGTAGATGCTGAGCATGCACTCGATCCAGTTTATGCGGCCTCTTTAGGTGTTGATGTTGAAAATTTGTTAGTTTCACAGCCAGATACTGGTGAAATGGCTCTAGAAATAGTTGACCAACTTATAAGATCGAGTGCAGTAGATCTTGTAGTTGTTGACTCGGTCGCAGCACTAACCCCAAGAGCCGAGATAGAAGGTGAGATGGGAGATCACGTAATTGGAAGCCAAGCAAGGCTAATGAGCCAAGCAATGAGGAAAATAACAGGAAATATTGGCAAATCTGGATGTACGGTAATATTCCTGAATCAATTACGCCTAAAAATTGGCGTTACATACGGTAATCCAGAAACAACCACAGGAGGTAATGCATTGAAATTTTATGCCTCAGTAAGACTTGATATCAGAAGAATTCAAACTCTTAAAAGAGGTACTGAGGAATATGGCATAAGAGCAAAAGTGAAAGTAGCAAAAAACAAAGTTGCGCCACCATTTAGAATTGCAGAATTTGATATTCTCTTTGGGAAAGGTATTAGTACAACAGGATGCTTATTGGATTTAGCAGAAGAGACTAATATCATCATAAGAAGAGGTGCTTGGTATAGTTATGAAGGAGAAAATATTGGACAAGGAAGAGATAATACAATAATTTGGCTTGATCAAAACTTAGAAATCAGGAATAAAGTAGAATCTATGGTTAAAGAGAAATTAACAGAAGGAACTGAAGTCAGTTCTAATTCAATGAAAGCATTAAATAGCAATCCTGCTAATACAATCGCTGTTAATGATATAAAAACAGTAGCTTAGATTTATAAAGAATCAGCTAAAGTCCACCACCCAGCAGCAGGGCCTATAAATCTCACTACAATCCATAAGATTACTAACCCTCCGATTCCAAACCAACTGGCCTTAATACTTAATTTAATTAGGTTATCTCTTTGATTAATTGTAAAGGGAAGCCATTCAAATAATCTTGGAGACTCATCAATTTTAGTTTTAGTATTATTTTTTTTTGGAGGTAAACCAAGTGTTTTACGTCTTTTTGCTTCTCCCATATTTCTTTAGTTGTTTACAAAATCATAACCTAATCAAAAGGTAGCATGTAGTTAATTTGTTTTGAGGGCTGAATGTTTTGCAAAAGTAATCTTCCCCAGTTTCTTTTATTTGCTCTTCCATCTAGGATTATTAACTTACCTGAATTTCTTCTTAAAGGAGAAATAGATCTTTCAAGTTTAATTCTAGCTTGAGGAAGCAAGAAGTCTCTAAACCAATCTTGAGAAAGCTTCTTTTTATGAGAGACGGTAATTGCATTAATGGGTTCTGACATATTCGGAATCGGAAGTAAAGGAATGATAATTTGTTCTGGAATTTGAATTAAATAAGAATTCATAATCCACCAGTCAAAATTAGAGCAAAGGATTTCATTACTACCTGAGGGAATTGTCTCTAGCAATACTCTTTTCCCGTAAGTAGAAGCTAATTCTGTAGCAAGATTAGTTTTTAAATCAATATCATCAGACAACACTAAAGTTAAACCCTTTCTAAAAAGTATTAACTTTTTGCATTTGTCCAAGATTGAATTGGTAAAAAGAGGATTATTAGGAAGCAACTGTTTAGAGGGTATATATAAAGAAATGTTTTTCTCTTCAAAATTACTCTTAAAATTAATAACCAAGTCAATATCTAAACTATGCTTTTTAAAATACATTTGGAAAAAATTATCTTTTCTCAATGCTGATAAAAAAACAAATTTATTATTTGAAAAAAATTCCTTAATTTGAAAAAGTTCATCGACTGGCTGTAAATACAAATTCCAATCTAAATTTGTATCGTTTAACTTTACCCAGCATGCCCAACCTTGAGATAATGCTTTGTTGACATTTAAAAATTTATCAGAAAAAAAAGAATTTTCATGAAAAAAGTTCGACAAGAAACTAATTTCTTTTTCATCTAAATTGATATAACTATTTCCTAAGACCTTTCTCAAGAAGAACTTTTTCTTCAACGAATCATATACTTTTATAAATTTTTGATTGATTAATTCAAATTCTTTAAAATTATTTGTCCAATCCTTTTTAAATAAAGAAATCCTAAAATGATTTTTTAAATCCTGTTTTATATCCTCAATTCCTGAATAAACTATTCGATGATTTCTAAGATTACGAGAATTGGGATCATTAAGAAAATTTTGGATAGTTATCAAGTGAACTTGATGATTTGCAAAAATAAATTGATCATTTTTCAAAATAAAATTAAAACCTAGATTTTTGAATAAATCTATCTGAAATTGGCTTATAAATTGGATTTTTTCTTTAGATAAAATAAAAGTTGAATCCTCTTCCTTTAAAAATAAAGAAATCAAAATTGGAGGTAACCAATCATAGCTAGAGAAAATTTCTGAATTAATTAAATAGGTAGAATCATTTTCAATACATTTGGAAACTATCCTCCCAAAAGAATATATATGCTCCCAATTAATACTTTGATCTCTCAAAAAATTTTTCAAATATTGATGACTTAAAATTTCAAGCATTTATAATTAATTTAATTTCAAAAACATGCAAAATTTATGAACCTAATATACAAAAAATTGGTATCAATAAAAGAGGGTCTTGAATTAATTAATTTATGAAAATTGGAATAGTAGGATTAGGATTAATTGGTGGTTCTTTAGGATTAAAACTCCAAAGTCTAAATCATACAATTTATGGAATAGCAAATAATGAATTTAATGAAAAAAAAGCTAAGGATAAAAACCTTGCAAATTTTGTTAGCTGTGATCTGAGCTTATTAAAAAAATGTGAGCTAATAATTTTGGCATTGCCTATCAAAGATTTGATCAGTCCGTCGAAACAATTAGTAAAATCAATACCTCAAGAAACAATACTAACTGATGTAGGCTCTGTAAAAGAACCAATTGTAAATACATGGGAAAATTCACATCCTCTATTTATTGGATCTCATCCAATGGCGGGCACAGAAAAAAAAGGAGTTGATTCAGGTTTTGAAGGTCTTTTTAAAAATGCAAAATGGATTATTACCCCAACACAAAATAGTGATTTAAATTCAGTCAGAACTATTTCCGAGCTCATAAAATCAATGGATTGTGAAATTTGCCAAGCTTCGCCAAAAGAGCATGATGAAGCAGTATCTCTAATTTCTCATTTGCCTATATTTTTAGCTTCTGCCCTCATAGAA
>NZ_CVSV01000024.1 GCF_001180245.1 Prochlorococcus marinus
AAAAAATCAATCAAAAAGTTTGATTTATTGGATTTGAAATTTAATTTATTTAAGTCTAATCTCGCAGATTTATTTTTATTAGTTTCAATATCAAGGTAATGGTTACTTGCCATTATTTTTAGGAAGTAGTCGTTTTTAAGTTGAGTTTTTTCATTTAAATATCCCAAACTGTATTCATTTGAGAAGTAAATTTCATTACTATTAATGCAAAAGATCTTTCCTTGTTTAGATATTAAAAAAATATTTTCTCCATCATTAAATGTACAACATGAAACGATTTTTTCAGATGGTAAAAGTTTTGCAATTATTAATCCTTGGGATTGTTTGGAAGCTGGCATTAAAAATTTATTTGACAAATTAAATTTAAAAATTCTTCCTATCGAGGTTAATATTATTAAATCTTTGCTTTC
The DNA here is from genome assembly GCF_001180245.1 of Prochlorococcus marinus. Lineage (GTDB taxonomy): Bacteria > Cyanobacteriota > Cyanobacteriia > PCC-6307 > Cyanobiaceae > Prochlorococcus_A > Prochlorococcus_A marinus_F. The sequence continues at coordinate 411 of NZ_CVSV01000024.1, forward strand.
ATTAGAAATAAAAGAATCAATTGTTTTTAAATTATTTTTTAATTTTGAAATAGTGAAAGATCTATTGCTTTTAATCATATCTTCATCAAATAAAACTTTTTTAAATCTTCCATCTGAATTTAAGATGCATAAATAATTTCTAGTTTCTTTTTTAATTGAATGAAAATTTATTATTTCACTAGGATGAATATTTCCAAGAATTTTATTATCTAATTTATAGTCTTTATTGATATTTGATTCCCAATCAATGTTAAATACTTTTCCTGTATTTGTGATTCCGATTAATTTTATATTTTTTTCAACATTACATATAAATTTTTGAATATTTTTATTATCTATAATTTTATTGACAACCTCAAATGATTTTTTGTAATT
>NZ_CVSV01000025.1 GCF_001180245.1 Prochlorococcus marinus
GTTAATGCTCCTTATGGAATTGTTTTGATACATAATGGAAATTTGACTAATACCAGAGATTTGGAAAAACAGTTATTTAATGTCGACAAGCGGCATACAAATTCTTCAAGTGATACTGAAATGTTGTTAAATGTATTTGCGACAGAATTACAAGAACAAATTCATAATCAAGAATTACAACCTGATATTATTTTTAATGCGGTCAAATCTTTACATAAAAGAATTCAGGGGTCATATGCCTCAATTGCTTTAATTTCAGGACATGGTTTATTAGCATTTAGAGATCCTTTTGGTATTAGGCCTTTAGTCATAGGTAAAAGACTTTCATTAACAACAAAAAAAGAAGAATGGATGGTCGCAAGCGAATCTTTAG
>NZ_CVSV01000026.1 GCF_001180245.1 Prochlorococcus marinus
ATAGATGCAGAGCCAAGGGAAGTTTATATAATTGCCTGTTTACTGCTACCGATTATTGGAATAGGTTTATACCCACGATTAATTACTGAAAGTTACATTGCATCTATTAATAATTTGGTCGATCGAGATTTAACTGCAGTTAAAGGTGCTGTGAAAACAAATATTTTTTCAGGAACTAAAACAAATGACATCCTAAAAGCTCCAACAATATAATTTTTTAAATTAACGCAATATTGTTTGGCATTAAATAAATTAAAAGATATCTTGTGAGTAGATTTTATCAATTTCAAAATATCTTATTTTAATCCTATTGATAGGCAACA
>NZ_CVSV01000027.1 GCF_001180245.1 Prochlorococcus marinus
CCTAATTGAAAAATAGCTTTGTGGTTGTTGGGTTCAATCTTTATTCCTTTTTCTAAAGCATTTTTTGCTTTTGTGTTTTGGGAAATTTTTAAGTAAACATTACTTTTAGCAAAATATATTTCGCTAATATTTGAATTGACTTGTTCTGCTTTATTTAGAGAACTTAATGCGTTTTCGTATTCTTTGTTAGCTATTTGTGCTTCAGCCAAAATCAACCATAGTTTTTCATTTTTTGCATTTATTTTTACTGCTAATTTGGCTAAGTTAAGACTGTCTTCATATTGACCAAAATAAAGTAGT
>NZ_CVSV01000028.1 GCF_001180245.1 Prochlorococcus marinus
TCTGTATCTATAAATATAATTGGTGTGTTTCTACACTTTGCTAGTGATGCCCAAAAATATTTTTCTCTTAAATTAAAAAAAGATCTAATTAAAGAAGGATTTTTCGAAAATATAAGAAATACAAATTATTTAGGAGAAATACTAATTTATCTATCATTCGCAATCCTCTCAATGAGTTTCGTTCCATTAGTAATCCTTGCAATATTTTTCTCTATAGTTTTTCTACCAAGAATGATAAAAAAAGATAAATCGCTCTCAAAATATGATTCATTCGAAGAATACAAAAAGAAAAGTGGTCTAATATTGCCTAAATTAAATGCCTGATAACAACTTACCCAGTTGGAGGCAAGATTTAAAATCTTCTAGAAAAAAAGAGGGCAAATCACCCTCTAATAGATGGATACAGCTTGCAACAGTCAGCGAAGAAAATGAGCCAAGATTAAGAACAGTTGTTTTCAGAGGATGGCATAAAGATAGTTCAATGATAATTTTCACAGATAGAAGAAGTGAAAAAATTGGGCATTTAAAATCCAACCCTAATGCAGAAATATTATGGTTCTTTTTGAAAACCAAATCACAATATAGATTTAAAGGAAAAATACGTGAATTAAGTGATAACAAAAATTATTGGGATTCATTATCAGAAAAATCAAAATCTTCTTGGTTTTGGGGGTCTCCTGGAGAGAAAATAAACCCAAAAGTCCAATCTACTTATGAAAGATTATCCAATCTACCCAAGTCAGAAAATTTTGTGGTTCTAAATTTTGAAATATATTCAGTAGATCTTCTTAAATTAGAACAGCCTGTTCATAAACGATATTTTTGGGAAAAGGTTAAAAAATGGGAAAAAGTTGAAATTAATCCTTAAATATTTCTAAATTGTATATTTAGGTTGAAATACATAAAGTCATAAGTCAGTTTTAAAAAAGAAGTATTATTTATATGAATTTCTCAGAAATTCCAGAAAGTCCTTTTATTTTTCTATCTTGGGTGACTGCTATAGGGCTTTTTATAAGTCTTTGTGAAGCAACGATTAAGATAAAACTTGAGAAGAGGAATAGTTATCGAAAAAGGTTAGCAATAATAAATAGTCTTTATCCTAAAAAGTTAGCTTGAAGTATCTGAGAGTATGTTCGCTTGCAGAAATTGAAATAAACCGCCTTTGTTTGTTTCTTCTTTTACTTCGACTTGCTTGGAAGGTTTTGCTTTTGTTGAAGGTATGATTTCCTCATCATCTTCTGATTTCAGAATTCTGATGATGACTTCGTCTAAGGAGAAATTTCCAGGACCTGTTAGTGCAATTGAAGTTGCTGAAGCGAAATATAGAAGTAAAAGCTCTAGTAAGAAAATATTAAAACCTGAAGTAACAAGTGCATGATATATGGCGACAGAAATTGTTCCAACAATTGCCAAAGCTCCGAACCTTGTGGCTAAGCCGATAATTAATAACCAACTACCACCTATTTCTGAAAATGCCGCTATGTATGATAAAAATATTGGGAATGGGAGATGTAATGGTCTTACAAAAGCATCAGCGAAATTTTCAATGTTTGCTAATTTCTCATAACCGTGATGTATAAGAACAGTTCCTGTTATAACTCTAAGAATTAATAAAGCAGTATCTTTGCTAAACGACTTGGTAAGAATTGTTGAAAGCACTATTAAAAAATTATCCTTAAGTAAAAATAACTAGTCACAGTATCCATCGTGGATTAAAGAGCAAAAGTCGCGCCTAAATAAGTATTTATACTTACTTACCAAAGGGGTTGTTTTCTGATTAGAAATTCAACTAAGTTAAAAATTATTTTTTTGAAAAATTTTCTAATATTCTCTGATTTATTTTTGGAATATTTTCTTTAAATTTAAAAAACCCTCTTTTAGCAAATTTCCAAGCAAATAAATCTTCATCCCTCACAAGATTAAAAATTTTTTTATGGTGTAAATTTTTAAACTCTGTTATGAAATCATAATTCTCTCCCACTCCAGGATAAATAATGTCTATTTCGTTAGTATTTTTAAAAGTATTTTCCAATGAATAAGGATCAATCTGTTCAACATTATCAAATTGCTCTAAAAATTCAGAGACCAAATCTTGTTTAAATTTCAATACAGATTCAGACAATTTAATTTGTCTTTGTTCATTTTTTAAAAGGATAATAAATACTTTTTTATAGCTTGGAAGTAAATTTTTAAGGGTTGCAAGGTGTAGGTCATTTTCAAACATAATCAGATTATCTGATTTAGGATCCATATCATTTTTATAAATCTCATCTTCAAATGGTATTTGATTAGATTCTTCAAGAAAAATTTGTTGATTACTTATTTTTTCTACATTAAATCTATTATTTGAAAACTTTCTGAGGTTTGATGATGAAAAAAGATATTGTTTTCCCTTTGTTTGCAATCCTCCGACCCATCTCCAGCTAAGGAGATTAGATGAAGCATCTCCATCAAAAAGATATTTAAAGAAAAACTTCGCTCCCAATTGCCATGGGAGGCCTAAATTAAATATCCAAGTACTCGCAAACCACATTCTTGTATGGTTATGCAAATAGTTGTACTGCTTTAATTCATGTACCCAAGAATTAAAAAAATCTAATTCTGTATTGCCATTAATTGCACTTTCATATAACTCATAATCAAAATCGAGATTTTTTTCTGAAATAAAATTTCTCCAAACTTTAGGTCTATTCTCCATCCACCCTTTCCAGTAAACTCTCCAAAATATTTCTTCAACAAATTTAGTTGAATTTTTGATTTTGTACTTACTTTTAATATCATGGATCAGATCATATTCCGATAATATTCTATGAGTAATGAAAGGAGATAATTTTGAAACTGAACTTTCGTTATTTGGCCCAAAATCAAAATTTCTTAATTTTGCATAATCATTGATTTTGTATTTCGCAAAATTTTCCCAGGTATTTTGAGCCCTTAATAAAAATGACATTTTCTCATAACTTTAAAAAATTTTTTTTTGTATTGATAGAAATTTCAAAAATTTGCCTTTAATTAGTCCTTAAAATTTTCTATTTCACTTTTA
>NZ_CVSV01000029.1 GCF_001180245.1 Prochlorococcus marinus
TTCAACAAATTTTAAAGCTCTTTTATTAAAAGTTGTGAGTATAAAATAAAAAACAGCTATTACTACTGGTATATGAGCTAATCCGCCTGCGATTACTTTTGCTTGTGAATACATTTTTTAGATTTCTTTTATAAAAGATTATCAATTTGTAGTTTAATTTGTAGTGATTTTACAAAAATGGTTACGTTTTGAGATCGGGATAAAT
>NZ_CVSV01000030.1 GCF_001180245.1 Prochlorococcus marinus
GATGCTTCTTCTGTAAGAATTCTTCCAGTTTCTCCTTCCTGAGTTGGTTTTACATGTTTGGTCCTAAGGTTAATTCCCTTTACAACTACTCTATTTTCAAGAGGGATAGTTTTTAAAACTTCACCAGTTTTCCCTTTGTCCTTGCCATTAATTATTTTTACCAAATCTCCAGTTTTGATTCTCATTTTTATTCTCTGGAAGTTTTTCTTTTGTTTTAATGAATCCAACATTTAAATCACCTCCGGAGCAAGAGAAACAATCTTTGTGTAATTTTTATCCCGCAGTTCTCTAGCTACAGGACCAAAGACTCTAGTACCTTTTGG
>NZ_CVSV01000031.1 GCF_001180245.1 Prochlorococcus marinus
ACTACCAATAGTACCTCTTCATACGTGGCTCCCAGATGCTCATGGAGAGGCTACAGCTCCTGTTCATATGCTTTTGGCAGGAATTTTATTAAAGATGGGAGGTTATGCTCTTTTAAGATTTAATGCACAATTATTACCCGTTGCTCATGCTCAATTTGCCCCATTATTAATAGTTCTAGGGGTAGTCAACATAATTTATGCTGCATTAACTTCTTTTGCTCAAAGAAATCTTAAAAGAAAAATTGCATACAGTTCGATAAGTCATATGGGTTTTGTTCTTATTGGTATAGGGAGTTTTAGTAGCCTTGGAACAAGCGGAGCAATGTTGCAAATGGTTAGTCATGGATTAATAGGGGCAAGTTTATTTTTTCTTGTTGGTGCCACCTATGACAGAACAAAGACTCTTAAACTTGATGAAATGAGTGGTGTAGGACAAAAAATGAGAATTATGTTTGCCCTATGGACTGCTTGCTCTCTTGCTTCCTT
>NZ_CVSV01000032.1 GCF_001180245.1 Prochlorococcus marinus
ATCTTGGAAGCCACTCAAGTTTAACCGCATCATCGCTAGTAAATACGGTCCTATTATCCAAAGTTATTCCACGGGGCACAAAAGGAGAAGAGCCTGTTGCTATAACAATATTCTTACATGTGAAAATTTTATCAATTCCGTTTTTATCTCTTACACCTACTTTTTGATTTCCTTCAATTCTTCCAATGCCCAAAATGATTTCAACTCCACTCCTTTTAAGAGTTTTTGTTAAATTTTCTCTAACATTTAAAACTAAATTATTTGCATGATCTGCAATTTTTGATCTCTCGAACCTTACTGGTGAAGAATGTATACCAAATTTAGCTAAATGTTCATAATTAGCTATTTCTCTAACTTTTCCACTTGCAGCCAAAAGAGCTTTAGATGGGACACAACCCTTGTTAACACACGTGCCTCCCATATCAGAAGATTCTACTATTGCGACTTTCAGTCCCTTACCAGCAGCATGTTTAGCGGCATCAAAACCTCCATATCCTGCTCCTATTACAATTAAATCAAAATCAAAACTTGAATCAGTCACTTTTTATTTATTTATTTAGAGGTGTATGCGACTCTTTTTCGTTCTAGTAATAACGGAACTGCAACACAAGCCACATTCAATGATTCTACAATCTCGCTATGCGGAATTGTAATTGTTTCATTAAAAGCTTCTTGAATTTTTTTATGAATACCTTGACCTTCATTACCCAAAATCAATGCTGTACGTCTAGACCAATCAACTTCCCAGTAAGGTTTTGAAGGTTTTTTTGAACTCTCATTATGGCTACTAGTAGAGAAAATCTTAAATCCTACATTTGATAAATCAGACAAAGACTCAAGTAAAGAATTTAATATTTCTTCTTCAATGCCATCAAATCTTAAAAATGGCAGATGAAAAACTGCACCTGAGGATGCTCTTAATACCTTTTGGCCTAATGGGTGCGCACCTCCAGCTAAAAAAATTGCATTAACACCCGCAGCTAAAGCGGTTCTAAATAGATTACCCATATTCCCAGGATCTTGAATTCTGTCGAGAACAAGAACAAAATCATCTTTTCTACTAAATTGATAATTAGGTATTGCTGAAATCTCTACTAAAGCTGCTATCCCATCTGGATTAATTGTTGAAATCGCAGATGCCAAGACTTCATCTGAGACAATATTTATGAATGACTTATCAAATTTTTTGCTTAGATTTTGATTCTTTCTTAGCCATTTTTCGGTAACTAAAATCTTAGCGGGATTTTTTCCAGACTTCAGCAATTCTTTAATGAGATGCGTACCCTCTATGCAAAAAAAGTCTTGATCTTTTGGAGATGATCCTCTTTTAAATGATCTAAATCTTTTAACTAGATTATTGTTTTTACTAGTTATTTTTAAAAAAGTATTTTCTATGAGTATTTTGAAAAATTTGTTATCAACTATATTTTAATTACATAAATATATTGATCAATTATTTATTAAATTTTTTTTTTCCAAGGAATAAAAAACACATTTTCACTTTTAATTAATATTCATGACGTTACATAGGGTGGACTTAATATTATTAGTTTGTCATGATGAATCTAATAAATTAAGTCTTAATGATTTGCGGAAGCAAAACGAAGTCATATCTTAAATCGCAAAATTTAAAGATTCTTGGCCAAGGCAAGTTAAATGGAATAGTTGAAATAAGTGGTGCGAAGAATTCCGCCTTAGTTTTATTAGCCTCATCATTGCTAACTAATGAAAAAATAATTCTTGAAAATGTACCTTTTCTCACTGATATTGAAAA
>NZ_CVSV01000033.1 GCF_001180245.1 Prochlorococcus marinus
TAGGTGTCACAGTATTAATAACTGGATATGAGCAAGTAATATTGTCATATGGATTTGTATCAGCCCTCACAGAATTAATGTAAGAAAGACCAAAATTTGCATTCAAGAAAGAAAAAAACAAAATGCCTTTAAGGACAGGTTTTTGTAACCTGTAAGAATTTAAAGTATTAATAATCACTGAATAAAATAGTTTTTTATTATTTTATTGATTTTTAAG
>NZ_CVSV01000034.1 GCF_001180245.1 Prochlorococcus marinus
TTGTCTTTCAAAAGTTGTGCTATCTTAATAGATCTTATGGGGCTTCCACCTCTTGGCGGCATTAACTCTGCTGTTATTACCTTAGATCTTTTTTCTAAAGTCTGCTGAAGTTTTGATTTCAATTGCTTTTGTTTCCTAGTTGGTTAACAAGTGTACTGAGATTGCTAAACTTAATTAATATAAAAAAGGAACTGTTTAAAT
>NZ_CVSV01000035.1 GCF_001180245.1 Prochlorococcus marinus
TTCACTTTCCATTAGTTGGGAGGATGGATTTGTGTCTGAGTTAAAGCCTTTAAAAAATAAAGTTACAAAACCAAAAAATATTTTATTTCCAAGATTTGTTGAGACGCATTCGCATTTTGATAAATCTTTTACCTGGGCAGACTTTCCTAATCTGGAATCAAACTATGGAGGAGCATTGTCAGTAAATCTTGAAGAACATAAAACTAGAACTACAGATAAGGTTCTTGAAAGAGTTGAGCAATCATTAAAACTTGCCATACAAAATGGATACCGAGCTATTAGAAGTCATATCGATACTTACAAAAGTCAATCTATTGATATTTGGATTGAACTTTTTAAATTACAAAAAAAATTTTCATCTGAGTTGACTTTACAATTCGTTGCTCTAGCTCCATTGGAATTCTGGGATACAGCTAATGGAGAACATTTGGCAAAAATATTTTCCTCTAATGGGGGTATTTTAGGAGGTGTAATT
>NZ_CVSV01000036.1 GCF_001180245.1 Prochlorococcus marinus
GAAGCAGGAAGATCAAAAGCAAGAATTGATTGATATTCCCAATAAAGAAAATATTGCTGAACAGTCTAATAATATTAACGAATCTGAATTAGGAGAATTTGACGATAACTTTACTTGGTCTGCAATGGTATTAGCTGCTCAAGGGAAAAAAATAAATCAAATATCGATTGACGAAATTGATTGGTTAACTAAATTACGGAGAGGATTAGAAGAAACCCGAAAAGGATTTGTCACTGAACTATTAGATAAATTGGGAGATGATCCTCTTACTCCTGAATCTCTTGATGATTTAGAGACTCTATTAATAAGAGCTGATGTAGGGATTGATTCAACCGATAAAGTTATAAGTTCTCTTAGAACAAAATTAAACGAGGAAGTCGTGGGTGGAGAAGCAGGAATAAAGTTCTTG
>NZ_CVSV01000037.1 GCF_001180245.1 Prochlorococcus marinus
CTTCAAGACTGATTGCAAATTTTTAAGCCATACTCCCCACCTATTATAGAGCTCATCAAATAAGACACATGAAGTTGGCTTCTACGCACGCGATGCATACGATTGTTTAATTCTTGCGAGAGAATTCAACTCATATGTACATGACAATCCAGGATCTGTAATCAGAATCCAACAAAAATTTTGAGGGAATTAATTATGAATTTAAAAAGATCACCATTCGCAATTCAAGATAAAAATGCTAAGGGTCTTAATAATGCAAAAGATCATCCAACAATTGCAGATTTAATGAAAGAACAGAAAATTCCGCAAGATGAAGGAAATACAGTTCATCACCGCAGAGATTTAGACTCCCTCGGTTAATTTACGAGAACGTCTATTTACTAATTTTAAAAATTAACGATCATGATGAATGCCATTTGCGATTCATTCATAAGATAATATTTTCTTCCTCAAGTTTTTTTTTAAGCTCTATAGGCATATATGAAATATCCTTCTTTATTGCATTAATGGCATCTATGTACTTTTCAGGTTCAGCTAAAAGCATTTTTATTAAATTGTATTGACTTTCAATTTCTTCAGAAGAAAATTTTCCCATAAAAAACATGTACCACCATTTTATTTTAGATTAACAGTCAAAGATTCAAAAGATTAGCTATTAATTGGAGGCTGCTGCAATTTCTTTATGGACAGAAAGAAATTCTTTATCCGTTAGAACTGGTGTAACTTCAATTTCTACGCCAAAATTATCGACCCAGATACTACTCCATTTCCAGATGTTCTGATGGTTTGAAGATTCAACTATTGCCCAACCATTAGCTCCCTCAGGATTTACTACTCGATTAAGAACTTTAAACCCATCAAATTCATCACCTTCGCATCCTCCTTCAATAAAACCAGCAAAAGCTTCGGCCCCTTGCATATGACTTTCTTGATCTGGAAATTGCCAGTGTACGATGTAAGTTTGCATGAATAAAATTATTTTTTTAATTATTAATTATCGAATTTAAAAATTAAATAAAAAGTCTTTAAACACTAATTAAAAAATCATAAGCATAAAAGCAAACAACCAAAAAAAAAGACTCTTACGAGCCTAGGTGATGGGGACTCCTATAATGACAAATTAAACAGAAACAAACAACCCCATCAATAGGTAATTTTAAATACTTACAAACACCATATGTAGTGCTAAGATTTTAAAAAGGCTGGGTGATGGGGATTATCCCGCTTTTTTATTGGGGCGAAGCTAACGCCCTTTTTTTATGGAAAAATTTACTTTAATCAATAAAGCCAGATCAAGGATTAAAGTATTTGAACCTTTTGAATATAGTTCTAAGAACTCTTCTTTGATTAATACAATTTTAATCTCTTATGGTTGTGTTTTTAAGCGATCAAGTAAGCCAGTTATGAAAGGTTCTAGAGTTGAATCTATCGAAGAAGCAAGAAATGAATATAAAAAACTATTAGATGAAGGGTGGGAAAAAACTTATAGATTCAATTGTTCTTTTTAATAGTGAATAGGTACTTTACCTAAAATTTGACATTCTTAAAAATTAATTGCTAGATAAGCTTCAAAATGGAAGATTGACCATGAAAAAAGACATTTATTCAAATATTAAAAATTCAGATGCTTTGGAAAGTTTTTTTGAATGTATAACTTCTTGTAGCATCAATAATGAGGGAGTAGATTGCACAACAGCTTGTTATGTAAAACATTTAGAACCAAAAAATATTGATTACCCATTAAATTTTTCATAAGCAAAGCTTATTGATAATTGTTAAATTTAATGAATGTTATTTCCCCCTCCTCAAGTAATTTTTGGTCTATTGCTTTTATCTATAGTAGTAGTTCTTATATGGGATATTAGATACAACCCTTTTGGAGAAGACGAAGATGGTATTTAATCTTCAACTAGGAAGCTGATTCGTAGGTGGTGCATGAAATCGACGTTTCTTTCTTTTGAGTCTTTTGTAAGCGACTAAAGAACCTAATAATAATAATGAAATAGCTATTGAGTTAACCATATCAAGTAGTTTTATATATATAAAAACAAATATGTCCTAAATATCAATGATTAAATTTATTTTTTCAAAAAGTGATTAGTTATAGACTATTTTCTAATATTTAACTTTGACATTAGTGACCCAATACAATCAAGAGAAAATGCTCATCTGACCAAAAGTAATTTCTATGCAATAAGAATAAATCACTTTTTCTTATTTCTCATTTGATATTGCAGAACAGCCTTTAGGTGTTGTACTTCTTTTTCTAAAGTTTCAATTCTTTTTTCTAGTTCTTCATTAGTTGCCATATTTTTGGGAAATAAATTCTTAGATATTTATACTATTAAAAAAGTGACTTCTTAACCATTGTAAAAACCAAATAAGTATTAGGGCCTATTGATGGGCATAATTTCTCTAGATAAATTATGCAGAGTACAAATTTATGGGTAAGTTATGAGTGGAGATTATGAGACACTAGAAATCAATCAACCTAAAATTAAATATTTCCAGAAAAGATCCGAAAATAATACCGAATGGTTAGATGAATTAATCAACCAAATTGAAGATATGAAAAACAATATATCCAAATCTGCTTAATGACAGAAAAAGAGTTTAAGGTATTAGAGAAATTTGCAAATGAAAATGGTTACAATGACGAGCTAAAAGATATATATTTAAGGGAAATTATTGACAGAAAAAAAGAATACGAATGAGATCAAATTTTCGACCAAATATTCGATTAGCTACAAACATTCTTTTAGTTATAGGTACTTTTATAATTGCTTTGAAGATTACTCCAATAGCAGAGTTATATAAGGAAAAAAATTTATGTATTAAATATTTAAAACATCAAATAGATCGAGACAAACTTATCAAAAGACTAAAAATAGTTAAACAAGCAAATCCATCTAGTATTTGTGATTCTGTCATTAAAAGTTAAAAATGCGAATTAATCTTAGAAATTGTAAATTTCTTATTTTTTTATTTTTCTTATCTCTAAATTTCAACAGTTATTCTCTTGCACATACGAGGGGTATATTTCTTTCTGAAGAGGATGCTGAAAATAGATCTTTAGAACTTGGTTGCAAAGGAATACATAAGAATCAAGATAAATGGATGCCATGCAAAAACGAAAAAGAATTACATATCTATTTGAGGAAATAGATGGAAAAATTAAAAACAAATCAAAGAAAAATTCACAGAAAAATAACCGCAATTTCAGCAATTCCATTACTAATTACTATTGTATCTGGGACTATTTATAGTATTCTTCAGCCACTAGGAATAGATGCTTTTTGGTTAATAAAATGGCATATAGGTAATTTTGGCATTATTAATTTGCAACCTTTTTACTCGATATTTCTTGGTATAGCTTCAATAATCTCAATAATATCTGGCGTTAAACTATTACAAAAAAAATCTTAGATATATTCTAAGCCAAGCCAAAATCTAATCAATTAATACTATTTGCGCCCCCACTTACTAAGAAAATTATCGCTCCTAGTGCCATCGTTGCTACACCCATATAAGGGTATTGCTTAATTCTTGATTTAGTAATTGGAAGCCATGAGAGGTATCTATCAGATTTATTAAATTCAAATTTTTTTTGTCTAGGTGGTAATCCTAATTCTTCTCTTCTTTTAGCTTCGCCCATAATGTTAGATTTGTGTATTTATCAATATTAAAAATTATGGTCTATACCTGCGAGTTAACTTTATTAAAAACAGAGGTCCTTTATAGATAAAAAAATTATTTAAAATTTATTTAGCCTTCTTTAAATATAGATTCTTTGTATTTGCCTGATCTGATGTAAATAACAAAATTAATATAGTTCCAACTAGAAATGAAAAAATCATTGTTAACCCAACAACTTCAACCATTTCACTAGGCAGATAATTTAGAAACATAATCAATAGATATCTTATTCTAAACTTAGCAATTGAATTTTTTATGTAAAGTAAGTAATCCTCCTTAAATTTCAAAAAAAACTTTCTAATACTTTTTAATCTTTATTTATTTTTATTTGCGCGATAAATCTAGCTCTTGCCGATTATAATTTTCTTACTTAGCTATTCCTATTTTCTTAAGCAATTTTAAGTAAGGCAAGGCCCAATTACCAAAGTTAAAAGAGATTGTCGTATTTTTTGTAGTTGGTAATAATGTTTTAGAACGTGTAGAGGCTAATTTAGAAAATATCTTTATAGTCTCTGCTTCTAGATTATCCATATACAATTTTTTTTGAACACCTCGATCTTTCTTTTGAGGGAAATAATTTTCTATAAACCATAAAACTTGATCTAAATTTGATTTATTTGGTGAGGTTTTAATTTTTTTATTTTTCTTTTTAAACATATTTATTTACCTCTTAATTACTGAATTAAATTTGCCATTTATGTAATTTAAATCAATATTAAAAGCATCAAAATTTTGTTCTTTTTAATAATCGATAATCGAAAAAATAAATTAATAATTACGCTGTTTTTATAAAAATAAAAAAAAGAGAGGAATAAAACCCCTCTCTTAATTGATCAGTTTCAAAAAGAATTTAATTTTTTAAGTCTTTCAATTTCATTTCTTTTTGTGTTTTCCTGATTCTTTCTTCAAAGACGGATCTTCTGTATGGAGTAACTTCTCCACTTTTAGTAGCCAAAAGTTGGGCTTCATATAGCCTATTGGCTCTTTTGATTTTTTCTCTTATTTTTAAGAGGTTATTCATGGTCTTTTGCAGTTAATGAGAATCCCGTTCCCTACTCCCATTTCATGCGTCCAGAGATATAAACTTGGATGAACGTTAGTGAACGATAACATCTTTAAAAAAATTCCGCGAGAGTAATTTTTACTAAATTTTTCTAAAAAAATAAATATTTAACAGCTAGTATAAATAAGGTTTTAATATTTCCTAAGTTAGGATAAGAAAATTGTTTGCGACCCATCATTATTATCCTGAATCACTATTTTTTTATTTGGGAAAATATCTGATAATATTCTTTTCAAATTTGATTTATCTGAAGGAATTATATCACTCATATTTTTTGAATTAATTTTCCAATTTTCATCTACAAATAGTTCTTTATCATCGCCTTTTTTATTCTCCAGCGATGTCTTATTTAGAATCTTAAGTAAAAGTTCTGAATCATAATCTTTAAATTCTTCAGGGCCATCTATAAAATTTTTAATCATTATTTATAAATCTAATGTTTCTAAATCTTGCATAAGAAATTTAAAGAATACAAGGTATTAATTACCTAAAAATTTCTCTTAAGATGAAAATCCGGATTCAATTAAAATAATTTTCTTTAGAAAATTTAATTCCAAAATAGCTAAAGAATGATATTTAAAAAGATTAATTAATCATTTACACAATTTATTTACTTGTTAGGTTGCAATTAAGGGATTCATAAAAGATGCCAAGAGTAATTAACAAAAAAATTAGACTTATAAGATGGTTAAACTCAGGCATGATACTACCATTTATCATTATGGCTGCATCCTCATCAATCATTCTTTATGGTGTTTTATTTATCCTAATCAAGTAGTTTTTTTAATTTAAGCAGCTAAGTTTTCTTCAGATTTAGACATAATTATTGCAGCTTTTTTTAATAAACTAACTACTTCTTTTCTTCCAACTGCATTATCAGCTTGACGCATTATTTCATCATATTTTTTATTTATTTTTTTCATAAATAATTTTAATTTAATCTAAAATTACAACAACATATGATGGTGTCAATTGTAAATAATTCTCATATATTATTTCTTTGATTATTTTTGCACAATAAAAATTGCTCATTTATTATCCTTAAAGTTTTTTTAATTGATGATGCCAAAAAATCATAAATATCAAAATTAATAATCCTTTTAATTAAGCTATATTTAAGGATTTGAAAACATAATATAAACCTCCGATTAGGATCAATATTGCAGCTCCATAAAAAAGAAAAGGGATAATTGGATATTTATACAATGTAGACCTTACTTTTTGTTGTATGGCTTTTTTATCAAGTTGAGGCAACTTTATATCTTCAGTTTTTTCTCTAGGCGGAATACCTAAATTTTTTCTTCTCTTTGCCTCTCCCATAATTAATATTGAGATATTCCCATACATTTTAAATAATTGTTATCAGCTAAATCTAAAATTTCATTCCATTCTTCATGAGATGTTTCCAAATTATTTTTAAAATCTTTTTCAAATTTAAGAATACATCTTTTTTCTATATTTTCTGGAGAATTATAATTTCTTAAGAAAGAAATACTCAAATAAAACAATGATGAAAAAACTACGATTATTTTAGCAATCCTAAAATTATTCATATCTGCGATTATTTTGCCTTATAAATAAATAAGTTACTTGTTTGTTTTATAATTAATTTAATCTTTTAAAAACAATTATCAAATGATTAATTCGGTAGATTTTAAACATTTGCCTATTCGGGATTTGGTTGTTTCAGGGTTAATAATCTTTATAATGTCGACGATTATTGCAAATATTTATGACCCATTATTAGGAGTAACTTATGCATCTGGAAATATACTTACTCTTACTTTTTTGAGCTGGTTATACAAAGAGACTTGGAGTGATCCAAAGAAATAAAACACATTAAGAAAAAGAAAAAAAACTATTTCTGTATTTTTAATTTTGAAGAATACTTTAAATTAACAATGTACGTAGCAAGAAGAGAAAGTATCAAAAAAAATAATAAGCTTTCCAAGGTAGATTGAGGCATAACCATGAGTAGTACCAAAGATGATATATCTTTAGAGAAACGAATTCTGAAGAAAAATCAACCCTTTAATTATTTTTTATTTTCAAATTAATAAATCCCAAGCCCAAAAAATGAATTTGCAATAAACAATAAACTAAATAATGTTAAAAAAATTAATCCTATCCAACTTATTGTTTTTAGAAAAAATCCATATCTATTTTTAAATGGAACTAATTTGCTATTTATAGTATCCATTGCCATCCAAGCAAATAAAGGTGCAGTTAGAAAACTTCCAGTCATTGCAGCAAATACAAAATCTTTTACTCCTACACCTCCTGACCTTGCAATCAGCAAAGCTATTAATGATGCAAAGATATGTACAATCATCCAAATTTGAAATCTATTGCGCTCTGCTTTGGAATCCAGGTGTCCAAAATCAGTGCCTCTCAATAAACCTTGAATAGCAGAAATACTTCTTGGATATGCATCTAGACAAGTAATTGTAGTACTAAACATTGCTGCAAATGCTGCAGGTATTATGATCCATTTAGCCCAATTCCCGATGGATTTAGTGTAAAGGAGTATTAACTTTTGAGCGAAGGAGACTCCACTTCCGGAAAGCATTCCATCGCCAGTACCATACATTGTTATTGCGCCAAGAGTAAGGAAGAAAATAGCCGTAACAACAGTTATTAAGTAACCGAGATTAAAATCAAATTCTGCTTCAATGATATTTGGCTTATAATTTGAATCTTTCGATCGAGAAAACATCCATAAAGAAGGCCAAACACATAACTCTACTGGGCAAGGCATCCATCCCATTAAAGGGATCAAAAAAGCTAAATTTGTTAACTTCCATGGGCTGATTTCTGGTTCAAAAAAACTAATATTTAAGGACTCATTTATTGACCCTTTGAACAAAAGCGATAAAACTGCAAATAATGTTAATAAAGTTAGAAGAGATACTAAAAATTTTGAAATTCTATCAAGGGCTTTATATTTACCAAGAATTAATATCATTCCAGAAACAATCAGGATTCCTATCGACAAATCCATAGCTGGAAAAGTTGAGAAAAAGGGAATATTAGTTAAAAGGACGCCAGAGACAAAACTTACAGCAGCTATTGTGAAAGTACCTGTAATTAGACTAACTATTAGAAATAAAGGAAGATATAAAGAATTCCTCTCTTTAAAACCTTCTAATAATGATTTACCAGTAGATGCCGTAAATCTAGTCCCAACCAACAAGAATGGATATTTCAAAAGATTAGTAAGAAGGATTAGGCCAACTAATGAAAATCCAAACCTTGCACCAGCAGTAGTTGATGATAATAAATGAGAACCCCCAATTGCCGCTCCAGCTAGGACAATTCCTGGACCTAAACTTTTTTGTATTCCTTTTGTTAAATTCATGTTTTAATCAAATGATTTAATTTACTTTTTGAGCCCTTCTAAATTTATTTCTCGATACTCTTTTTTTAACCCCAAAAACAGATAATGAGTGAAAAATAAAAAGTATAATTAAGAATCCTATTCGAAGTTTCATAAGATATCTCCTTCAAATATGCTTTTATCAGATATTTATTTTTATTCAACCTCTTTTCTCCATAAAATCTTCAAAAACCTATCTAATACATCTAATTCTTTTTTTTCAACATTTTTTAGATTTTTTTTATTTTGTTTTTGCATAAATTATTGCTTAATTATTTCAAATTTAAACCAAGCTAAAAAAAACACAATAAGCAATACTTCTTAAAAATTTTTGTAGTTTTTTTTAATTTGAAATGTATTTTTCTGCCCTTCTTAATGCTTTTATTGCTCCTCTGTAATCATGATTTTTTAATTTTTCCTCACTTTTGCGTTCCAACATTTGTACTATTTCATTTCTTTTAATTTCATCAATTTTAAGCTTATGATCAAATATAAGATCGAATTTTGAAGAGTACAAACAAGATAATTCTTCTCTATATTTTTCAATAATTTTTTCATCACAAGATTTAGATTTCAACATCTCATTAGCTTTAATTTTGTCGTCTAAAGCTCCTTTAAAATTTCCAAGTTTAAATTTCTTTTCACTTGATCGGGTTAGCTTAATAATATTTCCCAATATCAATTCACCAGAATCTTCCATTTTTTTTTTGATGACCAAAATTAATCCTATCAGCCTAAAGAAAAAAAAGAATTCATTTTTAATAATCAAATAAATAATTAATTAGCCAATAACAAGTCCTCTTTCAAGAAGTAAATCGAAAACCTCCACACTTTTCGTTTTCCCAAATTTTGGGGGCTTATGTAAATCTAATATTTCAGCAAGGCACATTATCCAATAAGTATCTTTTTTTAAATTAAGACTTGCGCAAATATGAGAGGGAGCAGATTTAAAACATCCAAATTCTGTTGATATATAAATGTTCATTATTTGAGTTTCAAGTTCAAGACTTAAAAGTTCTATTTCTTGCTCAGAAAGGGCTGAACCAAATGAATATGATTCAATTAAAAGTTGGTAATTCATTAAAGAATTATTTTTTAAGAAATCCAGCGTGTTATTTTTGTACCCTCATAAATATGTCCTGAAGCTTCAACTATAGGTTTTGTTTCAGGATTCATAAAAATATCATATAAAACATTTTCTGGTCCTTGAAAAATTACAGTTGCCCTTTGAGGATCATCTAATGATTTACCAATAAAAAATGTTTTAACTCCCATTTCTTTAAACATCGTCTGCTGTTCTTTTGCATTCATATGTAATTCATACTCCTCAAAGGTATTACTTAGTTGAAAATCTAAAATAGTCGTTTCAATAGTCATAAGAATAATTAAACTTTTTTGATTCTAAATCTTTATCAAAAAAATTAATCTAAAAAAATTAGTTTTTATTAAGCAAAGTGTTAACTAATTTTCATTTATGAGTTATAAATCAACTATAAAAAACGATTTTTATTTTGGACTCAAAAATTTCTCAGAGAGAACAATGGACTAGTAAGCTAGGATTCATTCTCGCAGCTGCTGGTAGTGCAGTAGGTCTAGGCAACCTTTGGGGTTTTGCTTACAGAGCATCTCAGGGTGGAGGTGCGGCATTTGTACTTTTATATATATTGATCGTTTTAATTGTATGTCTTCCAGTATTTGTTGCTGAAATGGCTCTAGGGAGAAACGCAATGGCAAGCACATTGCTTGCTCCTGTAAAGCTGGCAGGGAAGAATTGGTATCCATTAGGAATTCTTTTCTTCATAGCCCCTTTAGGAATAGCATCATATTATTCAGTGATAATGGGATGGACTGCGGATACCTTGTTCCATTCTTTATTTTTTGGATTACCAAAGAATTTAACTGAAGCAGAAACCTTCTTTGGCTCGATTAGTAGTGGCAGCAGTGTTTTGTTGGGCCACCTATTAAGTCTTGTACTTACAGCAATAATAGTTTCATCAGGTATAAAAAAAGGTATAGAAAAGGTTACTAGATATTTCATGCCAATCCTTTTCATAATTATTGTGATTCTTGCTATTTGGGCTACTTCACTTTCAGGTGCATGGGAAGGATATAAAACATTTCTACTTAAGTTTGACTTTAATGAATTGAGAAATCCTCAAACAATAAGAAACGCTTTTACACAAGCATTCTTTTCATTAAGCTTAGGGATTGGAATTATGGTTACCTACGCATCCTATTTAAATAAAAAAAGTAATCTTCCAAAACTAAGTGTAGGAGTTGCATCATTAGATACTTTAGTTGGACTAATGGCTGGATTTATAACTTTCCCAATAGTTTTAACATTCGGTTTAAGTGACGCTATTTCTGAATCCACTGTTGGTGCTTTATTTATCTCAATTCCAACAGGTTTAGGTTCATATGGTGCGGCAGGAAGAATTGTAGCTGTTGCATTTTTTGCACTAGCTTATATCGCAGCCATAACTTCATCTGTTTCATTATTAGAGGTTCCAGTTTCCTCTTTAATGGATAAATTCGGCTTTAAAAGAGAAAAATCGGTTTGGTTGATAACTCTTTTCCTATTCGTAGCAGGCATCCCTTCTGCATTAAATTTAAATATTCTTGGAACTGTTGATTCGATTTTTGGTGGCGTATTACTGATCTTTGGTGGATTCTTGGTTACTTTCTTTATGGGATGGGTAGTCCCTGGAAAATTTAATGAAGAACTTAGTGATTCAAAAGTTGGAATCAAAACGACACGTTATTTGAAATTCATGACAAGATGGATCGCTCCCCCAATTATTGGTTTTGGACTATTTATTAGTGTGTTTGATTTGCTCAAAGGCTGGGTAAGTTAGAAAATTTTTTAAAGTAATATAGTGCGGAAATAAGGGGGGGGTGTTATAAGTCGATCAACAAATTAAATAGTAAAATTTTTTGAACATTATTTGAAAGCAAGCTTAAAAAAAACTTGTCAATATATTAGTATTTGCAGTCGTTCTTGTTTAAAAAGTTGATGTGTTGGAGAAGTTTTTTTTATTTTATAAAAACCAAAAAATTTTTTTCCAAAATAATGTCTTACCGCGGATCCTTTTTTAATTAAGTATTAACTTTTAATTTATATTTAATCTCAAACGTATCGCCAAAAACCATCCCTAATAGAATCTATATAAGATACATTTAGGTGTTTAATTTAAAGAAATTAGAGCGCCTAAAAGAATAGATAACAAATTTGATGTCAACCAAATCTGATTCATTAAAAGGAAAGCTTACAGAAAATTTTTCTGAATTTTCTCAACTATCTGACTATTCTTTTATGAATTCTCTTAAAGCAGATCCTCAATCAACAAAAGATGGGAATGATCACAAGCCGCGTTCAATATATTCAGGTCATTATGTACCAGTTGTGCCAACAGCTATTCCAGAACCAGAATATATTTCCCATAGCAACAAACTTTTTAAAGAACTAGGGCTAAGCTCAGATCTTACTAAAGACGAGAATTTTTGTCGTTTTTTCTCAGGTGATATTTCTGTTGCTAATTATCCAATGAGTCCTGTTGGTTGGGCAACAGGTTATGCATTATCAATTTACGGAACTGAATATACCCAACAATGTCCCTTTGGCACCGGCAATGGTTATGGCGATGGCAGAGCAATTTCTGTTTTTGAAGGTTTATTCAATGGGAAAAGAATGGAAATGCAACTTAAAGGAGGAGGTCCAACTCCCTACTGTCGTGGAGCAGATGGCAGGGCTGTATTACGTTCTAGCGTACGAGAATTTCTCGCACAGGAATTAATGGATGCCTTGGGAATCCCTACCTCAAGATCTTTAACACTTTATGTCTCACGTTCAGAAATAGTTAGGAGACCGTGGTATTCCAAAGGGTCCAGATATTTTGAACCTGATATCATGATTGATAATCAAGCGGCAATTACTACGAGAGTCGCTCCATCTTTTTTACGTGTAGGCCAGATTGAACTTTTTGCAAGACGAGTTCGTAATAATGCGCATAATGAGGCCCTCAATGAATTAAATATGATAGTTCAACATCTAATTGATAGAAATTATAAAGATGAAATTGAATATGAGATTTCAATTGAAAGTAAAGTAATAAAACTGGCTTCTTTATACAGATCAAGACTTATATCACTTATAGCCAACTGGATGAGAGTTGGTTATTGCCAGGGTAATTTCAATAGTGATAATTGTGCTGCTGGAGGTTATACATTGGATTATGGCCCCTTTGGATTTTGTGAATTATTTGATCCAAGATTTCAACCATGGACAGGTGGAGGTGAACATTTCTCATTTTTTAACCAGCCTTCTGCAGCGGCAATCAACTTTAAAACATTCTGTTCCTCTCTAAGTCCGTTACTTTCACAAAGCAAACAAGATCAAGAAAAGTTAGATCAAATCGAAAAAGACTTTTCTGAATTAATGAATAAGGAATTGATGAAAATGTGGGCAAACAAGCTTGGTTTAGAACATTACAACGAAACTCTAATAAATGAATTTTTTAATCTCATGGTTATTTCAAAAGCAGACTATACAATATTGTTCCGTAAACTCTCTGAAATACCTGATAACTTAGATTCTTTAAAAGAGAGTTTCTATTTACCAATTAATGATGAGCTCTATAATAGGTGGGGAGTATGGCTTGAAAACTGGCAATCAGTCTTGAAGAAAGAGGGAAATATTAAAGAAAAATCAACATCAATGAAATCCCTTAATCCAGTCTATACTTGGCGTGAATGGATGGTCGTTCCCGCATATGAAGAAGCTGAAAAGGGAAATTACAAAAAGATAAAAGAGTTACAGGATGTCTTTAGCAATCCATATATTGAACAACCCTCAGAAATAGATCAAAAATATAATCGACTAAAACCAAGCCAATATTTTAACTATGGAGGAATATCTCACTACAGCTGTTCTTCATAAAAGTTCAATCCTCATGCAAATTGAACAAATTACAGAAAAATATTATTTATTTATTGCCGTAGGTATTCCAACTACTGATACAACTCCCACATGAAGTATGGCCGGCTTCTTCCCAACATTTTTAACATAGTGGGCGCCACCATTGTTACTCTCTATAAATGCATCACCCGCTCTAAAAAAATTAATTTCTTCACCCCTCACATGCTTTAATCTTCCTCTAGTGACATGAATCAACATTGGGGAAGGATGAGTATGAATTGGAGTTTTCAAGCCAACTGGAATTTTTACTTTTAAGAGTCTTAATTCAGGCTTACCCTCGAGATAATTAAAATTTTTACCACTTAGTCCTTTTGAACTTTGGATAATAGGTATAACTTCAATCTTTTCTTCAGCAAGAGAAGGTTGTGGAAAAGCTAAAGTCCCAATAAAAAGGAAGCAAAATGGAATAAATTTTTTTAATTTCATTAGATATTGGAGTTTCTCTAATAATAGGTAGTTTCCAAAAATAATAAACTTATTTATTTTTTGTATAACTTTTCTAATTGCTTAATTTCCTCTCTTATATCCTTACCTCTATTATTTAATTTATTATTCTTAACAACTATTGGGATAATCCACCAGGCTTGAAGACTTAAAAAGATAAATATTAGGCTCAATAATTCAAAAGTACCAGGCTGCATTTGATAAATAACCCTTCTTTGTTAATAACATTATCCTAAAAGTTCTTAAACATTCATGAGATATTAAATATTTCTAGGCTGCCTCTAATTCAATGTTAAGTTCATTTCCCTTTGAAATGATTGCTTCTCTAAATTCAATAAGTTTGGAAATTATTCTTTGCTTCTCATGATCAGTTTTATTGATATCATCTACAACTTCCTGCATTGCAAGTGTTACTTTTTGTAGTTTGATTTCTAAATCTTCCCTGTAATTCATAAGCTTAAAAAAATTATCTTATTTATTAAAAAACAAAATAATTATTAGTAAATAAGTACTTAACCTTAAAAGGATTGACAGCAAAACAAGAAGGATATATTTTTATAGTACAAACGTATTAAAAATCAACAAGTCAACTAAAGGTAAAGTATGGAGCCTAAGTACTCATTTGGTTGTAGCACGAGCAAACCCAACGGGTGCCTACTAAATCCTGAAGGCAGCAGAATTATCTTTTTCGAAGAATGCAAAAATTCTCCTAAACCTAACTCAAAAATTCATACTCATCTTTTCTATACAAATCACCTTGGCGAACCTGGAGGGTACAAATCCTCTGAAAAACTCAACATAGACTCAGCCTGGGAAAAGTGGGACGAACTTCACCAAAGAGGGTGGACAGAAGTCTCTCATAATTACGGATAAGGGATCCGGACAAGAAAAAGCCTTTATGTTTTATAAGCTTATGAGTTCCCTAAAATATAGAATTTAGTGTAAAAATAAATATTCAATATAAAATTAGCTACATATAAAAAAGACTCAATGATACGTTTACTTATTACATCAATTCTTTTTTTTATTCCACTAGGAGGTTTTGCTGATGAAAGGCAAAGAGAAATTGAGAATGAAGCTTTAAATCTTGTAATTAAAAAATATGGAAAAGGCTTAGAAAATAGATTAAAAGGAACTGGAGTAACTCCCAGTTATAGAAGTTGGTATGAAAATGATTGTTTTGTAAGTATTGCAGCAGGTACATACCAAGAAGATACTTGGTCGGCAATGAAGTGGTTTAGCGTTAATGTCTGTTCTGAATCAGCTGAAATAATGGAAAGTGAATGAAGGGAATAAGACGTGTATTAGTTTTGCAGCATTTAGAAATAGAGGGGCCAGGTCTTTTCGAACAATTTGCTAAAGAAAGAGATTTGAAAATCGAAATTATTCGTTTAGACAATAAAAATGATCTGCCTCAAACCAAAAAAGGCGACTTAATTTTAATTATGGGCGGACCAATGGGAGTTAAAGATATTGGAAGAGACAGATATCCATGGCTTAAGTTAGAAAGAGATTTTATAAAAAAAGAATTAGAAAATGAAAGACCTATAATCGGTGTTTGCTTAGGTGCTCAGTTGCTTGCGAATGCTGCTGGAGGAGATGTAGAGATTCTCAAATATGGATCACCTCCAAGAGCATTACCAGAAATTGGATGGTCTCAAATTTTTATAGACAAATCAAATAAAGACTTTAAAGCACTGTTTGAAGACCCTTTTCATGTCCTGCATTGGCATGGAGATAGGATTTTATTACCTAACAAAGCTGTACTCATTGCTAGTAGTGAACGTTGTAAGGAACAGTTTTTTAGGATTGGCAATTTTGCTTACGGATTACAATTCCACATAGAGACGACGGGGGGGGATGATAAATAAGTGGATTAAAGAAGATAAAGAATTTGTCCTTAAAGGGTTGGGCTCAAATGGTCAGGAAATCTTAAAAGAAGAGAATAAAAAATATATTGATAAAACTTTTTTAAAAAGAAAGCTTCTAATAAGTAAATTATTTGAATTATTAGATAATTAAAAGAGGATAATAATCCAGTAAAAAAAGGCTTGATAAAGCCCTGTAAAATTTTGAAAGGATTTTTACTAAAAAATTCCTGGAAGAATTTGACCAGTAAAATAATAAGCTCCAACAAGAGCGAACATTCCAAGCATTGCTGCTTTACCATTAAGCTTTTCGGCTTTTTCGGTCATAATTTTTTTAGCGAATTCCATAATAAATTGAAATAAATAATATCTAATAATTAATTATCCAACTTGTAGAAGGATGTATTTTTTTTTACCAAATTGACATCTTTCTAAAGATTTAAAAATAAATACTTAAACAACGAATTGAAGTCTTAATGGTTTTCGAGCCAATCGGCAAGGCGTAGCAAGCCTAAAAAACAACAATTTAAAAGCATATGTCACTATTATGCTACATAAATGTAGCAAATATCTTGAAAATAACTTAATTTGAGCTTAATACTTTACATTTGTTAATAGTAGTGTTACATTAATTAACAATTACACAAATCCAATGGCTAATTCAAACGTCACTACTGAATCAGGCGGCAGACAGAATATGTTTCCTACTGAAACACGCCCTTACATAGATGAGTCTGTTTCATACGACAGCTATCCACAAAATGCAGAAAAAGTAAATGGTCGTTGGGCAATGATTGGCCTTGTTGCATTAGTAGGTGCTTATGTTTCAACTGGACAAATTATTCCTGGCATTTTTTAATGAGTCCACTTTCAGGTTTTTTAGCCGTAATTGTATTCTTTACAGCCATCCTCGTTGCTTATCTAACCAAGCAATTTCAAAACGAAAATTTAAACTATTCATCTTCTAATCAAATGAAAAACACAAACACAAAAGTCAAAACAATCGAAAAAGAAAAGGTTGTTGCTGAAACTCTTAACGGCAGATTTGCAATGCTTGGATTAATTGCTGCTGTTGGAGCATACCTAACAACAGGTCAAATAATTCCTGGTTTCGTTTAAAACTTACTATTTAATAATTCAAAAAAAATGGAAAATTCAAAACCAACTTATTGGCAAAACGCCGAAAGAACCAATGGAAGAATGGCAATGATGGGCTTATTTGCATTAGTTGTAAATTATGGCTTATTCGGCTGGATAATTCCAGGAATTTTTTAAAATGAACCTAGGCTTACTTTTTCTAAAAGTAAATACTTTAGGCGTCATAACTCTTTCTGAACTTGATTGGATAACTACCCATCAATCTGAGTTTTCAAGGCTAGATATGGCTTTAGTTATTAAAATTGGCCGTCTTATGGATTCAGGAGTAGTGGAAATTGATAATAGATTGCCTGTTTAATTTTTTTAAAATTGATCGTCATTAGTGTTTGTCAATAGGGATACTGACAAGCACTTTTTTTATGAGAAAAAATAATTGTAAAAAAAAAAGAGATTGTTTCTTAGCGAAAACAATCTCTCAATCACCTAATTCTTACATGAAAATTTCAAGTAAGCCCACAAATTTTAACTTATTTATTTTTATAGTAAATACGTAAAAATGCTTTTGTTATTTATCTTTTTAACCCACCTCTTTTTATCCATAGGAACCATGTAACCCAAACAGGAGGGAGGAATTTGATTAAAAAAGAAATTTTATATATATAAAATGGGGCATTTTCACTTTGAAATAAATTTATCAAAAAGGAAGATATAGTTACCCAAAGTAAAATTATTAATATATTTGCTCCCAACAAAGCGAACTTATTTTGTTTGAATATTTTTGGCATAAGGTAAATTTTTATCTTCTTAATTTTAAATAACCCCCGTATATAAATTATAAATTTTCAAAAAAACTTCAAATTTAAA
Organism: Prochlorococcus marinus; assembly: GCF_001180245.1. Classification (GTDB taxonomy): domain Bacteria; phylum Cyanobacteriota; class Cyanobacteriia; order PCC-6307; family Cyanobiaceae; genus Prochlorococcus_A; species Prochlorococcus_A marinus_F. Next base: position 17,385 of record NZ_CVSV01000037.1, read on the forward strand.
ATCCATATCCAAATAAAAAAAATGCTAAATTTTAATCCCTCTCCAAATAATATTCCAAAAGCAATAGGAGGAGAAAATATAAAAAAAAGAATAGAGAATAAACTAAAAAAAGCAAATAATCCTCTTAATATAAAATTCTTTCTTTTTGTTCTTCTTAGATTTTTTAAGGTATTCCACTCCCATTCAATAAACCTGTAGAATTTTTCTGATAATAAAAATAAATACTTCATTTAATATTATAAATTTATATCGGGCTTTTCCTATTTATAAAATTAATTTTTCCTGTTAGCAATAAACTTTATCCCCTTCTTCAGAAATATAGTAAATTCTATTTTCTGAACTTACGAAGAAAGTTAATCCCTTATATTGTGATCTTTTAAATTTATCTAATCTAAGTTTGTGTAAATCCCAATTATCAGTACTTATATCAGGATTAAAGTCTTGTTCTTCTAAGAAAGGTGCATAAGTTGGAATAATTGTTGTTTTTTGGGCTGACTTATTTTTTCGTTTTAAATAAAAAAATAATAGAAATAAAAGTACAAAAAAAAGAATTAATAATATATTTGTCATTGTCAATTTTTCTAATTTAAAAAACTTTATTTTGAAGAATCAAAAACTTTTCACAATAAATTTCTTAGTAAGTAAAAAATCCTATTTTTATATTCTTGTATTTTTGAATACTTATCAAGGGTTTACTTAAATCAGATTATAAAATGAGTCGCATTTTCAATATGACTCAAAATTCCATGAATACACCTTATGCAAAAAGAGTAGCTGAAAAATTTAGAGAGGCTCAAAACTATTTAAAAACTAATGGTTTTAGCAGATCTACTAAACATTTACTAGAAGATATTGAAAATTGTGTTGAAAAATAATGCCAATACCCCCTCACTTACCACAATTACAATATGGCTACGATGATGGCTTTACAACAATTGTTTTTGGGTTAATAGGAAGTTGCTTAGGATGTATCTTAATTTTATTAATTTCATTTTTTGAATTTAGATTCAAAAAGCAAAATAGTAAGCCTTAAGAGACTTACTAAACATTAAACAAGAACTCCATCACATCACCTTCGTTAACAATATATTCCTTACCTTCACTTCTTAAAAGACCTTTAGTTTTTGCATTGGCAATTGAACCTGATTCAATTAAATTTTGATACGAAATAGTCTGAGCTCTAATAAATCCTTTTTCAAAATCAGTATGAATGACTCCTGCTGCTTGTGGTGCAGTCATCCCATCTTTTATGGTCCATGCTTTTGTCTCCTTTTCTCCGGTAGTGAAATAAGTTTTTAATCCCAATAATTTATATGTTGATCTAATTAAAGAACTTAATCCCCCTTCTTCTACTCCTAAACCCATAAGATAGTCTTTTTTATCTTCTGGTTCTAACTCTATTAATTCAGATTCGACTTGCGCTGATATTTTTATACATTCTGTATTTTCATTACTTGCAAAACTCTGAACTTTTGATGAAAAATCATTACCTTCAGCTAAATCATTTTCATTCAAATTTGTTGCGTAAATAATTGGTTTAGCAGTAAGTAAGCCTAATTGCTTAATTATTAAATTTTCTTCTTCACTCAAAGATATTGATCTAACTGAAAGGCCTTTCTCTAGCTCTTTTTCAATTTTTTCTAGTAAGGTATCTTCTTTTGCTGCCTCTTTACTGGTTCTAACCTGTTTTTTAATTCTTTCTCTTCTTTTTTGGAGTTGAGATAAATCAGATAAATTCAATTCCAGATTAATTATCTCAATGTCATCCAAGGGATCTACCTTTCCAGAAACATGAATTACATCACTATCTTCAAAGCACCTTACAACATGAACTATTGCATCAACCTCCCTAATATTTGATAAAAATTTATTTCCCAAACCTTCGCCTTTACTAGCTCCTTTTACTAGTCCTGCGATATCTACAAATTCGATTTTTGTTGGGATAATATTTTGGCTAGAACTTAAATTACCTAACTCTTGCAACCTTTGATCTGGGACTGAAACTATGCCTTTATTAGGTTCTATAGTACAAAAGGGAAAATTAGCCGCTTGGGCCTTAGCATTTTCTATAAGTGCATTAAATAGAGTTGATTTCCCAACATTTGGTAATCCAATAATACCTGCTTTTAACATTTTAAAAAACTTACGGAAAATTTATCAAGAAAACATCTTCTAGTAATATAGTATTTACTTAACCAATCTTGGATAAGTTAATTATAATCGTCTTGATTATTTATTTAGTTCCTAAATATTCTCTACTTCTGCTTTTAAAAAGAAATGTTTGACTTAATAAAAAAAAATATAAACCCAAGAAGTGGAATAATATTGCTTTCTCTAGCTATATTTTTCGTTTTTATTACCAACTCCTTCAAGAAAAATAAGTCAAAAGATATTTCTGATTTTGTTGTTCAAGTTGAAAAAGGAATCCTCTCAGATTCAATTAATACTAGTGGTGAAGTTAAGGCAATAAGGACAAGCAATATTGGGCCTCGGAAGCAAGGCGTAATAAAAGAAATCAAAGTAGATGAGGGCGATCTTGTAAAAAAAGATCAGGTTTTAGCTTCTCTTGATTATGAAGATTTTATCTATAAAATTGAAGAACTTAAATTAAATGTAGAAAAACAAAAATCTGAATTTTTAAGAAGGGAATATTTATATCAAGAAGGTGCGGTAAGTAAAGAAGACTATGAAAGTTATAAAAATAACTACAACATTAGTAGCGCAAAACTTAATGATGCAAAAGCTGAAAAAAGTTTCTATCTAATTAAAGCTCCTTATGGAGGAAAGATAACTGCAAAATATGCTGAGATAGGATCTTATGTCACACCTAGTACAAACTTAATTTCAGACCCTAAAACCAAAAACTTTATTTTTGAACTATCAGAGGGCCTAGAAATTGTTGCTAAAGTTCCTGAGAGTGACATTGGCAGAATAAAAATAGGTCAAGAAGCCTCAGTAAGAATTGAGGCTTACCCCTCAAAAAAATATAGTGCCATAGTTAAAAAAATAGCTACAAGAGCTGTAAAAGATAATAATGTAACCTCATTCGAAGTAACTTTAAATTTTAGAGATATTTCTGAAGAAATCAAAATTGGAATGACTGCAGATCTTGAATTTAGAGTCGAAGGTAATGAAGAAAAAATCCTAGTTCCAACAGTTTCTATTGTCACAAAAAAAGGTGAAAAAGGAATTTTGAAAGTTGATAAAAACAATTCTCCCAAATTTGAAAAAATTGAAATTGGTATTAGTAGTGGGAATAAAACTTCAGTAATTGATGGATTAGAACCTGGAGAGCAAATCTTTATTGATATCCCACCTTGGGCTAAGAAGAGAAAATGAGTTTAAAACCTGAAAACTCTAAAAAACCAATTTTACTTTTAGTCGATGGCCACTCACTTGCTTTTAGAAGTTTCTATGCATTTAGCAAAGGGATTGATGGAGGTTTAACCACCAAAGAGGGATTCCCAACAAGTGTCACTTATGGATTTCTAAAAAGCCTTCTGGATAATTGTAAAAATATTAGTCCTGAGGGTGTTTGTATTACGTTTGATACAGAAAAACCTACTTTCAGACATGAATTAGATCCAAATTATAAGGCCAATAGAGATGTAGCACCAGATGTTTTTTTTCAGGATATTGAACAACTAGAAATCATTTTAGAAGAAAGCCTTAATTTACCAATTTTTAAATCTCCAGGATACGAAGCGGATGATCTCCTAGGCACAATTGCAAATGATGCCTCTTCTAAAGGATGGTGCGTGAATATTCTTTCTGGAGATAGGGACTTATTTCAATTAGTAGATGATCAAAAAGATATTTATGTACTTTATATGGGTGGTGGTCCATATGCGAAAAGTGGAAATCCAACTCTTATGAATGAAAATGGAGTAAAAGAAAAATTAGGTGTTGCGCCAGAAAGAGTAGTTGATCTCAAAGCCCTAACTGGTGATAGTTCTGATAATATTCCAGGGATTAAAGGGGTAGGTCCAAAAACGGCAATTAATCTACTAAAAGAGAACGACACGCTTGATGGAATCTATCAGGCTTTGGACAAGATTCAGCAGAACAATGATAAGAAATATAAAGGATTCATCAAAGGTTCAGTTATAGAAAAGCTCAGAAACGATAAACATAATGCTTTTCTATCCAGGGATTTAGCAAAAATAAATACTGAGGTGCCTTTAATTTTAAGTAACGGTTATGAATTAAAAAATATAAATCAAGAACTACTTTCAGAGTCACTGAAAAAATTAGAACTATCAACACTACTTAGACAAATTGATATTTTCAATTCAACTTTCAGCAAAGGTGGTTTTGAAAAAAATAATGTGGCTAAAGAGGAGGAGAAGGCACCAAAAGTCGCAGGCAATAATGAATTAGAAAATAGTGAAAATAAAATCCCTAAAATCAACGTAACAGTTGTAAATGATTTCAAATTACTTGATAAATTAATTCAAAGATTAGACAAGACTAATCAAATAGTTTCTTTAGATACAGAGACTAATAGTTTGAATCCAATCGATGCGGAACTTGTTGGGATAGGGTTGTGTCTTGGAGAAGAAAAAGATGATTTATTTTATATACCTCTTGGTCATCAAACAAAAAAGGAGACCTCCAATCAATTATCAATTGAAGATGTTTTCTCAAGGCTAAGAAATTGGATAGAAGATCCAAAAAAAGAAAAGGCACTCCAAAATTCTAAATTTGATAGGCAAATATTTTTTAATCATGGACTTGATCTTAAAGGCGTAACCTTTGACACCTTGTTAGCAGACTACCTTCTTAATAATCAGGAGAAACATGGGTTAAGTGAAATTAGTTTTAGATTATTTGGATTTAAGCCTCCTTCATTTAAGGAGACAGTTGGAAAAAATAAAGACTTTTCATTTGTTGATATTGATGAAGCAAGTATTTACTGCGGTTATGATGTTTTTCTAACTTTTAAGATTGTCAAAATTTTTAAAGAAAGTTTTTCAAAGGAAAAAGATGAATTAATCAAATTGTTCGAAAAAATCGAGATGCCTTTAGAGCCGGTATTGTCCCAAATGGAAATGAATGGCATAACCATCGATATCCCTTATTTGGATAAACTCTCAAAAGAATTAAAAAGTACTTTAGAAGATATTGAAAGTAAAGTTTATGAGTTAGCAGAGGAAAGTTTCAATCTATCTTCACCAAAACAACTTGGTGAGATCTTGTTTGAAAAATTAAATTTGGATAAGAAAAAATCACGGAAAACAAAAACAGGATGGAGTACAGATGCAGTAGTTCTGGAAAGATTAGTCGACGAACATGAAATAATCCAACATTTAATAAAACATAGAACTCTTAGCAAATTACTTAGCACCTATATTGATGCTCTTCCAAATCTTATTAACGAGAAGACAGGAAGAGTTCATACAAACTTTAATCAAGCTGCTACAGCGACTGGGAGACTAAGTAGTAGCAATCCTAATCTTCAAAATATCCCGGTTAGGACTGAATTTAGTAGGAGAATCAGAAAAGCATTCTTGCCTGAAAAAAATTGGAAACTTTTATCAGCTGATTATTCTCAGATCGAATTAAGAATACTCGCTCACTTAGCGGATGAAGAAATACTAATAAATGCATTTCATAAAAATGATGACATTCATTCTTTGACTGCGAGATTAATTTTTGAGAAAGAAGAAATTTCTTCTGATGAGAGGAGAGTTGGGAAAACAATAAATTTTGGAGTTATCTATGGTATGGGAATTAAAAAGTTTGCACGTTCTACAGGCGTAAGTACTCCAGAAGCAAAGGAATTCCTAATAAAATACAAAAAAAGATATTCAAAAATTTTCAAATTTCTTGAACTTCAAGAAAGGCTTGCCTTATCAAAAGGTTATGTAAAAACAATTTTTGGTAGAAAGAGAGAATTTAAATTTGATAAAAATGGACTTGGAAGATTAATAGGGAAAGATCCTTACGAAATTGACTTGCAATCTGCAAGAAGAGCTGGCATGGAAGCACAGTCATTAAGAGCCGCAGCAAATGCCCCAATTCAGGGTTCAAGTGCAGACATTATTAAAATTGCAATGGTTCAACTAAATAAGAAATTCATAGAAATGAATGTTCCCGCAAAAATGCTTTTACAAGTACATGATGAATTATTGTTTGAAGTTGAACCAGATTCTTTGGAAATTACGACGAAATTAGTAAAGAAGACTATGGAAGATTGTGTAAAATTAAATGTGCCTCTTTTAGTTGATATTGGTATTGGAGACAATTGGATGGAGACAAAATAAACCTTATGAAAAACTTAATTTAAGATGATCAAACTTTTTAATACTTTAAGCAAAAGAGTTGAGGTTTTTAAGCCTATCGATGATGTCGTTAAAATTTATTGTTGTGGAGTTACTGTTTATGATTTATGTCATCTTGGTCATGCCAGAAGTTATATAGCTTGGGATGTATTGAGAAGATTTTTAATTTACAGTAATTTCAAAGTGAAGTATGTTCAAAATTTTACAGATATTGATGACAAGATCTTAAAAAGAGCTAGAGAAGAAAGCAGTTCAATGAAGGAAGTATCTGAAAAAAATATTATTGAATTTCATAAAGATATGGATTCTTTAGGAATAATGCGTCCGGATAGTATGCCAAGAGCAACAAATCATATATGCAATATCTGCTCCTTCATAACAATCCTTGAGGACAAAGGTTATGCATACTCTAGGGATGGAGATGTTTATTATTCTGTTTTTAAAAATAAAAATTATGGAAAGCTAAGTAATCAAAATATACAAGAACAAAATATCAATCAGCAAGGAAGAATGGCTAATGATGAAAATAGTAAAAAACTAAATCCGCAAGATTTTGCACTATGGAAAAAAGCCAAAGATGATGAACCATTTTTTGATTCGCCATGGGGCAAAGGTAGGCCAGGATGGCATATTGAATGTTCGGCGATGGTTAAAGATGAATTAGGAGATACCATTGATATCCATTTAGGTGGTTCTGATTTAATTTTTCCCCATCATGAGAATGAAATCGCCCAATCAGAAGCAGCCAATGGCAAAAAGCTAGCGAACTATTGGTTACACAATGGGATGGTCAATGTAAATGGACAAAAGATGAGTAAATCCCTTAAAAATTTTAAAACTATTAGAGAGCTAATTAAGTCAGGTATAAGCCCTATGACTTTGAGATATTTTGTTATGACTGTGAATTATAGAAAACCACTTGATTTTACTGAAGAAGCTTTGAGGAGTGCTTCAGAAGCTTGGAAAAACATTAATGTGGCCCTTTCTTTTTTGGACCTTACAAAAGATGCTTTTAAATCTATTGATAAGAATGAATCTATCGAAGACGAATATAAAAAGAAAATAAGCTTTGAATTATCTCAAAAAAAGCTTAAATTTTCTGAGGCTCTTGGAAATGACCTTAATACAGCAGGTGCTATTGCAATTATTTACGATTTAGCAAAACCATTAAAAAACTTTTTAAACCAATTTCAAAGGGTCGAAGGTTTTAAAATAGACCTAAATGAAAAATTCTTTCTACTTGAGAATTTTAAAACTCTTGAAAAGTTGACTGAGGTACTTGGTCTTAAAAAAGAGGTTTTAGTAAAAGAAAGTAAAATAAAAAAAGAAGAAATATCAATTCTTATTAATGAAAGATTGAAAGCAAAAAAAGAACAGAATTATACGAAGGCCGATGAAATTAGGAATTTGTTAAAAGAAAAAGGTATTGAACTTATTGATCAACCAAAGGATATAACAACATGGATAAGGGTCTAAATTTTAAGAAAAAAACCAATTTGAAATTTTTGTTTTTTAAATACACCTTTAAATGGGAAGATATTAGAAATATCAGAGAAAATTGAAATACATTACTGTGCTCGGTTCTACTGGTTCAATTGGGACTCAAACTCTCGAAATAGCTAGTGAGCAGCCTGATAAGTTTAAAGCCGTAGCTCTCTCGGCAGGAAGAAATATTAATTTATTAACAGAACAAGTTAAAACACACAAACCAGAAGTAGTTGCGATTGAGGATGAAAATCTTATAGAAGATTTAAAAGATAATATTAATAACTTAAATTTGGATAGTGCTCCCTTGGTTTTGAGTGGAAAAGAGGGGATTAACGCTGTTGCAGCATGGGATAAGGCAGATACTGTGGTTACAGGCATAGTAGGATGTGCAGGCTTAATTCCAACAATGTCAGCAATTAATTCGGGGAAAAATATTGCACTTGCTAACAAAGAAACTTTAATTGCGGCAGGACCAATTGTTATTCCCGCATTAAAGAAAAATAATAGTAGGCTTTTACCTGCTGATTCTGAACACTCTGCTATCTTTCAATGTTTACAAGGATTACCCAATTATGAAAATGCAGATTTTTCAACAGGAGAGATACCTAAAGGTTTAAAAGCCATACACTTAACAGCTTCTGGTGGTGCTTTCAGAGATTGGGCCGTTGAGGATTTAAAGCATGTCACAGTGGAAGATGCAACTTCACATCCTAATTGGGATATGGGAAAAAAAATAACTGTAGATTCAGCAACTCTTATGAATAAAGGATTAGAAGTTATAGAAGCTCATTATTTATTTGGGACCTCTTACGAAAATATCGAAATAGTTATCCACCCTCAAAGTATTATTCATTCAATGATTGAGATGGAAGATTCTTCAGTATTAGCTCAATTAGGTTGGCCAGATATGAAACTACCTATTTTATATGCGATGAGTTGGCCTGAAAGATTTAAAACAAATTGGAAAAGATTAAACCTAAGTGAAATTGGGAAATTAACTTTTAGAGAGCCAGACGAGTTTAAATATCCATGCATGGGACTTGCTTATGCCGCAGGAAAATCTTCTGGGACGATGCCTGCAGTCTTAAATGCTGCTAATGAAATGGCTGTTGAAAAATTCCTTAAAGAAAAAATTTCTTTTCAAGAAATTCCAACATTTATAAGTAAAGCTTGTGAATCACATATGGAGAATTTGAATTTGAGTCCCGAATTGGAGGATATTCTTGAAGTAGACAATTGGGCCAGACTTTTTGTTGAGCAAGAAATTAAAAAAGGGAAAAAATACGTAAGTATTGGGTAAAAGTGAATATTAAAAAGCATCTTCTACTATGCGCAACACCCACAAAACAGAAATGCTTTAAAGGCAATGAAGGTCAAAAAACATGGGAATGCCTGAAAAAGACTTTAAAAAAATTTGAGAATGATCCCTGTACAAAAAACATTCATATATTAAGATCAAAAGCTGACTGTTTAAGGATATGTAAGAACGGCCCAATTCTTCTTGTGTGGCCTGATGGTATTTGGTACGAGAAAGTTTCTCCAGAAAAAATTTCAGAAATTTTTACCTCACATATTATTAACGGTAAGCCAATAGAAAAATGGATTTTTAAAAAAACACCATTTTTAAATAGTCCTAGATACTAATAAACCAGTTCTTTACTACTTCGTCTGACCAGCAGCCATTAATAGAGTGAAAACCATTATGACCTCCTTTTTCAGTTATAAAAATAGTAAATTTATCAATAAATTTTTCTCTTAAATTCAAAGTTGCATTATACGGAACCCAAGGATCATCCTTGGCATGAATAAAAAGCATTTGAGGTAATTTTTTTATTGAGTTTTGGATTCTAAATATTGGAGAAGCTTTAACATAATAATCTTCTAAAGAATCAAATCCCCAACTTGGAGCTGTAAATTTCTGATCAAATTCCCTTATACTTTTTAAAGCTTTAATTCTTTTTCTTAATTTCTCATTATTAAGAATTTTGCCTTCATCATTAAATCCGTCCCATAACTGATTTTTTAAGCGATGAAGTAACCATTTTTGGTAGATATAATTTCTAGATTTTTCAATACAGAGACTGCATGATAATAAATCTAAAGGGCTGCTCACACAGGCTAGGCCATCTAAAAGTTTTTCTCCTTTGTTTTCATCGTAATCTAAGCAGGCATTTAAAAGAATTGTTCCGCCTAAAGATAATCCAACTCCGTAAATTGGAAGATTATTCATCTTAAGGTGATCTTTAAACTCTAAATTAATGAATTTTTTAAAATAATTAATTGCTGAAATAACATCACTAGAGCATCTAGCACAATAATTTCCTTTAGCTAAATATCTCGCAGATCCAGATCCTCTTAGATTTAATTTAAGAACTCCAAAACCATTATTTGCTAATTTCCTAGAGATTCTTCTTAAACCAAACCGTTTAGTTGAGCCCCCTAAACCATGTGTAACGATTACAAAACCTCTAAGTGAGTCCAAGTTTTCAGGTAATTCTAAAAACCCTAGAAGATAATCACATTCAAATTTTTTAGAAAGAATTTTATTAATCGGAAACAATATTTTTTTATTTTTTTTTGATTTACCAAAATCAATAACAAAAGTATCTCTCAAAGTTTGTAAGTCGCCACCTATCCAAGGTAAAACTTCTCGAAATGGCTTATTTTTTACGTAATCTGAAAAAATAAAAGATATAGATGTACTATTATTTCTCCCCAACTCCAAGATCCTTTAATTCTCCAATCAAATCGTTCAATACCTTTTTTGCATCACCAAAGACCATTGAGGTATTTGGTAAATCAAATAAATCATTTTTTATTCCGGAGTAACCTGCACTCATTCCACGTTTAATTACAAATACCGTTCTTGCTTCCTGCACATCAAGAACTGGCATGCCATATAAAGGAGAAGAACTATCATTTTTAGCTTGAGGATTAACCACATCATTTGCTCCTAAAACTAAAACAACATCCGTTGCTGGAAAATCAGGATTTACAACGTCCATCTCTTTGAGTTGTTCGTAAGGAACATCTGCCTCTGCTAAAAGTACATTCATATGTCCAGGCATTCTCCCTGCTACAGGATGAATTGCGTAAACAACTTCAATACCATTTTGTTCTAGTTTTTTTGTCACTTCCCTTAAAGTATGTTGAGCTTGAGCTACCGCTAGACCATAACCAGGAACTATAATTACTTTGTTGGCTGCCTCTAAAGTCAATGCACATTCTTCAACACTGCAAGAAGTTATATTTGTATATTCTCCTGAACCAGAAGAGGTTGTACTTTGTGCAGATAAAGATCCTCCGAAAAGAACTGAGACCAATGATCTATTCATACCCTTGCACATTACTTGAGTAAGTATTAGGCCTGCTGCTCCAACCATTGCGCCTGCTACTATCAAAAGCTGACTATCTACAACGAAACCTGCTGCTGCTGCTGCAATCCCTGAATAGCTATTTAATAAAGATATAACGACTGGCATATCAGCTCCACCAATTGGTAAAGTAACTCCAATACCCAAGAAAGAAGAAACTATAACTAAAAGCCAAATAGAACTTGTATTGCCGTTTATCAAATCAAAAAAGGCTATCAAGGAAGCAACTGCAAAAACAATATTTACAAAATGTCTAACTTTGCTCTGAGTCCATCCTGGAGTTGACAACCAACCCTGTAACTTTGCCATCGCCACAATTGAACCTGTGAAAGTTATGGCACCAACAAATATAGAAACAGATATTGAAACTTCGTTAATCAGTGACTTAAAGAAATCAAAATTTTCTTGGCCACCAGATATAGGAAAAATAGCTACTCCTAAGGCCACTAAAAGTGATGACATTCCTCCACAACCATTGAACAATGCCACTGTTTCAGGCATGGAGGTCATAGGTACTTTTTTTGCAAGAATTGCTCCGAATAAACTACCTAAGATTGATCCAATTATTATCCAAATCCAAGACTGAATAGCAATTCCAGAAGTGCCTAAATAATAAAAAAGTAATCCTACTACTGATAGCGACATTGCAAGTGCAGCTAATCTATTGGCATCTCTTGCTGATTTTACTTTTGACAATCCTTTTATTCCCAATGCCAGTAAAAGTACTGCTACAAGGTCAATAACGAATTTAATGATTACAGGTAGATTCATGTTAAAAATTACTTCTTATTTGATGGTTTACGACTAAACATCGCGAGCATTCGATCAGTTACAAAGAAACCGCCCACAACGTTGAAAAGAGCAAATCCAAGAGAAACTGAACCAATGATTAAAAGTGGTACGTTACCTTCTGCTTTTACAATTAAAGTCAAAGCTGCAAGCATTGTTATTCCTGAAATTGCATTTGCTCCACTCATTAAAGGTGTGTGAAGAGTAGGAGGAACTTTTCCAATTAACTCGAGACCTAATAAACTACCAAGTAAAAGAACCCAAAGAAGACTTATAAAAGACATAATTTTAAAACCTCAATTTTCAAAAACTTTATTTTGAAGAACAACTCCTTCATCGCTTAATAAACATCCAGAAATGAGTTCATCCTCTTTATCTAATTTAATTACACCATCTTTTATAAATGGTGTAATCAAAGATGTTAAGTTCTTAGCATAAAGTGAACTTGCATCATAAGGAACTGAAGAGGGTAATTCGCCAGCTCCTATAAGTTTTACCCCATCTTTGATAATAGTTTCATTTGATTTTGTTCCTTCGCAGTTCCCTCCCTGAGAAACTGCTAAATCAATAACAACTGCTCCATGCCTCATTTTTTCAATCATGGGAGCGTCTATTAAAACAGGGGCCTTTTTACCTAGAACTTGCGCAGTACATATAGCAACATCAGCTTCAGACAAATATTTAGTTAAAGTAGCCTTCTGTTTTGAGAGAAATTCGGGTGTTACAGCTTTTGCATAACCTCCAGCTTCTCCAGGTTTTTCATCCACTTCAGGAAGTTCTATAAATCTTGCTCCGAGTGACTCTACTTGTTCTTTAACAGCAGGTCTAATATCAGATACAAATACTATTGCACCAAGTCTTTTTGCTGTAGCAACTGCCTGCAATCCAGCAACGCCACCACCAAGAACCACTACTTTGGCAGGTTGAACTGTGCCTGCTGCAGTCATAAGCATTGGGAAATATCTATCTAACTCACTTGCAGCTAAAAGAACTGCTTTATATCCAGCGATATTAGCCTGTGAAGAAAGAACATCAGAAGATTGTGCTCTACTAATCCTAGGAAGCAATTCTAGTGATAAAGCTGAAATCTTATTACTATTTATAATCTTGAGAAGCTCCTTATTACCATATGGGTTAAGAAGACCAAGAAGAATTGCACCTTTCTTTAACTTAGTTAAATTATCCTCTGATGGAGTTTGAACACAAAATATTAAGTCAGCTTCACCCCAAATTTTTTGATCTAGGTTGTTTATTATTGTTCCGCCCGATTCTTCATATGATAAGTCACTAAATCCTGATAATTTTCCTGCTGAACTTTCAATATAAACATCACATCCAAGGCTTTTTAATTTCTTTACCGCTTCTGGTGTAGCTGAAACTCTCCTTTCACCAGAGCTTGTTTCGGAAGGAATAAGTATCTTTGTCAATTTATTTATTTTTTTAACATACTAAATATAAATTGAAGAAAGTCAAAAGTCTTGGATTTTTGTTAAAAATATATTTTCTTTTCTATAAAAAATAGCTATCTAGAATATATAAGTACTAAATAATCCAATGAGTATAAAAGCAATCGAATGTCCTGATGGAGTGTGCCACAGTCATCATGGTGGTCATGCTGTTCCAAGGCAAGCTATGCAGAAAAATCTAGAAAAACATGGTAAAGACTGGTGCGAGAAATTAGCAGAGAGAATTTATGAAATGTCAGTTGATACTTATTCACAGACAGTCATGCCCAGTCTCCACTCGGCAGGTTGGCAAAGAAGACATTTAGATTGGGAATTTAAGCTGGCAGAAAATGATTCTGAACCTGATGAAGCTCTTGTTGAGGGAATTATTAATGCCACAGAAAGCTTTCTAAGGAGTAGTGAGGTTCATCGATTATTTATTCAAGAATTAGTTCAGGGTACATTCGAGGAAGCAAATGATAAAAAAATAATTTCTAAAGCAATAAAATCTATCATTGAAGAAGAAATTGTTAGTTCACTAAGAGAAAAGAAAGAAACTCTTTTAAAGAAAATATCCGCAAAATTAATATCAGAAGAAAAAGTTAGCGAGGAACTTGCAATAAATTCAGCTAAAGAGGGTTTTGAGGAAGTTGAAAGGCTACTTGCAAATCATAGCGAGGCAGTCTAGCTATATTTCTTTATAATTTCTTTATATTTAATCCAAAATTTAGCTCAAATATAAATTAAAGATTAAATTATTGTTTGGAAGTACAAAGTTGTAACTTATTAGACAATACATAAGCTGTTTGATGTGTTTACCTATATACAACTTTTAAGTTTCAATGGAAAATTTCATTAGAAAAAGGATCGATATTGCAACCTGTTGGGCTACCAACAGAATTTCTGCAATGGACACTTTAGAAAGGTATGAAGACAGTTATGCAATCGCAGAAGAATTTAGAGAGTGGATATTACATATTGGAGAAAAGAACGAAAATTTAAAAGATTCTGTTTTAAATTTCCCAAAGGAATTAAAAAGGTTATTAGACCAAAAAGTCAACGATTAAGTAATAAATCTATCGAGTGAAATCCGCCCTACACTATTTGGGTTTGTTTATTATTATTAGTAGTGAAATTAGAAAATAAATGGAAAATAAAGAGAAGATTTCAAACGTAGAAAATGTTGTGATTATAGGGTCGGGACCTGCTGGTTACACAGCTGCAATATATGCGGCTCGAGCAAATCTTCAACCATTACTTATAACGGGATTTAATTCTGGTGGAATTCCAGGTGGGCAATTAATGACTACAACATTTGTTGAAAATTATCCAGGTTTCCCAGATGGAGTACTGGGTCCTGAATTGATGGATCTAATGAAGGCTCAAGCAGAAAGATGGGGCACTAATTTATACGAAAGTGATGTAGTCTCAATTAATACCGATACACATCCCTTCGAATTAAAAACTTTAGAAGGAACTATAAAATCTAATTCAATTATTATTGCAACTGGAGCAAGTGCAAATAGATTGGGAGTGATAAATGAAGATAAATTTTGGAGTAAAGGAATAAGTGCTTGTGCAATATGTGATGGAGCCACCCCACAATTTAGAAATGAAGAATTAGCTGTTATTGGAGGGGGCGACTCAGCATGTGAAGAAGCAGCATATCTCACAAAGTATGGAAGCAAAGTGCATTTGATTGTTCGATCAGAAAAATTAAGGGCTAGCGCAGCAATGGTTGATAGAGTAAAAGCTAATTCAAAGATAGAAATCCATTGGAACACTAAAGTTGATAAAGCGGATGGTTCTGAATGGCTTGAGAGAATAGAAACTATTCACTCTAAAGAAGGTAAAGGGGAAATCAATATAAAGGGTCTTTTTTACGCGATAGGGCACACACCTAATACGAAGTTCTTAGGCAACAAAATTGATTTAGATAATAAAGGATATATTGCTTGCAAATCAGGAAGACCAGAAACATCTATTGAAGGAATCTTCGCAGCAGGTGACGTCGTCGATTCTGAGTGGAGACAAGGAGTTACTGCTGCAGGAACTGGGTGCATGGCAGCGTTAGCTACCGAAAGGTGGCTAGCCGAGAAAAACTTAGCAAAAACTATAGTAAGAGAAACACCCGAACCAGAAAAAAAACTTAATTCATCAGATTTTAATGAAGAAGAAGTTAATGAAGATACTTTCGATTCAAATTCTGAATGGCAAAAAGGCAGTTATGCATTAAGGAAACTTTATCACGAGAGTAAAAAACCTATCTTAGTAATTTTTAGTTCTCCAAGTTGCGGCCCATGTCATGTTTTGAAACCTCAGTTAAAAAGGGTAATTAAAGAACTTGATGGTGCAGTTCTTGGTGTTGAAATAGATATTGATAAAGATCAAGATATTGCAAGACAAGCTGGTATTAACGGCACACCAACAGTTCAACTTTTTAAAGAAAAATTATTAAAAAAACAATGGCAAGGTGTTAAACAAAGAAGTGAGTTTAAAGAAGTGATAAAAAATATTATCTAAAGTATCTTTTTATTTATTATTTCTCTTAGGGTTATTTTTATTAGTAGTAGGTTTAGCACCACCTGCATTTCTTTCTCTATAAGTTATCCTCCCTCTAGAGAGATCATAAGGACTTATCTCAACTAATACTTTGTCTCCAGCTAATAATTTAATTCTAAATTTAGTCAATTTGCCTGCAGCTCTACATAAACATTGATGTCCTTCAGGCTGTTCTAAGGTAACCAAATAAAATCCATTTCCCTGCTCTTTTTCTATTACACCTGAAGTTTCAATCATTAATTAATCTTTTACTAAATACATATTATCAGAAAAAGATTGGCCAAAATTGATTTAAGAAAATTACATACGTAAAAATATGAAATTCAATTCAAATAGAAAATTTAATTTCATTAATTATTTGAAGTTGACCATAGTAAAAATTAGCTTTTGCAATTTTTTCAGAATCTTCTAATTGATCAAAAAAAACAAACCCAAGGCTTTCCCATAATGAAGATCCGCAAACATTATTCAATTCATTTTTTGCTTCTTTTGCAAAATTATCTAGTTTTCGTTCAAGATTTTTAGACTTAGAAACAGACATAATCAATAGTATATATAGTACAAATATACTATATATGTCTAAAATTGCAATATTAGAAAGGTAATCTCTTTTTTTCTTCAATATTTAGATCTGCTTCCATTTCTCTTAATCTTTTAAGTATTTGTTGGTAGTACTCCTTTATGTAACTCTCTAGTGAGGTCATATCTTCTTTTTTAAGTTCCAATATTTCGTAAGTTTTACTCATGTCAGCATCTAATGATTCACCACTACTAGTTACTTCTGCAAAAGCCAATCTTTCAGCAACATTTAATGAATCTTGGAAAAAAGAAACTACTTTCTGAGTGACACTAATCAGAAAAGGTGAAACTCTAAAAATTTTTGCTTTCTTTTCGCTAAATTTTTCACATAAGGATATTACTTCGTTTGAATCCCATGCTTTAGGACCAACCAATGGCAAAGTTGTTCTATGAGTTTTTGGATTATTAATTGCTGCGATAATAACTTTTGCCATGTCTTGAGTATTCATGTAAGCGATTTTAGTTGGAGTTCCACTCATCCATACTGCTTGACTATCTAAAATTGGGATAGCGAATTGACCTATAATTCCTTGCATAAAAGCTGCACATTTAAAAATGGTATATTCTAGATCAGATTTCTCAAGAAGTTTTTCAGTGCAATATTTAATGTCCATTAATGGAACATTTCTAAATTTTTCTGTTAGAAGAATTGAAAGGAATATTACTCTTTTAACATTGAAAGATTCACAAGCATTGAACAAGTTAACTTTCCCATCCCAATCTATTTCATAAATACTTTTAGGATCATCTGGTTTACTGGTAGCTGCATCAATAACAACTTCAATATCTTGCAACGCATATTCAATATCAGAAGAATTTAATAAATTACCTTTTGTTAGTTCACATCCCCACTCTTGTAGAAAGGAAGCTTTTCTTGGGTTTCTTACAAAGCATCTAACTTCATGTCCATCTTCTATAGCTTGCTTTGCTATTTGTCTACCAAGTGTCCCTGTTGCTCCTACTAAAAGAATCTTCATATTTAAGATTTGCTTAACTTTTAGACCATAACTCAAATTGTGATGTATTCGTGAGAATCAATCTCCCTGAAACTTTAATAACAAAGCACCTCCAACCAATCCAATTGGTATCAGTATCCAAAAAACTGCTGCAATACTAAAAATTTCTTTTGCCATAGTAAAATTTAATGATTACTATAATTTACATTCAATATACATTTATTTGTTAAAAAAGTAGATAATGCAAATATCTTGAAAATTTTTAAGTAAATGAATAATAATTTTGCAGAAAATATAAACTTCCCTAATTACTGGAATTGGAATGGTTTTAAAATTTGTTGGAGTGTTATAGGCGAAAATAATGAAATTCCAATTATTTTTCTCCACGGATTTGGCGCCAATCGAAAACATTGGAGAAACAATTTAGATTATTTTGCGAAAAGGAATTTCGCCACATATTCTCTAGATTTAATAGGATTTGGAGATTCAGATCAGCCTGGGATTAGACAAATTGGGAAACTAGATAATGAGATTTGGTCTAATCAAGTGAGAGACTTTATTGAACAAGTGATAAGACCAAAGAATTCTGGGAAAGTAATTCTAATTGGCAATTCTCTTGGATCACTAGTTGCTTTAACTTGTGCAGTTTCATTAGAGGATCAGATTGCAAAAGTTATTGCATCCCCGCTGCCAGATCGAATTCAAGAAAATAAAAAGTCAATAACAAAAAAATCATCACTTATAAAATTTCAAAATAAATTCATAAGAATATTTTTTATATTTTTCCCTTTGGAGATTATTTTATTTTTTATAACCAAATTAGGAGTCATAAAACTGGGACTAAATTCTGCTTATTTCAAAAAAGATAATATTGATAGGGAACTAGTAGATTTGGTGACAAAACCAGTTTTAAGGAAAACTTCAGCTAGATCATTACGAGCAATGTGTATTGGGATGTCTTCAAGAGATGAAAAATTTCAAGCTTCTTACCTTTTGAGAAAACTTAGCGCCTCAAAAAAAGTTCCTTTTTTATTGATATGGGGAGAAAAAGATAATTTCATACCTTTGTTTATTGGTAAAAAGATTGCAAATTTCCATAGATGGGTAAAATTAAAAATAGTATCCAATTCAGGGCATTGTATCCATGATGAAGATCCTTCAGTATTCAATAAAATCTCTTATGAATGGATTAGGGATTTAAAAACCTTTTAAAATATGAAACATACACTATCAGTTCTTGTAGAAGATGAATCTGGAGCTTTGAGTAGAATCTCAGGTCTCTTTGCTAGAAGAGGATTCAACATAGACAGCCTTGCAGTGGGCCCTGCAGAATCTAAAGGGATTTCAAGGCTAACAATGGTAGTAGAGGGTGATGATGAAACTCTTCAACAAATGACGAAGCAACTTAATAAGTTATTTAATGTTCTTGGAGTTGTAGATTTTACTAATCTCGCAGCTGTTGAGAGGGAATTGATGTTACTAAAAGTTTCATCGAAAGAAGATACCAGGAGTAATATCCTTGATATAGTACAAATCTTCCGTGCAAAAGTTGTTGATGTATCAGATATGGCCTTAACTCTCGAGGTAGTTGGAGATCCTGGGAAGTTAGTTGCTCTTGAGAAATTACTTGAGCCATACGGCATCCTTGAAATAGCGAGGACTGGTAAGGTAGCTCTTAAGCGCTCTTCAGGAGTTAATACAGAAATGTTGAAAATAAACAAATATTCACTAGAACTTTAATTAGATATTAGGACTGCCTTGATGTAGTCTTCTTTATTGATTTTTTCGAGTACGTCAAAACCTTTAACAATCTTTCCAAAAATCGAATACCTTCCATCTAGTTCTGGGATCTTATTAGTTACAAAAAAAAATTCAGTAGATGAAGACTTTTTTTTACCGCTCTTAACCATAGCAATTGATCCACTGTCAAAAGTATTAACTAAATTTTCAGTTTCTTTAGGATTTTTTATTTGATAGTTATATCTTGGTCTTATTTCTTCTTTGAATTTTATTTCTAAAGGTATTGATGGACTCGTCTTATTCAGATTTTGTTTTCGTTCAATATAAAATTTATTTTCTGGATTAACACCACTATGTATAAAACTTATTTGTGGAAAATTTATTATTTTATAAAATTTTTGATTTACATAAATATTATTTTCTATGTTTTCTAGAAAGTTTGATACTGTAACTGGATAATCTTTCCCAAATAATTCAACCTCAAAATCTCCTTTTGAAGTTTTAAAATTAACTAATTTATTAATCTGAGTGCAACTAAATTTAAGTTTTTGGCAGTAATAATTTGAATCAATCTTATTTTTATAACTACAAGCTTGAACCAAAAATAAGACCAGTATATAAGAAAATGTTTTTAAAAAATATTTTTTTTTTATTTTAGGCCCTCCAAATTAACGTCTAAAAATTTAGCTAATCGAGCTCCTTCTTCTTCAACTTGAAGAAGTGGTTTAAGTTCACCCGCTCCGCTTAAAGGGAGAGGTTTTTTTCTACCTTTTAACACTAAAGCAATTCTTCTTCTAGGATTAAATCCCTCACTTATATCCAACTTAACAGATTTAATTTCATCGAAATTTAATTTAACTTCAACATCTTTAAATAATCCTTTTCTTTTTATTTCTACAGATTTTGAGGATTTATCAAAATAATTACTTCCTGAACCAAAGTTTATATAAACCATATACCACAAGTAAAAATTCAATAAATTAGCTATTATTCCATAGGCTCCCATTATTATTCCTTGAGGGATAAACAATAAAGTTGAGGGGTTTCCTAAAGGTAATAAATCCCTTCCTGTGTAGCTAGAAATAGAGGCCAAAAGAAAACCAATACCTCCTATAGTTAGCATTCCTCCAATAATGTAATTTGAAATTTTTCTTGATCCACCAATTTTTTGTTCGATTTTATCGAAAGACGAGAGGTCTGAATTCATTTTTATCTTTTTTTAGAGCCTAATTCAGATAATTTAACAAACTAAGGGAGTATTCTTACCTAATTTTTAATAAAAAAGTCAGGAAAGCTTTACAAGGCATTTCAGATATACAAATATTTCCCCACATTACTCTCAATCTTTGTTACAGTCACTGCGTATCCCGAAGCTAAAAACGATTTCTCATGACGATCGCAGTTGGTAGCGCCCCACAGAGAGGATGGTTTGATGTCCTCGATGATTGGTTGAAGCGTGACCGCTTTGTATTTATTGGTTGGTCCGGACTACTCCTTCTTCCTTGTGCATATCTTGCTATAGGTGGATGGTTCGTCGGAACAACATTTGTTACCTCTTGGTACACACACGGAGTTGCAAGCTCATACCTTGAAGGTTGTAACTTTTTAACAGCAGCTGTAAGCACCCCTGGTGATGCCATGGGACACAGTCTTCTATTTTTATGGGGTCCTGAAGCCCAAGGTAGTTTCGTAAGATGGCTACAACTTGGTGGACTTTGGAATTTCGTTGCATTACATGGAGTATTTGGCCTTATTGGTTTTATGCTTCGTCAGTTTGAAATTGCTGGCCTTGTTGGAATTAGACCATACAACGCTTTAGCATTCTCAGCAGTAATTGCAGTATTCACAAGTATTTTCCTTATCTACCCTTTAGGACAGCATAGTTGGTTCTTTGCTCCTTCATTCGGTGTTGCAGCAATCTTCCGTTATATCCTGTTCATTCAAGGTTTTCACAATATTACTTTAAATCCATTTCACATGATGGGTGTTGCTGGAATTCTTGGTGGTGCTCTACTTTGCGCTATCCATGGAGCTACAGTACAAAACACATTGTATGAAGATACAAGTATTTATACAGATGGCAAGGTTCAAAGTTCAACATTTAGAGCTTTTGACCCAACTCAAGAAGAAGAAACTTATTCAATGATTACAGCGAATAGATTCTGGAGTCAAATCTTCGGTATTGCTTTCTCAAACAAGCGTTTCTTACATTTCTTGATGCTTTTTGTACCTGTTATGGGTATGTGGACATCATCAATTGGTATTGTCGGCTTAGCACTAAATTTAAGAGCTTATGATTTCGTAAGCCAAGAAATCCGTGCAGCAGAAGATCCAGAATTTGAAACTTTCTATACAAAAAATATACTTTTGAACGAAGGTATGCGAGCATGGATGTCTTCTGTGGATCAACCACACGAAAACTTTGTATTCCCTGAGGAGGTTCTTCCACGTGGAAACGCCCTTTAATAATTTATTAAGAGCTCCAAACCAAAGTATTGAGGAAACTGGTTATGCCTGGTATGTAGGTAATGCTAGATTAATCAATTTATCTGGACGTTTATTAGGAGCTCACATTGCTCACTCTGGACTAATAGTCTTTTGGGCGGGAGCAATGATGCTCTTTGAGGTTAATCATTTTACTTTTGATAAACCAATGTGGGAGCAAGGTTTAATCTGTATGCCACACGTCGCAATGTTTGGCTATGGAATAGGCCCAGGTGGTGAAGTTACTGATATCATGCCTTTCTTCCAAGCAGGCGTGGTTCATTTGATAGCTTCCGCTGTACTTGGTTTTGGTGGTATTTACCATTCATTAGCAGGTCCAGAAAAACTTGAAGAAGATTTTCCATTTTTCTCAACCGATTGGAGAGATAAAAATCAAATGACAAATATCCTTGGATATCATTTGATTGTTCTAGGTGTTGGCGCACTAGCATGGTCAGTAAACTGGTGTTTTATTGGCGGTGCATACGACACATGGGCACCTGGTGGTGGTGAAGTCAGACTTGTAAACCCAACTTTAGATCCAAGAGTTATTCTTGGTTATCTATTCAGATCTCCATGGGGAGGAGCTGGTTCAATAATCGGTGTTAACTCCATTGAAGATATTGTTGGTGGACATGTTTACGTGGGTATTACTGCAATTATTGGAGGAATATTCCATATCTTTACCAAACCTTTTGGATGGGCAAGAAGAGCTTTTATCTGGAATGGTGAAGGATTATTAAGTTACGCTCTTGGTGGAATTTGTGTAGCAAGCTTTATTGCATCAACATTCATCTGGTTCAACAACACTGCTTACCCTTCAGAGTTTTATGGCCCAACAAATGCTGAAGCTTCACAAGCTCAAAGCTTTACTTTCCTAGTGAGAGATCAAAGAATTGGAGCTAACGTAGGCTCAACAATGGGACCAACAGGTCTAGGTAAGTATCTCATGAGATCTCCTACTGGTGAAATTATATTTGGTGGTGAAACAATGAGATTTTGGGATTTCAGAGGGCCATGGTTAGAGCCTCTAAGAGGACCTAATGGTTTGAGCCTTGAGAAAATTCAAAATGATATTCAGCCTTGGCAGGTAAGAAGAGCAGCTGAATATATGACTCATGCTCCAAACGCTTCTATCAACTCTGTTGGTGGAATCATTACAGAGCCTAATGCTGTTAACTTCGTTAATTTAAGACAATGGTTAGCTGCAGCTCAATTCTTCCTAGGATGGTTTACATTCATTGGTCATCTTTGGCATGCTGGACGTGCTAGAGCAGCCGCTGCTGGTTTCGAAAAAGGAATCGACAGAAAGAGTGAACCAGCTCTAGAAATGCCTGATTTAGATTAATTTCTATCTCAATAAAAAAACCCTATCTAAAGATAGGGTTTTTTTTGCTCAATTTTATTATCTATATAAATTTTCTCTAAGCCATGGCAAACTTAATCCCATTACATTACTGAAGCAACCCTCTATTTTTTCTATATATTTACCCCCTATACCTTCTAAGGCAAATCCTCCCGCGCAATATAAAGGTTCATTTGTATCTACATAATTCTTGATTTCCCAATCTTCCAAATTAGAAAAATAAACTCTTGAACTTACTGTTTTTTTTATTATTTCAGTGATTTTAAAAATTTTGGAAGTTGAATCAAAATCCCCAATTATTAGAGTATGACCAGTATGTAAAAATCCAAATTCTCCAGACATTTTTTTCCATCTATTAAATGCTTCCTCTTTATTAGATGGTTTTCCATAAGCCTCTCCTTTAAATTCAAAAATTGAATCGCACCCAAGTATTTCCAAAGGACCATAATCAAATTTTTCTGGCAATGATATGTTTTGAATATTTTCATATAAACTATTAGCCTTTTGAAAAGATAATTCCAAAGCTAAATTAAAAATATTCTTTTCTTTAATAGTATTTTCATCAAAGTCACTTGATATTTGGATAAATTGAATTTGACAATTTTCTAGTAATTTCTTTCTAGATTGAGAAGCAGAGGCTAGAATTAACACAAATTTTTTACCAAATTATAATTCAATTTAATAATTAATAAATTTTAAAATTAATATAAATTACTAATGGAGTTAGAAGCACAATTACATGTAATAAAAAAACCAATAATGGTCCTAGGCACTTCCAGTGGAGCGGGTAAATCATTAACGGTTACTGCTATTTGCAGAATTCTTAAAAATTTAGGAGAAGAACCAATACCTTTTAAAGGACAAAATATGAGTAACAACGCTTGGGTTGATTTGGAAGGTGGAGAGATGGCATATTCTCAAGCACTTCAGGCTTTTGCTTGTGGTATTAATCCTTCTGCAGAGATGAATCCCATTTTATTAAAACCACAAGGAAACTCAATAAGCGAGGTGATTCACCTTGGCAAAAGCATGGGGACCACAACCGCACAAAATTATTATAAAGATTGGTTTATTCCAGGCTGGGAAGTAATTAAAAAAAGTTTAAAGTCTATTTACGATCGGAATCCGAATTGCCGTTTAATTATCGAAGGGGCTGGAAGTCCGGTAGAGATGAATTTAATTCATAGAGATCTGACTAATTTAAGAGTTGCTAAATATTTAAATGCAAATTGCATTTTGGTTACTGATATTGAAAAGGGAGGCGTATTTGCACAAATAATTGGTACTCTTGAATTAATGAAGCCTGAAGAAAAGAAGCTTATTAAAGGAATTATTATAAATAGATTTAGAGGAGACCTCTCATTATTTGAAGATGGGAAGAAATGGATAGAGAATAAGACTCAAATCCCTGTTATTGGAATTATTCCATGGTTAAATGATTCATTCCCTCCAGAGGATTCTTTAGATTTAATAGAAAAAAAATCACTTTCTAAAAATCCTGAAATCAAAGTTGGAATTATAAAATTACCATCTATTAGTAACTTCTCGGATTTTGATCCCCTAGAAAATGAAGAAACAATATTTATTGAGTGGATTAGAAAATCACAAAACCTAAGTAAGTATGACTTCATTATTCTGCCCGGCAGTAAACAAACGATTAAAGATCAAATATTTCTTGAAAATTCTGGCTTATCTAAGGATATAAGGGACTATTCAAAGAATGAAGGAAATATTATTGGAATATGTGGAGGTTTACAAATGTTAGGGACTGCAATTGAAGATCCGTATTTCAAAGAGGGTTCCAAAAATTATTCTGAACAAAAAATTAAAGGTATTGGATTACTACCAATAAAAACGACTTTCTTTAAAAAAAAATTAACACGTCAAATTAACTCTAAATCTATATGGCCGTGCCAATCAGAAATTAATGGATTTGAAATTCATAATGGTCAAACTGTATTAGATGACATCCAAAATTCATTAAGGATTAATCCTATTTTTGAAGATTCAGATCTTGGTTGGTACAAAGAAAATAATAAAGGTGGAACTATTGCAGGAACATACATTCATGGGCTCTTTGAAAATGACAGTTGGAGAGCGCAATATATTAATTTAATAAGGAAGAGAAAAAATCTACCAATATTAGAAAAAAAATCAATATCTTATAAAGAGAAGAGACAATCCATTATTGATAATCTTGCAAATGAATTCCACAAACATTTAAATCTCAAATCATTTTTAAGTTGAAAGAAACCAAAAATATAAAAGTAATATGGCCAAACAATAAAGAAACCATTGTTTCCGATGGTGATGACTGGTTTTCTTCTGCTGAAAAAGCAGGTTTAGAAATCCCTACTGGCTGCCTGACAGGAAGTTGTGGAGCCTGTGAAATCGATGTAAATGGTGAAACAGTAAGGGCTTGTATAAGTGAAATTAAAAATAATAAAAAATGTAAGTTGCAAGTTTCATTAACTACAGACCCGTTTTGGGAAAAGTAAATTTCACTAAACATTACCTAATTATTAGATAAAGGAAAACATAATAAAAAAATGATCCAAAAAATGTGTTTATTAGAATTACCTTCTTTTTGATTTTTGACGATGCAATAATATAACTACCCAAAACATGAGGTAGGATTGGGAAAGATCTAATGATTAAAATATAAAAAGATCTAAAAGTAATATTGTCAAAAAATTTATAAAGATTATTTCTTTCCGGTTTTTTTAAAAATAATATATTTCTAGAAAATTTAAATTTAATTTTTCTCAGAATAAGAACTTGAATTACACTTAAAATTGATAAGGCAGGAGAAAAGAACAAAACATAATTCAACCCAAAAATCTTTATTAAGATAAAATCAAAAATAATTGTTAATGGGAGGCCTAAAAATATAGAAACTGTATTTAAAGCAATCAAATATTTGTATTGAATATTATTAAATAGGGACTCAAGATCATAGGTATACTTAAATATTAGAGCAAAAAAATAAACCCCTAAATAGGTAAAAAATATTTTAAAAATTACTGAATTAAAATTTAGATCTTTTTTATTCATATGAGATGAACATTAAGAACAATTATCAAAAATGTAGAGGGCAAATAACATCTTTTCCTACAAGGGAAATTATAGAATCAAACAGGAAATATTCGGAAAGTAACTTATTTTATCCACTATCAAATCTTTCATAGGGAATCCCTAGAAAGATATAGGAAAGTGAATAGAAGCAAAGAATTTGCATAAAAAAAGACCCTGATAACGGGGTCTATTAAGGTTTTTACAAAATCAAGTGTTTCCTTGTTTCCACTGCTTCTGTAAAACCACTCCTTCACACACGTACACATTATGACATTGAATTCTTTTTCGTGGAAGCGCTGAATGGAATTTTACTTAACTGTCACATGTGACAGTTTCCCATTTTTAGACATAAAGAAAAAACACCCTAATTTAAAGAAAAGGGAATTTAATTATGAGAGATTAATGTGTGAAGAGTTTCTAATTTGTAAAACTCACTGGAAAAATATATACAGTATCTACAGTATTGATTAATAATTCTTTTCCCAAAATAGATAAAGATTTGAAAACTGGTTTTTAGTATCTACTATTGCGATACTTGTTGATATCAACTTCCATCCTGCAGAATTACGTTTTTTCATAATTGCTGCAAGTTCGTTTTCTTGTCTTTGAGTATTAGCATTTCCAACTGCGTAATATATATCAAGATCATTTTCTACATATGCCATTTTTTAAGGTGATGCTTTATTCGAAGTTAATATTACTCAATCTTTCATCACTACTGGGAAAGATTCGATAGGGTGATTTTAAATAAGACTTATATAGTATTATTACTTTCACCCCAAATTGCGATTGGATTACTGCTTATAAGTATTGGAATAGTAGTCTCTTTTGATATCAAAATTGATCTACTCAAAAATAAAGAGTAAAAGAAAAAAAGTTGGAAATCTTGGGAAATTATTATATTAATTTGATCAGATAATAATCTTAATTAGATTAAAAATAATAAACACCCTGCAATAAATCCACTTAAATGACCTAATAAACTTACTCCTGGCAAAAAAGAGAAAATCAAACCTATAAGGCATATTGTTTTCGACATTTTCTGAACTTCATAATTGGACTGAAAACCAATTTCTTTCCCTAAAAAATATTTCTTTCCATAAAAAGAAGTTAATAGTATGAATCCAAATAAAGCATAAATTATTCCACTAAATCCTAAAGCGGCATAATTCGGATAGATATTAAAATACGATAAGATCTTTTCGTAAAACCAGATAATAAAAAAATTTAAAAAAGAACAACTTAAAATAAATTTCAAATAAAAAAATCTGTTTTTTTTTCCAAGTCTCATTAAAAAATATCTAGTAATGATTATTCCACCGAGATTGCTTAATAAATGATTTAAATCTGCATGAGTAAGTATTGACGTGAAAATCCTATAAGGTTGATCACTAATTAATCTTGGTACAAAGTAAAAATATTCTTTATCAATAACTCCAATTAAATCCGTAATAATAAAAACTGAGATTAAAGAAAATCCAGTTACAAGATACTGCCAATCATATTTTGATATTGAATTATTAAAAGGCATTTTTTAGTTTTAAATTAAAAAAAGATCTTCTTAAATAGAAGAAAAGACCCTGAAAAGGGTCTTTTTTTAATATCTTAAAGTCTTATTGTTTTTAGTAAACTTTGCAGTGAGAACTTGTTGGGTGGTCTATACATTCTTTTTCCCAATAATCTAGTATTTGATCTTCTGGTAGTTGATAATTAAAATCATGCATTTTCCAAATATCTGAAGTTACATTTCTAAGGGCCATAAATGGATTGGTGAGTCTCATAAAAATAAAACCTCCTATATCTCTACTCCTTAATTATCCGCCTATTCAATTAAAATTAATAGAGTATTAATACCCGAGTATTAGTGCTTTGTGGTTGTCTCGACTATCTTTTCCCATTCAGTAGGACTAGTAATAATTCAGGAGTCAAAAGCACTTCATCGACTTTGTGGAAAGCGAAGTGCATAAGACTCAAAGAAGGTAAATTAATGCTCTCTTATTTATTTTTAGGAATTCCAGAAACTATAAATTAACGGAGAGTCTAGAAGTTGAGTTCAGACCCTATGTGCTGATATGGGAAAGATATGGAAGGGTAAACCAACTCATAGTTAATAAACCCACAACAAATCCCACAACACAAAATAAGAAATTGAAAAGTTAAGTCCAAATTACTGGAAAATCTTCAAGTCTATGACTAATTCCTAAGTTAAAATTTTCGTCTAAAAAATATTTTACGGAGAGGGTGGGATTCGAACCCACGAATAGTTTCCTATTAAACGATTTCGAGTCGTTCGCTTTCGACCACTCAGCCACCTCTCCGCCTTTTTATAAGTATGCACGGAATGAAGCAAAAATTATGGACTATATAATTATCTTAATTTTCAATCCCACCCTGCATCTCTCATAAGTTTAATCGCTAAAGAATTTTTTTCTCCAAGATCTTCTATAGTTATTCTATCAGGGGTAAAATCTCCAAAGTTCTTAACTATTTCATTCTGATTAACTTCCTTCAAAGGATGTTCAAAAGTTGGAGCTGCCAAACCCTTACTTCCTTCAGGAGATGCTAAGAATTCGAGAAGCTTAATTGCTTCGTTTTTATTTGTTGCGTATTTTGCAACACCACCAGCACTAATGTTTACATGTGCAGGATTAGGTGTAAGAACTGTAGCTCTTTTAGCATATAATGCATCTCTTCTTCCATTTATTCCAGCTAGCATTCTTGCGACATAGTAATGATTAACTATACCAATACCACACTTTCTTTTTGAAACTGCTCTTACAATAGATATATCTCCTGGGAAAAAAGGTTGGGAAACATTTGAAATCATTCCACTTAACCAAGCTTTAGTTTCTGATTCACCTTTATTGAGTATCTGATTAGCGACTAAAGATTGATTATATGGACTTTTTCTATTTCTTAAACATACTTTCCCTTTTAAAGAAGGGTCAGCCAAATCAGTGTAATCATTGATCTTGCTAACATCGACAACTTTTGGATTGGCGACCATAACTCTTACTCTTCTTGTTAATGCATACCATTCCTTATTTGGATCTTTTAATCCAACAGGTACATCATTTTCTAAATTAGAAGATTCTATTGGTTGAAGTAATCCAGCTTTGGCTGCATTAGTGATTCTTGCGGCATCTACTAGCAATATTAAATCAGCTTGAGAATTTTTTCCTTCTCTTTTTAACCTTTCAATTAAAGATATACCAGCAGCTTCGATTAGTCGAACTTTTATACCAGTTTCTTCAGCAAATTTTTTGTAAACACTTCTATCTGTATTGTAATGCCTCCCAGAATAAACTTTGACTTCTTTTTCTGTTGAATTAGCAGGTATATTAATGTTTAGCAAAAATGTACATGTTAATACTGAGTAAAGTAGTTTTTTTAGATTTTGCACTTTTTCGAAATAGTATCTATGGTTACTTTATATCTATCTCCATAGCAAGGCCTCACAAAGAGAATTTCTATACATTGATTTGTATCATTTTTTATATCAAGGATGAATTATTTGACTCATAAACTATTGAATTCTGAAGAATTAAAAATACTCAGAAAAAATTTAGAAAAAGATTCACTAGAATGGGAAGATGGCAAGTTAACTGCCGGAAAGCATGCCGCTAAGGAAAAAAATAATTTACAACTAAGAAGAGATTCAGATTTATCAATAAAGTTTTCTGGATTGATTACAAGTAAAATCCTTAGTAATGAACTTATCAAGAGCTTTGCTTTACCAAAAAAAATTCATGGAACAATCTTTTCAAAATCAACAAGTGGGATGAAATATGGATGTCATATTGATAATGCTTATATGTCGTCTGGAAGAGCAGATTTATCTTTTACAGTATTTCTAAATTGTAAAAAAAAATATGAAGGCGGTGCTTTATCAATACAGGGTTTAAACTCAGAAGAAAAATTTAAACTTGATGCAGGAGAGATAATAATATATCCAAGTACATATTTACATTCAGTAGAAAAAGTTATTGATGGTGAGAGATTAGTATTTATTGGTTGGATTGAAAGCTATGTAAAAAGTATTGAAGAAAGAGAATATTTGTTTGATCTAGATGCTGCGGCAAGATCATTACTTGCTAAATATGGTAGATCAGAAGAAGTTGATCTAATTTACAAATCATATTCAAATTTCTTAAGAAGACTAGGCAATTGAATAAGTAATGCAACAAGCATCATTTTATACATCGATTAGAAAGATTAGCCCAAACTATTTATTATGTATACAGAAAGATTAATTAAATGAACAAAAAAACTTCCATTGCATTATTCTTAGCAACAA
The DNA here is from genome assembly GCF_001180245.1 of Prochlorococcus marinus. Classification (GTDB taxonomy): domain Bacteria; phylum Cyanobacteriota; class Cyanobacteriia; order PCC-6307; family Cyanobiaceae; genus Prochlorococcus_A; species Prochlorococcus_A marinus_F. The sequence goes on from NZ_CVSV01000037.1 coordinate 47,824, forward strand.
CTAGTGTTGTAGCTCTGACCTCGACTGGAAGCTCAAGCTTAAAAGCAGAAGAAAGTGACTTAGGAGGACTTAAAGAATGGAATACAGATATGCCTATAGAAGCTGATTTCATTCTTGATGAACAAGCTCAAAAATTGGCGGATGAAGCAGCAAAAGCAAGTGTATGTGTTCCTATTGGAGAAGGAGAAAATTGTTGGTAAACTCTTAACCAATATAGAATTATAGATTACGAATTTTAAAAGAAAAAAAGGGGCACTTAAGTGCCCCTTTTTACATTAAGTTTAGAATTTAGAATTTAAACTTAGTAGTTACTGCTGCTCCAAAGATATCTTGATCAGTTGAACTTTGGATATCAGTTCCACCGAATACAGCAGGAATCACTGTTATTGAATCATTTGGTTTGAAGGAGTAACTTACTTCCCATAAGAATGGACTTAGACCGGCATCATCAGCAGCTGCACCATTAGCAGTTTCATCAACCTTTAATGGCTGACCAAAACCTATTCCGATGTAGTCAGAGTCTTGGAACATATCAGGCCAACCTAAACCAACAAAGTAACTACTTGCTTCTTTAACACTGTTACCTGTTTGCCCTTCCAGATTGATGATATCGTAACCAACAGATATTTCAGGCATCGCACTTCCTGAATCCTCTGGCCTCCAGTATGCTCTTGCAGCATAAGCTGTAGCATTAGAGTCTTCCTCAACAGCTACTGCAGCGTCAGTTGCGTAGTAACTAAATGAAGACCAATCTTCATGTTGCTGAGACAATGAAAGAGAAACATGATATTGATCTTGTGTATAAGCGAGCATTGTATCCCATTTATGCTCATCTTCATTGGTTAATAAACCAGATGAACTTTTTGCTCCTTTTGAAACTAAATTAGTACTAAAAGCGAATCCATTATCGCCAACATATTTAATACCACCTCCAGTAGCAGTGCTTGCACCGAATGCACCACTAAGACTACCTAACTTGAAAGCCTTATGGAATCCTGGTCTATAAATTGAGACAGGCGCTGCGTACATATAGTAGTTTTCAATCTTTGGACCAATTGTTGCTGTCCATTTTTCACTACTACCAATTGGTGTTGTATACCAGATTTTATCAACTTTAAGATCGTCAACACCACCTGAATAAGTATCTGTGTGATAGAAAGCAGTCTTTTCGTAGAAAGATCCGCCACTAACCTTACCATTACCAGTTCTTAAACGAACATAAAGATTGTCATCACCAGTAAAACTTGTATTTAAGTTCATGGTGTAGGTATACATCGTCTGCAGATTTTCTGTTGCAGATGAATTTACCTTAGTTGCACCATCTATTGCTGTAGCAGCAAAAACAGCACTACCATCAAGTGTAGTTGTATCTGAAAAGCTGCCAGCTTCTAAACCTTTTTGTTGAACCTCTAAACCGTCAACACGACCATTAAGATTTGCGATTTCGCCACTAACTTCATTAGTAAACGTTTTGCTATTAAATTTTTTTGAAGATTTGCTGCTACGAACGTAGTCATTCATTTCTTCAATATTTATGTCAGATGCTTGTGCAACAATAGGAGTTAATAAACTCATAGAAGCACATGCAACCAACATTTGTTGGAAGAGTTTCATTTTACCTCACACTAAAAATACCCATAGAGATGGGTAATTGGATTTTATCCAAGCCAGCCTTTTTGGGTAGGAATAATAGATTCAACTTCAAGTAACAAATGTTACATAATTTTTAACTTGAGATAATTATTCAGAAGTGCTTTTTATTAAGGGAAAATTCAAGCCATTTCTTTCTTCCATCCATGAAGATGCAACTTCTCTTGCTAATTTTCGAATCTTTTCAATATATTGTGCACGATCAGTAACTGAAATTACTCCTCTAGCATCAAGAAGATTAAATGTATGACTACACTTTAAAACAAAATCAAGCGCAGGGTAAGTTAATTTCTTTTCTATTAAAGAAATTGCCTCATCTTGATAGATATCAAATAATTTCCTGAGATTATCTGCATTGGATTCAGTAAAGTTATAAGAGCATTGACTTTTCTCAAATTGAAGCCATATATCGCTATAAGTTAAGTTTTTGTTCCAATTTAAATCCCAAATACTTTCCTTATCCTGCAAAAACATAGCAATCCTTTCTAATCCATAAGTGATTTCAATTGGGATTGGATTGCAATCTATACCCCCGCATTGTTGAAAATAAGTAAATTGAGTAACTTCCATTCCGTCTAGCCAAACTTCCCAACCCACACCCCATGCTCCGAGTGTTGGGGATTCCCAATTATCCTCCACAAATCTTATGTCATGATTTCTAGGATTAATTCCAAGAGATTCTAGAGATGTCAAATATTTTTCCTGTATTCCATCCGGTGAAGGTTTAATTATTACTTGATATTGAAAGTAATGTTGCGCCCTATTTGGGTTGTCGCCAAAACGTCCATCAGTAGGTCTTCTACATGGCTCTGCATATGCTACACTCCAAGGCTCTGGTCCAATAGCCCTTAAAAAAGTATGCGGATTCATTGTTCCAGCACCCTTTTCGGTATCATATGGCTGCATAATCAAACAACCTTCCTCTGACCAAAAATTATTTAAATTTTGAATTATATCCTGAAAAAACATTTAATTAAAATAGTGGAAGAATTTAGATCAATGCCACTTGACATAATAACAAAGCTTTAAAGTAAAAAATATTTTTAATTCCAAGTTCTCAAAAACATCATCCTATAAAAAACTTTCATAAAAATAGATTCTTGATAAAAATGGATTATGTAAAAAAATCTAATGGCAATGGTCCAAAAGTATTAGATTCTTTAGCACTTTCGTCATACTGACATGTTATTAAAATTCCTTCTCCAAGACCATTTTCAGATCTAACAAAAACATTACTAGTTTTTTGATTAGCTTTTAAAAAAACGCCTCCATAAGCATGAAGGGAATCTAGATTTCCAAATTGAATTGAGGAATATTTCTTAGAAATTGATTTCAATGCTTTAAAAGCTTTTTTATCACTAGGTGCCATTATGCCTATTGTTATCCAATCTGCATTAAAAATATTTACTTCTAGTTCCTCTAAAAGTTTTTTTTCCTGTCTATTACTTAATTGAGGAGCAGTTCTAAGGTTATTTAAATCAACTAAATTATTTATTTCCATTAGTTTTAAATATAAAAAATTCTTAACCAAATGTTCTTCCATTCCAAGCCCAAAATGAAGCTGGCACATCCTCAAAAGAAATATAAATCCTATCTAATGGGATCCCCATTTTCTCATATACAAAATCTGATATTGGCTTTGACATTTCAGAAGGGTTTAGAGAACCTATTGATTTGATTTCTAAAAAGCAAGAAGGGGTCTCATCGTCAAAATACATTTTGCAATTATCATCTATTTTAGCCATAACAAAACTTCTTGATTTGTTAGTTAAAGATGAAATAAGAATTGAAATTTCTTCAAGTAATTTATCTTTATCATTTACTTTTGCTGAAGTCGAAACATTAATGTAAGGCATCTCTATGCAGCAAGATAATCTTTCTTAGAATCATTTCCTAGATAAACAGTTTTATTTTTTAAGTTTCTTTTTGATGAAAGATATGCCATATCGTATGAACTTATTCCGTTTTTATAAGGATTGAAAAGAGCATTTTTAGACCTATTTTTTTTGCTCCTCTTGAACTCAATCATCATTATTAAATCATTAATTAATAATTTAACTTTTTTTGAATAGATGTCTAGTTTTTTTGAGAATTTTTAATTTATTAAATGAAAAAAATTCCTAATACACAATTAGAATTTCTTTTTACTAGATTTGAAATGTTGATTCTTAATTAGTTGCTTTGGAAGTTTTAAATAATTATCAAAGGAAAAAACTTGATGAGAGTAATGATGAAGAATTTTATTCTGATCCAAAATTTGTTTATCATCTAGATGCAAACTTCCGTCAAAATCTATCAGATTTATATGAAAGAGAAATTGATAATTACTCAACCGTTCTTGATTTAATGTCCAGTTGGGATAGTTATTTACCTAAATGGAAAAAATATAAAAAAGTTATTGGACATGGTTTAAACAAACAAGAACTTGAAAAAAACAAAATTTTTGATTCTTTTTGGATACAAAATTTTAATTTAAGTCAACAAATTCCTCTAGATAAAGAAAGCGTTGATTATTGCTTGATGGTTGCAGCATGGCAATATTTACAATATCCAGAGAATTTAACCAAAGAAATTGCAAGAATATTGAGTAGAAATGGCAAGATTATTATTGCTTTTTCAAACAGAGCATTTTGGCATAAAGCACCTAACATATGGACTTCTTCTACTGAAGAAGAGAGGGTTAAATATGTAAGAAGAGTATTAATCTCCAACGGATTTAATGAGCCAAAAATTATTAAAAAGTTTACTAAACCAGCACTTAATATTTTTAATTTTTTAAATAAAGATCCATTTTATTGTTTAATCGCTACCAAAGAGTAATTTTTAGTGGCATAGTATTAAACAACAACTTTATGAAAAAGTTATAAACTATTTTTCATAGCCATACTTTTAAATTTTTACTAATATTGGGTAGATAAAATTAATCATATGGGTTCTAAAAGAGAAAAATATCCTGAAAAATGTCCTTGGGATCTTGGCCCTAATCAACATTTAGCAAAAGAAGAAAACTGGACTTTAAGATTAGGAGAAGCAAATGTATGCTTTAGCAAAAATAAATTAGATAATAATTATTTTCATGTAATTAGTAATGAAAAGGAAGAGCAAATTCTAGCTTTTAGAGCAAGACTCTTATATCAAAAGCTACTTGATAAAGGGTTTAGATTAGTTGAATAAAAAACCTAATTTAATAAGCATAGACGTTCGAAAACAAACTTTTGTGTTTCTTCTTCTTCATATTGGTTTATGTATTTTATTGTCCTCGAATTTAATATCCAATAATCGTCTTGACCCATGTTTAGAAATTCATCCTCGTATTCCAATTTTTGAGAATTTTTCTCAAGTGTATCTGGATTAATTTGTTGACTACTGTATTTTTTGCTAAGGGAACCTGTTCCTGTATCTAAAAATTCTTCTACAAAAATTTCTATTATAGTCCCATGAATTTTTCTGTAGACCATATTAATACAGTTATTTTTAACTCTATATTTATCACCTTGATTCTTACCTGAAACACTCATTTCAATCCCACTTTCAGAATTTTTAAGTAGATTAAAATTATTTTCTGAATGCACTGCTTCAAATTCTCTCTTTACCCTATGTATACACACTTCAAATAACTGAGATGCAATACTTTTAACAACTTTATCATCTTCTATATTTTGAATATTTGGTTTAAAATCTTTACCTAATATGAAGTCACCTTTGTGAATATTATTCTTAGTCAAGAAAATACATTTACCTTGGTAACCATGAAAATCATTCTTCCAGGTGTAACGATTTTCATAAGCCTTTTTAAAAATCTCCTTACAATTAATATTTTGTAGATTATCCATTAACTTTTTAAGTACTTAAAATAATTTTACAAAAAAAAACCCCCCTGTTAGAGAAGAGTTTTTTTATTAATTTAAATTAGTTTTGAGTAATTTTCGTATTTTCAATATTGTCAAAAGCTTGACCAATTTTCTTAAAGTCAAATCCCATTGCCCTTAGTGCGTGCCAAAGATGACCTTGTAAGAAAAAGAAACCCAAATAAAAATGAGTATTAGCAAGCCAAGCTCTTGAGCTATACGCTCCTGAACCTAAATCTACTGTATCAGTAAAATAAGGGGCGAATTCAAATTGAAGCTTTAGGGGCTCTCCATATAGATCAACAGGATATATTGTCGTATTTGAAGCACACCAAAAAGCAGCAACAAAAGCCATATAAGAAACACCAACAACTGAGTAAGACAAAATTGCTTCAGCACCAAGTAATCCCTTTCCTTTAAATTCTGTATATTCTCCAAATTGTTTAGTACAAATATGGAAAACACCTCCAATTATTTCTAGGAAAGCTAGGAAAGCATGTCCTCCCATAACGTCTTCCAGACTATCTATTTTTAAAAAATCAAATTGATGGTTCCAGATAGCGGCGATATCTAAATTGTAAATAACTTGTCTTGTAGATCCTATTGCTGGGTCGTAAATTCCATGAATACGAGCCCATTCAACGAACATAATTGCTCCAAGGCCAAGAAATATTAGATGATGACCAAGAATAAAAGTTAATTTATCTGGGTCATCCCATTCGAAATCAAATTTTTGTGGCTTACTATTTTCTGGGTAGTCTCCAAGATCACCTGCAAATTTGTTGGAATGTAATAATCCCCCAGCACCCAATACTGCTGAGAAAATTAGATGTAATGTGCAAATTACAACAATTCCATATGGTTCTGTAATAACACCATTTTCAATACCACCAATTCCAATACCCGCTAGATGAGGCAAAACAATTGCTTTCTGTGCACCCATTGGAATACTGGCGTCGTAACGAGCCAATTCAAATAATCCAAAAGCTCCTGCCCAGAACATCATTAGACCTGCATGAGCAGCATGAGCAGCTATGAATTTACCTGAACGGCCAACAACACCAGAATTCCCTGCGTACCAGTCATAGGTGACATCAGATTTTCCGTAAGTTTGTAACACTTGATTTAAGTAAACAGCAAATTGAGCATATTGCTTATCGCTATTGTTTTTACATGTTCTTTACAGATTTAATTACTTATGTAAAAAAAACATATTGTGAAAGAACAAATGTTACAAGCTAGGGAAGTTATATCTTAGAAAGCTTACGCCAATGAAGGGATTTCACCTTTAAGCTGAGAAGCCCATGTTTCAAGACGCGAATCGGTCAAATCAGATTCACTATCTTCATCAAGAGGTAATCCACAAAAGCTTTCTCCAATAACACTTTTAGACTCATCAAATGTATAAGAAGATTTATCTACATAACCGACCATTTCGGCGCCTGCTTTTGTGAAGTAGCTATGAAGTTCTTCCATTGCATCACAATAGTTTTCTGTATATGTAGAAGAATCTCCTAAACCAAAAATTGCAACTTTTTTTCCTGATAAACTTAGTTCACCAATATCCTCTAAGATTGAATCCCATGCAGTTCCAGATCTTTCTTCCTCGGCACCAGTATTCCAAGTAGGTATCCCGCAGATAATTCCGTCAAGACCTTCAAATTCTGAAAGATCATCCACATCAGATACATCTTTAGGTGCTTCTGCTGAAGAGATAAAATTGTGAAGACGATCAGCTACGTCTTCAGTTTTTCCAGTTGTAGTTGCGTAATAAATTCCTACAGTCATAACTTCAAAATGTTTACATTAAAATAATAAAATCTAAAAACGTTAAATTAATTTCTTTAAAAACTTTTTCATGTAAAATTTTATACTAATCAAGGTAAGAAAAATTTTTTGAGAATAATTTATAAAAAATTCAAACCATCGTGACTGACAAATTTCAGAATGATTTAAAAAATCTTATTGAAGAATTCAACTTTAATGGGCATAAAAAATTCAAATTAATTATTTTATTTGGTTTATTGGGAGATTTTGATAGCTTTGAATATGCAATAAATTTGAAAAGTTTTATCGATCAAAATCAAGATAAAAATTTAGATATATTTGCAATTGCTATTGGTAACCAAAATGGGAAAGAAAAATTCTGTAAATTTACTGGCTTTCACGAAGAAGATTTAATAGTTGTTTCTGATAATCAAATTCACAATAATTTAAAAGTCTCAAGGGGATTAGATATTGGTTTAGGAGGTTGGATCAATATGCTTTTGATGTTATCAGGGATAAATTCTTTTAGAACAATCCAAGAAGTTATTAGAGGTTATACCGGCGACAGCAAAGCAAAGCAAATCTATTCTGAATCAGACAAAATTGATGTCTTAAAATTTTTAAAATTTTCAGGTAATTCTTTTAAGAAGGTTTTCGGTGATGGTTATTTGAGACCATTTGAATTAGCAACATTTAGATTAAATAATATGAATGAAATAATTCAAAATTGGAATGATTATATTCTTAATGAAGAATACCTTCCTCAAAGAGGGGCTTCTTTCCTATTGGATAATAAAAATCAAATTATTTATAAATTTTTTTCAAACGAAGTGCTTGGATATTCATCAAACATGAGGGAGCCCTTGGGATTTTTGAATGATTTAATTAAAGAATAGTTTTTAAAATATTTTTATGAATGTAGATTTATTTGGATATTTTGCAGCAATTTTAACAACAGCAGCATTCCTACCTCAATTAATAAAAACTTTAAAAACAAAAAAGGCAGATGATGTTTCTTTAACAACATTAATAATGTTTATTATCGGTGTTTTGTCTTGGATTATTTACGGTTATAAAATTTCTTCTACACCAATATTAATTGCAAATTTAATCACACTGATCTTAAATTTATTGATATTAATCTCAAAAATATATTTTTCAAAAAATAAAAATTAGTAAAAATTTTTTAAAGTTGATAAATATTAAATTTATTACTTAAATATTGATTAATATAAAACAAAAAATTTACTGATCTTGAAAACTTCGAAATGCTGGGTTTGGTTTAAAGGAAGCATTAACAATGGTGGATATTGGAAAGAAGGTTTTACATGTACTTTTGATGAGAACCCAGGAGTTTTGATAGAAAGTCCTGCTTATGTAACTTGTCGAGTTCCTACATGGAGAGTTTTGACTAAAGAACCAGAAAATTTATATAAATCTCCTCTAATACCTGACAAAGCAATCTGGAAAATAATTTAAATTCTCAATTAGCAATAAAAGCTTTTTGACTGTACTACACCGAGTTAAGATTGCTTTAATAGATATTTAATTAATACCATTTACTCACTTTTTATAAATATTATTCCTTTTTTAATCTTTGGTCTTCTTTTGGGAAAAAAAAATCCAAAGATTTCAAAATATATTGCAAGACCTCTAATAAGATTTGGTATTCCATTAAGTGTAATGGGTCTCCTATTAAAGGAAGGTATAGATATAAACCTAATTAAGAGTGCATTTTTAGCATTCTCAGTAATTGGATTTTTAATAACTTCAATAAATACAATCCCAATATTTAAGAAGAGGCTTCCAAATTACACATTACAGTTAGCAAGCCTAATAGGTAATACATCTTTTCTTGGAATACCAATTGCGCTAGCTCTACTACCTTCAACAACTATAAATTTCACTATTGGATTTGATTTAGGAACAACACTTTTCGCTTGGATATTTGGACCTTTATTTCTTCAAGAAAAATCCAACAGCAATAACATCCCAAACATCAAAGGATTATTAAATGCATTAATAAATAGTCCCGCATCAAGAGGGATTATTGGTGTACTTCTTGCATATCTTTTGCAGGTAGATGAAATTTTAGGCAATTATCTTTGGATTCCTGCAAGAATAGTTATTGCATTGGCAATAATAGTTGTGGGAACAAGACTTGGAATAATCACAAATCAAAATGAGAGGATTTTAGAATTAAATGAAGAAATTAAATTTTCAATTTTATTTAAGTTATTTATTCTTCCGTTTATTATTTTTTTAGTGTGCAAATTCTTAAATTTTAACTTCTATCAATCATCTGCAGTAATTCTTCAGGGAGCAACACCAACGGCAATTTCCACAATATTAATGGCAGAGGCCTATAGTGTAAACCAAAAAATAGCTTCAAAAATTCTTTTTACCACAACCTTAATTTCAATAATTACAATTCCTCTATTAAAAATATTTATGAATTTATTTATTCAAACAACTTGAATGATAGTTTTTTTAGAGCATGATTAATGAATATTGTAAAGATTATATCCTGATAACTAAATAATGTCTTAAGATTTATGTTATGAAGTCAGCAAACCCTGAAAATGAATATATCCCTTTAGATCTAAGGATTTCTGTGAGAAGGGACACTTTAAGGCTTATCTCAGAGATGGCTCAAGATATGGGAATAAGCATTAATGAAGTTTTTAGTTTTTTAGCCGAAGATTCTGTAATAGATCTCGAATTAATGGAAGATTTAAATAAAATAGATATCCCAAGCAAATGCAGCATTGATGATTTAAGAAATGCTCTTCTTAAAAAAAGACTTTGTTAAAATTTTTCAACTTTTCTATTTTCCCAATCAGATTTATAACCAGTTTTAACTAATAATCTCGAGTACTTATTTAAATCACTTTTTTGAATTCTCCATAAATTATAAATCCCAAATTTGCCCAATTTTTGATGATTTATTTTTGACCATTGCTGTCCTCGGGTAGAGTAATCATCTATTACTACCAATAGTGATTGGTATTCATAATCGGGTTGATCCTCATAATTTTTTCTCCGATCACTATTTAGCCTTTCTGACAAATTAATTAATCCCTCTTCAGTGTTTGGTTCATAAAAAACTATTTGTCTTGAATAATAGTGTAATGAAGGTTTTCTTATCCCGATCATTGCTAAAGTTTCCCTTCCCTCGCGATTATCTAAAATTAATTTTGAGATATTCCTTAAAGGTAATTGCCTTGAAGTATCTGCTAATTTTCTAATTGGCGACATCAAATAAGATTGTCCAATTAAAAGTAAAATTTGGAGATAAAGAAGGATATTTCTAGATTTTAAAGAAAATAAGATTATTGCAAGAAGGGTAAATGAAGAGAAGAACAATTTAGCTTTGAAAATAATCCCAGAGCTTATAAGTTCGGATGCAAGATTAGGCATTTCGGGATCATTAATTGAACTTAACCAAATATTCGAAAAAAAGAATGCTATTGAGAAGCCAAACAAAATTAAAATATTAAAAATCCAGAAATATAAATAACTTTTATTTATATTTTTTAAGCTTATAAAGCTATTACTTGTTAATAATGCTGCCGCCGGAATTGCTGGTAACCAATAACTAGGTAGTTTCGTTGCAGAAAGGCTAAAGAAGATTAAAACTGATATTAACCAACATAGGGAATATGTATAAAGGGTTTCAGTGACATTGCAACTTTCTTTTGAACTTTTAGAGAAATCATTAAAGGTTTTAAATATCCCATGATACAAAAAAGGAGTGAATGGTAATGATCCCAATATCATTATGTAAAGAAAAAACCATAATGGTTCTGCATGATTATTTACAACTGAGGTATATCTTTGAAAATTATGGTAACCAAAAAAATTGTCCCAAAAAGGCTTTCCCTCTTTTAGAAGTTCTAAAAAGTACCATGGAACACTTATTAATGTTGTTATTAAAATACCTTTTTTAAGGTTTATCTTACTGAGCAACGTTTTCCAATTCTTCTGACAAAATAAGAAAGACGTAATAGTCAATAATGCCAAAACAAATGCAACAGGTCCTTTGACTAAAATTGCAAAACCTAAAAATACCCAAGCTGAAATACATTGATCATTATTTTCACTTGCCATTCTTCTCCAAAACAAAAGCAGGCTAATCCCCAAGGTTCCAGTTAAAAGGGCATCACTCACGGCAGTTCTACTCCAAATAATTATTAATGGAGAAAGAGCAAAGCCTAATGATGCAACTATTGGAGTGAGGAATTGCCTATCACTCTTCTGTGGCCAACAAAACAATGTATCTCCAATCATCAACATTAAAAATAATGATGCCAAAGCTGAAGGGAGTCTTGCTGAGAGAGTCCCGAAACTATCCCAAATCTCGTTTTTCGGTAATGAGTAAAAAAACCCCATTAGCCAATAAATCAGTGGAGGCTTATCAAAACGGAATATTCCATTGACTTTTGGAGTTAACCAATCACCAGATTCACTCATTGCCCGTGCTGCAGCAGCAAATAAAGGGGGAGTTTCGTCCACCAATCCTGTAGTGCCTAAACCTAAAATAAATATAATGATCCCACAAATTAAAACTATCAATAAGGTTATAAGCCTTTTTTTTGAGTTAATAAGCATCATTTAATATTATTTATATTCATGCATTACCTTATTAAGCCAGTTCACAACCTTGTTAGCAAATATATCTGCGGAGGCATTTTTTTCTACCCATTCTCTACATTTATGACGCTTTATTTTTTCAATAATCTCTACAAAAGAAAGCATATTTTTTTTATCGTCAGGATCAGCAAGATAACCTGTTTGGCCATGCTGAATAATTTCACTAGGTCCTCCCCTTTTATAAGCTACAACAGGCACTCCACATGCTAAAGCTTCAACAATAACGTTCCCATAGGCCTCATTCCATTTTGGAGTATTTAGCAATCCTCTGCATTTACCAAGTTCTTTTTGTAATAGATCGGTCGATAAAAACCCCATCCAATCTATAGCTCCATGAGGGAATGATTTTTCTATCTTTGAGGCATATATCTCATCTTCTATAAATCCCCAAACTTTTAATTTTTCACCAAGTTGATTTGCCACATAAACTGCATCCTCCAAACCTTTCTCAGGAGCCACTCTTCCAACCCATGCCAAGGGTCCATTTACTGAATCTTGAAAAATATAATTATCTAAATTAAACCCATTCCCAATAATTGTTGGTTTTTTTATGAATGGATAATCACTAGCCTGCATTTTTGAATGAAAAGCAAAATTATTTGGATATTTCGCATATACCTTAGAGATTAAATTACTAATTACTGAACTTTCAGAGCCCATACTAATAATATGTGCAATGGGTATCTCTAAGTTTAGAGTCATCCAGATAGGTAACCAATCATAGGACATGTTCAACAATACATCTGCATTTTTAGCTATATCTATTCCCTTCTCAAGCATTCCTGCCAAAAGAGAATTATCTGGGATAATAACGGGAGAATTATAATTTTGATGCTGCCAACTAATTTGATCTTTACCTTCCACAAAATGTAATTTTGCTTTTACATTACTTTCATGTAACTCAGAATTTTTCGGAGCTACAACATCAACAGAATGACCTAAAGAAATTAAACCTGAAACTAAAGAATTTAAAGTTAATTCAACTCCACCACCTTTACCACTCCCTAAGAACCCTATTGGAGTACTAATTAAAACTATTCGCATTATTAAACTTTTTACAAAAAATAACTAATTAAATAGTAGTATCAGTAAATTTATTTTCCCATAAACTCTTTCTCTGGCTAACAAAAAATACTGAGATAAGAACAAATACCACTCCTATCCACTGCACAAAAGTGAGTCTTTCATCTAACCAAACACCTCCACTTAGAAGAGCAAATACAGGTGTTAAAAATGCAAGAGTGCTAAATCCAGTTATTTCTTTATTATTAGCAAAGTAGAAAAACAATCCATACGCTATTGCTCCTCCAAAAATACTTGCAAATGACATAAGTCCCCAATCAAATATTGACCAATCTGGAATTATTGTGAAATTTGATTGTGAGCAGTGCTTGATAATTAAGGGCAAACTCCCTAAAACCATATGCCAACCTGTAACTGCCACTGGATCACTTTTAGTACAAGTGAATCTAATTAAAATTGTTCCTAATGCCATAGCGAGAGAAGCTGCAAGCATCCAAAGTTCTCCAAAGTTAAAAGCAACATCATTTATAGACTTATCAGACATCAACCACCAATTCCCTAAAAATTCTTGTGGAACTCCTAAAAATACTATTCCTCCTAAGCCAAAAAGTAATCCTAACCATCCTATTGGGTTAATTAAATTCCCAAAAATCGCTCTCGCTAATATAGCTACCAAAAGCGGTTGAGAATCAATCAAGACAGAACCTAAACCTGCTCCAGTTTTTTCAATACCATAAGTTAAAAACAACTGAAAAAAAGTGGCATCTACAATCGTAAAAACAAAAAACCACTTCAAATCGCACTTATAAATTTTCAAGTCTCTTTTAAACAAATATGTTGTTATAAGAACAAGAATCCCAGCAGGAAGTAATCTTAAAGAAGCTACAAACTCTGGCCCAGCACTAGATACTAAAGGAGTCATTGCCGCCATTGAAGTACCCCAAAGTGCGAAAGGGAGTATCATTAAAAACCAATTTAGGATTGAATTCATTAGGTCTGCTGATAGTCTTTTTAAAGTAGTTTTATGAATTTACCTTAAAAGAATGATTTGGCCTTTTAGACGAAAGTCAAAAAAAAGAATAGCTCGTATAGTAATTGATGAGCCTATTACTAGTTCAACAAGAGTTTCAGTCCTTAAAGCTCTTAAACAAATTGAGGATAGAGAATTTCCTGCTTTAATCGTGAGAATTGATTCTCCAGGGGGTACTGTTGGTGATAGCCAAGAAATATACTCTGCTATTAAAAGACTAAAAGACAAAGGATGTAAAGTCATTGCTAGTTTTGGGAACATCTCAGCATCAGGTGGTGTTTACATTGGTGTTGCATCTGACAAAATAGTTGCTAATCCAGGGACAATTACAGGTTCAATTGGTGTGATTATAAGAGGAAATAACTTTTCTGAATTATTAGATAAAATCGGCATTAAATTTGAGACTGTTAAAAGCGGTGTATTTAAAGACATACTTTCTCCAGATAAACCTCTAACTGAGGAAGGTAGAGGTCTTCTCCAAGGTCTTATAGATGAAAGTTATACACAATTTACTGAAGCTGTTGCTGAAGGAAGGAATTTACCTGTTGAAGAAGTAAGAAAATTTGCTGATGGAAGAATTTTCACTGGAACGCAAGCACTCGAACTTGGACTTGTTGATAAGGTTGGAGATGAATTTGTTGCCAGGGAGCTAGCTGCAGAAATGGTTAACATTGATCCTAAAATTCAGCCCTTAACATTTGGGAAGAAGAAGAAAAAAATACTTGGACTAATTCCTGGAAGTAGAGTAATTGAGAAAATTATCAAAAATATCTTTTTTGAGTTTGACTCATCTAATAAAGTACTTTGGTTATACAAGCCATAAATCGATATGTATAAAAAAATGAAAGATGATTATAAAATTACATTTATTCGTGGTGCTACAACAGCATCTGGAAATTCAGTTAGGGAAATAGAAGTTGCCGTAGTGGAATTAATTGATGAATTAATTTCACGAAACAATTTAATCAAGAAGAACATATTATCCATTACATTCACAGCGACAAAAGATTTAAATGCATGTTTCCCCGCTTCAATTGCAAGGAAATTCAATGGACTTGATTCAGTTGCCTTTTTAGACTGCCAACAAATGTTTGTATCTGATGATGTTGATTTTTGTATAAGAATAATGGCCCAAGTTTTATTGCCACCAAATTATGCAATAAAGCACCCTTATTTAAAAGGCGCTGCAAAATTAAGGACAGATAGATGTTAGTCTTAGTGAAATTATTTTTTTGCTTTAAATTTGAATAGCACGAACTCATTCTTTAAATTCCATTCTCTTAAAGCTAAAAATCACAAAGAAACTTACAATGAATTTTAAAATTTTAAGACTTCTAGTTATCCCAACAGTTTTAGTTTCAACTCTTTTTTATAAAATTCAAGATGCTAAAGCAGGGTTGGAATTTCAGTGGAACCAAGACTCTGCGTATAGAAGATTAAAGTGGTTTCAAAAAGAAGATAAAAGGAAATTTAGAAATACAATTTATTTTTTCTTGAGGCCAGCTGATCGAAAAAGTGATCTTTTGAAAATTAATCTAGCAATCCCAAAAACTTTTAAATCCACTTTAAAAAGTGAAAAAATAAATATTTGCAAGGTAAGAATTGGGGGTTTTGAGAATAGAACAAAATGTTTAGAAGATATTCCAGCTGATCTCGAAATTAATACTGATGAATCAGGTTTACGTTCAATAGATATTTACCCCTACAGTCCAATTTCTTCAAATAAAGATAGTTATGCAATTGTCCTAAAAGTCTTTAATCCCAAAAAATCAGGTCTATATCAATTTCATTCATATGGGCAACCCAAAGGAAAATCATTTTCAAATTATTTAGGAAGCTGGACTATAGTGATCGATTAAATGATAAATTAAATAAGGATAATTAAACAAATGACTAAAAGAACTTTTGGCGGAACTTCAAGAAAAAGAAAACGTGTATCAGGTTTTAGAGTAAGAATGCGTTCTCATACTGGTAGAAGAGTCATAAAAAGCAGAAGACAAAAAGGTAGAGAAAGAATAGCTGTATAACTTCTAATTTAAATGGCCTTACCTAAGGATATGCGTTTAAAAGGTCATAGGACTTTTAATTATATTCATAAAAATTCCACAATTTATTATGGAAATTTGATGACATTTAAAGTTGCAAGATCAAATCCGGCAATTCTTTTAACCCATAAACTCACAAATACTTCAAACAAACTTAGAGTATCAATAGCTATTAGTAAAAAAGTCTCAAAAAAAGCTGTTGAAAGAAATAAATTAAGAAGAATCCTTCAAGAGTGGTTATTGAAAAACATTCAAAAAATAAACAACCACAAACCATATTGGTTACTTGTTAACCTTAAATTTGGAGATTTCTGCTATGACCAAAGCAGACTTTTGGAAGATTTTCAAAACTTATTGTTCAAATCTCGTCTAATCAAATGATTAACATAAATGAAGAAACCTTTTATGAAGGAGGTCCCGCAAAAGGTGATTTAATAATAAACCTTCTTGCAGGTATAACTATTCTTGGATTACCATTTACCTTTGCCGCAATAGTAAGAGCATTGTGGTTGAGGTATAAAATTACAAACAAAAGAATTACTATAGATGGAGGATGGTTTGGGAAAAGCAAAACGCAAGTTTCATTAAGTAACATAGAAGAAATCAGATCTATTCCTAGGGGATTCGGCTCATATGGTGATATGGTTCTTATCCTTAATGACGGATCTAAGGTTGAAATGAAATCATTACCTTTATTCAGAGAAAAGCAAAAATTTATTGAAGAAAATATAAATAAAAGATCACAAATCCCAAATCTCAACGAGGTAGAGGGTTTTGCTACTAAATCCTAAATAAATTACTTACAAAAACCTTATTTTCCTGTAAAATAAAATGTCTAATAAAATTTCACTCTTTTTAATATCGTGATAGGGTTCATTTCTGAAAAATTACTTATCCCGATTCTAGATTTTTTCTACGGTTTAGTACCTAGTTACGGTTTAGCGATTGTTGCATTGACAGTCGTAATTAGAATTGCACTTTTTCCTTTAAGCGCTGGTTCTATCAGAAGCGCTAGAAGGATGAAGATTGCGCAACCAGTAATGCAAAAAAGGCAAGCAGAAATAAAATCTAAGTTTTCAGGTGATCCAAAGAAACAACAAGAAGAACTTGGGAAACTAATGAATGAGTTCGGTAGTCCTTTAGCAGGTTGCCTTCCACTGATTGTACAAATGCCTGTGCTGTTTGCATTGTTTGCGACCTTAAGAGGTTCACCATTTGCTGATGTCCCATATAACATTAACCTTAAAGTCGTTCCACAGGATCAAATAGCAGCTATTGATCCGAAACCTTACAAATCTCCAAGGCACTCTATCTTTATTACAGAAAAATCGCATTTTCCTGTAATAGCAACAATTCCTAATGGAACAAAATTAGGAACAGAAGAATCCGTCAAAATAAATTTACAAACAACAAACGGCAATAGTTATACGGAAGTTTTATCTAAATACGACAATGGATCAAAATTTCTACCAACATGGAAGGTCTCTAAGGGAACCGAAAATCTTAAAATTTCCCAAGACGGTACAGTAACAGCAATTAAACCGGGTGATGCAACAGTCGAGGCAAAAATCCCTGGCTTAGCGGCTAAAAGTGGTTTTCTTTTTATTAAAGCTCTTGGTCAAGTTGGGTTTTATGTAGATGGGTCAATTAACTGGGATATTGCGGCACTTGTAGGTGCCTTTGGATTAACCCTACTCCTTTCTCAAGTTTTATCTAGTCAGGGGATGCCTGCAAATCCACAGCAATCAACAGCAAACAAAATTACACCGATCATGATTACAGGAATGTTTCTGTTTTTCCCTCTACCAGCTGGAGTTTTACTTTATATGGTTGTTGCTAATATATTCCAGGCATTTCAGACTTTTTTGCTTAATAAAGAAGATCTTCCTGAAAATTTACAGAAAATTTTGGATCAACAATTATTGTCAAAAAATGAAGTAATAACAACTTCTGCTTCAACTATCTCAGATAAAAGATTACCTTTCGAACCTAATAGTAAAAAATAGTCTAACTTCTTAAATAATGAATTCTTGGTGTAGAAATTTAGAATTACTAATAAAATCAAGAACCTCATTAATTTGGATCAGAACTAAAGAAGAAGAAAGATTAGAAAAGTTAGTAAATTTCACTTGTGAAAGACTAAATATAAAAAGATTCGTTTCTTGGGATTGTGTTAGCGGTATAAAAGGGTTAATAAATGAAGAAGGTAAGTTTTCTAACAACCCTTTAGGAGTACTTAATTGGCTTAAAGAACAAAGTTCTGAAGTTTCAATAGTTTTACTAGTTAAAGATTTTCATAAATTTTATGACGATCCATCTATTAACAGAACTATTAAAGAGCTATCTTCAGCGCTTAAGAAAACTAGTCACAATTTAATTATAAGTTCTCATTTATTTCCATCATCAGAAGAGTTAGATGAATTAATGGCAATTATAAATTTACCTTTACCTGATCAAAAAGAATTGAAAAATCTATTAAAAAAAATTGCTATCAATACCAACTCAAATTTAGAGGAACAAGACTTAAACGAACTTTCTATAGCTTCAAGTGGACTTACCGAAATAAAAGTAAAACAAGTCACTGCAAAGGCCCTTGCTCAAAGAGGAAAAATAAGTAAAGAAGATATTAAAGATATTCTTGAAGAGAAAAAACAAGTGATCGCAAGAAGTGAAATTTTAGAATTTTTCGATGCGAAATCAAGTCAAGATGATATAGGTGGTTTAAGTGTTTTAAAAGTTTGGCTTAATCAAAGATATAGGGCCTTTTCTAAAGAAGCTAGAGATTATGGATTACCTATTCCCAAGGGAGTCTTACTCGTTGGAGCTCAAGGAACAGGTAAATCTCTCACGGCAAAATCAATTTCTAAGAGTTGGTCGATGCCGCTACTTAGGTTAGATGTTGGAAGACTATTTTCTAGCCTTGTTGGTTCAAGCGAGGCAAGAACAAGAGAAGCAATATTAAGAGCTGAGGCCATGTCTCCTTGTATCCTTTGGATCGATGAAATTGATAAGGGCTTTGGTGGCGATGCCAGAAGTGATGGAGGGACAAGTCAGAGAGTTTTGGCAAGTTTGCTAACTTGGATGGCTGAGAAAGAATCCGCCGTATTTGTGATAGCTACCGCTAATGCCATAGATAAGCTTCCTGCTGAATTATTAAGGAAAGGTAGGTTTGATGAGATATTTTTTCTTGATTTACCAAATTCTGAAGAAAGATTAAGTATTCTGGATTTGCACTTAAAAAAAAGAAGACCAAGTTATAGTTTTCCTCTATCTACTATCATCGATAGAACAGATGGATTCTCAGGAGCAGAACTTGAACAAGCAGTAATAGAGGGTATGCATATTTCATTCTCTGAAAATAGAGAACTTATGGAGAAAGATTTAATAAAGGCAGTTTCTGAACTAGTTCCCTTATCAAGAACAGCTAAAGAGCAAATTAATTTATTAAAAGAATGGTCATCTACAGGGAGGGCTAGATCTGCGTCTTAACAAGAAAATTTTGTTTAAACATATTCCGTAAGTTAGGAATCATTAATTTAGTTAATTTTTAGTCAAAAATCCCTAATAATGAATTTAGATTAACTATTTTAATAAGGTATAAAAAAAAATAGTGTTAGATCAAAAATCTATAAGAGAAAATCCAACTTCAATCGAAGAAAGTTTATCCCTCAGAGGAAAAGTCTTTAATATTTCCCAAATTCATGAATTAACTCTTCAAAAAAAAGAAATTGATATAGAAATATCTAGCCTCCAATCGGAGAGTAAAAAGTTAAGTAAATTGATCGGTCAAGAAATCAGCAAATCTAAAAACAATGATTCCCCAGAAGTGAATATTTTAAAGAAAAAAGGAAATGAATACAGAACTAAAATTTCAGAATTTGAGGAGAAAAAAAGAACCTTAGATAAAAATATATATAATAAAATTTGTAATTTACCAAATTTACCTAGCAAAGATGCTCCTATTGGAAAAGATGAAAGTCATAATGTCCAAGTAAAAACTTGGGGCGAACCGTTAGTAACAGAAAATCTTAAATCTCACTGGGAAATAGGCGAAAGTCTTAATCTTTTTGAAACTGTCAAATCAACTAAAATATCAAAAAGTCGTTTTATTACACTTATTGGTAATGGGGCCAGATTAGAGAGAG
The DNA here is from genome assembly GCF_001180245.1 of Prochlorococcus marinus. GTDB lineage: Bacteria > Cyanobacteriota > Cyanobacteriia > PCC-6307 > Cyanobiaceae > Prochlorococcus_A > Prochlorococcus_A marinus_F. The sequence goes on from NZ_CVSV01000037.1 coordinate 67,985, forward strand.
CATTAATAAATTTCATGCTCGACATGCATACTAGCAATGGTTATTTAGAGTTAATGCCTCCAGCTTTAGTGAATTCAGAAAGTCTTACCGGATCTGGTCAATTACCTAAATTTTCAAATGAAAGTTTTAAGTGTTCTAATGACGATCTGTGGCTTTCTCCCACTGCTGAAGTTCCACTAACCGCTTTTCACAGAAATGATATCATTGATTCCAAACAATTACCCCTTAAGTATGTTGCATATAGCCCATGTTTTAGAAGAGAAGCTGGAAGTTATGGAAGGGATACAAAAGGTTTAATAAGACTTCATCAATTTAATAAAGTTGAACTATATTGGTTTTGTGATCCAAGTAGATCTATTGAAGCTCATAAAAAGATCACTTTAGATGCAGAAAGTATTTTAAAAAAACTCAATCTACCTTACAGATTAGTTGATATTTGTACTGGGGACTTAGGTTTTTCTTCAAGCAGAACTTTTGATCTTGAAGTCTGGCTACCAAGTAGTAAATGTTATAGGGAAATTTCAAGTTGTAGCAATTGTCTAGACTTTCAAGCCCGCAGATCATCTATAAGAGCAAAAATTGATAAAAAAAATACATATCTTCACACCTTAAATGGTAGTGGGCTTGCGATTGGAAGAACTATGGCTGCTATTCTTGAGAATGGCCAACAAAAAGATGGGAGCGTAAAAATTCCAGATGCTCTAGTTCCATATTTTGGATCAAATATTTTAAAAACTGCTTAATATATCTAAATGAACGTTATAACCTCAATTACAGTTCTGGGATTTCTCATTTTTTTTCATGAGATGGGACATTTTCTTGCGGCAATTTTGCAAGGTATATATGTTGATGGATTTTCAATTGGTTTTGGACCATCAATAATTCAGAAAAGATATAAAAACATAACTTATTCACTTAGAGCCTTTCCATTAGGGGGCTTTGTCTCCTTCCCTGATGAAGAGATAAATAATATTGACCCTAAAGATCCAAATCTTTTAAAAAATAGGCCAGTTATCCAAAGAGTAATTGTAATATCCGCTGGCGTATTTGCTAACTTAATTCTTGCTTATAGTATCTTGATCGTAAATGTAACTACTATTGGAATCCCATTTGATCCAGAGCCTGGTATTTTAGTTTTAGCTACTCAGCCAGAGAAGGCTGCTTCTATTGCTGGATTACAAGCAGGGGATAAAATCTTAAAAATTGAAAACAATACTTTAGGAGTTGGTGATCAAGCTGTTTCTGCTTTAGTAAAAGACATCCAAAATGCATCAGAGAACCCAATATCGCTAACGATTGATAGAGATGGTGTTCTGAAAGATTTAACTTTGGTCCCAAAAAACATAGATGGGAAGGGTACAATAGGAGCTCAATTACAACCAAATATAAAAAAAGAGACGAAAAAGACAAAAAATATATTCGAACTTTTTAAATACACCAATAATGAGTTTTCATCACTTTTGGTAAAAACCATACAAGGTTATAAAGGATTAATTACAAATTTCTCCTCAACAGCTCAACAATTAAGTGGGCCCGTCAAAATTGTTGAAATTGGTGCTCAACTATCACAACAAGGAGGAACTGGAATATTATTATTTGCCGCACTAATTTCTATAAATTTGGCAGTTCTCAATTCTTTACCCTTACCATTATTGGATGGGGGACAACTTGTTTTTACTTTGATTGAAGGTTTTAGAGGAAAACCAGTCCCGGTCAAGGTACAAATGGTTGTTACTCAATCAAGTTTCTTTCTTTTAGTTGGACTTAGCGTGCTTCTAATCATAAGGGATACTAGTCAACTTTTAATCGTACAAAGATTATTAAACCAATAAATAAATTTTTAAAATTGTTATCCAAGCTGTTAAAATAATATTCAGTTTAAAGAATTCTATTAGATGGCTAAAAAGTCCATGATTGCGAGAGAAGTCAAACGCAAAAAGCTTGTATTGAAATATGCTGCAAAAAGAAAATCATTATTAGATGAATTCAACGCTGCAAAAGATCCAATGGAAAGACTAGAAATACATAGAAAGATACAGGGTCTGCCTAGAAACTCAGCCCCAAACAGAGTTAGGAATAGATGTTGGGCAACTGGCAAACCAAGAGGAGTCTACAGAGACTTTGGTCTTTGCAGGAATCAGTTAAGACAAAGAGCTCATAATGGTGAGCTCCCTGGAGTAGTTAAATCAAGTTGGTAATACAAGTAAGTTTTTCTATCATTATTCTCTACCGTAAGATAAAAAATTAAATAAACTAAAATTCATTTTTGGAACAAATTTAAGAATTTTTATAGTTTATCTAAATAATTTACTCAATATGTCCCTATAAAATGTAAGAATAAATCATGTATAGATTAATAGTTTAAAAAGTGGAAGGACAAAATAAGTCGATCACGTTTGACGGACGAGAGATACGACTAACTACAGGACTATATGCTCCTCAAGCAAATGGATCAGTAATGATTGAGTGCGGTGACACCTCTCTATTAGTTACAGCAACAAAAACTACAAAAAAAGATGCTTCAGACTTTCTACCTCTAATATGTGACTACGAGGAGAAACTATATGCTGCCGGAAGAATTCCTGGTGGTTTTATGAGGAGAGAAGGTCGCCCTCCAGAAAGAGCGACTTTAATAGCAAGATTGATTGACAGGCCAATGAGGCCACTTTTCCCATCATGGATGAGAGATGAAATACAAATTGTTGCCTCTTGTCTTTCTCTTGATGAAAGAGTTCCCGCAGATGTTTTAGCCGTTACTGGGGCTTCAATAGCGACTTTGCTTGGAGAGATTCCATTTTATGGGCCAATGGCTGCAGTTAGAGTTGGTCTAATAGGAGATGATTTCATCTTAAATCCAAGTTATAGAGAAATAGAAAGAGGAGATTTAGACATTGTTGTTGCAGGTTCATCTGAAGGCATTGTCATGATTGAGGCAGGTGCTAACCAGTTATCGGAGCAAGATACGATCGAGGCTATAGATTTTGGTTATGAAGCAGTTACTGAACTTATTAAATCGCAAGAAGATTTATTAAAAGATTTAGGAATAAAACAGATTAAACCATCTGAGCCTGAAGAAGATAAAACATTACCCTCTTATTTAGAGAAAAATTGCACAAAACCGATTGAGTTAGTTTTAAAGAAATTTGATCTTTCAAAGGAAGAAAGAGATCTTGAACTTGAAAAAATAAAAGTTGATACTCAAGGCAAAATCGAATCTTTGAAAGAGGACAACCAATTAAAAGTTCTTTTATCAGAAAACGATAAGTTATTAAGTGTTGATTTTAAAAAACTCACCAAGAAATTGATGAGGTCGCAAATCATTAATGATGGGAAAAGAGTTGATGGAAGAGATCTCGACGAAGTTAGGAAAATATCTGCTTCTGCCGGAATTCTTCCAAAAAGAGTCCATGGATCGGCTTTATTTCAAAGAGGTTTAACTCAAGTATTATCTACAACTACGTTAGGTACTCCTAGTGATGCTCAAGAAATGGACGACCTAAATCCAAGTACAGAAAAAACTTATCTCCATCACTATAATTTCCCTCCATATTCAGTGGGAGAAACAAGACCGATGAGAACTCCTGGAAGAAGAGAAATTGGCCATGGAGCATTAGCCGAGAGAGCAATAATTCCTGTATTGCCTGGCAAAGAAACATTTCCTTATGTGCTTAGGGTAGTTAGTGAAGTTTTAAGCTCTAACGGATCAACTTCAATGGGTTCTGTATGTGGGAGCACGCTTTCATTATTGGATGCAGGGGTTCCTCTCAAAGCTCTTGTAAGTGGTACTGCCATGGGCTTAATCAAGGAAGGTAAAGAAGTAAGGATTCTTACAGATATTCAAGGCATTGAAGACTTTCTTGGAGATATGGATTTTAAAGTTGCAGGTACCGATAAGGGTATAACAGCTTTACAAATGGATATGAAAATTACAGGTTTACCAGTCTCTATTATTTCAGATGCGATTAAAAAAGCTCGTCCTGCAAGATTACATATTTTAGAAAAGATGCAAGCAGCAATAGACAAGCCTCAAGAATCACTTTCTCCTCATGCCCCCAGACTATTAAGCTTTAGAATTGATCCTGAGCTTATAGGAACAGTTATTGGACCCGGTGGAAGAACTATTAAAGGAATCACTGAAAGAACTAATACAAAAATAGATATAGAAGATGGTGGGATTGTCACTATTGCTTCTCATGACGGAGCTGCTGCAGAAGAAGCTCAAAAGATAATAGAAGGATTAACGCGCAAGGTTCATGAAGGTGAGATCTTTTCTGGAGTAGTAACAAGAATAATACCCATAGGTGCTTTTGTAGAAATATTGCCAGGCAAAGAAGGGATGGTTCACATTTCTCAATTATCTGAAGCTAGAGTTGAGAGAGTCGAAGATGTAGTCAGACAAGGAGATGAAGTGACTGTAAGAGTAAGAGAAATTGACAGCAGAGGGAGAATCAATCTTACCTTGAGAGGTGTTGGACAAAATAATGGAATGTCCTACCCAGAACCAACCCCAACTCCAGTTGCTCCACTCAACTAAAGATCAAATAGAATAAATATCTTCCTTCTCAATAATTTTCTTTATTTCGCGACAAATACTTCCGTGATTATTCATACTACTTGTTGCGACTATTACACCCCCATGTTGTAAACTAGCTTTCCCATAAGTAAGTTCTTGATTATCTAAATTTGTAATTGCTCCACCAGCTGCTTTCAGAATAGATTCTGGCGCAGCGAAATCCCAGTCTTTCGGAGAACTTTTCCCAGGTAAACTTAGACAGATGTAAATATCACTCTCTCCCCTTAATATTGATGCTATCTTGCAACCAATGCTTCCCATTATTTTAACTTTGCTAAAATTTATTTTTTTTATTAAGTTTTTCAAAACTTTATTTCCATGATTTTTACTTGTCACTAAAGTCATTTCTTGGAGATTGTTTTTATTAAAGAGATTTGGTTCGTATTTTGATCCATCTCTTTTTTCACACCAAGTTTTTTCTCCATCTGCTATCCATAATTGATTTTTATTTGGAATCAAAACAAAACCAATAAAAGGTTTTTGTTTGAAGTTTAATGCCAAATGCATTGCATAATCACCTGTCCCTTGTATAAAATCTTTCGTTCCATCAAGAGGATCAAGAACCCACATCCAATCATTCTTACTATTAAAAATTTCTGAAGAACTTTTTACATTTTCTTCGCTCAAAATATCCCAGTTAATATTTTTATATTTTTCATTTATTCTTTTAATAATCAACTCATTGACTTTCAAATCAGCCAAAGTAACAGGATCATCTTCATTATTATTTTTAAGTATATTTGTTTTATCATCTGAATTTTCTAACAAATTAGAGTAATAAAGCAAAATATCTGCGGCTTCCCAGCTGAAAAATCTTACATCATCGATAAGATTATTAATATCTATACCAGAAGGCAACTTAATCATTTAATGAATAATATTTACTCATTATCACATAGAAAGGAGGAACCGGAAAACGGTATTTTATATATGGTTGGCACCCCAATTGGAAATTTAAATGATCTATCACAAAGAGCATTAAATATTTTAGCTAACGTTTCTTTAATTGCTTGTGAAGATACAAGACAAACAAAAAAAATAATAAGCAAGTTCAATATCTCAAATAAACTCATAAGTTTTAATAAACATAATTCTTCAATTAAAATTCCAAAAATAGTTAATGAACTAAAAGAAGGAAAATCCATCGCAATTGTGAGTGATGCTGGCATGCCAGGAATTTGCGATCCAGGGGAAGATATTGCTAGGTGCGTAAAATCCGAAGGAATCGATGTAATTTGTGTTCCCGGCGCATGTGCCGCGATAACAGCGCTTGTTTCAAGTGGTTTACCCTCTTCTAGTTTTATATTTGAAGGCTTTCTTCCTAAAAAGAAAATCGATAGAGATAAAATTCTTTTAGAAATTAGCAAAAATCAAAAAACGACAATAATTTATGAATCACCTAAGCGGCTAAAAAAATTATTAGAAGAGTTATTTGATTTTTGTGGAGGGGATAGAGAGATCACGGTTTCAAGAGAATTAACAAAGAAATTTGAAGAACATGTCGGTAATAATATTAATGAAGTTATAGAGTACTTTAGAGATAAGGATGTTATTGGTGAAATAACAATTGTTTTAAAAGGGATAAACAAGAAAAGAGATTTTAATCATGATAAATTAATTATAAAAAAAGATCTAAATGATTTAATAAAAGCAGGATTAAGCTTATCAGCAGCTTCTAAATACCTAGCAAAGAAAAATGGATTTAAAAAGAGCGAAATATATAATATTATTTAAGACTAAAAGATTAATTTAAATGAGCTTCATATTTAAAAAATTATTCTTATCAGGAATTTTCAACTGTTGTTTATTTTTAGCACTATTTATTGGAATACAAAATAGTTCAAGCAAAAGTAAAGTAGACTTATTACTCGACGAAACTATTGAGCTTCCTATTAGTTTTATCGTCGGCTCAAGTTTTTTATTAGGTTCTATTTTAGGAAGCTTACTCCTTCTCAATACAAATAAAGATTAAAAATTGATCAGAGAGCTATTAAATTTTCAGCACAAACAATTCTTGAAATGCCCTTCTCAAGCAGAACAGGTGCTGCGATTCTAAAAACATCTGTATTAGGAACTTTCAGTACCTTTTGTTCTTTATTGCAAGATCTTTTAGCAAGCTTTAAATCAAAAAATATTTCAATAGTTTTTCTGCTTAGGTCATCATGAGGTAAGAAATCCCATTCTGGGAAATCTTTTAACAATTTAATTTCTAACTCAATTTTTTTATCTACAACCATATAAACAACTTTTGGGAAATCAACCTCTGAAATAGGAACCGAGGATAATTCTTTTCGGGGCGCATTTTCTATTTCATAATCTAAGGGAGGAATCTCGAAAAAAGATTCGAAAGAAAGGAACTTTGAATCATTTCTATTTTCCCCCAAAGTTTGTACATTTTCAGTAGCTTTCTTAGAAGTTTTATCATCGAGATTTGAATTCAAAAGATTATTAGTTAAATTTGTGCCCTTTTTATTTTTTCCTTTAAGAGAATTATTTTTATTGACTAATTCCTTATATTTTTTTTCTCCAAGATTCTTTTTTAGGTTTCTTATGATTGTAGATTTAGTGCAAGAATAATTTTGAGACAAAACATCAAAAGCCATACCAGATTTAAAACTTCTAACCATTTCTTCTTTTTGTTTCTCAGTAAGTCTTTTGGTCAAGAGTAAAAATGCCACACACTATATTTTATGTGATTTTTTGTTGAAAGAGAATAAAATAGAGATTAACTTTCAATTTTTTTAAAAAGGTTTACTTATTTTGTTTAGGTATGTGGGGTTCGATATAATAGATTGATGCTTCCTTAGCTCAGCTGGATAGAGCAACTGCCTTCTAAGCAGTGGGCCGCAGGTTCGAATCCTGCAGGAAGCGTTAATTTTGAAAAAAAGAGAAATATTTAAATTATCAAAACTTTTATAAAATTAAAAAATTTTTTTAATATTTTTTCAACTTTATAAGTACGTTTTTTTTGATTGGTTTTTAGATTTATTTTCAAACTAATTAAACCTCTTTCTTTAATATTTTATAAACTGCAATTTTTAATTTTTATGTTGTAGAAGCTAAAGAATGAATAATCAAAAATTAAATCAAATTCTGCAAAATGGCTAAACCAAAACGACCTAAAAATAAGAAAACTATTAAAAATCAAATTTGATAAACAATAAATAAACTGTCTAAGAATTAAATTTAAAATTTATTGATTATGCGAACATTAAATAATGAAAAAAAGTAAGACATTAAGATATCTGAAGGAAGTGCTTTACTTCCTTCCAAAAGAAAGGAGAACACAACTTTTTTATCTCATACCAATTTCTATAATCGCAGGAATATCGGAATTAATAGTAATTTTTTTATTAGCAAGGTTATTTAATTTCATAATAGGCAAGCCTAATCCCTCAATAAATTTATTAAGTAACGTATTTGATTTTGAACCAAAATATAAAATTTTAATTCTTATAAGTGCTTTTATCTTATCAAATTGGTTTTCATCTATTATCAAGATTATCTTAAAGGCTAAACAATTCAGATTAAAAGCCACTATTTGGAGAGATCTTTCGGATCAAGCACTTAAAAACTTACTTTCTCAAGAATACGATTTCTTTCTTGCAAATAATAAGACTGACCTTTCAGCCTCAGTTTTATTAAATATCAATAAAGTTTCAGACATTGTAGTTTTACCAGTACTTCAAGTAGTAAGTGGGGGTTTTATAATCGCATTCATTTCAATAACTGTATTAGTAATTGCAAAATCAACTGCTTTTTTCCTGATTTTGGGATTATTAATTGGTTATCTTTCTATTTCACTTTATATAATACCTAAGATTAGGATCTCAAATAGAAAAAGGATTGATTTAGAGATTACATCTAATGGAATTTTAAATGAAGCTATCAGATCAATAATTGACGTAAAATTAAGCAATTCACAAAAATATTTTTTTAAAAGATATAAAAAGAAAGGTAGAGATTTGATACCAACTATAGAAAAAAGTGAAACTTTGCCAGAAATACCAAGAGCTCTGGTTGAACCATTTGGTATTTCTTTAATTTTTATTATTGGTATATTTCCATATTTTACAATCAATGATATCAATCAAATCTCTGAAATAATACCTTTCTTAGCAACAATCGCTGCAGCCTCTCTTAAACTTACTCCTCCTTTGCAAGATACTTTCAGGGCCTACAACTCTATAAGGGGTGGCATTCCAGATTTAGAGGAAACAGTAAAGTTGATAAAATTATCGAATAATAATCAATTTAATCAAATCAAAAAGCCTTCCTTTGATAAAAATTTTATATATCCCAAAAAGAAAATTTCATTTAAAAACGTTTATTATAAATACCCTGAGACAGAATTAGATGTAATAAAAAATTTATCATTTGATATTAATGTTGGTTCAAAAGTTGCATTCGTTGGAGCAACAGGGAGTGGAAAAACTACTACCGTAAACTTACTACTTCAATTATTAAAACCCAATATGGGTCATTTATATTTAGATAACAACATTCTTAAAAGTAAGGATGTTACTAATTGGCAAGCTCACTGCAGCTATGTGCCTCAATCTTTTTATTTAAATAACACCACAATTCTTGAAAATATTGCCTTCGCGCAAGATAGAGATGATATTGACTTACCTAAAGTAAAAAAGGCTATCGATTCAGCAAAACTAACTGAATTAATTTCTAAATTACCAAGAGGATTAGAAACTATTATTGGAGAAAATGGTATTGCTCTTTCAGGCGGTCAAAGGCAAAGATTAGCAATAGCAAGAGCCTTTTATAGGGAATCAAAATTATTAATAATGGATGAAGCTACTAGTTCTCTGGACAATAAAACAGAATCTAAAGTAATGGAGTCTATAGATTTAAAAGGGAATAATTGTACATTAATAATAATTGCACATAGGTTGTCTACCGTAATTAATGCAGATATTATTTTTGAATTTAACGGAGGTGAGATTTCGCATTCAGGTTCTTTTGAAGAATTATGTAGAAATTCTGAAAGCTTTAAGGATTTGAGCGTTTTAGAAAAGAAAATACTTAAATAATAAAAATTTTCAAATATTTACTATTTTTTCAATTACTTTTGCTGACTCTTTCCAATCATATTTTGAGGCTATTTTTGGTCCTAATTGAGAGAATTTAGCCATAATATCTTTTTCTAAATTTACTTTTTGCATAGAGCGTTTTATTTCTTCTATATTTTTTGGATTTACAAGTATTCCATTACCCTCAAGAATTTCTTTAACTGCCCCTGTATTTGAAGCTACAACTGGAGTACCGCAAGCTAAAGCTTCTAAAGCTGGCAACCCAAATCCCTCCCATAAACTTATTAAATATAGTGCTTTACATCTATTTAGAAGATTTAGTTTCTCATTATTAGAAACCCAATTTTTCCAAATACATTGTTTTTCAATATTCAATTTTTTAGATAATTTTTTTAAAGCAGGTGTATATCTTTTATCAAAAGGTCCTACAAAAATAAGTTGATAATCTTTATGATTAAAAGATCTAAAGGCAATTAATAATCTTTTTAAATTTTTGTATTTATTGTGTCTTCCAATAACAAGAAAAATATTTTCTCTTTTAAGATTTAGAGGGTAGACTTCTTTTTTATTAAAACCTAATTTGAGTATTCTTAATTTGGTGAAAGGTATTTTATATTTCTTATTTACTTCTATTGCTGTAGCCTTTGAAATACACAAAACCAATTTTGATTTATATAAGACTAACGGTACATAAAATAAATAATATAGGGTAATAAAAGATAAAGTTGGAAATCTAAGGGGAATTAAATCCGGTATAATAACAATAGTTGAAAGACCCACAAATAAGGGGGCTTCAGGTAATGGTGAGATAAAATATTTGGCCTGATATTTTTTCATTAAATATGGAATTTTTCTTTGTATCCAGAATAATCTTTTTATGTGGGCAAACTTACTACTCCCTGGAGATAATTTAGATGAGATTTTAAGTTTATTTTTTTTATTAGAATTTCTTGGATCTAATAAAAGAATTTTGTCAGAGGAAAAATTTTCTAATAGTCTTTCTGATAACTCTCCAATTCCTGTGTTTTTTTCGGAGATATAACTACCATTAAAGATTGCTTTAAACATTCAAAAATAAACTTTAAATTTTATTTTAAATCAAAATTAGTTAAACAAAATATTTAATTAAATCCCTTCAGACAAAATGTGTAAATGTGATTTTACTAAGAAACAATATTTTACTAAAATGTAAAGATATTAAATTTTTATAAATAGATGAAGAAAGCTCTAATAACTGGCATTACTGGACAAGATGGAAGTTACCTCGCAGAATTGTTGATTGATAAAGGTTATGAAGTACATGGCATAAAAAGACGTTCAAGTTCTTTTAATACTTCAAGAATTGACCACCTCTATCAAGACCCACATGAAAAAGGCGCAAGGTTTATTCTTCATTATGGTGATCTTATTGATAGCACGAACATTATGAAAATAATAAAAAAAGTTGAACCTGACGAGATTTATAATTTGGGTGCTCAAAGTCACGTGGCAGTTAGTTTTGAAACACCTGAATACACTGCGAACTGTGATGCATTAGGGATTTTAAGAATTCTTGAGGCAGTTAGGAATCTTAAACTGATAGAAAAAACAAAAATTTATCAAGCAAGCACAAGTGAACTATATGGACTAGTACAAGAAGTGCCGCAGAAGGAATCAACCCCTTTTTATCCAAGAAGTCCATACGCAGTAGCAAAACTTTATGCTTACTGGATAGTAGTTAACTATAGAGAGGCCTATGGAATGTTTGCATGTAATGGAATACTATTCAATCATGAAAGCACAAGAAGGGGTGAAACTTTCGTTACAAGGAAAATAACAAGGGGGCTTTCAAGAATAAATCTTGGGCTTGAGAAATGTATTTATATGGGTAATCTTGATGCAAAAAGAGATTGGGGACATGCGAAAGACTATGTTTATATGCAATGGCTAATGTTACAACAAGATACTCCGGAAGACTTTGTTATTGCTACTGGAGAAATGAAAACAGTAAGAGAGTTTATTGAAAAAAGTGCAGCAAAGCTCGGATGGAATAAGAAAGAAGATGGTCCTGCAATTATTTGGGAAGGATCGGGAGTTAATGAAATTGGGAGAAGAGCAGATAATAACGAAATTGTTATAAGAATAGATGATCGTTATTTTAGACCTACAGAGGTTAATGAATTACTCGGAGACCCTTCAAAAGCAAAAAAACGCCTTAATTGGAAACCGGAGATCTCACTTGACGATCTAATTAGCGAAATGATCGAGCTTGATACAAAAGAAGCAAAAAAAGAAGCTATGCTTCAAAAACAAGGATTCGAAATTCATGGGGCAATTGAGTCTCCTCCTTCTTAGCTTTGATTAATAAGATCCTCAAACATTTCATCTATTATTTTTTCAAGATTTTTTTCTGATTTCCAATTTAGATTCTTATATATTTTGGAGGGATCTAAATATGAATACTTTATATCACTAGGTCTTAAAAGTTTTTTATCACAAATTACAAATTTACTTTCATCTAAACTAAATTTTTTAAAAGCCATTGACACAAAATCTTTTAAAGAATTTGTAACCCCAGTTGCAATTATGTAATCTTCAGGTTCTTGAGAATGCATCATTAAATACATAGCTTCAACATATTCAGGTGCCCAACCCCAATCTCTCCACGTATCTAGGTTGCCTAATCTTAATTCTTTAGACTTTTTACAAACAATATCCCAAACACCGTTCACTATTTTCTTTGTCACGAATCTTTTATTTCTTAATGGTGATTCATGATTACCAAGAATTCCAGTACAGCAAAATAGATTATAAGATTCTCTATAATTTGAAACTATCCAAAAAGCAGTTGCTTTTGCAGTAGCATAAGGGCTTCTAGGGGAAAAAACAGTTTTTTCATTTGCAATTATTTTATTTGTATTTCCAAAACATTCTGAGCTTCCTGCATTAAAAAATTTAATTTTTTTATCATTTAATTTTATCGCTTCAAGAAAATTTAAAGTTCCTAAAGATATTGATTCCATACATTCCACTGGTTGCTCAAAAGACAAGCCAACACTTGTTAAACCGGCTAAATAATATACTTCATCTGGATTTATAGAATTTACTGCTTTGAATACACTTCTAAAATCATTTGGAGCAAGCGATAATAAATTTATATCATTTACAATCTTTAGTCTTGATAAATTTGTTGTGTCACATATTGAAGAATCTCTAGTGGATCCGTAAACAATATATCCTTTTGAAAGTAATAATTTAGCCAGATATGCTCCATCTTGACCACTTATTCCTACAATTAAAGCAGTAGATTTATTCATTATTTAAACAACTCAAAAATAGACTTTTCCATCTTACTTATAAAATTATATCTCAAATTACTTTATTAAATATAAACTATTAATCAAATCTGTTTGGTTGTAGATTTATAATTATTTTTGGAGTTAAAAACTGATTTTAATGAAAAAATTATTTATAAATTTTGTAAATCATCCTGCTACTTATTTAAAAAAATTTAACTTTTAGCAATTTTTAATTTTTGATATATTTGTCTTATAAATACTCTGAAAATGCATAACTATAAAATTTCTAACTTTCATAGCATCTTAATTAAAGAAATTAATATATTCAGAACAGGTTTATTTATTTTACCTTCCGCTCCTGCGATAGCCTTTGTACTTATTGTAGTTTCACTATTAATAAATAGTTTGAAAACAAAGGCTTCATTCTTTAAAGATAAGACAAATTTACTCATTATAATTGCATCTATTTTAATGCTAATAAGTTCTATCCTTCAAATATTTTTCTTAAAAAATATTTATAGTGAAGAACTTAATAAAAACTCATCTTGGATAGGTCTTTTTAACTGGATTCCATTTTTTTGGATTTTTTGTTCTTCTCAAGAATTTCTTAAAACAAAAGAGGATAGAGAATGTACCAGTCTAATTTTGTGCTTAAGTACAATACCAGTAATATTTTCAGGCATTGGACAAACGTTCTTTAATTGGCATGGTCCCTTAGAATTATTTAATGGAACTATCATTTGGTATCAAAGACCAATAGATTCGATTTCAGGTTTAACTGCCCAATTTAATCATGCTAATTATGCAGGGGCTTGGTTTACTTTTATTTTACCTCTTTGCATTGCTCAATCTTTTAATAAGACTTCAAAAAAAATTAAAAAAAATTTTTTTAGGATTATCCTTTTTGGCATTATATCTTGTATTTTTCTTACAAATTCCCGAAATGCATGGGGTTGTTCATTACTTTCAATTCCATTAGTTTTGGGAACATCATCATTACAATGGTTTTTCCCATTTATTTTTTTTACAATCACCTTAATTCTAGTTACAACACAGAATTTCTTTGAAAGTGGAATACAAAATTTATTGAGGGATATTATACCCAATAAAGTTTGGCAAGAATTTACGAATGAGGGATTTAAAAATTTAGATGTAACAAGATTAGAAATTATTCAAGAAGCCTTTAGATTAGTTATAAACAATCCTTTATTTGGCACTGGAGCAGCTTCATTTCCAGTCATATATGAGCTCGAAAAAGGGTTTTGGAAAGGACATTCTCATAATATCCTTGCTGAATTATCCATAAGCTATGGAATACCGTGTACGATAATACTTATATTTTTTATTTGTCGGATTTTAATAAAGTCCTTCCAAAATATATATATCACAGATAAAAAAAATATATTTGATAGAAGTATATGGACTGCGATAATAATTTTCTTACTTTCTCAGCAAATAGATATTCAATATTTTGATGGCAGGATTAGTTTACTTTTCTGGATATTATTAGCAGGACTAAAATGTATTAATGATGAAAATCAAAATTTAATAAAAAATGCATATAAGTAATTTTTTCCAGAAAATTAATAAAACTAATTTAATACTTTTTTGGATAATTATTTCTAGTTTTATTATTGATAAAATTTATCTTCTTAATATTTCTTATTTACCCGCATGGGATCAAGGTTATCATCTTTCTAATTTATTCAAGACGTATAATTTTTTAGAAAATTTTAGTTTTAATAATTACGAATGGTGGCAGGGTTTTTGGAGTATATCAGAAACTTATAGGGGACCTTTAACTTATATATTTTCATCAATCTTTTTAAAATTCTTTGGGAAAAGTTATGAAAGTAGTATTTTGTCCAACAATATTTTTTCTATTATTACAATTTTATGTATTTTTAATATATGCAGAGAAATAGGGAATAAAAAAGCTGGATTGTGGGGAGCATTTATTTTCGCTTTTAATCCATATATTTTTGATCAAAGAGTTGAATACCTAATTGATATTTCTCAGATTTGTTTTTTAAATCTAAATTTTTACATCCTATTTAAATTCTTCAAATCAAATGGCAATTATTTATTATCTCTAATATTAGGTATTACCTTAGGCT
The DNA here is from genome assembly GCF_001180245.1 of Prochlorococcus marinus. Taxonomy (GTDB): domain Bacteria; phylum Cyanobacteriota; class Cyanobacteriia; order PCC-6307; family Cyanobiaceae; genus Prochlorococcus_A; species Prochlorococcus_A marinus_F. Next base: position 82,998 of record NZ_CVSV01000037.1, read on the forward strand.
TTCTATTTCTTACTAAACCAACTGGTATTTTTTTCTTGGTAATACCATACATATATACTTTTTATTTATTACTTAAAAATTTTAATTTAAATAAAATTATTTCCTTATCATTATTTTTAACAATCTTTATAGTAATAATTTGGCCTTGGGTTAGTTTTAACTGGCTTACGATAATTACCAGTATAGTTAATTCTTGGCAGTGGGGGATTAAGTATCAGGATGGACTAGAAGCTAATACTTTGGAAGGACTTATTTTTTATCCCAAGATAATAATCAAATTAGTAGGGCCTACCATATGCGGGAGTTTTTTTGTAATAGCCTCTATGAAAATATTACGCAAATTAAAAAATTCCAGCTTAAGCAAAAACATTACGAACAAATTAGGAATAAACAATATCTTTCTTTTAAGCCTTCCAATAAATATTTTAATTATATGTACTTTAATGAGCTCTAAGGATTTACGATTTATATTACCCATTTTCCCATCATTATGTATATTTTCAGGTTTATTCATAACAAATTTAAAAAATTATAATTGGGTTAAATCATATAAGATCTTTATTATTTTAATTATTTTATTAAAACTAATATTGAATTTATCTTTACAGAAAAATATATTTTTTAAATCAACGAAAACTTCGAAACCTTATTGGCCACATAAAGAAATTATCGAAATCGTAAGTAAGTTTTCCCCTTATTCAAAATCTGTAATTGCTATATTACCAGACACAAAAGAATTAAATACCTTTAATCTTGCATCAGAAGCGAATATGCAAAATAAAAATATTTTTGTACGACAAATTATAAGCAATGATCAATCATATAAAGATGATTTAGATAGATATAATTGGTTCCTTTTGAAAGATGGAGAACAAGGAGTAATGTCTAATAATTCAAAAATTGCATTATCAAATCTTATAAGCAGCTCAAATAAATTTGAAAATTATAGTTCTTGGAAATTACCAGATGGGACACAAGCTACTCTATATAAAAGAAAATTTATTAATGAATCAATATCCATCATTAATAAGAATTCAGTACCTCTACAATTAGATTTGATTTTTAGTGCTAATGGTATTACTGCTGACTTAAGGGGAAGTTCTGAGATTTTAAGCAATAGTAATTTAATTATTAATGCTAGGAACAGGGAAAAGAAATATGAAATCAATATTTCATTTCCAAAAATTTTAAATGTATCAAATAAAAATATAGAGATAATTAAAAAAGTGAGTTTGAAAGATCAATTTAAATATAGTGATTCATTAAAATTTGATCATATTTTAATATCTAATAAAACAAAAAAAATACCCGTTAAAGTAAATAAAGTTTTTAATAAAGAGATCCCAAATAAATATGATAATGGTGAATTTCAAATAAATAAAATTAAAGAATTAGAAAAAATGGGAAACTATCTAATGACAGGAGATTTTGATAAATTATTTAATCTTGTAGGTTTAGTTAATCAATCAGATCCTGATCAAGAATATCTAAAAGATGGAGAAAACATATTTAAATATAGGTATAAATATGACAAAAATGATTATGTTTATTTATATAAAATTGCCATTTCTCAAATTCTACAAAAAAAATCTATTGAAGCAGCAAATACGCTAAAAGAAATAATGAAATATGAAAAAAAATAATCCAAATTTATTTTTAGCAAAATCTGTTGTTGATATCTATAATCTTAATCCTAGAAATGCAGAAAAAAATATTCAAATAGCAAGTAAATTAAATAAAGAAGAAAACTTAACCCCAACAATTAATACGATAAAATTAATAACAAATATTCTGAATTTTAAACTTGGTAGATTAATAAAAATATAAATATTGTGAATTTTAATTTAGACTATTATTAGTAGAAATTATTTAACCTTTTCAAATTAATGTCCTCTACTTATAAAAAAAATGTAGCAATAATACATGATTGGTTTTCTGCAGAATTTACTGGGGGAGCGGAAAAAGTTTTTAAAGAAATAGAAGAAATCATAATTGAAAATAATTCATATTATGAGATTTACTGTTTGGTAAATCACTTAAATAAAAATCATAAATTCAATAAAGGAAAAATTATAAATACTTCTTTCATACAAAAATTACCATTTAGCAGAAAACATTTTCATAAGTATTTACCTCTTTTCCCTTTAGCAATTGAACAACTTGATCTTAGAAAATATGATTTAATTATAAGTTCAAGTCACGCTGTCGCAAAAGGCGTTATAACCTCTCCTGATCAACTACATATAAGTTATATTCATTCACCAATGCGCTATGCTTGGGACCAAATGAACGTATATCTAAATGATTCTTCATATAGGAAATTAGGTAAAAATATTTTATTAAGAATAATCCTTCAAGATTTGAGAAAGTGGGATTATTTGAGTAGCGTAAGGATTGATAAATTAGTATCTAACTCTAATTTTACCTCAAAAAGAATTAAAAAATATTGGGGAAGGAATTCAACAGTTATTCATCCTCCTGTTGACACAAAGAAATTCTCTCCAAAAAAATCAAGAGGTGATTTTTATTTGAGTGTATCTAGATTAGTCCCTAATAAAAGAATTGATTTATTAGTAAAAGCTTTTAACAAACTTAATTTTCCACTAATTATTGTTGGTAATGGTCCTGAGAAAAAGAAACTCATGAAAATCGCAAAAAAAAATATTATTTTCCTTAATTACCAAGACGATATTGCGGTAAGAAACCTTATGGAAACTTGTAGGGCTTTTGTCTATACAGGTACAGAAGATTTTGGAATAGCGCCTGTTGAAGCCATGGCTGCGGGATCACCAATAATTGCATTCAAAAAAGCTGGTATACTGGATACTGTTAGATGTATAAATTCGGATAATAAAAATCCAACTGGGATATTATTTAATGAGCAAAGCGATAAGGTCTTAATTGATTGCATTAACTTCTTTGAAGAAAAAAAACTTTGGTTAGAGTTTTCTAGCGAGGATATAAATTTATGGTCTCAAAATTTTAGCATTGATAATTTTAAAACTAAATTCTCTAATTTCATAAATAAATCTCTGGAAGATTTCAGATAAAAAAACTCTTTTTTTATTAACTAAATAATATAAAATCAATATTTAAACAATTCAACATTTATTATAAATAAAGTTTTTTGAAAATTTTTGAACTATAAAACTTTAAAAAGATTTTTAGATTTTTTATTTTCCTTTTTATTAATAATTTTTTTAAGCCCATTATTTTTAATAATTGGAATACTCATAAAAACTAGCTCAAAGGGTTCTATTTTTTATACACAAAAAAGAATTGGAAAGAATAATAATACTTTTTCTTGTTACAAATTCCGTACAATGTTTCCTCAATCAAAATACATTTTAAAAAATATTTTAATTAAAAATCCAGAATTGAAAAATGAATTTGCTGAGAAGAGAAAAATATTTAATGATCCTAGAATTACAAAGATTGGTAGATTTCTCAGATTTTCAAGTTTAGATGAATTACCTCAAATATTTAATGTATTAAAGGGAGATATGAGTTTTATAGGCCCAAGACCAATAGTAAAAAGTGAAATAAGAAAATACGGTAATTATTTCGATATTGCTTTCTCTGTTAGGCCAGGAATTTCAGGTCTATGGCAAGTTAGTGGAAGAAATAATCTTACCTATAAGAGAAGGGTGGAACTAGATATTTTTTATTCAGAAAATTTCAACTTTTTCTTAGACATAAAGATTTTTATTAAGACTTTTATTGTAATTCTATTTCCCTATGGGAAAGGGGCATATTAAAAAAATCAAGAAATAAATTTATACTGCCATATAAACTTTAGATAATAATTAAAATAAAATAATAAATCTTGTATTATTCAAGAGTTGTATAAATAACAAAAATTCTAAAATTTAAAAAAATTAAGGAATTCTGTTATAAAATTGCAAAATGTCTTTTTCTATTAAAAACATTTGTTGCATCGGCGCTGGTTTCGTTGGTGGGCCAACAATGGCATTAATGGCTGAAAAATGTAGAAATTTAATTTTTAATGTTGTTGATATCAACAAACAAAGAATTGCGGAATGGAATAATAAAGACTTTTCCAAATTACCTATTTATGAGCCTGGTTTAGAAGAAATAATAAAGAAAACCAGAAATAAAAATCTTTTTTTCTCCACAGAAATAGAAGATGCCATTAGATCCGCAGACCTAATATTTATTTCCGTAAATACTCCTACAAAAACAAACGGCCTTGGTGCAGGTAAATCTAGTGACTTAAAATGGGTTGAAGCAAGTGCAAGACAAGTAGCCAAATTTGCTGAAGGACATACAATAGTGGTTGAAAAGAGTACATTACCTGTAAGAACGGCTGAAGTAATAGAAAGCATCCTTAATTCAACTCTTTCTGGTTTAAATAAAGATAAAAAAACTTTTAGCGTATTGTCCAATCCTGAGTTTCTTGCAGAGGGCACTGCCATACAAGATTTAGAAAATCCAGATAGAGTTTTAATAGGTGGAGAAGATAAAGAAGCCATGCTTTTATTGAGTAAAATATATAAGAATTGGGTTCCAGATAATAAGATTCTTTTTACAAATATATGGAGTAGTGAACTTGCAAAACTAACTTCTAATGCTTTTCTAGCTCAACGAATTAGCTCAATAAACTCAATTAGCGCAATTTGCGAAGTTACAGGAGCAGATATTAGGGAAGTTTCTAGAGCTATTGGTCTAGATACTAGGATAGGATCTAAGTTTCTTGATTCTGGACCAGGTTTTGGAGGAAGTTGTTTTAAAAAAGATATATTAAATCTCGTTTATCTTGCAGAATATTTTGGTCTAGAGGAAGTAGCAAAATTTTGGGAAGAAGTCGTCCATATCAATATATGGAACCAAAAAAGGATTGCTAAAATTGTTGTTAAAAAACTTTTTGGGACTATTTCTCAGAAAAAAATAATAATATTAGGATTTGCTTTTAAAGCAAACACAAATGATACAAGAGAATCTTCAGCTATAAAAATTTGTAAAGATTTAATTGAGGAAGGTGCTGAACTGATAATCCATGACCCTAAAGTTAACCCAATACAAATTGAAGCTGACCTTAAAATTAAACCAAAGCCTTTAAATAATGAAGCTTCAAAAACTTTTTTAAATAGTAATTCAGGAAGTTGGAGATTTAGCAAAGATCTTAATATTTTTGATGGATCTCATGCGATTTTAGTTCTTACAGAGTGGGAAGAATATAAAAATATTGATTGGAATTATGTCGCAAAAAAAATGGTTAAGCCTGCATGGTTATTTGATACAAGATCTGTTGTTAATGTTGAGTTAGTTAAAAAATCAGGAATTAATTTATGGCTTATAGGAGATGGGGGGATATAATTTAATATTACTCTAACTTATCTACCATACTTATCTTCGAATCTTTTTATATCATCTTCGCCCAGATAACTACCACTTTGAATTTCTATTAAAGTTAATTTAAATTTAGTTGGATTTGAAAGTCTATGTTTAACTCCCAGGGGGATATATGCACTTTGATTTGGACCAATTATTTTTTCATTATTATCTATCAATATTTTGGCAGTACCGTTTACTACAACCCAATGTTCAGATCTATGAAAATGCATTTGAAGTGATAGAGAGGCTCCAGGATTAACCTCGATTTTCTTGATTTGCCAAGTCTCACCCTCTTCAATAGATAAAAATGATCCCCAAGGCCTATAAACAATTTTATGGTTTTGTGCTTCATTAAAACCCTTCTCATTCATTAAGGAAACTATATGTTTTACACTTTGAGAAGATTCCTTATTTGCAACTAAAACTGCATCTTTAGTTTCAACAATTACTATATTTTCTAAACCAATACTCACTACCAATTTTTCCTCACTCCTTATTAAGGATTCTTTAGTTTCTTTTGCTAATACTCTTCCTTTTAAATAATTTCCATTTTGATCTTTCTTAGACATTTTCCAAAGAGATCCCCAGCTGCCTACATCATCCCAACCACAATCAAGAGGAATTACGAAAGCTTTGCTCGTTTTTTCAAATACGGAAACATCAATAGAAATATTTTCACAATTTTTAAAAGCTTCTTCCTCAAGTCTTAAGAAATCAAAATCCCTTTTACTCTTTTCCAAACAAATTTGACAATTCTTTAGAATTTGTGGGGCAAAAATTTTGATCTCCTCAAGAATAGAAGTCGCTTTAAAAACAAACATTCCACTATTCCAATAATATTTTTTATCCTCAATAAAATGTTGAGCATTCTTCTCATTTGGTTTTTCTATAAACTTATCAACTTTACTAACAAAACATTTATTGGGATTTAGTTCATTCTCAGATTTTATATAACCATACCCAGTAGCAGGATATGTTGGTTTAACTCCAAAAATTATGAGATTATCATTGGATGCTTTCTCAATACTATTTTTAATTGCTAATTGAAAATTTTTTATATCTTTAATTTGATGATCAGAAGATAGTATTAAAAGTATAGGATCAATATTTGTATCTTTAAAAATATCTAGAACTTTTAAAGCCGCAATAGTAATAGCCGGCGTGGTATTTCTTCCTTCAGGTTCTAATAATATCTCTAATGGCTCAATGTTTATTTCTTTCATTTGATGCCCAACAATGAACCTATGTTCTTCGTTGCAAATTACAATTGGTCGACAAATATCTTCTAAATTATCTATTCTTTTATAAGTTTTTTGTAACATAGTATAACTGTCATCATTTAATAAATTCAAAAATTGTTTAGGAAAACTTTTTCTTGACAATGGCCAAAGTCTTGAGCCAGAGCCGCCAGCAAGTATTATTGGTACTATTTTTATTTTATTTTTAGAAAGCATTTTCTTTTTAGATTTATCTTAAGATATATCAAACTAACTTTCATTAATAACTAAATAAATTTAAATTATAGAAAAAAGTAATGTAGAAATATGTCTAATTTTATTGTAGTTACTGGAGCTGCAGGTTTTATTGGTTTTCATTTATGCAGGAGATTAATTTCAAGTGGGATTAACGTTGTAGGACTTGATAATATAAATGACTATTATGATAGTAGTCTAAAAGAAAAAAGATTAGAAATTTTAAACAAGATTTCTCTAAAAAAAAATACCTGGAAATTTATTAAAACTGACATAGCCAATAAAGATTCACTTTTAAAGATATTCGAAAAATATGTTCCCAAAACCGTAGTAAATCTTGCTGCACAGGCTGGTGTTAGATATTCGCTAGAAAACCCAAGTGCTTATATACATTCAAACATAATTGGTTTTTCGAATTTACTCGAGGTCTGCAAAATTTCAAAAGTAGAAAATCTTTTATATGCCAGCAGCAGCTCAGTATATGGAGGTAATACTAAAGTTCCTTTTTCAGAAGCAGATTCGGTTAATCATCCAATAAGTCTTTACGCGGCAACTAAAATTTCAAATGAACTTTTGGCTCATACTTACAGTCATTTATATGGTATCGCATGTACTGGATTGAGATTTTTTACAGTATATGGTCCTTGGGGCAGACCTGATATGGCTCCAATGATATTTACAAAAGCTATTCTCTCAAAGGAGTCAATTAGAATTTTTAATAATGGAAATATGTCAAGAAGTTTTACCTATATTGATGACATTATTGAAATTATTTGCAAATTATTAAAAAAACCAGCAACTCCAGATGATAAATTTGACAGAAATTTACCAAATCCCTCTAGCAGTTGGAATCCTCATAGAATTTTTAATTTAGGTAATGAAAACTCTATAAATCTTCTAGATTTTATTTATTGCTTAGAAGATGAATTAGGGATTGAAGCTCTAAAAGAATATGAGGAAATGCAATCTGGGGATGTCAAAAATACAGCCTCAGATTGTACTTCTCTAAGGGAATGGATTGGCCCAATTGATTATACTTCGTTAAATAAAGGTATTAAAGAATTTATAAAATGGTATAAAGATTATTATAAAAATTGATTTATTTTATTTAAACTCCAGAATTTTAAATATAATTAATTATCATTTAGTTTGAAATCTCATTAATAATAAAAAATTGCTTTAAGGAAAATATGAATAAAAAAATTGAAAAAAGCGAAAGAATTTTTATTGCAGGTGCTAATGGCATGGTAGGCAAATCAATAAAAAGAAGTCTAATAAAATTAGGTTATGGATTGAAAGAAAATAAGGGATCTCTTCTAACACCATCCCGAAAAGAATTAAATCTTTTAGATTACAAAGAAGTCCAAAATTGGTTTATTAAAAATAAACCTACCATAGTAATTTTAGCGGCCGCTAAAGTTGGTGGAATTCAAGCAAATAATTCTATGCCAGCTGATTTTATTCTTGAAAATTTAAAAATACAGAATAATGTAATTGAAAATTCCTGGAAAACTAATGTTAAAAGATTTCTCTTCTTAGGAAGTAGTTGTATTTATCCTAAATTTGCGAAACAACCTTTAAAAGAGGAGTACCTTTTAGATGGTCAACTAGAAAAAACTAATGAATGGTATGCAATTGCCAAAATAGCCGGACTCAAACTATGTAATGCTTTAAGAAATCAATACGGATTTGATGCTATTTCTCTAATGCCTACAAATCTTTATGGACCTGGGGATAATTATCATCCTGAAAATAGTCATGTAATGGCTGCGTTAATTTCCAAATTTTCTAAAGCAAGTTTAGAATCTAGCTCTTTTGTCGAATGCTGGGGATCAGGAACACCTCTTAGAGAATTCTTACATGTAGATGATCTAGGAGACGCTGCGGTATTTTGTTTAGAAAATTGGCACCCATCAAGTGTAAACTCACCAAAAGATGAATATGGAGTTGCATTAAATCATTTAAATATAGGCACTGGGAAAGATATATCTATTAGACAATTAGCAATTAAAATAGCAGAATTCTGTGAATTTAAAGGTGAAATAATATGGGATAAAACAAAGCCTGATGGGACCCCAAAAAAACAACTAGATATCTCAAAAATTAGTCAATTAGGTTGGAGTCCAAAAATTGAATTAGATGATGGTATTAAACAAACAATTCTTTTGTACAAAAAACTTATAAAAAATTAATTAACATTAAATTCTATATCTTAATAAGGTTTAGCTTTTAGCTAATTAAACATAAAAATAATGAAATAAGTCAAAATTGAATAATTAGTTAATTGATAAAAATTGAGAACTATTTAAACTTATTTTTGCTTGTAATTTTCCACTTCCATGCATCAATACACATATCATTAAGACTTTTTTGTGGTTTCCAATTTAATGTTGAAAGAGCCAAACGATTATCTGCAACTAAGTAAGGTGAATCTCCTTGTCTTCTAGATACAAATGAGTACTCAAATTCACATTTATTTACTTTCATAAACGTTTCTACTACTTCCAAAACACTTTTACCAATACCAGTTCCAATATTTAAATTAATAAAAACTGAAGACGAATTTAAAATAAAATTTAAAGCTGATATATGGGCTTCCGCCAGATCCATTACATGGATATAGTCTCTTATACATGTCCCATCATGGGTTGGCCAATCAGCTCCAAATATAGAAAGCTTTTTATATTCACCAGAGGCTACTTTTAGTAAAATTGGGAATAAATTATTTGGTTTTCCCTTAGGATTTTCCCCTAAAAGACCTGAAATATGCGCCCCTACAGGATTAAAATAACGCAAATTTATAATGTTCAAATCATTTTTTTTAGATTTTGCTAAGTCTTCAAGCATTTTTTCAATTGTTAATTTTGTTGTTCCATAAGGACTTATAGGACCTAAGTCTGAATTCTCAGTAAGTAATTCATTTATAGTTGGTCTATAAATTGTCGCGCTACTACTAAAAACAATATTCTTGCAATTATAAATTTGCATAGCTTCCAATAAATTTAAGGTGCCAACAACATTTGTTTCCCAATAAGTTAATGGTTCTTCTGTAGATTCATTCACAGATTTGAGCCCAGCAAGATGAATTACTGCTTCTATAGGTTTTTTATCATCTATAGCCTTTTTAAAAATATGCTTTAAGAATCTCTTGTTTTTTATATCTCCTTTAAAGAAAGTAATTCTATCTTCCAAAAAATTATTAGATAAATTGCAAATTTTTTTTATAGATAATAGATTATCTTCTGAACTATTTATTAAGGAGTCGATAATACAAATACTATAATTTTTTTCGATTAATGATACACAAATGTGGCTTCCTATAAATCCCAAACCTCCAGTAACTAATATTTTTTTCATTGAAAAATTAAATATATTCAGAATAGAGAGTAAACTAATTTAATTCTAAAAGAAATCTTCAATTAAAACTAATATTCAATAAGTTTTAATTGGTATAAACATTATTTCTGGGAAACTTGTTTTTATTTATTTATCGAATCTGGTATCCACTCTGGCACTAGCTCTTTCAATAAATTTAAGGATCTTTCTTTATCTATTCGTGCAATAGATTTTTCCATATCTATAAGTTTTTTCCATAAAATTTCAGGAGGAAAACTTCTTTCATTTGCTTTATAAATCAGAGGATGCAAGGTGCTTTCAGACTCAGCATCTATCAAAAGCTCTTCATATAATTTCTCACCTGGTCTTAAGCCAGAAATTGAAATTTCTATATCCCCATTTGGATTATCTTTATCCTTGACTGTTAAGCCTCTTAAGTGAATCATATTTTTTGCTAGATCTATAATTTTTATTGGCTCGCCCATATCTAAAAGAAAAATCTCACCGCCTTTAGATAATGCAGCTGATTGTATTACTAAATCAGCTGCTTCAGATATCGTCATGACATATCTAATTATATCGGGATGAGTAATAGTAATTGGACCCCCTTCTTTTATTTGCTTCTTAAATATTGGTACTACGGAACCCGACGAGCCAAGGACATTACCAAATCTAACTATAGAAAATTTTGTTTTAATAGATTTAGAAAAAACTTTTTCTCCTTCCGCAAAACATTGAAATATAATTTCTGATAATCTTTTTGAAGCTCCCATAACATTTGTGGGTCTTACAGCTTTATCAGTAGAGATTAAAATTGCTTTCTTTACCTTTGCATATTTAGATACTTTGCATATAACCTTTGTTGAAAAAACATTATTAAAAATCCCTACTAGAGGGTTCATTTCTACAATAGGCACATGTTTGTATGCAGCCGCATGAAATACTATATCAACATTATTTTCAATAAATATCTTTTTTACTAATTCTTCATTTGTAGCACTACCTAATTGACTAATAATTTTAATATCTTTACTCTTGTTAATTTTATTAACTTCATTAGATAATTCAAATAGTCTATGTTCATTATTATCAAAAATTACAAGCGCTTTTGGTTTTAATCCAAGAATTTTTCTACATAGCTCACTACCTATTGAACCTGCCCCTCCAGTTACACAAACCACCGAAGAATTTATACTTTTGTTTAACAGTTCAAAATCGGACTCAACCTTTTCTCTATAAATTAAATCTTCTACATCAATTGGACTTAAATAATCTATTTTTTCTCCAGATGCCAGTTCTTCAATTGAGGGGATCTGTAGTGTTGGTATATTGTATTTTCTTATCTCTTTTAAAAGATTTTTTCTTTTAATACCTTTCAAAGAGGGAATTGCCAACAAAATTTGATCAACATCATTTGAATTTTTTTCTAAAAATTTCCTTGTCCTTATTGGTATATTATGTAAAGTTCTTCCTTGTAAATATGGATCATCATCTATAAAAGCTATGACATCATACATTTTATTTATTGAGAGACTTAGTGATAACTGAATACCAGCAGAACCTGATCCATAAATTACAACTTTTTTTCCTGTAAAATTTCTTACTCGTAATTTTATTAAAATATCTCTCATTATAACTTTACTCATCACTACCAACCCTGAACTCAATATCCAATATAAAAATAGAAATTTGTATGAGAAAATATCATTTCCTGAAAAAACAAATAAAAGTATTGAAATGAATAAATTTCTTACCATTATTTGATAAAAAGAATTACTTCCTACGTATCTAGTTAATCCTTTATATTGGCCTGTACAGTTATAAACTACGGATGTAATAATTACGTTTAAAATAAATATTATTGGAAATCTTTCAAATATCAATCCCGAAGAATCATCGCCATTTAATATTGTATATGTTCCGAAAAGAGAAAAAGTTACAAGAAAAATATCTATTATAAAAATTAAAATTCTTCTATAGTTTTTCAATTTCATTAAAAAATTAATTAAATTAAAACATTTCTTAATAAAAAATTTTATTGTATTTTTTTATCTAAAAAATTACTGATGAATAAAAATTAATATACTTTAGGAAATTAATCAATTAAAAATATTTAATTTATTTTCATAAGAGAGTAAATAATTTTTAGAAATTTGGAATTATAAATTTTTGACATTAATAGAACTTAAATTAATACTAAAAGAGTGTTAAAAGATACATATCTCAAAATAAGCAATTTTAATTTTTAATAAAGTAGCCATTTTAAATATAGAATTTAGAAATGGATTTTTTGTTTAATAGTTTAGATTTTTGATCAAAAATATTTAAATAGTTTGGTAAAATATTACTAAATCTAAATGGAGCTAATGAATAAAAAGGGAGATATTAAATCAAAATTTATTTTTTATTTTCGAATTATTTCTTTTATTTTTTTATTTAATTGTGTCGAGGTCAATGCAAAACCTATATTTGAAGACAACAAAATTCAATTAAAAACCTCTTATCTAGAATCAAGACAAGAATTAAAAGATTATATTCTTGATACTGGTGATATTTTAAATATAGATTTTCCTAATTCACCAGAACTTTCGAAATCATTCAGAATCGACGAACAAGGTGAAATATATTTTCAACGAATAAAAGAAACTTATGTTAGGGGTCTAACCGTTAATGAACTGAGAGAATTACTAATCAAGAGATATGATGAATTTCTAATTAATCCAGAAATAAATATCACAATTAAAGTATTCAAGCCTATAAGAGTCGCTATAAATGGAGAGGTTAGGAATCCAGGGTTAATAAAATTCAATGCTTTTAGCGCATCAAATTTGGTAGAATTCAAAAAAAATAATTCATTCAGCAATTTGAATAGCTCTTCAGAATCTTATTCACAAGGTGAGCAGCTCAGTTTAAATAATCCAAACGGAATAGATCAAGATAGTTCTAACATCTCAGAAGTTAGAAGAAATACGGACTATGTAACGACAATTACAAATGCCATTAATAAAGCTGGTGGTTTAACTTCATACAGCGATTTAGGTAGAGTTGAAGTATTAAGAGATATTCCATTAGGTAAAGGTGGTGGGAAGAAAAAAGCAATTGTTAATTTGAATCCTGTATTAAACGGTATAGATTCAGAAATGGATTTAAGGCTTTTTGATGGTGATAAAATTTTTATACCTAGATTAAAAGAGAGAGACTTAAGCATAATCCCAAGATCAATACTCTCAGGTTTAACTCCCAAATTCATAAGTGTTAGTGTTACAGGTAAAATACAAACCCCTGGGACAGTAAGGATTCCTATAGAAGGATCAATGTCAGATATTATGAATATATCAGGGCCTAGAAAACCACTTTCAGGTAAAGTCTTTTTGATCAGATACGAAAAAGATGGCACTTTAATAAGAAGAAATATAAATTATTCAGCATCAGCCTTGCCAGGCTCGAAGAAGAATCCATTTTTAGTCGACGGTGATATTATTACAGTAAAAGAAAGTCTTTTTGGTAGATCTACTAGTGCTATTACCACCATAACTGAGCCATTTATTGGCATTTACGCCGCAAAAGAACTTATTGACTCCTTCTAATAATTGATTTACTCAAATCACTCAATTTTAAATAATCTTTTTTTAGTATGAATAGTAGTGCATATCTAATTAATAACGTCTGGAAAGTAATCCCTTCAAATCTGAAAAGAAGCACATATTTATTTTTTGTCATGCTTATGATATCTGGTGTTTTTGAACTTTTTACTTTAACTATACTTTTCCCTTTCTTACTTTTAATAACAAATAATGATGTAAATACAATTAAAATCCCATTCCTTGAATTAATAAATGAAAATCTTTTTGATAGTTCTTTTCAGTATAAAGATACATTAAATGTAATTTCCTTAATTCTTTTAGTAGTAATTATAGTTTCTGCGTTGTTTAGATTATTTACAATTTATGTTTTACACAATCAAGTAGCCAAGATTTCGACATACCTGAGTTCAGTAGGATTTAAAAATACATTATCTCAGAAATATAGTTACCATATAAAACAAAATAGTAGTTCAACAATATCCCTCTCAACGCATCAGGTAACTGAAGTCTATCAAGGTGTGACTTATTTTTTTCAATTCATTTATAACTTTGCTTTATGTTTTTGTATATTCATTAGTCTTTTAATTATTTCTCCGAAAGTTACTTTGATTTCTTTTTTATCATTATCAATTCTTTTCTTAATTATCTCAATGTTTATGAAACAAAGATTATTAGAAATCGGAAATATAGTTACAAAATCTAGCGAATTACAAGTCAAGTTAATGCAAGAATCACTAGGCTCTATTAAAAATATTATTGTTAATGATCTAATAAAAAAATACTCTGATGCCTATTCAAAAAAAGATTATTTAATTAGAAAAAAAACTGCCGTAGGTAATTTCCTTTCAGTCTTTCCAAGATACATTACAGAAAGTTTTATTTTGATCGTTGTTATTATTAGTATCTACTTTTTTAGTATTTCCGAAAGGATAGATACTTCAGTCTATGCTTTAGTTGGAACTTTTGCGTTAGCCATGCAAAAATTACTCCCAGCTTTACAGCAATCATATGGAGCATGGTCTAGCTTCAAAACAAAATCAAGAAGTATTAAAAATTTAATCAATAGAATTTATCTTAAAGTTGAAAAAGAAAATAAAGATAAGGAAAATTATCTTATACCATTGCATTTTAATAATGAAATCGAATTCAAGAATGTAAGTTATAGATATGACAATAAAAATTCCTATATTCTTAAAAACATTAATTTAAAAATTAAGAAGTTTTCTAAAATAGGATTAATAGGCGAAACAGGTTCAGGTAAAACTACTTTTGTAGATTTATTAGTTGGTTTGTTAACTCCTACCAATGGGGAAATTCTAGTTGATGGAGTAAATATTAATAACTCCACCAATATATTTTCTTGGTATAAAAAAGTTGCATACGTATCACAAAATATTTATCTAAGTGATTCTTCAATTCTCTCAAATATTACTTCAACTTTTGATGATGATTTTGATAAAAAAATAGATGAAAATTTAGTAATTTCAGCAGCTAAAAAAGCCTATATTCATAATTATATTAATAGTCTTCCTAACAAATACGAAACAAGAGTAGGAGAAAGAGGTTTGCAATTAAGTGGAGGTCAGATTCAAAGAATAGCTTTAGCTAGAGCAATTTTTAAAAAGGCAGAAATAATAGTTCTTGATGAGCCTACTAGTGCTTTAGATTCATCTACAGAAGAAATTTTAATGAAATCAATATATTCAAATTTCAAAAAAGCTACAATTATTATTATCGCTCATAGAACTTCTACACTTAACAATTGCGATATGATTTTTGAAATTAAGAACAAATCTTTTGGTGTAGTTTAATTCTTAATGCAAAGAGAAAAGCAAATTCAGTTTATAAAATTTAATTATATGAGGGCAGGATTAGGAAATAATTTATTAAGATTAATTGATTTAATAACTATTTATAAAGACAATATCAAAATTAAAATTAATACTAACAATATTAAAATATCTAGATTCTGTAAACCAAATATCCTAGGTTCCAAAGGTAAAAAGAATCGAAAAAGTTTGTTGTTGTCAGAGACTTTATTTCGTAAGGAAAAAATTGATCTGGATTTATATTTTAATACCGTAAAAACCCATACAACTAAAGAAGATATTCTTGGAATCCATTTTAGGGGTACAGATTTTGTAAAGTGGAAAAAACACTCTATAATTCCGCCAAGTTTCTTTTTAGATTCACTTGAACAATTTAATAATTATTCAAAAATTTATGTTGTGACTGACGATCCGACACACAATAATATTAAAGAATTAATGAGCTCTAATATATTCATAGGAAAATCAGTTTTTCTGTTCTCAAATTCCGAATATAGCGATTTTGCAATTCTTAGTAGAACAAATAAGATAATTGCAAGTCCATCAACATTTTCATTATGTGCTTCTATGTTTGGTCCAAAAGATATAGTTTATCCCAAAAAATATGCTACTTTAGAAAAAAATTCACCTTTTTGGACTAATTTGATTAATGGAGAAAAGCCTAACTATACTAATATTTTTTTAAAATGAAGATTTTCTTAAAATCTATCCTTACTAATCCAAATGAAATAATTTTTTTAGCATCACAATATCTTGAGTTGAAAGATTTGATTGATAAATTCATAATAATCGAGCCTGAGTTTACACACACAGGTAAATCGAGAAATATGGTCGGAATAGATAAATTACTTGAAATTTGTGATGATTTAAATCAAAAATTGGAATATATTCCATTACCATTCCTCAAGAATGTAATACATAATTCGAAGGACAGTCATCATAATCACAAAAATGAAATGATAACAAGAGGTTCATTTAAAGATTTTATAGATTTATCTCCAAGAGACATAGTGATTTCTACCGATGCTGATGAAATTTTATATGAAGATTATGTCAAAAGAGCTTTGAAAAGACTAAGAAATTCCCCCAATCCTTTTTACGCAGAAACACCATATCTGCATCAATTCATATATAAAGATAATTTTCTAGCTGCAAATTTTAGTTTCAGAGGGCCCTCTATCATAAGAGCAGCCAGATATATATTTTTTAATTATCCTAAACATTGGAGGTATTCAGGAAGAGTAATTAATGAATTAGGTGGGTGCCACTTTTCCTGGTGTATGCCTTTAGATAGTTTAATTGAAAAAGCTAGTATATCCGCCCATAAGCAATTATTTATTGAATCTTGCGAGTCATCAATTAGGCAAAGAATCTTAGATGATATTGAAGAAAAAGTTTACAGTTTTAGAAAAAATAAGCTCCATTTGCTGAATATCAATAACCCAGAGAAAATTTGGCCCCAAAAATATAGTATGGTAAAAAAAATAATGCCTTCTGAATAAATTCCTAACAGAGAATGATGAGATCAATAATAAATAAAAAATCTTTAAATAAAATAAAAATAATTAAACTTTTTTTCATCTCTATATTTTCGTTTTTATCTAATAGCAAATATGGTGGCAGTAAAAATGGTTTTGACTTGTGTATAACAACCCACGGAAATAGATTCAAATTTTTAGGTATCGCCTTAGATTCTTTTGCCAGAGAAGGTAAAAATTTCATTAAAAATATATATTTAACTGTTGATAATGAAGAAAATATTAACTGGTTTAAATTACTCATAATAAAAAAATTAAAAAAAAAGGGATGTAAAGTTATTAGAGGAAATGCATCAGGTCCACATTCGAAATATATTTATTATCTTCAACAAAAGTGGGACTATGAAAGCAGCTTTTTTATGATCGATGATGATGTAATATATGATCCTGATTTAGTAAAAAATTTATTTATTGAGTCTCAATATTATGATCATTCCATTTGTGCTAGAGGTTATAAATTAGTTCTTCACAAAAACAAATTAAAAGCTTACTCAACATGGAATATCTTAACTATTTCAGTTGAAGGTTATAGAGTTTTTCCAACAAATGTTGGTGGCTCAGTCATAAAAAAAGAATTTTCAAACCTTCTTTTAAAATATTATGAAAAGGCTCTAAAAGATTCCCCTTCTAATGATGATATTTGGTTTCATTGGCTTTCAGTTAAATATCAAAAACCATTCAAAAAAATACTTAATCAACATAGTAATCCCAGTATAATCCCATTTTCGCAGACAGAATCTTTAACTGATATAAATTCAACTTTGAATGATTTAGTCATAAAAAAAATTTATACAAAAGATATTTTGAATAAATTAAGATTCGATCCAAAGAGCACATAAAAAATAAAAGTTATGAAATTATTATTAGTCATAATTTATTTTTCAGTAGGTTATTTTTGTTTTAAGCTGATAAATGCATTTTCAAAAAAACAACAACAAAAAAATGAAAACAAAAGTAAGTCTTTAATATTTAATATTTTTACAATATGGACCTTTATTTATGCCTCATTAACACCTCTTCTTTCACTATATTTAGGCCCATTTGAATTTGAACTTTCAAGTTATTTAGTTATCTCATCATTATTATTACTTTTTGGAGCAGTGATGTTTTACTGTATTTTTGAAAAAACTAAAGTAAAAGATATTAATTTTAAAGAGCTTAAACTAGGATTTGCACTATTACTTTATTCTACTTATTTATTTCTTTTCATTGTTCTCTCTAAAAGCACTTTTCTTATCCTTGGATACAGATCATTAGTAGCAGCTACTACTGTAATATTTGCAATATGTATTCCTAAGAAAAATTATTTATTACCAATATCTCTTAATTTATTATTGATCATAATAAGTTTGTCTCTAGGTTTATTTTTCTACTCAAAAGAAATTATTGTCATTACATTATTTGCTCCTTTTGTTTTAAGTTTTCTTTACCTTAAAGGAATAAAAATTATTAATATTAAAAACTTATTAATTGGTTCATTCATTACAATATTATTATTTACATCAGTTTCGCCAATTCTAGGCTTAGTAAGAAGAGATATAATTTCACCTACTGATTTTTCTTCAGAAACTCTAGACTTCGTCTATGAATATAGTGATTCACTCGAATCAAAAAGTATTCTTGAAAATTCCTTAGAGAGGTTAAACATTCTAAGAGCATTTGCAATCACACTTAAGAATGAAGACAAAGTTCTATCTTCAAGACCAAAGGATCCATTTTGGAGTATTTACGGTTCTATATTCAGCTGGTTACCTTTTTGGGGAGCTAATCCTAATCACGCATTAGAGCAGAACAATGTAGATTTAACTTACTTTAATACTGATGTTCACATAGCTCTCACATACTTTGGCCATATTATTTGGTGCTTTGGAATAATTATAAGTTTTCCAGTTATTTTTTTATTATTAATAAGTATATGTTTAATAATAAGAGTCTTATTAAATACATCCCCTCTGATTTCAATTTATAACTTATTTTATATTTCTCTTTCCATGCTTAGACTTGAATCACAATTAAATATAATTATTTCTGACCTAATATTCATTATATTTACTAGTTTTATCCTTGAGAATCTAATAGGCAAGAAAGGAATTTTAGTCTCTCAGAAAATCCAACGAAATACACCATGAAACATACTATAAATAAAAATTACACACAAAAAAATACTAAATTATCTATTATCTATACTCATTCTCCACATTATAGATTTCCAGTATTTAAAACTTTACTCAAGCAATTTGGAGATAATATAACTTTTTTTTATGATAAGAATGGTATAGACTCTACTATTAAATCATCAGATTACTTAAATAATTCAATTGACATAAAATCGGTTGTTTTTAAAAGATTTATTTTCCAACCAGGATTTCTAAAATATTCCCTTTTTTCAGACTCATATATATATATATTTCTTGGTAATCCTTATATTTTGTCCACAATACTATATTCAATAATTTTAAGAGTTAGAAGAAAGAAAATAATTTTTTGGACTCATGGTTGGATTAAAAAAGAAAACCGATTCAAGTTATTTTTAAGAAATAATTTTTACAGGTTGGCAGATTATCTTTTACTGTATGATGAAAGATCAAAAGAAATTGGTAAAAGTTATAATTTTGATCCCAAGAAATTGATTGTGTTTTATAATTCTTTGGATTACCAAAATCAGAAATCTATATATTTAAAACTTGAAAAAATTAAAAGAAAAAAGGTAAAAACACCTTATTTCTTAATCATATCAAGACTAGTAAAGGAAACTAAAATAGATCAAGCCATTAGGGCATTAAATCTTCTATTAAAAAATAATAATAAAATCAAAGCAAAATTAATTATTATTGGTAATGGAAATGAATTTGATTATCTAAATTCTCTTGTTAAAAAATTAAATATAGATGTTGTTTTTAAGAACGCAATTTATAATGAAGAAGTTTTAGCTAATTATATTTACAATTCAATTTCAATTATTTCGCCTGGGAAGATAGGTCTATTAGCTCTTCATGCATTAGTTTATGACAAATCTGTAATTACCCATTCGGACTACAATTATCAGATGCCTGAATTTGAGGCTTTACTTAAGACAAAAAAATGCTATTTATTTAAAAGGAACGATATTGAATCATGTTCTAAAGCAATGCTTCGATCCATAAAACAGCCAAAAAAATTTAAATATAATCGGAAAATTTTTGAGAAAAAATATTCCCCTGAAGCACAATCTAATATTCTTAAAAACTTAATAAACCAAATAAAATGATATTTAAAAAGTTAAAAACCTTAAGACGTAAAATTCGTTGTAAGTTTAATTTATCAATAATGAGACTTAATAAGGTACATCCAACAAGTTTAATTTCATTATCTAAAAAAATTTCTAGAAACTTAGAAATGGGCCCATATGGCTATATTGGTCCAAATGCAGAAATTCTTCAAAATGTTGTAATGGGAAAATATGTGATGATAGGGGCACATTTTATTGTGGCAGGAAATGATCATAATTATCAAAAACCAGGTATTCCAATCATCTTTTCAGGCAGACCAATACCAAAAGACACAATAATAGAGGATGATGTCTGGATAGGAACAAGAGTAACTATTAAGAGTGGCATAAGAATTTCCAGAGGCGCAGTAATAGCAGCAGGTTCTGTGGTCGTTAAAGACGTAAATCCTTATGAGGTAATAGGAGGAATCCCTGCTTTAAAAATAAAAGATAGGTTTACTTATGAACATAAAATTATCCATGATAAAATGTTAAAAAAAGAACCTTTTGAGTCTTTATATTGCGATTAACGGAATCTATAAAATTTAAAAAATTAATTTAAAATTCTCAACAATAATTATGGATTTTCAATACGAAAAAATAACGATAAAAGATAAATTAAGAAGACTTTTTTGGAATATTATTTGGTCTACACTTTTTAGGACATCACCTACTCCTTTTCATTCTTGGAGGATTTTTTTGTTACGTTTATTTAAAGCTAAAATTGGCCGAAAATGTTTTATTTATCCTTCAGTAGAAATTTGGGCACCTTGGAATTTAACTATGGATGATTATGCATGTTTGGGCAATAAAGTCATTTGCTATAACGTTAGTCAGATCAAAATTGGTAAATTTTCAACAATTAGTCAATATTCATATTTATGTACAGCTACTCATGATATTAACGATAATTCATTAAAAAATAATCATCTAATGAAAACGATCTCTGCTCCTATTAAAGTTGGAATGAATGTTTGGATATGTGCAGATGTTTTTATTGGGCCCGGTGTTAATGTCGGTAAAGGTTCTGTAGTTTATGCAAGAAGTACCGTAATAAAAAATATTAAAAAATGGTCTGTTTATGCAGGAAGTCCAGCTAAATTCATAAAAAAACGTAGCCTATAAATTTATTAAACTTAAATTTAAGAGTTATTTTTTCTAAATAATTTTTTATCTGAAGATTAATGTACCCATTTGATGTAAATTATAAGTATGAATCTCAAAATTTTTAAATAAATGATAGATGCAGATAATAATTCTTTAAATCCATCTGACTTTGAGGAAATTGATTTTTCAAAACTCATAAATTTATTGCTTCGAAACAAAAAAACAATATTTCTTGTAACCATATCTACATTTGCACTTAGCATTTTTTACCTAATTTGGAAAAAGCCAGTTTGGGAAGGTCAATTTCAAATAGTAATTGCAGAAAAAAAACAACCTTTCAACCAATAATTTAAAAAATAAGTTTTTGCAGGGACAAGCTGAAATAATAAAAAATACTTTCAATAACAGAACTGATTTAAAAACTCAATTACAGATCCTTAAGAGCCCCTCACTGCTTATGCCGGTTTTTAATTTTGTAAAAGATGAAAAAATTAAACTTAATCCAAAAAATAGAAGTATGAAATATACTTCATGGATTAACAGTCTTGATATTAATCTCCAAAAGAAAACATCTGTAGTTAATATTTCATACAAAGATACCGATAAAAATCTTATTCTTCCCGTAATAAATTTGTTATCTTCAAATTTTCAAAATTATTCAACGAAAGAACAAAGAAATAATATTGATAAATCAATAACTTATCTAAACCAGCAAATAAAACTTGCTAAAGATAGAACATTTAGCGCTAATCAAGAACTTGCTCTTTTTTCAAAAAAATATGGCATTAGACTTGAAGAAATAACTTCTGAAAAAAAAGAGGATAATATGATCTCGGGTCAGTACTATAAAAGTAATCTAGAAAAGCAACAAATAGAAGCTTTAAACAATATAAAGGCCATTGAGTTCACCTTGTCACAAGTAAAAAATCAAGAAATAAATGTTGCAAATGTAGCGGAATTTGAAGAAGTAGCTGAAGAGTTATTGGATGAATTGAAGGCAATTAATATAAGATTAGTTAATTTGCGCATTAACTTTAGAGAAAATGATGATGTTGTTTTAAGAGCTATTACCAAAAAAAACCTAATTAAATCATCACTAAAAAACAGATTAATTACGCATCTCCAAAATAGATTAGAAGCAAATCAAAATATATTAGAAGAATCAAATAGGCCTCAAGAAGTATTATCTAAATTTGACGAGTTAGTGAGAAAAGCGTTTAGAGAAGAGCAAGCTATTAATCAGCTTGAGAGTCAAAGATTAATTGCTTTACTTGAAAAAGCTCGCAGTCAAAACCCTTGGGAATTAATTACAAAACCAACTCTTATTGATGAAATAGTTTCTCCAAAGAAAAGCAAAATAATACTATTAGGATTAATTTTTGGTTTATTGTTAGGAACTCTATTATCGATAATCTTAGAAAACAAAAATAAAATAATTTATGACATAGAAACTTTTAAAATAGCATTAAACAAGAAATTAATTTGTATTTTTGATAATTCAAAAAAAGAAGAGTGGAATAATTTGATAAGATTAATTTTTCTAGGACAATTTGGAAATAATTTAAACAATAAATCAATCGCTCTTATCCCCATAACTGATGATTATCCAGATTTTATAAATGAATTCAAGAATATATTTTCTGAAATAAAAGATAAACAAGATATTAAATTAACTACCGATTTAATTGAAGCTAGCTCATTTGACATCCAAATAATACTTACTTATCCTAATTTTTGTTCTAAAGAAGAATTTAATAAATTAAAAGTTAAGTTAGATTTACAAGGAAATGCTACTTTCGGTTGGATATATTTTTCTGTCTAATTATATTTTCTAGATACTAATTATTTAATAGGATTAGTTATTAAAAATATAGTTAATTTAATCATTTTTTTTTAGTATTTCATATACTTTCATATCTACTATAAATCTATACCAAAAAGCTTGTAAAAAATGAAATCCTAGACCTCTTATCCCATCAAGAAAACCAAAAAATAAAATATATCTTATAAGAAAATATATTAAACTTCTAAGAAAAATTGGAGAATTATTAAAAAATTTATCCTTTACTATTCTTCTACATCTACTCTTAAAAGACATCTTGAATTTTTCATCAAAATAACTTTTGTTTTTTCTAGAATTAAATAACTGCAAAGCCTCCAAAGAAGAGTATTTATTATGCTTTGAAATCCATGAGGAAAGACTTATTAGGCTATCATCTAACAATTCTTCTTTAAGATAATGAATTTTACCAGAAACGACTATATGTTCATCGATTAGTCCCTCACATTTTGAATACTTTGGACGCGCGATTCTAACCAAATGGCAAGGGAAAACGCCTCCGTACCTAATTTTTTGTCTTAAGAAAGTTATTCTTCTAGGAATTGAAATACCAGAAAAAGTATTGTCTAACTTTTTTATCATACTTTTAATCTCTTGCACTAGTTCATTGCTGACAATTTCATCAGCATCTACCCTAAATATCCATTCAAATTTATTTTGCAAATATTTATTTATAAAATTATATTGATTAGCATAACCATCCCATTCTCTTTTGATAACATTTGCGCCTTTGGATTCAGCAATACAAACAGTATTATCTTCAGATAAAGAATCTACTACATAAATATTATTAGTTAATTTCAGACAATAATCTAAACATCTAGCAATATGAAGTTCCTCGTTTTTTGTGAGAATAACTATTGCAATCTTCTCTATATTGTTCATGAATCAAGTTAAATCATATCTTAATATAACCTTCAAAAATCGGATAAAGCTACTAACACATATAAGTAAAACTTTTAAAAATATAAAAAATTAATATTTATATAGCTACGACCTATAAGCATGTAAATGACTAAAGTCGCTATATTCAACCTTCAATCCACTATTTTCTAAAATTTTTTTTATTTCCTTTGCAGCGAATGGCATGCCTCTTTGATTCAAAAGTGCAAAATGTATTTCAACAAATACATGCTTTAAATTATTATTCTTTAAAGTTCTCTTAGCTCCTCTAAGTACGTTAAGCTCAAAACCTTCAACATCAATTTTTATAAAATTTGGAACTTTATATTTTTCTACAAGAGAATCAATTGTATCAATTTTCTTTTCTTTACAATTTTTTGAATCACTTTGATTCTTGATAATTATTTTATTAGTTGGCGAACTTGAATTACTTGCACTCTCATCAAAAAGAACTTTTCCTGAAAAATCACCAACTGCTGTTTCTACAACTGTAATCCATGGAAATTTTTTTTTCAATAATTTTATTATATTTGCTGATTTAGAAGTAGGTTCAAACGCATAGATGTGACCTTCAGATCCAACTTTTTCAGCAAACTTTTCTGTATAAAAACCAACATTTGCACCAATATCAAAAACTGTCAATCCCTCTGAGAGAGATTTCTGCATAGCAAGATCAAATTTCTCCTCATATTTTCCTGAATAAAAGTTAAATAAATTTGTTTTTCTTATTATGTACAAAAATCCAAATTTCCTAAACAAATTTCTTAAAAAAATAGCAAAATAACTAGAAAACATATTTATTAATAATGTCCTTTCAAATAATAATATTTCAATAAAGTATAGTTTATATTAAACAATTCACAATTATAAATTTTTTTAATTTGTAATTATTTTTTCTAAGATAAAAAATTTTATAAAAAAACGAAATGATTTATTTTTAAAGTCTATTTTTATACATTGAATCTATAAAATTATCGATCAACATCAAAAGTGAATACGTAGGATTAGCCGTTCCAGCTGAGGGCAAAGATGCAGTTGAAAATACATATAAATTATTTGATGAAGCTAACTTTAAGTCTGGATAATCAATTAAACAATTTTTTAAACAATATAAGCTTCCAGAAGGATGGTATACATCAAATGGATTCCAATAATCCCTAGATAAAAGCTCAAAGTCTACTATTGGTTTAAGTCCTAAGGCTAGTAGAAGCTTTTCTCCAAAAAAAACTGCAGAAGATTGAATTTCTTTTACCTCATCTTTGTTTAATCCCCATTTGATAAATCTCTTTCCTAACAAATGATCAAATTCTAAAAATCTATCTTTTGAAAAAGGACTTTCAAAATCATATGATAAGAATAAATCAGAATCTTCAGGGATAAAAAGTTTTTTATCTATAAACCTTTGTTTAGAATAATCAAGCAAACCGGATATTGAATTTATAGGATCAATATTTTTCATATTAGGCAGTCTTCTTTGCTGTATTGAATAACCTAATTCTCTAAGACTTTTAAAACTCTTACTGGTTTGAGTATCAGCTGTAAAATGGAAGAAAGATCGAGTTGGAGATTCCTTAAAGATATACCTATTTCCATAAATAAGTCCCTCTTCAATTGATTTATTAGCTTTATCGCCAAGCTTAATTCTCCCAGTAGGTAAAATCTTATAAACTGGGGTAGATAAGTGATCGTTAAATAAGAGCTTAGTAAAATTATCTTCAGGTTTTTTTTAAATTATTTTTATTTTCATGCATTAATTTAGATATTATGAAGCTTGATTCCAAAGCTCCTGCACAAAGAAAAAACTTTGCGGCTTCAATAGATATATATTCATTATTTACTAAATCTAAACAAACAGCCTCTTTGATAGAAAACTCTTCCATATTATTTATATGGCTAATCTTGAAGTGATCTAACTTATGTGAGGTTAAAATTTTAAAATCCTTTTGTATTTTTTTGGAAGAAAAATCCTTTCTTTCAAATGGAATAAAAACATTAGATACTTCATAATAACCATCTTTATTAAAAACATTTTTAAACCAAGTTGAAATAATTTCTTTTTTTGGTTCTTTACCAAGTAAATTCTTCAAAAGAGAAATATGATCAAAACCATCGAAAACATTACGAATCAGATCATAGCCATTTTTAAATTCATCCTTTTTATCGAAGTCGTATCTTGTAAATGGCAATAAAGAGCCTCCCCAAAGATAAGATGTTCCTCCCATTCCAAAAGATCTTCCTTCTTTGGAACCCTTATATTCATCTATTCCAATTTGTTCAAACTCTAACTTAAATTGAGAATCATTTTTATGAACATTACCACCTATTTCAATACAAATTACTTTAAGTCCAGAACCAGACAATTTATTTAGAGTATATAAGCCTGCCAAACCTGCCCCAATGATACAGATATCGTAAATTTCATTTTTCATATTTGGATTATCTCAGTTGCCTCTTTTACCCTTTGCCTAAGAGGCTTGGGACTAGTAGAAGAAATAAGCAATGATAAGTTTGGTATTAATTCAAGTTTATTGAATAATCTATAAAGCTTTTTCTTTAAATCAAAATTATTTACATATTGAATACCATATAAATTTAAACCCTTTAAATTCTCTAAACAAATAATTATATCTTTATCTTTACTTTTCATTAAATTAATGGCACTTGTTTGAATATAGTCTATCTTTTTTGAACAAATAAATTTTTGATATAGAAAAACATTCTCGCCAGCAAGACCTGCTTTCCTAAAAAAATTTTTCTTTTTATATTTATCAATTATATCAAGCATATTAATTATTAAAAGCTCGTCAAATTTATTTTCCAATATTGGAGGCTCATGAATAAAAAAGGTATCTATTAAAGCTATAGATTTAAATACCGAATAACTATTTTCTAAACACTTAGAAAATTTCTTTAAATTTCTTTGTGTTTCAAATTTTTTTCCTGCCAATTTAAAAAATAAATATCTCAGCCAATATTCAAATAAAGAATCCTTAAAAAAACAAATCTATTGTATTTATACCTGCCTTTGTATTGATTTTTACATTTTCAAGCTCAATTACCCTACTCAATCTTCTTTGAGTTGTTCTTCCTCCATAGAGGGGAGCTACATCAAATTTTTTTATTCCTAAATCTATGCTTTCTTTTATTACTGCCTCAAACCTTTCATTGTTCCAAATATGATGTAACCTTGCAGTACCTAAAATTAATGAATTATTTAAATTTGACATTTACCTTTATTTTTAAAAAGATTTATAAGATAATTTTATCTTTTAGAATGATTTAACTTAAATGTGTTTCAATTTCGGAAATATTTCAATCACTCCAAGCTAAGATATTATGAGAAATTAATTCTACATTGGCTACAAAACCTACTTTATTAATTATAGTCCCAACGTTAAATTCTTATAAAGTTCTTCCAAGATTAATAAAATCTCTAAAAATTCAAAGTTATAAGGATTGGGAATTATTATTAGTTGATGGAAATTCCTCAAAAATACATGAAGAGTGGATTATTGATTGTTGCAGAAAAGATTTAAGAATTAATTACATTAAACAAGAAGATAAATATAAGGGTATATATGGTGCAATGAATCAGGGAACAACTTATGCAAGAGAATCTGATTGGATTTTTTTTTGGGGCTCAGATGATTGGGCTTGCTCCGAAAAAACTTTTTTTAACGTAATGAATATTTTTAATAAATATAAAAAAAATAATTATAAAAATCTTCCACATTTAATAATTGGCAGAGGGATATACATTGACTCAATCAATGGAAAAGAGAAAAGATTATCCAAATTTGATGAATCAAAAAAGTTTATTAAAAGATCCCGATATTTAAGGAAAATATTTTTTGGAGAAACCCCTCCTCACCAAGGGACTTTAATTGGTCCCCGGGCAAGATTAGAGACGCCATTGTTTAATGATAAATTTCTTTTAACTGCTGATCTTTATTTCATGCTTAATTTATCGAAATTAAAAGATTTAAAAGTAGAAATTATTAAGGAAGATATTGTGTACATTGAAGATGCTGGAGTAAGTGCAAGATTTATGAAATTAAGAATTATTGAAGTTATAAAAACTTATTTTATATTTTTTAAATTTTTCTTTTTTATTCCTTTTTTTGCTAGATATATAAGAAGGATAATTAGTAAAAAAATTTAATAAAATGAATGTTCATATATTTGGTTCAAGCTCTCTTGTAGGTTTATCATACTCTAATCTTTTAGATAAATCTGGTATTTATTCAAATATTTTTAAATATTCTTCATCCAAAGAAAGTAAAATTTATTGCGATCTTCGAGATAAAAATACTTATAAATTTTTAGAAAAAGACTGCCCTTCTTTGATAATTAGCTTCGCTCCAATATGGCTTTTTTCTAAATATATAAATGAATTATTTTATAAAAATTGCGATATTTTTTCAAAGGTAAAAGGATTTATAATTTGCTCCTCTTCATCATCACTAACCAAGAGATTCTCAGCTAATGAGTTTGATAAAAATTTATCAAAAAAATTATCAGGTGCAGAAGAAA
This sequence comes from Prochlorococcus marinus, assembly GCF_001180245.1. GTDB lineage: Bacteria > Cyanobacteriota > Cyanobacteriia > PCC-6307 > Cyanobiaceae > Prochlorococcus_A > Prochlorococcus_A marinus_F. Next base: position 111,742 of record NZ_CVSV01000037.1, read on the forward strand.
GCATAATTGAATTAACAAATAATATAGATAAAAGATGTATTATTATCCAACCATCATTGATTTATGGAAATATATCCAAAAAGAAAGATAAAAATATTTCCAAAATTATACAACTTATTAAATTTTTGCCTTTAATAATTCTTCCAAAAGATACTGGATTAAGACAACCAATACATATCAATCAATTAGCAAGTGTTTTCCTTCATTATTCAGAAGAAATATCTAATAGTAGGAATGTTGGTAAATTTCATTCTACTAAAAAACTTGTTGGAGGAAATGAAGAAATTTCATATTATCAAATGATAAAAATGGTTATGGCGAATCTAAAAGGAAAAAATATAACCGTGAATTGTAAATTAATTACTATTCCAAATAGATTATTTTTGTTTTTATTTTCTCCTTTAATAATCTTTTCACCAAAGTGGTTTAGTGCAATTGAAAGAATATCAGCTGATTTATCAAACTTCGAAAAAGTTAATAAGATTATAAAAGGAGAAATTAAATCTTTCCCAGTAGAACCATTTGGATAATTACGCAAAATGATAATTTTTTATTTAATTTATGGTTTCTTTTCAACTTATTATTTTCTGAAAATTTTTATACCTTTCTTAAAAAAAAGAGTTATAGATATTCCAAATAAAAGGAGTCTTCATAGCAATCCAAAACCTACAGGAGGTGGAATAGTTTTCGTTATTCAAATACTAATAATTTCTTTTTTTTCTAGAGACTACTTTCCATTGATATGTTTACCGCTTTCTATTATAGGTTTTTTAGACGATAAATTTAACTTATCATCTAAAATAAGATTTACATTTCAAATCTTTACTTCTTGTCTGATTATTTACTTCACTCAAATAACTATTAATTCAGTAAATTTAGATATAACTTTACCTTTAAATTTTATAGTACTATTGCTCATTATTTTCACCCTGACAGCTTTTATAAATTTTGTGAATTTTATGGATGGTATTGATGGCATAGTTGCAAGTTCAATACTTCCAGGTTTTCTTTTTATTGCCATAAAAAATAATCCGATTATATTTATTATTGTTGGAAGTTTATTAGGTTTCTTAAAGTGGAATTGGAGTCCATCTAAAATATTTATGGGTGATGTTGGAAGTACCTTTCTTGCCTCATATTATTTATTAAGTTTATTCAGATTAGATAATTTGAATAATATTATTGGATTCTTTTTTGTTCTTTCTCCATTAATATTCGACTCTACATTTTGTGTTTTAAGAAGACTTAAAAACAATCAAAATATTTTTCAGCCACATAAACTTCATTTGTATCAGAGACTTTGTCAAGCTGGATTAAGTCATTCTCAAGTCTCAATCATTTACTCATTATCTTGTTTGATATTATGTATAACTTATATTAGCTTTGGATTATATTTTTTAAGTGGAATGGTTTTTATCATTATTACTTTGGGATTCTGGCTTGATAGAAATTATGCTGTAAGCTTCAAAGAATGCTTAAAATCCGAAATTTAAAAAACAAATTTCTTACAAATATAAGAAAATAAATCAATATTGAATAAAAAATAACTTTTAAAAATTCACAAATTAAAAAATAGAATTTATTTTTTTGTAAAATTTAAAAAAGCTCAGGGACTTTTGGATCGCAAGGTCGATCATATTTATAATTATATTTAAATGGCTCATTTTTTTTTAAATTTAACTCCTCTTTAGTTAACAAATTACTATTTATAAAAGAAAGCTCTAGTAATCTTGGAAGGTTACTTCCTTTGCATAAACCTACGGCATTATTAGGATGTACGTGAACTAATTTAATACCTCTTTCATCTAATTCACTAATAAAGTAATCTAATTTTTTTCCATTTATATCTAAATCATGTACTTCTATTGCTAAGCCAGAAATTAAAGGACATAAGGAAATAATATCATCAATAACTTTCCATTCTGATCCTTCTATATCTAATTTGATAAAAATAGAACTCAACTCATTTTTAAATGACAATTTTGATATCAAAGAAGGTATGGTTGTCATACTTTTATGATATGAAAGCTCTTCTTTTGAAGAAGTAATGTAAGCATCAATAAATCTTGAACCATATTTCCTTCTAAAAAAAAAGATTCTGGGCGAATTATAAATACAATAAAAAAATTGTTTTATCTTGATCTTTATTGGTAAATTTCTTTTAAATACCCTAAAACTATTTAAAAATAGAGATCTAAGAGATGTATCTTTATCAACAAAAAAAAATTCTCTTATCTTACCATAATTAATAAACTGAGTTTCAAATGACCAATCAGTACATATACCACCAGATATTAAAGATTTAGAATTGAAAATTATTCTTGAAGGAATTAAATAACCCCCATCCTTATTTCTACCAATCCTAATAATGTCATTACAGGGAACGCATGCCAAAAGATCTCTATCATAGTACATATTTTATTTAAAGATAATTCATATAATATTACAGTTAATCTATTTGTAAATATTGCTATTTCAAAAGTTTTAACAAACAATTGCAAGAATTTTTACCAATTACAAGTTTTTCCTCATCAAAAAATTTCCTTAAAGATGATATTCAAAAACTCTATCTCATAGAAAAAATATTATTTGATTTCAATTAAAAATTTATCAAAAAAAATATTTATTTTTTTATTTTTATTCAAGTAGTTTATTTCTTATATCATCGTCTCTTGAAGCATTTCTTACTAAGTTTTCAACCTCTTTGTTTAATTTTTTTAGTTTTGATTTATAGATTTCTAAGTTTTGAGTTTCTTTATCTATTTTTACCAAACAATTAAAGTCAAACGAAGAATTTTCTTTTTTGAAATCACTTCTTTGATGAGCTCCTCGACTTTCATTTCTTTCCAAAGCTGAAATAATAGTAGCTTCAGCACTTAAAATAGAAGACTTTAAATCACAAGCCAAAACAAGATCCTGGCAATTATTTTCATCAATTCTTACATCGATATCATTTATTTTTGATTTTAAAATCTCGATTCGTTTTTTACCCTCAATGAGTAACTCTTTATTTTTTATAACACCGCAATTTTCCCACATTATTATCCTCAATTCATGTTGTAAACATCTAATTATTTGATTACCACTTTTAATTAATTTATTTATATTTTCATGAGCTAAATTTATACTCTTGCTCGACCTTTGCTGCTGATTTAGCTTTTTGGAATAATTCGCGCTGGCAATTCCTGCTCTCTTACCAAAAACCAATATTTCTGCGAGTGAATTTCCTCCTAAGCGATTAGCACCATGAAGCCCACCAGCAACCTCGCCAGCGGCAAAAAGTCCTTCAACACTTGTAGATGAATCATCAGGATTTATTAAAACCCCCCCCATAGAGTAATGGGCGGTAGGAGCAACTTCCATTGGATATTTAGATATATCAACCATTTGAGTCTCCAAAAATTGTCTATATATGCTTGGTAATTTATTAATAATAAATTCTTTACTTTTATGACTAATATCTAGCAAAACTGCTCCATTTTTAGTACCTCTACCTTCAATTATCTCTGTATAATTTGCTATTGCGACCCTATCTCTAGTTGATAACTCCATCCTTTCGCTATCATAATTGACCATGAACCTTTCTCCATTTTTATTAAACAACTTACCTCCTTCACCTCTAACGGCTTCAGTAACTAAAGTGCCTTCGATATCTTGAGGAAGAACCATACCTGAAGGATGAAACTGAACCATCTCCATATCAATTAATCCACAACCTGCCATTAAAGCCAAATAATATCCATCACCTGTATTTTCATTTTTCCTTGAAGAGCTTTTTTTCCACAATCTTGTATGACCTCCTGTACAAATAATTACAGCATCTGCTTGATGCACTGTTCTCTCAGAAGAAAAAATATTAAATGATAGAGCTCCAAAGCAAACGTTATCTTTAACGAGTAATTCAGAGACGTACTGTTGATCATAAATTGGAATATTTAGTTTTTGTGCTTGCTTAAGGAGTGCTTTTAATATTGATAATCCGGTAAAATCTCCGGCATAGCATGTTCTCCGATATTTATGAGCACCAAAATATCTTTGATCAAACTTTCCGTTTTTTAATTTCTCTAAATTTGCGCCCCAATCATCTATTTCTTTTACTAGTAAAGGTGCTTCTTTAGCCATAATTTCAATTTTTCTTGGATTTCCTAGACCATAACCCTCTAAATAAGTATCTATAAAATGCTGTTCCCACGTATCTTCTGAGTCCAAATTACCAAAAGATGCATTAATGCCGCCTGCAGCTAAAACTGTATGAGAATCTGTCCTGGGTCTTTTCCCCAGAATACATACATCAAGTCCTGATTTCTTCGCCTCTATTGCTGCTCTTAAACCTGCCCCTCCGCATCCTATAACTAGAACATTCGAGATTTGAGTCAAATAATTATTAAAAGTCAATTAAATTTTCCTTAATAGTTTCTTTTTACTAATATTAGCTTTCAGGTGAAATTTTAAAAGTCTTTATAAAATTTCCTCAAACATAAAAAATATTTTTATTTTTATTGTTAAGATAATTTAAATTAAGACGAAAACCTAATTTTCAGGTTTAAATCTCATTAATCATTGATTCGTAAAAGCATTTGACTTTACATTTATTTACTAAAAATGGTCTTCCTTGTGATGTACCAGAAAATGAACAAGAGGATGAAACCCCAAAATTCGTTCTTCCAGAAAATTCTGTTGAAGCAAAAAATTTTTATCTTGAAAACGGATTCGTAATTATTAAAAAAATAATTAACGAATCCGATTGTGATAAATTGAGAAACTCTTGGGAAAATGAAGTAAAACCTTTTAAGGGGTACATTTATAGACAAACAAATGGAAAATTAGAAAAAAATATTTTTAATGCTCAAAAATGGGTTATGAATCCTATTTTAAATATTCAAAGTCTTAACTCTAAATATTTTTATAATTTAAGATTAAATTTTGAAAAAATAATTGCTTCAAATTTCTTGCTAGCTAATTTTATAAAAATTGTTATTGGTGAAAAACCATTAATTGTTCAGTCAATGTATTTCGAAGGGAATTCGGCCACTTGGGAACATCAAGATAGTTATTATCTCGATGATGAAGAAACTGGGAAAATGATAGCTGGATGGATAGCTTTAGAAGATATTCAAGCTGATGCAGGAAGATTCTTTGTTTGTCCTAAAAGCCATTTGTATGATTATGCTTCTATGAATCTCGACAATATTATTACTAAAAATCATTCTAAATATATAAATAGTGTAGTAGAGATAATCAAAGCTAACAACTTTACAGTCAATGCACCAAAATTAAATAAAGGAGACATTTTACTTTGGAATGCATTAACTATTCATGGATCACTTGACTCTCAAAGCCAATCCAATTCAAGGTCTTCAATTACATTTCATGCAATAAAATCCTCTTCAAGATTTCAGGTCTTAAGAAACATTTTTAGGAAGTTAAAATTTGACAAAACATTTAGTTTTAATATTTATCGTCCAAAAAATTTAAATTTGAAAAGATTTAAATTTATATTTTTTTTAGAATCAAACGTACCTAGGATTTTCTATTCAGTAAAGAATTTAGCAATAGAACTTAAAGTTAAAATTAACTCAAATAAATTGTAAAATTTAATTATGCTAAGAAATGAAGTTCGCCGAAGAGGTTGAGCAAATTTAATTCATAAAGCCATCAAGATAAAAATATCGAAATAGCTTAAAAGTAATAACTAATTTATTTATTTGAAGATTTAGTCAATCGATTTAAAATCAAAAAAATATCTTTTGTCAATTTTTTTCAAAGACAAAAGTCTTTGCATAACCTCTGTGATTACCAAATGACAAATAATTTAATTTATTCTTTTCTGAAAAATCTTTCACCGCCTCATAAACCATTGGCCTTTTATCATTAGCAGGAATGGTACCTAGCCAATCGTTTTTCTTAGAACGAGTATGATAATCGTCACCACACAATACACCTCCATCTTCTAGAAGAGGGTAATAATTTATTAAATCATCAAGGACATATTTATATTCATGATTGCCATCAATAAATATCAAATCAAACATTTCTTTAGAAATATTTTCGATTAATTTTTTATCATTAGAATATTTTCTATGAAATAAAAGCACAGGCACTTTACCCTCTAATTTTTTTCTGGTTTCATTAAAAACATGATCTGCACCTTTTAATTTAAGAACATTATCAAAACCATCATTTTCGTAATCTTGATATGTTTCATAAGGATCAATTATCACATATTTATAAACACTAAGATTAGAAATTATCTTTAAACTTGAATCTCCATATCTTGCTCCAATTTCGAGAACTTTTAAATCTTTAGTATTTTTAAATCTACCTTTTAAATAAGGTATGATTGGATCTATAGATGCAGAGCCTGAATTTCTTCCACCTAATAAAAATCTAATTATTTTTTCAAAAGGAGAATTTATTATTAAATTTTTAATTACTTGCATTTCCCCTACTAAATTAAATTAAAGCTATAAAATAATAGCAGCAAATCAAATTCTTAATCCAAATTTATCTCAAACTATTAATGAATACGAAATTTTTTAAAATTATTTTTAAATTGTAAATGCACATATCAGATTTACTTGCACGGGTTAAAGGATACTTTTAGAGTATTATCAAAAAAAGAGATTTATAGAATTTTACCTACTAATAAGTTATCAATATTCTCTTTTTTCAGAAAAAAATTTTTCTTTTAATTAGTAATTTTAAATTTAGATTTTCTTTTTTTATAAATTCCGGTTTTTTTTCTAAAGGGATAGAAAATATAATTACCGATATTAAAATAAACCATATCGTTCAGTAGGAAAAATTGAGAATTAATAAGGTTCGTATTATTTTTGAATACTTTTATAAACTTTCAACTTCAAGATATTTTTAATTTAAAAAGTAGGGGTAACTGATTATTTTTCCAAGTACTAACTAACAATAATCACTTCATTTTTTAATCATATAAAAAATTGTATAAATTAATTGATATATCTTTTTTTATTTTCCAAAGCAGAAATATTTTTATAGTAAAGAATAATGTATATTCATTTACTTTGACAGATTATTCGCAACATTAACCTTTGCTTAATTGCACATTCGCTCAATTATAAAATCGGCTTTTCATTAAGATTTGGTATTGCTTAAAAAATGGCATAACTCCAGCTATAAATTATGAATCTCTATGTTCAAATTAAGATTAAAATTTCAATAATCATTTACTATAAAGTATTCTATCCTAGAGAAAAAAAAATTAACTAAAAAATTTCCTGTAACGATGGAAAAACTTTCTCTTAAACAAATTACATCCTGGGGATTACTTAGAAAAATAAAAGAAGAAGAAATTATTGATGAAAATATCTCATGTATTCGTCTACCTAATAAAGATGAATTCAATAATATCGTTGAAAAATGGTGCAGATTGAATAAAATTGAGTCTGAAGAAGCTTTAAAAGATTGGAAAAAATTTAATGGTTTATCAGATGAGAGATGGGAATTTTTTATAATTAGAAAATGGCAATGGTTATTTTGGTGCATCAACAATTTCGAAAATAAAATATCAAACTATTATTTACAAAGAAAATCATATTTAGATATGATTGAATATTCAATTATTCGAGTTAAAAATAAAAATTTAGCAAATGAATTATTTTTAAGAATAAATGAGAAAGAAGAAAAATTTGAAGAAATTGCTTATAAATATTCAGAAGGTCCAGAAAAAAACACAAATGGGCATGTAGGTCCAGTACCCATAGGTAACGCTCACCCATTGTTAGCAAATTTATTACAAATAGTTGAATCAGGCAAAGTCAATTCGCCAAAAATGATCAACAATTGGTGGGTTATTTTAAGAAAAGAAAAATTTATTAACACTCCGCTAAATAATGAAATCATTCAAAAATTATCCCTAGAATTAGGAAGCGAATATTTGAACAAGTCCATAGACAATTTCATAAATAAATATTCTTTAAAAAAAGATATCCCACAAAGTTAATTTCTTGAATAATACAACTTTTATAAAAAATTATTTTGATTTGAGAATAGAAATTTTAAATTCTATTGCTGATGATTTAATACCTTTAAGCCTTGAACCTGGAGAAAAGATATCTGACTTTGATCAAGATGTTCCAGGAGTAGTATTTATTATTAAAGGCAAATTACGTTTACTTGATAAAAGCAAAAATGGGGAATTGTTTACTTTAAAAACATATAGTGAAGGCGAATATGTTGGCGCAATTCAATTACTAAGTGGTTTTTTTAAACACTCCATAGCTGCCTCAAGCAATGTAAAAGGCTTACTTTTTCCTGCAAACAAATTTATTAAATTAATTTTAAAAGAAAAAGATTTCTTAAATGCATTTTCACTTGTTGATTCAATTGAGTGGTACAGCGCTCTTCGAAGTAATATAGATTTTCAGAAATTTGAATCTAAGACTTTATTAAATTGGTCGAAAAAAGAATTTCCTAGTTTAATAAGGATTTTTAACGCAGCGCCTGGATTGAACTACTTAAATCAAGATAAGGGGCAATGGATAATTAGTAGTTGCAATATTAAGGATTCTCCTGCTGGTTATTTTTTGAAATCGCCAAGGGAATTTATAGTAGAGGGATCAATTCCTGCAAGATTAATTCCAATAAGTTTAGACTTACAAAAAAAGATAAAATCTTTAAAAGAAAAATCTAGTGAAAATTTTTATGAAGAAGAACTTCATAAAAGGAATTCAAATAAAGCAAAGGAATATAAAGTTCTTGAATCTGAGGCTCTTGAAGATTGGTATGGACGATTAAATAAAAATAATAATTATCCTCATACAAGTGGCAAAGGTATTTTGGATGAAACTTTAGCTTGTTTTAGAATGTTATCTCATTATTTTGATTTGCCTTTCAGAAAAGACTTAATAAGGAAAGTAATCTCAGAACAAATTAAATTTAATAAAGATAAGAAAATTGGTCCGCACCAATTAGCGGCAATTTTTGAGTTTATAGGTCTCAAATCTTCAATTCTATCTCCAAAAGAAAAAGAATTAATAAAAAAGTTGCCCTGCCCATCTTTAATTTTTATAGAAGATAGGCCTGTAGTAATTTGGAAACAATCAAAATCAAAATCATTTATCGGTGATCCTCTAGAAGGCAATAAATGGTTGGACAATGAGGTCATATTTAATGGAATAGAAAAACAAGGCCTAAAGGTTTTATATATAGAACGAACATCTTTTACACCAAAGGCACGTTTTGGTTTGAGATGGTTCTTACCCTCACTTAATAAACATCGCTTTAGCCTTTTTCAAGTAGTAGTTGCAAGTTTCTTTGCTCAATTACTAGGTCTTTTTAATCCTCTATTGATTCAACAAATTATTGATGCAGTTATCAATCAAGGGAATTTCACTAGCCTAAACATATTGGGAGGTTTTCTAATAATTATGGCTATCGCTCAAGCTGTAATTTCCTCACTGAGAACCTATCTTTTTGCAGATACAACTAATCGAATTGATATTTCTTTGGGCTCAAAAATTATTTATCATTTATTTCGATTACCTCTAAATTATTTTTCAACAAGACCTGTCGGTGAAGTAAGCAACAGGATTAGTGAGTTAGAAAAAATAAGAGGTTTCCTTACTGGCACTGCACTTACAGCTTTCTTAGATGCAACTTTTTCGATAATCTATATAGGAGTAATGTTGGTTTATTCTGTAAAATTAACTTTCTTCTCTCTAGCTGTTCTTCCTTTATTCATTTTTCTATCCTATTTTGTATCTCCAATTATTAAAGAGCAACTTCGTAAAAAAGCTATAGCTAGTGCTCAAGTAAATAGTCACCTAGTTGAAACTTTAGCAGGAATGGAAACAATAAAAGGCCAGGGCATGGAATTATATAGTAGTTGGAGATGGGAAAAATATCATGAAAACCAAGTTCAGGCGGGATTTAGGAATACAATAACAAGTTCCTTTGCTGGTGCAGCGAGCAATTTTCTACAGCAAGTTTCTGCACTAGTAGTTATTTGGGCAGGTGCAATTCTTGTATTAAATGGTCAAATGACACTTGGACAATTAATAGCATTTAGGATCTTATCAGGTTATGTCACGGGGCCAATGTTGCGAATTGTGAGTCTTTGGCAAAACTTTCAAGAAACGATAATTTCATTGGAGAGATTATCTGATGTTGTTGATCAAAAAGAAGAAATTGAGATAGCTGGAATAAATCTGCCTCCTATCCCATCCATAAAAGGCAAGGTTAAATACAAAAATTTGAATTTCACATTTAATAATTCTGGTCCTCCTCAACTTTCAAATATAAATTTTGAAATTCAGCAAGGGGAATTTGTTGGGATAGTAGGCAGTAGCGGCTCTGGTAAAAGCACTCTATTAAAAATGTTAACAAGATTATACGATCCAAAAAGTGGGTCTATTGAAATTGATAATTCAGACATATCAAAAGTCGATCTATATTCACTACGATCTCAAATAGGTGTAGTTCCTCAAGATTCTCTACTTTTTGATGGATCTGTTTTGGAGAATATTGCTTTGAGTTGTCCTGAAGCATCATTTGAAGAAATTCAAACTGCAGCTAAAGTTGCTTGTGCTCATTCTTTTATTCAAGATTTACCTTCGGGCTATTCTACAAAAGTAGGAGAAAGAGGAGCAAATCTTTCAGGAGGACAGAGACAAAGAATTGCTATTGCAAGAATGGTTTTAAAACGACCCAAAATATTGATACTAGATGAAGCCACTAGCTCTCTTGATGTTGATACTGAATATCAAGTGACAAATGCATTGGCAAATCTTTTTAAAAACAAAACTGTATTGTTTATTACTCATCGCCTAACAAACTTAGTACGCGCAGATAAAATTCTTGTTTTACATAAAGGCATATTAGTTGAACAGGGGAATCATGAAGAACTTTTAAAAGTAAATGGTCGTTATGCAACATTATTTAAACAGCAAAAGTCGGGCATCAAATGATAAAACAAGAATTTAAATTCAACAAATTAGAATCTTGGATGAATAACAATTTAAATAACCAAGAACCGAGATTCGAATCTTCTCAAATATGGAATAGGAGACTTCTTTGGTCGATTATTACTACCGTTAGTATTGGATTCATATATTCTTCTATTGTTCGTATAGATGAAGTGGTAACTGCAATTGGAGAATTACAAGCTAAAGGTGCAGAACGTCCGATTAAATCCCCAATTGGGGGAACAATAAAAACTATCAATGTTAATGAGGGACAAAAGGTTAAAAATGGAGAAATCTTAATCAAATTAGATTCTTCAATTTATCAAGCTCAGATTCAAGGATTGAAATTAAATGCTGAAAATCTTTATGAATCATTAAAAATTAGTCAAAATGTTTTAAATATCTATGAAACTCTTTTAAGAGAGGGCGCAATCTCTAAAGTAGATTATCTTGAAAAAAAAATTGCTATTCAAAATATCAAATTAAAGATAGATCAAGCTAATTCTAAAATTGAAGAAATAAAAGCTTTAAATGATAGGACGAGATTATTATCACCAGTCGATGGCGTTGTTTTTAACTTAATACCATCTAGTAAAGGATATGCCGTAACAGAGGGAGAAGTACTTTTAAAAATTGTTCCTGAGGGCGATTTGGAGGCTAAAGTTTTTCTTACAAATAAGGATATAGGTTTTCTTACCCCTAATATGAAAGCCGAAATAAGAGTTGATGCTTTCCCTTTTACACAATTTGGTTCAATAAAAGGACAACTAAAATTGATAGGGGAAGAAGTATTACCTGCTGATAAACAAAACTCTCAATCAAGATTTCCTATAATAGTAAGCTTAGATAAACAATATTTAAGGAAGAATAAAAAAAATTTTGAAGTAAAATCTGGCCAAAGTGTATCTGTTAACTTTATTGTTAGAAAAAAACGATTAATCACTACACTTACAGATACTATCGATAAGGCATTTGATGCTCTCCGCGGAATAAAATCTGATCGCAAATAAATTGTTTAAGATTCAGTACTTTATTGAATATTTAATATAGTCTCGAATACCATAAAAAAGTCTATTTAAAAAACCTGAACTTTGTGCCTTCTTTGTAGTTATGGTGGCAGAGATATTCATGTTTCCCAAGGGTTGACCTATATTGGCTCAAATTCGTTGGGTAGAATAGTAACGGAAAATTCTGATGCTGCTAATAATTCCTCAACAATATACTCTGTTTCAGTTGGAGATACTTTTTCAGGTAATTTAAGTTCAAGTGGTGATAGAGATTGGGTTGAAATAACACTTAATGCAGGAATTAGTTATGAATTTAATTTGACGGGAAGTAGGTCTAGTGATGGCACATTATATGATCCATATCTAAGACTTTATAATTCCAACGGTACTCTTTTAACATTTGATGATGATGATGGCTTAGGACTAGAGTCAAAAATTAGTTTCACAGCTTCAAATACTGGGACATATTACCTTAGTGCAGGATCCTTTAGAGACAGATATTCGGGAAGTTATCGTCTTTCAACTGAAGAAATAATCTCTATAGAAAGGGACTATGGGAATTTTGCTCCTAATGCAGATTTATCTTTATCAGATATTTGGTCTTTCATTGATATCAACAACGTATATATGCAAGGACTTAAATGGGGTAATGGATGTAAATGGGGAAGTGCAAATCCAGAAACAACTACAACTTCTCTAAATTTCTACATTTATGACAACGAACAAACGATGGGGCAGTATTCTGCAGGTCCTTTGCTCACCGAAGAGCGAGCTTCATATATATCTGCAATGAATGCATATTCTTCAGTAGCTAATTTAACTTTTACAGAAAGCCAAACAGCTAGTGACTCTCATATTCTTTGGGCATCTTTCGATTCTGATGATTATGGACGATCTGGCATTTTGGGAAGAGCTACGCCACCCTCCATCACAGGTTCTAATCTCGGTGCAGGTGGATGGCCAGCTGGTCTTACAACTCAAAACCATGAATATTATTCAAACAACGGTCAAATTAATAACTCTAGGATTCTTTTACCAGGAAGTTTTTATTATATAACGACTATTCATGAGCTTGGACATTCATTAGGTCTTGCTCATCCTCATGACAATACTGCATTATTCCCTGGAGTTTCAAGCAGTTCAGACACTGGAGATAATGGATTAAATGCTCATCCCTATACCGTCATGACTTATAACGATGTGGGGGCTAATGGATATGTTCCTAGTTCTTATGCTTATTCTGGTTTCTTAGAGACACTTGGTGCTTTTGATATTGCTGCTACCCAAATTCTTTATGGTGCAAATCATAATGCATCAACAGGAAATAATACATACTCCCTAGATAGTTCTTCTTTAAATGGATGGAATTGCCTCTGGGATAATGGTGGTGAGGACACTATCACTGCAGTTGGACAAACAGATTCAGTTACTATCGATCTTCGAAACGCAACCTTAGAAAATTCAGTTGGAGGAGGCGGTTTTATCTCTAGACTTGGAACACAAAATATTGGTTATACAATCGCTTTCAATTCAACTGGCAATTGTATAATTGAAAACGCCACTGGCGGATCAAATGATGATGCTTTAGTTGGCAATGAATATAATAATATACTTAATGGTGGCGGCGGTAACGATACTTTAGATGGTGGGAGTGGAGATGATACTTTAAATGGCGCCTCTGGAAACGATACTTTAATCGGTGGCACAGGAAATGATACTGTCAAATTCACAGCAGATATATACAATTACACAGTTTGGAAAAGTGCAGATAATCAAACAATAAAAATTACAGATAATTTAGCTAATCGAGAGGGAACAAATTCTCTTACAACTATAGAAAATCTAACTTTTAACTCAACTACTTATACAGCATCTAATCTAAGAAATGGAGCTTTTCTAAGTTCTGATGGCTATAAACTTATTGGCAACGCTGGTATCTATACCCTGAAAACCAGTAATGGTACAAGTTATTCTGACGATAGTTCTCCTGAATGGGATGTCACTGCTGCGAAACAAACAAGTAATGGATTTGATGTCTTAATTGAAGGCTCTGATGGATCATCTAAAGAAGGTTATAACTATATATGGTCAACAAATTCTTCTGGAGTCATAACTTCTGGCAGTGGCTGGTTAACTGACGAGCAGACAGAAATTGATGCCAATGGTTATGAAAATAAATTTGGTAAAGATTTTAATAATGATGGATTAGTCTCTGGGGGATCTGCTTATCAATTATTTGGCAACGCTGGTATCTATACCCTGAAAACCAGTAATGGTACAAGTTATTCTGACGATAGTTCTCCTGAAT
>NZ_CVSV01000038.1 GCF_001180245.1 Prochlorococcus marinus
CATTTTAAACTTATCTAATGGTATATCTGATAAAGAGAATGCTCCAAAATTATTATCTGGAACAGGGAGTGATAAAATACATTTATGTGTTGTAATGACTTCTGATAGAGGTTTGTGTGGTGGTTTTAATACAAACATAATCAAAAAGGCTAAAGCATATTTTTCAAAAATAAGCGATGAAGGTAAAGAGTTAAAAATTATCACCGTG
>NZ_CVSV01000039.1 GCF_001180245.1 Prochlorococcus marinus
ACAATTTGGATCAGCTGCAGCACCTGCAAAAATAAATGTATTGTTATCGGAAAGTTCTCCTAGAGTTGGATCAATTCCTTTATTGAAAGCCTGAATTTGTTGAAGCAATCTAACAGACTCAAACTCATGTACGGCCTTTGCATCTTGTTGATCCCCAGCTTTTACTGAATCACCGGTAATGCATAAGATGTTTCTAATTCCCAAAGCATTTGCTCCCAGGATGTCTGATTGTAAAGCAATTTTATTACGATCTCTGCAAGAAATTTGCATTACTGGTTCTATCTCATTTTCCAGTAATAGTTTGGACATTGCCAAGCTGCACATTCTCATTACAGCTCTGCTTCCATCGGTAATGTTAACAGCATGTACCTTATCTTTCAAAAG
>NZ_CVSV01000040.1 GCF_001180245.1 Prochlorococcus marinus
ATATGGTCAACAAATTCTTCTGGAGTCATAACTTCTGGCAGTGGCTGGTTAACTGACGAGCAGGCAACAATTAATGGATATGAAAGTATATTTAATGTTGATTTTAATAAAAATGGAGTGATTGATTAATATATAAATTTATTAATAAAAAAATTTTCACTAAGAATTAAATTAACTGCCATTAAAAATATTTTGGTTAACAAGTCAAATCAAGCAAAATCTGGAAACTATTTAATGATTAATTGAAGAATCTATTAAAATGTAAAGTACTTCGTTCTTTTCAATAAAGGTTACTTGTTTTTCTATTTCAATAGAAAACTAGAAACTTAAATAAATTTTATTGAGGAATTGCTTATCTAGATTTAAGTTTGAGTTCAAGGGAAGCGCTAGATTTAAATACAAACTAAATATATTTTTAAAGCTATCAAAGGATAAATGCACAGAACAATATAAATAATGGAGCCAAGCGGATTCGAACCGCTGACCCCCTGCATGCCATGCAGGTGCTCTACCAGCTGAGCTATGGCCCCAAATCTCAAAACGTCAGTCATATCCATCTATCTTAAGATCTCTTTCGTAACTGCCGTAATTCCTATAGTACTTTATAGCGTTTAATTAATGGTTTCAGCACCTTAAAATTCACCTAGAGATTTACAAGTTGTAGTATGCTTTTTTGATAATTAAATTTATAAAAAATTTTAAATTAAAATCAAATTTTTTGTTCTGTTTAAAAATGATATTATAAAAAGGTTAAGTTAAAATATTTTTAAATTTTTTATTGAAGATACCTCTTTAAAAAGTTTTTTTTTAAAAATGAAATATTTCACTTTTATAATAATATTTATACAAATAAATTTTTTTTTAAAGTCTTTCAGTGAAAGTATTAGAGGTCTTGGTGAAAAGTCATTAAAATGGGAAATTATTGAAGAAAACAAATCAAATAATCAGACAAATCAAATAAAATGGGAGGTGCTACCAAAAGAAAAGAAATCAATTAACCTCGAGGGTAAATCCAAAAAGGGTAACTTTAAAAAAAATCACAACAGCAGTTTAATAAAAACAACAATCAACAATATATATGAAATAAGTCCAATCATACCATCAAATAATTTAGTTCAAGATAATGAGATACAAACTTCTGTAGAATGGAAATCTTCTTTTGGCGGAGGTAAATCTGGAGGTACAGGCCAGCAAAATAATTCATTTAAAATCGATTATGGTTTAACTGATTTCTCTCAAATTTCAGGATATTTTGCTGAAGCAGATGATTCAACATACAATTACATTAATGGTAAGAGTGCAGAATATGCCTTTCAGACATATGCCTTATCGTTAAAACAAAAAATATGGAGTTGGGAAAAATTAGATTCTTCATTATCTGTTGTTTCTGCAATTGAATATTTCAAGATAAGCAGCGGATCAACAAAAACAAAAAGTATTTTTAATGAATCAAATGATTTTTTTGATAAAGATAAATTCGGCAAAATAATATATTCATTTTCACTACCATATGAAAAAAAATTTACAAAAAATTTGACCTATAGTCTTGTTCCTGGTTTCATTTTTTTACCAAAAAAACTTGGAGATAGAACTACTAGAGACAATTTCTATGGAAATAATTTTTTTATCGGTAATGGCATTACTTTTAACTTATTAGAGGATTTAACTTTACATGGATCATTAACATATCCTTTAGGTCCAGGAAATAATCACTTTGATAAAAATTTGAACTTTAGTAAAAAACCAATTTATAGTTTTGGTTTTAATTTGGATTTAAACGAAAAAATCGGAATTCAAACAAAAATTACAAATAGTTTTGGATCAACTCCCTCAACAGGGATATTAACATTACCATCAAAAAATTTACCACTTTACACAGCAAATATTAAATACATACCATATGGCGAAGACAACCCTCTAAGACCATTAAATAAAAGGGATAAACAAGTAAGTTTTGGTGGCATAACAGTAAATAATGCTTTAATACAAGATAATGGGACAAGTCAATATGTCTTAGATATTGATTCAGAAGGCAGTTATTTTGGGTCATATCGTTACTCACTATCAAATATTTTCCAACTAGAACTTATAAATTTAGGAAGTATGAATAAAGTCAAAGAAAATATTCATATAAATAAAAAATTTACGGACACATATATTGATGAAAATAATTTTAATTTAAGAATTGGAGGTAAATTTTTGTTATTTTCACCTCAAAAAAACGATTTTTTGTGGACATCATTTAGAACCTCTTTAGGTAGAAACGAAAGTACCAATCAAGGATATATCCTCTCTGAAATAATTAATACTTATAGAATAAATAGTTGGCTTGCTTCAAACATAAGCTCAAAATATTTTTTAAGTGGATCAGAAAAGTTTGGAAGTATCGGTGCTTCAATTTATTGGAATATCTCTGATAATTTACAAATTATTCCCGAAATAAATTATTTATTAGATAAAAATTTAAATTCAAACAATACCATTTCAATTAGATATTCTTTCAATGATAAAAAATCAATGGATCTTTATGCATCAAATGCTTTAGGAACTCAAGATTTAGGACAACTTTTAAGAGCTAAAGAAACCAGAATTGGTATTAAATTAAATTTGATTTATTGATCTAAACTTTACGCCACACTGCCAACAGCTTGCCTTGAAAAATGACTTGATCAAGCTCTAACTCAATGGGTTCATAGGCAGGATTAGCAGCTTCAAGAAAAATTTTATTTCCTTTTTTAAGAAAATATTTTAAAGTTGTTCCCAAGCCAGGAACCAAAGCACTTACAATATCTCCATTTCTAAGCGAATAATAATCTTTAATCGGTTCCATCAAAACCATATCTCCATGTGCGATGCAAGCATCAATCATAGAATCACCATTTACGGTCAGCGCGAAAACATTCTTTTTTTGTAAAACTTCAGATAAATCCAAATTTTCATTAACGTCAGAAAAAGTTTCTATTAACCCTCCTGCAGCAACTGAACCCATAATTGGAACTTTACTTGCAATTTCGTCTACTATTTGCATAGTTCTAGCTTTACCTTCTTGCCATGATATGTATCCTTTCTCTTGTAAGTGTTTTAAACGACTTTGAATTGGAGCAGGAGATTTGAGACCCATAGCTTGCATCATTTGCCTAATTGAGGGACTGTGCTGAAATTCCATCATATAGTTCTTTATCCATGCATATAGCTCGTTCTGCGCATCTGTGAGATTATTACTTTCAGAAGTTGTCATAAAAACATTTGTACTCTAATACATTTGTACCTCTTTAAAAGTAAAATTGCAATCTTTTATTAGAGAAGGCAAGACAGAAGTGCCTGTTGTGCATGCATTCTATTTTCTGCTTGTTCAAAAATTCTACTTTTTTTACTTTCAATTACTTCATCAGTTATTTCTTTAGCTCTATAAGCGGGAAGACAATGAAGAATAATTGCATCTTTATCAGCCTTTCTTACTAAATTCTGATCAATCGTAAATCCAACAAAGTCTTTATCTTTAACTTCTTTTTTATTCTCTTCCCCCATTGATGACCAAACATCTGTATATAAAACATTTGCTCCGCGCACTGCAGTTATAGGATCATTAGTGATTTTTAAAAGGTTTTTATTCTTATATATTTTTTTGGCTCTATTGATTACCAAATTATTAGGTTCATATCCATAGGGGCATGCAATTCTAACTTCCATCTCTAATAAAGCTCCACACAAAATTAGAGAGTTGGCGACATTGTTACCATCACCTATAAACGTCAAAACTACATTTTCAAAATCATTAAACTCCTCTTTAATTGTCATGTAATCAGCCAAAGCCTGGCAAGGATGTTCTAAATCTGTAAGGGCGTTAATAACTGGCTTAGAAGACCATTTTGCATACTCCTCTAGATCAGTTTGTTTAAAGGTTCTTATCGCAAGCACATCGCAATATTTACTTAATACTCTTGCTGTATCTCTTATTGGCTCGCCCCTCCCAATTTGGGAAGTACTGGGATTCAGATCAACTGTAGTACCTCCAAGTCTAGACATTGCGACCTGAAAACTAACCCTTGTTCGAGTAGAAGACTTATCAAAAACTAGACCTAAAACCTTATCCTTGAGTTCAATATTTAAGTCATTATTTTTAAAATTTTGTGCGATATCTAGAATATGAAACAACTCATGACTTGAAGTATCCAAGCTTGATAAAAAATTTTTATTAGCAAGCTTGATTGGCTTTAGCATTTAACTTTGTATGAGGATCTCAATTCTACTATGCAGGCATTTTACTTTCCGCTAAAAGAGTCTTGAGATCTTCCCCTTCAATAACTTCTTCTTCGAGAATTTTTTGAGAAATCGATTCAAGAAGAGATAAATTATTTCTCAAAATATTGAGTGCAGTTTCATGCGCATCATCAACCAAGTCTCTTACTTCTTTATCTATTGCTTGAGCAGTAGCATCACTAACAGATCTCCTTGGATTATTACCATTTCCTAAAAACTGACCTCCACCTTGTTTGTCGTAAGCAAGGGGGCCAAGTATTTCACTCATTCCAAATGTACCAACCATTTGTTCGGCTATATCAGTTGCTCTTTGTAAATCATTTGAAGCTCCTGTAGTAATCTTTCCGAAGACAACCTCCTCTGCAGATCTTCCTCCAAGAAGTGTAGCAATTTGTCCTTTTAATTCCTCTTTAGAATTCAAAAATCTTTCTTCAGTAGGTAATTGAAGGGTATAACCTAACGCACTCATGCCTCTAGGTACAATAGAAATCTTCGCAACTTTAGAGCCTCCAGGCATAAGATGACCAACAATTGCATGACCGACTTCGTGGTAAGCAACTACTTTCTTTTCATCATCTTGCAAAACACGACTCTTCTTTTCCAATCCAGCAACAACTCTTTCTATCGCTTCACTTAGGTCTTGTTGTTCTACACTTTTTCTTTTTGCTCTAGCTGCAAGTAAAGCAGCCTCGTTTACCATGTTAGCTAAATCGGCTCCAGCGAATCCACTGGTAGCTTGAGCGATAGAATCTAAATCTATTGAGTCTGCAAGTTTAACTTTTTTTGTGTAGATCTCCAATATAGTTTTTCTGCCTGACAAATCTGGTCTATCCACTAAAACTTGTCTATCAAATCTTCCTGGTCTTAGAAGTGCCGCGTCAAGCACTTCAGGCTGGTTTGTAGCAGCAAGTACTATAACTGGCTTATCAGTTGAGGCGAAACCATCCATTTCAGTCAGAAGCTGATTAAGAGTTTGTTCTCTTTCATCGTTACCTCCTACAACTCCCATTGAGCCAGAGCGACTTTTACCAATTGCGTCTAATTCATCAATAAAGATAATGCAAGGAGCTTTTTTCTTAGCTTGTTCAAATAGATCTCTTACTCTAGCAGCACCTGCACCTACAAAAAGTTCAACAAATTCAGAACCCGAAATAATAAAGAAAGGGACTTCTGCTTCGCCAGCTACAGCCTTAGAAAGAAGAGTTTTTCCTGTTCCTGGAGGTCCTACAAGGAGTACACCTTTAGGTATTCTTGCTCCAATATCAGTATATCTTTCTGGTTTTTTTAAAAAATCAACTATTTCTGTTAATTCGTCCTTAGCTTCATCAACTCCTGCTACATCTGCGAATGTTACTTTTGATTCGTCATCTGGTACATAAACCTTAGCTTTACTCTTAGTAAAACTTAAAGCACCTTGAGCACCTCCGCCTCCCATACTTCTTCTAGCAAAAAATTGTAAGACAAGTATAAAAATCAAAGGAGGAACAACCCAGCTCAATATAGTTGAGAAAAAATTAGGTTTCTTTGGAGGAGCAGCAGCGAATTCAACTCCTTTACTTTCTAACCTTTGAGGAAGATCCATATCAAAAATTGGGGTTGTTGCCAACACTGCGGGGGCACCCTCTTCAGCTCCATTTAACTCATATCTGATTTGTTCTTGAGTAATATATGCTCTCTTTACCTCTCCGTCATTAACTTGATCAATAAATAGCGAGTAAGGAACCCTAGGGATTTGCATATTTTGATTAGGGAAAAGGCTACTAAATAAAAGTAGTGCTCCAACTCCTATCAAAATGATATTTACTATTCCAAATCTTCTATTAGGTTGATTATCGTCTTGTCTTATTGGCATAATTGTGGTCAAATTTGAACTTATTATAAACTAAACCAACAGTTTCCGTATCTGTATTGTTTTTTTTGGGTGAGAACCGTACGGTACTTTAACCCATATAAAATATCTTAAAAATTAATTTTTGAATGAACTCATAACACATATATCATCACCAATCAAACTAAGCCGAGATTTGCTTAATTTAATAATTTCTTGCATTTCTTCAAACTCAAAATCCCCAAGGGGATTCATACTATTTTCTCCGCCTAAAATTTTTGGAGCAATAAAAGTTATAATTTCCTGAATACAATTAGATTTAATAGCGGCAGTAGCTAATCGAGGGCCACATTCCCACAAAACTTTATTACATCCCCTTTTAGCAAGTATTTTTGAAATTAACTCTGGATTATCTGACGATACCTTTTCAACCTCAACAGACTTTGGAATCCTAGTGAGGTAGTTTTCATTTGCCGTTGAAGAATCATAAATAACTATTGTTTTTGCCTTATTACAATCCCAAAGATTAGTATTTGTTGGCAGGTCTAAACTTTTTGTAAAAACAACTCGCAAAGGCTCAGGATTTTTTAAACCTCTAGTAGTCAAAAGAGGATTATCTCTTCTTAATGTGTTCCCGCCAATGATTATTGCATCAAATTCTGCTCTAAAAGAGTGCACTAATGACCTTGATTCTTCATTAGTAATCCATTTACTTTTTCCATTTTTTAAAGCTATTCGTCCATCAATACTCATTGCCCATTTAAAAACACCAAATGCCTTTTTAGTAATATTCCTATAAATGAAAGCCTTATTTAAATCTAAGGATTCCTTTTTACATAATCCTAAGTGAACTTGTATTCCAGCTTCTTTTAACAGCTTGATACCTTTACCAGCGACTCTTACATCAGGGTCTTGAATAGATATATAAGCCTTTTTTATACCAGAGGATATCACACTATCTACACATGGAGGTGTTCTACCCTGGTGACAGCAAGGTTCAAGATTTACATAAATTGACCCACCTCTAGCATCTTTTTTTAAATTATTAAAAGCCATCGCTTCAGCATGAGGCATACCAGCCTTGTAATGAAATCCTTCTGCAATAAGCTTTCCATTCTTATCAAGTATCACTGCTCCCACCCTTGGGTTAGGACTCGATGTATTTTTGCCTAAAGAAGCTAAAAAAATAGCTCTTTTCATCCACTTTACATGGCTTACATTTTTTTCAGACATCTCCAAAAATCAAATTCAGTTAATTGATCTCCACTCTTTGACAACGAAAGGAGGCACAGGTAAATCAGAAAAAACCCCTGACAAAGATAATCTTAATGGTCTATTTTTATCTAAATTTTGTATAAATTCCTCAAGATCAAATTCTGCAGCGGCTTGTCTTCCATCATTTGCTAATTCCGCATTAAGTAATGTTTTATCATCTAAAAACCACTTTTTTCTTCCTGAATCAACCCTCAAGTCAGTGGGATGGTCAATTCTGAGATTTCCTGGATATCCTATTACTCTCAAGATTAATTTATCTTCAAAAAGAGGTGATTTATAAGCTACTAATTGCCAAGTTTCAAAGTCCAAGTCCCTTAAAAACTCACTACTAGCATTTATTAATTCCCCATTTATTTCTGTTTCTGCAACTTCTGCAGATACTTTTAATGGGTTAAAAATAAAAGATAACAGTAAAAATAAAGGTAATATTCCTTTTAATAAAATTCTTTTATTTGATTTTGTAATTTTCTTCATTTTCAGAATCCATAAGAGCATCTAGAGTTACAGCTGTTCTTACAATAGCTTGATATCTTTTGATTATTTTACGATTTTTTTCTATAACTCGAGATAAATTAAAAGTGTCTTTTTCAGAATAGCTAGATGTTAAATCGCTAGAATCTTCTTCAATAAACTCAAATTCACTATCTTTATTAATTAGAGTTAACAATAAATCATGTAATCTCTTTCTCCTTTCAGACAATTAATTTACTATGGTAACTCGAATAATAATAAAATAATTTAATAAAACATTCAAACAATTTTGTTCTATTTCAATAAATATTGATGACTGAAGTTAATAGAAAAATTCATGTAGTTGGGATCAATTCTTTTAAATTTGAGGATCTATCTTTCAAGTCGCAAAACCTATTTTTAGAAACAGCAAATATTGCAGTTCCAAATTCATATTTTGAAGAAATTAAATCATGGAGCGAAAATAGTTTATTAAAAAAGAAATCATTTTTTTCGAGCAAAAGTAATCAAGAACTTGTTAACTGGCTTAGATCTCAAAAAACTGATGCTATTTTAATTTCTAGAGGAGATCCACTTTGGTTTGGAATTGGGAGAATATTACTAGAAAATTTTTCAAAAGATGAATTAAATTTCTACCCTTCAAATACTTGCATTCAATTAGCATTTAGTAAGTTAAAGATTCCGTGGCAAGATGCTGTTAATGTAAGTATTCATGGCAGAGATCCTACCAAATTAGTTGAGGCTCTTAAAGCAAGGCCTTCAAGTTTAGCTATTATTACAGATTCAAATAATAATAGTTTAGAAATAATCAAAGAAAACTTATCAGAATTAAATCTGATTAACTTCTATGATTTTTGGCTCTGTGAAGAAGTAGGTTTCGACAAAGAAAATATAAGAAAATTAAACCTTAAAGAATCATTACCCTCTGATATATCAAGTTTGAACATTGTTATTCTTACAAAAACAAAGAAAAATTACTCCAATGATAATCTCCCTCTTTTCGGAATCAGTGACCATATTTTTAAGACTTTTGATGATAGACCAAACTTATTAACTAAAAGGGAGGTTCGTATTCAAATCTTAGCTGATCTAGAGCTCCCAAAAAATGGCGTAATATGGGATATAGGAGCAGGTTGTGGGTCAATTGGATTAGAGGCATTAAAATTAAGGCCTAACTTAGATTTGTTTTGTATCGATAAAAGGTTTGGCTCAAAAGCATTAATACTAGAAAACTCAGAAAGGCTTGGCGTTAAACCAAAATTTATTTGTGAAGATGACATCAACAAAATATTGAATACAAAAAATTTAAGTCCTTTTGAAAAACCTAATAGATTAGTAATTGGAGGCTGTGATAAAAAGACTAAGCTTCAAATTATTAATTCCTTGAATCAATGGATGAATATTGGAGATATTATCGTTATCCCAATAATTGACTTTCAAACTATTAAAGAATTGAAAGAGGAATTAGAAGATAAAAATTTCAAAACAAATTTAAATTTAATTCAGACCTACAAAAGCTTAAGTATAGCTGAGGGAATGAGATTAGAACCAAATAATCCTGTTTTTCTATTAAAAGGGAAAAAATAAATTCAAATAATTGCTATTTGTTAGGTTTAGCCACATGGGGCAAACCCCAACCTAGTTTATTTCTTAAAACTTGGAAAAATTCATGATCTTCAAGTCTAATAAATTTTACTGAATGTTTACTTTTTCTTATTAAAAGTCTATCTTCAGGCCAAACATAACAACCAGCATTTCCATCAACAACCATTACCAACCTTTCAGGCGTTGCAGGGAAAACAGTTACTGGTTCTGAATCATTAAAAACTAGTGCCCTTGAGGCCAAAGAATGTGGTGCAATTGGAGTCAATTGTACTACTGGACAATCAGGTGTAATAACTGGCCCTCCAGCACTCAGAGAATATGCAGTAGAGCCAGTTGGAGTAGATAAAATTACTCCATCAGCTGAAATATCCACAGGAGCATGTCGTCCTATAGAAATCTCAAAGTGACACATACTTGTTAGAGGTTCTCTATGAAGAGCCATCTCATTAAGGCAAAGAGACTCCCATCTCCTCTGATCATTCCTCATTACACTAATAATAAAGCAAGTTCTTTCTTCAATATCCCAATTTCCAGCAATTATTTTATCTATAGCCTCATCTAGGTTAGATAAGTAAGCTTCCGCAAGAAATCCTAAATGACCAGTATTAATTGTAAGGATTGGAATTTTAGCAGGTGCTGTTTGCCTTGCAGCAGAAAGTACAGTTCCATCTCCGCCAAGAACAATTGCAAATTCCATTGATGAATCAAACCCCTCAGGGACACAATTCGTATATCCCAAAGGACGAACATGTTGATCGGGGTTTGCGAACCCAACCATCCCTCCAGAGCTACTAACTCTTACAACTTCAAAATTAGATTTTTCCAATTTTTTTTGAACAGAAGTTGCAGTTTGAACAGCTAGTTCCTTTCCATCATTAACGATTAGTCCAGCTTTACGTACCAATCAAAAAATTAAAACTAGGACTATCTTAAACTAATTTGTTGGACAATCCTAATTTAAAATTAAATACTATTAGAACTGTTCCAAGAATCTAATATCATTTGTGTAAAATTTTCTGATATCGTCTATCTGATGTCTCACCATACAAAATCTCTCAACTCCTAATCCAGCTGCAAAACCAGTCCATTTCTCAGAGTCTATTCCTAATTTTTCTAAGACCTTAGGATCTACCATTCCACAGCCCATTACTTCTAACCATTTACCTTTCCATTGAACATCTACCTCTGCAGAAGGTTCAGTGAAGGGGAAATAACTAGCTCTAAATCTTACAGGAATATCTCCAAAAAAGGTCTTTAAAAATTCAAGAACTGTTCCTCTTAAATGACTAAAATTTATGTCTTGATCAATACATAAAACCTCAACCTGATTAAATACAGGGGAATGGGTAGCATCTACTGCATCTCTCCTATATACTCTTCCGGGAGCAATAATTCTTACTGGAGGAGGATTTTTCTCTAGGTATCTTATCTGAACAGGAGAAGTATGGGTCCTTAAAAGTCGATTTTCATCTAAATAGAAAGTATCCTGCATATCTCTTGCGGGATGATTTTTAGGTATGTTGAGAGACTCAAAATTATAAAAATCAGTTTCAATTTCAGGGCCACTTTCAACTGAGTATCCTAAACCACAAAAAATATCTATTATTTCATCTTGAGTTGAAATCAAAGGATGTTTATTCCCAGGGGGTGTTCCAATTGAAGGGATAGTTACATCAATTTTTTCTTTTTTAATCTTTTTATCTAAAGCTTCGTTGTTTAGTTTATTTTTTCTTTCAGTTATTAGTTTTTGCAAATTTATCTTTATTAAATTTGCCTTCTGGCCAATAATTGGTCTATCAGTAGCAGATAATTGACCCATTGTTTTCAAGATAATTGATAAATCACCTTTTTTTCCTAGCAAAGAAACTCTCAATTGATCTAGTTCTTCATGAGTATTAGAATTATCTATATTAGATTTTGCTATTAGAGAAAGATTATTTAGTTTTTCCTCAATTTGACTTAATGATTCAATTTCACTCACTGATATAGTAAAAATAAGTATTGCTTTATCTTACTTAAATATCGTCCATAAATAAAATGTATTGATTAATGAAACCGTTAAATATATTAATTAGCAATGATGATGGCGTTTTTGCAGCAGGGATAAGAGCTTTAGCTAAATCAGCCCAGAAAAGAGGTCATAAAGTAAAAGTAGTATGTCCTGACCAAGAAAGATCAGCTACTGGTCATGGTCTTACTTTACAGTCCCCATTAAGAGTGGAAAAAGCTGACGAGTTATTTGGAGAAGGAATTGAAGCTTGGGGATGTTCCGGCACTCCTGCTGATTGTGTCAAATTAGCACTATCTGAACTCTTGGATCATAAACCTGATCTAGTACTATCTGGAGTAAATCACGGTCCCAATTTAGGAACAGATATTTTTTGTTCAGGCACAGTAGCTGCAGCTATGGAAGGCACTTTAGAAAATGTTCCCTCCATGGCAATAAGTGTTGCTAGTTTTAAATGGAAGAATTTTGAATTTGCTGGAGAAATTGCAATGAATATTGCCGAACAAGCAATTAAGGATAGTTGGCCAGCTTCACTTTTATTAAATTTGAACATACCCCCCTGCGATAAAAACAAGATAAAAGAATTATCCTGGACAAGATTATCGGTAAGGAAATATAAAAATCAATTTTCCAAAAGGGAAGACCCGAGGGGTGATGATTATTATTGGTTAGCAGGTGAAGTTGTTTTAGATCTCAAATCGAAAGGTTACGGTCCTAAGAATTGGCCTAGTGATGTATCTCAAATACAAGAAAATAAAATATCTCTTACACCTGTAGAACCTGATTTATTTTGGAGAGGTAATTTAGATGACTTACCTAAAATTAATAATTCATTTGTAAATCCTTCTTAAAAGCCATAAAGAAAAGCAAAGTCCAAAAAAATGAGCAGCGATAACTTGCGTGTTACTGAGAACTGATAATATTTCAAGACCAGTAATTGGGATATCAGATGTCGCTGTTATCAATTGTCCAGTTGTTTGAGAGGATGCTTGTATAAATAAGGCTCCCATAAGAGCTTGATATCCAATTAATCCAAACAAAATCCCAAATAAATCAACTATTAGTCCTCGTTTTATCAATTTACCAGTTTGTCCTCTTGAGGGTCTGGCGTTGCTTGCGATTGCTCTTCCTGTTCTAACTATTAACCAACCTTGCCAAAGACTAAAAAGTAGTAAAATCAGGGAAATTGTTGTAAGTGATAGACCAGGCGCTAAGCCAAGTTGTCCTTCGCTGTTATTTACAACATTTGAAAAAAGCAAAACAGCTGCAACAACAACGCCTAAAATGGACTGAACCCAAAAGCGTATCCATCCAATGCGCCTCATTCCAAATGAAAGAGACTGAAAATCCATTTTGTCAGACATTCATTTGATTGAATAAACTGTAATCAATCCAAATTTGCCACTAAAATCATAAAATTGCACGTAATCTTTTGATCTCTTTAATATCGCCATCTGAAGTTAAGAGTCCTACCTCAATAGCTATTGGAAGTTTTGATGGCCTTCATGCTGGCCACAGACAATTAATAAAAAGTGTAGTTGAAGAAAATCAATATACCCCAACAATTGCAAGCTTCTGGCCTCATCCCCGAGAAGTTCTTTACAAAGAGATGCGTCTTAGACTAGATCTCCCTAATGAAAAACTATCTATTCTTGAAGATCTGGGGATTGAACAATTAGTTCTGATTCCTTTTGATATGGAACTATCTAAATTAAGTGCGGAGAGATTCGTAAAGGATATTTTGATCAATCAATTACAAGCAAAAAACATTTCTGTAGGTGCTAATTTTAAATTTGGTTTCAGAAGAAGTGGAGATATAAATACAATAAAAAATATGATTAAGGATACGGATATTAAACTAAAAATTATTCCAATTTTAGAAGACAAAGAAGGTAGAATCAGCAGCAGCAGAATAAGAGATCTATTAGAGAAAAGTGATCTGAAAAATGCTTTCAAAATTCTTAATAGGCCTTATAGTTTTAATGGAAAGGTCGTTAAAGGTAAAGGAATTGGCAAAAGTATAGGATGGCCTACCGCAAATCTTGAAATAGATGGCAGAAAATTTTTACCTGGAGAAGGAGTCTACGCATCTTGGACAACCATAGAAAATTCCAACAAAAAAATTGAATCTGTTATGAATCTTGGCACGCAACCAACAATAAATCCTTTATTGCCATCTGCAGTTGAAGTTCATTTAATAAATAAAGATATCGATCTTTATGGTCTAAATCTGTCTGTTGAACCAGTTGAAAAACTTAGATCTCAAATCAAGTTCAAAAATATAGATCAACTTTCTAATCAAATTAAAAAAGATAGAGATAATGCTCTGAAAATTTTTAAAAACTACAAAAAATAAATTACAAATGCAGAATTCCAATACTAAAGACAATGAAGATTTAAGAATTTATCAAATTATTGACGCTAATTTAGATAGAGCCAGAGAAGGACTAAGAGTATTAGAGGATTGGGCTAGATTTGGCCTAGGCAAAGAACAATATGTTGAAAAGATTAAAAATTTTAGACAAATTTTAGGAAAAAATCATTTAGAAGTTTATAAACAATCTAGAAATCACATTGAGGACAAATGTAAAGGATTGACTCATCAAGAGCAATTCAAAAGAAAAACTTCCGAGCAAATAGTAAGTTCTAATTCAGCCAGAGTTCAAGAAGCATTACGAGTCATAGAAGAATTCTCAAGGCTGCAGAATCATGAGCTTTCAAAAATCGCTTCTGAAATTAGATATGAAATTTATACTATTGAAATTGACTTATTAAGTTATAGCAAGTATAAGAAGTCGGAGAAAATTTTAAAAGAAAATGACTTATATGTAATCACAGATCAAAAGGAAAATTTATTGGAAATAATTGAAGAGATTCTAATTGCGGGAGTAAAAATTATTCAGCATAGATTTAAAACTGGAACTGATCAAGATCATCTTCAAGAAGCAATTCAGATTAAAAATCTATGTAAAAGATATAATTCTTTGTTTATCGTTAACGATAGACTTGATATAGCTCTGGCATCTAACGCTGATGGGATTCATCTTGGTCAAGACGATTTAGACTTAAAAACCGCAAGAAAACTATTAGGATATTCAAAAATAATCGGTATAAGTGCAAATAATGCAATTGACATTTCAAATGCCCTTAATGAGGGTTGTGATTACATAGGAATAGGGCCAGTATTTGAAACTACAACAAAAAAAAATAAAGAACCTTTAGGTATTGAAAATATTAAAACACTAACAAAGGATTTAAATATTCCTTGGTTTGCTATTGGAGGAATCAAGTCAAATAATATTTCATATTTAAAAAGAAATGGGTTTAAAAAAGTTGCCTTAGTTTCGGAATTAATGAATTCTGAAGATCCTAAAGAAGACGCTATGATAATTCTAAAAGAATTGTCTCATGAAAATTAGAGTAAATGGAGAAGAAAAAAAAATAGAACTTGATCAAGAAAATGCTCTGCTATCGATAGCTCTTAACAATATGGGATATAAACCAAACACAATTGTAGTAGAGTTAAATAATTTAATTATAAATTCAACGAAATGGGAAAAAGTGAAGCTTAAAGATGGCGATAATTTAGAAATTGTTTCAATAGTTGGTGGTGGATAAAACAAAAATATTTAATTTATTAAAAATCTTCATATTTTTTTAAGTTTAGGCTTGAAACAATAACCAAATTTCTCCTTTTTTCGTTTTATATTTTTATTACTTAAATTTAAAAATGAAAGAAAAAATTGATAACAATTCAAGGTCTCTAAAATGGGAGCAAAATGGGGAGTTAGCACATAAAGACCTTTCTGAGCTAATTGAAAGGTTAAAAAATGTAGAAAGTGAACATACCTCATCTGAGTTGTCTAGATTAGGTACAAAATCAAACATAAAAGATTAAATTTGTTACTTGGATCTTGTTTTTATAAAAATTTGTACCAAATTAAAAATACTGAATATAAAAATAAATGCCGAAAAGATTTCCAGAGTGGGTAAATACAGAAGTAGTG
The DNA here is from genome assembly GCF_001180245.1 of Prochlorococcus marinus. Taxonomy (GTDB): domain Bacteria; phylum Cyanobacteriota; class Cyanobacteriia; order PCC-6307; family Cyanobiaceae; genus Prochlorococcus_A; species Prochlorococcus_A marinus_F. The sequence continues at coordinate 15,455 of NZ_CVSV01000040.1, forward strand.
ATAAAAGCAATCAAAATGAAAGAGGAAGGTATGCTATCAAAACAACTTAATTTATGGATAGAAAACCTATTAGAAATAGAAAAAAAGTGATTATTTAGGAAATACTTTTAATAATTCTAAGAGCGGCCATTGCTGCTCCGTAACCATTATCTATATTCATAACTGCTACACCTGGAGAACAACTTGACAACATACTATTTAAAGCAGTTTCTCCATCTTTGCTAACTCCGTATCCGACTGAGACAGGTACTGCAATTATTGGTTGTGCCAGCAATCCACCCACAACCGTTGCCAAAGCTCCTTCCATTCCCGCACAAACTATCAATACATCATATTTATTAATCTCTTCTAACTGACTCATCAATCGATGAAGTCCAGCTACTCCAACATCTATAAAAGATTGACAATTCACTCCATAAATTTCAAGCGCTAATTGTGCTTCAAGCGTTACGGCCAAATCGCTTGAGCCGCCTGAAATTATGGCAACTTTCTTATTAGTATTTATTTTATTCAAATTTTTCCCAATTGTTAGACAATTTGCTTCTTCATAGAATCGCGCATCTTCATACAAATTTAAAAGATAATTAGCCTTTTCATTATTAATCCTAGTAATGAAAACAACCTCATTTTTACTTAATACATTTTCAGATAATCTCTCTAATTGGTCGATACTCTTATCTTGACCCCAAATAGCCTCAATGAGTCCAAGCCTATCTCTTCTTTGAAAATCAAACTTTATATCAAAATTCATCCTTGCTTATCTAACTCTCCCTCATAAATTAATTCAAAAGGATTATTTTCTACATTTAAGGCAGTTTTAACATTATCTTCAAATTTTTCTTGGACTATATTTACTTCTGACATTGGTATGTTTTTCCATAATTTTTTACTTTTCCAATTTACCAATATTAAAGCTTCTTCTTTTTCTTTATCCCAAAATAATTGTCTCCCCATAAAACCCTCTTGAGAAGATAACCATGGATCCCAGATTTCTTTTTCAGCATTTAACCATGCTGCTTTTGAAACGGCAGGAACTTTAAGTCTTAATTCCTCTACAACCATTTCATCTTGAAAACTATCCATTGTAATAGCTTTTAAATTAGGAATATCAGATTGAAAAATTAAAACTACTAAGCAAACTAATAATAAACAAAATCGTTGAATTTTTTTTTTCAAATTTAAATTAAATCTCATTTTTTCTCAAGTAGAACTATCGAATGACAACTTATACCCTCTTCTCTCCCTTCTGGACCCAATTTTTCATTCGTAGTTGCTTTAATACCAATTAAATTCTCATCAATATTTAAGATTTCAGAAATGTTTTTTTTCATTAGTTTTATATGTGGCATGATTTTTGGCCTTTCGGCAACAAGAACACTATCAACATTATTTATTTCCCAACCATCATGTCTTATCAAATCAATTACTTTTGATAACAAAAACAAGCTATCAGCATTTTTCCATTTTTCATCAGACGGGGGGAAATACTTTCCTATATCGCCAAGCGAAAGTGCTCCCAATAATGCATCCATTATTGAGTGACTTAAAACATCAGCATCACTATGACCATCCAATCCTAAATTTTCAGGATGATGTAATTTTACACCTCCAATAATTAAATCTCTATCCTCTACTAGTCTGTGAATATCGTATCCATTACCTATTCTAAATTTCATGAATTGATTATTTTCTTTTATTATTCTCTTACTTTGTGGGAATTTTTTGTAGTTTTCTCTTGAAATTAAGTCACTTCTTCTCTCCAATGTTCTTTCAAAACTTTTTCTTCTTCTCCATGATTTAATCTCTTCATGATTACCGCTCACTAGAATATCTGGCACTTTCATATCTCTAAAAGTTAACGGCCTAGTATATTGAGGATATTCTAATAAAGAAGAATTATGACTCTCATCGACTAAGGAGTCTGGATCACCAAGAGTTCCTGGTAATAATCTAGTCAAACCGTTAATTATAGATACAGCGGGTATTTCACCTCCAGAAAGTACATAATCGCCTATCGATATCTCTTCATCAGCTAAACATCTAATCCTTTCATCAAAACCTTCATATTGACCACAAATAATTATTATTTGATCCAAAGTGGACCATCTCGCAAGATCCTTTTGCTTTAAGACTTTACCCTGTGGGGTCATCAGCAAAGTTTTACTTTTTGGTAATTTTCTAATTGATTCATATGCCTTATAAATAGGTTCAGGTTTTAATACCATACCTGCTCCTCCTCCGTAAGGCTTATCATCTACTTGTCTGTAAGAACCTTCTCCATATTCTCTTAAATCATGTAAATTTACATCGATCAAATTCTTATCTAGAGCTTTTGTTATGACCCCTAAATTATTTATTAATTCAAAAGCTTTAGGGAACAACGTAATTACATCAAAATTAAAATCACTCATCTAGAAATCTTCCTCAAAACCAAACTCAATTAACCTTGATTCTTTTTTTCTCCAATTTGGAACAACTTTCACAAACAACTCTAGGTGAACTGGACCATCAATTAATTTTGACATATTTGATCTTGCTGACTGACCAATCATTTTTAACATTGAACCTTTCTTTCCAATAAGAATGCCTTTTTGAGTTGATCTTTCAACAATAATAGTAGCCAAAATGGCTGTAAAAACTTTGCCATTTTTTCTTTTCATTTCCTCTCTCTTTTCTATCTTTACTGCGACACTATGAGGGACCTCTTCTCTTGTATTTTTCAATACCTGTTCTCTTACTAAATCAGATAATAAGTTATCTAATGGTTGGTCACAAATCGTCTCTTCGCCATAAAGTTTTGGTCCCTCTGGAAGAAAATTAAGTGCCATATCGACTATTTCAGAACATCCCTCTCCTTGAGAAGCACTTACAATTTGAAAGTTTCTATTAATTCCAAAAAATCTTCTATATTGGTCTAACCGTAAATTCCTAAATTCTTTAATAACCAAATCCCACTTATTTAATGCCACAATAAACTCAGTTTTATTTGCTATTAGAAAGTTCAAAATATATTCATCACCTCTACCAGGTTCTTCACTTGAATCGATTACAAAAATCACTAAATCAACTCCATTAATTGCAGATTTTGCGTTTTTTACTAATATCTCTCCAAGTCGATGATGAGGTTTATGAACACCTGGCGTATCAACAAAAATTATTTGGCCATTGTCTGTAGTAAGTATTCCTTTTAATTTATTTCTGGTAGTTTGCGCTATTGGAGAGGTAATTGTTATTTTTTCTCCAATCAATTTATTTATTAAAGTAGATTTACCGACATTTGGTCTTCCTAGTAAAGTTACGAACCCAGATCTATAATTGGCCAAAGACTTTTAATGCATCAATAATAAAATTCTGATCAAAAATGGAAAAAAAAACCATAAATTTAAAAGAAGCTTCATTCGCGCAAGCAATAAACATATCCGCACAATGGTGCAAAGAGTGGGATGAAGATTTACTCAGCGAAGAGGTTTTAGCAGATAGAATCGCAGAGCTAACTAAAACAAGAAATGGGCTCAGAGGATTTTTTGCATACGCTTTATCAGATAAGGATTGTTTTTTGTTAGATAAGCTTCCTTATTCACTAATTTATAAACTGAACGAAGGTGGTGATGCTGTAACAGAAATAGTAGTAAAAAATCTAATAATGAGTTCCGCTCAAATTATAATTCATCGAAGAGATAATAATCATGAATATGAGATAAAATCAGAAAACATTTCAGATAGATGTAAGGTTATTTTAAGACTGCTAGAAACTAAGTCAGTTGCAAAGTCTGTCAATCAAGTCCTTAGAGACTTAGATGATATGGGCAATAGTTTTGATAATTCAGTAAAGTATGACTCAGAGCAAAAGGAATTCATAAAACAACAAATTCTTGATATCGCCCAATAAAAAAGCGTAGAAACAAATCTACGCTTTACGTTACTTATTTACGTTATGTGTTTAATCTCTTCTTCCACCACCTTGTAGTGCAATCATTAATCTCAATATAAAAACAAAAAGATTTATATAAGTTAGATACATACCTAAAGCTCCAGCAAGGTATTGATCATCATTATATCTTCTTGGCATTGTATAGAAATCAACAAAAGACATTGCAACAAATAAGACAGTTCCAAATCCTGCAATTATCAATTCGAGTCCTGAACCTCCAAAAACTCCTGGAGCAAAGAATCCTCCAATTAATTGGACAAACATTGCTATAAGCAGACCTATTAATCCAAGACCAACTACTCCACTTAGTGCTTGACCAACACTATCACTCATTCTTTGGCCAGTGTAAGAGGCAATAACGAAAGTTATACCAGTTGCCAAGGCAGCTGTTCCAACCGAACCAATACCAATTGTTCCTATTGCTAATGCAACTATTCCACTTAATGTGAATCCAGTTAACAAACTAAATCCTGTCAACAATGGCAGTGCTTTAGCATTATTTGCATTATTTGCAGCACTTGTGGCTATAAAAAACAAAATCAATTCTGCAATTAATGCAACTATTGAAAGAGGCTGGAAAAGACCAGGATTTGTTGCTATCAGTGAGACACCAGCTAAAACTCCTAAAGAAGTTAGAACCATACCTCCACCTACATAAGGTAAAGCTTTTTGAACAACGTTTGGTCCAACAATTGAACTAGTTTGCGCTTCACGAATAGCTTGATTGAAATTACTACTTGCTGGCATTTTCTTTATTAAATATGATCCTATTCTACTTGATTTTTAAAATTTCAGGGTACGGATCTCCAGAGTTATAAATTTATTGATAAGCCTCAATAATTTTCTGAACTAAAGGATGACGAACTACATCTTCAATATTTAAATAACAAAATTTTATACCTTCTGTTTTAGAGAAAATTCTCGATGCTTCGATGAGGCCGCTTTCCTGATCTTTTTTTAAATCAATTTGTGTAATATCTCCGTTTACAACCATTTTTGATCTCTCTCCTAATCTGGTCAAAAACATTCTCATTTGAGAGCAAGTAGTATTTTGTGCTTCATCCAAGATAATTAAAGAATTATCTAAAGTTCTTCCTCTCATAAATGCCAAAGGAGCAACTTCAATTATTCCCTTATCAATTAACGAATTTGTTCTATCAAACCCGAAAATACTATGTAAAGAATCAAATAAGGGTCTTAAATACGGATCTACTTTTTGTTGCAAATCACCAGGTAAAAATCCCAAACTTTCACCAGCTTCTACAGCTGGTCTGGTTAAAACAATTTTTTCAATTTTTTTCTCGTTCAATAGCCTTGCCGCGCAAACAGTTGCTAAAAATGTCTTGCCAGTTCCAGCTGGGCCAATTGCGAACGTAAGATCAAAGTTTTCAATTGATTCAACATATTCTTTTTGCCTTATAGTTCTTGGTCTTAAAAATCTTCCTTCTTTTGAACGTGCAAGAATTTTTTTTCCAAGTTCAGCATGTGAAGACGATTCACCCATATTTAAAGAACTTAAAGCCGCTTTAAGATCTACCTCTGGGACTTCTAACCCTTGTTCCCAAATTGGCCTTGTTAGTTCTACTAATGCTGAGGCTCTCTCAATTTTAGATATGACACCGTTCATCTCAAGCTGTAAGCCTCTTATAGTTAAAGAAACTCCTGTAAGAGACTCAAATTTTTTTAAGAAAGAATTACCAGGTCCAGATAATGCTGTAGCGGCATCAGAGCTTGGCAAATCAATTTTGAAGTGACCAGTTTTGGAAACTTCCTTCATCTAGTTATTGAATAAGAATAAAAATTGATCAAATGATTAGCTTTGAGCTTCATTACTTTCGTTTTCAGCTTTACTACTATCATTTTCTTCGTCTTTAGTTTTAGCCTTAGCTAGTTTTTCCTTCTCTAACTTTGCTTTACCAATTGCAATAGATGGTCTTTCAATTTTTTCTAATAACCCACCCTTTTCTAATAAAGTTCTAACAACATCAGTTGGCTGAGCACCCTGCGTAAGTCTTGTTCTTAGAGCTTCTGTGTCAAGCCTGGTTTCCTTAGTTCTGGGATTATAAAAACCTAGTTCTTGTAGAGGTCTACCATCTCTTCTGGAAGTACTATTGCATGCAACAATTCTGAAACTTGCCTCTTTTTTCTTTCCAAAGCGCTTAAGGCGCAATTTAATCATCGTAAATTAATGCATTTTTAATAATAATATCATTTAAAGGTAAAAATATATAAACTATAAATCGGCAAAACCTTTTTTCTTTTTATTATTTTTTTGTTTTTTTATTGGTTTATTACCACTCATCCCTCCCATTCCTGGCATTCCTGGCATTCCTCCCATTCCTGGCATCCCTCCCATTCCTGGCATTCCTGGCATTCCTGGCATTCCTCCCATTCCTGGCATTCCTCCGTTAGACATTTGTTTCATAAAACCTCTCATTCTTTGAAAATCAGCTAGTACTTTATCTACATCTTTTGCTTCATAACCGCTACCCTGAGCGATTCTTTGTCTTCTTGAGGGTTGAGCGGCAAGAACTTCCGGTTTTTGTTTCTCCTCAATAGTCATTGACGAGATCATAGATTCTATTTTCTTAAGTTGATCTTCTCCATCTTTTATCATCCCATCATCTATCTTATTCATTCCGGGAATCAATTTGATCAATCCACCAAGTGAACCCATTCTTTTAATTAATCTCATTTGCTTTACAAAATCATTAAAATCAAAAGTCGCTTCTTGAAGTTTCTTTTGCATCGCTTCTGCATCAGCGAGTTCAACTTCTTTTTGCGCTTTTTCAACAAGTGTCAATACATCGCCCATGCCTAAAATTCTGCTAGCCATTCTCTCTGGATGGAATGGTTGCAGTGCCTCTATTTTTTCACCTACACCTATAAATTTGATTGGTTTACCACTTATTTTTCTTATTGATAAAGCAGCTCCGCCTCTTGAGTCACCATCCAACTTAGTTAATATCGCCCCTGTGATTCCTACTTTTTCATGAAATGACTTTGTTAAGTCTGCAGCTTCTTGCCCAATCATTGAATCAACAACAAGCAAAACCTCATCAGGATTAGAGACTTCTTTTATTCGAACCATCTCGCTCATCATTAAATCATCAATTTGCAGTCTTCCTGCGGTATCAATAATTATCGAATTAAAGTCATTTTCACTAGCAAAATTCAATGCTTCCTTTGCTATTTCTTCCGGTTTGCTATTTTTTTCTTTAGCTGAAAAAACTTCCAATTCATATTGACTTCCCAATGTTTTAAGCTGCTCTACAGCTGCTGGTCGATAAATATCTGCAGCCACCAAAAGAACTTTTTTATCTTTTTCCTTTAAATAAAGTCCTAATTTTCCTGTTGCAGTTGTTTTACCCGCTCCCTGAAGTCCAGCCATCAAAATGACTGTAGGACTATTTTCATTTTCGTTTAATGGAGAATTTTCATTCCCCATAATGTTAATCAATTCTTTATTTACAACTTCTATAAATTTTTGACCTGGGTTTACACCCCTAACTACTTCTTCTCCAATAGCTTTATCCTTAACATCTGTTATAAATTCTTTTACTACAGACAAACTAACATCTGCATCAAGGAGTGCTCTTTTTACCTCCTTCAAAGCATCGTTAATATTATTTTCACTAATTTTCGCTTCGCCTCTTAAACCCTTTACTGCGTCTTCAAAGCGTGACGAGAGTTCATCAAACATTATTAAAAAGTAGTTTTAATTATTATAGATGATCTTGAAGTTTGTAATTACAAGCCGCTCACGAAATCGACCAATTTCCATGATTTATTTGAAAAACCCAAAATATATTTAACTTTAAGGGGATTTAATGATGTTTCATTAACAAATTCTCCAGAATTCTTTAATATTCTCTCTAAGTAATTTAATTCCACTAAAACAACTATTCGAGATGAAGTTTGCGATTCCAAATCAATCTTACGTATTTGGGAATTTATTTCCTTGTAAATACCTTTCTTGATATCGTTCTGTCTTTCGACGATTGTTCGATCAATAAGACCTTTACTAACGATGTTAGAAAGATTTATTTCACTCTTCCCTGCTAAATAATTACTTTTACTTAAAAGCCATCCATTAATTAAATTACTTATGTCATCCAGAGAAGGTGAAGCTGTATTAAGTTCTTTAAATTCATAGGAAATAATTGAAGTAGATTTCTCAGAAATAGAATTCAATTTGCTTGAAGGATTTTTTTTTATTTCTTGAATGATATCTATGTCACTAAGCTTTTGATTTTTATCTATGGCAATTAAAGGTTTTTCAGTAGTAGATACGTCCTGAATTGACTTTTTTAAATTATTTCTTAAAAATCCAATGCCAATACCAAATGCAAATAAGATCAAAAACGCATAGATATAAATTAAATAAGGCGTACGATCAATAATCTCTTTATCCTTTAAGAATTCACCAAAATTAAACTTTAATTCAGCAATTTTTTCAATTAAAAAACTATAAAACTGTATTGGTTTTTTCTTAAAAAATTCCTTATTGAAATCATTTTCTTTGATCTCAACCTTATCATAATCTAGTTTTATACCACCAGGCCAAGGTAATTTCCTTTCATCAATATTGTCCAATAAATTATCAAAGTCTTCAGTCGGTTTTGTGGAAGATTCCTTCTCAATCTGTTGGCTCTGAAGATTTGACCTAATTACAATTTTATTTGATTTCTTTTCTAATTTTTCAATAAATTCTTGAATTTCCCTATCTTCAAACCAAGAATCTAAATCAACCTCTTTTGATTCAATGTCTCTATATCCAACTAAAACATCATTCTCTAACCAATTTTTACAGAAAATACATATCGCTTCTAACTTATTTCCAGGATAACTATTGAGCCAATCTCGTAAATTTTCATCAGAACTACTCGAAAACCTTGCTGAGGCCTGTTCAATATCAGCTAAAAGCAAATCTAGACAACCAACTAGAGGCATTGAATCAAGACCAGATAAATTTAGTTTTTTTAAAATTCTCCTCGCTTCAAATAATTTTTCTGGCTTTCTTCTAGAGAAACCAATAGCTGTTAAGGATAGAAAAGCTAAAAATCCTGCTTCTAATGATCCTCTTTTTTGTAATTCAAGAAACAAATCAATCTGTTCTTGCACTGTCAAAAATGGCTTAATTTGTTGAAAAAAAGCTTCAAACTCTTGCTGATTTAAATAATCTTTATATTCAGATTTATTATTACCTTCTAAACCACCTCTTTTGATTATTAAATTTTCCAACATACTTAAGCCTTTTTTATGAGACTCTTGATCATTTAGATCCCTACTAAGTAGATCTAGGATTCTGTAAGGAAGCAAAGCAACCAAGTCTTCTTCAAGTTCTTTTCTTATGTCTCCAAGCTTTCCCATTCTTTGTAGAAGTTGTATTCCTTCATGTAAAAAGTCGGCCGCGTTTGAATAGGATCTAAGCTGTTGTTCTTGAATTGCGGAATCTCTAGCTGTTAAAGCAGCCAATAATGTTAAATCAGCTTCTCTACTACTCCCTAAAGCTGGAGTTTGTGGGGGCTGCAATGCTTTTCTCGTGATTTTAAACGCTTCTTTTGGTGAACCCGATTCCCAAAGAAGTATTAATCCCGCTACTTCTCTATTTGAGGAAAAATCCAATCCAGAATTCCCATTTAATAACAAATTTTCATACTCTCTTCTGCTTTCTGGATCTGTAAGTAGATCGGCAGTAAGGCGGAGCAACTCAGATCTTTGAGTTAATACTTCATAAGTAAAACCCTCATCAGGTGTTTTATCTAAACGCAATTGAAACGCCCTTAGTATTTCCTCAGAAGTTGCAGAGGGGCTTACGCCAATTAAACGAAAATGGTCTAAAGGAAGTTCCAAACAAATATCCTATTGAAAATTCTTAGACAAATTTTATCAAGTTAAAATTTTTTTTCACAAGGTCTTACAGAGTTATTAAAAAAAATCATGAAAATCGCCCTTAACGGCTTAGAATGTTAACAAATCAAAACTTCGTTAAGGTATTTTTCTTGGAAACACACGTAGAGAGAATCTCAAATCTTCCAGACATAAAAAAGGCCGAATTAGATCGAGAAACTGGATTATTTCTTTATGAAGACATGACGCTTGGTCGTAGGTTTGAAGATAAGTGTGCAGAAATGTATTACAGAGGAAAAATGTTTGGTTTCGTTCATTTATATAACGGTCAAGAGGCTATAAGTACGGGAGTAATTGGCGCCATGAAAAAGAAACATGATTGGTTTTGTAGTACTTATCGCGATCATGTTCATGCACTAAGTGCGGGGGTCCCCTCATTTGAAGTAATGAGTGAACTTTTTGGTAAAGCTACTGGTTGTAGCAAAGGCCGAGGTGGATCCATGCACTTATTTTCAAAAGAGCATCACTTACTCGGAGGATATGCATTTATTGGAGAGGGAATACCAGTTGCATTAGGGGCAGCCTTTTCAAGTAAATACAAAAAGGAAGTTACTGGTAATAGTAATAGTGATGCAGTAACTGCAGCATTCTTTGGGGATGGGACTTGCAATAATGGTCAGTTTTTTGAATGTTTAAATATGGCCCAGTTATGGAAATTACCCATAATTTTTGTTGTTGAAAATAATAAATGGGCTATTGGTATGGCTCACGATAGAGCTACTAGTAATCCTGAAATCTGGAGAAAAGCGTCTGCTTTTGGTATGCATGGCGAGGAAGTAGATGGAATGGATGTATTAGCAGTTAGAGGAGCAGCACAAAGAGCTATTGAGCGCGCTAGAGCAGGAGAAGGTCCCACACTTTTAGAATGTTTGACCTATAGATATAGAGGACATTCTCTCGCAGATCCAGATGAATTAAGGTCTGAAAAAGAAAAGGAGTTTTGGGGGAAAAGAGATCCTATTAAGAAATTAGCCAAAGAAATTGTTGACGGTAAATTTGCAACAGAAGAAGAATTAAAAATTATTGAAAAGAAAATTGATGCAGAGATATCGGAGTCAGTCAAAAATGCTATTGAAGCTCCCGAACCCCCTTCAGAAGAATTAACCAAATATATTTGGGCAGAAGATTAGATTAAATACCGCTAGGTAATTTTCTGGTTAAATTCCTTAATTTTCTTAGTGCCTTAAGTTCAACTTGTCTTACTCTTTCTCTAGAAACTTCCAATAATCTTCCAATTTCTGCAAGCGTATGTCTCTCATTTGAATCAAGTCCAAACCTTAGTTTGAGAACATGTTGTTCTTGCTCGCTTAAATGACTTAACCACTTACCAAGTTGCTCTTGATGCATTTTCTGTTCGACTTGATCTAAAGGCTCTTCATTATTACTATCTGCAATTAAATCACCTAAAAAGCTCCTGCCATCATCACCATTTACTGGAGCATCCAAACTACTTGTTGATAAGGCTTGTCTTAAAACAGAATCCAATTCTTCAACATCAATTTCCATTGCCTCTGCAATTTCAATTCTGCTTGGCATAGCACCAAGCTTATGAGATAAATCCCTACTAACTTTTCTAATAGAAGCTAACCTTTCACTTAAGTGAACAGGTAAACGTATTGTTCTTGATTGACAGGCAATTGCTCTTGTCATGCTCTGCCTAATCCACCAAAAGGCATAAGTAGAAAACTTATATCCTCTTGTTGGATCAAATTTTTCAACAGCCCTCTCCAACCCTAGAGAACCTTCTTGTACCAAATCAAGTAATTCTAGTCCTTTACCTTGATATTTTTTTGCCACACTTACAACTAATCTTAAATTAGCTTTCATCATTCTTTCTTTAGCTCTTCGACCAATTTTTATAGTTCTTTTTTGCTGAGTTGTAAAATCATTAATCTTTTCATTTAATTGTCCATCTTCTGTAAGAATCATCATCTTCTGGACTTGATTACCCAGTTCAATCTCTTCAGCAGGTGTTAATAAGGGAACTCTACCTATATTCTGCAAATACCAACTTATTGGATCATTACCCCTCCTTTTTGGTTGTTCTGATTGAGTTGGTAATGATGAGACCATTTTTTGACCTAATTAGGTAGTAAAACTCTCCTACACTTTTTAAGAAATGGCCAAATATTTAATGCGCGCTTCAGATTTCAAGTAATATTTGTACACTTATGTGTTTAAAGCTATAAAAAACCCTCTTAAATTGTTTCTTTCAAGATATTTGTCTCGTTTTTGTATTTCTCATTAATTTTGCCAGTTCGTCACCAATAGCAGAAGCATTTGACCCACTTTTGCACTTCGATGCAGCAAATGAATGCAAAAGTACATATTTAGCAAAACAATCTGTTGATATATTTCTGCACAAGGTTAAATCAATCGCAGAACTACCAGCTACAAAACCAGATAAAAGATCACCCAATCCAGCTCGAGCTGTCTGAGAATCGGTTCCAAAAAGTTGCCATACGTTTTTTTTATCAGCAATTATACTGTTTGCTCCTTTTAACAAAATACTGATATTGAATTCTTTTGCCGCATCACGAGCAAACCCAACATTGGTATTAGATTTTATATTAGGAAATAATCTTCCAAATTCTTTGCTATGTGGTGTAATCCATGTTTTAAATTTTCTCTCTAAAAAGAAATTTGAACCCAACTTAGATTCCGAAATTCTATTAAGAGCATCTGCATCCAAGATCAATAATCCTCCAAAATCTATAAGATAATCTTTTGATTTTTGCCAATCATCATTATCAATTCCTATTCCTGGACCGACAGCTAATGAATCAAATGCACTTAAATCAATATTCTTTAATGCACTAAATAAAGATGCATTTCCATTTAGGTTGGATTGCATAGTTTCTTTTATAACTATTTCTGGGGCAACTTGCCAAATAGTTTCCGCAACTATCCCAGGAAGGACCGCAGAGATAAAGCCTGCTCCACTTGATATGGCGCCTTTTAATGCCAAGTATGCAGCACCTGGATATTTTTCACTCCCGGCTATTAGTAATGTTCTACCTCTTTGATATTTGTTGGAATTTTTTGGTAAAAAAGGTAACCCAATATTTTTTATATCTTTGTAAGTAACCTTAAAAATCTTTTTATCAATTTTGGACAGCTTACTAGTAGGCATCCCAATATCTATATGGTGCAATTCTCCAATAAAAGGTAAAGCAGAGTCTTGGGTCAACCCAATCTTATAAAGACCAATGGCCAAGGTATAGTCTGCCTTAACTGCATCTTCTAAAAAAGGCTCTCCTTTATCAGGACATAATCCTGTTGGAATATCAATACTTATTATCTTTCCAGATTTTTTATGAAATTTTTGATTAAACAATTTAATTAATTTATCATCAACTTTTCTTGTTTGATTATTACCAAAAACTGCATCAATCCAAAGTTCTTTCCCACTTGCATCAGGTGGCTCTACTAATTTTGTGACACCAATAGATGTAAGATAACTAAGGTGATCATTTGTTAGTGTTTTTTTTATTGGGAATGGACACCATACCTGAACATAAAAACCTTTCAAAAAAAGCTCTCTAGCTATTACTGCACCATCCCCCCCATTATGCCCAGGACCTATAAAAACAGTTATTCCATTCTTTAGAAGAGGTTTCTTTTTTAAGAGCCATCTACTAATTTGGATGCCAGCTTTTTCCATCAATGCTTCTTGTGGCATTCCATCAGAAAACATTTCTTTCTCTACCATCAACATTTGCTTTGAATCAACAATTAAATGTTTAGAATCAATTGTTGGCCATACAATTTCGTTCATAATTAGTACAAAGCAATTGAAGAACTGTTCAAAAATTTAAACTCCCATGTTAAAAACACAAAAGGATAAAAAATTAGAGAACTTTTTTTCTTCTAATAATAAAACTAAAAAGAAGAAAAATATTATTGTAGGGCTTTCTGGTGGCGTAGATAGTTCTCTTTCAGCTGCTCTACTTGTAGAAAGAGGCTGGAATGTTGAGGGACTAACTCTTTGGCTAATGAAAGGACAAGGCTCCTGTTGTTCTGAAGGATTAGTAGATGCTGCTGGCCTTTGTGAAGATTTGGGAATTGATCACAAAATAATAGACTCAAGAGAAATTTTCGAAAGAGAGGTAATTAAAAAAACTACTGAAAGCTATGAGAAAGGATTCACTCCACTGCCATGTTCGATGTGCAACAAGAATGTGAAGTTTGAAGAGATGCTTAATTACGCAATTAACAAAAAAGACTTTACTCATATTGCGACCGGACATTATGCAAGGATAAAAAAATCATCTTATGCTGGAACACTTGATTGCAAGAGCTTTGTGTTTAAGGACTTCCTTCTTCTCAGAGGTGCTGACAAAAACAAAGACCAAAGTTATTTTCTTTATTCTCTTTCACAAGAAGTACTAAGCAGATTAGAATTTCCTCTTGGTGAAATGAAAAAAGAAGAGACAAGAAAAGAAGCCCTGAGATTAGGCCTTAGAACTGCTCAAAAACCAGAAAGTCAAGATTTATGTTTAGTTGAGCATTATGGATCAATGCAGAGATTTATCGACGAACACATTGAACCCAAAGAAGGAGAAATTGTTCATGTAAATGGGAAAGTCCTTGGAACGCACAATGGTATCCAGCACTTTACAGTAGGTCAAAGAAAAGGTTTGGGGATTGCTTGGCCTGAACCACTATATGTAAAAAGTTTAGACAGGGTAAAAAACATAGTTTGTGTAGCAGATAAAAGTGATCTATTGAATAGAGAAGCGATAATTAGTAAGGTTAACTGGGTTTCAATCGAAGAACCTAAACAAGAAATAGAAGTAGAAGCACAAATCAGATATAGAAGCCATCCAGTAAAAGGAACTTTAGTACCTTTGAAAAATTTAGATAATCCAACTAAAACATATAAATTAATTTTTGAAGAAAGTCAAAGCTCGGTAACACCTGGACAAGCTGCAGTTTTTTATAAAGGAGAAATTCTATTGGGTGGCGGATTAATTAATTAATTTTCCAAAAGAAATTTAATCCCATAAAAAATATAAACAATAAAAAAATAGGTTTATCTCCAAATTTTGTATATAAGGTCTTATGGGATGAAAAATTAGGGAAAACTACTTTATTTTGCTCCTCATTTAAATCTAGAAGTTGAATTATTTTCCCATCATCTTTAATTAAACCCGAAGGACCAGTATTTGATACAAGTAGATTATCTTTTTTATTTTCAATACTTCTCAATCTTGCCAAAGACAGGAATTGATTATAAAGCTTAGTTGGATAGGGATCTAAATTTGCTGCAGTTATTATTAGTTTTGCACCGCTATTAATAGCCTTTCTTATTTTCAATCCATCACTAATTTCATAACAAATAGCCACTGCAAGAGGTTGTGAAAATTTAGGATCAAACAATCTTGAATCAGAGCCAGGTTTAATTCCTCCTACAGCAGATAATCCTCTTGAAAAACTATCTAGAAAACTAGGTGTTTTTTCACCTAATGGAACAAGTCTTTGTTTGTCTATAAATGAGGTAAAAGATTTATCTCCAATTTGAAATCCGAGTAAAGAACTTCTTAACTCATTATTAGAATTCCTGAAACCTCCTGCCAAGGTATTAACCTTAAAGCCTTTAGATAAATAAAAATTTTTATATAGAGTTCCTTCAGGAGCAACAAGAAGTCTTGCTTGATTGGCTAAAGCATACTTTTGAGCGATAGATAGCTTTTCTTCAATAAATTCATCATTTATTTTTAATTTTTCTCTTGTTGGTATATTAGTTTGCCAAATAGCTACTGGATATTCATAATTTCTTTTAATTGGAGTTGTTAAACCTCCAAATAAATGTAAGAAAATAAAAACCAAAAGTCCTAAAAGAAATATTTTTTTAAAGTAAAGTTTTCTTTCCCATCTACCTTGAATATAAAAAATCCAAAATCCAATCAATATTTGTAATACGCATAAACCACTTGCACCAATCCATCTTGCTAAACCAGCAAGATAAATATCACCTGGGATAAGACTCTCTCCTAAACCTATCCAAAAAAAAGGTGTTTGAGAAAGTATCAATTCACCAATACCCCAAGTCAAAGATAAAAAAAATACTTTTACTGTTAAAGATAATATTTTCATTTTGAAAACATCGTCTTTCCAGAGAATGATTTCAACTAAAAATCCCCATAAATAAACTAATATTCCACCCAAAAAAGCGCAAGATAATAATATTGAAATGGTGATTATTAAACTTGTAAGCCATGAAAACCCAAGCCATGTCAATGGATGAAGATCATAAAGCCAAGAATGACTTATCAAGATAAAGAAAAAACCCCAAGAAAAATTTGCTATTCTCCTTTCACTTCCCTTCCATAAAATAAATAAAGATATCGGCATAAAAAACAGCCAAAAATTACTTGAAACTGAAATTCCTCCAAAAATCCCTCCTAAACAAGGGAAAAAATATTGTCTTAGACTTTTAAATTGAGTTGGGATTAACAATCTAAAATTACGAAATTAAATTTATAATCACTCATTTATTGTACCTTCATTCTGTAGACTTAGTTCTAGTAACTTTCAAAATTAAGTGAAAGAAGTCTTTATCAGTTTTGCAGTTTTTGTTTTTTGTGTTTCATTAACTCTTTTCAGTCAATTTAATTCACCTCAAGTTGTAAATGCTGCTGAATCAGAAACTCAGTCAGTTCAAAGAGCACCTGTTGCAAATTCATCAAATGTCTCAAATAATAATTTATTTGAACTAGACCCATCTGATCCAAATCCTATACTTTTCGCTATGGCAGAAGAAACACCATTAGACAACAATTCAAGGACTACAGATAGTGGTCTAATTATTGCAGATATCGTAAACGGGGAAGGAGATGAGGCTAGTGCTGGGCAAACAGTTACTGTAAATTACACAGGAACACTAGAAGACGGGACACAATTTGATACCAGTATAGGCAGAGCTCCATTCAGCTTTCCCTTGGGTGCTGGACGAGTAATAAAAGGTTGGGACGAAGGTGTAGCAGGCATGAAAGTTGGAGGCAAAAGAAAATTAACAATACCTCCGGAACTTGGATACGGATCAAGAGGAGCTGGAAATGTAATTCCTGCTAATGCGACATTAATATTTGAAGTTGAATTATTAAAAGTCAATTAAATTAAGTAAGAAAAATATCTAAGACTTTTCAATTTAGTTGATCTCCAAGTAATATATATACAACACCAAATATTTGAAATGTTAAGTAAATTCATCAATTCTTTTCTAGATAAAAAATCCCCAATGACAGTGCATGCTCACTGCGATGGTCCTTGTGGTGTTTACGACCCAGCATCTACAAGAGTGGCAGCCGAAGCTGTTTTGTCAATGACAAAAAAACTTATTGCATTAGAAGCTCCTTCTAGCACTGATTCAGCAGAGTGGGCTGCATACAGTAATACATTTTCTAGATATGTTGCCGTTAAAGAAGAGCAAGCAAAAGAAACAAAGAAAGAGATTCTAATTTTGTGGACAGATTACTTTAAACCAGTTCACTTAGAAACTTATCCAGACTTACATGAAACCATTTGGAAGGCGGCCAAATTATGCAGTTCATGCAAAGTTAATATTGACTTAGGCCAAGCTGAAGAACTCATGAGTTATGTAGAAAAAATTCATAACATTTTCTGGGCTTCAAAAGGAAGATCAGACGCTTTTGTAAAAGCTAGTTAACCAGAGTTATCTTCAAAAGTTTTTTTGATTTTATTTTATTTTTTTTAGGTTTAAGAAAAACCGCGATTATTAGTGGTGAATCCATGTTTCCTTACCTAAAAGAGGGTGACATTGTTTTTTATAAAAAATATAAAAAGAATAAATCAATACTTAAAAATCGACAAATAGTTATTTTTAATCATCCAATTAAAAATAAAAGCCTAATAAAAAGGATTAATTCAGTAAAGCAAAATAACTTTGAGGTTATTGGCGACAATATTGAATTTAGCGAAGATAGCAATAAATTTGGATTAATCAATAACGAAAAAATAATTGGGATTGTCACCTCTAAAGTAATTTCTCCTAAATTAAAAAACTTTTTAGTTCAAAAAAACAGAAGCACTTCTTTGAATCCAAAATAATCCCAAAGAAAAGGAAAGCCCTCCTGCTACAGCTATTAATCTTTTAATAAATTTTTGACTTGCTTTAAAGGTAGTAAAAGATATTAAACAAGTAAAAAGATTCATACTTATAAGTGAACCAATCATATATGAAATCAAATATAAGAAAGCGCTTGTTAAAGGTAGTGCTAAAGCAGGAAGAACTGCAAGAAAATGTGAACCTCCAGCTATACCGTGTAGCAATCCTAAACCAGTCAAAGCATGTGAGTGCTTATTATTATTTTTTTGTTCCTTAACATGAACGTGAAAGTGACGATGGGCAATTCCATTCTCATGCTTATGGGAATGCGAGTGGATACTTAATTGAAAAGAATTTTTCATAGCAAATACTCCAACAATTAGAAGTGAAATTCCAACTAGGAATTCGGCGATACTAGAAAATTTGTTTAATGGCGTAATATCCTTAATAAAAATTGCTAGAAAAGCTAACAAGAGGACTCCTGAAGAATGTCCCAAGCCCCATGAGAAACTATTTTTAAGAGCTTTTTGAGGATTATTTATCGCTGCTGGTGCCATTGCAATTAGATGATCAGCGCCACTAACAACATGCACAAATCCTGCGACTATGCCTGTTAAAATTACAGCCTGCATATATATTCAGTACAACTCTGTTTATTAAATTTTATAGCACGATTTGAAGTCAATATTAAATTGAGTTAAATAAATTCTTGAAAGATTGTTCAATATCAGTTTCTTTCATAAAAGTTTCACCAATTAATACTCCCATGATTCCAATAGATCTAAGCGATTCTAAATCTTCGGCACTATTAATTCCAGATTCACTAATGGGAATAATATTTTGTTTTAAAAATATATCTGCATATGTATGCATCAATTCTTTTGATATTTTTAAATCCGTTTTAAAAGTCTTTAAGTCCCTATTATTTATTCCAATCAAATTAAAAGATTTTAACTTTAGAATCCTTTCTAATTCAAAAGAGTTATGGACTTCAACAAGAACACTCATCTTTAAATTATCAGCTATTTTCTTTAAATAAATTAAATCATCATCACTTAAAATCGCAGCGATTAATAATATTGCATCAGCACCAGATACCCTTGCTTTATAAATCTGATAAGCAGAAATAATAAAATCTTTGCAGAGTAGAGGGAGATTAGTTGATTTCCTTACAGTTTCGAGTATTTCATAACTACCTTGAAAAAACCTTTTATCGGTAAGTACTGAGATACATGATGCACCTAATCCTTCGTAACAATTTGCTATCTTTTCAGGGTTAAAATCTTTTCTAATAACTCCTTTACTCGGACTAGCTTTTTTTATTTCAGCAATAACTCCTGGTTTTATTTTTGACTCCAAGATATTTTTGTAAAAATCTTTGGGAGTAGGAAGTTTTTCAATCTTTTTGATGAGATCTTCTAAAGAGACTATCTTTTTAAAATTCTTAATTTCAATATCCTTGTGCCATACAATTTCTTCCAGAATATTTTTTGCTTGTGCTTCTCTATGAGGTACAGCATATTCTAAATTTTCTACCCTTACTGTTGGATTTGGTGGTCTGCGTCTTATCTCCATTAATTTTAGATATTATTTTATTTGAGAAGCCGCCTGTTTATATGCGACCTCAACTACTTCACTAAGTGTAGGATGAGTATGAACTTCTTTAGATAATTCAATTACATCTTGGTTCCTTGAAATAGCGTTCGAAATTTCTTGAATTAAATCAGCTGCATGTAACCCAAAAATATGAGCCCCTAATACTTTCCCATTATCTTTATTGAAAATCAATTTAAGCAATCCATCACTCTCTAATTCAGCCAATGCTTTTGAATTAGCCTTAAAGAAACTTTTGACAACTCCCAAAGTAAAATTTTCTTTTATAGATATCTCTTTAGCTTCAACTTCAGAAAGACCAACTGAACTTATCTCTGGGTGAGTAAAGGTTGCTGCAGGGATACTTTTATAGTTAATTTCGACATTACCTCCGCAAATATTATCAACAGCAATAGTACCCTGCGCTGCAGCTGTATGAGCAAGCATTAGTTTACCCGTTACATCTCCAACAGCCCAAATGTTAGGTATTATTTCACCACCATTCTTAACTCTCATTTGATCATCTACAGGAATGAAACCTTTTACTGTTTCGATACCAACCGACTCAAGATTTAAGTTATTACTATTAGGACTTCTGCCAGTTGCGACTAGTACAGCGTCAACTTCTAAAGTTTCTACAACTTCCTTAGATTTTGCATCAGTCAGTTCTATTTTTACAGGGCATCCAGGTGTTATTTTTGTCGCAAAGACATTTGATTTTGTTTCTATATCTCTTGCTTGAATAAGGTTCTTCTTAGCAATTTTAGTGATGTCTGGATCAAATGTTGGCATAATATTCTCCAAAGCCTCGATCATGGTAACTTCACAACCAAGCGCGGTATAAACATCAGCAAATTCTAGACCTATATATCCGCTTCCAATAATTGCTATCCA
>NZ_CVSV01000041.1 GCF_001180245.1 Prochlorococcus marinus
AAATAAAAAAAATTTAAAATATTAAGTATTTTTATAAATGTTGTAAAAATCAATATTATTTTTATTTTTCTATGAGGTCAATTTGCGAACGATTATGCGATGAATCTGATTCATATTTCGAATATGAACCATCATCTTTCATTATCCAAGAAAAGTAATTATCTTTAATGTAAGTTTGCAAAAGCGTGTATATTTTAGATTTCAATTCATAATCCTCTATTGGAG
>NZ_CVSV01000042.1 GCF_001180245.1 Prochlorococcus marinus
ATGTTGATTTACTGAGAGGAGTTGTATCTGGTATTGCACATTATGGGAATTGTGTTGGTGTGCCGACAGTTGGAGGTGAAATTAATTTTGATGACAGTTATTCCGGAAATCCTTTAGTAAACGTTATGGCTTTAGGACTATTAGAGACTAATGAAATCGTTTGTTCTGGAGCTAAAAATATAGGATCACCAGTATTATATGTTGGCAATACTACTG
>NZ_CVSV01000043.1 GCF_001180245.1 Prochlorococcus marinus
CATTGGTGCTATTCCTGTTCCAGTGGCTAACATAACAATGTTTGCGTCCTCTTCATCAGGAAGAAGCATTTCTTTACCAACAGGGCCTGTTATTTTTACTTTAGCTCCAGGCTTAATATCACATAAGTAAGTAGAGCAAACACCATTTATAGTTTCACCATCTTTTTCATACTGAAGTTGTCTTACACAAAGAGAAACTGTATTTCCATTAAAGTCGTCACCGT
>NZ_CVSV01000044.1 GCF_001180245.1 Prochlorococcus marinus
ACTGTGAAATGGAAGCAGGAACCTTCACCAACTTCAGATACGACCCATATTCTTCCTCCATGAACTTGTACTATTCTCCTACATACTGATAACCCTATGCCAAATCCTGATGTTCCTTCAGAAGTCTGGGGTAGTCTAACCCTATCGAGAAAAATTCTTTTTTGTTCGCTCAAAGGAATACCTGCACCTTTGTCACAAATTGTTATTTCTACCCATTGATTTGTCTTATGAATCATAGTGATTTTTAT
>NZ_CVSV01000045.1 GCF_001180245.1 Prochlorococcus marinus
AAAAAATACGATAGCGGTACAGGATGGCCAAGTTTTTGGGATTCAATTCAAGGATCAGTAGAAACAAAAGTTGATTTCAAGTTAATTGTCCCAAGAACCGAATATCACTGCTCTCGATGCGGAGGTCATCAAGGGCATGTATTCAATGATGGGCCGCTTCCCACTGGTAAAAGATACTGTAACAATGGATTAGCATTAAAGTTTGTTCCTGATTAAATATTTGTGCGGCCTTCCGCAACTTGTTTTGTGCATCACTTTATTGGAAAATAGTTTTATTAAATTTTAGAAAAATGATTGAAAATCAATCAGACAATATTGATAATAAAGAAAATGATGTTTCTACCCAGGATAATTCTCCTGAAGATAGATCATCTACGCAAAATTCAACTACCGAAAATGATGAATTATCTTCTCAAAAAACAGAGGAAATAAATACTGAAGAATTAAAAAATACTATTTCAAATAATGATGCAAGATTAGAACAATTAGAAAAAGAGCATGAAACATTAAAAAATCAATATGTAAGGATTTCAGCAGATTTTGATAATTTTAGAAAAAGGCAGTCTAGGGATCAGGATGATTTAAAAATCCAACTCGTTTCAAAGACTTTAACTGCAATACTTCCTATTGTTGATAATTTTGAGAGAGCAAGACAACAACTTAAACCAGAAAGTGAAGAAGCTCAAGCTCTTCATAGAAGTTATCAAGGATTATATAAACAATTGGTAGAAGTTTTAAAACAACAGGGAGTGTCACCCATGAGAGTTGTTGGTCAACAATTTGATCCGAACTTGCATGAAGCTGTATTAAGAGAGCCTAGTGAAGAGTTTGAAGAGGATTTTATTATTGAAGAATTGCAGCGAGGATATCACCTAGAAGGTAAGGTTTTGAGACATGCATTGGTGAAGGTCTCTATGGGACCTGGTAAACAAAATTCACAACAGGAAGTAGAAAAGGATACAGTTGAAGGGGATGTTGATTCAGAGGCAAATACTTCTGAAAATGTATAAATTCCAAATTCTTATTTAAGCATTATCTAATGGCTGATTTTTACCAAATACTTGGAGTTTCAAGAGATGCTGATGCGGATACCCTAAAAAGGGCTTATAGAAAATTAGCAAGACAATATCATCCTGATGTTAATAAAGAACCTGGTGCTGAAGATAAGTTTAAAGAAATTGGTAAGGCTTATGAAGCATTAGCTGATCCTGAAACAAGAGCTAGATATGATCAGTTTGGAGAGGCTGGCCTTGGAGGTGCAGCTGGAATGCCTGATATGGGCGATATGGGTGGCTTTGCAGATTTATTTGAAACGTTTTTTAATGGCTTTGGTGGACAAAATCCCCAGGGTGGAAGAACTCAAAGAAGAGGCCCTCAACAAGGAGATGATCTAAGGTATGACCTCAATGTTGACTTTAAAGATGCAATATTTGGTCAACAAAGAGAAATTAAAATTCCTCATCTTGAGACATGTGAAATCTGTAGGGGAACAGGAGCCAAACCAGGCACCGGGCCAAAAACTTGTTCAACATGTGGGGGTAGTGGACAAGTGAGAAGAGCTACTAGAACACCTTTCGGTAATTTTACACAAGTAGCTGAATGTCCTTCATGCAATGGAGCTGGTCAGATAATTGCTGATCCATGTGTAAGTTGCGGCGGTAATGGAGTAAAGCAAGTCAGAAAAAAATTAAGAATTAATATTCCTGCAGGAGTTGATACAGGTACCAAATTAAGAGTTTCCGGAGAGGGTAATGTTGGTTTGAAAGGAGGTCCACCAGGAGATCTTTATGTTTTTATCAAGGTTAAGAATGATTCAAAACTTAAAAGAGATGGTGTGACTATTTACTCAGAAATAAATGTTAGTTATTTACAGGCCATTTTAGGTGATACTGTTGAAATTACTACAGTTGATGGAAATGTTAATTTAAAAATTCCAAGTGGTACACAGCCAAATACAACTCTCTCACTTGAGAATAAAGGGGTACCTAGACTTGGTAATCCCGTTGCTAGAGGAAATCATGAAGTTTTAGTAAAAGTAAAATTGCCAACTCGTATAACTGAAGAAGAACGAAAGCTCTTAGAAGGTTTAGCTTCTCAATATTCAGACAAAAGTATTAATTCCAGTAGTGGACTTTTTAGTAAATTATTTGGTAAAGAATCCTAATGATTTCTTTAAAGCATTTGGATCTTAAATCTGTTCCATGTCCTTTAAATGTTGTCAAAATCAAATTGGCTTTGGAAAAATTATCCAAAAATGAACACCTTATAGTTGAACTAGATAAAGGGGAACCAGAAGAAATGGTATTAAATAACTTAAAAGAGATGGGATGTTTGTTTGAGCCAATTAAAGAAAGTGAAAAATTTATAAAAATAAAAATATTGAATGAAAATTAATAGTAAAAATTTAGGTTTAGTTACGAAAAAATTTAATGAGTTTTTTTTAGTTGACTTAAAAAATCAAGAAAACTTTGAAAATAGCGATAAATTTTTATGCAAGGTGAAGAAGTCTATAAATTTCAAGGATCAATTAATTTATGTTGGTGACGAAGTAATAATTGACAATATTGATTTACAAAGCAAACGTGCAGTAATAACAAGTCTTATAAAAAGAAAAAATTTATTAGTTAGACCCTCAGTTGCTAATATTTCTAACATATACGTAACTTTTTCAGTTGAAGAGCCAGAGTTAAATTTATCTCAAGTGAATAGGTTTTTGATATCAGCAGAATCTATGGGTGTTGAGGTGTCATTAGTTTTGACAAAATGTGATTTAATTTCAGATTTAAGAAGATCTTCATTAATTAATAAATTTGAGAAATGGGGCTATCAAACAATAACTTTAAATTTAGAGAGATCTGATTACTTTAATAATTTCTTAGCTGAATTAAAGCAAAAAAAGTGTTCAATTTTTATGGGTCCATCAGGTGTTGGCAAAACTACTTTGCTTAATATGATAATTCCTGGTCTTCAAAATAATACTTCTCCAGTTTCAAATAAAATTAAGAGAGGTAAAAACACTACTCGAAATGTTGAGTTATTTTCAATTTCGAATCAAAGTTACATTGTGGATACTCCTGGTTTTAATATGCAACCTCTAGAGGTTGATATTAAGTTGTTACCAAATCTTTATTCAGAGATATATAAACAGGTAATCGAAGAAGGAATTAAGTGTAAATTTCGTAACTGCTTACATTTAAAAGACGATGGATGTAATTTAAATAAATCCTTCGAAAGATATCCTTTTTATAAAGACATGATTGAGTCTTCTAAGAGTCACTATTATCAAAACCAGGAAGATTAAGATTTAATCCACCAGTCAAGTCATTCATCCTTTCTTTCATAGTTGTAGTTGATAATTCATGAGCTTTTTTAATAGCTTGTAGAATGTTTTGCTCTATTTTTTCTTTATCTGCGTTTAAAAAATTTTCTTGTACTTCTACCTTTAAAGGAAGTTGATTTCCACTTATCCAGACTTTTATCATTTCATCATCACTTTTTCCTTCAATCTCCATATTTTCAAGTTCATCTTGTAATTTTTGAGCATCTTGCTGAATTTGTTTAGCTTTTTTAAAAGCTTCTGTAAGTTGTCCAAAGTTAGGAAGTCCAAAACCCGCCATTTTGTAAAAAAGTTTCTTTAGTTAGGATAGTCAAAACCAATCATTCTTACTTCTGGTTGCAAAAAAATTCCCTTGTTTTGTAGTACTTTTTGTTGAATTACTGTTATTAATTCATAAATATCTTTTGAACTTGCTGAAGAAGTGTTAATTATAAAATTTGAATGTATTGTAGAAATTTCAGCACCTCCAATTTTAAATCCTTTTAAACCTATTTCATCAATTAATTTTGCTGCATAATTATTTTGAGGATTTTTAAAAACACTACCAAAACTTGGCTGATGATATGGTTGTGTGTCTGTTTTTAATTTAAGGTTATTTTTGGTTGTTTGAATTAATTGTTCTAGATTCCCATTAGGCTCAAAATGTAGTTTTGCACTAATAATTGTTAAATCATTTTTTTGAAAAGAACTAAATCTATACTCAAAGTTTATATCTTTTTTTTCAATTTCAAGTTTCTCATTAGTTTTATTGTTTATAACTTTTACGGAAATAAGATTTTTTGCCAGAGATAAATTGCCTGTGCCAGCATTCATATAAATTGCCCCTCCTAATGTTCCTGGAATTCCGACAGCCCATTCACCTCCTTGTAATCCATTTTTAGCAAGAGAATTAGATAATGTTGGGAGCATCACACCTGCTTCCGCCTCAACAATTCCTGAATATGGCTCTATCTTTAATGATTTTAATTTTTTTGTGCACACAACTAAGCCTTTTATAAAAATATTATTTATTAAAAGATTGGAACCTGCGCCAATTATTTGACATCTTTGTTTGTTTAAATTAGCCCATTTTATTAGATGTGAAAATTCTTCAATGCTTTTTGGCTCAGCAAAATATTCAGCTACTCCTCCCACTTTTATAGTTGTATAACTACTTAAATTACATTTTTCAGAAAAAATTTTTTTATTCATAAATTAGTTATTTTTTTCATTTAAAATTGACCAGAAATTATGACAATCACCAGCTCCCATATTCAAAATTAAATCACCTTTTTGAGTTAATTGATAAAAATTCTTTGTAACTTCATGATAATTATTTATGTAACATACATTTTTATTTTTTTTATAAATCATATCAGTGATAATTTTCGAAGTAATTTTATCTTCGTTTACTTCCCCTGCCCCATAAATACTGGTTATATAAATAACATCTGCTTTCGATAATTCTTCAGCGAACTCTTTAATAAATTTCTTTACTCGAGAGTATCTATGAGGTTGAAATATAGCTATTAATCTTCTTTTTTGAGATTCCTTATTATTTTTTTGCTGAATAAATAATCTTCCTAATTGAATCGTCTCTTTTATTTCGTTTGGGTGATGCGCGTAATCATCATATAAACTTCTTTGATCTATTTGGCCTCTGAATTCAAATCTTTTTTTTGGTAGTTTCAGATATTTTATATTTTTTTTAATTTCCAAAAAATCTACTCCTATCATTCTTGAAGCTGCTATTGCTGCAGTGACATTAGATAGATTGTGTAAACCTGGAATCGGAATATTTAAACTACTAATAAAATTTCCATTTTCATAGTATTTTCCAATTGTATACTTTGAATTAATTTCAGCTGGGATTATTGCATAAGCTACGTTTTCTGACGTAGTGTTTGACCACTTGTAATTAGAATAAAAATTATTTCTTGAAATTTCACAATCAAAATTAAGTAATAATTTTTTAGAGTTTGTAGCGAAACTTTTAAAAGAAGATATGACTTCACTTAAATTAGAAAAGTGATCGCAATGATCAAAATCGATGTTATTGATTATTCCAATATCAGATTTATATTTGTTAATTGTCCCATCAGATTCATCAACTTCAGCCACTAAGAATTTTGTATTTTCTAAATGACAATTAGAGTTGTAAATAGGAATTATTCCTCCAGTTATTGAAGAAGAATTACCTGTACATAATTCAAGTATTGTAGATAGAAATGTACTGGTTGATGTTTTTCCGTGACTGCCAGCTACCGCCAATGTAGTATAAGTACGCATTAGCATTGCGAGTATATCTGAACGATGTTTTATTGATAAATTTTTTTCTCTGCAGTATAAAAATTCTTCATTTTCTGGCTTGATCGCGGAGCTTACAACAAAATTAATCAATTTGTTGGTAAATTTTGAAATAACAAATTTAATATTTTGTTGAATTTGAGAAGTAAAGATTACTGCACCTAATTTCTCCAATTTTTTAGTTTCATTATTTTTAACTAAATCAGATCCTGAAACTGAACAACCTTTTTTAAGTAAACCTATTGCTAATGCTGACATTCCAATACCTCCAATCCCAATGAAATGAAAATGACTTTTCAACAGTAATTTTTTATCCAATGTTTTTCTTTTGCTTAAATCAAAATAACTTCTAGGTAAAATTTTGCTATTTTTTCTTAAAAAAAAATGTTTTTTTTTCTTGAATTAATACAAAACTAGACTTATTTGCTTAATAAATCAAAAAAACCTTACGTTATTGCACAAAATTCAGTATGATCAGCAACTTAGGTTAATCATTTAGAAATTATTAGTTATGACTTTGCGTGTTGCAATTAACGGCTTTGGCAGAATTGGTCGAAACTTTATGCGTTGTTGGCTTAGTAGAGGGGCTTACACCAATATTGAAGTAGTTGGAATTAACGTTACCTCAGATCCTAAGACTAATGCTCATCTATTAAAGTATGACTCAGTTCTTGGTCAACTTGATGGTGTTGATATTCAATATACTGATGATACTTTTGTAATTAATAACAAGACTATTAAATGTTTTTCTGATAGAAACCCATTGAATCTCCCTTGGAAGGACTGGGGTGTAGATTTAGTTATTGAATCTACTGGGGTATTTAACACAGACGTAGGTGCAAGTAAGCATTTAGAGGTAGGAGCAAAAAAAGTTATCTTAACTGCTCCTGGAAAAGGCGATGGCGTTGGTACTTATGTAGTTGGAGTTAATGCTGATACATACAAACACAAAGATTATGATATTTTAAGTAATGCCAGTTGTACAACGAACTGTTTAGCTCCAGTAGTTAAAGTTTTAGACCAAACTTTTGGGATTAACAAAGGTTTGATGACTACAATTCATAGTTATACAGGAGATCAAAGAATTTTAGATAATAGTCATAGAGATCTAAGAAGGGCTAGAGCCGCTGCTACAAACATTGTTCCTACTTCTACAGGTGCTGCAAAAGCAGTAGCACTGGTATACCCAGAAATGAAAGGCAAATTAACAGGAATTGCAATGAGAGTTCCAACTCCTAACGTTTCAGCAGTAGATTTCGTATTTGAATCTTCTAAATCTGTCACAACCGAAGAAGTCAATAACGCTCTCAAGGAAGCATCTCTAAGCTCAATGCAAGGCATCATCAAGTACGGAGATGAACCATTAGTGTCAAGCGATTATGCAGGTACTAATGAATCATCAATTGTGGATAGTGACCTTACTATGTGTATCGGAGATAATCTTGTAAAGGTTCTTGCATGGTATGACAATGAGTGGGGTTATAGTCAGAGAGTTGTAGATTTAGCTGAGATTGTTGCTAAAAATTGGGAATAATTAAAAGTGTTTGAAAGGTTTGTTATTGAGTAATTTATTTTTTTTATTATCTTTAAATTCTATTGATGGTTTACCATCAACAAAAAACCCAATTTCGTAAATATCTTTATTAAGTTTAGATATATTTTTTGCCCATTCTTTTGGTAATGAGAAAACTAATTCATAGTCTTCACCTCCAAAAAAATAATATTCGTCCCATTTATCTCCTTTAGGCCAATCTTTATCTTTAGGTATTTTTTCATAATTTATTATCGCTTTACAGTTGCTAGCAATTGCTAAATCTTGTAAGGCTTGAAATAGACCATCACTGCTATCAGTGCATCCTACTCTCGTTAGTTTTTTATTGGCGCGAGTTGTGAGAAGATTATTTAGAAAATTTGGGTAGACTTTAGGGCGGCAAAAATGTTCAATGGACTTCCTGATTAATTTTTTATTAAGAGAAAAATCATTATCGAAATTAACTTTATTTTGTATCATAAATCCTAGTTTGCTAAGACCATGAATTCCTGTAGTTAAGATTATATCTCCTGGTTTACACGCGTTTCTTCGCAATTCAAGTTCACCTTGAATTCCAAAGGCCGTAATTGCAATTATTTTTTCATTTCCCTTTGAGCAATCTCCCCCTAGAATCATCCCGCCATATTCTTTTAATGCTTTATTTATTCCTTTGTATAATTCTTCAACCCAAATCCACTCAGTTCTAGCAGGTAGAACTAGGCTGATTGTAATACCTATAGTTTGCTTGCTTCCACTTGATAATAAGTCAGAGATGTTGCTAACAACTGCTTTCCAACCCAGGTCCCCAGGACAAATAGTAATGTCATTGAAATGAACATTTTCTACCAAAGAATCACTATTAACAAGTATATTTTCATTTTTAGTTTTGATTAAAGCACAATCATCTGAAATTTGGTTTTTAGGCATAAATTTTCTTAGCCTATTTATTAATTCTTTTTCCCCTATATCTTCTAATATTTCTTTATGCATGTAATTTGAGGTTTTCAATCCCATCTAAAACATCAATCGAAATTATTGTGTCATCTTTAGTAAGCTCTTCTAATACATCAAATCCATCTATAACGTAACCAAAGGCAGCATTCCTCCCGTCAATTAAATTGCGACCTGCTGGATTTAATTCTGCTTCATATAAAAAGAAGAAAAATTGCGATGAGCCATCATCAACTGCGGTATTTGAATGGGACCATCCTAGAGTTCCAAGTGTTGCAAATGGCAATGTTGGCGTCTCTGTGTAAAGACCTAAATCTTCAAAAGTTTGATTATAAAAAGTATCTTTTTCATCAGGAATTCTAATTTCTAAGGGAACGTGACGTTCTTCGTTTGTTTCAGGATCTACGTAACCAATATCTTCACCAATTGGATCACCTGTTTGCAGTACAAAAAATTCTTCTGCTCTGTTGATAGGTAAGTCTTTGTAGAAGTTTTTTGAAGATAAATCTATAAATGCTCCTGCTGTAAGTGGAGCGTTAAATCCATCCACAATAGCTTGCATATCTCCTTTCGAGGTTTTTATATTAACCTTTGCTCTGCCTAGTAATCTTGGTAAATTATCAAATTCCTGGGGAATAGAGTATGGAAATTCGTTTGGTAGAAAATATTCTTCTAATCCACCTATTTTATCTAAAGCATCTCTTCGGGTCGTTATAAATGAGTATTTATCCTTTGATTTAGAGTAATCTTGAAGATTTTCAAGATTATCTTTGAGTTCTAAAAATGTTTTTTCAGCAATTTTCTTTTTATCGTTAGGTAATTCTTTAATAATTTTACTCTGGTATTTTTTTAGTAAAGATTGACATTTTGTAACAGTTTTCGTGAGAGCGGGCCATCTTCCTCCTCTTACAAGGTCACTAGTTTCTTCCAATTTGTGTTGAAGTTCTTGTAACTCAACTTGCTTGATAGGGAGTGCGTTTCTGAGGATTGCACTAGGGTCTTTTACTGCATTTCCAGTAGGCAAATCAGCTAGTACTTGAATCGGTTTTAAGAGAAAAAACTGTAAAATTACAATCGATAGAATTACGAAAAGTTTGTTCTGATTTGATAAGAATTTTTGCATAGCACTCTTGCAGGTTTATGATCCTTGGGGATGTAATACAGGAATGATTTCCAGTAACGATTTTCGCACAGGTACTACCATCGAATTGGATGGACAAGTTTGGCGTGTTGTAGAATTTCTACATGTCAAGCCTGGCAAGGGTTCTGCTTTCGTGCGAACAAAATTAAAATCAGTTCAAAGCGGCAACGTAGTTGAAAAAACTTTTCGAGCCGGAGAATCAGTACAGCAGGCTATCCTTGAGAAGTCTAACCTGCAACACACTTATGTGGAGTCTGGTGATTATGTTTTTATGGATATGACAAGTTTTGAGGAGACAAGACTTTCTTCAGAACAAATCGGTAAGGGTGCTAAGTATTTGAAAGAGGGTATGGAGGTTAATGTAATTTTCCATAATGGTAAAGTTTTAGAAGTAGAACTTCCAATATCTATTACTTTGAAAGTTACAGAGACTGATCCTGGAGTTAAAGGTGATACTGCTAGTGGGGGCACGAAACCAGCTATTCTAGAAACAGGTGCTCAAGTTATGGTTCCTTTATTTATTTCTGTTGGAGAAATGATTAAAGTTGATACCCGTAATGATAGTTATCTTGGACGTGAAAATTAATGGCTATGAAATTAGATCATGATGACTTAAATCGCTTAATAGAGAAAATCTCTACAAGCGATATTCAAGAATTCTCACTAGAGGGAGAAGATTTTAAACTCGAAATAAAAAGGAACTTATTTGATCAAAATCAAGTTGTTAATAATTTAGTATCTAATACTTCATTTGATAGGCAAACAATTGCTAATGAAAAAACTTTCAATAATAATATCCCAGTTGCTAATGAGCCTGAAGCGCCTCAGGTAGCCCCTCCTGGGCGCTCTGACCTTACTGAAATAACATCACCTATGGTTGGAACCTTTTACAGAGCGGCAGCTCCTGGCGAGGACCCATTCGTAGAAGTTGGAAACATTGTTAAGGTCGGCCAAACTATTTGCATTTTGGAAGCTATGAAGTTAATGAATGAAATTGAATCTGAATTTAACGCTGAAATAGTAGAGATTCTCGTTGAAAATGGAACACCAGTTGAATTTGGTCAAGTTTTAATGCGTGTTAAGCAGTCTTGAATTATTGGTCATTTCTACAGCAGCTTTTATAGCCTCAATCATACTGTGAGATTCAGCTACTCCTTTTCCAGCAATATCAAATCCCGTCCCATGATCTGGGGATGTTCTTATAAACGGCAAACCTATTGTGGTATTTACTGAGTAATTAAGAGCTATTATTTTCATTGGTATTAAACCTTGATCATGATACATGGCGAGAATACCATCATGCTTTTCCGCATCTTTATAATTCCATGCTTTTACGGAAGAATTCCAACAACTATCTGGTGATAAAGGGCCTAACAATTTAATACCTCTATTCTTTTTATTCCAAGCAATCAATGAATCATTGAGCCAATCTTTTTCTTCACTGCCCAAAATCCCCTCTTCACCAGCATGAGGGTTTAATCCTGCTACTTTTAAAGTAGGTTTATCAACATAGGTATTACAAAAATCTTTGAAAAGGTTTAGTTTTGAATGGATTAATTCTGGAGTTAATTGATTGGGAACCTCACAAAGAGCTATGTGAGTTGTAGCTAGTAGCGTATTGAATCTCCATCCTGTGATTGGTGATTTTGCTGTAAATAACATTCCAACATTTTTAACTCCACACGATTTTGCTAATACTTCAGTTTGACCAGAGAAGTAATGACCTGATAGTGACCATGATTTCTTGCAAATTGGTCCAGTTACAAGTGCTGAATTAGGATGTTGTTTTACAAGTTCAATTGCTTTTGTTAAGTAATAGAAACTTGCATTACCATAACTTGATTTAGAATCATTATCTGCTGAGGAAATTTCGAGATCATGTATTTCTAAATCTTTAGGATTTGCAAGGTTTTCTAATCCTAGGGATCTAAGATGGTTGTAAGTATTTTGTAAATTTCTTTTTGATCCAACCAATATAAAGTCAATATTGTCTGATATCTCATTAGAACAAAGTGCTTTTAAAATTATTTCGGGTCCAATACCTGACTCATCTCCCACGCTTATTACTAGCTTCAAATCCTTTTTTGTATTCTGAAAATTCATAAAGAGTTTTTAAATTTATTTTTTAACTATTCAAATAGCAATTTTTTAAACCTATTTTATAGTTTTTATAAATTAGTTTATATCCGAGTGTTTCGCATAGTAGTTTATTGGAAACTCTTCTATTTTCCATCCAAAAAGATTGAGCGATAGGTGATAATTCTTTTTTTGCATCTTCAAATAACACTGGCCTTGGCATCGTTAAGCCAAGTAAATCGTAGCAATATTGAATAACTTCTATCTGAGAACAGGGTTGATCATCTGCAATATTAATAATCTGATAAAACTTTAATGAATTTTTATTTTGTAATAGATAGATAATTGCATTAGTAATATCAGCAACATGAATTCTTGAAAATACCTGATTTTTTTTAGATATAACACGAACTTTTTTATCTTTTATTGCTTCAAAAGTGGATCGTCCAGGTCCATAAATACCAGGTAACCTAAAAATTTGTACAGGTAAACCGGATTCAAGCCATTCTTTTTCACAATTTAATCTTTTATGACTTCTTTCCTGAACAGGGTTTGGATTATCAATTTCGGAAACCCAATCACCCTTAGTGTTACCGTAAACTCCTGTTGTAGATAAATAGCCAACCCATTCAAGGGATAAACTTTTTAGCTGATCCTTAAGACTGCTTAATACGGGATCTTTTCCATTCTTGTCGGGAGGTATGCAACTAAGAATATGTGTGACTCCATCAAAAGTTTTTTTGGTAGGAATAATACCGATTTCGCTGTTGAATAGGAAACTATCTGGATCTTTTTTTTCAGATCTCGAACTTATTAAAGCGGTATAACCTAATTGTCTAATTTTTTTTGCAAAGAAACTACCGCTGAACCCACATCCGAAGATTAAAAATTTATTTTTACTATTTAGTGAACTTGCGGAATTCTTCATGTGTTGATAAAGTAGTACATATGTATTATTAATGATGAAGGCAGTTCTTAAACCTGAA
The DNA here is from genome assembly GCF_001180245.1 of Prochlorococcus marinus. GTDB lineage: Bacteria > Cyanobacteriota > Cyanobacteriia > PCC-6307 > Cyanobiaceae > Prochlorococcus_A > Prochlorococcus_A marinus_F. Next base: position 12,309 of record NZ_CVSV01000045.1, read on the forward strand.
TTAAAATTAAAAACTTATTGCATTAGCAAAAGTTATAGTCGTCTTAAAGAAAAAGAAATCAGTTTTATTAACTTTAAATTCTATCAAAAACTATTTGTACTTCTTATTTCATTTTCGACAATTTTAATATTCCCAGAATCGCCAAGAGAACTGGAAAATATATGTGAGAGTTATAACGCTAAAAAAATATGTAATGTTTGGTGATCAAGCTGCTCTGTATTCTGATCCATCTTTTCCGTTATTTTTATTAACCTGAAAATTAGGATTAGCCCATTGCAGTAATCTTATCGCTAGTCTTAAATCTCCATCTAACCAAGCTCTTATAGCCATTGCTCTTCGAGGATCATAAAATTTTTGTCTTCTATACCAATACAAAGCATTTTCATCTGATTTATCACCATTACAGGAAAGGCATGCTGGTACACAGTTTTCCGTTGTACTTAAGCCTCCTTGGCTTCTTGGTATTACATGGTCAATAGATTCGGAAGTTTTTCCGCAATATATACAACTCTTTCCTGTAAACTTATGAATAGATTTTCGCCATTGTCTTAATCTGAACTTAGGACATAAATCCTCTAAAAACACCGCATCATTAATATGCATTCAGAATATTTAGTTAAATAAATGATGGCTTGAATATGTTAAAAGTCAATAATTATTTATGCTTTTTAGCCTTCATTGGCCAGAAAAAATATTTTTTAGTGTGTTTAGATACAAAATAGTATTTAGTAAATTTAGAAAAAATTATTATCTTTATAAAAATTGATTAATAACTATATCTGTCAAATGTTTCATCAGTAAATTCTTCAGAAATTTCTTTATTAGTCTCTTCTAATTCTTTTTCTAATTTTATTCTTTTGTTTTCTCTATCTTGTGCTTCTTTTTCTTTTCTGTTTTTTTCTTTTTCTAAATCTCGCATTAGTTTTCTATTTGGATGCAGATTATCTAAATATTCAACGCAATAACTAAATTTTTCTTTTTCTCGTATAACTGTTTCTGTTATTTGCGCTGCTGCATTTTTAGGTGAAACTTTGAATAATCCTCCTTTTTGTTTTTTTATATATGTATAAGCCGCATCCCAACTACTTTCATGGTCATTTCCCCCATCTCGCATAGTACAAAAAATTTGTGCACCAAATGAACTTGCATTTGCTTTTGGAGTAGTAAGAGTTAGAGGTGTGAAAATTACCAACGAAAATAATATTAGTTTTTTAAATCTTTTCATTAGTCGTTTATATTCTATTTAAAAATATCTTTTATTATGAATATGTCTATAGAAATTTACTATTTAATTAATCCAAATATATTCAAGCATTTCACAACTAATGGAAGAATTAGAAGCACAGTAATCAATCTTACTGCGTGAAGAGTTGCTACTGCTGCTCCTACTCCGTATTCCGACCCAACAAGACTCATTCCGCTAATTCCCCCTGGTGCAGCTCCTAGAATTGTTGTTATTAAGTCTAAATTAAGTAATCTGCTTGTCCATAATCCAATCGCTAATCCAGTAAGAACTAAAGTAAACGTTATTAATATTGCTGGCCTCCATAAGTTTTGAATATCAACTAATGAGTCTTTTGTTAATGATGTACCAATGACAGTTCCAATTCCAATCTCCAAGATTGTTCTTGTGCCGATTGGCCACTCTGCTACATTGACTTTGCCACTGATGCTAAGTATGCTTGCGCCTATTAAAGCACCTGCAAGAGGCGCAGCAGGAATACCCGTTTTTAGAGCTAAAGCACCAAAAATTCCTCCTGCAATTAGATAGTAGAGTAGATTTATGTTTAGCATAAATTTGAGAGAGTTTTGATCAATATATTAATAAAAAATTTTTTTTCTTAAGTTTTTAATCAAATAATATTTTTGTTTCCTCTCGTAATGTCCCCTTTTGTTGGCATAATATTAGATAAAGCATGAATTTTTATGTCTTCAAAAATTTCATACAAAGAAAATAAAAACCGTATCAAGAAAAAATTATCTTTCTTTGAAGGTGGTCACCAGTTAGAAAAATTAGAGTTTGCCCTCGCAATAGCTCAAACTAAGGGTGATGAAAAAAAATCAATAGTTCTTAGAAAAAAGATTGTTGAATTAGGCGGAAATGTTGAAGAGCCAGGAACTTAACTCAATTTCCTGCAAGATGTTTAGATACCTCAGCTAATGCTTCACCAGCTTGCTGAGTTGTAATTTTTCCAAGACTTAGAAGAGTATTACTTATAGCAGAAACTACTGTAATAATATCTCTATCATTAACATAACCTAAGTGCCCGACTCTAAATATTTTTCCTTTTAAATGATCTTGTCCCCCAGCAAGTAAAATATCAAAATTATTTTTTATTGTTTTTCTAAATTCTTCAGCATCCATTTCTCCAGTTTTTATTGCTGTAATTGAAGGGCTTAAGTATTTTTCGTCAGCAAATAATTTTAAATTTAAAGCCTTCGTTGCATTGCTTACCGCTAATTTATGTTTATTGTGTCTGAAGAAAATGTTATCTAAGCCTTCTTCTCTCATCATTTTTAAAGCTTCATCTAAAGCAAAAATTAAATTAACTGCTGGAGTATATGGATTACTGTTGCTTAAAAGACTCTTTCTATAGGATTTTAAATTTAAATAAAATTTTGGTAAGTTAGATTTCTCTGTAGCTTCCCAAGCTTTTTGGCTCATTGATATAAAACTAAGCCCTGGGGGTATCATATATCCTTTTTGTGATCCTGAAGCAACAACATCTAATTCCCATTCATCTACTGGTACACTGCAAGCTCCAAGACTTGTAACGCAGTCAACAATTGATAAAGCTGTGTTGTGTTCGCGAATATATGTACTTATAGTTTTTAGATCATTAATTACACCTGTGGAAGTTTCAGAATGAGTCAAGATAACTGCTTTTATTTCTTTTTGTTTATCTTCCTCTAATACCTTTTTGAATTCTTCTGGATCAAGCGGAGTGCCCCATTCTGAATCAATATTTATAACTTCTAAACCAAATTCTTTTGCAACTTTTACCCATCTTTCACCAAATTTTCCATTTTCTCCACAAATTACTTTATCTCCTTTACTTAAGGTATTTATTATTCCAGCTTCCATTGCGGCAGTTCCACTACCAGTAATTGTTAGAACATCATTTTGAGTTTGATGAAGCCATTGTAAGTTTTTGGTAGTGCTCTCAACGAGATCTTGGAATTCTTTACTACGATGTCCTATTGGATGCTTACTTAATGCGTGTAAAACTTTTTCTGGAACTGGTGTGGGTCCAGGAATCATCAATGATAATTTTTGTTGTATGGCCACTTTTTGTGAAATAGGTCATTCTTAGATTAGTTCTCATTATATATTTTTCAATTACTTGATTTGAAAAAAGGATTTTCTTTACCTTTGTGGGTTGCTGGAGCTGCTAGGTCAGCATTAAAAAAACTAGTAGGGTTACCATTTAATAATTATGAACTAATAAAAATTCCTAATGAAACAAAAGAAATAAAAATCGAGATTCATTCTGTTGGTTTACTTAAAGATAACTCGCATGCTTTAGGAATCACCTTTGCAAAGTCCGGCTTAGATCTTGATATTACACAAAACTTAGAAATATGGACAATAGCCTCTTTAGAAAAAATTCCTTTAAATAATTCTGTTCAAACAATTCCAATAAATATTATTGCAGGACCTGGGGTTGGTATAAAAAAAGAAACATCAGAGATATGTATTTCTGATTTCGCAAAAGAAGTTATAAATAAAAATTTATTAGATATTATACCCGAAGGCTTTAATTTGAAATTAAAAATTATTTTTCCAAATGGAGAGTTTTTAGCTGAGAGAACAAGTAATAAGTCATTTGGTATCGTTGATGGATTATCTATTATTGGAACTTCTGCTGAGACTTATTCGAGTGCTTCACCTGATCAATTGGAAGAGGCTAAAGCTAATCTAGCAAAATTAATTCAAAATAATTTTAAAGGGAAAGTTGTTTTTGTTATTGGTGAAAATGGGTTAAATTTGGCAAAAACTCATAATGTTGATTTACCAATTATCAAAATTGGAAATTGGATAGGCCCATTGTTAGTTGATGCCGCAATAAAAAAAGTTAAAACTGTAATTCTTTTTGGCTATCATGGAAAACTAATTAAGTTAGCAGGTGGTATTTTTCATACGCATAATCATTTAGCTGATGCAAGAATTGAGATTCTTGTTTATTTAGCTGTCCAAGAAAAGTTGCCACTTGAAATAATAGTTAAATTATCTGAGTTAAATACTCTTGAGGATGGATTATTACTCCTTGAACGATTTAATAAATCTTTAGCTGATAAATTGTTTGAGAATCTATCAAATACGATAGAAAAACGTTCTTTTGCTTATGTAAATAGGTATGTAAAAACGGATATGGAAATCGCATCAATCATTTTTGATAGAAAAAGAGAAATTAGGTGGGCTGGAAATTATGGTAATAATTATTTTTCTTATTTTAAGTGAGATTAATTTTGTCATTCATTATGCTTTTGTAAATAAATTGAGCTAACTTTTATACATGAGTCAAATTCTCTTAAAAAAAGAACGAGATCCGTCAATATTGATCTTAGATTTCGGATCTCAATATTCTGAATTGATCGCAAGAAGAATTAGAGAAACGAACGTTTTTTCTCTTGTAGTCAGTAACTCTATTTCAATTGAGGATATTAATGAAATTAATCCAAAGGGGATCATTTTGAGTGGAGGCCCAAATTCTGTTTATGAACAAAATGCTCCTAAATGTGATGAAAAAATTTTTAATTTAGGAATTCCCATTCTTGGCATATGCTATGGAATGCAATTAATGGTCAAAGAACTTGGAGGATCTGTTATTTCAGCCTCTAAAAAAGCTGAATATGGTAGAGCGCCAATTAATATAGATCGAAAATCTGACCTCCTTACTGATGTAGAAGATAAATCTATTATGTGGATGAGTCATGGCGATTCAATTAATTGTCTGCCTGATGGATTTAATAAAATTGCTCATACTGAGAACACACTTCATGCAGCAATTTCAAATGATGTAAAGAAATTATATGGCGTACAATTTCATCCTGAAGTTATTCATTCAGAATTTGGGATGACGGTAATTAAAAATTTTGTTTATAAAATTTCTTGCTGTGCTGCTGATTGGACAACCGAAACCTATATAGAGGAAACTATTCCTAGGATAAGAGAGCAAGTTGGTAATAAAAAAGTTTTGCTTGCTTTGTCTGGAGGAGTTGATTCCTCAACTCTTGCTTTTCTTCTTAATAAAGCAATAGGAAATCAGCTTACATGCATGTTTATAGACCAAGGATTCATGAGAAAAGGTGAACCAGAATTTTTAATGAATTTTTTTGATAAGAAATTTCACATAAAAGTGGAATATATAAACGCAAGGGAAAGGTTTATTGCCAAATTAAAAGGAATTACTGATCCAGAACAAAAAAGGAAAATTATAGGCGAAGAATTTATTAGGGTTTTTGAAGAAGAAAGCAATAGATTGGGGCCTTTTCAGTATTTAGCTCAAGGTACTCTTTATCCAGATGTTATTGAAAGTGCTGGTACTAATATTGATCCTAAGACTGGTGAAAGAATAGCTGTAAAAATAAAGAGTCATCATAACGTGGGTGGACTTCCAAAAGATTTACAATTTAAATTAGTTGAGCCATTAAGAAAACTTTTTAAGGATGAAGTTCGAAAATTAGGAGCTGCTTTAGGTCTGCCTGATGAAATAATAAAAAGGCATCCATTCCCAGGTCCAGGATTAGCTATAAGAATTTTGGGAGAGGTCAATAATGAAAAACTTGATTGTTTAAGAGATGCAGATTGGATAGTAAGAGACGAAATTAAAAAAGCAGGTATTTACAATGATATTTGGCAAGCATTTGCAGTATTGCTACCTGTTAAAACTGTAGGAGTTATGGGAGATAAAAGGACTTATGCATGGCCAATAGTTTTACGTTGCGTATCTAGTGAAGATGGTATGACGGCAGATTGGTCAAAAATTCCTTTTCAGATTTTGGAGAGGATTGCAAATAGAATCGTAAACGAAGTAAGTTCAGTTAATAGAGTTGTTTATGATATTACGAGCAAACCTCCTGGAACGATTGAGTGGGAGTAGTTTCTAGGGGTTAAATTTTCCTGACTAATAATTATTAGTTTATGGCGTATTCTCAAATTTCACAAACATTTTATATATCGCTTTTCAAGTTTTAAGTACCTTGGTGTTTATATCTGCCCATCCTACTTATTTAGGTTTTTATGGAATGGTTTCTTCTCGTGTTCTTTATACTCTTGAAGCGACCATTTAGTTAGTGATTTGTTATGTCGTTTAGCAATATAATCCAACAATTCTGTGCGTCACATCTTATAAATAGATTGATTGCTATGGGCATGAAGTTGAGTTCAATTTAATAAAAGAATAAAAGTATACTTCCTGAAAAGAGGTTTCACATTAAATTTATATTTCTTTAAACTCAATGATACCAATGGGTTTTAAGGATCAAAATTAGATGTTACTATTGAGTGAAACTAAGCCTTCAAATTCTTAAAAATTGAAAGTTTTTATTTAACCAAGAAATTTTTAAATGACATTTAAAATGTAATGCACGATATTATTAAATTAAGTCGATCTACAGTTGAGAAATATATTAGTTGCCCAAGATGTTGTGTATTGGACAAAAAATATCAAATAAAACCGCCATCATTACCATTTACCTTAAATATAGCTGTAGATAATTTATGTAAAAATGAATTTGATTATTATAGAAAAATTCAGGAGCCGCATCCATTATTTATTGAATATGGAATTGATGCTGTGCCTTTCAAGCACAAAGATTTAGAATGTTGGAGAAGTAATTTTCAAGGGATAAGATATAGGTCAATCGAATACAACTATGACTTTGGTGGAGCTGTAGATGATATTTGGCAGAAAAAAAATGGTGATCTTATTATCGTTGATGTAAAGGCAACATCTAGAAATAATTTTGATTGGGTTGAGACTTTTAATAAATACGAATATGCAAAAGCTTATAAAAGACAGTTAGAAATGTATCAGTGGTTGTTTAAAAAAAACGGTTTTCAAGTGGCTAAAGAAGCTTATCTTTTATATTTTAATGGCAAGAAAAATCAAAAGTTTTTTAATAACCAATTAAATTTTGACGTACATCTAATTAAATTAGATTGTTCTACTTCATGGGTAGAAAATAAGATAATTGATACAGTAAATTTATTACGTTCGGATAATTTCCCCAAACCCTCATTAAATTGTGAATACTGTAATTATTTAAAGAAGCGTTGGCAGTTGTCGATAAATTAATATTAATGGGATAACTTTTTATATTTATGGAAAAATAGTGAATAAAAGATAATCTTTAATTAGATTATTAATTTAGACTTTTGATAAAATCGAAAAATCCTGAAAGAAAGATTACTAATCATCTACAACAAGATGTAGTCAAGGTATCTGGTAAAACAATTTTTATTAATCCTTTTTTATATTGGCGAAGATTCGATGAAAATACTCACAGATGGCTTAAAGAACCTGGTCAAATGTCAGAGGGTCAAATCTCACCAAACAGAAACCGTTTTTATCCAGAAATAGAGTGGGCTGATTTGAGTCATGAGCAAAAGCTCATAAAAGATGCAACTGTTGAGATGTTTTTAAAAACTCTTGAATTGATAAGCACATTTCATCCATATCTTAGTGCTGGACAATTATTTGAAGTGGAGAGAAAAATGACGATTATTAAAAAGATTCCTTTCGAAAAGTGGGTTACAAAATCTTTCGCCAAAAAAGCGAGATTGCTAGAAAACGAAAAAAGAAAATTCCAAAGAGAAAGATTTTATAGTAGCTGGAGGGAGTGGTTCAGTCTAGAAAATACTCAACAAGCCATTTTGCCGTTAATCGTCACGATATTTATTTCTTCATTTATTGGATGGTCTTTAGGGATTTCAAAGAATAGTTGTAATCCTTATTTTGAACAAAATATAGAACAATTAAATTAATTTCTTTTTGATCTTTTTAAGTATTTAAGTAAATAAAATTTTGAAAAAATAAATTTATTATTTAGAATTCTATTAATTGAAATATTTACTTAAAAAGTAAAAGTTTTATGAGTGAAAATTTAAATTTCAATAATATTGAAAACGATGACTTTAATCCTATCAATGAAGATAGTGATTATAAAGATTTAATAAATAGACTTAATGAGATAAAATCAACCATCGCTTCAATAGAAAAAACAATATCTAAATAAATCTATATTTTTGATAAAAACAAGTCCTAACAAAAAACTTATTTCATTAAAGAGACAACCTTTAGTCTTACTTATTTTTTCCTCCGTATCATTTTTATTGATTCTATGTAGGTTAATTTTTTTACAACTTTTAAATTATGAATCTTTCAAGAAGATGTCAGATGAGAATAGGATCAGACTTATTGCCTCACAGCCAATACGTGGAAGAATACTAGACAAAAATGGTTATGTTTTAGCAGATAGTAGAGTTAAATATTCTTTGATAATAAAGCCTCAATCTGTTAATAAAAGCAATTGGGAAAAACAAAAATCAAGTATTTCTAACTTGTTAAATATTGATAGTAATGAAATTCAAAAAAAATACTCTGATGGTCTAAAAAATCAGAAACTTTCAGTAATTATTCTTGATGATTTAAATGTAGATCAATTAATAAAATTTAAGGAGAATGAAGGTAATTTAATTAGTTTTGAAATAGCTACCAAATTAATTAGAAATTATCCTTATAAATCCCTTGCTGCTCATGTAATTGGTTATACTCAGCCAATTACTCAATTAGAATATAAATTTTTATCTAAGAAAGGTTATAAATTAAATGATTTAATCGGTAGAACTGGAATTGAATATGTTTACGAAGATTTTATAAGAGGTGAATGGGGTGGAGAAATGGTTGAAGTTAATTCATTAGGAAAATTTCAAAGATCATTGGGTATAAGACCTCCATTACAAGGTAATGATATTGAACTTACAATCGACCTTAAATTGCAATTAGTTGCGGAGGAAGTTCTTCAAGATAAAAAAGCTGGAGCCATAATAGTAATGGATCCAAGAGATGGTGCAATAAGAGCAATGACAAGTAAACCTACATTTGATTTAAATTTTTTCTCAAAGGATTTTAAACCTGAGAAAGAATATAATAAACTTTTTAATTCTCCTGAAAAACCGTTATTTAATAGAGCATTAAATGCCTACGATCCAGGAAGCGTTTGGAAAATTGTAACTGCTTTAGCTGGCTTGGAAAGTGGAAAATTCCCTAGAGAAACCATGTTAGAAACGAAACCATGTATAACTTATGGGAGCCAATGTTTTAGAGAGCATAATGATTTAGGCTTTGGGGTAATAGGTTATGAAGATGCTTTAAGAGTTTCGAGTAATACATTTTTTTATCAAGTAGGTTATGGAGTAGGAGTTGATGAAATTCATAAGGTCTCTCGAAAGCTTGGTTTTAATTCTCTATCTGGAGTTGAAATTTCTGAACAAGAAAATATAGGATTAGTAGCTAGTAGTGAATGGGCTAAAAAAGGCAGAGGATGGGGGCAACCAGGAAGAACTCCTTGGGTTCCAGAAGATATTGCGAGTATGTCTATTGGACAATTTGTTGTACAAGTTACTCCTATTCAAATAGCTAGAGCATATGCTGCAATTGCAAATGGTGGATATCTAGTTACTCCTTATTTAGTTAAAAAAGATGGAGAAAATCTTTCAGATAAAAAACGTATTCCAATTGACATTGATCCACAAAATCTTCAATTAATAAAAAGTGGGCTTAGAAAAGTAGTTGAGTCTGGCACAGGAGTATCAATTAATTATGGAGTTTCAAATTTACCTCCAGTTTCAGGCAAAACTGGAACTGCTGAAGATGGTGAAGGTGGATTGGATCACGCTTGGTTTGTTTGTTTTACTCCCTCTGAAAAAAGTGAATTACTAGTAGTTGCTTTTGCACAAAATACTCCTGGTGGGGGATCTGTTCATGCACTGCCTATGGCAAGAGAAATTTTGAAAGTTTGGAATGAAAAAAAATGAAATTTTGTTAGGTTTTAAATGTTTATGTTTTTAATTTTTTCATTTGTAAAAGTCTTTGAATAATATCTTCAATAGTTTTTGAATCTATAGGTTTACTATATGAGGACAAAAGTTGTCGCCCTAATACTTGACTTCCTAAATGTACTAATTGAATGCGCAATGATGTCAGTAGTTCTAACCCTATGCCACCAGAAAATGTTGCAATTGCAATCGGTTGACCATTAAATAAATTTCTAAAGTCATCTCCAGAAATAGAAAGCCATGCTATAAAGTTGGATAGAATGGGAGGTATGGATCCATTATATTCAGGCGCACAGATCACCCACCTTTCAATCTGGAAAAGCTTCTTTTTTAATTCTTTTATTTCATTTGGAATATTTTCTTTGCTGTGAATTCTTGGATTAAATAATGGAATATCGAGAGTGGTAAGATCTAAAATTTCAGAACTTATTTTAAGTTCATTACTCTTTTCAAGAAATTTTCCAGAAAGTTCCAGATTTTTACCACAACTAGCCGAAATTATTATTAGATTCTTTTTCTCAGTCATAAATTAGATAAATAAATTTAATAGTTAGCACCTGTTTTGCGGTGATGAACTGCCGTTAGACTATCTGATTTTAGTATATTACCGTGTAGTACTTCGGCGTAAATTACCCAATGATCTCCACATTCCATTCTCTCTTTTACAGAAGCATCTAACCATGCTAGCGATTCAGGAATGATTATCTGCTCGTTAGGAGTTAATTCAATATTTATTCCTTCAAATCTATCTTCTCCAGGTGCAAATGGCTTTGTGAATCTTTTCAAAGGTTCTTTAAAATCTTTTTCACTAAGAATATTTAAAGCGAATGAATCTCCTATTTGCAGTAGAGACTCTACCGATCTATCTTTTGCTACTGCAATACTCAACCCGGGCGGAGAAAAACTTGCTTGACTAACCCAAGATGCAAGCATAGCTCCTTTGATATTATTCTCATCTTTCCCTTTAGAGGCTGTCAGGACACAAAGTGAACCAATCACTCTTCCAAGAGCTTGCAGCTTTGGATCTGTTTTGCTCGTAATCATTCCAGTATCCGATTTTCTGGGTTTTTTCTTTGCTTTTTTTAAAATTTTTCTTCCAAAGTGAGTTCCTATTTCTTCTAACTCTTTAATCTTTGGTTTGTTTGGACTGAATTTAATTCTTATAGGGTCAAAACTAAACTTAAAACCACCGTCTTTTAATTTTGTTTCAAGTAAATCTATAGCTTCGCCGCTCCATCCAAAACTGCCAAAAATTCCCACTGGCTTATCTCTATTACCCTCTGCTAACAATGTTCCTAGTGCACTAACAATTGGAGTTGGGGCGTGACCCCCTAATGTGGGTGAGCCTATTAAATATCCATCAGCATTTTGGATAGATTTTACTAGAACATCATTAGGTGTAAATTCACAATTAATACTTTCAACTTCTACAGAAGTTCTATTTATCCCTTTAGCCAATGCATCACCAATTGAGGCTGTATTTCCATAAGCACTTGCATATATCAGAGCGATCTTAGGATTATTTGTTGAGAAATTCTCTCCCCATCTAATATAGTCATTTAAAAAGCTTTTTAAGCTGTATTCGATCGCAGGACCATGTAAGGGTGCGATAGTTTTAATGTCATAATCTGCAATTTTTTCAGTTATTGATATTACTTGATTAGACATTGGTGCTATCAAGCAATCATAAAAATGTTTTCTATCAATTTCAGTACTAACTCGATTTGTTTCAGACCAATCTTTAGATGCAATATGTGCAGAGAAAATTTTTTCACTAAGAAGTATTTCTTGATTATGTTCATAAATTATCAGGCCACCAGGCCAACGTGCTGTTGGAATAGGAATTAAATCTAGTGAAATGTTATCTAATTCTAAATTAAGTTCTTTTTTGATTATCTTTACTTCAGGTAATTGAATTTCAATAAAGTTTTCTAGGGTAGGATTTCTTTGATTCCAAAGTTCGCTAATAAGTTTATAACCTGGATTAGAGCAAGTAATAGTTGTGTTTTGATATTGGGTACTTATATTTTTTATAGTTTCAATAATTTGGGGATTAATATGACCAGAAATGAAGTTGATTTTATCTACTTTAAATTGATCGCAAAATTTAGAAATTACATTATTAAATGAATTTAAATATTGTTTCTCAGGTGGATGAATAATAAAAAGTTCCTCATTACTTCTAATGAAAAAAGTATTAAATGAAGTTCCTTTTTCAAGGTTAAATTCAAGTTCAAATCTTGCTTTATTTTGGTCTAAGAATCTTACACAAGAAAAATTTTCGGTAATTTCAAATTCTGATAATTTTTGATTTTCTGCAAGTAAGCCTATATTAATATCTGACATTTTAGAGACTTATTTTTTAATAGTGATTAGCAACTTTTCTGTGATGAACTGCTGTCTTGCATGATAAGTCAGAAACATTACCATTTTCAACAATTCCGTAAATTATCCAATGGTCTGGAGTCTCTAACCTGGAACTGACTTTACAATCTAAAAAGGCGAGTGAATCTGAAAGAACTGGTCCTCCTTCAGCTATGTTGCTAATTACATCTACATCGGCAAATCTATCAGCTCCAGGGGCAAATCTTTTTAAAAAATGTCTGAACATTTTTTGATAGTTATCTTCTCTCAGAATATTCACAACAAAACCTTCCCCAACTTGCATATATGATTCAATAGCTCTATCTTTTGCTACTGCAACTGTAATACCTGGTGGAGAAAAGCTTGCTTGACTAACCCAACTTGCGACCATTGCACTTTGTCTAAATGTAGAACCTTCCCCTTGGCTCGCTGTAACTACATATAGTCCACCACTTAATCTGCCTAACGCTTTATCTAAATTTGAATCAAGGCTCTTCATAGAGGCAATATTCTTCTTTTTATTGATCAATTGACCCAAGTCAGTTCCAGCCTCTTCGAATTCTTGATAAACAATGGGATCTGGAATATTTTTAACTCTTAAGGGAGAGAAAGCTTCTTTTTGACCAAGTTCTCTTAATTTATTTGCTAAGGAATCTATTGGTTCATCATTTCCACCAAATGCATCATAAACTGCAGTAAATTGTTTTGGTTTTAGTGCTGCGAATAAAGTACCAAGAGATTCTTTTAATTCATTATCAGAGTCTACTGGCCATGTAGGTATTACTACTGCTTTTGATTCGGAAATTAAACTTGCTAATTCTTGCGGGTCAGAAGATCTTAAATCAATTAACTGAACCTGAGCATCTGCTTTGCTTATTCCATGAGATATCGCTTGACTTAGTCGATCACAATAACCATAGTCGCTTATGTAGCACACTGACACAAAATCATTGCCTTTGCTTTTATTACTACTCCATTCTAGATATTTTCCTTTCCAGAAATTGACCTGATTATGTAGCAAAGGCCCATGACCAACAGCTATTGTTTTTAATTCAGGTAGCTTATCTATTCTTTTAATTGCCTGCATAACGCTTCTAGCGTTTGGACCCATAAGGCAGTCGTAATAAAAACGGAAATCATCGTATATTTCTTTTTGATCAGTGTCAAAAAATTCGTCAGAACAATAATGAAGTCCAAATGCATCGCATGTATAGAGAACATTTGTGCTGTGATCATATGAGAATATGGTATCCGGCCAATGTAAATTTGGTGCACTTATAAATTCAATTTTATGTTCTAAACCGCTATTAGGATTAGTTCCGAGATTTAAAAACTCGCCACTCTTAACCTCTAGACGTTTAAAGGGAATATGTATTTGGTCTTCAATAAATTTAAGCGCTAATTTTGATCCAACTACTGTAATATTTTGGTTTAATTCTAAAAGATTACCTATTAAACCAGAATGATCAGGTTCTGTATGGCTAGTAATTAAATAATCAACTTCTTGCGGATTAACCTTTTTCAGTAATTCTTCAAACCATAATCGTTCGAACTTTGCGTGACTAGTATCAATAATTGCTAGTTTCTCGCCTTTAATAATAAAACTATTGTAAGTAGTCCCATTTCTTAAACCAAATTCAATATCAAATCTACTGCGATCCCAATCCAAAGATCTTATGGCACAAGAATCATCAGCAAAGTTTTGAGATTGAACCGTCAACTTGTTATTATTTTGTGCCAATTTAGAATTACTTGTCTGGGCAGAGGCTATCATAGAATAATTAGCTTTATAAATTAACTTTAGTTATATAGAATATAAATTCGCGTGATTATTTTTGCGAAATAACCGAAATTACGCTTTTCTTTAATTTTTAATCTTCTTATTCTGGATAAATGACATCTCAACTAATTAAAAAAATAGTTACTGGAGATGAGATAAGAAATGCTTTTTTAAAATTTTACAGTGAAAAATTACATAAAATCATTCCAAGTGCATCTTTGATTCCAGATGACCCTACGGTTATGCTCACAATTGCTGGAATGCTACCTTTTAAACCAGTTTTTTTAGGTTTAAAAGAAAGACCATCAAAAAGGGCTACATCTAGCCAAAAGTGTATCAGAACAAACGATATAGAAAACGTTGGAGTTACAGCTAGACACCATACTTTTTTTGAAATGCTTGGTAATTTCTCTTTTGGAGATTATTTTAAACGAGAGGCTATTCAATGGGCCTGGGAATTAGTTACTAATATTTATCAACTTTCTGTTGAAAATATAATTGTGAGTGTTTTTCACGAAGACGAAGAGTCTGCAAAAATTTGGAGAGACGAAATTGGTATTCATCCAGATAGGATAGTGAAACTAGGAGAGGAAGATAATTTTTGGTCATCTGGCAAAACAGGTCCATGCGGACCTTGTTCAGAACTTTATTATGATTTTTATCCTGAAAAAGGTCTGCAGAATATTGATTTAGAAGATGGAGATCGATTTATTGAATTTTATAATCTTGTCTTTATGCAATATAATCGTGATCCTAATGGAAAATTGACAGATTTAAAATTTAAAAATATTGATACAGGAATGGGTCTTGAAAGGATGGCTCAAATACTACAAAAAAAGCAAAATAATTATGAGACAGATTTAATTTTTCCTATCATTCAAAAAATTTGTGAGATTGCAAATATTGATTATTTTTCTTCAGATGATAAAAACAAAATTTCTTTAAAAATCATTGGTGATCATACAAGAGCTGTTATTCATTTAATTTCTGATGGAGTAGCAGCAAGTAATCTCGGCAGGGGATATATATTAAGAAGGCTCATTAGAAGAATGGTCAGACATGGGAGATTATTAGGTATAACAAATGAATTTTTAACTAATATTGCTACTGTCGGGATCAATCTAATGCAAAATAATTATCCTGATTTAAAAAATAATAATGATTTAATTTTGAATGAAATAAAAATTGAAGAAATAAGATTTAGGGAAACTCTTGAAAGAGGAGAGAAATTGCTAGATGAGATAATTTCTTCAGGTCAGAAATTAATTTCTGGTGTTAAAGCTTTTGAACTTTATGATACTTATGGATTTCCTCTAGAACTTACTGTAGAAATTGCTGAAGAAAATAGTATCGGTGTAGATGTAAAGGGTTTTGAAGAAGAAATGAATGCACAAAAAGAGAGAGCTAAAGCTGCTTCAAGTAATATTGATTTGACATTAGAGGGATCATTAGAGCGAGAAATAGATCTTTTTAACAAAACTGTTTTTAATGGTTATAATTCTCTTCTTTCGGAAGCTGAAATAAAGGGTATATTCCTGGATTCAACATTAGTTAAGCAAGCAAGTGAAGGTCAGAAAGTTTTAATTGTTCTTGATCAGACAACTTTTTATGGAGAATCTGGTGGGCAAGTTGGTGATATTGGAACGATATTTTCAAAAGATGTAGAGGTCTTGGTTGATAATGTTATGCGAAAGAAAAATGTTTTTTTACATTATGGAACGATAAAAAGAGGAATATTAACTATTGGACAAAAAGTTAAGACTAATGTTAGTCCCTCTAATAGAGCTAAGGCTTCTGCAAATCATACAGCTACTCACTTATTACAATCTGCACTTAAATCAGTTGTCAATGAAAGCGTTGGACAAAAAGGTTCATTAGTAGCTTTTAATAAATTACGATTTGACTTTAATTCCTCTAGTCCTATCTCTAAAGATCAAATTTCTAAGATTGAGACTTTAGTTAACTCATGGATTATAGAAAATTATGCCCTAGAAATAAAACATATGTCTAAGAGTGAGGCTCTTGAAAAGGGGGCAGTCGCCATGTTTGGAGAAAAATATGATGATGAAGTGCGCGTTGTTAACGTGCCAGGAGTTTCAATGGAACTTTGTGGTGGCACACATGTTAAAACGACATCCGAATTAGGTTCTTTCAAAATAATTAGTGAGGAAGGAATCTCTGCTGGAGTCAGAAGAATCGAAGCATTATCAGGCCAATCAGCATTAGACTATTTCAGTGATAGAAATGCTTTAGTAAATCAACTAAGTGATTTGTTAAAAGCAAATCCTAATCAACTTTTTGAAAGGGTTAATAATTTGCAAGCAGAGCTTACTAATAAGAATAAAGAGATACAAAAAATGAAAGATGAAATTGCATTTTTTAAATATTCTTCTATAAAATCATCCGCAGAAATAGTAAATTCTTTTTCAATTTTAGTTAATCAGATTGATGGCTTAGATGGGAATTCTTTGCAATCTGCAGCACTCAATTTAACTTCTTATTTGGGAAATAAAGCAATAGTGATTCTTGGGGGAATACCAAATCCAGAAAATAGAAAGTTGTTATTTGTAGTTTCTTTAGGTGATGATGTAGTAAAAATAGGATTGCATGCAGGTAAATTAATTAATGAGATTGCAAAAATTTGTTCGGGAGGTGGAGGAGGAAGGCCTAATTTTGCTCAAGCAGGTGCTAAAGATATTGATAAGTTAACTGATGCTCTAGATTATGCTAAAAATTACTTGCAAAAAACATTAGATAGTCATTCTGATAAATAACTACTTTTTCTGAGACTAATTTCGATTTGATCCATTAATTTCCTTGCTTCTTCAATAGTTAATTTTTTTTGATCAATTGCTGATTCAGTATTAATTCTTATAGATTCAACCAAAGAAGCTGAACTGTAATCTAATAATTGTAAAATTTCAGATTTACTGTCCTCTTTAATAATATTTTTGACCTTATATGAATCATCTTGATTTATGTCTATATGAACAACGTTTGTACTGCCAAATAAATTGTGCAAGTTTCCTAATGCTTCTTGATAAGCTCCAGTCATAAAAATTCCAATTAGATAATCTTTACCTTCCTCTGGCTTATGTAAATTTAGTAATGATTTAATTTTTCCATCATTAATAAAATTATTTAGTTTCCCATCTGAATCACAAGTTAAATCTGCAAAGTTACCTTTGCAGAACGGCTCCTCTAAGTGCCGATGTATTGGCATTATTGGAAAAATCTGATTTATTGCCCAGCTATCGGGAATAGATTTAAAGATAGATAAATTTGCATAATAAGTTGACGCAAGAGTTTCTGTAATTTCAGATAAATCAGGGTGATTGATTTCATCATTATTCAGGTTATTAGAAATTTCTTTTGCACAAGCCCAAGTAAGTTCTTCGGCATAAGCTCTTTCGGCCAAACTTAAAAATCCTAATCTAAAAGCGACTAAGCAATCTTCTTTAAACTTTTTTGCATCATTCCATAGTTCAATTATTTGAGATAAATTTATTTTTTTATTTTTAAGTTTTTTTAATTCATAGAATGTTTCAAGTAAATTTGAAATTATTAATTTTTGATTTGTTTTATTAAAAATTTGTAGCTTGGAACTTACATGGCTTGTTCCTAAGACATTAAAAATTAAAACTGAACAATGACTAATTATTGCTCTTCCACTTTCTGAGATTATGGTCGGATGCTTGATCTTATTTAATTCACATGAGTCCTTAATAGTTGCAATTACATCGTTAGCATAATTTTGAAGAGAATAATTAGTAGAGGTGTTTGAGGAGGTTTTAGTCCCATCAAAATCTATCCCTAATCCTCCCCCAACGTCGATATATTGCATTGGGGCTCCTAGTTTGCAAAGTTCAACATATATTTGACTCGCTTCTTGTAATGCGTCTTTGATAACAGCAATATCACTTATTTGACTGCCGATATGAAAATGGAGTAATTTCATTTCATTGATTAGATTTGCTTCTTTTAGGTCTTCTATTGTCAACATAATTTCTGGGATTGATAAGCCAAATTTGGAATTATCCCCAATAGATTTACTCCACCTACCACTACTTTTACTTGATAACTTTGCTCTAATTCCTATCAATGGAGTCGCGTTAAGTTCTTGAACTGCTTGAATAATTCTTTTTACCTCATCTCGTTGTTCAATAACTATTATTGGATTTTTGCCGAGTTTTCTGGCCAAAGTAGCAATCTGAATATATTTTTTATCTTTATATCCGTTGCATATTAATAATGAATTTTGGTTTTCAAGAAGTGCAAGGCCAATTAATAGTTCTGATTTACTTCCTACTTCTAAACCAAAATTCCATTGGCTACCAAACTCTATTATCTTTTCTAGGACATTTTTCTGTTGATTACATTTGACAGGAAAAACGCCTTGATAAATATTTTTATATTTATAGGTTTTTATTGCTTTTAAAAAAGATTCATGTAATGCATTTATGCGATCTTTCAAGATATCATTAAATCTTATGATCAATGGAGGATTTATTTCTCTACTCTTAAGTTCTTTGACAAGCTTAAAAAGATCAATCTTATTTTCAGATTTTATATCTTTAGTGACTGATATGTTTCCTTTGGAATTTATAGAAAAATATTTATCTCCCCATTTATCTATGTTATAAGTCGAAATACTATCTTCAATAGTCCAAATATTCTTTAATTTTTTAGGCTCAAAATTGGTCAATTTATGTCTTAGTGATTAATAAATGTTTTTGAAAATAACTCAAAACAATATCTTTTATTTTAATGATTACTTGCCAAGTTACCACCCAAAAGTTGAATATACATAGAGTGATTATTAACTAAATGACAAAAGAGAGAACCTTTATTGCAATTAAACCAGATGGAGTTCAAAGAGGATATGTTTCTGAGATTATTGGCAGATTTGAAAAAAAAGGATTTAAATTGGTTGGTTTAAAGCAATTAATTCCTTCAAAAGAACTTGCTCAAAATCATTATGGATTACATAGAGAAAGACCCTTTTTTGGTGATTTAGTAGACTTTATTTCAAGTGGGCCTGTTGTAGCAATGGTGTGGGAAGGCGAAGGAGTTATTTTGAGTGCCAGAAAACTAATAGGTGCAACAAAACCTCTGGAAGCAGAGCCTGGAACAATTAGAGGTGATTTGGCTATTGATATTGGAAGGAATATTATTCATGGTTCTGATGGAGAAGATACAGCAAAATTTGAGATTGATCTGTGGTTTAACGCAGAGGAATTATGTGAGTGGGAAACTTCTGATTCGAAATGGCGATCTGAAAATTAAAATTTAAATCGCAAATCTATCTAAACTAAATTTTTCTAAAAAGTTTTTTTCTATTTCTTTGAGATTTTTATTTTGAACTATTTTCAAAAGAAGTTCACTTGTTATTGCAGAAAATAAAACTCCATTTCTATAATGTCCTGTAGCTATAAAAAGATTTTCAATTTTTGATTTTCCAATTATTGGTTTTAGATCTGGTGTGCAAGGTCTAAATCCCCACCAATGTTCCATTTGTGGCCAATTAATAGCTTCTGGCAATAAAGAGCGAATGCCTTCTTGTAGTTGTTTTATTCCATTAGGAGTATTACCCTGATTAAATTTTGAGTCTTTTTCAACTGTCGCTCCAACTACAATTAGTCCATCATCACGGGGAACTAGATAAGTTTTTGGACCAAAAATAACTCTTTTCAAAAAATTTGTTGGACCTTGTATTGATAGCATTTGTCCCTTCACAGGAAAGACTGGAATCTTATTAAAAATTTTTTTACTCCATGCACCGCTGCATATAATTGCTTTTTCGCAGCTAATTTTTTTTATTTCCCCAGTGGCACATAAAACTGTTGCACCTGTAATTTTGTTTTTTTCGAATGTCAAATCCTCTACTTCTGAGCCCTCTTGAAATTCGACTCCATGCAAGGAGCATGCTCTCTCAAGAGCACGCATTAGTCTTCTTCGGTTATCTATTTGGCCATCTTGTTCAAAAAGTAAACCATGTTTCCAAATAGAATTAATTCCATTAATTTCTGTTTGAAGATCTTTGTGATTTAAATATTTTCCATATTCATAAGTGGGAAACTCTTCAAGATCTTCTTTGTTTTTAAAAGGAACTACTATGCCACATTTTTTTAAACCGCATTTAATATTGCTATCTTGTTCAATACTTTTTATCCACTTTGGAATAAGATTTTGACTTACTTGACCAAATTTTAGTAATTCATCTTCGAGCCCTTCGGCATGAGTAGCTAACATTCCTGCAGCAACAAATCCAGCTGATTCATTTCTGTTTTTGCTTAAAACTAAAACTTTGAAGTTATTTTTAGAAAATTCATAAGCAATAGATAAACCTAAAAGTCCACCGCCAATGATTAATATTGAATTTTTGGTTTCTTGTGTCATTTAAAAATTAATATTTTTATTTGTGTTTTGGTCCTCTTTTCCTTTATATCCAATAATATTAATAAAGAGACTTTTGATAATGAACAATTTGAAATCTTGGGAAGCTGTGATTGGTTTGGAAACTCATGTTCAGCTTAATACGAAAAGTAAAATATTCACATCTGCGTCAACAGCTTTTGGTGATGCACCTAATACGCATATAGATCCTGTAGTTTGTGGGTTGCCAGGAACTCTTCCAGTTTTAAATGAGACTGTTCTTGAGTATGCTGTAAAAACCTCGTTAGCGTTAAATTTAAACGTTGCAAAACATTGTAAATTTGATAGAAAACAATATTTTTATCCTGATCTGCCTAAAAATTATCAAATTTCACAATTTGATGAGCCACTAGCTGAAAATGGCTGGTTAGAGGTTGAAATAATTGAAAAGGATAAAGAACCTTATATCAAAAAAATTGGTATAGAAAGGCTGCATATGGAAGAAGACGCCGGAAAACTAGTCCATTCAGGAAGTGATAGATTAGCTGGCTCTAAGTATTCTTTAGTTGATTACAATCGTGCCGGAATAGCACTTTGTGAGATTGTAAGTAAACCAGATATTAGATCAGGTAAAGAGGCATCTGAATATGCTTCAGAGATTAGAAGGACAGTTAGATATTTAGGAGTATCAGACGGAAATATGCAAGAGGGTTCATTACGCTGTGATGTCAATATTTCAGTTAGAAAAGGACCTAATGCTCCTTTTGGCACCAAAGTGGAAATAAAAAATATGAATTCATTTTCTGCAATTCAAAAGGCTTGTGATTATGAAATAGCCAGACAAATAGAAGTTTATGAAAATGGAGGAAAAATTTTCCAAGAAACAAGGTTATGGGATGAAGCTAAGCAATTAACGAAAAGTATGAGATTAAAAGAAGGTAGCAGTGACTATAGATATTTTCCTGATCCTGACTTAGGTCCAATTGAAATAACAAAAGCCCAACAAGAAATATGGTTTAAAGAACTACCAGAATTACCTTCAAAGAAAAGAAATAAATATGTAAGCCAATTTGGGTTGTCTGCATATGATGCAAGGGTAATTTCTGATGAAATAAGCATGGCAAACTTTTTTGAAGAAACAGTAGCAAATGGTGCCGAGGCTAAACTAGCTTCAAATTGGGTAACAAGTGATATTGTGGGCTATTTAAAATCAAACAAACTAAGTTTTAGTGAGTTAAAGCTTAGTCCTGAAAACCTTGCTGAAATGATTAGCATGATTTCAAAAAATATAATTAGTGGAAAAATTGCAAAAGAAATTTTACCTGAACTTATTCAAAAAAATATTTCTCCGAAAAAATTAGTTGAAGAAAAAGGCTTGGCAATGATATCTGATTCTTCAAGTATTTTACCAATAATTGATGAACTTTTAAATGAACATCCAAAAGAAGTTCAAGCATTTAAAAATGGCAAAACTAAGTTACTTGGTTTTTTTATTGGTCAACTTATGAAAAGAACCAAAGGTAAAGCTGACCCGAAACTTGCAAATAAACTTCTTATGGAAAAATTAAATAGCTAAAGCTTAAAGAAGCTCTTTTATAATATTAATCCATTTAGTTTGATCATCCGAATTATCTAAAATGATATCTGAAAATTTTCTTTTTTCTTCAAAACTTAATTGAAAATCTATCAATTCGCATGCTTCTTTTTCACTAATTTTATCTCTTTTGATAAGTCTTTTTTTTTGTAGTTCTGTAGGACATTTAACTAACCATATTTCAGTGCAAATATCTTCAAACTTTGCTTCAAATAATAATGGAATAACTAATATTAAAGTTTGATTATTTTTATATTGATTGCATTCTTCTATCATTTTTTCTTTGATTAAGGGGTGAAGCAGTTTTTCAATCCATTCTTTGCTTTTTGAATGTTTAAAAATAATGTTCCTTAAAAGTTTTCTGTTAATTTCCCTTTTTGAATTGTTGTTATTATCAATAATTTTATTACCAAAATAATCACAAATTTTCTTATATCCATATGTGTTTGGTTTGATTAATTCTCTTGATAAATGATCTGCATCTAATATTGGAATGTTTTTATTTTTTCTAATGTAACTAGTTATGGTTGACTTCCCACTTGCAATACCTCCCGTTAAACCAATTCTTCTTTGGTTGTTTTTTGATTTTTGAAGAATATCCATATAATTAATAATAATCTAATGACTTAGTTCCTTTAGTATTAAAGAGTAGTTAGTATAAATTAAAATACAAAAAAGTTTGAGCCAGTTAGATTCCAATTGGTCGTTTGTTGATGACACTAAGGTAACACCCAAGGGGTTTCTTTTTGCTGGGATATCTGCTGGATTAAAAGCCTCTAATAAAAAAGATTTAGCACTAATACTCGCTCCAAAAGGAAGTATCTTTTGTGGGATGTTTACCCAATCAATAGTTCGCGCTTCTTGTGTGGATATTTGTGAGGAAAGGATTAAAACAACTTCAGGTTTTGTACGAGCAATACTAATTAATTCTGGTCAAGCGAATGCATGCACAGGAAATCTTGGAATTCAACATTTTCAAATTGCTACAGGAAAGATTGCTGAACTTTTAGGAATAAAAGAAGAAGAAGTTTTAATGTGCTCAACTGGTGTAATTGGTGTTCCAATTCAAATAAATAATTTAATAAAAAATTTACCGGAATTAGTTAGTGATTTAAAGAGTAGTAATTTTCAAAATGCAGCAGAAGCAATTTTAACTACTGATTTGACTTTGAAAAAAGTTTTAATAGAGACGACTATTCAAGGTAGAAAAATAAAAATAGCAGGATTTGCAAAAGGTTCAGGAATGATTTATCCCAACATGGCTACAATGCTTGCTTTTCTAACCTGTGATGCTGGTATTCAAAAAGAAGAATGGGACAAAATGATTGCTAATGCGGTTAAAAAATCGTTTAATGCAATAACAGTTGATGGCGAGACAAGCACAAATGATTCTTTTGTTGGAATCAATGCAGGAGAGAAAATTGAAAAAAGGTTTTTTCCAATTATTCAAAAAGGAATTGATATTGTATGTCAAAACTTGGCAAAAAATATTGCAAGGGATGGAGAGGGAGCAAATTGTTTATTAGAAGTTATGGTTCAAGGAGCAAAAAATACTGATGATGCAATTATGCTCGCGAAATCTATTTGTAATTCTGCTTTGGTAAAAACTGCGATACATGGTTGTGATCCTAATTGGGGAAGAATCATTTCTGCTGCAGGTAATTCTGGAGTTAAATTCAACTTAAATGAAGTTGACTTGTATATAGGAAACGCTCAGATTTTGGAAAACGGCAAGTTAAATAAATATGATCCACAAAAAATCACAGACTATATTAAGTCCAGAATGAAAGGTAGATATTTAGTAGATGATATTGTAAAAATTATGATTAATCTAAATTCTGGCGAATCTAAAGGCACAGCTTGGGGTTGCGATCTTTCTAATAAGTATGTCGAAATAAACTCAGAATATACAACTTAGGTATTGTGATCTCAAATTTATAAAATTATCAAGTCTATATTTGGTTTTTAAGGATCAAAATGGCAAAAACGGTTGCACAACATTAAAAGTGCGACTTATATGTGATTTTGATGCGCACCATAATAATTTTAATTAGCCCAGATAAGCTCTAAATTAAGGAAGAGATAGTTATAGCACTTAAAGACCTATGCAAGATCTTGCATAGGTCTCATTAAATTTTTTAATTGAGTTTATAGACTGCCAAATCTTTTGATTTGATTCCGATCAAAGTAATCTTTTCTAATCTTTCTAATCTTGATAAAAGAGCTTTGTTTTGAGCAATGATTGTTTGATTTTTAGTTGCTAAATTTTTATTTTGAGAAATAATTTTCTTGTTCTTTTCTTCAAGAGAGTAAATTTTTTCTTCCATACTTTCTTTTTCTTTCATACTTATTTGGGTAGGTTTTTTTAATCCACCTAATTTAAAAACAAATCCTGCTTTAACAACTCCGCTTTCTAAAGTTCCGCTACCATAAGATTTGGAACCACCAAAGACATAAGATCCACCAGCATTTATATCAACTCTTTCATTTACTTTAGAAGCACAACCAAAACCAATCGCATACCTACTGCTGTAAGCACCAGTTCCAACTCCACAACTCAGTTTGGATTCTTTCGATGTTTGAGGTAAAGCAGATAATGCTGCTGTAAGTGCTGTTGACCCTGCAACTCCTTCTCCAAGATTTTTGATATTTGTTTTATTAGTAGAAATATTATTTTTATTGGTTGTAATTTGAGCGTTATTACCTGCTTGTACTTCTACTCCATCAATTAACAATTTGCTGCCATTGGTGACATTGATATCGATTGCATTACCATTTTCATCTTTAGCGTAAAGTTTTTGGACACCATCTTCTTCTTTTGTAATTAGTGAATTTTTACCAATATGAATTTCACCAGAATTTTTTTGGTAATCAGTGAAACCCCATCAACCGTTAAACCTTCTGAGGTTATGTCAATGTCATTGCCATCTGCGCCAATTTGAACAGAACCATCTGAATTTTTAGTAATAACAGCAGCGCCATCAATATTCAAACCATCAGAAACTATATCAATATCATCCGTATCTCCACCAATTTGAACAGAACCATCTGAATTTTTAGTAATAACAGCAGCACCATCAATATTCAAACCATCAGAAACTACATCAATATCATCCGTATCTCCACCAATTTGAACTGAACCATCTGTGTTTCTTTGTACTGCATATTTGCTATAAGTTTGGTTAAAGTCGGCTTTCCAGTTTGTTCCTAAGTCTGTAAAAGTTTCAGTTGATCCATTATATTTTAGTAATTTACTTGTTCTAGCTCCACCCACACTTGTTTGTTCTTCTGCATAGAGAATTAAATTATTTTCATCGTCAACCCAAGATAAGCTTGGAGTAATACCAATATATGTTGCAGTTCTAGTTACTCCTGAATCACATGATCCTGTGCTGGAATCACACTTTTTGATTAACAAAGTATCAGATGTTGATTTAACTCCATATGTATCCCATTCTGCGTTAGCAGAATAACTAACTAATAATAAAGCTGATGTAAAAAATGAATAAGTAAAGAATTTCCTCATAATAAATTAGGCTTTTTTTTAATTATG
Source organism: Prochlorococcus marinus (assembly GCF_001180245.1). Lineage (GTDB taxonomy): Bacteria > Cyanobacteriota > Cyanobacteriia > PCC-6307 > Cyanobiaceae > Prochlorococcus_A > Prochlorococcus_A marinus_F. The sequence goes on from NZ_CVSV01000045.1 coordinate 38,038, forward strand.
CTCCTGAAAAATAAATTGCAGTATTTTTTTTAGAGGTCACAATTCAATATCATTTTATAATCGATTAAGTAACACAAACTCATGAAAGTTTGATGATTATTTAACAAGTAGTGGAGTCAGATGACTTTGTGACTGAAGTAATATGCACAACAAAATGTTATTGATACCACTAATATGTCAAAGTTCAAATCCTAAAAGTGTGATCCTAGTGTGATTTGTATAGGTAATATTGAAGTCAGTTATATCAATAGATTAGAGATAGGTGCATAATCAACACACATAGTGTGCATCAATAGCGAATATACTACTTAAGTTTTAGTAAATCTAATGGTAGATATTCATTTATATAAAGAAACAGTATTGTCAAAGTTCCAATTACAGAGCCTATAAAACCTCCAAAAAAATTAACTAATAATCCAGATTGTCTAATTTTTGTGTCTTCGTTTTTTTCTTCTTTAAAATTAGGAGAATCAACTACTTTTAAGCGCTGATTGGTTGTTGGTTGTTTAAGTTGTTGATGTCGGATGAGGGCTTCGAAATCAGGCATGGAATTTGTGAGGCAATTGAACAATAAGCAGACCAGCCCGTCATTCGACGAGGATCTGATCTACCTAAATCGTCTACAGCTTCAAATACAGCATTGCCCGAGGCTTCTGCTTTATCAAACGCTGAAAGTAAGGGTATGAATGTATCAAAAACATACAAACCAAAATTTTCTAGAGCTGCTTTGGCTTGTTGCGCTGCTTTTTGCTGTCTAAAATCAACTTTTACTATTACTACTGCATGGTTAACTTTTAAGTTGCTTAATAAATTATCTAATTCAACAGTTAATTCTACTGATCTTGCTTTAGCAGTTGTAGGTAAGATAACTAAGTCTGAACCATAAGCTAAGTGTTTAAGTTCTTCTTGATCACTGCTAGCTTGGCCATCAGTTATTACAATTTCTGATGATCTTGATGCTTTAGCAGCTGAACTGACAGGAAAAACTGGAAATGCAAGATTGCCTCTTGATGCGTATGCTAAAGCAGATCTATTCTTGTCGGCATCGACTATGCAAACTTTTTTACCTTCAGAATGCCAAACACTAGCAAGGTGAATACTTGTGCAGGTTTTGGCCACACCCCCTTTTTGTCCGCAAACGGTAATGAACAATTTTTTATTTTTATTTCTCTTACTTTGGAGAATAATTTCTCAATGTCAAGAGAAATTGATTTTTAATCCTTTAAAACTTATTTTTTGAAATATTTTAAATAAGTTGATATTTTTAGATAACCTTATAAAGTTCCTTAATTAAATTGTTTAGTGAAGAAAAGAATTGGATTAGGTACGTGGTCTTGGGGGAATAAGCTTTTTTGGAATTACCAATCTACAAACGACGATGATTTACGTGAGACATATAATGAAGCGTTACGCAGAGGTTTCGATCTAATTGATACTGCAGATTCTTACGGTACTGGGAATCTTCAGGGTAGAAGTGAATTTTTGATAGGCAAATTTTTACTAAATACTCCTTCAGCAAAGAAAAAAAGAATTCAAGTAGCAACCAAACTTGCACCTTATCCATGGAGATTAGGTAACAGAGGTTTTAGTAAACCTTTTTTGAACAGTTTAGAAAGACTTAATAACAAATTAGATATAGTGCAATTACATTGGTCAACTGCAAAATACAACCCTTGGCAGGAATTAGGGCTGTTGAATAATCTTTGCGATTTAAAAGATGAAGGCTTTGATTTTCAAATAGGCTTATCAAATATAGGCCCTAAAAGATTGATGCAATTAATTAACTTCTTGGCAAAAAGAGATCAGAGCCTAAAGAGTGTTCAGATACAGTTTTCTTTGCTTGCTCCCGATTTAGGAAAACAATATCAGGTAAAAAAAATTTGCGAAGAAAATAATATTGATTTCTTTGCTTATAGTCCTTTGTCCTTTGGAATACTTTGTATTGATCCAGATAAAGAAGAAAATAAAGAAAAAAGTTTTATTCGTAATGCATTATTTGAAAACTATAAAAAACCAACATATGAATTGCGCAGGTGTTTAAAAAGAATTGCAAATCAAAGATCAGTTTCTCAAGCGCAAGTAGCAATTAATTGGTGCTGTTATCAAGGAGTTATTCCACTAGTTGGAATGCGAAAAAAATCTCAAGTTATTGATGTATCGCGTGTATTTAAATGGAATTTAAATATAAATGAATTTAAAGAACTTCAGGAATTTTCAAAAAAATGTTTAAAAAAAATGCCTAAAAATCCTTTTTCAAGTATTTAATTTAATTTTTAGCTAGATATCTTTTTATTTTTTTTAATTTGACAGCTATTATTCCATAGTTCAGTGGGAAATTTTTCGCCAGTAAATCTAATAACTTTAGGTTTCAGATTTATTATCAAGTCATCTAGGTTTTTATTAGGTTCCATTGTGCAGAATTTGGTTTTCTAATAAGATAAATTAATTTACAATCAATCTTCTCAGTATTTATACTCATAAAATAAAAAATTTTTTTTTTAATACATGCAACTGCAGCAATATTTACACGCTAATAAATTATCTAATACAACTTTATATTTATTAAAAAAGTGGAGTCCTTCCAGACTCCGCGCATCATTTGGTTGATAAGGCTGATATGACCCCATCTCCTTAAGGATCAAGCAGCAACTGGTGCTGTTTGACGGGAGAAACTAACGATTTTGTTAGCATTTGTGTTTTTGCTCTAACCGAGCCGGCTTCAGTCACCTTCCTTATGCCCCGTCGAAACCATTACAACCCCAAATAGTGGAGTTGAGCGGAATCGAACCGCTGTCCGAAACATCGGTTGAGATCACCTAGTCCAATTGGACATTTATATTCTGACAGGCAAAATGAGTATTGAATAGTTTTTTTAAGTTTTTATCGTTTATGAACGTAGTAGCATCAGCTCCAGATGGAATAGAGAAATATTTAGCTAAAGAAATTTCAAATTTAGGTGGTTTTAATATTAAAACTTATAAAAGATTTATTAATTTTGAATGTGATTTTGAAACTTTTTATAGAGTTCATTTTTATTCCAGATTAGCTTTTCGTTTTTATAGAGAAATTACCAGTTTTAATTGCTATGACAAGCAATCTTTATATGAGGGAGTTAGAGATTCATTTGATTGGTTAAATTGGTTGCATCATGAAAAAACGTTTAATGTTCAAGTAACTGGGAGAACATCTTCTTTAAGTCATACATATTTCACTGCTCTTGAAGTTAAAAATTCCATAACTGATTTGCAAAAGGCAGTTTGGAATAAAAGATCAAATATTTCTTTAGAAAATCCTGATTTTATCATTCATCTTCATTTAAATAATAATAAAGCAATTATCAGTCTTCAAAGCAGTGTTGAAAGCTTACACAAAAGAGGCTACAGACCCGCAGTTGGAAATGCCCCATTAAAAGAAAATTTAGCTTCTGGATTGATAAATATGACTCAATGGAATGGCAAAGTCCCTTTAATTGATTTTATGTGCGGATCAGGAACTTTTTTAATTGAGGCAGTTAACCAATTTCTTGAAGTTCCCATAAATATTGATAAAGTATACCTTTTTGAGAATTGGTTGGACTTTAGGAGGGATATTTATCTTAACGAAAAAAATAAGGCAAAAAAGAAAATTATAAATTATGAAAAATTACCAACAATAATAGGCTGTGAAATTAATAAAAAGGTTTTTGAACAGGCGAAAGTAAATATATCATTGGCTGGACTCGAAAATTATATTGAACTTATAAATAATGATTTTTTAGAACTCCAATTAAAATCTAAACCTGGGGTCATTCTGTGCAATCCTCCATACGGTAAAAAATTAGGCGATGAAAATGAATTGATTTGTTTATATGAACAAATAGGAATTTTTCTAAAGAATAATTTTTCAGGTTGGGAATTTTGGCTGTTAAGTGGAAATCCAAAACTAACAAAATATTTGAAAATGAAATCTTCATTGAAAATTCCCGTTAGCAATGGGGGAATAGATTGTAGATGGATAAAGTATTTAATAAGGTAATTAATAAGGTAATTAATAAGGTAATTTATTTTTTGCCTAAAACGGCCTTTGTTGTCTTCCCTAAACCCTCTAATGTTTGAGGAAGATAAGGTCCTTTGGCTAATTTTCCTCCAAGCTTCAAACTTAAACCTGCAAGAAATAAATCGATAAATATTATGAGTAATAAATTATATTCAATATTCCAGTTATTATATTTCGTTAGAAAAAGATAAAAAATAATATGGATGCAAATTAGCACTGATAATAATAATGTGCTGCCAATTGCCAAAAATATTCCACCACTAATTAATCTTCTTTTTTCTCTATCTACTTCTTGAAGAGCTATTCTTACGTGCAAATCCATCACTGAACTTGCAATCGCTGAAATTCTGGAGGCGGTATTTGAAAAGTTTTTATTTTTTGGTTTTTCCATATTATTTTCTGCCACTGTTTACGATAGTTCCTATTAGTAAACCAATACCAGCAGCAATAGCTATAGATAATAGTGGTTTTTTTCTTATTGGATTTTCTATTTTTGGTCTAAGTGTATTGTTAAGTTCTTCTAATAATTCTTCTAATTGACTTTCGATAGGTTCAATTTTTTCTGCTATTTCCCAATTATTTTCACTTATTGAATCAATTATTTCAAATAGTTGGTTTTTTATTCCAGTTACTGAGGTTCCACTATGGCTGGCTATTACTTCAACTAAATCATCAATACTCCCTTTTGTGGCTTCAAGGGTTTGTTGTGCAATGTTAGGCCATTTTTCTTTGATTAAAGGTATTAAAGCGTCAATTTTTTCAAGTAACCATTTTTCTGAAATAACTTCTTTTTCAGGAAGATCAGAGTTATTTTCTTTTTCTTCTACTTCTTTGGGAGGATTGTAAATCTCCATTATTTAAACTCGTTTATTTTAAGATTAGACCCTATTTTATTAATTTGGAACCCTTATCTAAAGAATTGTTCAATTTATAAAGAATAAAAACATATAAAAGTTTATTTACATTTTATTTATCTACTCAGTTCTGCAAGAAGGTTTTGTTAAGCTATTACTGAATTTATTAAATGAGTTTAAATTTCATCATGGATATTACATTTGCAACATTAATTTTTGCATCTCGCACAATCCCTACAGATTTTGGATTAGTAGCTGCAGCTATCGCTGGAGCTGGAAGTTTGCTATTCATTGCTTTAAGATTTGTTCCTGATGCAAGTAATTAAATAACAGGAACCATCTTTAATAAAATATATCTTTATCTCAACTTTGTTTTGAAAATAGATTCGATTTATTTATCAATTAGATAATGAATAAATGGGTTTTGCTTGAACATAAAGTTTATTCTGCTGACTCTTTCGATATTCATTATGATTTTCTTGTTGAAAATGGCATAGATTGTTTAACTTGGAAATTTTTAAAACTACCTTTATTAAATCAAGCTTCGATAGAAATTTCTAAGCAGCCAAATCATAGACTTATATGGTTATCCAGAATAGAACATGAACTTTCTGAAAATAGAGGGTTTGTAAAAAGAATTGATCATGGAATATTTAAAAGCGTTTCTGATAAATTGGATTCTGAATATTATCGATTCATTTTGGATGGTGAACTTCTTTTTGGTTTGTTTGAAATTTCGGGTAATTACTGTAGATTGAGTAAAAATTATTAATATTCATTTATAAATAAACGTAATATTTCTATTGAGAATTTTTGCAAATTAGTTATTCTTATTTAGCTATAGAGACTTGAGATTGGTACATATCAATCAGGTCGAGTTTGAAAATTTTAAATCTTTTGGGGGAAATGTCAAAATTCCTCTTGAAGAAGGTTTTACTGTGGTTACCGGTCCTAATGGTTCTGGGAAAAGTAATATTTTAGATGGAATTTTATTCTGTTTAGGTCTAGCTAATAGCAGAGGGATGCGGGCTGAAAGATTACCAGATCTAATAAATAACTCCAAAGTTAAAGAGGGTAAGTCATCAGAAACATCTGTATCGGTAAAATTTAATATTCAAGATTGGTCTCCAAGAGAGGACCTTCCGCCTTTGGAACTAGAAGAAGAAGAAATTGCCCTTAATAAAGGTCAAAAAGAATGGATAGTTTCTAGAAAATTAAGGCTTATGCCAGGTGGTTCTTATGCTTCTACTTATACTTCTGATGGAAAACAATGTACCTTGCAACAAATACAGAGAATATTAAGAGATATTAGTGTTGATCCTGAGGGCAGCAATGTTGTTATGCAGGGTGATGTAACAAGAATAGTATCGATGAATAATAAAGAGAGGAGAAATCTTATTGATGAATTAGCAGGAGTCGCACTTTTTGATACAAGAATAGAACAAACTAATGCAAAATTAAATGACGTTTTCGAAAGACAAGAAAGATGTGAAATTTTAGAAAATGAATTGAAATCTAGTAAGAGTAAGCTTGAAAAAGAATGTGAAAAAGCAAAGAGATATAAAGAGTTAAAGGCAGAACTACTACAAATAATGGAATTAGAGAAAGTTCTTATTTTTGATAAACAAGTTAAGCATGTTGAATCTATAGAAAAAAAAGAAAGTGAAATTGAAAAAAATAAAATATTATTTAATAAACAAAAAGAATCTATCAGCAAAGAAATATTAGTCTTAGAAGATGCTTTGAAAATACTGATTGATGAGCTTAAGGAAAAAGGAGAGGATAAATTGATAAAAGTCAATTCTGATATTGGAAGTATTAATTCTAACTTGAGAGAACTTGATAGGACATCAAGTCTGAATAAAGAAGAAGGTATTAAATTACAAAAACAAAGAGATGAAATTGCAATTTCTAAGAGGAATATCGAGTCAGAAAAGATGAGACAAGAAAATTTCGATGATAATTTTTTAAATCAATTAAATTTGCAAATTGATGATCTCACTATAAAACACAAACTATCCAGAAAAAAACTATCTGATGCGGCTGGAGAGTCTGGAGAATTCTCAAAACAAAGTATCAAATTAAATGCTGAGCTTGAAAGTATAAAAAATCAAATAAATCCTTTGGAAATAAAAAAAATGAAAATTGAACAGGAAATTATTCAAAATAATATTCAAAAAGATGAGATATTGTCTCAGATTGACTCCTTAAACTTAGAGCAGCAGAAACTTTTTGAGGGAAATCAAAGAAAAAAAGAGATATCCGATTCACAGAATAAAAACTTGGCAAGTAATAGCTCAGAAATTAATTCTTTAAAAAATGAAATTGATTTATTAATTAAAACTAAATCAAGGCTAAACAACGAGCAATTAAGGCTTGAAAAGGATTTATCTAGATTCGAAAGTAGGAAGGAAGCTTTGAACGAATCCAGAGGTTCATATGCTCTCAGAATTCTCTTAGAAGCAGGGTTAGAGGGTATACATGGTTATGTAGCTCAACTTGGAGAGGTCAGTGAGAAAAATAGATATGCATTAGAAATTGCTGCTGGAAATCGATTAGGACAAATTGTTGTTGATAATGATCATATTGCTGCTAAAGCAATTGAAATCCTTAAAAAGAAGAAAGCGGGAAGATTAACTTTCTTACCTTTAAATAGAATTAAAAGTCAAAACAAGAATTATGCAATTTCAAGATTTGAAAATTATAGGGAGAATGGATTTATTGATAAAGCTATTAATCTAATTACTTTTGATGAAGTTTATTCAGATGTTTTTCGATATGTTTTTGGAGATACTTTGGTTTTTTCAGACTTATCCTCAGCTAGGTTATCAACAAAAAAAAATAGGTTGGTTACCTTAAGTGGTGAATTATTAGAAGCAAGTGGTGCGATTACAGGAGGTAGTAAATTAAATAAAGATTTGGCTTACAGGTTTGGAATTAATAATGATATTGATGATTCCAGTCCTATAAAAGAAAGATTATTAGTTATTGAAGAAGCTTTAAAAGAGTCAAATAATGATTTGATAATAAAAAATAATAGACTTAGTAAATTAGATTATAACCGTAGTCAAATAATTGAGGATTGTGCCTCATTTAATAAAGAAATTGAAGTAAATCAAGATTCTCTTAAGGCTTTCTCGCAAAGAATTGAGGATTGTAAATCGAGATTAAATAAACTTGATACTGCTAATACTTTATTAGTTAACGAGTTAGATCATTTAAAAAATGAATTGAAGCCTTATCATGATCAGTTTTATCAATTACAAACCATTCAAAAGGCAAATTATGAAAAAAATCAAAACTCATCATTAATAGTTTTTAATAACGATTTTAATAATCTTGATAAAAAACTTGAATTACTTATTAAAGAGAGAGATAAATTACTAGATAAAAAGAATCAATTTGTTTTAAATAAAGAGCGTATCAATAATTCATTAAAAATTACTTTACTACAAGAAAAAAACTTGCAGGAATCTATTCAACAACTTGCAATTTCTCATGGTGAATGGATAAAAAAAAGAGATGAATTTAAAAAAGAGCTTTTAGATCTCGATAATCAAAAAAATTCTTTAGAGAAGGATTTAGGTTTATTGAGAAGGAAAAGAGATGAATTAAACTCTTCAATTTCAAATAAAAGGCAAGAATATAATAACTATTTGTTGAAGATTGAATATCTTGAAAGGGATTTGCATTCTCTTAAAGAAGAAATGAGGAGCGAGAAAATAAAATTAGAAAATTATAAAAAAGATCTTCCTAATCCCTCCCCGGAGTTTGGAGAATATGAAGGAAAGAGTCTTGAGTCTTTACAATCAGAAATTTCGATCATAAATGCAAAACTTCAAAGCTTAGAACCTGTTAATATGTTGGCTCTTGATGAACTAGAAGAATTAATTGAGAGATTAAATGGTTTGCGAGAAAAATTAGAAATTCTATCTAATGAGAGATCTGAATTATTGCTGAGAATAGAAACTGTATCTACGATGCGTCAGGAGGCTTTTATGCAAGCATTTACAGAAGTTGATAGACATTTTAGAGAAATTTTTGCAAATTTATCTGATGGAGATGGATTTCTTCAACTTGAAAATCCTAATTCTCCTTTAGATGGAGGATTAACTTTAGTGGCTCATCCTAAGGGAAAAAATGTTAGAAGATTAGCCTCTATGTCGGGTGGGGAAAAATCGTTAACTGCTTTAAGTTTTTTATTTGCTTTGCAAAAGTATAAACCTTCACCTTTTTATGCATTAGATGAGGTTGATAGTTTTTTAGATGGTATTAATGTTGAAAGGTTGTCAAAACTAATATCGAATCAGTCATCAAATGCACAATTTATAGTCGTAAGTCATAGAAGGCCTATGATTAGTGCGTCTGAACGAACAATTGGGGTTGCGCAAGCAAGAGGTGCTAATACTCAAGTTCTTGGGTTACCAAATGCTGCATAAACACACTTTTTTAAATTTATACGTCAGAATGATAAAAAGAAATTTATGAGCTTGTCTAACACATCCGCTAATAAGAATCTCCCTAACTCGGTTCCTAGTGAACGCTTATGGTTAAGGTCAGAATTAATGGGAACACAAGTGATAACTACTGATACTGGGAGGCGGCTTGGCGTAGTTGGCGAAGTTGTTGTTGATATCGATAGAAGAGAGGTGGTCGCTTTGGGACTAAGAGATAATCCACTAACAAGATTTTTACCAGGTTTGCCAAAATGGATGCCTTTAGAAAGTATAAAACAAGTTGGAGATGTCATATTAGTTGACTCCCTAGATTCTTTAAGTGAGACTTTTACTCCAGAAAGATATGGGAAGGTAATTAATTGTCAAGTGATTACAGAATCTGGACAACTTTTAGGAAGAGTCCTTGGTTTTTCTTTTGATATTGAGACTGGGGATTTGATATCTCTTGTTATGGGTGCTGTTGGGGTTCCGCTTTTAGGTGAGGGAGTTTTAAGTACTTGGGAAATACCTGTTGAGGAAATTGTAAGTAGTGGTACCGATAGGATTATTGTTTATGAAGGCGCTGAAGAGAAATTAAAGCAACTAAGTAGTGGATTACTTGAGAAACTTGGAGTCGGGGGTTCTTCATGGGATGAAAGGGAAGTAAATGGATACTCAGCAAATCTTGTACCTGTTGAGAATCAGTTACTTTCAGGTTCTGAATCAGAACAGCAAAACAATTTAGTCGAGGAATATGAGGAAGTTGTTGAACAAAATGATTATGAAGATGATTATGAAGATGATTATGAAGATGAACTCGAATATGTTGAAATAAACGGTTCTGCAGAGGAAATAAATAACAGAAAAAAGTTATACATGGATAATGATTATTCTGATCAGATCGAGGATCAAAATAGTTTTAATCAAATAGATGAAAAAAACAATATTGATTTAAAGCAAAAGAAACAATCAACTACTAATTTAGCTTCTAAAAGACCAATTCAAAATGCAACTGAAACTTTAGATATTGAACCCCTGAATGAACAAAATTTAGTTCAAGAAAATAAAAAATCAGAAAAGTTTGAAATTGATGATCCTTGGTAGTTGTTAAAGTTTTTTTATTGAATTTATAATAATAGAAGCAAGTTTTTTTGCAGCACCTTTCTCGCCTCTTTCTTTATGTAGATTATCCCTAATACTTTTTAACTGATCTCTATTTTCAATAAGAACTAATACTTCATTTGCAATTTTTATTGGCGAAATATTACCTATCCTTTCAGGGACAATCATTCTTTTAGCTTTAATATTTGGCCAAGCAAAAAATTTCTTTTTTTTAAAATAGAAATTTTTAATTATAAAAGTTAGGAATCTATTTATGAATGAAATTTTTCCAATTAATCCAAAAATACCATCCCAAGCATTCATCATATTTAAATGTTGAGTTGGCAAAACAACTAACATTGGAAGACTAATTGCTGCTAATTCTGCAGTATTTGCTCCTACAGTTGTAATTGCAAGATCACATTCTTTTAATATTTCATAGCAAGGATGTTTCTTGATAAGATAGATCTTTGTATTGTTTGATGTTTCAATTACATAATCAAAACGAAAGTCTTTGGAGTTTTTAATTGTTTTTATTCTTGATGAGTAATATTTAGCAATTGGATTTTTGTTGCTTTGAAAAAATAAAAATTCACTTTTATCAGTAGTTGGGGCAATGGGAATTATGAAATTTATATTATGATTTTCTTCAGCGATATGATCTGCAACTTCTAAGAAGAAAGGAATTCCAACTGAAAGCTTTGCTTTCTTAGAACCAGGCAACAATGCAATGTAGTGTTTTTCTTTATTTCTTAATGATATTTCGCTATTAAGTTTGATATCTGCCATCAAATCGCCAATGATTTTACATTTATATTTATATCTTTTTGGTATTAACTCTTTTACTTTTACATTCATTGCAGCAATTTCGTTGGTCCATTTAGGCCATCGCGAAACCCATTCAGCATATGTGATATTTATATAACCTAATCTTTTAGCTAATAAAATGCTCCAAAATTGATCCCCACCAAGGAAAATAACTACTCCCTTTTTTGGCCAATTAGCAAAAGATTGTGGCTTTATTAATAATTTCCAAAAACTTTTAGATTTTGTAATTAATTCGAATTTATTCCATGAATTTGCAACTAAAAATTCTTTACCAGTGGCATTTGGGCAAGGAACAAGGACTAATCTTATAGTGAGCTCGTGTTTATCTTCATTACATTGTGATTTATTTAATTTGTTTAGCTCATCAACTACAGGATTTACCCATGTAGTTAATTCACCAGGACCATTGGAGATTATAACTACTGCAACTGATTTTTTTTTCATTGCAGTTAAACCTGAATACATTAAATGCGGACGGCGAGACTTGAACTCGCAAGGCCGAAGCCACACGCTCCTTAGACGTGCGCGTCTACCAATTCCGCCACGTCCGCAAAGGGTTTTCAGCAACCAGGGGATACCTAAACCCTAAAAATATCATACATTATTGGCTGAAATAAGAATGTAGTTAGAAAAGGGTTTTTTTGAATATAATGAAAAATTTTTCTATTGCATAAAACAAATATTTATACATATATAACGTTTTAGGTTGTATTGTAAAAAATGTCCTCTGATCACTAAAAAATTTTGTTGAATACTTTGGCAAATAATTTTTTATTTTAAGTCATTTCATTTCTTCAATTTTATTTTCATAATGGTTGAAAAAGTTTTAATTGCTAATCGTGGAGAAATAGCTTTACGAATTGTAAGAAGTTGTAGAGAACTAGGTATTGCGACCGTTGCAGTTTTTAGCACTGTAGATAAAAAAGCATTGCATGTTCAGCTTGCTGATGAGGCGGTTTGCGTTGGAGATTCATTAAGTAATAAGAGTTATTTAAATATTCCAAATATACTTGCTGCTGCTACTTCGAGAGGAGTTGATGCTATACATCCTGGTTATGGATTTCTTGCGGAAAATGATAAATTTGCTGAGATGTGTAACGATCATGGCATAGTTTTTATTGGCCCATCTCCTAAAGCTATTAGATCTATGGGAGATAAATCTACAGCTAAAGAAACTATGGAGGCAGTTGGAGTTCCAACTGTACCTGGAAGTAAAGGCTTGTTATCAAATGTTGATGAGGCTTATAAATTGGCAGACGATATTGGCTATCCGGTAATTATTAAAGCGACTGCTGGAGGAGGTGGAAGAGGTATGAGGTTAGTTGAAAAATCTGATAATCTCGAAAAAATGTTTAAAGCAGCTCAAGGCGAAGCAGAAGCAGCTTTTGGTAATGATGGTTTATATATGGAGAAATTTATAAAGAAGCCAAGACATGTAGAAATTCAAATTTTGGCCGATAGGTCGGGTAATGTTGTTCATTTAGGAGAGCGAGATTGTTCAGTTCAAAGAAGACATCAGAAGTTACTAGAAGAGTCTCCTAGTCCTGCAATTAACACTGAGCTAAGAAAAAAAATGGGTAACGCAGCTATTGCTGCTGCAAAAAGTATCGGCTACGAAGGAGCGGGTACAGTTGAATTTTTGGTTGACGATGATAATAATTTTTATTTTATGGAAATGAATACTAGGATTCAAGTTGAACATCCTGTGACTGAAATGGTTACAGGAGTTGATTTAATAGCTGAGCAAATTAAAATCGCAAGCGGAGCAAACTTGGAATTTAATCAGGACGATATCCATTTAAACGGTCATGCCATTGAATGTAGAATCAATGCTGAAGATCCTTCTCACAATTTCCGACCATCGCCTGGAAAAATAACTGGGTGGCTTCCTCCTGGCGGGCCTGGTGTAAGGGTGGATAGTCATGTTTATACAGGCTATGAAATACCTCCTTTCTATGACTCATTAATTGGTAAACTAATAGTCTGGGGAAAAGATCGTAATACGGCAATTAAACGTATGAATAGGGCTTTAAATGAATGTGCAGTAACAGGTATTCCTACAACAATCAACTTTCATCTAACTTTACTGAATAAATCTAAATTTAAGCAGGGTAAGATACATACAAAATATGTAGAGGAAGAATTATTGCCAAATTACTGAGAAATAATTAAATGATTTTATGAAATATGTGCATACAATGCAAGTTTTACAAGACCTTGCTGACCGACTAAAATTTCTCTTAAAAAGCTTATAATTCCGATCCAAATTACGGGTCCAACATCAACGCCTCCAATTGGAGGAATTAGTTTTCTTGTCAAATTAAGAATAGAGCTTGATGGTATTGAAATTAATAACCACAAACCTTTACTTAAATCAATTTTTGGATACCAAGTAAGTATTAATCTAATTAGAAAAACTATAGTTAGATATGAAAGAGAAATTCCTAAACTAATATCTAAAATTTGAAGAGAGTTTACAAGCAAGGAAATCACAATTATTTAATTCATCTTAATAAATAACCCATTGAAACGTATTTAATTCGTATTATAAATTGAGAATTTAATATTTAAAAAGTGCTTCAAATCTCAAATTTATTGTTAGCCGCAGATTTTTCTGCAGAAGTTGCAAATAATTCCGCTGTCGGAATGATAGGTAGTTTTATAGCAGCTGCTTTACTTATCGTTATTCCAGCCACTGCATTTTTGATTTTTGTTAGCCAGAAAGATTCCCTCGATCGCACTTCTACTGGAAGACGCTAGTTTTTGTAGAAGTTTTAAGTACACTATATATATAAGGGATATAATAAACCCTTTTAAAAATAAATTTTTGGAGAAAGAATGTGGTCAATGCTAGTCTCAATTGGGCCAGTATTGTTGGTATAGTTCTCGCCGTATGCGGAGGAGGCCTTTATTTTTTGAGGTCTTTTAAGCCTGCCTTGGCAAGGGATTATGATGTTTTTTTCGCAGCAATTGGACTTTTGTGCGGAGGAATATTATTTTTTCAAGGCTGGAGGTTAGATCCTATCCTTCAGTTTGGTCAGTTTTTATTAGCAGGAACTACAGTTTTTTTCGCATATGAAAGTGTGCGATTGAGGGGAGTTGCTACTGATCAAGCTAGAAGGTCAAGTTATTTTGATGATGATCCTATTTCTGATGTTCCCAGAAGTTCTAGGGGCCGATTTAATGACGATTATGATAGGTTTGAAGAACCTGAAAGACCATCCAGAAGATTTAAACCTCAAGAAGATGAATTTGAAGAAGACTATACGGAGGGGAGATCTCGTAGGAGGAATGTTTCAAGAGCTATACCATCTGCTGCAGCAAGTAGAAGCAGGCCATCTTCAAGGGAAACAAGTCAGTTTGAAAGTGATGAACCTATAAGAAGAAGAAGACAGACTTCTGAAGATAGAAATAGTAAACAACCTGAAACAAAAAACTTTGGTGAGAGAAGAAATTTATCTCGCGATGAAGTTAAAACAGGTTCAAGACCCAGAATGAATCGCACAGTTTCTAGACAAGATAATAGCTCTGCTCCTGGTGATTCTTCCCCGTTAAGAAAGAAACCTACTGGATCCCCAATTAGACGGCAAACTTCAACAGCTCAAGTAGAAGATGCTTCATTTCAAGATGCTAACCAAGCCAAAAAACCACGAGGGACTCGTAGAGTAAGCTCTACACTAAGATCAAGTTCAAAAAATCAAAATAGTAGATATAACGTGGGAACAAACAAGAAGAAACCTAGAGATAACAGTTCTAGATTTGATGATTAATTATAGGATTCCTGCCCATTTTAAAAACGATTGTTTACTAAATAATTCAATCAATATTATTGCAAGGAAGCCAATCATTGCAAATCTTCCATTAGTTATTTCAGAATAACTACTCCACCCAAATTTATATTCATCTTTAATTTCTAAAGATTGTTCATCTAATTTATTGTCTCTAATTTGTTCACTGATGTAATTTGGATCTTTTTCTTGATCTATAAAACTCTCATTCTCTAAATTAGTGACTTCCGAGTTAGTTTGTTCTTCTTTAGAATTCATTTTTTTTTTAATCCTTAAAATTATACTTATCAGAAGTCAATAATTTCCAGTCCCCTCGTCCATTTAATTCTAAAATATTCTCGTGAAAATCTTTTAAGCTAGGTCTATGTCCAACACTAATAAGAGAGAGTTCTCGTTCCTTTAATAAACTATATAGTTTTTTTTCAGTGTTAATATCTAAAGCACTTGTTGCTTCATCAAGTACTGCAAATCTTGGAGAATTTAGTAAGAGTCTTGCAAAAGCCAGTCTTTGTTGCTCGCCTAGGGAAAGAATTCGTGGCCAATCTTGTTTGATATCAAGATTAGGATAACGATCAACTAAGGTTTTTAAATTTACTTCATGAAGTACAGAAGTAAGATGTTCATCACTAAATTTCTTAACTTCCGTGGGATAACATAATTGTTCCCTTAAAGAACCAAGTAACATATAGGGTTTCTGAGGTATGAATAATAATTCCCCAATTTTTGGTTTTTTAATTACTCCCTGATCGGGTTCCCATAAACCACTAATCATTCTTAGTAAAGATGTTTTTCCGCACCCAGATGGTCCTACGACTAAAAGTGATTGATTATTGTCGATGCTTAAATTTAAATTTTTAATTATTGTTTTATTTGATCCTGGTGGGCAAAGGTCAGCATTATTAATGAGAATTGAGGGGTAATCTGAAATAACGTTTTGATTGCTTGTTGGGTTGGTTTGACTAATGGATTCAACTTTTGATTGGAAACCTTCTAATCTCCCAATACCAGCAGTAAATTTTGCAAGCTCTTCAATTTGATTAACAATGAAAAATAAGGAACCTTCAACCATTCCAAATGCAAAGCTTGCCTGAATAAAGCGTCCATAATCAATATCACCTTTAAAGTAAGGGATTGCCATTATTAAATATGGAAAGAAATTTCCAGCATAATTAATGGATCTTCTCATGACGTCTATTATTACTCTCCATATAATTAGTAAATTAAAGTTTCTCACCACTTCTCCTAAGCGTCTTTCAGTTTCACTTTGCTCAGGATTCTCTCCAGAGTAAAAGGCTATCGATTCAGCATTATCTCGAATATGTACTAAGCCATATCGAAAATCTGCTTCATATCTGAGTTGATCAAAGTCAATCTTTACAAGATTTTTTCCAGCAATTAAGAGGATAGAAGTTGCAAATGCGGCGTAACCAAATAAAGAAAAAGTAAGTGTTGTACTAATACTCCATAAAATTAGAATATTAAGTGAAAATGTTAGTAGAGCATCAAAAATACCTAATGTGAAAGAGAGACTTTGCCCGGTAAAAGCTCGGGTATCATCTGTGATTCTTTGATCGGGATTATCTACATCGGTTTGCTCTTCATCATTGGGATTTAACTGGTAGTAAGCTTTATTAGTCATATAATCTCTGACTAGACTTTTTGAAAGCCATTCTCTCCAAATTATTCCTAACTTATACGTAAAAAATATTTGGGAAACCCGTATTGGTAGAGCCACAGCGAAACAACAAGCGTAAATCCCCAATATCCGATAAAATCCATCTTCTTGTTTTTCTACTAAAGCATTTGTTAAATCTCTTGCAATGAATCCAATACCTGCGTTTATTCCGTTTACAGCTAAAAGCATTAATACAATTATCGCAAGGAATAACCAATGTAACCATCTACGGTTTTTTAATTGACGTCTTAAGCTAAAAAAGCTTCCTGATCCAATTAGAAATAGTGCAGAAAAAAGCAATCCCCAACTCCCAGCCCAAATTGAATTGACGGTACTTACTACACCTCCGAAATACTTTTCAAGAAAAATTGGTTGAAAGCTTTCAAAAAAACTTATTATTCCTGTAAGACCAACAAGTACTACTCCACCAACACAAAATAATAGAGAAATTAAAAGCCATATAAATTGGAATCCATTACATTGATCTATGGGGAGAAAAAACGGTTGAGATAGCTTCCTTAATTTTTGTAATTGGTACAATAATTTGGCTTTATTATTCACTGCTTTATTCATTACTCGACTAGTGTTATGAAATAAATTATAACTTTTAGCAGTCTATTGACCAAAGCCAATAAATGAAAGTGCCCAGTCAGGTAGATCCAAGTAATTCAAGATTGTTGCATCAAATTCATGAACTTTTGGAAAAGATTTATCTAATGCCCACCATAGTAGAAAAGGTAAATTAAATAAAATTTGTAATTGCCATTTATAAGTTAAAACATTCCAAATTTTTATTAACTTAGTTTTGAGTGAATCATCTAGCTCTTCCCAATTTTTTGAAATTAAATTAAATAAATTTTTAGATTCTGTATTTAAAGACTCTGGAGTATTCATTTTGTTTTTATTTATTTATAACTCATTAATATTTCTTTCGAGAGTTTTAACCTGGAGGCCAATTCATTTTTCTTCCAGATAAAAAATGAATATGTAAATGAAAAACTGTTTGTCCAGATTCTGCTCCAGTGTTAATTACTGTTCTCCAATTAGTTAAATTTTTTGATTTAGCTATTTTGCTACCAACAAAAAGTAAATGCCCTAATAAATTTGCATCTTGCTCAATACACTCTAATAAACTTATTATTGGCTTTTTAGGAATCACTAAAAAATGTACTGGAGCTTGTGCCTGGATATCATTAAAAGCAATACAAAACTTATCTTCATAAAGCTTATCGCAGGGTATTTCTTCATTAATGATTTTTTGAAATATTGTTGTTTCAGTCATTTAATTAATTAATTGAGATAACGTCTTTTTCGTTAAACCCTTCTTTTAAAAGTTCTTTGTTCAAATCATCTTTTGATGTAACTCTATCTACAAATAATATTCCATTTAAGTGATCCATTTCGTGTTGAATACACCTAGCTAGCAGTCCATCTGCTTTCATTTTTCGTGGTCGTCCCATTTCATCTCTAAATTTTAATTTTATAGTTGATGGTCTTACTACATTCAAATAGACGCCAGGTATACTCAAGCAGCCTTCTTCGTATGAATTGAGGGTTGTTCCAAAGTCTGTAATTTCTGGATTGATTAATATTAAAGGTTCTGCTGCTGAATCTTCGAAATTTACGTCTATGACAAGAAGCTCTTTGTTGATTCCAATTTGAGGTGCAGCAAGTCCAATTCCTTTAGCTGCATACATGCTTTGAAGCATTTCTCTAGCAAGTTTTCTAATTGATTCGTCGACTTTAGTTATTCTTTTGGAATTTTGTCTTAATACATCATCACCAAGTTTATAAATGTCTAAAGATGGCTTACCTGGTTGTTCTTTTGCAATTTTTTCTGCGTTTCCATTTGTTCTTGACTTTTTTGCAAGTTGTGAAAAATGGTTTGCCACGTTAAAAAAAAGGTTTTTACTTAAGAGTTTAGCTATAAAAATACTAGCACTTTAATTTGCATTCTTTATAGTTTTTTTAAATGAGTAATGATGAGCACTTAAAAGTTAGGCAAACTATATCTAAAAAAAAATCTTTTAAGGAATTAACTATTGTAAGGGATATCATTTTTTGGATTGATCTTTTTGGTGAAGGTCAAAATGAAAATGCTATTTTTGCAAGACCATTTAATGAAAAAGAGGCGTTTCCGCAGAAATTAACAAGTAAAAAATATAATATTAAAAATAACTTTCATGGATATGGTGGTAAATCTTATAAATGCATATATTTTAAAAATAACTTTTATTTGATATGGATAGATCAGATTACCAACGCAGTATGGTTTCAAATTTTTAAAGAGGTAGCATCAAATTTTAGAAGTCAAAAAAGATATCTCGATTCAGTTCAAAAACCGAGACAACTATCTAAATCAATTGATGGAAATTTCGATTCTTCATTCGTTATTTCTCAAAAAAATTTTTTGTATGGTATTTGTGAAATAAATAATAGAGATTACTTATTTTCTTTAAATTTAAAAAAAACCAAACAAGATATTTACCGAATAAAAAAATTTAACAATTTCGCTGGAGAATTATCTTCTAATACTTCTGTAAGCTTACTTTCTTGGGTCGAGTGGGATTCTCCATACATGCCCTGGGAGAAAAATGATCTTTATTTTGCTCAAATTGACTTAGATGGAGAGATAACAAAAATAAAAAAATTCTCAAATAAGCTGATTAATGCCAAAAAAAACGTTTCTTTTTTTCAACCTTATTGGATAAGTGAAACTCTTTTAGTATGTTCAGAAGATAGTTCTGGATGGTGGAACTTATTGTTTTTAGATGCTAGTAAAATTGAGAATATTTTTATTAAAAAAAGAGTAGAGAGAAATTTAGTTGAATATGGAGTACCTCAGTGGGTCTCAGGAATAACATTTTTTTCAGGGGATATAAATGACTTATTTTGCTTAGCAAAAAAAGAAAATAATTTAGTAGTTGAACAATATAAAGATCTTCAATTCGTTAAAGAATTTTCTACTCCTTTTACCTCAATAAGTGATTTTAGTGTTTTTGATAAGAAAGTAGTTTTGAAAGGTCATGGATCTGATTTTCTTGGAAATTTACTTGAAATTGATTGTAAAAAGGAAGGTTTATCAAATTTTTTTGAGGAAATAAATGCTGAATATATAAAAGATTGTTCAAAACCGGAATCTTTTTGGTTTAAGGGGTTTGAAGATAAATCTACTCATTCTTTTTTATATAGGCCGCTTGTTGAGAAATTTAGAAAACCACCGCTTTTTGTTAGAGCTCATAGTGGACCAACTTCATTTTTTGATGGATCATATAATTCTGAAGTTCAATATTGGACATCGAAGGGTTTTTTTGTTGCTGAAGTCAATTATGGAGGATCATCAGGATTTGGCAAAGCATATAGAGAGAGGTTGAATTATAAATGGGGTATTGTTGATTCTTATGATTGCAAAGCACTAGCTCTTGAATTGATTAAATCAAATCAAGTAGATAGTGAAAAAGTGATAATTTTTGGGAATAGTGCTGGTGGGTTAACTGCCTTGAATTGTTTATTGTATGGGTCTATTTTTACAGCAGCAATTTGTAAATATCCTGTTATTGATTTGAAGGATATGTATTACAACACTCATAGGTTTGAAAAAGATTATTTAAATTCTTTGGTAGGAAATTATGCAAAAAATCATGATGATTATATAAATAGATCACCTATAAATTATATTAACAAAATAAAAAAACCCATCTTATTGTTTCATGGGAAAAAAGATATGGTTATTTCTTATAAACAAACTTTAAAAATTAAAGAAATTTTGATTCAGAATAATAAATATTCAGAAGTTATTTTTTTTGATAATGAGGGTCATGGGTTTAGAAATATTGAAAATAAAGAAGTAGTAATGCAAAAATCTCAAGAGTTTTTAAAAAATGCTTTGAAGATTTAAGAATTGATTTTGAGAAAATCAATAGTATCTATTAATTTTTCTATAAACATATCAATTTCTTCCTTATTGGTTGTGAAATTCATACTGATTCTAGCTGTTGATTTAATTCCAATGTATCTGTGAAGAGGTTGACAGCAATGGTGACCACTTCTGATGCAAATTCCTTTTGAATCAAGAATTTCGGCAATATCGTTTGAATGTATATTTTTTACATAAAAGGTGGCAAGTGATGCTCTTTCTGGATCTATTTCGGGTGATGGACCTATGATTTCAACATTTTCTATTTCACTTAATTTTTCAAATAAATATTTAGTAATATTCTTTTCATATTCATGAATTTCATTCAACCCAATAGTATTTATATAGTTAATTGCTTCTGCAAGACCTATTGCTTCTGCAATGGCTGGAGTTCCAGCTTCAAATTTATGTGGCAACTCTGCCCAAGTACTTGTCTCTTCAAAAACATCTTGAATCATTTCGCCACCTCCAAAGAGAGGAGGAATTTTTTCTAGGATTTCTTTTCTTGACCAGAGGAAACCAATACCTGTAGGACCGCAAAGTTTATGTCCTGATCCCGCTAAAAAATCTATATTAAGATCAATTACATCTAGTTTTTGATGGGCTAAACTTTGACATGCATCTATTAATACCAAAGAACCTTTTTGTTTAGCTAATTTAGTGATCTCTTTGATGGGATTACAGCAACCTAGAGTATTACTAACATGTACTAGGCTAACGAGCTTAGTTCTAGATGTTAGTTTTGATTTAAAATCGTCTATATCTAATTTCCCATTTTTATCTATACCTATGAATTTTAATTTGCAATTATTTTTTGCTGCAACCATTTGCCAAGGAACAATATTGCTATGATGCTCCATTATTGATAAGAGAATTTCATCGTTTTCTTTTAATGAAGATTCTCCCCATGATCTAGCAGCTAGATTGATTGCCTCAGTAGCATTTCTTGTGAAAATAATTTCTTTTGTTGAATTCGCTTTTATAAATTTGCTAATTAAATATCTTGCATTTTCAAATTCTTCTGTCGCTTTAGCACTTAATTGATGTGCGCCTCTATGTACATTGGCATTAAAGTTTCTATAGTATTCATTAATTTTTTCTAAGACTTGTATTGGCTTTTGAGTGGTTGCAGCATGGTCTAAATAAATAATTTGCTCACTACTTTTTAAGTTCTTATTTAAAAGAGGAAAGTCTTTCTTTGCTATTTCAGGGAAATTTTGAATTGTTTCCATTAATTTTCATTTAAAAGTTTATCAAGCAAATCCCATCTATCTTTCGCAACGGGAATAAATGAAATTATTTCTTGAAAGTAAGAACTTAATTGTAGTTTACTTGCTTCTGTTAATGTGATTCCTCTTGTTCGCATATAAAAAAGTTCTTCTTCATTTAGTTGTGAAATTGTAGCTCCATGTTTGCATTTGACATCATCAGCAATTATTTCTAATTGAGGTTTGGTGTCTATTTGTGCGAGATTTGATAAAAGTAAATTTCTGCTTAATTGAGAAGCATCAGTTTTCTGGGCAATTTTCGGAACTATTATTGAACCTTCAAATATTGCATGTGATTTATCGTCAGCGAGTGATTTATTTATTTGATCTAGAAATCCATTTGGCCCATCAAAGTCGATTTTTGTATAAGTAGAAATTTGTTCATTTTTTTTTGTTATTTGCATACCTTTGATATTGGTTTTAGCGTTTCCTTCAGATTGTTTAATACGAATTTCAAATCTTGCATAATTAAATTTAAAATGTAGAGATCCTAAATTGTATTCGCTATTTTTTTGTTGAATTACATTGAGAGAATTTAATAGATTTGATTTGTTTACACCATAAGAAACAACACCATGGTTTAGGGAGCTATTTTCTTCTAAACAAAAAAAAGTTGATTGAGATAATGAAGAGTTGTCTTCACTAAGATTTACTTGTAATAATTCAACATTACAATTCTTTTCTAAAAATACTATAAGGGTTTTTGCGTTTAGTGAATTACTCGATCCATGACTAAAGATTTCGATAGGGGGAATTTTTGATCCATTTATTTTTAATCCCAAAATATTATTTTTACAACTTAAAGATAGATTTAGTAGGTCACTCCAATTTTCGTTTTGATTAAAAAAAGATATCTGTTCTTTGATATATTTTTGTAATTCATCCTTACTTAATTGCTGTATTGAATAATATTTTTTTATTAACTTAATTTGGCAATTCTCACCAATTATTAATCTAATAGTACTTTGAGAATTTTTCGGATATGGTATATCAAATTTTGAATTGTTTTCATTAACTGAGTAATCTAAAAAGTTTGCTAATTTTGATTTATTTGAAAGTCTCCATTGTTCACTTCTAAGATTGGGGAGGGGACTTGATTGTAATTTATCTAAACAGATTTTTTGTATTTCTGTTTGATTATCAATCGATTTATTGGTTTTTATTTTTTCAATAATTTCCATTTATTTAGGTCTCTTTATAAAGTTATCAGTCCATTCGTACCCTTTCTTCTCAAGCTCTAGAGCAAGATCGCTCTCACCAGTTTTTATGATTTGACCGTCTGACATAACATGGACATAATTTGGTTTAATTTCATCTAATAATCTTTGATAGTGCGTAATAAGTATAATTCCAGTTTGTGCATTAGATATTCTTTTAATTCCTGATGCCACTATTCTTAGAGCATCGATATCTAGCCCAGAATCGGTCTCATCTAATATTGCTATCTTGGGCTCAAGTAAAGCCATTTGCAGAATTTCATTTCTTTTTTTTTCACCTCCGGAAAAGCCTTGATTTACACTCCTTGAAAGGAATGCCTGATCCATTTTCACAATTTCTAACTTTTCTTTAACTAATTCTTCAAAATCAAAAGTATCCAATTCTTCTTTGTTGAGGAATTTCCTTCTAGCATTAGTTGAAACTCTAAGAAATTCAAGATTACTAACACCTGGAATCTCAATTGGATATTGAAAACCAAGAAAAATTCCTGACTGAGATCTCTCTTCAGGTTCTAAAGAGTTGATGTTTTCACCTAAAAATTTTATGTCCCCATTCGTAATTTTATACGAGGGATGTCCTGCAATGATTTTCGAAAGAGTACTTTTGCCACATCCATTTCTTCCCATAATGGCATGGATTTCTCCAGGATAGACAGTAAGTGAAACCCCTTTTAAAATTGGAAGATTATCAGTAGATGCAAAGAGATTTTTAACTTCTAAAATTGGATGTGATTCTTTCATTTTACTTTGCATTTCAGTTTAGAAATTAACCTACTGATCCCTCTAGTTTAAGTGCCAGTAACTTATCTGCTTCAGCAGCAAATTCCATAGGTAATTGATTAAATACATCTCTGCAAAAACCGCTGACCATCATAGATACTGCCTCCTCAAATTCTATACCTCTGCTTTGGAGATAAAAAAGTTGTTCTTCTGAAATTCTACATGTACTTGCTTCATGTTCAATTTCAGAATTGGGTTGTTGAGATTTGATGTAAGGGAATGTATTTGCAGAAGCTTGATCTCCTATTAACATTGAATCACATTGACTGTAATTTCTTGATCCTGTAGCTTTTGTTCCCATTTTGACAAGACCTCTATAGCTATTTTTTGAGTTACCTGCACTAATACCTTTGCTAACAATAGTTGATTTGGTCTTAGGACCAATATGAATCATTTTTGTACCGGTATCTGCTTGCTGAAGATTATTGGTGAGAGCCACTGAATAAAATTCTCCTACAGATTCTTCCCCTAAAAGAAGACAGCTAGGATATTTCCATGTAATTGCAGACCCTGTTTCAACTTGAGACCAGCTAATTTTACTTCTCTTACCTAAACATTTTCCTCTCTTGGTGACAAAATTAAAAATTCCGCCAATACCTTCTTCATCACCAGCATACCAATTTTGCACTGTTGAATATTTTATTGAGGAGTCGTCTAATGCTATTAGCTCTACAACTGCTGCATGCAGGGTATTTGTATCAAACATTGGAGCGGTACAACCCTCTAGATAACTTACAGAACTCGATTCTTCAGCAATGATTAGTGTTCTTTCGAATTGTCCTGAATCTCCACTATTAATTCTGAAGTAGGAAGATAGATCCATAGGGCAGGTAACACCTTTTGGGATATAAACAAAAGAACCATCACTAAAAACTGCAGAATTTAGTGCTGCAAAATAATTATCACTAGCTGGTACTACTGTACCTAAATATTTTTCAATCAAATCCGCATGATTTTTTACTGCTTCACTAATTGAGCAAAATATAACTCCATGCTCAGCAAGTTCTTCTCTAAAAGTTGTGGCTATGGAAACACTATCAAAGACAGCATCAACTGCTACATTTGTTAGCTTTTTTTGCTCCGTGAGGGGTATTCCTAATTTGTCAAAAGTCTCAAGAAGTTTGGGATCAACTTCATCTAAGCTAGCAATTTTCTCTTTTTGCTTAGGAGCAGAGTAATAAATAATATCTTGATAATCAATTTTTTTATATCCTAATGCTGCCCAATCAGGCTCTTTCATTTTTTGCCATTTTTTAAAGGCTTTTAATCTAAAATCGAGAAGAAATTTTGGCTCTTCTTTTTTCTGTGAAATTAACCTTATGATATCTTCATTCAATCCCTTTTCTATTTTTTCAGTTTCAATATCAGTGACGAAACCATATTTGTAAGGCTCTTTTACTACATCTTTTACTAAATTTTTGTTGACCATGTTATCCAAAAATAACTTATTACAATTAGCTTTATATACTCTAACGAAAGATACCCCCAATATTGAGTTTTTTTCCTTTATTAAAACTAAAAATTAATGTCTAATCATCTTGATCCCTTCTCTAACCCATTAAACATAGAAACTATTCAAGAAATAGATAATCTTGATCTACCTATAATGCAGAAACATCATTTAAGAATTCTCGCTCATTGCCTTCAGATTTTAAAAATTATCAATTTAGATAAAAGTTTGGAATATCAAAATAAAAATCCCCTGAGAGAATGGTGTGATAACCAATCCAAAAAATTTGATGATGAAAGATTTAGTGATCTTTTTTATGAGCAGTTAGAAACCACTTCGAAAAAGTTAAGTACTTTTTCAAAAAAAATAGGTAAAAGTATTGAGGATTTAGAGATAGATGATTTACTACTTTTAGTCGAACAACGATGAGTCCTCTATTATTAACTGATCCCGAAGAAAAAATATATTTTTGTTGAGTCGTTAACAAATTCAGGTAATAAAATTTAAAAAAAAAGAAAATTTATTTACATTTTAAAAAGATCTGAAAATTAATTAATTTCTTTGATACCAACTGTTTTGAAGAGAAATATCAATTTTGAGAATTTTTTAGTAGTCAGAGGATCCTGACGACAGGCCAAAAAGACACACAATTCCTAAAAAAAAAGAACATACTGATCCCAAACAAAAACGGAGAATTTAAAGTGGCTGATGGGATCATGAATAAAGATCAATTACTCTCACTAACCCTCAGACAATTACGTCAAGAAGCAAGTAAATTATCGGTTCCGCTTTACAGTCGCAAAACCAAAGCTGTTTTAGTTGATTTAATACTTAAATATCAAGAAAAATCTACAAAAAATACATTCATTACACCTTCAGAGTCAAAATCAGATGAAACTTATGAGTCCAATGCTTTTATCAGTAGTGAAAAAGTTAAAACAAATGTAGTTTTCTTACCCCGAGACCCGGATTGGGCTTATGTTTTTTGGCAAATTTCTGATGCAGATAGAGAAAAAGCACAATCTTTGGGAGCTAATAAATTATGTTTACGATTATTTGATGCATCTGGTTCTGAAGGCAGCAATTTGAATCAAGGAACACTAAGGGAGATAGCAGTTGATAGTTACAGTACTGAGTGGTACTTGCCAATCCCGCTTGCAGATAGAGATTATAAAGTGGAATTAGGTTACAAATATGGTTTTAATTGGATGTCATTGGCATTTTCTTCTATAAGCCATGTTCCTGGGTCTCATCCTTCTGAGCAAATCCTTGATAAATTTGTACCTTTTAATTTAGATTCTACTTCTGAGTCAATCCCAGATATTTCTAATCCTGCTGTTTCAGAACAAAATGGTATGCATGAAAGGTTATACCAAGCAGCAACAAACGTTCCTCTCAGAAGAAAAGTTGGTTCTGAAGAATTTATGGAAAATGTAAATTCAACAAACCTCAATGATAATCTTACAGACTCAGGTGCTGGTAAATGGTCATCAGGTTTAAATGATTCTGGAAGCGGAATTGTTAAAAATAGATCTTTCTGGCTCGTTGCTGATGCTGAATTAATTGTTTATGGAGCCACAGAGCCTTCTGCAAAACTTACAATAGGTGGAGAAGATGTACCTCTTGCTGCAGATGGTACTTTTAGAATTCAAGTTCCATTTAGAGACGGGACTCAAAAATATGATATTAAAGCTGTTGATGTATCCGGTGAGCAAGAAAAAAGTATTTCAATGAAATTTGATAGAACTACACCACTTGACGATACTAATGAAAAAGATAATGCTGAGACTGAATGGTTTTAATAAATTAAATTAATGCTGAAAAAAATTGTAGCTTTTACTCCATTGTTTGGTGCATTAACGTTTCCACTAATAGTTCCAATTACAATTTCTAGGTTTGGTGTTAACTATGGAATTCTTAGTGCATTGTTAATTTCTTCATTATGGTTTATCGCTATGTTAAGAACTTCCGAAATGCCTCATTAATTTAGTTAGATTTTTGGAAGTTTTTTAAAAATATGAACCAAGTTAGTGTAATTAATATCAATTCTCCTTTTCTAGATCAAAAGCCAGGCACCTCTGGATTAAGAAAAAGTACTTTAAAGTTTCAGGAAGAACATTATCTAGAAGTTTTTATTGAAGCAATCTTACAATCATTAGAAGATTTAAAAGGTTCAAAATTAGTAGTTGGTGGTGATGGCAGATATGGCAATCTTGAAGCAATAGAAAAAATTGTCCAAATATGTATTGCGCATAAAGTTCAAAAGGTTATTATTCCAAAATTCGGTTTATTATCTACTCCTGCTACATCACATTTAATTAGAAAAGAAAACGCCATTGGAGGAATTATTCTTTCTGCAAGCCATAATCCTGGTGGGATTGATGGCGACTTTGGAGTGAAATTGAATATCTCCAATGGTGGCCCAGCTCCTGAGATAATTACAAATAAGATTTTTAAGGCTTCACAATTACTAACTAGTTATAAAATTTGTAAAGTTCAATTACCCGATTTTCGTGAATATGGAACTTATTCTTACGACGAAACTACCTTAGAAATTATTGATGGATTAGCAGATTATTCTAATTTGATGGAGAAAATTTTTGATTTTGATCAAATTAGTGATTTTTTAAAAAAAGATTTCTCGTTAATCTTTGACGCAATGAATGCGGTTACAGGCCCATATGCAAAAAATATTTTTGTTGAAAAAATGGGTCTTGCTCCTGATTGTGTCATGAACGGTAACCCGTTAAAAGATTTTGGTGGTTTACACCCTGATCCTAATCTTACTTACGCATCCCATTTGGCTGATTTGTTATTAAATAAAAAATCTTATAATTTTGGTGCTGCATGCGATGGAGATGGAGATAGGAATATGATTTTAGGAAGTGGATGTTTTGTAAATCCCAGTGATAGCCTTGCAGTCATCACTGCTAACACAAAATGTGTCCCTGGCTATAAAGATGGTATTACAGGTGTGGCACGATCTATGCCAACCAGCTCAGCTGTTGATAATGTTGCTCGAGCATTAAATATACCTTGTTTTGAGACACCTACTGGCTGGAAGTTTTTCGGAAATCTTTTAGATTCTAATTTAATTACTTTATGTGGAGAAGAAAGTTTTGGAACAGGTAGTAATCATGTGAGAGAGAAAGATGGACTATGGGCAGTTTTGTATTGGTTACAAGTTTTAGCTGAGAAAAAATGTTCGGTAAGTGACTTGATGCAGAATCATTGGAAACAATTTGGTAGGAATTATTATTCAAGACATGATTATGAGGCAATTCCTTTGAATATTGCTAATCAAATCTTTGGTAATCTAACTTCTATGCTCGACAATTTAAAAGGAAATAGTTTTGCTGGTCATTTAGTTAAAGTTGCAGATAGCTTTTCATATTTAGATCCCGTTGATAATTCCATAAGTGAAAATCAAGGTTTAAGATTGGTCCTTGATGATAATTCTCGAGTAATTGTGCGCCTTTCTGGAACTGGAACTAAGGGTGCAACGTTAAGACTTTACTTTGAGAAATTTTTCGATCCTCAACAGAATCTTTCGTTAAATCCTCAGATCGCTTTGAAACCTCTAATAGATGATTTAGATACTTTATTGAACATTTCAAAACTTACTCAATTGGAAACTCCTACAGTAATTACATAGAATTAAAAGTAATTATTTTTTGATTTTATTTATATGCATTCAGAAAATTTATTTACTAACTATTCTCAAATAGCAAACAATGCACCTTTGGCAGATAAATTAAGACCAAAGAATTTGGATGATTTTTTTGGTCAACAACCAATCCTGAATGAGAATTCGCTTTTAAGAAGTGCAATATTAAACGATAAGATCAGTAATTTTATTTTTTCTGGCCCTCCGGGTGTTGGAAAAACTACTTTAATTGAAATTATTTCTTTTAATACGCGGTCAAAATTAATTAAGTTAAATGCAGTATTATCAAGTGTTAAAGAATTAAGAAATGAAATAGCTAATGCAAAAGATAGATTCATAAATTCAAAAAGAAAAACAATTTTATTTATAGATGAGGTTCATAGATTTACATCAGTTCAGCAAGATGCTTTATTACCTTCAATAGAAAATGGAACTATAACTTTTATTGGTGCTACAACTGAAAACCCTTTCTTTGCTGTTAATAAAGCGCTTGTTAGCAGATCTCGTATTTTTACATTACTTCCTTTGGCAGAAAATGATTTGCAGAAAATAATACAAAAAGTCATTGCTCACTATTTAAAACAAAAAGATTCAAAAAAGGTTTATTTAACTCAAGATGCCATAACTCATTTAATTAAATTTTCTGGCGGAGATGCAAGGACATTAATCAATGCGCTAGAGATGGCCATAGAAACAACTGCTGAAAATGATGCTAAAGAAATAAACATTAATCTCTCAATAGCAGAGGATGCATTACAAAAGAAAAATATTGTTTACGATAAAAATGGTCAAAATCATCACGATGTAATAAGTGCCTTTATCAAGTCTATAAGAGGTTCTGATCCAGATGCAACTTTATTCTGGCTTGCGAATATGCTGGAAGCTGGCGAAGATCCTAATTTTATTTTTAGAAGACTACTTATATCTGCCAGTGAAGATATTGGAATAGCTGATCCTAACGCCATAGTAGTTGTACAATCCTGTTGTGATGCTTTTGATAGAGTTGGTTTTCCAGAAGGATTATATTTTTTAACGCAGGCTTCTTTATATTTAGCTATTTCTCCAAAAAGTAATAGTATGAAAAGTATTTTTAAAGCAATTGAAACAATCAAATCTACCTATGCTTTTGATGTTCCACTTCATTTAAAAAATAATTCTAATAGTTATGTCAATCCTCATAATTATCCAGGTAATTGGATCGTACAAGAATATCTTCCTAAATCTTTGAGAGGTTTAAAAATATGGAAACCAAATAATAATGGATGGGAAAAAACTCAATATGAAGAACTGCTTAGAAGAAAAGAAATTTAAAAATTTTTCGAACAACAAATAATCTCAGGATTAAAAGAAGTTTTTTCTTTGTAGGCTAAAGCGATAGTCCAATTATGGAAGTTAATCTGTGAAAAATTTAAATGTATGTTTTTCTTCTTATGAATTAACTCTTTTGGCTTTTCAAAAAATTGCCAATATTTAATGTCTTTAGCTATTTTTCCATGATCCCATTTTATAGCCGCTTCAACAGCACACCATTGATTTAATATCATATTTTTTGTTAAATAATCATTATGGTTAGATTTATTGGTATGAAAAAAATATTTTTTTGCAAATTTTATATAGTTAAAATCTCTATCTGTTCTTTCAATATCAATCCCTATTTTACCTTTATGCCAGACTATAATAATGGCATCTTTACAATGACTTAAACTGATATGTCCCATGCCAGAGGGTAAACTTGGAGGCTTTCCAGGTTGAGCATTAATTGGAATTTCTAGAGGGTCTAAATCAAAAAGTGTTGAAAGTGATTGTCGCAAATAAGCTCTTGTTTCTAAGAAAATCTTTGATCTTGATTTTGTTAAGTTTTCTGCAGTTTTAATTTCTTCTATAGTTGCGACATCTTGCACACCTTTAATCTCATAAAACCAAATTTTTGGTATTTTATATTCATACTCATTTAATAATTTCAATGGCTCTTAAGGTTGGCGACAAAGCACCAGAATTTAAATTAAAAGATTCTTTTGAGAAAGAAGTTTCTCTTAGTGATTTTAAAGGTAAAAGAATAATACTATATTTTTATCCAAAAGATAATACGCCAGGATGTACTAAAGAAGCATGTAATTTTAAAGAGAATTGGGATTTACTCCAAAAAAATAATATTGTTGTGCTTGGTATTAGTAAAGATAATGCATCCTCTCATCAGAAGTTTATAGAAAAATTTAATTTACCTTTTATTCTTTTAACTGATCCTGAACCTTTCAAAGTTTCTTCTGATTACGACAGCTATGGACTGAAAAAATTCATGGGAAAAGAATATATGGGAATGATGAGAAATACTTTTTTAATTGATCCTGAAGGTAACATCGAAAAAATTTATTTAAAGGTAAAAGCAGCAATAATGGCTGATCATATAATTGCAGACCTTGGGTTAAGCTAATTTTTTATGGACAGGTGGTGAATAATCATCCCCTCCATAACTAAATTAGGAGCATTGATAATATTTTCTTTTTTAGTTTGTAGACATTTTGTGAGTAATTGAGAGTCTCCTCCACAGATTATTAAAATATCCTTTTCGGGATTAAATAAACTATTAATCACGCCAGTAAGAGAGTTGATTACTCCTTTTAAAATTGCTTCATCTGTATTAATTAAAAAATCTTTGATTGGAA
The DNA here is from genome assembly GCF_001180245.1 of Prochlorococcus marinus. Classification (GTDB taxonomy): domain Bacteria; phylum Cyanobacteriota; class Cyanobacteriia; order PCC-6307; family Cyanobiaceae; genus Prochlorococcus_A; species Prochlorococcus_A marinus_F. The sequence goes on from NZ_CVSV01000045.1 coordinate 69,716, forward strand.
TATCATATTTTTTGGGAAATTTAAGATTTTTTGTATTTTGTTCCATTGATTTTAATTGTGTTAGAAAACCTGGAAGAAGTTGACCTCCAATAATAGATCCATGTGAATTCAATTTTGTTATTGATAATATTGTGCCAAAATCTGCAATTAGCAAATCTTTTTCTAAAGGGTTTTCAATAATTTTTAAAGCGGCAATACAAGCAAGAGCTCTATCAACTCCAAAATAATCAGGAAGATTTGATAATTGGATATCTTTAGTTTTTATTTCATTTTCTTTTTTCAGCAAAAAATTTGGTAGTTTTCCTACAGAAGCCCAAATTAATTGATCAAGATCTATATTTTCGGGAATTTTTTGCTCTTTTTTCGTATGAAAGAATTTAGATTGATTTTTAGAATATTCTGCCCAATGAAGCCTACTATTGCCTACCAATAAAAAATTTATATCTGAGATCATTGTTCTATGATCAATTTAATTATTAGTGTGTATTCCACATTCTTGTTTAATCCCTCCAAATCTTGTATCTCTGCCCTTTTTTTCAATACCATCGGGACTGCTTGAATGCCAATCTCCTATAGAAGAATAACCTTTGCTAAAAAGTGGATGGGCAGGTAAATTATTCTCTTCCATATAATAAAAAATATCTTTATTTGTCCAATTTAATAAAGGCCTTAAAGAGAGTCTTTGACGAATTACGTCTATAAATTTCATTTTGTCTCTATTTTTTGTTTGACTTGATCTAACACCGCTTGCCCAGCAGAAAATGTCATATTTTTTTAGACCATTTTCTAAAGGTTTTATCTTTCTCAATTCATGATACTTATCTAGATCACTCTCTTTTTTTGTTTCCCAAAGTTTTCCGTATTTGGCCTCCATTCTTGCTGGAGATAATTCACTTTGCAGAATTTCAACTTCTAAGGATAAATTATCAATAAGCTTTTCAGCGTAATGGTATGTTTCTGGAGGAAGGTAACCTGTATCTATCCAAAATATTTTAATTTTTTTTTGTAGAGATAATTTACTGACCATATCTAAAAGGACTGATGACTGTATACCAAAACTTGTTGTAATAGCAAATTGATTATCAAACTTTTCATAACCCCATGTAAGCATTTCTTGAGGCTTCATCTCTACTAGCTCTTTATTATATTTACTTAAGTTGGTTTGAATATCTTCTTGGATTTTTTCAATCATTATTCAGTTTGGTTATGAGTTTAATTTTATTTCGCTCAATTTAAAAATTATTCGTATAGTTTAATAATACATTCACGCATAACAATATTTCTCTAATGAAATCAATACAAAAACCAATAGTAATAGTTGGAGCAGGTTTTGCAGGTATGACATTTGCTTTGAATTTAAAGAATCTTAATCCTTCTTTACCGATTCTTGTTGTTGATTCCGAAACTAACTTTATATTTAAACCCTTAATGTATGAAGTTTTAAGTAAAGAAATAAGAAGTTGGGAAGCTAGCCCAAAATTTGCAAATATTTTTTCTGATGCGGGTATAACTTTTTTAAAAAATTGTTTAACCAAGATTTCCTTCAATGAAAATATTCTTGAATTTATTGACGATTTAAAATTAAGTTACCAGTATCTTGTTATCTGTACAGGATCTATTCCAAATAGTTTTTTTATAAAAGGTGTAGATGAAAATTGTTATTTTTTTAATGATGTTCACGATCTAACTAAATTAAATTCTTTTTTAAAAAAATCACAAGATAATGCTTTGCATAAAAAGTTATTCATAGTTGGAGGTGGTCCCTCTGGCATCGAGTTGGCATGCAAAATTAAAGATATATTTACAGACCAATTTGAAATTAATCTAATAGAAAAATCAAATGAAATCCTGAAAAAAAATAAAATTTTTAATAGAGAACAAGCAGAGAAGGCATTAGAAAAAAGAAAAATCAACGTTCTTTTGAATTCCACGGTTAAAGAAGTCTCAGAAACTAAGATTAGTATTTCGAGTGAGGTTGGAATAACTTACTTGGATAAAGATATTGTTATTTGGACTGCAGGTGTTAAACCTAATTTGTCTTACTTAGAAACTGATCAAATAGTAAAAAAATTTGGTCGAATTTTAGTTAATAATAATTTGCAAATAGAAAAATATAAAAACTGTTTTGCTATTGGCGATATTTCAGTTATTGAGGGAATGGAGGATTTACCTATTACTGCTCAGGTCGCTATGCAAGAAGGAAATCATCTGGCTAATAATTTAGATCTTTTAATTCAAGGAAAGGATCCTTTACCCTTTGAATTTAAAGACAATGGTGAAATGATTAGCTTAGGAATAGGAGAAGCTGCAATTTCTGGGCTTGGGGTTACTTTATCTGGGAAATTGGCTTTTGAGGCAAGAAGACTTATATATGCTTCCAAGTTGCCTGATATTACTGAAAGTTTTAAATCTGCATCTTCATGGATATTTCAAAAAAAATCTATTTTTAAAAAGTTTCTTAAAAAAGATAATTTCAATTAAACTTTTTTGAAATATTGTTTTTGGGTATATTGAGTTAAATAAGCAACGTATGAATTTAATTGCAGTAGTCAGTAATAATTTTGATGCGTTTATAACGGTAGTTGTTTTAATAATGTCAATTATTTTGTTTATTAAAAATACTATTGCGCCAGAATTGACTGGTTTGTTATGTGTTGGAATATTTATAGCTACAGGGGTTCTTTCTCCTGAAAAAGCTTTAGCTGGATTTGGTAGCCCATCTTTAATTACTCTTATGGGTTTGTTTGCAGTTTCTTCTGCATTATTTAAGAGTGGTGCTTTAGATAGGGTAAGAGAATTGATTTCTTCTGAAAGTATTAGAACTCCAAGAAAATTAATTTCTTTAATAGCTTTTTTGATTGCTCCAATATCTGGAATTGTACCTAATACTCCAGTAGTAGCATCGTTGTTACCTTTAATTGAAAGTTGGTGCGAGCGAAGAAATATATCACCATCAAAAGTTTTATTACCTCTTTCTTTTGCTACTTTACTCGGTGGAACTCTGACATTATTAGGTAGCTCAGTAAATCTTCTCGTGAGTGATATTAGTCAACAATTAGGTTATGGAGCTTTGGAATTATTTAGTTTGACTTCAATAGGCATTCCTGTGTGGCTTATAGGTACAACCTATATGATTCTAGTTTCCGACATGCTGTTGCCAGATAGAGGGAGAGATAAGGAGTTTATTAAAAATGGTGATATGAATATATATTTTACTGAAGTTACTATTCCCTCTACTTCAGAATTAGTTGGACAATCTGTCAGAAATAGTAGGCTGCAAAGACGATTTGATGTTGATGTTCTGGAATTGCAACGAAATGGAAAAGTGATTCTTCCTCCTTTGGCGGATAGAAAGATTGAACCGGATGATAGATTAATAATCCGCGTTACAAGGGCAGACTTATTTAGACTGCAGCAGGAACATACAATTCTGTTAGGAGAAAACAAAACATCTTTCGATGGAGCTAATGTTTTCTCAGATGATGAAGGTACTAAGACCTTTGAAGCCCTCTTGCCTGCTGGTTCAACTCTAGCCGGTGCAAGTTTGAGAGAATTAAGATTTAGGCAGCGTCATAATGCAACAGTTTTGGCATTAAGAAGAGGTCAACAAACTGTTCAGGAGAGATTAGGTCAAGCTGTTCTCAGGGCTGGAGATGTTTTATTATTGCAAGCACCTTTAGATTCAATTAGAGGTTTGCAAGCTAGTAATGATTTGCTTATTTTAGATCAATTCGAAGATGACTTACCTTTTTTGATAAAAAAACCTATATCGATTGCAATTGCAATAGGAATGGTTGTTTTGCCTTCGGTTTCTAATATTCCATTAGTTGGTTCAGTCCTGTTAGCAGTTATTGCCATGGTGGCCTGTGGATGTTTAAGACCTGCAGAGATACAAAAATCAATTAGGTTAGACGTCATTTTATTATTGGGATCTTTGTCATGCTTTAGTGTGGCTATGCAGGTAACAGGATTAGCGGATTTAATTGCAGTCAATCTAAACTTTGTCCTTAATGGAATGCCTCTTTATTTTGCGCTAGTCGTAATTTTTATATCGACAGTTATTCTTACACAATTTATAAGTAATGCTGCTTCGGTTGCTTTGATTTTGCCTGTTGCTATTGAATTCTCAAATGTTTTAGGCATTTCACCAAGTGCTTTAATAATGCTTGTTTTGTTCGGCGCAAGTCAATCTTTTTTGACTCCAATGGGTTATCAAACAAATTTAATGGTTTATGGTCCTGGAAGATATAGATTTTTTGATATTGCAAAATATGGAGCTGGATTAACATTTATAATGTCATTTACAGTGCCAGCTTTGATAATTCTAAATTACGGGTAATATCGTGAAAATTATAAGTAAGGTGTATAAGATCAAAGATGCTTACAAAAAGCTATCAGTACCACAATTTACTATTGTTACAGGCTTGTTTATTATTAGCCTTGGAACTTTAATTTTGAGTTCACCATTATGTTCATCTTCAAAGGTTGGTTTGTGGGAAGCATTTTTTACATCTACTTCTGCAATAACTGTTACTGGCTTAACTATTATAGATATTGGTGTTGATTTAAATTTCTTTGGCCAAGTTCTTTTAGCTTTTATGCTGTTATCAGGTGGTCTGGGATTAATGGCTATTACAACATTTTTACAAGGGTTTGTTGTAAAGGGGACAAAGCTAAGAACTAGATTAGACAAAGGAAAGACTCTAGATGAATTTGGAGTTGGAGGAATTGGTCGAACTTTTCAAAGCATTGCTATTACTGCGGTTAGTATCATATCCTTGGGTGCAATTGTTTTATATTCTTTTGGATTTGTAGATATTCAAAATAATTGGGAAAGACTATGGTCGTCAATTTTTCACAGCATATCGGCATACAACAATGCAGGATTTTCTTTAAGGTCAAATAGTCTCCAAGACTATAGAGCAAATTATTTGGTTAATATTGTTTTTATTTTTCTCATTGTTATGGGTGGATTGGGATGGCGGGTTATTGATGATATTTGGAGTAATAAAAAAAATTTTTCTTATAAAAAATTAAGCCTTCATTCTAGACTAGTGATTAGGACAAGTTTGTCTCTAATTTTATTCGGATCATTAGGATTATTTATAACTGAATCATTGCTAAATAGTCAATTTTTCAATAATTTGAATTTTTTTGAACGTTTAATGTCCTCAGTCTTTGAAACAGTAAGTGCAAGAACTGCAGGCTTTACAAATTATCCAATCTCCTTGAATTCCATATCAGATACTGGTCTATTGTTATTAATGACTTTGATGTTTATTGGAGCAAGCACGGGAGGTACTGGTGGAGGCATAAAAACTACTACATTTATCGCTTTAATGGCTGCAACTAGATCAACCTTAAGGGGTCAGAAAGATGTAATTATTAGCAATAGATTAATTTCAGATAAAGTTATTCTAAAGGCAGTTGGAATTACAGTTGGATCTTTGCTTTTTGTTCTTTTAATGGCAATGTTGCTAAGTACAACAAATACCTTTGTTAATAAAGAATCTTTCACATTCCTAGAAATTCTGTTTACTTGCATATCTGCATTTGCAACTGTTGGTTTTGATATCGGTTTAACTGCAAAATTAAATCATTTCGGCCAATTTATTCTTATCGTCGGAATGTTTGTGGGCAGACTTGGTATCCTTTTGCTTTTAAGTGCACTTTGGCAGGCTCTATATAAGAGTAGAATAGATAGACAAAAGAGAATTGGCTATCCTAGGGCTGATCTTTATGTTTAGGGTTGACTAAGTTTTATTATGGCTGATTGGTGGCAGTGGTCTCAAAAGAGAGAAAAAGAAGCCCTCACTTTTGCAGTTGTTGGCGTTGGAAGATTTGGAACTGCTGTTTGTAGAGAACTTATAAGTAATGGTGCAGACGTGTTGGCAGCAGATTATTCAGAAAAAGCTATTGATGATTTGAGACAATTGGAACCGTCTATAGAAGCCAGAGTTGTAGATTGTACTGATGAAGAGTCTATGAAGGAATCTGGAATACTTGAAATGAATACTGTTGTAGTAGGTATAAGTGAACCTATTGAAGCAAGTATAACTACGACACTTATAGCTAAAGATAGTGAAGGCAGCAAAGTGAAAAGAGTGATAGCAAGAGCCACGAGTGATTTGCACGAAAAAATGTTAAAAAGAGTAGGTGCAGACAAAGTTGTGTTTCCCTCAAGAATGCAAGGAGAGAGATTAGGTTTAGAACTAGTTAGACCAAATCTAATTGAACGATTGGAACTCGATAACCAAACTGGTATAGATGAAATAACTGTTCCAGAAGAATTTATTGGAAGATCTTTGAGAGATTTGAATTTGAGGAAAAATTATTTAGTTAATGTTCTTGCAGCAGGACCTGCTGAAGAGTTAACAGTTAATCCTCCGGCAAAATATATCTTAGAAAGAGGTAATATCTTAGTAGTTATGGGAAAAACCGCAGATTTACAGAAATTGCCTCAGAATTAATTTTTTTAATCAGATTTTTTATAGTATCTAATCCTTTGAGGAGCTCTTTTTAATCTTCTTACGCTTTGTTTTTCAAGTTCGTCTCTGAACTTATCGGTATTTGAATTATTTTCTGAGAAAAATGATTTACCCTCTCTCTCGAAGTATTTTTTTATACCCTCTTGAATTAACACTTTTGCCATATTGCTAACTGTCCTAGATTCATTATTTGCCAAAATAGTTAATTGCTCACATATTAATTCTGGAAGAACTACTTGAATTCTGGGGGATTTAGGCTTCCCATTTGTTGAGTTTTGCCGGGTAGCCATGAGTCAAAGTTGATAACTGTTACTTATAAGTATACACAGTTAGTCAAGGATACTATCTTTGTGTATATTATTAGTAAGGAAATTTATGTCCGAATCAATTAATTGTTTGTATTGCCCCATGAAAAATTCAAGAAAACTGGATTCTCCTAAAAGGTCGATAATTGATAAAAAGAAAAAAAGATTAGTTAATTCTGATTCTCACGATAATGAAAATAGTGATGTTTTGGTGTCTGCTGTAATTAGTCCATATTTGTTAACTCATCTTCACCATATTCTTCAGCAGTCTGAGTTCTATGCTCAAAAAGATGGTAGAAAATCTCACGCAGCTAACTTTGCGAAACTAAGAAAAGTTTTATGTTTAGACGCAAGAAGTATGGTAGATGCCTCTGCAAAAGAAATAAAAGATTCGGAAAATGATTTATCTATTAATAAATATAATGAACAAAATGTAGCTTGAAGTAATAATCTATTAATAAATAGATTTTAAAAACATGTCCAGTAATGCTGAAAAGCTCTATAAGTTAATTGCCAACGATTCCAAAAAGAAAAACAGTTTGTTTATGACAGCCTTAACAAATCCCAAAAAAGCCTTAGATAAAATATGCGACATTGGCAACGAGTTAAATATTTCTGTGACTAAAGAAGAGGTTATTGAATATTTGAGTACTATTGATGATGAGGCAACTAAAATGTGGTTAATTAAGGCTCGAGGCGGTCTTTAGGAAAAGGCTTCGAATAATTATTGTTTGGATTATTAATAGGTTTTATTCTTTTGTTATAGCCACCTCCACCAGCTAAAGTCCAAAAAAACCAGTAACTTGGAATTGCAAGAGCTGCAGCTATGAAAATCACTACAATTTGTTCTATTCTTTTCATTGTTTAATTTTATTCCACAAAATATTTTTTAGTAAATAAGCCACAGATTTTGTAAATTCTATTTTTAAAACAGTGATTAGATTTGAAAGTGTAAGCAAGATTTATTCTACAGATGTTGTTTTAAAAAATATTAATTGGGAGATTAAGAAAGGAGAAAAAGTTGGCTTAGTTGGTTCTAATGGTGCAGGTAAATCAACTCAATTTAAGATTTTAATTGGAGAGGAAGAGCAAACAAGTGGCACAATTATCAAAGAGGGAAATCCTAAAATTGCCCATTTAAAACAGGAGTTTGATTGTAATTTGAATTTTTCAGTGAGACAGGAATTAGAAAGTTCTTTTAAAGATATACAAATTGTTGCCAATAAACTTTTAGAAATTGAAAATAAAATGAAATTATTGGATATTAAAAAATATTCTGATGAATTTGAAATATTAGTAAATCAACTTGCAAAATATCAAGCAAAATTTGAAGCTTTAGGTGGCTATAAAATGCAATCTGATGTAGAAAAAATATTACCAACACTAGGCTTTGCTGTAGGAGATGCTGATAAATTGGTAGGCAATTTTTCAGGTGGTTGGCAGATGAAAGTTGCACTTGGAAAAATAATCTTGCAAAAACCTGATTTACTTCTACTGGATGAACCGACCAATCATTTAGATTTAGATACTATTTTCTGGCTGGAAGAGTATCTATCTTCGCTTAAAATTGCAGTTATCATAATCAGTCATGACAGATATTTTTTAGACAAATTATGTAAAAAAATAATTTTTGTAGATAGAGGAATATCCGAAACATATAATGGTAACTATTCTTTTTTTGTGGAACAGAAATCTTTAAATGAAGAATCACAAAATAAGGCATTTCAATTGCAACAAAAAGAAATTGAGTTACAGAAGAGGTATATAGATAGATTTAGAGCTAGTGCAACTAGAAGTTCGCAAGCAAAGAGTAGAGAAAAACAATTAAAAAAGATTTCTAAAATTGAAGCTCCCATAGCAAAATCAAAAAGTCCTGTTTTTAATTTTCCAGAGTGCCCTCGCTCAGGAAAATTAGTTTTAAATATCAAAAATTTGTCTCATAGTTTTGAGGATAAAATTCTTTTTCTAGATATTAATTTAAAGATTTCTTCGGGGGAGAAAATTGCAATACTGGGACCTAATGGCTGCGGTAAATCTACATTGCTTAAAATGATTATGAAAATAATATCTCCTGAAATTGGGGAAATTAATCTTGGTAAACATAATATAATTACTAGCTATTATGAGCAAAATCAGGCTGAGGCACTTTCACTTGACGAGAGAGTTATTGATTTAATATGTAATAAGTCTCCAGAATGGTCCCAAAAAAAAGTAAGAACATTTTTAGGAGGTTTTGGCTTTCAAAATGAAACTGTTTTTAAATATATTAAACAACTCAGTGGGGGAGAAAAGGCAAGATTAGCATTGGCGCTCATGATTATTAATCCTAGTAATTTTCTACTTTTGGACGAGCCAACTAATCATTTAGATCTTCAATCTAAGGAAAACTTAGAATTAGCAATAAAAAATTATAAAGGGTCATTATTAATCATTTCTCATGATCGGTATTTTATTTCAAAGGTTGCAAATAGAATTGTCGAAATTAAAGATTCAAAGTTATTTTCATATGATGGTAATTACGAATATTTTTTAGAAAAAACTCAAAACCATAAAAAAATTTGATTACTTTAAATAAAATTTACATTTGGCTAAGTAAGATCATTCATTTATCTTTACATGGTTTACCGTCCTTGATTAATCTTAAAAATACAAAAATAGGTTTTAATAATTTAAATGAAAAATCACGATTTCCAAGAAAAACAGATTCATATTTCTGATCCTATTGAAAATTATTTTGAATGCATTACTACCTGCGATATAAGAGATGGTAGATGTATCTCTAGATGTGTGGAAATACTTAAACAGAATGACAATTAAAACTTTTAGTTATTTTGTAGATTAGTTATATCAGTTGGTGTTACTTTTAATTTAATAAATTTATTTCTACGCTTTAATAATATATTTACTTGTTTATTAATACCATTATTACTTATTTGTTCTATAACGTCTGATGCTGTTTCAATATCTTTATTGCCGACCCTTATTATAATATCTTCTATCATAATTCCACTCTTTGCTGCTGGACTGTTCGGTACTACATATCCTACTTTTACGACATTATTGTCTCTCTCAGAATTACTTGCTTCTATTAGGCTAATCCCAATCATAGGATGTATTACTTTTCCATTTTTTATAAGTTGATAGGCAATTTCCTTAGCTTTATTAATTGGGATCGCGAAACTTAAACCTGCTCCTGGACCTGATCTTATCAACGTATTAATCCCAATTACTTCTCCCTCGCTATTCAATAGTGGACCTCCAGAATTGCCAGGATTAATAGCAGCGTCTGTTTGTATTAATTCAAGTTTTTTATCATATATTCCTAATTGAGTGACGTTTCTATTTAGATTACTAATAATACCAAGGGTAACTGTGTTTTCCAGTCCGAATGGATTCCCAACTGCTATAGCCCAATCACCAACTTTAATCTTTGCAGAATTGCCTAATTTTGCTTTAGGCCAAGGTCCTTTCCCTTCAATCTTTAGCACAGCTAAATCAGTAAAAAAGTCTTGCCCTATAAGTTTTGCGTCTAATTTTTTGCCATTGGTTAAACCAACAATTACCTTATCTGATCCATTCACAACATGGGCATTGGTCATTATAAGTCCATCCGCAAATATAAATCCACTCCCTTGGCTTTGCTCTATCCTTGGCCGATTGTCATTAGGTAAATCTAATCCAAAAAATCTTTCAAAATATGGGTCTATAAATACTTGAGAATTTTTAGGAAATTTTCTTTTTTTAATATATCTTTGAGTATCAATTGTCACTACAGCTGCACCAGTTCTTTCTACAGCTTTAGTTATGAAAGATTTGTTTGAATATAAATTAACTACATTAATTTTTGGTTTACTTAATGGTTGGGATATGACTTTTACAGGATATCTAATGCCTACTATTATTAATGAGGCGATTAGAAATAGTTTTTGGATGTTTCTTTTCAATTTTGATTTTTTATGTTTTTCGAAGAAATTTATACACCATAAAAGTGTAATTTAAATATAACTACTAATTAAATTATTTGAATCTAGATAATAATTCATTGACTTAAGCTAAATTTCTTTTTTTCGGGTTATGATATTAAAAATATAATTAACTAAATTATAAGTTCAATGACTATTCTATTTCCAATCATATATTCTGCGGCCTTAACTTATTTAGTTTGGAAAGCTTTTAAAGTTATGTCTAATGGTTGGGGTATATCCGATAATAAAAATAAACGTTTTAGTACTTCCAGTTTTAAACAAAAAAAGTACACAATACATCCAGAACTTTTAGATAAATCAGGAAACATAACAGAAGAGGAGTTATTAACGGTAAGATTTTCCAACGACAATGACTCTACATTAGAAGAAAAAGGTTCAACAACTGATTAATCAAATTACATCTAAGGAAAAAAATTGGAATTAAGAACAAAAATTGTCTCAGCGGTACTAAGGTCTTTAAAGTTGCCACCAAGGTTTCGTTTAAAAATGGTTAAAGAGGATCCAGTGAGACTTGAATTAAGTCTTACTCCTTCTTATGGAAAAAATCCAGTTATTGTTGGTATAGTCGAGTCTTTAGACTTAGTAGCGCGAAGAGACAGAGAAGGTAGATTACCCAGAGATCTTCAAGGGACTTGGGACTGGACTGTAAGACATGGAAAAGTTAGTACTGGGGGTTGGAATCCTATGTTAAAAGAGGCATTGCAAACAATGTTTGATACGGGATTGCCAGCTATTGTGTATGAGGAATTAACTGGAGATGAGTATCGACCTGTTGATGGTGTAAGACATGTTAAATAAATAATTTATTTATTTATCATAAATTCTTCCTTAAAACGTTAAAATGATTTGATAGATAATCAAGTTAATTATGAATAATGACAATCAACCAAGATTTGGCTTTGTAAATTTTGCAGAAACTTGGAACGGTCGTATGGCTATGATGGGGATTCTGATTGGTCTTGGTACTGAATTAATAACTGGACAAAGTATTCTTAGACAAATTGGGATAGGTTAATATTTTACTTTACTTCTTCTGCTTTAACTTCAATTGTACTTTCACTAGGCTTTTTATTAAATTGATTATTCTTACTTATACTCTCTAAATCTGCACCACAATTCATGCAGGTTTCGCTTAAACCTAATGATATTGACCCACAATTATTGCATGTATTAATTTTAGATTTATAAGAGTTAAACCCTATAAACACTAAAACTAATAATAGTAGAGGAATTAATAATAAAAGAAGTAGGATATTTCCAATAAAGCTAATGAAAAAGTTAAATCCAAAAAGCGAAATAATGATAAATATGATTAATGAGTAGGTAAGAAGATTTTTATTAGCTTTAAGAAAATAATTCACCTTAGTTATCCTTATCTATAATTTCTTTTTTTATTTACTAAAGTCATATTAGCAATTACTACGCTCCAACACTGTCCAAAATATAAAATCACTCCTAATAGCCATACCCACAAAGTAAGTACAAGAAAACCACCAATAAAACCGTATGCTTGAAATCTTACTCCAAGTGAGAGAATACTTTTACTTACAGCTAGGTTTAAAGTAGTTAGGCCAATTCCAATAAGAAAAGATCCAGGTAAAAGTGGTTTCAATGGAACTTTTCTACTGGGTAAAAGTGCTTGTAATAAAAGAGCCATTAAAGAAAAGCCAATTAGTGGTATTGCAAACTGACCAACTTGTAATAGCGGCAACTTTAATAATAAATTAGAAATAAGATTATTAGATTTTGAAAGATTTTCTAAAACGTTACTTGGGATCATCCTAAGATTTGCACTAATTTGATCTAGTACCATTAAAAAACCAATAAAGAAAACTATTAAAAAGGCTTCAACTCTATTTCGGAGAAACTTCGAAGCTTGCACTCTCCAAGCAGCATTAACTTTTTTAGAAGGAATTTCGTCCTCCCAAAGCCTATCTGACCCTCTTTGAAGAGATAGATATGCATTTCCTGCTGTAAAAATCAAAAACATAGCCCCAAGAATACCTGCTCCAAAACCCTGATCTATCAAATTAAATAATGTTGTTTCTACTAACTCAACTACTGAAGGAGGTAAAAGCTGAGCAGCAATGGCAATTATTTGTTGATCTAATCCTTCTTGTTTTCCTAGGAACCATGAAGCTATTGAAAGAGAAATTAGAAGGATAGGAAAAAATGATTGAAGTGTGTAGTATGCAAATGCAGCGCTTAAATCAACACAATCAGATTTGCTCCATCGCTCACAAGCTCCCCATAAACTTTTAAGTATCCATGTTGAACTTCTCTGCATATTAATTTTCTTCAAATATTTTATTTATTTACTATTTTTTATTGTATCTGATTAAGAAATTTTTCAAGCAATTTTTTTTATTTATGATGCATCTACTTTTCTAATAATAAATTGCCCCATGGCTTTAAAATTTCAACTTTATCTATAGATCTACAAGCAATTAATGGAAAGTTAACATCGCTCAAGTCTTCTCCTGAAACTAAATTTAAAGGATCTGTTTCCAACCACTCTATAGAGCAATTGAGTTCTTCTAACAACAGCCAGGCTGCTGCAATATCCCAAATCTTAGGGGTTGATTCTATTGCACCGAAAGTTTGTCCCATCGCTACACTCGTAAGATTTAAACTCGATACACCTAAGAGTCTAATTTTGCCAGGAAATACTGAGTTTGGTTGTTTTTGTAAAATTTTTATTGATCTACTACATAAAGAAATACATTCACTTCGACGATTATTTTGGCTAGGATCAATTTTCTGGTTATTTAACCAAACCCCTTTACCTTTTATGGATACAAACTTTTTTTTCAATGTAGGAATTATAAGAAAAGAAGATTGTGGTTTACCATCAACGAACCTTGCTACTGATATAGACCAGTAAGGAATACCTGCAGCAAAATTTGTTGTCCCATCAAGTGGATCGACCACCCAATAAGCTTTTGAATTTGGAATTAGTTTATGCCCCTCTTCACTAAGGACGCCCTCACCTGGCGCTATTGAAGCTAAGCCATCTACGATTGTTTTGTCACTCCATAAATCACAACTTGTTAATAATGATCCATCTGCTTTATTGCTGGCGCTAATATTTCCAAAATCTTTTGTTTGACGTTGACTAACCAATTCAAATAAATAATCTAATTCACTTAGTTGCTTATTAGTTAAATTTTGTGGGTTCATATTTATATATTGCAAATAGAATCTGTATCATTAATTTTAGTATTATTACTACCCAAACAATTTTTACTTGCATCAAGGAAAGTTAATCTTTCTAACTCATCTATATTTAAATTGTAATTATATTTTGCATTAATATTTTTTGATTTCGCATTACTTAATTCACTTTGCCTAACAAGAACATCTTTTAGAGTTGATATTCCGACATCATATCTAAGTCTGGCAAGCCTTACAGACTCTTTGCTAGATTCAATTTCTTTAAGAGAAGAAATAATTTTTTCTTCATTTAATTTAAGATTTAAATATGCTTTACTAATACTTGTGGTTAAAACATTTTTTAGATTCTCATAAGCATATTTTTCGGCTTCTGCATCTGCTATTTTTGATTTATAAGAGTTCTTATTTTGTCCGCCATCAAAAATACTCCATGCAAAATTTAGACTTATGGTATTTGTATAATTAGATCCAGATTTTTCAGAGTCGATATTAGTTGCTAGAGAGTCACCTTTTGAAAATGTACTAGATAATGAATTACTGATATAGATATTTGGCTTATTTTGAGCTAAAAAGCTATTGGCTTGGCTCTTTTTGATTGATTTTTGAAGAATAAGGTTTTTTAAGGAAAGATTTTTATCCAAACCTTTTTTAAGATTCTTATTCAATTTATGATTCCAAAACCCTACAAGATTTTGCTCTTTATTAGTTTCGAAATCCCCTTTAATGTTAAGAATCTCTTTAAGAGAAATTTTATTAATTTTATGTTCTATTTTCTTTTCATTAAGTGATTGTTTATCTCGAGATAATTGAGCTTCTGCTTCAAGAACCTCAAATTTTGTACCAATTCCAGCATCTAGCTTCGCCTTGGCATTTTCTAAACTCGTAATTGATAAATCAAGTGTGAATTTTTTATTTTGAATATCTTGATATGATTTTTTGTATTTGTGATATCTGATTCTTGCTTCTTGAATTAAATCTTTTTTCTTAATCTCATAATTATTTTCTGCAATTTTGTAATTTGTTTTGGCAATTTTAACTTCAGATCCTCTAAGAGGGTTAATTACATCCCATTTAATGTTAAGGGAGGGATTAGCAGTAAATTGTGATGTTTTTAAAGTAGGTGAATTGCTATTGTACTTTTTACCTGCGACATATTTTGGTAATCCATTGGCTTGAAAATCTAAGGATGGGTATCTTTTGGCAATTTGACTGGAAAGATTGAAGCTTGCAGAGGCTACTAAGTTTTGTAATGATTTTAATTCTTGATTATTTAACACAAGTTTTTCTATTTCTTGATAGTTAACAAAAGTAATATTTAATTTTTCTTCTAAAACACTATCAATGTAATTTTCTGTTTCTCTCGATAGGACGTTAACGCTGTTTAAACCTAGAGTAAGCGGTATTAATAAGATAGGATTTATTACTCTTCTAAGCATGTTTTATAGTATTGAAGATATTCGATTAACCAATCAAAGTATTAATAATATCATTTGAATCATCGAGAACGTGAATTTTAGTATTTAATTGATTTTCAACTTCTTGAATATTTTTATCATCTAAAAATATATCAGTATTAATTTTTAACATGATAGATGGTATGTAAACAGTTTCTCCTAAGTCCTTATTTTTCAGCCCATAAATAAGATCTTCTCCAGTAAGAAGACCTGTAACAACTTGATCTTGACCCCAATAAATGCTTGGCAAACCATATAAGTTGACTTTCAAACCATCAATTAAGTTTAATTTCTTAACTGTAGGAATTAGGGCTTCATAAACTAATTTACCAACAATCCAACTAACTTTTTTTGGCTTTTTTACTTTTTTGGGTAGGTTTTTCGTCTTCTCTCTTAATGTTTCTAGAAAGTTTCTAATAGTTCCCACTCCATTAGATTCTTGTGGCATATTTTCGTAGGTTTTGTAACTAGGTAAATTTGTGCCAGCAATTAAATACCATTCGTCAGCTAGCCAACAAAAACGAGTCCCAAGACTATTTTGTAGAGAGGCTTGAATTCTCTCTACTTGTTTAATAGTTTTAATTGCATATTCTGGGCTTATTGATTTTAATCCATCATTTTCAGGTCTAAATTTTGTAAGTCCTACAGGGACTATTGCAACTGAAAGTACTGTCTGAGAAGTTGTTTTGTAAAATTCAGAAAGATCTAAAATTGATTTCTCAAGAATATCCCCATCATTTATATCTGGACAAACAACAATTTGAGCATGTATTTGAATAGAGTTTTTTTCAAACCACGAAATTTGATCAAGGATTACTCCTGCTGTTTTATTTTTTAATAATTTTTCTCTTGTGACAGGATCAGTAGCATGAACTGAAACAAAAAGTGGGGATAGTTTTTGCATAGCAATTCTTTCCCAGTCTTCTTTTTTTAAATTGGTAAGAGTTAGATAAGAGCCATATAGGAAACTTAATCTATAATCATCATCTTTTATATAAAGGCTTTTTCTTTTGCCACTTGGCTGTTGATCAATAAAACAAAATGGACATCTATTATTGCATTGTTTGATTGAATCAAATAATGCATCTTTAAAATTTATACCCAAATTAACGTCTTGATCTTTTTCAATATTTATATTGTGAATTTCATGATTTTTATCTAAAACTGATATTTCTAAAATTTCTTCGCTAATTAGAATCTGATAATCAATTAAATCTCTTGGCTTTTTCCCATTAATACTAATAATTGAATCACCAGATTCAAATCCTATTTCTTGAGCAATGGAATTAGCTTCAACACTTTCAATTTCTGCAGGATTTATTTTATAAGTAATATTAGGAACTAAAAGATCATTGGGATCTTCTGTGTAATTAATTTCTTGCCACACAATTTAAGGCCAAATACTCTTATTTATATTTATTCTAAACTTATATATGACTCAAAGTGTATTAAATACTTTTAAAAAACTAAATATAGGTGTGAAATTATGGGCCTTTAATTTATTAAAATATGGCATTCGCAGTTTTCTAAAACACGATTTAGATTAATTAAATAACCTTTTTCATTGAAAGAATTAATTACAAAAAATTTAGAAGTGAAAGATACATTGAACTATGAATTGCATAACAAAGTTGATGCATACGAAAATAGTTTTTTATCAAATCCTATTTCTTTAAGATTGTGGTCTTCTTTTTTTGTAATTTTACCTATTTTTGTTCAAGCCCCTTGGGTTAGATTAGAACCAATAAGTGCTCTTTGTTTTACTTTTGTTATTCTCATCGTTGCATTTGTTTTAAATCAGAGAGTATCAAAAAAGTGGTTTATTGTAAGTTCATTATTACTTGGTGTATCAGGTAGTTGGCTTGGTGGATGTTTGTTCTGGGGATGGTTAAGCCCATTTCCTATCCTGCACATACCTGTTGAAGCTGTTGTGCTCCCATTAGCTTTAATAGGCTTTGATACTAATTGGAAAATAGGTTCAAGTTTTTATATCTCTTCTTTATTTGGAACCGCAGTTACCGACATTACAATATTTTTAATCGGAATGATGGATCAATGGAGGCATGTAATTACAGCAGATTCTGAAAATGCACCTATAATTCTTCAAAAAACCTCAGAGAGTCTTATCCAAATAAAATCATTATCTATTATTGTTTTTGTTGCTCTTATACTTTGGTTTATTTCAAAAGAAATTTTAAATTCTGCCACAATTAATACTACTAGTGGTAAAGCACTCTTAGTTTCTAGTTACGTAATTCAAACGACATTAATTGTTGATGGTATTTTTATTGTTTTAGCAATTCTGCAACCAACTCTTAGTGGATTGGTTTAATGTTAAGACCTCCATTTTCGCAAGAACTGATACCAATAAATAATTGGGATGTAATCGTTGTAGGCGCTGGAGCTGCTGGTCTTATGACTTGTCTTGAATTACCCTCAAATTTAAAAGTGCTTCTTTTAAATAGAAATACTAGTAAGGTATCTTCCAGTAGATGGGCTCAAGGAGGAATTGCATCTGTTGTTAGAAAAGATGATTCATTTGATCTTCATGCAGAGGACACTTTAAAAGCAGGAGATGGACTATGTGATTTTCAAGCTGTAGAAATGCTGGTTAAAGAAGCTCCAGGTTGTGTAGATAGGTTGCAGAATTTAGGGATGATTTTTGATCAAAATTCTGATCAACTATCTACTACCTTGGAAGCAGCCCATTCACGAAGAAGAGTCTTACATGTTAAAGATCGTACTGGACGAGCATTAGTTGAAGTACTAGAAGATCATATTGAGAATCAAAAAAATATTCTTCACTGCAGGGGTGTAAGAGTAACTGAACTTCTCATTGAAAATAAAGAATGTAGAGGAGTTCAGGTTCTTGATGGAGCAAATTTATATTGGATTAAATCTAGAGCTGTTGTTTTGGCTACAGGTGGGGGTGGGCATTTATTTACAAATACAACAAATCCTGCTCAATCTTCTGGTGAAGGGATTGCTCTTGCATGGAACGCAGGAGCTGCTATAGAAGATTTAGAGTTCGTGCAATTTCATCCAACAGCTTTAAAATTTTATGGTGCACCTTGCTTCTTAATATCTGAGGCACTTAGAGGGGAAGGAGCGATTTTAGTTGATAAAAATGGTGAAAGTCCAGTTAAAAATCTTGAAAATCGTGATCT
>NZ_CVSV01000046.1 GCF_001180245.1 Prochlorococcus marinus
TCAAAAGAAGAATTAAAGCCTGATCTGTTAGGAATACTGTTCATATTAAATTTCGGAATTTAATTCAACCATAATTAAAGTAATCCTTAAGTAAATTATTCAAAAATTGATTAGTAGAAATACTATTTTTTTGCTAAAGATTTAGATGGATTTTCAAAATTGTTGGAGGCAAATTTTTCTAAACTTTCTAGTCTTGAAATAAGATTTTGATTTACAGTCTGAAATTTTGTATTTTTGATCTGAAGTTCAGATATTAGTTTTGCTTGTTGATTTAAAAGAGCTGTTAATTCTTGAATTTGTTTTGAATTTTTATTTTTAATTTGATTAATTGTTTTAATCCTTGATTGTAATGGTCTAATTTCTTCTGTTTTGTTCAACTTTTTTTTATCAACCTTACCTAGTTTGAATA
>NZ_CVSV01000047.1 GCF_001180245.1 Prochlorococcus marinus
TGATTCTGAGAGAATGGCTGGGACATTAGAGAAAATGGGATACACCAGAGCGGATAATGAATTAAATGCCGATTTAGTCTTGTACAATACATGCACTATTAGGGATAATGCAGAGCAAAAAGTTTATAGCTTTTTAGGAAGACAAGCAAAAAGAAAGCACAAAACACCTAGCTTAAAACTTGTTGTTGCAGGTTGTCTTGCTCAACAAGAGGGAGAATCCTTACTAAGAA
>NZ_CVSV01000048.1 GCF_001180245.1 Prochlorococcus marinus
CATGAGCTTGTTCAGCTGCAATTTTAATGCCTTCTTGTAATGGCTCTTTAGCATCTTTAAGACGATTTAAGATATTTTCAGGGATGTTGGCACCTGGAACGTATTTGTTTATAAAGAGAGCGTTTTTGTAAGACTTTAATAGGAATACACCTGCAATTACAGGAATTTCAAGAGGCTTGCTAATTTTTTCACAAAAATCTATCAAATTTTCTTTTTCCATAACCATTTGAGTTTGTATGAATCCAGCTCCAGCCTCTTTTTTCCTTCTCATTCTATTTTCTAGACTTCTTTTATTTCTACAATTT
>NZ_CVSV01000049.1 GCF_001180245.1 Prochlorococcus marinus
CCAGTAGCTGTACTTGTAATTATTGAATTACTTCTGGGAGGTGGGTTTGATGATGACAATAATGACGATCAAGATGGTGGAATGCTTATACCTGCTTACTCTAGATCAGAGGTCTGAATTTTTGAATTTTTTAAATTAAAGACTCATAAGAATTAATTTGGATAACAATATTGATACAACTCATATTTCTCTAATTACACTTACCATCCTACTGATTTCATCTCTAACCTTGCTCTTCTTAAGAACCCTTAAGGAAGGAAGAAAAGCTCTAACAGAAATAAATAAGGATAGATCGTGAAATACAATAATCATTCAAAAATGTAGAATTTGATTAGATATGTAAAACTCTTAGATTTATAAGTTTTACTAACTAAAAAAATATATTCCAAAAATTTAAACACTTTTACTCCTCAAAGTTTGGGAAAAGCATAAAAAACTTAAATAAATACTAGAATTTGTTTGATTGCTAAGTCAAAAAATTACCAATCTGTTGAAATCCCATTTTTATGAAAGGACTTCTTTGTTATTACTTTAATAAATAAAAATGCATCTAAATTCTTTACTTTATATTTGTTCTATATCTTTAT
>NZ_CVSV01000050.1 GCF_001180245.1 Prochlorococcus marinus
GCCTTAACAGTTAGAAAAGAGAAAGGACGATTAAGGAATTATTTCCATATTGGAACAGGAAATTATAACTCTAATACTTCAAAGTTTTATACAGATTTAGGGTTACTTTCAACGGATCCTGATATTGCATCTGATTTACTTGAGTTATTTAACTACTTATCTGGTTTCTCTAAACAAAAAAGTTATCAAAAGTTATTAGTTTCTCCCTCATCGATGCGAGAGAAATTTATATTTCTGATAAAGAGAGAAATTAAAAATGCACAAGAAGGCAAAAAAGCCGAAATAATCGCAAAAATGAATTCTTTAGTAGACCCAGAAATAATTAAACTGCTTTATTTAGCTTCAGACTCAGGTGTAAAAATTAGCCTCATCATAAGAGGTATTTGTTGCCTATATCCCCAAAGAAAAAATTTAAGTGAAAATATTAAAGTTATAAGCATTATTGGCCATTTTCTTGAACACTCAAGAATTTTTTGGTTTTGTAATAAC
>NZ_CVSV01000051.1 GCF_001180245.1 Prochlorococcus marinus
ATTAAAGCATTAGAAGACAATAATCAAAGTGGTCAAGATAATACTTATTTATATAAAGACACAATTAATAACTTCTCAACTAGAAAATGTGAAAAAGATAGTTTCACAAATCAAATCCTAGGATTTAATGCAGTAAATAGAAAAGGTGGAGAAACATATCTGTTTAGAGAGTCACAACGTTCAAAAGATTCACTCTCAAAATTAATAGATATCAATATAGATTGGAAAGTCGAAAAAAGATTTAGATAT
>NZ_CVSV01000052.1 GCF_001180245.1 Prochlorococcus marinus
TTCAAGACCTTTATTTTTTTAACAGGAATTTTAGTCTATAAGGGGATATGGATAAAGATCATCTTATTGAGTTAATTTCTAATAGTCTTCTTTACGAGAGTAAAAATTCTGGCTCTAATAAAAATCTTAGTGACTTTAAAAATTACTTAGAAAGATTAAATTTAGATCAATTGAGAACTATGTCTAAAGAATTTATTCTTTAGTATGATTTTAAATTATTTTTTATTGTTTATTAAATAATCAATACTTTTTAAAAATTGTTAGTATCAAATAATTAAAAGAAATATGCATAAAGTAAATAGAGGCGATTTTTTAATAAAACCATTTTTAAAAAGAAATAATATTAGAGCTTCTCATCAAATTATTTCTACTATTTTCCCAATCTTTTCTAGTTGGTTAATCGTCCACCAAATAATTAATCAACCTTTTTCATTATTTATTAAAGGATTTTTATTGATACCTTTTTTATTCCTA
>NZ_CVSV01000053.1 GCF_001180245.1 Prochlorococcus marinus
TAATGTCTCATTTTCTTGTCTTAAAACAAGAAGTTCATCTTCCAATAGAAATTCTTTTTGAGTTCTTGTTGAATCAATTTTGGATGGCTGCAAATTAATCCCAAGATTTTTTGTTAAGCCTTCCTGTGACCACCTTGGCAACCATTTTTGCAACTGAGAGAAAATATTACTTCCAGCAAATATTTGCTTTGGAGCGGGGGAAA
>NZ_CVSV01000054.1 GCF_001180245.1 Prochlorococcus marinus
GTCAATGTAGATAAAATATGGTTAATAAATAATTTTCAAGAAGGAAACTAATATTATGCCTTTTACTGATCAAGAATATTTTGAGGTTATTGAAAAAAACGAAATCGTAAAAAAGGCCTTTGAAAATATCAAGCAAATTTGCATTGATTTACAAAAACAAACAAATTGTCCTGAAGAGGATCTAAAAGATTTTCTTGAATTTATTTCTAAACAATGGAATAAGTAATAATAAAAAAGCCTTTTAAATACTAAATTTAAAATTTTAATTTAGTTTTCTGAGACAATAAGTACTAATCTAATTCTTTTTTTGGTTTTGTATTGATACTGGAAGTTCCCTTAGCAGCAGAGACGAAGAAAAAGAAGCCTACAATTCCTGATATACCAAATATCGCAGCCAAAGGATCAAAAGTGAAAGAAAACATAGAATTTATAAAATCAAGATAAATAATAGTTTTTGAATCAAAATTGTACAATTATTGTTAAG
>NZ_CVSV01000055.1 GCF_001180245.1 Prochlorococcus marinus
TTCTTTGCAAACGGTAGTTGTTGAATAATTATCCCAAAGGGAAATTTAAAAAAAGAAGAGACATAAACAATATAAAACTCGACAAATGATGGTTTTGGTGGGAGAGGTAAATTTTTTATATATGCCCAATCAATGCAAGGTTTTAGTTGCGTATTACTAGCGATAATATTTTTTTTGCATCTCCACCAAGAGAATAGATAAATGCAAATAAAAATCGGTATCGGAAGAAGTCTCAACACTAACTATTAATATTTAGTAGCCATCTGTCAATAAGGATAGCAACCATCTCTATATCATTTACATAAAGTAGGCTTTTAACCTAAAAATTCAAGAAAATT
>NZ_CVSV01000056.1 GCF_001180245.1 Prochlorococcus marinus
TTTTTATTTCAATTTCAGTGCTAGCTTTTTAAAAAATCCATTATTTAGGAGGCCAGGGTGATGGGGATCCCTCTGGAATCTGCGAAAAGCTCTTCAGATAATAATTTTGATGAGCCAAGATTACCAAACACTGCGGGCAAATCTCGCAAATCCAAATCCAGTCTTACGGCAAAACAAAGCCAAAAAATCTGGCAGACTCG
>NZ_CVSV01000057.1 GCF_001180245.1 Prochlorococcus marinus
AAAAAATTTTTATTGATTCTAGGAGGGTTACTTCTTTATAGGTCAAAGAACCATCTTTCATAATCACCAAAAAAAGAATTTAAGGAGGATGCAGCTAGAGAGGAATGGAAAAATTTAATTGCTCAGGGTTGGAGAAGAACCAAGTAAGTTTTGACAAAAAAAGAACGCTAGGGCTGCTAATCCTTAAAAGGTAGTCAAAAAATACTCAATTACTAACTAAAAGCAATGCAAGTAGTAAGCGTTTCATACTATTTAAATTATTTCTAACAAAGTCGAAAAGTATAAATCTTGAATTTTTGCTAACCAATTAACTTTAACTTCCCAATTACTTTTGTTGGTATTTGATTAGTCATATGTTTTTGAGGAGTTTTCAAGTAATTTATTTAATTCTAAGAGTTCTTCTTTACTAAGTTCTCTATATGCACCTGTTGGCACATCTAGCTTAATATTCATAATTCTTACACGCTTTAATGATAGTACTCTATATCCTAAGGCCTCACACATTCTTCTAATTTGGCGGTTAAGTCCCTGTGTAAGTATTATTTTAAAATTTCTTGGCCCCAATTGTTTTACGAAACAA
>NZ_CVSV01000058.1 GCF_001180245.1 Prochlorococcus marinus
AACTAAATTAAGACTAATAGGTAAAAAAATATTTACCAGTATTGAACATTAAGATGATTCAATTATTTTGGATTTTGCCAGTATTACATCTTTTTTAAGTTGTTCATTTTGTAAAAGAATTTCTGTAGAGGCTTGTAATTTTTCTCCCCATAACTGTTCTTTTCTATAATCATAGTTAACATATTTGGGATTTTTATTCAAAGCTTTTTTTGCTAGCTGAACTGCTAATTTATTATCTTGGATATTTATACATGAGGCTAGGCCTAATAATGGTTCAGCATTCTCCTCGATTGAGATTGCACTTTCAAAAAGTTTGATTGCGAGATTAAC
>NZ_CVSV01000059.1 GCF_001180245.1 Prochlorococcus marinus
TGTTGGAAATCTTTGTTTTTTCAGGATTTGATTTTGAGTTTTTGGGTTTGCTATCTGCGAATAAAGTTTGATATACAAAAAAACCAAAAACAGCAAAGAAGCCTAATGCCTGTACTAGAGCAGTTCCAAGATTATCAAACATTTAGGCCTCAACTTTGTATAGTGATTCTTTTTCTTTCGCTTCTATACATTTTTTATCATCAGACAAGCATTCAATTTCTGCCTTCTTCTCAACATGAGAACTGCA
>NZ_CVSV01000060.1 GCF_001180245.1 Prochlorococcus marinus
TAATTGGGAATAATATAAATACTTTATTTAACGGAATGGAATGTATAAATTACTCTTTTTTTAGAGTGACAAGAGATGCAGATTTAGAATTAAAAGAACTTGAAGCTGATGATCTACTTTTAGCTGTTGAACAAAGTTTGGAAAAAAGAAGATTAGGTGGAGACGTAGTTAGATTAGAAGTGGAGTCAGATATGCCAGAAAATATTCTAAAGTTACTTATTGAAAGTATCTCAATACAGAAAGAATATATATACTTTTGCAAAAGTTTATTAGGCCTAGACGATTTAAATCAGCTTACAAAAATTGATAGAGATGATTTAAAAGAAAATCTACTAATTGGGAAAACTCACCCAGAATTAAAACATTTAGATTTGCCTTCAAACAAAAACCCTAATTCTATTTTCAAAATACTTAGGAAAAAAAAATATTCTGCTTCATCAT
>NZ_CVSV01000061.1 GCF_001180245.1 Prochlorococcus marinus
TTGAATCTGTTGAAGGTGGGGAAAGTTTAGGTAGGTGGAGTATTGTTGCTGTTCAACCTCTTTTAAGGTCTTCCACAGTTTCAAAAAGAGGAACAACTAATAATTTTGACTTTTGTGAATTTTGATCAAGAAGTCCCATTTCTTTGGCCAGTAAGAGAACTTCAAGCAAATCAGATGCACTATGACTCATTGAAATTACATAAGAATGACAAATGCGACTTCCAAATTCTTGCTGTAGTCTCTTAACCATTTTAAAAACTGAAAAAGTTTCTTCTGTAGTTTTTGTCCAGCTAACATCAGATGGAATTAAAGGCCTTTTTGTATTTAATTCTTCTATAAGCCATTTAATTTTCTCTTCCTCAGACATTTGGTCATATTGAACAGATAAATCAAGATAACTTGTAAGCTCTTGTATAGCGTCACTATGCCTTGTACTCTCTTGACGAATATCTAAGCTTGCTAAAGAAAATCCAAAAATATGAACCTGAGTAAGTAAAGTGTTTACGGACTCACAAGTTAAATCTGTACTAATCAAGCTATTTTTAATTAGTTCGAGATCATAAGTAAATTCGTTTACTGACTTGTAATATAAGTTTTCAACTTTATCTAGATTCTTGTTATCAGTTTCTCCCTCCAAGTCAAATTTCCACCCACTATCAGCTAATAAATTATTTCTTTCTTGTGTTAACCTTAGTTTTTCTAAAATATAACTTAATTTTAATCTGTAGGGTTCTGATCTATACCTTGTAGCTCTAGCTTCATATATTTCAGGGAACTTAACCCTGTCAGTTTCGAGTGACTCTAATAGGGAAGAACTGACTTGACTCCATTGCATTGACACACTTAATTGATCTCTAAGATTAGACGTCGCAATAATGTATCTTTCCAACATCAACTGCCTTTGGTAGCATGCAGTTCTCCATGTTATCTCCGGAGTGACCGATGGATTACCATCCCTATCAGATCCTACCCATGAACCGAAGTTACAAAAAGATTCTGAGGGCAACTGAACATCTGGATAATTTTCGGTAAGTGCTTCAGAGATCCTGCCCCTCAATTGAGGCATCGCATTAAATAAAACTTGCTGAAAATAATGCAAGGCATAATCAACTTCATCTAAAACTGAAGGTTTAAATTGATGCAATTCATCTGTTCTCCACCAAAGTCTTACTTCCTCTTTTAATTGGTTTTTTAGAGAATTTTTTTCTTCTTTTGTTAGAAATTGCTCAATCTGTATTTTTTTTAATAAATTTGCTACTCTTGTTTGCTTATGTCGAATCGTATGTCTTACGATCTCGGTCGGATGTGCAGTAAAAACTAAACGAATATCCATTTCCTGCAATAACTCCTCTAATTTTCCTGGTGGTACATTTAATTTCCTCAGCCTGTAAAATAATTCTCTAAAAGTTACTGGAGCATTTTGTCTAGCCAATGCTGGAGCAAAAGGATCAAGATTGTCGGGCGATTTTTGAACATCCTTATTGGTGAAGCTTTGAATATATCTATCTTCCTCAACTCTTTGTTCCAAAATATTCACGAGTTGAAAATACAATGAAAACGCTCTTGCTGCTGCTATGGATTCTGCTAAATCCATAGAATTTACAATATCAACTATTTCATTTTTAAAAGTTTTTGAACTATCTCCATCAATTTGTTTTGAATAACTTAATTCTTTAAGTTGTATCAATCTCTCTGCTTGATCATTTGGGCATTCTTCTCTGAGCACAGATTCCCAGAGATCTTCGATAAGAAGACGATTTTTATCAAGTGGATCAATGTTACTTATCAAATCCACATTATTATTTTTTATCTGTCGAATAGATTCCATATAGTCATTATGTCACAAGTAAAAATATTCAGATCAAAGTTTATTTAAATAATCAAACATTCTTGGCTTCACTCCTAATCATATCTTCGATAGAAATTTTCATTATCTGCTCAATGGAAAGACCTTTTTCATATTGATTTATCCATTTCATAGATTGATTGCCTTCTTCAAGCACTTTATAGATAGGATCTAAAAGATGTTTCATACCAAAATCTTCTGCTGTGGAGGACAAATCTGATAATAAGTTTTGAATCCATTCTCTACAAATAACTTTTTTGCCATCTTGCCAGTGAATTAACTCTGAATTCAGGCTATCTTTAGCAGCATTAATTTCATTTTGATCACATATTTCTGACAACTCGTCCATAGAAAAAATACTAGCATTCATAGGATCTAAGGTATGTATATTTTCAAAAAGATTTAAAATCCTTAGTTCTATCATGGCCGTTATCCCCAAAAGTAGATTAATATCGTGAACAAAATCACAAATTCTCAATTCCAAACGATCAAGAATTAAAGGTCTTTGGGGTCCATTTGGTCGGATTGAAGACCAAAAATGCCTAATATTTTGCATTTTTTTATTAGATATATTTTCCTCTATCCAGTCGATATAAGAATTATGATTTACAAAAAAAGGTACCCTACTAGGTGTTTTAGGAAACTGGATCCATCTCTGAGAGTGATTATTCGTAATTTTATTATTCAAAAAAGGTGAACTAGCACTTAATGATAGATATAGAGCAGCCTCAGATCTTATAAGTCTTATAGCTGTAAAAAGTTTATCTAAATCATCTATTCCTATGTTTATATGGACACTTGAAGTTGCAATAGATATTCCATAATTATCTTGAATAAATTGGTGATAGACGTTATCAGCATCAGATCTTTGAAATGTAATATCGTGTTTAAAACAAAGAGTAGATGAAGGAATGATTGTTAAATTTTTAGTATCTAGCCACTTCCTTAACTTTTTTCTTGGAGTAATTAATTTCTCAAATAAATACTTGTAGTCTTTTTCAGGTGTTGTTATGTATTCAACATTTCTGTTATCTGGCTCTTTTACAAAATCAGAAAATTTTTTCTCAATATCAGCTGAAACACCAACATGAGAATTTAAAGAACCTGTGAAAAGTTCCACCTCAAAACCCTTATAAAGATTATTTTGAATCATTTATTTATCCAAACAGGCTAGTGCTTTTAGTATCCCCTTTGCTTTATTTATCGTCTCTTGATATTCATTCTCAGGAAAAGAATCAGCAACTATTCCAGCTCCTGCTTGCACCGAGACATCATATTTACCGTCACCAGAGGGTTTAACTATCATAGTTCTTATTGTAATTGCCGTATTTAATGCTCCATTAATATCAATAGATCCGTAAACACCAGCATAAGGTCCTCTAGCATCTTTTTCAAAGTGCTTAATTAATTGCATAGCTCTTATTTTTGGCGCACCGGTCACCGTCCCAGCCGGAAAAGATGCTTTTAGTAAGTCCCATACATCGGCATTATTTTTTAAGATTCCCTCAACTTCACTTACTATATGCATAACATGTGAGTATTTCTCAATAACCATTAAATCCTTCACTTTCACAGTACCAATTTCACAAACTCTTCCAAGATCATTTCTCCCAAGATCAATTAGCATTACATGCTCAGCTATCTCTTTTGGATCTTTTAATAAATCCTTTTCTAATTCCAAGTCTTGTTGATTATCAATACCTCTAGGTCTTGTACCAGCAATAGGTCTTAAACTTGCAACAATCTGACTATTTTTATTTTTTTTAGCTTTGACCATTACTTCAGGACTTGAACCTATCAGATACCATGAGCCAAAATCAAAAAATGACATGTATGGAGATGGATTAACCATCCTCAAACTTCTATATAAATTGAAGGGATCATTATTAACTTGAGTTTGGAATCTCTGACTTATAACTATTTGGAAGATATCTCCCATTCTGATATATTCTTTTGCAGAGAGAACTGCATCCTCAAAATCTTTTTTCTTCCAATTACTTTCTAGATCTAAATTTAAATTCTCATTTTCATTCCAATCTAAAAACTCATTTTCTTTTAGAGAAACCCTCATTAAATTTCTAGTTTTCTGAATTTTAGAAATTGAGTTTTGATACAACTCTTCAATCGAGGAATCTTTTGCAGAAGTTGTATCTGCATAAACAACTGCAGTAATACATCTTTTTATTTGGTCAAAAACAACTAACTGATCAAAGAACATCCAAGAACCATAAGGGATATCGTTTTCTGATATTTCATTAATTGGAACGCTTGGTTCTATTCGATTTATTAATTCATAACCCCAAGAGCCATATAACTGTCCAATTGATGGTAAGTCATCATCAAGCATGGTTGACTTATATTCTTTTGTCCAACTTCTTAAAATTTCAAAAGGATCACCTTTCTGTGTTTCAGTTTTGCCATTATTCCAAGTTTTAACTATTTCTTCTCCATAACAAACGGCTTCCCAAAGAGGTTGAACAGCAACAATACTCCACCTACCTAAACTTTCCCCACCTTCAACAGATTCAAGAAACACACCATGGGAATCATTTGAGGATAACTTTAACCAAGTCGACAATGGAGTCTCTAAATCTGCTGGCCAAGTTTGGATGATAGGTATAAAATTTTTACCTTCTTTGTAAGACTTTAAAAAACTATCTTTTTGTGAGCTGATCATATCTATAATGTCAACCCAAATTATAATTATTTTCTTCTTTTAAATCAACTTTAAGGAAGTTAATCAAAAGTATTCTTAGTAGTAAATTTCAAACCAGCTGGATTAGGATTCTCACCTATTCTTCTTGGATTATGACCAACTTTCTCTCTTCCTTCATTGACTTTTTCAGGGAAAACACCATCTTTAGGGTGTAAAAATTCAACATCGCCACCTGGGAAAATTCGATAGATTTTAAAATCTTCAATTCTTGGTTTGAAGGCTCTTAATTGTGTCCCTAATGCAAGGCATTGTTCTTTTCTTGCAAAGTACATTAGATTATCACCTTCATGCATAATAGCCGCTCCACCGGTGGGCAATTCAAATGCTTGTTCCTTAGAACTTTTCCATACAATTGCATATTTTTCTTCGGTTTCTGCTGAGTTTAATAAACCCCCGGTACTTCCTATATGCTTTGGAAATTGACCAACTAAAGTTTCAGTCATCCTTGATTTTGAGTTATTTCTTTTAAGAAACTAGCATTCATATTTTGCAAAATTATAAATTTACAAGAAATTTTCTACATTATTTAATATATGGAAAACTTGTTTCTCATTTTATTTTGAATCGGAAATCGGAAAAAATACTGTTAAACCTGTATCACGCCTTTGAGTGACATGCCCTCCTAAGCTAGCTAACAACTTCTGAGTAGCATTTTGACTAAGTTGTAGACTACCTGTTTGAGGGTTCCAATTTAAAACAGGACCAATATCAGAACCGTTATCTTTTTTTAGAATTTCTTTTTGATTACTTTCTAATTTTTGTACTTTTAATTGAAGTTTAAGTTTTTGACCAGCTGGTCTCAATTCTAAAATTAATGTACTACCTTCTTTTAATCCTCTAGTATTTTTATTAATTAGTCCACTTAACATTAATTCCAATTTTTCAGAATCACTCAAAATTTGCGGAAGTTGATTGGGGATATCAATCTTTAAAGTAATCCCACGTCGACTTAATTGCTTATTCCATAAAGGAGTAAGCTTTTTAAAAATTTCGGCTAAATTAATCTTTGCCAAGTTATTCAATGATGGTACTTCATTACCAACTAATTCTGCTGCATTAAATATTAAACCAAACCTATCAATTTGTTCATTACATTCATTATCTATTTGAATCAAACGATTTCTCATTGATTCATCCATTTTATATTTTTTTAAAGTAGAACTTATTAAAGTTCTTATTGTTGCCAAAGGAGTTCTTACTTCATGTGAAATTGCGCGTAATAATTTTGCTTCAGTTATTTGCACATTTTTTTCATCATTTTTCAAAGAATTCTGTATATTATGGTTCTGCGTAATATTTGCTAATTTTGCCGATAATATTGGCCAAAATAATTTTTCAAATTGATTATTAATATTAAGATTACCTAAATTATTAATTGCATTTCGAAATTTTACTCCCTCCTCATAGTTTTCTTGATTTAATTTTGCATGCATTAATTCAATTGAGAGTTTAAGGCTTTCTTCATCACACTTCATTAATAAAATTTTCTTATCTTTTTCTCCTACAATTGATAATACGCATTGAAAATTTGGAGTGATTATCATTAAAAAAGGTTCATAGCCATCTTCTTGAGAAAGATTCAAGACTTTATAATTACTAACTAAATCAAAATCTTTTTTTATCTTTTCTGAATTATTGACTGGTAAAAAACCTGCATTCTCATTTTGAAAGTATGAAAACCCCTCAGGAGACCAAAGCCATCCATGAAGTTGATTTAAAAATTTTTTATCATTAAAAGCCGGCAAAGGCGAGGCAACCCAGATCCCCCCCTGTTTGTAATTCTGAGAAAGGAAATCTTTTTGAATAACTTCTAAAGAAGCCCACCACATTCTTCTGGATGTATCATCATCCACGTTTATGGTTTTAACTCCTTTAATCAAAAGCTCTTGAATTTTTTTTATAGTTATTTGTGATTTCATCAACTTCTTAGTGATCTAGAACGTTTCAATATGGATAAAACAAATCCAATAGATATAAAATTAGTCACCAATGACGTTCGACCATAGCTCATAAAAGGAAGGGGAATCCCAGTAACTGGTCCTAATCCAATAGTCATAAATAAGTTAATAATTATTTGAAATAAAAAAGTTGAGGCTATTCCAATAACAATTAGAGATTCAAAGTTAGTCCTAGCAATTGTTGCAGTATTAATAAGTTTTTTTATGAAAATAAAGAACAAAAATAAAACTATAACGCACCCCACAAAACCTAATTCTTCCCCTAAAGCACTGAATATAAAATCAGTATGTTGTTCAGGTATAAATTGCAAATTAGTCAGCTTACCTTGTAGTAAACCAGTACCAAATAATCCTCCAGAACCAATTGCAATTTTACTCTGCATCAAATGATATCCGCCACCTAATGGATCTCTACTTGGATCTAAAAATAAAACTAATCTATCTTTTTGATATTCTTTTAAGCCATATTGCCACAAAATTGGTGTAAATTTTGCCACTAATAAATGGAACGAAATGGCGAGAGCAGAAGAAATAATTTTTTTTTTAGAAGATCTATAAGCAAGATATCCTATAACTGGAATCCAGAAAATAAGAAGCGTTGGCAAGGTTAGATATAATATTGATGTGATAATACAAAACACTAATATCAAAATCCACTCTATAGGCATTTGAGACCAATAGAGCATCACACTTGTCAAAACAATTAAAACTAAAGAGGTGCCTAAGTCCGGTTGAAAGAAAATTAATAACCAAGGAATAACTACTAATAATAAGGGCAATACTAATTGTTTTATTGTTAGGATTATTTTTTTGTCGAGTACTAAAGCAAGAGTTAATACAGTACTAAGTTTAGCTACCTCTGAAGGCTGAAAAGAAAAGATACCCAGGTTTAGCCATCTTTGAGCTCCGGAAACTGAAATACCAAAAAAATAAATAAGTAATAAGGATATTAGAGTACAAAAATAAAATGGAACCACATACTTTCTAATTCTCTCTAACGGTATATAAGAAATAAAAAATGCTAAGAAATAACCTAAAAAACCAGTAACGATATGACCTAGATAGTTCGATACTAAAAAATCACCCTGAATACTTTTTATCAAAAAACCCGAAATAATAACTAAAAACAGGGGAATAATAAGTAGCGGAGAAAATAAAAAACCTCTATTAAAGTTGTCTTTTTTTTGTAAAAATCCTCTGTTATTTAATAAAGAAATTCTCTTAAACATCAATAAGTATTAACAAATTGTTTCTTAATTAATTGAGCTAAATTAGCAAATACGACAGAGCTTTCTTTATTGGGCTGACTTATTGAGATTGGTACACCTTTGTTACTATCATCAACGAGAGGGATTTCAATAGGAATTTGAGCTAATAATGGTAAGTCATTTTCGTTAGCTAATGTTTGTCCACCACCTTTACCAAAGATTTCATATTTTTTACCTGGCATATCTGGCGGAATAAATACTGACATATTTTCTACAATTCCCAGCAAAGGTACTCCGAGTTGTTTAAACATTGCTAATCCCCTCCTTGCATCTTGCAAAGATACTTGTTGAGGAGTAGTGACAACAATAGCTCCAGAAATAGGAACAGATTGAGAAAGGGATATTTGAGCGTCTCCTGTTCCTGGAGGCAAATCAATAACCAAAAAATCAAGATTATTCCATTCAACTTGGTATAAAAACTGTCTGATAATACTATTAAGCATTGGTCCTCTCCATATAACTGGCTGGCCTTCTTCTATAAGGAAACCCATTGATACCAATGAAATTCCATATTTATTTATTGGTATTAACCTTTGATTACTGCCACTTCCTTCAGTAACCTTTGGATTCTGTTCGGCAACTCCCATCATTGAGGGAGTATTAGGTCCATATATATCGGCATCCAGCAAACCAGTTTTTAAGCCTAATTTAGCTAGAGAACAAGCGAGATTAACCGCAATGGTACTTTTTCCAACCCCACCTTTACCACTGCTAACAGCTATGATATTTCGAATCCCATTAATCTTCTGCAACTCAGGAGCATTACTTTGATCTTGAGATTCTGTTTTGGAAGGATTATTATCTACTTCTATTTGAACATCATCAATATCTTCAAAATCCAGTAGTACTCCTCTAACCTCTTGTACAATTCTATCTCTCTGAGAATTTGCAAACGATGGTAAGGATAATGTTAAGATTACTCTGGGTATAGTTACTCTTACATTTTTAATCCAAGCTAATTCAATTACATTTTTCTGTGATCCAGCATCTAGAACTTTTTGTAAAGCAAAATTCGCATCTTCTATTGTGGTCATTAAATTTTTAAATATTTTGACAAGGTAGTCGACTGTTTAAAAGATTAAGAACTATGTCGAACTATCAAATAATAGGCAATAAGGACCCCCTAAGAGAAATTATAAAGAGAAACTGATAATTAACCAAAAAAATTTTTTTCTTCAAGATTTACTAAATACATGTTGATAGAACCTCCTAAAAACTCGAGAGAAAAAACTAAAAATCTCTTATTAACTCTACAAGACAAAATTTGTTCAGGACTTGAAAATGTAGATTGTAAAGGGAAATTTACAGAGGAATCCTGGATAAGAAACGAAGGTGGCGGTGGTAGATCAAGAGTATTGAAAAATGGTTCTATTTTTGAGCAAGCAGGCGTTAATTTTTCGGAAGTACAGGGAAAGGAATTACCTCAATCTATAATCTCTCAAAGGCCCGAAGCAAAAGGTCATGAATGGTTTGCTACGGGAACCTCTATGGTTTTGCATCCTAAGAATCCCTATATTCCTACAGTTCACCTGAATTATCGATATTTCGAAGCTGGTCCTGTTTGGTGGTTTGGAGGAGGTGCAGATTTAACCCCTTTTTATCCTTATCTTTCTGATGTAAGGAATTTTCATAATGAACATAAAAAAGCTTGTGAGAAAGTTGATCAAGATTTGCATAAAGTTTTCAAACCATGGTGTGATGAATATTTCTTCTTGAAGCATAGAAATGAATCTAGAGGAATAGGAGGTATTTTTTATGATTATCAAGATGGTTCAGGCAATATTTATAGAGGAAATAATCAAAATGGAGAAGCATCAAAAGCTTCACAAAATATTGGCAGATCTAATTTAAATTGGGATGATTTATTTTCTTTAGCGGAAAACTGTGGACAGGCATTCCTCCCTTCATATTTGCCCATTATTGAAAAAAGAGCTTCTCAAGCATATTCATCGAATGAAAGAGAATTCCAGCTATATCGAAGAGGTAGATATGTCGAATTTAATTTAGTTTGGGATAGAGGGACAATTTTCGGACTACAAACAAATGGCAGAACTGAATCTATATTAATGTCCTTACCGCCTTTAGCTAGATGGGAATATGGATATAAAGCTAGAAAAAATTCTCGAGAGGAATTTCTTACATCAATTTTTACAAAACCCCAAGATTGGTTAAACGATAAAGAGTTAGAGAAATTCTGTATAGAAAATAATATTTTTGATTAAAAATTATCGAATAAACTTTTAAAGTATCTTAAATAGGTGTTTTAAATAAAGAACCGTCACTTTTTAATTGAAGTTTTTCTCCGAGTTCATTTTCTAAAGAGATTAATTCATCCCTATGAGCTCTAAGTCTCATAAAAGTTGAATCATTTTCATTTTTATTGATCAACCTTAATTCAAATTTCTCCTCTCTTGCTGATTTTTTTAAATAAACAATCCCAGACAAAGGTCCACCAATTAATCCCAAAAGAATAGGCCACCAACCTAATTCAGGATATATTTGAATAATTACTAATCCCAAAGCACATGAACCAAAACCGCCAAGAAAACCTAAAAAAATTGCTAAGAATTTACTAGAAACAACTTGGCCCTTGAATATTAAAATTCTTTGTTCAAAATCTCCTCCTGTTTGCTTCCATCCCCTCAAATTAAGCCATTCACATAAACCATTTAAAACCTTAATTGGCTGCTGAGAAGATGAAATCTCAACGATGGTTGTTCTATCTTTACTGGAAGCCCTAAGGAAAAAAAATAATCCTATGGCCAAGAGAATTGTCAGCAATAATGTTGAATTTAAGGAATATGACATTAAATAATTTTTTCTAGTAACTTGAGAATAAAAATTAAAGTTACATCATATTATAATTTTTTAGAATTATTCTGTAAAATATATTTATTAGATAAAAATCCTTAATTAAATAAAATCTTAAGTAATATTCTAAACCTTAAATGTCTTTAAATACTTAATTAAACATGACTATAGAAAATAAAAAGATTGATCTTCTTTATAACGATTTAACAGTAGATTTATACAATCTTTATAAAAAATCATCCTACCTAGCTATTGACACTGAAGCAATGGGTTTAATTCATGGGAGAGATAGACTCTGTTTAGTACAAATATGCAATGAATTTAAAAGAACATCGTGTATAAAAATCGAACTTAATACATCTTCTGCACCTCATTTAAAAAAACTTCTTGAAGATGAAAAAATTACTAAAATATTTCACTACGCAAGATTTGATGTAGCAGCTCTAAAATGCAATCTTGAAATTAATACAAAAAATATTTTTTGTACAAAAATTGCTAGTAAGTTGGCAAGAACTTATACAAATAAACACGGTTTAAAGGATTTAATTTATGAATTGTTAGGTGTAGAACTGGACAAAAGCTCGCAAAGTAGTGATTGGGGTAGCTACGAAGATTTAACAAAAAATCAATTAGATTATGCAGCAAATGATGTTAGATATTTAATTGAAGCTATGCATAAATTAAAAGTTATCTTAGAAAGAGAAAATAGATATGAATTAGCTCAAAAATGTTTCAAAACAGTTTCTGTACATGCTGATTTAGACATACTAAAATTCTCAAATATATTTGAACATTAAGAATCAATCTTCAGTTAAAAAATTATCTTCACCATCAAGAGTTTCCATAAGCTTATCAAGTATTCTTGAAGAACTTAATTTATCTCCATCATTTTTTTCACAAATTTTTAAAACATTTTGAGCAACTTGTATTTTTTCTTGTATAGTTTTCGAGCCTTCTTTTGCAATTTGAATTTCTACTTTCTTTTTAGCAGAAGATAAGCTTATACTCATAAGTTTTGCAATCTCTGCACAAATTTTTAGATATCGCCGATCATTTATTGGATACATAAAAGAATTAATAATTAATAAGCTAGTGCCATTTACTAAGATAACAAATGAAGGTTTATGGCATCTACGATTTTCTTACTTGCTCCGGATTCTCCCATTCTTTTTTTTCCAATTTTTGCTTGTTCTAACCTATCAACTTTTTCTTTCAAAAGTAAACTTAAACGTTTTAAAAGAATTTTTTTGTTCTTGCAAACTAAAACACTACCTCCCAATAATCTTGATTGCCTTTTTGCAAATGATTTTGTAAATTGTGGTCCATTTCCCGGTAGAGAAAGAGATGGAATTCCAAGGCCAGCAATTTGCTCTGTAGCAGTTCCTGCATTAGACAAACCAACTTCTGCCATATTGGCCCATGAATTGAATTTACCTTTTCCAATCACTACATATTGATCCTTCTTTTTCCATACTGAATCTTCATCAATAAGAAATTTAACTTTACTCTGTCTTATAAAACCATATTTATTTAAATAATTTTGAATTTGAATCACATTCGCATTAATGCTCAAAGGCAAAAGTATTAATAAATCCTTTGACAAATCAAAATCTTGCAAACAATTTAGAAAATTATCAAGATTTTTAAGAGCTTCAGGGTATCTACTTCCAACTAATAAAATAATCCTTTTAAAAGAAATAATATTTGATATCTTATCGTTTGTTACATTGACAAAATCCATCATTGGATTACCAAAGTATTTTGCATCAATAGTTTTTTTATACAAATTATTAGCTGTAATTTTATCTCTCATAATTAAATTTTTACATCTTGGAGATTTCATTAAAAACATTTCCCATGGATCCCATTCAGAACCTTTCAACTTATGATAAAAATCGCTTAAATCCCATCCTGGCCCACTACTCCAAGTATGATCACTTTTGGGGGTTCCAATGAAACTAAAGTCGCATTCTGAACTCCAAGCGTAGAGTAATGGCAAGAAATCGCCTACTGCGATAATTTTGCAGTTATGTTTTGACTTCTGTTTTACAATTAGAAAATTTCTTAAATTATCGATTAAAAATCCCGCAAACAAATCAAGCACAAATCCCTTCAGACTTTGATTGCTAAAACCTCCACTAGGCAGCTCTTTTAAATATCCTACTTTACTAAAATTCTTTGATTTTATGGAATTAAATACATCTCCATTTCCTACTAAGGGCAAAACTTCAATATTTTTATTTTTTATTTTTTTTAGTAATCTTTTTATTATCTCCGATGCGATTACATCTTCTCCATGACCATTGCATATAAATAATAGAGAATGAGACACCTTACTGTTAAGATCATAAAAAGACTCAATCGAATCTTTTTCGGCGGCATGGCCAAGTGGTAAGGCAGAGGATTGCAAATCCTTTATCCCCAGTTCGAATCTGGGTGCCGCCTTATTTAATTTTTTTACGCATTTAATTATAAAATTTTCTAAGAACTTCAATTTCAAATAAAGGGTATAAACTTTCAATTACTTATTGATATACAGAAAAATAATCTTTTCTTTATTTTTTTAATAATACCTGATATTTATTAATAAATAAAATTTAGTTAATTTATTAATTATTTTCATCAGATTATTTATATAAGAATTTGATTTATTCTAGTAATCATTATCTGCTACACACATTCCTAAACATCTAATACCATTTGATGCAGTCCTTTTGCAGTGATTACATAAAATGGGATCTTTCTCTGAAGTAAGGTTAATTTTTGAATTATTTTGGCCTTTAATACTTATTAACTCTTGTGTTGAATCAAATAGAGCCATTCTTGGAATCATCACTTGAATCGATACTAACAACAAGTGAAGCATTAGTGTTAGAAGAAGGGATATCCATAATTTTTACAGTTTCTTTAGGCTCTTCAATAACTTGATTTTCTTCAGCACTTTCATCAACTGCACAAGCTTCAAGAGCCTCTCTAAGTAGTGAATCAAAAGTTGCTCCAGGCAATCTATGTCTTGCAACCTCTAGAAAAGTTCTAGGTAACGATTCAGATGCAGCATCTCGTAAAGCAGGATTATTCTTTCTATGTTCTTGTTCTTCTTCTATTGATTTAATAAACCTAAGTGTGACATCTCTTTTGGTAGAAGCTTTTATCAGCGTATCGTTTTCCGGATTACTAACATTAGGCTCATTTTCAAGATCAATAAGTCTTTTTTCCAAACTATTTAAAACTTCATTAGCTTCTTTACTAATATGCGCTAATTGACCATCGGACAAATTAGGTAAATCAGCGACAAAAACTTTCCCATGATCTCTTAGTGTCAAGAAAGTTGGCCTTGGGCCTTGAGCCTGTCTGCCACTTGATTCGGAATTATTACCTATTGGTCTTTTTGGAGGTGTAGGACCAGCTGAACTACGTCTACGTGTAATTCTTTGATTATTTGCAAAGGGCATTGAATAAAGGTTAAATCTTAATACTTAAACTTCCGATATAATTCGGCGGTAATTTTATTATATTACACCTAACTTTTTCATTTGGGTATAAAAAACAATTTTTTAAAACTCATTTAAAAAAGATAAAAAATCTTAAATTAAGATTTCTGGTAAAAATTTACTAATTGTTGAATCATTTTTTCGAACTATCTTTCCAATTTCCCAACTATCTATATCATGATCTTTACAGATACTTAATATCGCTTCCTTAAATTGTTTATCAATAATTAAACAAAATCCCACTCCAAGATTGAAAGTATTCCAAAAATCTTTTTCAGGAATAGATCCTTTCTCTTTAAGGAATTTAAATAAAGTAGGTATTTGCCATGAACTGGTATTGATATAAGGAATAAAATCAGAAGGAATACATCTTGGTAAATTTTCTGGAATTCCTCCTCCAGTTATATGAGACATTGCTTTAATTTCTATATCTTCAGATAAAATTTGGTTAATCACATTATTGTAAATTTTTGTAGGTTTCAATAACTCATCATAAAAATTTAAGTGAGAAACTTTTTCAAATTCTTTATCTATTTGATTATTGTTTTGAATAATTTTTCTTACTAAACTAAAGCCGTTACTATGAACTCCATTACTTTTTAAAGCAATTATTAAGTCATTTTCAGAGACTTTTTTACCATTAATAACCTTATCTTCATCAACTATTCCAACGCAAAATCCTGCGAGATCATACTTATTTTTTGAATAAAATCCAGGCATTTCAGCAGTTTCTCCGCCGAGTAATGAACAGTTATTTTCTCCGCATCCATGTGAAATTCCCTGAACAACCCTCAATAATTGTTTCTTATCAAGCTTACCGGTAGCAATATAATCTAGAAAAAATAAAGGTTTTGCACCACTAGTAATGATATCGTTCATGCACATAGCAACTAAATCAATACCAACCTCAAAGTGAAAGTTTTTACTTTGGGCTAATTCTAATTTTGTTCCAACACCATCAGTCCCTGAAACAAGAACTGGTTTTTTAAAACTATCGATAGGAATTCTAAACAAACCTCCGAACCCGCCAATACCCTCAATCACATTGGATGTATGAGTTCCTTCAACTGCCTGTTTAATTTCGGAAACAAATTCTCGTCCAGCTTCTATATCAACACCTGATGTTTTGTAATCCATGAAATAAAAATGATAGACTTTCCCTATATAGATATTCCTCCTAAGATTGTTTTTGTCCAGTAATTATTTATCAAATAGATTTATTTTTTAAAAACAAAGTGAAGAAAGTAATCATAAGGAAAACTGAAGAAATAGAAAATTGGAGGAGAAAAATAAATAGTGAAATTAACTTCATTCCAACAATGGGTAATCTTCATGATGGTCATATTAAACTTATATCAACAGCAAAAAATGACAATTCTAATGTTAATTTAGTAAGTATTTTTATTAATCCACTTCAATTTGATAACAAGTTAGATTTAGAGAATTACCCTAAAACAATTGATAATGATATCAAAATCTCCTTTGCAAATGGCGCAGATGCTATCTTCATCCCAAGTAATGAAGATATATATCCACCGAATAATAAAAATATTAAATTCCTAAAAGCTCCAAAAGAATTATCTTCTGCATTATGTGGATTAAATCGAATTGGACATTTTGATGGCGTTTGCACAGTAGTTTATAGATTACTTAATCTCATCAAGCCAAAAAATCTTTACTTAGGAGAAAAAGATTGGCAACAACTTTTAATTTTAAAAAATCTTGTCCTTAGAAAGAAATTAAATGTTGCTATTAAATCCATTCCTACACAAAGAGATTTTGATGGAATTCCTTTAAGTTCACGTAATGTACATTTATCAAAAAACGAAAGAAAATTGATTAGGTTTTTTTCAAGAGAGTTA
Organism: Prochlorococcus marinus; assembly: GCF_001180245.1. Taxonomy (GTDB): domain Bacteria; phylum Cyanobacteriota; class Cyanobacteriia; order PCC-6307; family Cyanobiaceae; genus Prochlorococcus_A; species Prochlorococcus_A marinus_F. The sequence continues at coordinate 15,953 of NZ_CVSV01000061.1, forward strand.
TTAGAAGCAAAAAAAAATTTTCAACAAGAGAAAAAGATCAATTTAAACCAAATTATTAAGAAGCTATCAGCAAAAAAAATTTTGATTGAATATTTAGAACATTTACACCCTCATACACTCCAAAAAGCAAGACTTGAAGATAATATTTCGTTATTGGCTGGTGCGATAAGATGTGGAGAGACAAGATTAATTGATCACGTTTTTCTAATGAAAAGAAGGCCGATTATTGCAATTGATGGTCCTGCAGGTTCAGGTAAAAGTACTGTAACAAAGTTAATAGCGAAGAAACTTAAACTTTTATATTTAGATACTGGCGCAATGTATAGGGCATTGAGTTGGCTTATGATAAAAGAAAATATTGATTATAAAAAAGAAAAAAATTTACAGAATATTCTTAAAGGTATATCTATCGTTTTCAAGTCAAATACAAATTCACTTCAGGATGTTTATGTTAATAACTTCTGTGTTACAGAAGAAATTAGGTCGCAAAAGATAAGTTCCATAGTTTCTAAAATTTCCTCAATAAAAGAAGTAAGAGAATTCTTAGTAGAAGAACAAAGAAAAATTGGAGAATCAGGCGGACTTGTAGCTGAGGGAAGAGATATAGGAACTACTGTTTTTCCTAATGCAGAACTTAAAATATTTTTAACTGCTAGCATTGATGAAAGAGCAAAAAGAAGAAAATCTGATAAAAATAGTAAAGACTCACAAGAAATAGACCTTCATACATTAAAAGAACTTATAAAGAAACGAGATTTTGAAGATTCAAATAGGGAAATTTCGCCTCTAATTAAGGCGAGTGATGCAATAGAAATTATTACGGACGGATATACAATTAATGAGGTAGTGGATAAAATTATTGACCTTTACAATGACAAGATTCCTAAAGAAACTGAGATCAAATAAATTCAAGAAATACTTTCCAAAAAACCGTTTACAGAGTCTTCTAAAATATCAAGGACATAATCGAAGCCCGCATCACCTCCAAAATATGGGTCAGGAACTTCTTGCTCATTAAAAACTGATCTAAAATCTTGTATTTTTTTTAATGATGCAAAACCAGTTGAACCTGTTCTATGTTTAAGATCTTGAATATTTTTAAAATTTGAATCATCCATCGCAAGAATATAATTAAATTCGTCAAAATCTTTGCTAGTAATTTGACGAGCCCTGCTTAAGATATTTATATCTCTTCTTTCTGCCGCAATTCTCATCCTAGAGTCAGCTTTTTTTCCAATATGCCAACTCCCAGTTCCAGCAGAATCAACAATAAAGGCATCGGTTAATCCCTTCTTTTCAAGTAGTCTTATAAAAATAGCTTCTGCTGCAGGAGACCTACAAATATTTCCCAAACATACAAAAAGAACAGAAATTTTATTCATCTGATTTCAAAATCCAGTTAATTATAAGACTTTTAAGTAGTAAATAAAACTTCTTCAATTAAAGATTCAGTAAATTCTTTACCAAACAAACTCGACAACATTGGTCTTGCTGGATCGTTATCTCTTCTATAATTCAAATAATTATTTTGACCGTTTATTAATTCTTTTTGCAGTTCAATATTGACTTCTTTGCTTTCGAAAAGAATTTCCAAATACAAATCAAGATATTCCTTAAATGAGGGATAAAGCTGATTAGTAATTAAAAAATCACTTCTTTCTTCTTTTGGTAATTTTGACCATATTACTCCTGGAGAAAAAAATCTAGCTACATTCGCAGACATTTTTTCAGCTAATGGGAGTGATGAATGACAATGATTTTTGAGTTTTATAAGTTTTTCTAGTAACTCATTATTGTATTGATTTTGTATTTTTAATGAAGGCTGAAAATCTAATACTAATAAATAACTATTAGGTAGAGAAACAAAATCTACTCCAAAAAATGGGACGTTATAAATAGTATTAGGAATAATTAAAAAATTTAAAACAGAATAATTTGGACTATTTATACAAACTGCCCTTGCGAATTTAATTCTTTTTTTATGCGTTACACCCCAAGTAAATAGATTCACATTTTTTTTTGATTTTTTTGAACCATAAGTTGAATCCTTATAAAAATATTCCGAGGGTATTTTTTTTTCTAAACAGTTATATTTACTTAAATTATTAGTTAAATATTTTAAGAAATTTTGCCATCTCCAATCTGGCCTATAAAAAATAGTATCTTGTATTAACATTCAATGAATAATCTCATTATTTAATGTAAATAGAAATTTATTGATAAATTTTTTTGTCCATTTTTCTCCAAAAAATGATTTAAACAATTTTTCTGCAGGGTCTTTTTCAAAACTGTACTTATCATATTGAATTTGATTAATCTTTATTTCTTCTGCATTTAAAAATTGATTAACAGGGTTCGATTTACAAATGTTCAAATAATTATTTACAAATGAATGGAATATATTATTGAGATCTCTATCAAGATTTAATTTATTTCCTCTACATATAATCACCCATGGGGAAAAATACTTTTTTGAATCATATATATTCTTCATTTTATTATTATCAAATGTAGAATATTTTTTCTTAATACTACCTAAACTTGAACAATATTTTTCAAGATATTTGCTTTCTTGAATTAAAGGTTGATAATCAAGTATTGCTAATAACTTTTGAGAAGTTCCAAACCATAAAATATCAGCTCCTAAAATAGGCAATTCACTATCAAAATTAGGATATGCGACCGTATTAAACACTTGCAGTTTTTTGCCACCATCTAATCTTGTTATTCGCCACTTTCTACATTCGGGAGATGAAAAAAGCCAATTTTTAATAATATATTTTGAGTCTTTATTGTGATGTTCTTTGAATTCACTAGATATTTGTACTTCATGTCCATTTAATTCATCAATATTGGTTTTAAGGAAATCAACTAATGAATCAAACATAAACATTAGGTCTCGGTACTTCCTTTCCTAACTTTTTTTGTAATGTAATTGAATACAATCTTGCCTAAAACAGCAATCAAGTTACCTTCAAGCTCTTTAAACATTTTCATATTGTAAGTAAAAGCTTGATTAGCTTCATCAATAATTTGATCAGCCGTCTTTTGATTTATTGGAAGTTGATTCAAAGTAAGGGAATATTGTTCCTTGAATTTCTTTTCATCAGCAATTAATTCAAACTCATAAAAATTTAAACCATCATTTCCCTGCAAATTTAATGCTTTTTTAGCGATCCTTTTTAAGATTTGCCCCCCAGATAAATCTCCTATATAGCGAGTGTAGTGATGACCAACTAAGAGCTCTGGTGAATTTTTTGCGACCTCTCGGATTCTTTCAACATATTCTTTTGCTGAGTGAGAAATATTAATTTCATTCTTCCAGTTTTCACCAAAATAAAATTTAAGATCATTTACAAGAGTTTCTTTCCTGAATAATGATTTAAAACCTATAGGTTTTATGACGGGATGTTCCTCATTGACCAGTCTTTCAATTTCTTCTTCCATAGCTTCATAAACAAAATATAAATCACTAATTAATTTTCTATAAGATTTTTTTTCAACAACTCCTTTTAAAAAGCAAGCCACGAAGCCAGTATTCTCTGCCATAGTATGGGATTTTTTTGTCCCTTCTCTTAATTGTCCTGCAAGAGCAACTGCCATATATTTTGAATCATTTTTATAACTGTATTTAATTTACAAGAAAAATACATAAAACAGCTAATTTTTGTTACCAGCAGATGTTTTAGAGAATAACTTATAAAGTTCTTTACAAACCAAATAAAGGTTATCTTTTTGTTCCTTTTGCGGTAGATGAGTACCGGTCATTTCCCAATCACCGATAGTAGCAACTCTCCATCTTTCGGAAGGAACAATCATACCTCGCATTATTATTCCCAACAATTTCGGAACTCTGCCATTATCATCATTTTCAATTCTTAATTGTAAGAGTATTGCTCTACATTCAATAAGAGGACTCCAACCAGGGAAATGAAACGCAAAATCAATACTATCTTGCATGGATTCACTATTTGAATTGTCCCAGGGACTAAAGTTTACACTTGCATCTGGAAAATATTTCCGAAACAAAGCTGCAGTGGAAGCAATTTTATTAGCTATTTCAACATTACTTACATTTGAACTCGCATTCATAAGTAGCTGAGTATTTTTTTGAAAATGACATAATTTGCTTTAACTTGCTTATTAACTTCTTTTTCTTTTAATAAAGATGTTGAAATGCTGATTAATAAAGTATTCTCTATTCACATTTGAATAATAAATTTCTAGGTTTTAAAGAAAATAACTCATCGCAAATTACAATAATAGGAACTTCAATGAGTTATCTATTATTAATACAATGCTATGCCAAAATTTGAAAAATTAACTTTACCTAATGAAGGCGAGATAATAACTTTTAATCAAGGCAAACCTAATGTTCCTAATAATCCAATTGTCCCATTTATTAGGGGTGATGGTACTGGAGTTGATATTTGGCCTGCCACTCAAATCGTTCTTGATTCAGCAATTAAAAAAAGCTATGGAGATGAAAGAAAAATTAATTGGTTTAAAGTCTATGCAGGTGATGAAGCTTGTGAACTTTATGGAACATATAACTACCTCCCTCAAGATACTATTGAAGCAATCAGATACTTCGGTGTAGCCATTAAAGGTCCATTAACGACTCCCATCGGTGGAGGTATTAGATCTCTTAATGTTGCATTAAGGCAAATCTTTGATTTATATAGCTGTGTAAGACCATGCAAGTATTATTCTGGAACTCCAAGCCCTCATAAAAATCCCCAAAATTTAGACGTTATTGTTTATAGAGAAAACACTGAGGATATCTACATGGGAATCGAATGGGAAGCCGAGGATAATAATTGTCTTGAATTAATTAATCACTTAAATGACGTTGTCATACCAAAAAGTAAAAATTTAAAAAATAGATCCATACCAAACGGATCAGGTATCGGAATAAAACCGGTGAGTAAATCTGGTAGCCAAAGGCATATTAGAAAAGCTATTGAACATGCTAAAAGATTATCAGGAGATAAAAGGCATGTAACTCTTGTACATAAAGGGAATATTATGAAATATACAGAAGGTGCATTTAGAGATTGGGGGTATGAATTAGCAGTAAATGAATTTAGAGAAGATTGCATTACAGAAAGAGAAAGCTGGATTTTAGATAATATTCAGAAGAATCCAGAAATTACAATTGAAAATAATGCCAGAAAAATTGAACCAGGTTTTGACAAGCTTACAAATAACAAAAAAGCATTCATTTGCGAAGAAATTAAAGAAGTAATTTCATCAATATCAAATTCTCACGGAGATGGGAAATGGAGAGAACTTATTCTTGTTGATGATCGAATAGCCGATAGTATATTCCAACAAATTCAAACTAGACCTCAAGAATATTCAATTCTTGCAACATTAAACCTTAATGGAGACTATGTTTCTGATGCAGCTGCAGCAATTGTTGGAGGCCTAGGTATGGCTCCCGGTGCAAATATTGGAGATAATGCAGCAATTTTCGAAGCTACGCACGGAACTGCACCAAAACATGCAGGATTAAATAAGATTAATCCAGGCTCAGTAATTCTTAGTGGTGTAATGATGCTTGAATATTTTGGTTGGGATGAAGCAGCCAACTTAATTAGTAATGGTTTAAGTAAGGCAATAAAGCAAAAAAAAGTCACCTATGATCTAGCACGCTTAATGGAACCAAAAGTAGAACCCCTATCCTGCAGCAGTTTTGCTGAAGAAATTATCTCAAATTTCTAATTATAAAAATTATTTTTATTTTCAAAAACTTTCCAAATATTAACCAGTGAATCTTTAGTGCCAATGTTTCCAGGATGAGTAACAATAGGAAGTTTTTTGCCATTTTTTAGGTTGTAAGTCACCACTGAAATGCCAGTTAAAATCTGTCCTTCAAGATAAACATAATCTGCATTAAGTCCTTTACTAAGTATCAAATTTGTTGTTATTCCACCTTTTGAAATCAAATATCCTATTTCATTCTTCAAATCTGCGACTAATTCAGCAATAAAAAATGCGAGTGAATTATAAAAATTAAATAATTCAGAGGAATCTAAAAACATAAATTTTCTTGAAGTAAACAAAACAGGAGTTTTTCCTGTCTCAAAAGAAAATCTAATTTCTTTTAAAAATTTATTTTTAAACAAATTCCTTCGCTCGTGATTATTATCTGATGAAGTAATTCTAAAGAATTCAAAAACATCTAATTCAACTGGATTGCAATTACTTATCTCTAATAAATTATTCAATTGTATTGTTGAAAGTTCTACATAAGATCCAACAATTATCAGTCCTGGAAGAAAACTCTTTTCTTTATTTCTTATTCTTAAATTAGAGAAAAATATTTCACTCTGAGAGAAACTTTTTTTCTCAGAAATTGAACTTATAAAACTTGCTGCAGTTCGAAAAAGGAATTTTTTTTGATTAATTAATTTTTTAATTACTAAAGAAAATTTTTTTAGTTGAGAATAATTTTCTACATCTACAACTACATGTTTATTATTCTTCAAGTTCTTAAGTGTTTTAAAAACAATATTATTTTCTTCATCATTTAGCATTTCGATATCTGACAATAAAAGATTCTGAATATCTTCAAAATTTATTTGCGATTTACTCTGCTGAAATAAAAGATTCTTGACATTACTTGTCTCAAATCCAAAAATTTTATCTCTTGCAAAAATTGTTTGACTAATAGGAGTTTTATCAACAAAATGAAATCCATTGATTGTTAATCTTTTACCCTCTATGAAAGCTGGAATATGAAAAGTAGCATCAAAAGGACCTAAGCAATTATTTAGAGCAGTTGGCTCTAAAAAGTTATGTCCTCGAAGAGTAGAATCTCCTCTACTTATAAAAATAATTTCTTCTTCATAGGCTTGAGAAGTAATTACAGTCTTAAGATTTTTGCAAATTTCCTCTATTGTTAGTTTCGCATCATTTTCCGATAGTGACCTTGTATTAGCCAAAATAAAAAATAAATTAGATTTAGATTCAAACCCTTTGACTAAAGTTGAACAGTCCCACTTAAGCAGTAATAAGCAATCGTGAACAGTTTGAGAGCCTGTGGGATCATCATCTATAACGACAAATTTCATAAGTATTGCAAAATTACTTAAGAGATTTTATTTGTATTGAGGCATTTAACCTTTTACTGTCATTTGAAGGAACCATAATGTTTCTAAATCCATCAACAAAAGAATTTCGAGGACTAGTCCAAGGTTCGAGACATATCATTCTTCTTGGAGGATCACTCCAGATAACGCCTAAATCAAAAGGGTATGGATGATTTAAAGTTACCTCTCTTTTAAAAATTTTATCTCGAAAAGAGCTTCTACCAGAAGAAAACATAAGTAGATCAACTCCTAAATTAATTTTCTTTAATTCATCCAAAGTATTACTTATAGTATTTCTTTCTTGATTCTGACAATTAAGTGGATTATCAACAAACTCTAAATTTTTAAAATCTGAAATATTAAAATAAGGATGCAAACCAAAATTTATAGGCATAGCAATATCTGTTTTGTTATGGATTGTAATTTCAAATTTTAAAAAGTTCATTTTTAAGGTAATGTCTATTTTTAGTTCGAAATCGAAAGGATAATATTTTTTGGTTTTTTTAGATGCATTTAAGAATAAGCATAAAAATTTTTCATTTTCATTGAAAGAGTATTGCCATTGCAAATCCCTAGCGAAACCATGTTGTGGTAATTGCGAATAAGCATTTCCAAATACTGAACAAGACGTATTTAGATTTCCACAAATTGGAAACAAGATTGGAATGCCTCCCCTAATACTTTTTGTCTTGTCTAAAAATCTTGTTTCATCGAAATAAAGTATTTCATTACCATCAGCAACCCAATTTGTAATAACGCCTCCTCTTTCAGGACAAAATTTAATGTAATTATTTTTATCTAATTGAAATACAAAAATTCCTTGGTCCTTATTAGATAATTCAAGTTTCACGATTATTACTTAAAGAGAATCAACCCAATCCAAAATATGCTGATTAACTAATTCAGGTATCTCATCATGAGGGCAATGTCCTGCATCAAGAATAATTTCCTTTGTATTCTTTGGTGTAAATTTTTTATATAAATTTCTTTTTTTTGGAGTGTTCATCCATGGATCTTTCCCTCCCCAAAGAAGTAGTAATGGTGAATTTAGTTTTGCGAATAGCTTATCCAACGGCAATCCCTGAGGGCCTGATGGGTTAAATACACTTCTAAAAACATTAAAAGCTCCGAAATCTAGAGAAGGCTTCCTTATTGACTCAACTAAAAAATCATCAACATTTTTTTTATCAACATAAACTTGATTCAAAGTTTTTTTAATATTTTTTGGATTTCTCATATTCTCAAAAATCAAACGTTGAAGAACAATATTTTTCAAAAATATGCCGGCAACTGTTTCAATTGAAGTTTGCAACATATTCTTTTTAATAGTTTTTTCTTCACTAAAATATCCAGCAGCATTAAGTAAAATCACTCCTGCGTTTAGATCATTTAATTCTGCACCAGCTGCTAATGCGGCATAACCACCTAATGAATTTCCAACAATAATTGTAGGTTTTTTTATTTTCTCTTTTACATAAGCGACAACCTGATCTTTCCATAAAGATCCTGAATATTCGACGTCTTGAGGCTTAGGACTTTTTCCAAAACCGAGTAAATCCATAGCATGAACTTCGTATTTTGTACTCAAAACAGGGATATTAAATCTCCAATGATCCGTAGAAGCACCAAAACCATGAATTAATAAAATTGCACATTCTTTTGATTTTTGCTCGGGCTTAGCGGAAACTGTATGAATTGGGTAATTTAAAAAATTCCAGTTATAGGTTACACCACTATCTATCAGAGCTGACTTTTCCATTCATTGAAAATTTTATCTTAATTGATTCTAATAAACTTATTTCCTAAAGAAGACCCACTGGATCAGCTGCAACATCATCTGAAATTTTATTACCATCATTTGGGGGCTTATCTTTTAGAACAATTCTTAAGAGTACAGGTGCAAGAAATGTAGTTCCTATAACCATTAATAAAATAGCTGCTTCAAGAGAAGGAGTTAATAATTTAGCGCTTGTTCCTAGCCCAAGAAAAATTAAACCAACCTCTCCTCTAGGCATCATGCCCAAGCCCACAACTAATCTATTTGTAGGTTTGTCGCTTGAAAATACCCATCCGGCTGCAATTTTTCCAATAATCGCAACAACTAATAAAAATCCAGCAACTACAAGAGCTGATCTGCTTGTTGGATCAAGTGGATTTATAACAGATAAATCCATTCCAGCTCCAACTAATACAAAGAAAATAGTCGCGAATAAGGAAACTAAAGGTAAAACAGATTGTTGTATTGCATGATTATTTTTAGAACTACTAAGAATTAATCCAGCTGCAAAAGCCCCTAAAGCTGCTTCCAATCCAATGGCTGTTGCAACGAAACAACACAATACAAGTATCACAAAAGAAGCTACCACCACCGCTCCAGGAGCCTTTAATCTATCTAATAACCAATCAAAACCTGGAGCAGCTGTTCTACTTAATGCAATAGCAGCAATAACAAACACTACAGCTGCTGCAACTAATTTAACAATAGGAGCAATTTCTAAAGTACCTCCGGCAGCAAGGGCAACTACAACTGCCAGAATAACAATTCCCAAAATATCGTCTAACACTGCTGCACCAATAACAATCTGTCCTTCTCTAGTTTTCAGATATCCCAATTCACCGAAAACACTTGCAGTAATTCCTATACTCGTGGCTGTCATAGATGCTCCAGCAAAAACTGCTGGAATTAGATCTACTTGGAAAATAAACATTAATCCAAGAGTTCCAAACGCAAACGGTAAAATTACGCCAGCCATAGCAACAGTAAAAGCCTGAGCACCGACAGCTACCAATTCCTCTAACTCACTTTCTAACCCTGTTAAAAATAAAAGTGCATACAAACCAAGTGTCGCCACTGCTTGGAGCGAGGGAAAGCTTTCGAAATAAACATCAGGTACTGCTTCTGGGGGGATTGACGCTAATGAACTAATAACATTTACAAGTCCCTCATTTAGTTCAGTTCCAGCTGAGGGCGGTATCAATAAATGGAATCCTGATGCTCCTATTACAACCCCTGCAAGAAGCTCGCCTACTATAGTTGGCAAACTTAGTCTAACTAATACTTCTGCTAATGCTCTTGCAGCTAAAAATATCAATAGAAACCTTATAACTCCTATCAACGTTTCAGCAACTTCTAAATCATGTGCACTTAATTCAGCAAGTAAGGAATACATTTAAAATTAGAGAAAAATAAACTACCTAATTGGAAGATAGTTTATGGAGGGCCCACTTTAAGAAATATGTAAGAAAAAAGCAAAAATACTCAACAAGTGTGGATCTGAAGTTACAACAAAGAAATTTTCTTAAAAATGGCTATTGTCTGTTATATGGCCAATCAAATGAATTCCAACCAACCCTTTGATCTACGTTTGCCTACCCCGGGCTGCTATTTAGATCCTGAGAAAGCTGGCATGGATTCTGATGCTGTTTTCCAAGGAATGACAGCCCATCTTTTTTATACTCTTGGCAAGTTAGCTACTTCTGCAAGTCCCCACGACTTGTATATGGCTTTAAGTTACGCAGTGAAAGATAGATTAATGACAAGATATTTAGCCAGCCAAGAAGTAATAAGAAAAAAACCACAAAAAACAGTTGCCTATCTATCAGCAGAATTTTTAATAGGCCCTCAATTAAGTAATAATCTTCTCAATCTTGGAATAACTCAAGAAGCAGAAGATGCTTTAAAAAGATTTGGTATTGAATCATTGTCAACAATTCTTGAAGTTGAAGAGGAGCCTGGACTAGGTAATGGTGGACTTGGCAGACTTGCAGCATGTTACATGGAATCGCTAGCATCTCTACAAGTTCCAGCGGTGGGTTATGGTATTCGATATGAATTTGGCATATTCAATCAATTAATTAGGGATGGTTGGCAAGTTGAAGTAACTGACAAATGGTTAAAGGGTGGATGGCCATGGGAACTCCCACAACCTGACGAATCATGTTTCGTAGGTTTTGGAGGAAGAACTGAAAGTTATAGAGATGATAAAGGGAATTACAGGTCAAGATGGATTCCTTCTGAACATGCAATTGGAGTACCTCATGATGTTCCAGTTTTAGGATACAGAGTAAATACATGTGACAGATTAAGATTATGGAGAGCTGATGCGACAGAAAGTTTTGACTTTTATGCATTCAATATTGGTGATTATTATGGTGCAGTCGAAGAAAAAGTTGCATCTGAAACTCTTTCAAAAGTTCTATATCCAAATGATGGAACTGACGAAGGGAGAAGATTAAGACTAAAACAACAACACTTTTTTGTAAGTTGTTCTCTTCAAGATATGCTGAGAAGTCTTGAAAAAAGATCAATAGCAATAACAGAATTCCCTAAGCATTGGACAGTTCAATTGAATGATACCCATCCTGCCATTGCAGTTGCAGAATTAATGAGACTTCTTATTGACCAATATCAAATAGGTTGGGATAAAGCTTGGAACATAACAACATCTTCAGTTGCTTATACCAACCATACATTATTACCAGAAGCTTTAGAAAAATGGGATCTAGGTTTATTTCATGATCTTCTTCCTCGTCACCTAGAAATTATTTATGAAATTAATTGGAGATTTCTGCAACAATTAAGACTACGATATCCAGGTGATGACAAGATCCTTCGAAAACTATCAATAATCGATGAAGAAGGCTCCAAATCAGTTCGGATGGCTCATTTAGCTACAATTGGAGCTCATCACATAAATGGTGTTGCAGCTCTTCACTCAGATCTAATAAAAAGACAACTTCTACCTGAATTCGCAGCTCTGTGGCCTGAAAAATTTACAAATGTAACTAATGGAGTTACTCCAAGGAGATGGGTTGCCTTATCTAATCCATCACTATCGAACCTTTTAGAAGAAGAAGTTGGTCCAAACTGGATAACAAATATGGAACTTCTTAAGAAGTTAGAAGAAAAAAAAGATAACAATAATTTTTTGCAAAAATTTGAGGAAACTAAACTAAATGGCAAAAGAAAATTAGCCAGCTTTATCCATTCGAAAACTGGAATACTCGTGGATCCATCAAGTTTATTCGATGTTCAAGTAAAAAGAATTCATCAATATAAGAGGCAACATTTAAACGCTCTACAAATTATTGCCCAATATTTAAGAATCAAAAATGGTACAAACAAATATGAAGTCCCAAGAACAATAATATTCGGAGGTAAAGCTGCACCAGGTTACTTTATGGCAAAGCTGATGATTAGATTCATCAATGGTATTGCTGATGTAGTTAATTCTGATCCAGACATGGATGGTTTATTAAGAGTTGTTTTTCTACCAGACTATAACGTTAAACTTGGTGAAATAGTTTATCCCGCAACGGATCTTTCAGAACAAATCTCAACTGCTGGAAAAGAAGCATCTGGAACTGGAAATATGAAGTTTGCCATGAATGGAGCGTTAACAATTGGAACCTTAGATGGAGCAAATGTGGAATTAAGAGATCTAGTTAAAAAAGAGAATTTCTTTCTTTTTGGTAAAACTGAAAGCGAAATTATGGACTTAAAAAATAATAACTACTCTCCCAAAACTTTTATTGATCAATGTCCAGAGCTCAAAGAAGTTATCCGTTTAATTGAAATTGGCCACTTTAGCAATGGGGATAAAGAATTATTTAAACCTTTATTGAATAGCTTAACTGGACATGATCCATTTTTTGTTATGGCTGACTTTGAAGACTACTTAAATAAACAGGATGTGGTTAGTGAATGCTGGAATAATAAAAAATCTTGGAATAAAATGGCATTATTAAATACTGCTAGATCAGGTTATTTTTCTTCGGATAGATCTATTAGAGAGTACTGTAAGTCTATTTGGAAAGTCTCTCCAATGCCAGTTGAAATTACTTGCGATGTCGAAGAATTAACTAATTAATATTTTTCTTATCTGGTGAATCTGGGGTTTGATGAAATAATCTATTCAAAATTAATCTATCCATATTTAATGGGTCTGGGGCTAATTGATTTGCAATTTCTTTAAATTTTGATTCAATATTATTTGAAATTTTTGTATCAAATATTCTTTCCATTAATGCTTCAATTGAATATAAATATGCATTAACACTCTCCAATTCATCTAAAGCTTCAGTAATTTCTGTATCAGAAATATGTATTTCTTTTGGACTGTTATCTTTATTTGATTCTCTCTCAGATAATTCTCTCTGCAACTCATCAGTAACCTTACTACATAGAGTTCTGAAAGATTGAATAGATGCCCAATTTAATTCTTGTTGCTGCTTAAAAGTAGGAAATTCTCTAATTAGACGATCATGCTCTTCATAAAATCTCTGACAATCAGAGCATTGACATGGTTCTTCAGTCAAAAGAAAAAATAATTCTTTCTATATCATCTCACTATTTGGGGAAAATTGTAGGGCCATCCAATAATTCGTCATTTTCATCTAATGAATCCGGACTATCTGGCAAAGGTATTTCAATACTAGTAACCAAATTAATAACATCTCTTAGTCTCATAGAATCAGCAAACCATCCCATTGCTTGCTCGGCATCGCCTCTTTTTTCTGCATCATTTGCTTGATCTTCGTGAGCTTCCGCCAATAGAGCAAGCCAGCACAGGCATCTTGCTTGAACTATTGAAAGATCTAAATCATTAGGTTGGGATTTAGAAATGCGTTCATGCTCTTGTTGAATTAAGAGTTTTAAACGCATATCATGCAACTTAGCCATAAAAGATTTACTACTAACTATACGCTAGCTAGAGAGTAGCAAGTTTGCACACATACTACATATAGTTTTTTATTTTTACGGGACTGGTGGGAGTCGAACCCACGACCTACGGTTTAGGAAACCGTTGCTCTATCCTGCTGAGCTACAGCCCCAATAGATGATTTTTGGAGTATTAAGTATTATGCTAAATGAAAGCAGGAGAGGCAATCGCAAGAAAGTTTTATTTTGTTTCCAAAATAAAACTTTCTTGAGGAAAGTCCGGGCTCCCATATGGTCAGGCTTGCTGGGTAATTCCCAGTGCGGGCAACCGTGAGGATAGTGCCACAGAAACATACCGCCTAATACTTTATGTATGGCAAGGGTGCAAGGGTGTGGTAAGAGCGCACCAGCAACATTGAGAAGTGTTGGCTAGGTAAACCCCGGCTGGGAGCAAGGCTTAGTAGATTTATGACCATTACACAATCTACTTACAAGCGCCGCTTGAGACTGTGAAGTAATTCCAGTTCTAGATAGATGATTGCCCATCTTATTAATTAAGATGAACAGAACCCGGCTTATGACCTGCTTTCTAAATTGTTGTGATTATTCAAATCAGATGACAAATATAATTAACGCAAACAGGATTAATCAAATAACTACTTTTTTAAAGTCTTTAAATATTAAATCAAAACGATTTTCTGAAATAATTAGAACTGAAAATATTTCAATTATTCAAAATTTTAATCAAGCATTTATCCACTCCTCGGAGGACAAAATATTAAATTATGAAAAACTAGAATTTTTCGGAGATGCAGTCCTTAGATTAGCGGCTTCTAATTTTATTGAAAAAAAATATCCTCAAATGAGTGTTGGAGAAAGATCAGAGCTAAGAGCACAAATTGTCAGTGATGAATGGTTAACTAAATTAGGGGAAAAAATTGATATTGAAAAATTAATAATTAAAGGACCTAAAGCTCTTGGAGATGAAAATTCAAAAAATACTATTATTGGTGAAGCTACAGAAGCTTTAATCGGTTCTATTTACAAGTGCTTTAATTCCATTCAGGAAGTAAATCTTTGGTTAGATGATATTTGGCAGGAAGATTCAGAAATATTTTTAAAAGCACCATATAAATTCAAATCTAAAACAGTATTGCAAGAGTGGTGTCAAAGTAAAGGTTTTGATTTGCCAGTTTATGAAATAATTGAAGTCTCAAAGAAAAATGGGGACCCTAAAAGATTTTCTTGCGATATATTTATCGAAGGATTAAAAGAATCATCCGCATTCGGTAAATCTCATAAACAAGCAGAAACAAATGCAGCAAAAGCTTTGATAGAAAAATTTATGACTTTAGGTAAAATATAATCTTATACTATTTCTAAATTGGTTAGCTGAAAAGTTATGAGTTTATCCCAATTACCTCCTTCAAACAGAACCGCTGCTTTTTTTTTGGTAACTCTTTGTACAAAACCTTTATATCCTCTATAAATAGAATTGGTATCTTTTACAACTACAAAAGATCCAGGGAGTATGGGTTTAGTAGATAATTCCATAAAACATTCTTTCTAATACAATATATGATAAATAAAAATAAATGGTTGACTGTTGGATTGATAACATCATGTCATGGAATTAATGGACAGGTAAAGGTTAAATCTCTAAGTGATTTTGAAGAAAGATTTTTAAAACCGGGAATTAGATGGTTGCAAAAAGAAAATGAACCTCCTGCAAAAATAGAACTTATATCTGGTTTAAAACAGCCTGGTAAAGAAACCTTCATAGTTAAGTTCCAAGGTATAAATACAAGAAATCATGCAGAACAACTAAAAAAATTTAAAATTCTTGTAAAAACCGATACACTACCCAAATTACAAAAGGAAGAATTCCACTTATTAGAACTTTTAAATCTCGAAGTCAAGACTTTAGAAAATGATGAATTAAAAATAATTGGGAAAGTTATCAATTTAGAGAATGAGAAAAATAATTTACTTGTTGTTGAATTATTACAAAATCAAAAAAAAGTTCTTATACCATTTGTTAAAGAAATAGTCCCATTAGTGGATATAAAAAATAATTTTCTAATCATCAATCCTCCAAATGGACTTTTAGAGCTATAAATTAAAAAAATTAAAAATTTGTTAGAAACTTATTATTCAACAGTTACACTTTTAGCTAAATTTCTTGGTTGATCCACGTCAAGTCCTCTATGAGCTGCAATATGGTAACTCAATAATTGTAGAGGCAATATATTAAGTAGAGGTGAAATCCATTCATTAGAGGCAGGAACTTTCATTAAATAATCAAAGATTTCAGTTCCATTACATTCAGGAGCAATCCCAATCAAATATGAATCTCTAGCTTTTGCTTCTTGAGCATTACTAATAACTTTATCGAAAACCTCACCAGGTGAAGCAATGGAAACTACAGGTACTTTTTTATCTAACAAAGCTATTGGACCATGTTTCATTTCACCAGCAGGATATCCTGCTGCATGAATGTAACTAATTTCTTTAAGTTTTAACGCACCTTCAAGGGCAATAGGATAATTGATTCCTCTTCCTAAAAAAATAACATCTTTAATATTAAAAAAGTCATGTGCCAGCTTTTTAGAAGATTCATTATGTTTCTCTAAGAGATCTTCAAGTAATGGCGGTAGTTTTATAAGTTCGTTTATTAATTTACCTATTTCATCAGGACTTTGATTGCCTTTAATTTGAGCAAATTTTATGGCTAATCCATAAAAAGAAAGTAATTGAGCAAAAAAAGTTTTTGTTGCTGCGACTCCAACTTCTATACCTGCACAGATATCAATTATATTTGAGACCTGCCTTCCTATGGAACTCTCTTTTCTATTTGTTATTGCAATAAGATTGGGTTTAAATTTTTCATTTTCAATTGAAGAACGTCTTTTAATTTCCATATCTATCGCAGCAATTGTGTCAGCAGTTTCTCCAGATTGAGTGACTCCAATAGTTAGTGTATTGGGCAATAGTGGTGGTGGTGAATATCGAAATTCGCTTGCATAAAAAACATTAGTAGGGATACCTGAAAATTGTTCTAATAAAAAGCTTCCCACCATTGCAGCATGTTTACTTGTACCACAAGCAACAATTTCAATTCTTTCTATTGAATCAAAAAACTCCGTATCAAACGGATAGTTGATTTGATATTGACCATTATCTGAGTTCTTAATTAAATAATTTTCTAACCAGTTTTTTGCAGTCTGTGGCTGATCATATATCTCTTTCAACATGTAGTGTTTGAAATTCATCTTATCCATTATTTGCTCTGAGACTTTTAAAGAAACTGGATTTCTATATTGTCTTTCGTTGCTTGAGTCATATATTTCAATTCCAAGGGGAGTCAACAAAGCTATTTCTTCATCCTCCATAGGCAAAATAATATTCGTAAAATTTGCAATGGCTGGAGTATCGCTAGCACAAATAAATTCTCCTTCACCCAAACCAATAATCAAGGGCGCTTGTCTTCTTGCAACTACCAATGAGGTTGGAGCACCAGACCATAAAACTGCTAAAGCATAAGATCCTTCTAAATCCGATAATACATTTCTCACAGCTACTAATAATGTTGAACCATTATTCTCAAGATTAAGTTTACTTAAGGTATTTAACTCTCTTTGAATTAGATGGGGAATCACCTCGGTATCTGTATCAGAATTAAAAATAATGCCCTCTTCCTCTAATTTATTTTTTAAATCTTGAAAATTCTCAATAATGCCATTTTGAACAACTGCTATATTTCCTGAACTATCGGTGTGAGGATGAGCATTTTTAACCTCAGGTTTTCCATGTGTTGCCCATCTGGTATGTCCTATACCGACAGTTCCAGGAATATTATGATCATTAAGATTACTTATTAAATTCTTAAGTTTTCCTTCTGCTTTATTACAAGAGATACAACTTGTTTCGGAATTTATTATTGCAATACCTGCAGAATCGTAACCTCTGTATTCAAGTTTTTCTAAACCATTAATTAATAATGGTAAAGCTTTTTTATATCCAGTTACAGCAACTATTCCACACATACGTATTTTTTTTTTCAATTATATTGAAACAAAATGCGTATTTACAAAAACATGGACTCTCTTAAAACTGCACTATAAAAGTTAATATGCCAAACCCATACTCCTAGAAGTCTCATCTCCTAAATAAACACGAATACTTAAGAAATCTGTAGGACATGCCGTTTCACATCTTTTGCAACCTACACAATCTTCTGTTCTAGGAGATGAAGCTATTTGGCCAGCTTTACAGCCGTCCCAAGGCACCATCTCTAGAACATCAAGTGGGCAAGCCCTTACACATTGGGTACAACCAATGCAAGTGTCATAAATTTTAACTGCGTGTGACATGTAAAAATTGTCTTTTGAACCTCGTTTTATAATACTATTGTCTTACAAAGAAATTAAAAAAATTAAGATATGCTTCACTCTTGTTAACTCTAGGGCATAAAATCATAAAGATAATTAGTAATTTCCATAAACTATGTCTCAAGAAATCCTTGAAAAAGTCTGTTCTATTGTTTCAGAACAATTAAGCGTTGAAGCAGGAGAGGTCAAATCAGATTCAAATTTCCAAAATGATTTAGGTGCTGATTCTCTTGATACCGTTGAATTAGTAATGGCTCTTGAAGAAGCATTTGATATTGAAATTCCTGATGAAGCAGCTGAAGGAATAGCAACTGTTGGCGATGCAGTAAAATTCATCGAAGAAAAAAAAGGTTAGTATAGGATGCCAAATTTCCATCGAGTAGTTATTACTGGTATCGGAGCAGTAACTCCAATTGGTAATAACATTGATGAATATTTAGTCGGTCTTCAAACAGGTACTAATGGGGTTTCAGACATTACTCTTTTTGATCCTGTACAACATCCCTGCAAATTTGCTGCAGAAGTAAAAAATCTTCAATCTGAAAATTTTATTGATGCTAAAGAATCCAAAAGATGGGATCGTTTTTCCCAGTTTGGAGTTATTGCTGCAAAGCAAGCCTTTAATGATTCGGGACTTGAAATTACTGAAGCTAATGCATCAAGAATTGGAGTGATTATTGGTTCTGGTGTTGGAGGCTTACTAACTATGGAAAGTCAAGCTCAAATATTGAGTCATAAAGGGCCTAAAAGAGTTAGCCCATTTACAGTCCCAATGATGATTCCAAACATGGCAACTGGGTTGGCTGCAATCGCTTTAGGTGCAAAAGGACCAAGTTCCTCTGTTTCCACCGCTTGCGCTGCCGGTTCAAATGCAATTGGTGATTCTTTTAGATTAATCCAACTTGGAAAAGCAGATGCAATGATCTGTGGGGGAGCAGAAGCGAGTATTACACCTCTCGGAGTAGCTGGTTTTGCCAGTGCCAAAGCTCTTTCTTCCAGAAATGAAAGCCCTCAAACTGCTAGCAGACCATTTGATGCAGAAAGAGATGGATTTGTTATTGGAGAGGGATCTGGAATTCTTGTTTTAGAAACTTTAGAAAATGCACAAAAAAGGAATGCGAGAATTTATGCAGAAATAGTTGGTTATGGAACAACATGTGATGCTCATCACATAACTGCTCCATCTCCAGGCGGTATAGGAGGCGCTGAAGCTATCAAATTAGCAATTGAAGACGCCTGTCTTAGCCATGAAAAAGTTGATTACATAAATGCTCATGGAACAAGTACATCAGCTAATGATAAAAATGAAACTTCTGCAATTAAATCTATTTTTAGAGACAGATCTTACCTCATTCCTGTAAGCTCTACTAAGTCGATGACAGGTCATCTCCTAGGAGGCTCAGGAGGTATAGAAGCCGTAGCTTGTATACTTTCTTTGACACATAATTTTATCCCTCCTACAATTAACTACGTCAATCGAGATCCTGAATGTGATCTTGATTATGTACCAAATAATGCAAGAGAAGCTCAAATAGGAGTTGCTCTTTCTAATTCTTTCGGCTTTGGTGGTCACAATGTTTGCCTTGCTTTCAGCAAAATGAATTGAAGACAACCAATTCTGTATTTCCAACTTAACTTATTTTAAAACAATGGTCGCTGCATCTGTTTCATTAGAATCACTTTGTGTAAATAGTATAAGAATGCTTGCTGTAGATGCAGTAAATAAATCTAATAGTGGACATCCTGGATTGCCAATGGGATGTGCTCCTATGGGTTATGCATTATGGCAAAACATACTAAATCACAACCCTAAGAACCCAAAATGGTTCAATAGAGACCGTTTTGTATTATCAGCTGGTCATGGCTGTATGCTGTTATATTCCTTACTTCATTTGACAGGATATAAGTCAGTTTCCATAGAAGATATTAAAGAATTTAGGCAATGGGGCTCAAAAACACCAGGACACCCAGAAACATTCGAAACTGAAGGAGTTGAAGTTACAGCTGGGCCTCTTGGAGCCGGAATTTCAAATGCAGTTGGTTTAGCAATAGCTGAAACACACTTAGCAGCTAAATTTAATAAGCCTGATTGCAATATCGTTGATCACTATACCTACGTAATAATGGGTGATGGATGTAATCAAGAGGGTATTGCATCAGAGGCCTGCTCATTAGCTGGTCATCTTAAGCTTGGAAAATTAATTGCACTATATGACGATAATCAAATTACCATTGATGGGCGAACCGACGTTTCTTTTACCGAAGATGTCTTAAAAAGATATGAAGCCTATGGATGGCATGTACAACATGTTGAAGATGGGAATCATGATGTTAAAGGAATCACTGAAGCTATCGAAAAAGCAAAATTAATTACAGACAAACCTTCAATTATAAAGATTTCTACAACCATAGGATATGGTTCTCCCAATAAATCAGATACGGCTGGAATTCATGGAGCAGCTGTTGGAGAAGAAGAGGCTGCATTAACTAGAGAGTTTCTAAATTGGGAATATCCTCCATTTGAAATACCCGATGAAGTATATGCACATTTTAGAAATTCAATAAACAAAGGTGAAAAATTAGAGAAAGAATGGGAAACTAAATTTGAAGAATATCAAAAAAAATATCCTTCTGAAGGAGCCGAATTAAAAAGAATGTTAGGGGGTCAATTACCTGAGAATTGGGACTCAGATCTCCCCTCTTATTCACCTGATGACAAAGGGTTAGCCACCAGAAAACATTCACAAATATGTTTAGGTGCTTTAGGTCCTAACCTACCTGAATTAATTGGCGGATCTGCAGATTTAACTCACTCTAATTACACTGATATAAAGGGAGAAACTGGATCATTCCAGCCACATAGCCCAGAAAAAAGATATTTACATTTTGGTGTACGAGAGCATGCAATGGCAGCGGTACTTAATGGAATTGCCTATCACAATAGTGGTCTAATTCCCTATGGTGGAACCTTCCTTGTTTTCGCAGATTATATGAGGGGCTCAATGAGGCTTTCAGCACTTAGCGAATTAGGAGTGATCTACGTCTTAACTCACGATTCAATTGGTGTAGGAGAAGATGGCCCAACACATCAACCTATTGAAACTATCCCTTCTCTTCGCGCCATGCCTAACATGCTAGTTTTCAGGCCTGGAGATGGCAATGAGACGAGTGGAGCTTATAAGCTTGCTATTCAAAATCGAAAAAGACCTTCTGCCCTTTGTTTAAGTAGACAAGGTATGCCAAATCAAGAAAATACCTCGATCGACAAAGTTGCTCTAGGAGGATATGTAGTTTCAGATTGTGAAGGAACACCAGACTTAATATTTATTGGTACTGGAAGCGAACTGAACCTTTGCATCGAAGCAAGTAAAGAAATTTCAAGTTTAGGTAAAAAAATTAGAGTTGTTTCTATGCCTTGTGTAGAACTTTTTGAAGAGCAAGAAGAATCTTATAAAGAAAGTGTTTTACCTAGTAGTGTAAGAAAGAGAGTTGTAGTAGAAGCTGCCCATTCATTTGGTTGGCATAAATATACAGGTTTTGATGGAATTTGTATTACTATGGACAGATTTGGTGCATCAGCGCCAGGGGGAGAATGTATGAAAAATTTTGGATTTACGGTCGAAAACGTAGTTAATAAGACGAAGGAAATTCTTTAACTACTAATTGATAACTACACTGAAGTATTGCATTCTTCAAGTTTATCTTTTAACTGATCAAGAGATTCATCAGAAATCTTTGAATTCATTGGACAATGTTTAGGGCCACACATTGAACAAAACTCTGCTTTTTTAAAGATTTCTTCAGGCAGTGTCTCATCATGGTACTGCTTTGCCTTTTCCGGATCTAATGAAAGTTCGAATTGTTTATTCCAATCAAAGTTATACCTTGCATGACTAAGTTCATCATCTCGATCACGAGCTCCAGCTCTATGTCTTGCTATATCAGCAGCGTGAGCAGCAATTTTATAAGCAATTAAGCCTTCTCTCACATCTTCTGCATTTGGTAGACCTAGATGTTCTTTTGGGGTTACATAGCATAACATAGAAGTTCCATACCAACCTGCCATCGCCGCCCCAATAGCACTTGATATATGGTCATAACCAGGTGATATATCTGTCACTAATGGACCAAGCACATAAAATGGGGCTTCTGAACATTCTTCCATTTGCTTTCTCACATTAAACTCAATTTGGTCCATAGGTACATGACCAGGACCCTCAACCATTACTTGAACATTATGTTCCCATGCTCTTCGAGTAAGCTCTCCTAAGGTCTTCAATTCAGCTAACTGGGCATCATCAGAAGCATCATGCAAACATCCAGGCCTTAATGAGTCTCCTAGAGAAAAAGTACAATCATATTTCTTAAAAATCTCGCAAATGTCATCAAACCTTGTATAGAGAGGGTTTTGTTTAAAATGATGTAACATCCATTGGGCTAAAATACCTCCTCCCCTACTGACAATTCCAGTAATTCTTCCTTTGACTTTCGGTAAATGCTCTATTAACAGCCCAGCATGTATAGTTTGATAATCTACGCCCTGCTGACAATGTTTTTCAATAATATGAAGAAAGTCGTCTTCAGTTAATTTATCTATTGAACCATGTACACTCTCTAATGCTTGATAGACAGGAACTGTTCCAATTGGAACAGGAGACTCATGAATAATTGCTTGCCGAACTTCATCTAAATTTACTCCTCCAGTAGAAAGATCCATAACCGTATCAGCCCCATATTTAACTGCCAGTTTTAGCTTCTCTACCTCTTCATTGATATCACTTGCATTAGGGGAAGCACCAATATTGGCATTAACTTTGCATCTTGAAGCAATGCCTATTGACATTGGTTCAAGATTTAAATGATTAATATTAGCTGGAATAATTAATCTGCCTCTTGCGACTTCTTCCATTATTAAAGAAGGAGGAAGATTCTCTTTTTTAGCAACAAAATCCATTTCTTCAGTAATATATCCGTTTCTCGCAAAGTTCATTTGAGTTACATTGTCTTTCCCAAGGCGAGGCTTAATCCACGAACTTCTCATAATTTACAAATTTTTTAAAAGTTTTATTACTAAAGTTTGATCAAATCTTCACTTCCCTGCATCAAGTTTAATGATTCAGGTTCAAAGGGTATGATCTCAGCTAAGTTAAAATTCTTAGCACCCCTAGTATTAATATTATTAATAGCTCTTTTCTAAAAAATAGTCATCTCATATTGCGTAAAAATAAATAAAATGACTTTATTTATCTTTTTGATAAGAATTTATCTTTTTTAGAATATTTTTCCTATCCATTTGTCTGCTTATAACCCTCTCCAAAATAATTACAATTCCCATTACTCCAATAGGTAAATAAAAAATCTTCCTGGAATTGTCCCTAAATATCAATCCCATAGCAGATATGAAAATCATGAAAGGAGCCACAAAAGATAAAATAAATCTTTTATTGATATTCATTTACCAATTGTATTAACTTTTTCATTGTTTAACTTTACTATGGATTCTGTTATCACTTTAATTCCAACAGCAATAGCTCTTTCATCTGGATCAAATTTAGAACTATGAAGCGGAGCACATCCATTTGAACTCGAAACACCAAGCCTAAACATAGCACCTGGAATATCTTTTAAAAATTCAGCGAAATCCTCAGCTCCTAATGATGGTTTTTGTAATTCGATAACATTTTCTTGACCCAAAACCTTAACTCCCGAATCTCTAAGGACTCTATTAATTTCAGAATTATTATTAACTGCTGGAGTGATTTCTCTAAATATTACTTTTGCTTCAGCTCCGCAACTATTAGCTAATGAAGTGATATTTTCATTGAGCCAATCACTAATATTCTCAAATAGTTTACGATTAGTGCATCTAACCGTACCAATTAAATTAACCTTTTCTGCAAGAACGTTGAATGCATTGCCACCATTTATTTTCCCAAAAGTTATTACTACAGGATCTAGAGGATCTAGCTTCCGTGTTATTGATTCTTGAATTCCCGATATCACTTTAGAGGCCGCCCAAATAGCATCAACTCCTTCGTAAGGTCGAGCACCATGTCCTGATTTTCCTTTAATCTCTACCTTGAGTTCTCCCGCAGCTGCAGTTAAACTACCCTCTTTAATGCCAATAGTCCCTACTGATAAATCTGGGTACACATGGACTCCCAAAATATGGGTTAAACCATTAATTGCACCATCCTTAATCATCCATCTAGCTCCGCTCGCAATTTCTTCAGCGGGCTGAAATATTATCCTAGTCCCAAAATTTAATTTTAAATCCTTAATAATTTTTGCCACCCCCAATCCAATCGATATATGCAAATCATGACCACAGGCATGCATAACACCATCTACTTTTGAAGAAAAACTTAATTTGGTTTCCTCAAATATTGGCAAAGCATCCATATCTACTCTTAAAGCTATAATACCCTTATCTAAGGGCCCAAAATCAGCCACAACACCCGTTCTGCCAATAGATTCTCTAACATTCCAACCAATATTTTTTAAAAAACCACTTATTAAAATCGCCGTTTGATTTTCAAGTCCACT
This sequence comes from Prochlorococcus marinus, assembly GCF_001180245.1. GTDB lineage: Bacteria > Cyanobacteriota > Cyanobacteriia > PCC-6307 > Cyanobiaceae > Prochlorococcus_A > Prochlorococcus_A marinus_F. The sequence goes on from NZ_CVSV01000061.1 coordinate 40,648, forward strand.
TAATTCCGGATGTGCATGAATATGTCTTCTTAAGTTAATTAATTCATCATTAAACGAATCAATTTTTTTATACAACTGATCTCTATTCATCACTTATTTTAAATCGATAAAGTTCATTAAATCTCTAATTGGTTGTGGAGGCCATCTTCGTATTTTTTTCAACCATTCTTCATCACTATATCTAGGATCTAATTCAGTTACCGCTATCCAATTACTCTCTGCTTTGCCAGATTCGCCCTTTGACCAATTCAAAGCTGTTAAAGCTGCCCTAGCATCAGCAAAAGTTGGATAACGTCTAATTAATTTTTTTAATTCTTTTTCAGATTCATCAATGTTACCCAATTGGAAATCTGCTAATGCCATACTCGATCTAGCCATCGCAAATCCTGGATTATATAAAGCAGCTTTTGAAAATAAATCTCTAGCTTTTTCCCAATCTGATGTAGATCCCTCTACATTAGCCAAATTATATAATGCAGAGAAATTTTTACTATCTTGGGAAATAACGAACATATAATCTGTTTTCGCTTGAGACCATAGACCCAATGCTTCCTCTGCTATCCCCCTGTTAATGTAGGGATCTATTTCAGTAGGATTCAAACTTATTGCTTTATTTTGGTCATCTATTGATCCCTTTAGATCTCCTATAACAAGTTTTACATTTCCTCTATTGCTTAAACCCGCAGCGTCATCAGGATAAGAATCGAGATATTGATTCCATTCTTTTAAAGCGAGATTAAATTGTCCGCTTGAACTTAAATCTAATGCGTTTTTAAACGAATCCTCCCTCAAAGATGACGAATAGCATGGTGCAATAAAAAAAATATTTAAAAAAACAAAAATTATTAAAAAACAAATCTTTACTTTTTTAAAAGTTATCATTTTTTGAATTAATATACTTTTTTCCCATAGCAGTAAGCAATCTTCCTCGAGGAGTTCTTGTGAGAAAACCAATTTTGATTAAATATGGCTCAACTACAAATTCTAACATTGAAGAATCATCACCTAAGCCAGCTGCAATTGAATCAAGACCAGTTGGAATATTATTGTTTTGGTTAAGAAAAGATAAATAGTGTCTATCTAAAGAATCCAATCCTTTTTCGTCTATTTGGTAAGAATTTAAAGCTTTTTTTATTAAATTCACTGAAATTTTATTAGTTTTATTAACGACCTGAGCATAATCTCTAACTCGTCTTAATAATCTTAAAGCAATTCTTGGAGTCCCTCGTGATATCTTTGCTAAGTCATAAGATGCTTCATCATCTAAATTGAGATTTATTAATCGAGAGAAATTAATAATTATTTGTTTTAATTCATCATATGTGTAAAATTCAATTTTTTGAGATATACCAAATCTATCCCTTAGAGGTGCACTTATTGAGGCTAATTTAGTTGTCGCACCAATCAGAGTAAACCTAGGAAGATTAATTGTTCTGCAACGGGCCCCTCTATTAGCACCCATAGTTAAGTCGAGTCTAAAATCTTCCATTGCAGAATATAACAACTCTTCAGTTAACCTATTTAAGCGATGTATCTCATCGATAAACAAAACTTCTCCATCTTTTAATCCAAGAAGTAAGCCTACAATATCTCTAGGTCTTTCAATCGCTGGCGCAGTGGCTATCCTACATTTTGTGTTCAATTCATGGGCTATCAAAAAAGCAAGAGTAGTCTTACCTAAACCAGGCTGTCCATATAAAAGAGTATGCTCCATCGGTTCTTTTCTAAAAATTGAAGCATCTATAGCTATTCTTAAAGAAGTTTTAAGTTTTTCTTGGCCAATAAATTCTTTTAAAGTAAGAGGCCTAGCTAAGTTCAGATTTTTATTTCTCTTTTCTTCTGGAATTATTTTTGAATCAACTATCCTAAGCTCTTTTTTGCGAAGAGAAAAGTCATTATCGCCTATATTGGAAGAAATTATTGCCATAATGAAAGGTTAATTGTAATTGTTCTGAGTAGAAAGATTTTTTACAACTAAAATGGCAAAAAATTCAAACAAAGTTAAAAAAAATTCTAATAAAGATAATAGTTTTAAACTTCTAGCTGAAAATAGATATGCAAAATTTCAATATGCAATATCTGAAACAATCGAAGCTGGAATTGAGCTTTTAGGAACTGAAGTAAAATCCATTAGAAACGGAAACGTAAATTTAAGAGATGGGTACTGTTCATTTAGAGATGGTGAGATCTTATTATTGAATGTTCACATTTCACCACATAAAAATGTGGGATCTTTCTTTAATCATGATCCATTAAGAAATAGAAAGTTGCTACTACATAAAAAAGAAATAATAAAAATGAAATCCAATACTGAAAAAAAAGGGATGACTATTGTTCCATTATCTCTTTATTTAAAAGGCTCATGGATAAAACTAACTATTGGAGTCGGCAAAGGTAAAAAATTACATGACAAACGCCAAGATGAAAAACAAAAAAGTATTAAAAAAGAAATCAACTCTGCACTAAAAAGATGAAATTATTATGCAGAATAATTGCAACTATGAATCCAAACTTACTGAACTTGGTGGTGGGGAAGGATCTGGATCTGCAATTAACATATGCTGTAAGACTGTTTCAGGCCTCTCACTATCTCTCCAGCGAATTTTGTAGGCAGGCATTTTTGTACCTCTGCTTGTAGTTTGCTCTACTGGTTCAATAACCCATCCTCTTCTTGATCGGCCCTGAGGATTTCTTTTTACTACTGCATCCGCGTGTTTGAAACGGAAACCAACACGTTCACCACTCATTTAAAAATTTCGTATTGGATTAATTTATCTATTTTACTTCATTCGAGGGTATTTTTTTCATTTTTTTTGGAAGTTTTTTCTGGTTTTAACAATGGGAAAGGGATGACATCTCTAATTGATGCACTATCAGTAATTAACATAATTAGCCTATCAATGCCTATACCTAATCCTCCAGTAGGCGGCATGCCAATCTCTAAAGCATTCAAGAAATCTTCATCTATACAATGAGCCTCAAGATCGCCTTCATCTCTAAGAGATTGCTGCAATTGCATTCTTTCTCTTTGATCTACTGGATCTATCAACTCACTAAACGCATTTGCAAGCTCGCGACCAACAATGAATAATTCAAATCTCTGAACCATTTCTTTATTATCAAAATGAGGCCTAGCTAAAGGAGAAATTTCAACAGGATAATCGATAACAAAAGTGGGCTCTATAAGTTTTGATTCTACTTTTTGCTCGAAGACCTCATTTAAAAGTCTTCCTATAGTATTGACTTTATTAGAGAAATCAACATTGATACTTTTAACGGCTTCTTTTGCTTCTTGAAAGTCTCCACTGAAAGAATCAAAATCAATCCCTGTATATTTTTTGACAATATCTTTCATGGATATTCTTGTCCAAGGTTTAGAAAAATCAATTTCTTTATTTTGATAATTTATAGTTAAAGACCCACATACATCAGCTACAACATCCTTAATCAATTCTTCAGTTAAATTCATCATATCGACATAGTCAGAAAAAGCTTGATAAATTTCAACTGAGGTAAATTCTGGATTATGCCTTGTACTTATCCCCTCATTACGGAAGATTCTTCCCAATTCATATACTTTCTCAAATCCTCCAACAACCATTCTTTTTAAATGCAATTCTGTAGCGATTCTTAGATACAGCGGAATATCTAAAGTGTTGTGATGAGTTATAAATGGTCTTGCTTCAGCACCCCCAGCTTCAGATTGCAGAATTGGTGTCTCTATCTCTAAAAAATTTCTATTATCTAACCATTTTCTTATAAAACTTATACATTTTGCTCTTGTTTTAAATACATTTTTAGAATGAGGATTCACTATTAAATCCAGATACCGTTGTCTATATCTTTTTTCAATATCAGTTAAGCCATGCCATTTATCTGGCAAAGGTTGTAATGATTTGGATAACATTTCCCATTTTTCTACTTTAATAGAAAGTTCACCTTTATTTGTTTTTTTAATAGTTCCGTTGACACCTATCCAATCACCAATATCTACTGTTTCCTTGATATCTTCAAAAGAAAGTAATTTTTGTTTTTCTAAATTTAAGTTAACAATCTTTTTATCAATATAAAGCTGAATCTGACCATCTTGATCGCTTATAGTGAAAAAGGCAATTTTACCCATTACCCTTTTTGCCATTACTCTTCCAGCAATAGAGACACTGAAGTCTTCTTCTTGACCATTTTCTAAATAATCAAATTTTTTAATTAGAAATTTTATAGTATTTGAAACCCTAAAATTCTGTGCGTAAGAAGCGAATCCTTTACTAATGAGTGAATTAGCTTTTTGTAGGCGTGCTTCTTTTATTTCAGACAAAGTTTATTTAATATATTTGTTTTATTTAATAAAATTATCAGACTCTGGCTCAACTTGCCAAAGATGTTGCTGTTTCACCAACTCTCTGAGATGCGTAACCAATTCCTCTAACTGTTAGTATTAATTCTGGATTTCTTGGATCTGGTTCTAATTTACCTCTTAATCTAGCTACATATACATCTACAACCCTTAAATCTGCTGCTCTTCGAGGAGGATAACCCCATAGCTGTTCTAAAATTTCTGCTCTCGGAACAACCTTTCCAGGCTCGTCAAACAATAATTCTAAAAGGCTAAATTCAGTATAAGTTAAGCTAATTCTATCTCCTGCTCTTGAAACTTGTCTGCGATTAGTATCAACAACTAAACTCCCAAATTTCATGACTCCTTTGCCTGAAGGAACTTCTTTAGTTTCCGTAACTGATACAGTTGGGCCCATTCTTCTCAAAATGGTAGCTATTCTAGCCTCTAACTCTTTTGGGCTAAATGGTTTAGATAAGTAATCATCAGCCCCTAAATCCAAACCGGCAACTCTTTCTGAAATAGCCTCTAGAGCTGTTAGAAATATTATTGGAACAACTGATTCAGCTCTAATTCTTCTACAAACTGCAAATCCATCCATTTTTGGAAGCATAACATCAAGAACTATCAAATCTGGGGAATCCCTTTGAAATGACTCAAGTGCTTCTTCGCCGTTAGTAGCTGAATAAACTTGATATCCTGCTAGTTGAAGCCTCGTAACTAATACCTTCAAAACTGCTGGTTCATCATCAACAACTAAAATTCTTGCTTTTGACATAGTTAAAAAAGATTTATAGATATTTCAAAGCAAAGAGCTATTGCATTGAATATTTATTCTAACAATTAAAAATATAACATTACGAACCCTCAAAGAGATATTCCTAAGGTTTACAAATATTTTAAATGATTTGAAAGAATATATAATTTTTTAAACACTTTTAAGTCTCAGGAAAATTTATTATTGTATTTTTCTTCTCGAAAATATAAACATTCTTAAAAGTTGGGAGCAAATAAAGGGAGCAAATAAACCTGTCAAAAAAACTTCCGCTAATATACTTTTAACACTGGGAATCAACATCAAAGAATAGCTATCTGAAAAATTTCTAAACAAAATTTGCAAAAAATAAAGACTCCCACATAAAAAACTTCCAAAAGAACAAATTAAACCATACCTAAAATGTCCTAACAAAATATCACTATGTAATTTAATTCTCCCAAACAAAAACCCACAAAAAATTAAACCTGGTATTTGAGTAAAACTCTCATTTAAAGTTAGAGAATCTAAAATGAGACCTAAAAACAAACCAAATATTAATCCATTGATTGATCCATAAATCATTGACCAAGGCAATAACCAAAATAATGGCCAATAGGGCTGAACACCTAAAAATCCAAGCCAATTCGGGTGCCATAAAAAAATAATTGGGATAAAAATAAAGCTTATTATGGATAATTTTTTTGAAAAAAATTTCTTCATTAAATATTTACTTTCAAAATTTGTACCCAATCAATTACATGAGGTTTTGCTAATAGTGAAATTTTTGCCGTTTTTTTTGATTGCAATGTCTCATCTATAGATTGGACAATACCAATAGGGATATTTGGAGGTAATAACGTACTAGCAGGAGATGATGATACAAAGTCTCCGACTTTAATATCAGCATCTTTTGAATAAAGTATTAGTCTAGGATAATCATCTCCTAAACCTACTAGTAATCCATTGATTTGAATTCTATCCACCCAAACGCCTAACTTACTTTCTGGAGAAGTTATTAAAGTTACCGACGAAGTAAATAAAGAAGTATTTTTTACTCTTCCTAATAATCCACCTGGACCAATCACAATATTACCAATTTCCACTCCATCCTTTGAACCTTTGTTTAAAATTATTTGTCTCCACCAACTACCTGTTTTTCTCGAAATAACAGCAGCTGAAATATGTTTATCATTTGATGATTCTTGAAGAGATAAGATCTGTCGCAACCTTGTATTATCTTTTCTAAGAAGATTTAACGTTATTAAATATTCTTGTTTAATACTCTCAAAAACAATTTCTTTTTGATTTGGACCAGGCCAAAAAGGTTTTGAAATAAAATAATAAAAATCTTTATAAAAAGCTCCTTTTGATATTCTTACAAAAACCAAAAATAAAAAAATCGCAAAAAATAGCCAATTTTTCTTTTTATGCCACCAACGACTAGTAGAAATTCGTCGGATATCTAACATAACATTAATCTCTTATGGCATTCCTTATAAATTCTGGAGTGTCAACAACTCTTTTAAGTTTTTTAAAATCATCCAACACCTCTCCACAACCATTCACTACGCAAAGCAGTGGGTTTTCTGCTATGTGAGTAAAAATTCCTGTTTCATCGCTCAATAAATCATTAATGCCTCTAACTAAAGCTCCACCACCGGCAAGCATAATCCCCCTATCAACTATGTCTGCAGCAAGTTCAGGAGGGGTTCGCTCCAAAGTTCTTTTTACGGCTTCAACTATTTTGCTAAGTGTTTCAGCCATGGCTTCTCTGATTTCTCCTGATGTCAAAGTGACTGACCTAGGTAGACCAGATAAAAGATGTAAACCTCTAACCTCTAAAGTAGTTTTATCAAAATCATCATCTGGAAATGCAGATCCAATTTTAATCTTGATATCTTCTGCAGTTCTCTCTCCAACAACTAAATTATGAACTTTTTTTAGATAGAGCGCTATAGACTCATTTATTTCATCGCCTGCTATTCTAACAGATTCACTCAAAACTGTTCCTCCTAAACTTAATACTGCAACCTCAGTAGTACCTCCACCAATATCAACAATCATTGTTCCAATTGGCTCAGTTACTGGTAATGATGCTCCTATTGCTGCGGCGACAGGCTCATCAATTAAATGAACTTCTCTAGCTCCCGCTAATCCAGCTTCTCTTACTGCTCTTCGTTCAACACTAGTAACTCCACTTGGAATACCAATCACTATTCTTGGGGCTACAATTCCCTTTCCTTCATTACATTTTTGAATAAATGTTTTTATCATTTGTTCTGCAGCATCAAAATCTGCAATAACCCCATCTCTTAGTGGTCTTACAGCTCTTATATTCCCAGGGGTCCTCCCAAGCATTAACTTTGCTTCTTTACCAACAGCTAATGGAATCCCTTCTTCTAAATCCATAGCTACCACAGAAGGCTCTTGTAAAACAACGCCTTTTCCTGATACGTGTATAAGAGTATTGGCGGTTCCCAAATCTATGCCAATATCTCGAGAAAATTTAAATCTGTTAAAAATCACAATAAGAATTTCTTTTTTTTAAATAATATATCTATTTTTTGATAAGCTCTCGGAATTCTGTCGTTTAGTTATGAATAGCACGTAAAACTTTGAGCAGAAACTGGAAATATGAGTAGTATTAAAAAAAAAAAAAAATTATGGAAATTAACACTATTAATCTTGTTGGCAGAGCAGGACGAGAACCAGATGTGAGATATTTTGAATCAGGGAGTATCGTAGCAAATTTCACAATTGCAGTTAACCGAAGAAGCAGAGATGAAGAGCCAGATTGGTTTAATTTAGAAATATGGGGCAAGCAAGCACAAATAGCCGCAGATTATGTGAAAAAAGGATCATTAATTGGAATTACAGGAAGCTTTAAAATTGATAGTTGGAAAGATAAAAATTCTGGCGAAGATAGATATAAACCAGTAGTTAGGGTAGATAAATTAAACTTACTAGGCTCACGAAAGGATTCTGATAATAACCAATATTCCAACAGCAATAACTCGAGTGAAATTCCTTTTTAGGCTCTATTTTTTTTAAGAAATCTTATAAGTATTCTTATAAAAAAATATAAAAAAATTAAAATTAAAATTGGCTTTACAACATATTTGATTTGATCTAAATAAGTTTGAATGATTGGATAATTTTCACCAAACAAATAACCTGAATAGGTGAGAAGTGCTACCCATATAAGGCTCCCAAATGTAGTCCAAAGCAAAAATTTTCTTAATGGCATAAGTTCTATACCAGCGGGAACTGAGATTAAAGTTCTTATACCTGGTACTAATCTTCCCCAAAAAACTAAAGAAACACCGTATTTATCAAACCACCTTTTACTTTTAATTAAATCACTAGAAGAAATACCCAGATATTTTCCTTTTTTATCTAGAAAATTTGAAAGTCTTTTTTCATTTACTAATCTACCTAAATAGTACCAAGGCAATGATCCCATAATAGTTCCAATTAATCCCCAAAAAACTAAAATATAGAAATTTAATTTTTGTTGATAAACAAAAAACCCTCCCAATGGCATTATTATTTCAGAGGGAATTGGAGGTATTATGTTTTCCAAAAACATAGCCAAACAAATAGTGAGGTATGCAATTGTCGAATTCTTTTCAACAGCCAAACTAATATAGTCGGGAATTGAAGTAAGAAAATTTACAAAAATTAAACTCAAACTTAGTATCTATAAAGCTCTGGTTTGTAAGGACCTTCAACAGAGACATTAATATAGTCAGCTTGTTCCTTAGTTAATTTTGTTAATTTTGCACCAATTTTATCAAGATGTAATCTAGCTACCATTTCATCTAAATGCTTTGGTAAAACATAAACCTCCTGAGCATATTTTTCTGACTTATTGAAAAGTTCGATTTGAGCTAATACTTGATTAGTAAAAGAATTACTCATAACAAAACTTGGATGCCCTGTGGCACAGCCTAAATTAACTAATCTACCTTCAGCTAAAAGAATTATTTTATTGCCACTTGGTAATGTTATGTGATCAACCTGCGGCTTAATATTTTCCCATGGATAATCTTTCAATGAAGCCACATCAATTTCATTATCGAAATGACCAATATTACAAACTATGGCCTCATCTTTCATCTTGACGAGATTCTCGTTTGTAATTACTTGATAGTTCCCAGTTGCTGTAACAAAGATATCTATATCTTCCACAACATCATCTAACGTAACAACGCTAAAACCTTCCATTGCCGCTTGAAGAGCACAAATTGGATCAACTTCAGCAACTTTTACAATTGCACCAAGTCCTCTTAGAGACTGGGCTGAACCTTTACCTACATCTCCAAAACCCATTACCAAAGCAACCTTCCCAGCAATCATCACATCAGTTGCTCGCTTTATACTATCTACTAAAGATTCGCGACACCCATATAAATTATCAAATTTGCTCTTAGTTACTGAATCGTTAACATTGATAGCAGGGAAAGGTAAAGCATTTTGCTTTTGCAGTTGATAAAGTCTTGCAACTCCAGTTGTCGTTTCTTCGGTGACACCAATGATATTACTTTTAATTCTAGAATAGAAGTCACTATCATTTTCTAATTTAGACTTAATAGAATTGAACAAAGCAATTTCCTCTTCATTACCGGGATTATCTAAAACAGACAAATCTTTTTCTGCTTTACTGCCGAGTATCAATAAACCAGTTGCATCCCCACCATCATCAAGAATCATATTTGGAGAGTCTGAACCCCAATCAAGAATGTAATGGGTATATTGCCAATATTCATCAAGTGTCTCACCTTTTTTTGCGTATACAGGAATTCCTTGATCTGCAATAGCCGCCGCCGCATGATCTTGAGTTGAAAAAATATTACATGAAGCCCATTTCACTTCTGCCCCAAGATCAACAAGAGTTTCTATTAAGACTGCAGTCTGAATAGTCATATGCAAACTTCCAGCTATTTTTGCACCTTTGAGTGGCTTTTCTGATTGATATTTATCTCTAAGTGCCATTAATCCAGGCATTTCCGTTTCAGCAATTTTAATTTCTTTACGGCCAAAATCTGATAAAGAGATATCAGCAATTACATAATTTGGTGTAGAGGTTTTAACTGAATTTGCGATAACCATATCTAGTAAATACTTTTTCTATTAAACTATAAATGATTTTTGTGTAATTTTGTGTTTGTTGAGAATTTAAACGAAACTTTAAATTTAGGGAAAAAACTCTCACACAAATTAAATCCCCAATCAATTGTTTTATTAGAGGGTCCAATTGGAGCTGGGAAAACTTCATTCGTACAAGGGATTGCTAAAGGATTATCAATCTCTGAGGACATTACAAGCCCTACATTTGCTTTATCACATCACTATAACTCCGGAAAAATTCCACTAATTCACCTTGATTTATACAGGTTAGGAAATGTTTCTTCAGCAAAAGAAGTGTTTTTTTCTGAAGAAGAAGAGGCAATACAAAGACAAGCTATTTTAGTTATTGAATGGCCAGAATTAATAGAACCAGTTATTAATAATTTCTGGAAAATAGAAATTAGTTACGCAAAAGATTATGGAAGAAACTACGAAATAAGAGATCCCAAAAATTTATTAACCTTTTCATAATTTGGCTGTTGCTCGATTGCGCCTTCACCAAGACAAGTTAATAATCCACAAACACCTGCGAACTTAATGCAATCTTCTATCTCTTGTTCATTTGAAGGATAACCAGAAGCAATTAATTTTGAAATAAAGCCGGCTAGAAAAGCATCGCCTGCGCCAGTTGTATCAACAATTTTTTGTGAATTAAGAGTTTCAGTAATTCCCTGCAAGCCATTGATATACCATTCAATGGGATTTTTCCCATCAGTTATTATTACATCTGGTCTATTAGACAATTGTTGAGATATTAACAAGGGATTTTCACTCTCAAAAAACAAAGTTGCTTCTTCTTTAGCAAGTTTTAAAACATTCGCATGATTTAAAAATTTCTTGATTAAATTAACTCTCTCGGCTTTACTAATTTCTGATGAAAAACTTGAGTAATCCCAAAAGACCTCTCTCCAATTCAAATCAATAACTATTTTGACTTCAAATTTTTTAGCCTGTTCTAAAAGAAAAAAAATAGTCTCTGCTGAAATTGGAGATGATAATAATATCGTTCCCATAACCAAATATTTTGTTTCTAAAAAAGATTTCTCCAAATTTGAAATTTTTTTTTCGATTAATTTCTTGCTTAGAACTTCGTCTGCATAGCGTGAATGAGAACTTTCCTCAAAACCTGAAAAAAAACGATCCCCATATTGATCTCTATTCACATTAACCACGCGAGTAGATGAATCGTTATCTACTTGCAAGAAATCTAAATTAACTTCCAATTCGTTAAATTGCGTAATAAATTTTTTTCCATAATCATCACTACCCAAACTTCCTATAAATGTTGCATCTATTTTTAATTTTCTTAATGCACAAGCAACATTAGCCGGCGCACCACCCAAAAAATCTGTAAATCCTTGATTTGAGTTATCTCTGATTCTGTCAATTAAAGCTTCTCCAATACATATTACCTTTTTTTTTTTCATAAAAATGAATGCTTCCTTAATTAAGAATAATTTATAAAAAACGAATATTTTTTTTTTGAATTAAAGTTTAATTAAAAGCATATTCATAGTGGCCTTAAATAAATCTAAAATTTGGAATTGGGAAAATTGGGAAATTTCTTGGTCTTTATCAAAAGAATCTACTTCTGAAAAAAATATTAAAATTTTATTAGTGCATGGATTTGGGGCATCAAAAAACCACTGGAGACATAATCAAGATTTTCTTGGTAAATTTTCTAATTGCTACGCAATAGATTTAATAGGATTTGGAAAAAGCAGTCAGCCTAGTGCTTTATTAAATTACGAACCTAAAAAAGAAAACTCAATCAAATATTCATTTGACTTATGGGGTAATCAAATATCAACATTTTGTAAAGAAGTAATACAAGCTCCTGTTTATTTGGTTGGGAATTCAATTGGTGGTGTTATTTCATTGAAAGCTGCTGAAATCCTAAAAGATAATTGTAAAGGTATCATTTTGATAGATTGTGCTCAAAGAGCTATGGATGATAAACGTTTAAAAAAAAGTGATATTTTAATGAATCTACTGAGACCCATCCTTAAAACGATAGTAAGGCAAAGAGTAATTAGTAATACACTTTTTACAAGAGCCGCTAATCCAAAAGTTATAAAGAAAATACTTGAACAAGCTTACCCTTCAGGAAAAAATATCGATAAAGAATTAATTGACATACTTTATCAACCCTCTCAAAGGAAAAATTCTAAAGAAGCTTTTCGTGGATTTATTAACTTATTTGATGACTATCTTGCTACTGACCTTTTCAATAAAGTTGATGCTCCAATCCAATTGATATGGGGCGAGGACGATCCTTGGGAATCTTTAAATGAAGCAAGAGAGTGGAAGAAACATTACAGGAATATCAAAAGATTAGATATTATTAATGGCGCTGGACATTGTCCTCACGATGAAGAACCTGAAAAAACAAATAACTTAATAAATGAATTTATTCAAGAAACAAAATAAGCTTCGACATTGTCACTAAGTCTTCTCAAACCTCTTAATCCATCTCTTTCTAGATTTCTTACTCGATCCCTACTTATCCCTAAAACCCTTCCGATACCTGTAAGAGACATTGGCTCATCACCATCCATTCCGTATCTCATTCTTAAAACTCTACATTGAAGATCGGGCAATTGATGTAAAAGAGAATGCAGATCACCTCTCATACAATCCATCTCTATTTGTTCGTCTGGCAAATCCTCACCCCCTGCCAATAAATCTAATAAAACAGTATCTTCACCATCACCAACTTTGGTTTCGAGACTTACTGGCTGACCAGCTTTGCACATTAAATCTTTAACGTCATCTTCTGGAAGCTCGACATATTTTGCAAGCTCACTTACAGTTGGAGTTCTAGACATTTCTTGGCTAAGCTCTCTTTGACCTTTTTTTAACTTATTCAACATTTCAGTTATGTGAATTGGTAGTCTTATCGCTCTACTTTTTTCAGCAATTGCTCTTGTGATACCTTGTCTAATCCACCAGTATGCATATGTTGAAAACTTATAACCTCGGGCTGGATCAAATTTTTCAACGCCTCTAACTAATCCTATAGTGCCCTCCTGAATTAAATCTAAAAGTTCCATATTTCTTTTTGTATATTTTTTTGCAACACTTACTACCAATCTTAAATTCGCTGCCACCATTCTTTCCTTGGCTCTCTGTCCAGCTCTCAATCTTTTTTTTATTATGGAGGTAGATAAATTTAATTTGGTCGATAACTCGTCAATACTAGGCTTATCTCCAGTTAATTCAATAATTTCTAATTCTGTTCTTTCAACTTCCATGTACTCTTGAACTTGTCTACCTAGAGTGATTTCTTGCTCATGAGATAGTAATGGCACTCTTCCTATGTCCCTTAAGTATGACCGTACAAGATCGACATCATTACTAGCTTTTATACTAGCGATTGACGCTAGTTTATTTTCACTTATTGTTTCAGATGACATGAATGTTGAATGACGTTTTGTAAACAATACCATTAAGAAATGTAAAGTTAAACAAAAAAATCCACATTTTTACAAAAATGAGAATAAATACCTAGTGAATTCAGGCTAATGATGAGTTTAAGAGCCATTTTGCTGTACTTAGATAAATAAATACACCAGCAATATCAGTAACGGTTGTAATGAAAGGGGAGGACATTAAGGCTGGATCCAATTTCATTCTGTCAAACAACAAAGGGAGGATCGCTCCTGTTGTAGCAGCTAAAGTTGTTATTGATATTAAACTTATTCCTACCGCTGAGGCAATCAAAGGCCCTTCTCCTTGCCACCAAGCGAAGGGAAATACTACAAGCATCATGAAAACACCTAAAAGAGCGCCTGTGATTGCCTCCTTAACTACTGCCTTAATAGCACCCAGAGACTTCAATTTTTGAGTACTCAAACCTCTAATAACAACCGTTGAACTTTGAGCACCAACATTTCCCCCAGTACCAATAAGTAATGGAATAAATGCAGCTAATAAGACTATTTCTTTTAATATTTGATCATTCATAGCTATAACTTTCGTCGTTAAACCATTTGCCAAAACCAAAATTAATAACCATAAAATTCTTCTTCGAGCAATCGTAAACAAACTACTTTGGAAATAATCATCTTCATCTCCTGGTTGCACTGCCCCCGCTGCGTAAATGTCTCTTGTTGCTTCTTGTTCTATAACATCAATTAAGTCATCAACAGTTACTATCCCAACCAGTCTTTTTTCTTTATCAACGACTGGAAGAGCTAAAAAATCATATCTTTGTATTGCTCTAGCAACCTCTTCTTGATTAGTATTGGTAGAAATATTGACTACATCTCTTGTCATAACATCACCAATTGGTTTAGAGGGATCAGCAGTTACAAGATCCCTTAAAGAGAGTATGCCAGTTAAATGTCTTTCTTTATCCGTCACATATAAACTATAAATAGTCTCAGTAAATGGGGCTCTTTTTCTAACTAAAGAAAGAGCATCAGCTGCTGTTTGCATCTCTTTAAGGTCTATAAATTCAGTTGTCATTAATCTTCCAGCAGTTTCAGGCTCATATCCAAGCAATTCAGCTGTTACTTTTCTTTCACCAGGACTAAGAGCAGACAAAAATTTTCGTACAACTTTTGCGGGTAATTCATCAAAGAGTTGAACCCTATCATCGGGAGACATTTTTTCAACAATTTCTAAAACCTCTCCTGAACGAAGTCTTTCTAATAAAGTTTGCTGAACAACTGGATCTAAATATTCATATACCTCAATTGCTTCATTTTTCTTTAATAATCGAAATGCTAATGCCTGCAATATTAGTGGAAGGCTTCCAATAGCATCTGCAATATCGACAGGTTGAGAAGGCTCTAAAAGTAATTTTGCCTCATCATAATTTCCTGCGATGAGCAATTCCTCAAGTTGAAAAGTAATTTTTTCTCTTGTACTTAAATCTGAAGATAACGATGTAACTGTTTCAAGATTATTTTCATTCATACATATAATCCCTTATCAAAGTAACAACACCATTATATGAAATCTAAGTCATTTTTCTACTTATCCAGTACCCGAAGAGCATTGTAAATAAATTTAAGATAATGATTAAATTAAAAAAAATTATAAATTTTATCCAATCCCCTTGGTTTAAAATTGTGTACAAAAAATATATAAATCCGCTAAAGGATGTAAAGCAAGAAAAAAAACCACTCACTAAAGTTTTTTCAATTGCATAACTTAATCTTTTACTAATAAAAAAACCTACTAAAAATGATCCAATTAGCGAAATAAAAAAATTATTATTTATAGTTAATCTTAAAAAAGTAGCTAGGTAAGCAGCCAAAAGAATGTAAATAAAATTATTTATTTTCACTTTAAAAAAACTGAATAAGAAAATAACCTAAATAAAAGAACATGAATGAAAAAATTATCACTTCAATATAGTGGAAAAATAATCTTAGGAATTTTCTCTTTTTAAATAATTCAAATAGTTGATATATAAATGAAGAAAATGTACTAAAACATCCTAAAAAACCACCATAAAATAAGACTAATATTTCGTTATTAAGAAAATTTAAAGCTACTAAAATTCCTAATAAAAAAGATGATAAAAAATTTACTATTGAAGTATTTTGAATATCAAAACCTATCCTTTTTTTAAAAATATTTTGTATGTATATTCTCAGTATTAATCCAAAAGTACTGCCGAGTAAAATTATACTTATTGAACTAAAATCCAAAATTTACATTTTTATCCAGCCTTTTAAAATCTTATTAGGATTATCTAAAAATTTATTAGAAGCTAATTCAACCCTAACCCAAGTTTCATTATTGCTTACTTTCCAATTACGTAATACTGATAAAGTTGTACCTACATCAAGAACTAATAACTCCTTAGCAAAAATTTCAGGACAAGAGTAAAGAGAAGTATTGGAACTCAATATAATTTCATTGGTATTGTGAGGTAACTTATTTTGATTTAAACTTTTTTGGATCCCACCAGCAGGTAGTGTAATTGGAGCTATTAATGCAAAAGTAATTAAACAAAAATTTTTGAGAACATTATTAATCATATATCTAAAGTTGCCATATCTAAGTTGCTACTATGAGTTTCAATAAATTCTCTTCTTGGTGCAACTTTATCTCCCATTAATATATTGAATATTCTGTCAGCTTCAAGTGCATCTTCGATTTCAACCCTTTTCATCATCCTAGTTTGGGGATTCATAGTTGTATCCCATAATTGTTTTGGCATCATCTCACCTAATCCCTTAAATCTTTGGATATTATAATTTGCATTTTCTCCAAAACCTTGAATTGTATCCTTTAATTGATTCTCGTTATAACAGTAATTATGATTTTTACCTCTTTCAACTTTATAAAGAGGAGGACAAGCAATGTATATAAAACCTTTCTCAACAAGTTCTCTTTGGTATCTGTAAAAAAATGTCAGCAATAAAGTTCTTATATGAGCACCGTCAACATCAGCATCTGTCATAATTACAACTCTATGGTATCTCAAAGAGCTCACGTCAAACTCCTCACCTTTTATTCCTAATCCTAGAGCTGTTATTAATGACTGTATTTCTGTGTTTTTATATATTTTAGTATCATCAGTTTTTTCAATATTAAGAATTTTACCCCTTAGAGGCAAAATAGCCTGAAAATTTCTATCTCGTCCTTGTTTGGCGGAGCCACCAGCTGAATCTCCTTCAACTATATAAATTTCTGATTCTGAGGGATCTCTAGAACTACAATCTGCTAATTTGCCCGGTAAGGTAGAACTTTCTAGAACACTTTTTCTTCTCACAAGTTCTCTAGCCCTTCTCGCAGCTTCTGCTGCATTAAATGATTGAATTGCTTTTTCAAGAATCAAGTCCAAAGTTCCAGGATTGAATTCCATATATTTTGTGAGAGCCTCTCCAATGAGAGAATCCACAATTCCTCGTACTTCAGTATTTCCTAATTTTGTTTTTGTTTGCCCTTCAAATTCGGGATCTGGAACTTTTACTGATAAAACAACAGTCAAACCCTCTCTAATATTTTCACCAGCTAAATTTTTTTCAATATCTTTTCTTTTGCCTCTCTTTTTTGCAAGATTATTGAAAGTCCTTGTCAGAACTGTTTTTAACCCTTCAATATGAGTTCCTCCATCAATAGTTCTAATATTGTTTGCAAATCCTAAAATGTTATCTGAATATACATCTGAACACCATTGCAAAGCTGCTTCTACATACACATTTTCTTTCTGTGAGTCAACATAAATTATTTCAGAATGAATAGAATCTTTTTCAGCATTCATGTATGCAACATATTCTTTAATACCTCCTTGATAAAAATAAATTTCTTCTTTAAAAGATCCATCTGATAATTGATTTCTTTCATCTCTAAAAACAATTTTTACTCCGCCATTAAGATAAGCTAGCTCTCTTAATCTAGATGAAAGAAGAGCATATTCAAATTCAATTCCTCCAGAAAAAATCGTTTTGTCGGGCTTAAAGCAAATAGTTGTTCCTTTCTTAGATGGTCTTTCAGTCTGCTTTTTAGTTTCCAATTCACCCTTTGATACGCCTTTTTCAAATCTTTGATTAAATTCGCTTCCATCCCTATAAACAGTAACATTAACCCATTCGCTCAGAGCATTAACTACAGATATTCCAACTCCATGCAAACCCCCTGAAACTTTATAACCACCACTTCCAAATTTACCTCCTGCATGAAGAACAGTTAGGACAGTTTCTAAGGCACTTTTCCCTGTTCTTGGATGAATATCTGTTGGAATACCTCGTCCATTATCAGAAATTAAAGCAGAACCATCTGCGCGAAGAATTATTTCTATATGATCACAATGTCCTGCAAGTGCTTCATCAACTGAATTATCAACTACCTCATATACTAAATGGTGTAATCCCCTAGGCCCTGTTGAACCTATATACATACCAGGGCGTTTACGAACTGGTTCTAACCCCTCTAAAACCTGTATCTGTTCAGCGCCATAATCATTTGAGATTTTATTAGATCTTTTGTCCTCACTCATTTAAGATAAAAAAAATATTAGACTTTTAAAATGTTATTTTTAAAAGGTCTTTCATTAAACTTACCACCGCAATAAGATGTAGGCTCGAAGTCAATGAAAAATTTAATCACTTTAATTATATAGCCAATATTTTTTTCTTCAGAAATTCATATGTCTTCGTCTCTACCTCATGTAATAATTTTAATTGGGCCTACGGCAAGTGGGAAAACAGAATTAGCAATTGAAATTGCAGAATATTTTAAAACTCATATACACAATGTCGATTCAAGGCAAATTTACAAGTCCATGGATATTGGAACAGCCAAGCCATCTAAAATCCAACAAAAAAAAATAAAACATTTTTTAATAGATATAGAGGAGCCAATCAATCAAATTAATGTAAAACAATTTCAAGAAATTGCCCAAAAATCTATTAAGGAAGAAATTAAACAAGATTATTTACCTTTTCTTGTTGGAGGAAGTGGGCTGTACATGAACTCAATCACAAAAGGATTTTTCGTGCCAGATGTCCCTCCTCAAAATAATTTAAGAAGACAATTAGAAGAAATTGGTCAAGAAAAATGTTGGGACCTTTTAAAAAATTGTGATCCATTATCAACAAAAAAAATCAATTTTGCAGACCACATTAGAACAATAAGAGCGTTAGAAGTCTTTTACGTAACAGGTAAACCTTTATCAACTCTAAAAGTTCAAAAACCGCCTAAGTGGAAAATCCTAGAGCTTGGATTAGATAGAGATAATTTAAAAGAAAGAATTTTTCAAAGAACTCAAAATATGTTTTTCTCTGGAATTATTGAAGAGACAAACCACCTTATCTCTAAATACGGATTTGATTTGCCAATATTAGAAACCATTGGTTATCGAGAAGCTCGGGATGTTTTACATAATCGTTCAACAATTGACAAAGCGATTGAGTTAACTGCGACAAAAACAATCCAATTTGCCAAAAGACAAAAAACTTGGTTTCGTAATAAAAATAATCCTCTTTGGCTTAATAACAAAAACCTGCTAAAAGATGCAATAATTAAAATAGAGTCTTTTTTAAGCTAACTTTATAAAAATAGATTTTGTTAATCATCCAATCAATTTCTTTATTAAACTGAATGCCCCCACGCCCACGCTTTGACCGACGAGCTCCAGTTAGAGAGCTACCAAATATAAATGAAAGAATAAAATACCCTCAATTGAGAGTCGTTGATTCAGATGGAAAACAATTAGGCGTCATAGACAGATTAAAAGCATTAGAAATAGCATCTCAAAGAGAACTTGATTTAGTTTTGGTAAGTGAAAAAGCAAATCCTCCTGTTTGTAGAATCATGGACTACGGTAAATATAAATTTGAACAAGAAAAGAAAGCTAAAGAAGCAAGAAAAAAATCTCATCAAACAGAAGTTAAAGAAGTAAAAATGAGGTATAAAATTGACAAGCATGATTATGACGTTCGGATTGGTCAAGCTACTAAATTTCTTAAATCGGGAGACAAGGTGAAATGCACTGTAATTTTTAGAGGAAGAGAAATTCAACACTCAAATTTAGCTGAGACACTTCTTTTAAGAATGGCTAATGATTTAGAAGAGCAATCAGAAGTTCAACAAAAACCCAAAAGAGAAGGGAGAAACATGATTATGTTTTTAAGCCCTCGCAAAACTCCTCTTATTAAAAAAGATGATGAGTGATAAATTGTTATTAAAAAGTATGACAAATGTTAAAGTGTCACTATATCAAAAATTAAATTAGTCAGGATTTTTCTAAAGTGAGATTCCATATTCAACAAGAAAGTGATATACCTGCATCTACTCAACTAAATAATCAAATTTGTTTTGCAATTGCAGCAAGACATTATCCACCAGGACACAGACTCCCAAGTACTAGGCAACTTGCAATGCAGACTGGTCTCCATCGGAATACCATAAGCAAAGTTTACAGACAACTGGAAATAGATGGAGTTGTTGAAGCAATAGCTGGATCAGGTATCTATGTCAGGGATAATATTACTAAAAGAGAATTTACAAAATCACTTTACTCAAAAGATAAAATAAGCAAGGCACCAGATCAAGAAGCAAAGACGGTAATTGATAAATTAATAAGTCTTGGATTCACTTTACAAGAGACAAGAGAGATATTGAATAATGAAATTGATTGGCGTATAAAGTGCGGATCAAGAATCATAGTTAGTACTCCTAGAGAAGATATTGGAGCTTCTATGTTAATAGCAGAAGACCTCTCTACAACAGTTAATGTACCTGTAGAGGTTGTTCCTATGGAAGAATTAGAAAAAGTTTTGAGTAATTCAAACAATGGTACGATTGTAACAAGCAGATATTTTTTACAGCCTCTAGAAAAAGTTGCTAAGCAACATGGGGTTCGTGCTATTGCAGTCGACTTAAGCGACTTTCAAAAAGAATTAAAAATTCTCAAGGAATTAAATGCAGGAAGTTGTGTAGGTATTGTTAGCATAAGCCCTGGCTTATTAAGAGCAGCCGAAATTATTATACACAGCATGCGAGGGAGTGAATTAATGCTTATGACGGCAATCTCAGACAATAGCAGTAGATTACTATCACTTTTAAAAGCATCGAACCATATAGTATGTGATGGTCCTAGTTTATCAGTTGTAGAGAACACACTATTAAAAAATCGTTCTCAGTTAATGAGATTACCTCAAATAATATGTGCTAAAAATTATTTAAGCAACGAAACGATAAATCAATTAAAAAAAGAAATAGGAGTTTTTAATTAGACTAAGATGCTTAGAACTTTTAAATCAGATATAGAAATTATCAGAGAGAGAGATCCAGCCGCAAGAGGAATAGTAGAGATATTTCTTTGCTACCCAGGCTTCCAATCAATAATTTTACATAGGTTTACCCATAAATTATGGCAACTAAAGATTCCTTTGATTCCCCGCTTACTTAGTCATCTAAATAGATTAGCGACAGGTATTGAAATCCATCCTGGGGCAAAAATTGGTAAACGGGTTTTCATAGATCATGGAATGGGCGTTGTAATTGGTGAAACTGCTGAGATAGGAAATAACTGTTTGCTTTATCAGGGAGTGACATTAGGCGGTACTGGTAAAAGCCATGGCAAAAGACATCCGACTTTAATGGAAAATGTTGTAGTAGGAGCGGGCGCCAAAGTTCTCGGATCAATCACAGTAGGATCTAATACCCGCATTGGAGCTGGCTCGGTTGTTGTTCGAAATGTAGAAGGGAACAGTACTGTGGTTGGGGTTCCTGGCAGAGTAGTACATCAAAGTGGTGTCAAAGTAAATCCGTTAGCTCACTCTGCTTTACCAGATGCAGAAGCTAATGTGATAAAAAATTTAATGGATAGGATAGATTCTCTTGAAAATGAAATTCTTAAATTACAAAAAACTCTACAATGTATAGCCAGCGCAGAATCTATTGATATTTCTAAACTCGGTGATTCTCAAAATCTTAAAGACAAAGAAATTATTGAATTTCTTGGAGATGATTAAATATTGATTTATTTTGATTCATTAACGTCAGTTTTAGGTTGAAACATAAACATTGAATAAATAACGTTCCGTCTCATATTAGTCATCATTTCGAGAAACATGTCATATCCCTCGTTTTTATATTCTATTAATGGATCTTTTTGACCATAACCCCTCAATCCTACTGATTCCCTCAATGAATCCATGGATTGAAGATGTTCGCGCCATAAATTATCAATTTGCTGCAAAATAAAAAATCTTTCAGCTTCTCTCATTAATCCTGGACGAATCTTTTCTATTTGTGTTTCCTTTAAGTCATAAGCTATTCGCAACTGCTCTTGAAGATAGTTTTTTAATTCTTCTATTGACAATGAATTAACATCATCAGATTTAAGATCATCTAATAAATATATAAATTCTTTGACTTTAGAAATTAATTGATCAATATTCCATTCTTCAGGAGGAAGATCAGGATTAATATAAGCATCAACAATTTCAATCATAGTCCTTTCTCCATATCCTATTACTTGTCTCTTTAAATCAATTCCTTTCAATACTCTAAGTCTTTCGCCATAAACTGCTTTTCTTTGATTGTTCATTACCTCGTCGTACTCAAAAACTTGTTTTCTAATATCGTAATAGTAGGTCTCAACTTTCTTTTGAGCACTTTCTAGAGACCTAGTAAGCATTCCTGACTCAATTGGCATATCTTCATCAACCCTAAAAGCATTCATTAGATTTGCTACTCTATCACCTCCAAAAATCCTTAATAAATTATCATCTAAAGATAAAAAGAATCTTGTACTTCCAAGATCACCTTGTCTTCCTGCTCTTCCTCGAAGTTGATTATCCACTCTTCTTGATTCATGTCTCTCAGTACCAATGACATGTAAACCACCAGCTTCTCTTACTTTTTCTTCTTCATGAATCAAAACTTTATCATATTCTTTTTTTACATCAGACAAAGCTTCTCTCAAAAGCTTTATCAAGTTATCATCCGTTGGTGCTTTTTCTGCAGCTGTAGCTATTCTGTCATCAAGTTCCAAGACAGAAAGTTGCCTATTTCCCCAATTTTTAACAAGTTCATCAGATAAAAGAGAGAGTTTCTTTTCAATTGCTTCATCTAGTTTGCAAGGAAAGAGACTTGCTGAAGAATTTGAAATGTTCTTTTTCAAATTTGAACCAGCTTTTGTAGAAAAACCACCCTTAGATTTTGAATTTCTTTGTTTAGGTATTGGTGGCTTATGCTCATTATCAGGTTTTACTAATAAAGGAATTAAAAGTTCTTTTAATTTAAGCCTTGCCATATAGTCACTATTACCACCAAGAATTATATCTGTTCCCCTTCCAGCCATATTAGTCGCAATAGTAACAGCACCTGCTCTTCCTGCCTGAGCAACAATTTCTGCCTCACGTTCAACATTCTCTGGCTTAGCATTTAACAAATTATGTGGGATTTTTTCTTCAGATAAAAGTGAACTTAATAATTCACTTTTTTCAACACTTGTTGTACCAACTAAAACAGGTCTACCCTCTCTATGAATTTGTGCAGTTTCTTTAGCAACGGCTTTCCATTTACCAATCTCTGTCTTAAATACTTGATCAGACCAATCTTGTCTCTTTCTTAATTGATTTGTCGGTATAACTGTTGATTCTAATTTATAAGTTTTTTCAAATTCAACCTCCTCAGTTTTTGCAGTTCCCGTCATTCCTGCTAAACCAGGATATAAAAGGAAAAAATTCTGATAAGTTATGGATGCTAATGTTTGAGTCTCAGGCTGAATTTTAAGACTCTCTTTCGCTTCTATTGCCTGATGTTGTCCATCACTCCAACGTCTTCCTGGCATTACCCTACCAGTAAATTCATCAACTATGACAGCCTCATCGTCCTTAATAATATAATTCACATCTTTAATAAATAATTCTTTAGCTTTTAAAGCATTAGTTATGTAATGCGCCCAAGGATCTTGAGGATTGTATAAATCATTAACTCCCAAATACTCTTCACATTTTGCGAAACCCTGATCAGTTAAGATACAACTTCTCTGTTTTTCATCAACTTCATAATCGCCTTCTGGATCAATACCATCTTTACTTAATTCTTTTGCTTTGACTAATGCGAGAGATAATTCTGCAGCCTTTTGATATTTTTCTTGTGGTCTTTCAACTTGGCCAGAAATGATTAGAGGCGTTCGTGCTTCATCAATTAATATTGAATCAACCTCATCAATTACGCAGTAATTAAATTTTCTTTGAACCACCTCACTAATATCGGTAGCCATATTATCTCTTAAATAATCAAATCCTAATTCTGAATTTGTGGCATAAGTTATATCACAATCATAATTTTTCTTTCTCTCAACTGGATTCATATCTTGCTGAATCAAACCAACGGATAAACCTAAGAAACGATGAACTTGTCCCATCCACTCTGCATCCCTTCTAGCTAAATAATCATTTACCGTAACAACATGAACACCTTTCCCCGTAAGAGCATTTAAATAACAAGGTAATGTTGCTACAAGAGTTTTTCCCTCTCCAGTCTTCATTTCAGCAATTTGACACTCATTTAAAACCATCCCGCCTATTAACTGAACATCAAAGTGTCTCATATCAAGAACACGTTTACTTGCTTCTCTTACGATTGCAAAGGCTTTAGGAAGAAATTCTTGCAGGAGTTCTTTTTGTTTTTTAAAATCTAATTCTGCTGAAATATTTGATTTAAGATTTTGGGTTTCTTTTCTAAGCTCATCATCAGTCAATTGAGAGATTTCTTCTTCTAAGAAATTTATCTCTTCCACTATTGGTTGATAGCGCTTTAACTTTCGTGTATTCGGATCTCCCAACAAAAGTTTTAGCATAAGTCAAAGCCCTTAAAAAATTCATCTTATTACAAACATTATAAATTAGTGCGTTACAACAGAATGAAGAAAGCTATTATCTCTTTATTTAATAGAAACGATCGATTAAGGTATTTAAATTGAAGTCATAAAAATAGCCTAGCTGACATCACTTTTCAAAAATCTTTTTAATAAATGAAAGAAATATCTCTAATCAAACATTCTAAAGGAGCTTTAGGATTAAGGATTTTTGGATTAGGTCCTAACCTTAAACCAACAAATGGATTAATTAAGCTACAAAAATTACTAGATACCAATGCTTTCTGGGCAAAAAATAGAACAATTAATGATCTAAAAAAATGTCTTGCTAACAGTGATGTCGTAATAAGTCTTTGGGTTGGTAAGGAAATAGTTGGTTTTGGTAGAGCTTTAACCGATGGGATTTACCGCGGAGTGCTTTGGGATATTGTTATAGATCAAAATCACCAAGGCAAAGGTTTTGGTACATTAATTCTAAAAAATCTTTTATCTTCTAAAAAAATTAAAGATACAAAAAAATTATATTTAATGACAACAAATAAAAAATTATTTTATTCTCAATTTGATTTTAAAGAAGTTACTTCTCAAAATTTATTAATTCGTGAAATATAAAGCACTCTTTTTCAAAATAAAAACAAAATCAAGATACAAATTTACTATAAAGCCATCTTATAAAAGGTCCTAAAATAGGTACTGGTCCAAAAGTTGGGCCACAAAAATCAAAGTAATCTCTGTGCTCCTTTATTAATCCATTTTCACCAAATAATAAACGAGTAGTTCCGGGATAAATAAATTCTTTACCCATAATTTTTAAACCCATTGTCCATTCAACAAATCCACAATCCCCAGTTATAGAAATTGCATGAGTTTCTAAAAAAACATCATCACATCTTTTAACTAGCTTTTCTTGGGCTTTAACATAAGAATCTAAGCCCTCTGTTTCCTGAGTTGGGTCTGTAAAAATAACATTCTCATTATAAAATTCAGCCCATTTTTGTTTTGTTGGTGCATCTGTACCATAAGGTTTAGTAAATAATCCCTTTAAATCCTCAATAGAAATTACTTTTGTCATTTATGAAAATTATTAACAATATCTTAAAAGATACAAACATTAAAAGCGGATGAAGAGATTCGAACTCTCGACATTCTCCTTGGCAAGGAGATGCTCTACCACTGAGCTACATCCGCATGAGTTTTATTTTATCTCAAAGAAGGGATCAATGATAAAAATAATTAAATTTTTTCAATTAATTTAAATTTTTAATTAAGGATCCCATCTCAATTGCTTGTAGAGCATAATTCCAGCCAAGGTTATTTTTAATCCCTGCTCTTTCTAAAGCCTGCTGCATAGTATCAGTAGTTAAAACTCCAAAAATAATTGGAACATTATTTTCATTTGAAACTTGCGAAATACCTTTGCTCGCCTCAGATATAACTACATCATAGTGGGAAGTTTCACCACGGATCACAGCCCCAAGAGCAATTACAACGTCATACCTCTTTTTTTTCATGAGGGTTTTAGCTGCGATTGGTAATTCGAATGAACCAGGAACCCAAGCTATATCAACTTGATTACTTAATTCAGAAGTATCTAAACCATGTCTTTTTAAACAATCAAGACAACCAGATAGAATTTTATTTGTAATTAAATCATTAAATCTTGCTATTACAATCCCAACTTTTAAAGTAGAGGCATTAGTAAAAGAACCCTCAAAAATAGCCATTAAATTTAACTTAGATATATTAATAGACTCTCACGAAAAGGTATTAAGTTCAAACTAATGAAGAAACTATCCCTGTAACAAAAACTAAAACAACCCAAACAGCAGCAATAGAATAAATTTTTCTCCTACTTTCTCGCTGTCCTTCCTCAGTAGAAGGTTGAGTTACATATAAAACGGGTACTCCAACTACCGCGATTAAAGAAGCAAATAATAGAGCATTTACGAAGAAAAAGTTAACAGCCTGCATAATTCAGTCTTAAGTTTCCAATATTATAAATACTATAATCTCATGAAAATGATAATTTTTAGAGAAAATTTACATACTTTAGCCACTTTAAATGCAAAAAAAAAATTTCTACCTAATATCTATTTAGGAATTAAAAAAGTATGCAAGATTATACGATAATTCAAAAGAATTTATTTGCGA
The DNA here is from genome assembly GCF_001180245.1 of Prochlorococcus marinus. Classification (GTDB taxonomy): domain Bacteria; phylum Cyanobacteriota; class Cyanobacteriia; order PCC-6307; family Cyanobiaceae; genus Prochlorococcus_A; species Prochlorococcus_A marinus_F. Next base: position 67,318 of record NZ_CVSV01000061.1, read on the forward strand.
TTGGTAATGATGATAATGAGCAAAAAGAAATAACAAAAATACCAGAAGATTTATCTTTGGAAGATTTAAAAAAAGAATCGCAAAAAAGACCCAGACAAAGAAAGAATTCAACTAATTTAATAAATCAATTCAAAACTGATTTAATTTCAAATAACAAAGCTGTTTGCATCAATGAAGAATCTTATAGCTATAAAACAGTTTCAAAACTTAAATTAACTCCTGTGATGAAGCATTATGTAACTCTAAAAGAAGAAAATAAAGATAGGTTATTACTTTATAGATTAGGAGATTTTTTTGAGTGTTTTTTTGAGGATGCTGTATTAATATCTAACCTTTTAGAAATAACGCTTACCAGTAAAGATGCTGGCAAAGAGATTGGTAAGATCCCTATGGCAGGGGTTCCCCATCATGCAATGGAGAGATACTGTGCTGATTTAATAAAAAAAAATTATTCGGTCGTTATATGCGATCAATTAGAAAAAAGTTCTGGAAATTATGGGACTCCAATTAAAAGAGGAATAACAAGAATAATTACTCCTGGAACCGTAATTGAAGAGGGGATGTTGATAGCAAAGAAAAATAACTGGATTACTGCTATTTACTTATCCGAAGAAAACTCAGATGAATCTTATGAATGGGGTATATCAAAAGCTGATGTAAGCACAGGAGAATTAATAACTTTAGAGGGCCAATCTCTGTCAAAACTATTTGATGAAATTATTAAATTGGATTCTTCAGAAATCATTGTAGGAAGCAATGCAGTAAGAAATTTATTAATTAAAGGAAATAGTCAAATTACATATACTGTTTCTCAAGAGACTAATTTTGGAATTAATGAAGCAAATTATCTAATAAAAAATTATTTCCAAATTGCAAACCTAGAGGGAATAGGACTTAAAAATTTAAACAATGCAACTAGATCACTTGGAGGGTTATTAAATTATTTAGAAAAAATTAATCCTTCAAATTTAGATAAAGATTCTTCTTTAAAAATCTCATTAGACTTTCCACAAATTCAATTTGGTCACAACAAATTAATTATTGATTATCAAACTCAAAAAAACTTAGAAATCAAAAATACACAACGAGAAAACAATTATGTAGGTTCGCTACTATGGAGTATTGATAGAACCTATACGTGTATGGGTGCAAGGTGTTTAAGAAGGTGGATAGATTCACCACTATTAAACGTTAATGAAATTTATAAAAGACAAAATATAATTACAAACTTTATTGAATCTAAACAATTACGTATTGATACTCAAAATTTACTTAGAGCAACTGGGGATTTAGAAAGACTTGCAGGTAGAGCTTGCGCAGGTCATGCAAGTCCCAGAGACTTAATTGCAATAGCTGAAGGTTTAAAAAAATTGCCTAGACTTAAATCAATAATTGAATTATTTAAATATGATCTCCCAGATTGGACTGATCAATTAAAAAATATTGATGAAGGACTCTTAGAATTAGCCGATACTATAAGTTTTAAACTAATAGAAAATCCTCCTCTAAACATTAGTGAAGGAGGCATGATCCACGATGGTGTTGACAATATATTAGATGGTTTACGCAATTTAATGGATGATTACTCTGAGTGGCTAAACAAAGAGGAATTAAAAGAAAGGAAAATTAGCAAAATTTCAAACCTAAAAATTCAATTTCATAAAAATTTTGGTTATTACATTTCTATAAATAAGTCAAAAGTTAATTTAGCTCCACAACATTGGATCAAAAGGCAAACACTTACTAATGAAGAAAGGTATATCACTTCAGATATTAAAAATAAAGAAAATAAGATTTTCCAAATAAAAAATAGAGCTTCATCAAAAGAATATGAAATTTTCTGCGAATTAAGAAATATAGTTGCTGAAAAAACAAAACAAATAAGATCAATCGCAAAATCCATAGCATCTCTTGATGCACTGCTTGGTTTATCAATTACTTCAGTAGAAAACAATTTTATAAAACCTTCATTAATACCAATCAATGATTCAATGACAAAAAATAGTACAAAAATTACCGCAGGAAGAAATCCAATTGTAGAGCAATTGTTAAGTGATAAAAAGTTTGTAGCAAACGATATCTCTTTTGATGATACTCAAAAATTAATTATATTAACCGGTCCTAATGCAAGCGGAAAAAGTTGCTTTATAAGACAACTTGGTTTAATACAAATTCTCACACAAATTGGGAGCTTTGTTCCTGCTAATAATGCTGAAATCAAAATTGTAGATAGGATTTTCACAAGAATTGGAGCGGTTGATGATCAATCATCTGGACAATCAACATTTATGGTAGAAATGTCTGAAACTGCATCAATTCTAAATCAAGCAACTTCTAACTCACTAGTTTTACTTGATGAGATAGGTAGAGGGACATCTACTTTTGATGGACTTTCAATAGCTTGGTCAGTAAGTGAATATCTTGCAAAAAAAATTCAATGTAATACTATTTTTGCTACGCACTATCATGAGCTTAATTATTTAAAAAATTCAAATACGAACATACAAAATTTTCAAGTTTTAGTAGAACAAAATAACGATCAGCTAATTTTTAGCCACAGGATTGTTAAAGGGGGCTCAAACAAAAGCTATGGCATAGAAGCAGCCAAATTAGCAGGAGTTCCAAAAGAAGTTATAGAAAAAGCAAAATCAGTTTTAAATTCTTTAGAAGAAAATAACAACTTAAATTATGATATTAAGTAGATTTTTGACAATTTTATAAAATAAATACTTTTTAAATAGTTTCCCTCAATAAGGCGTTAACCGCAGCAGCCGCCATGGCAGCACCTCCTCTAGTTGAATTCACAACAATTCTAGGAAGATCGCTAGAAATTAATTTGTTTTTGCTTTTCTCTACTCCAATAAATCCAACAGGCATTCCGATAATTAAACTAGGAGATTCTTTTGCATTCTCTAAAATATTAATTAAATGAGTTAACGCTGTAGGCGAACTGCCGATAACTACAATAGGTGATTTACTTCCATAATTCATAGTGGATAACTCCTTCCAACCTTCACTTAAGCCATATGCAGTTTTAGTTAAGTTTGTATGATTATTTTTTCCAAACCACATACTAGCAGTGAATACTTTATTTCTAGTGGTATTTTCTGCCATGGATTTTATTGCTGCTGCTGCCATATCAGTATCAGTTAAAATCGGAGCACCATTTTTAAGTGCCTGAAGCCCTTTTTCGCATGCATCTTCACTAAAATTTACAAGATTTTGAACTGAAAAATCTCCTGAAGTATGGACTAATCTCTCTAATACTTTTTTTTCCAAATAATCTAGATCATTGGCTAATAAATGAGATCTTATGAATCTGATGCTTTCCAAAAAAATTGGATGATCTATTACCATTAAATTTAATTTGTGTTAGAAGTAATCATAGTTAATATATGGTTTTTATTGAGCTATTATGCCAATACAAATATTATGGGGTAATGATTTAAACGCTCAAAATACATTTATTCAAAAATTAATTGATAAGGAAGTATCCAAAGAATGGAAAGAAATAAACGTAACAAATTTAAATGGTGATGATGATGAGCAAGTGAATAAAGCTTTTGATGAAGTTCTTACGCCTCCTTTTGGAGAGGGATACAGAATAGTTACTTTAAAAAATAATCCAATTTTTACTGCCAAAAATGAGGATCTAAGAACTAAATTTGAAAAAATTCATGACAATATACCTCAAAATACTTATTTCATTTTACAAAATGCAAAAAAACCAGACTCAAGACTAAAGAGTACTAAATTTTTACAAAAACTTATCAAAAATAATTTAGCTAAAGAAAAGTCATTTTCTTTACCAGAAATCTGGGACTATGAAGGACAAAAAAGATTTTTAGAAGATAAAGCAAATGAAATGAATATCAAAATTGATAAAAATGCAGCTGAATTAATAATTGATTCAGTTGGTAATGATGGCTTTAAACTAATAAATGAACTAGCCAAAGCAAAAACATACCTTTCTGCAGTATCAAGTGATTCGAATTCACAACTTTTTCTTAAAAGTATTGATGTAAAAAAAATATTTAGTGATCATCAATCCAATATTTTCAAAATAATTGATCTTCTCTTACAAAAAAATATTAATGAAAGCCTCATTGAAATAAATTATTCCTTACAGAAAGGAGAACCTGCTTTAAGACTAAATGCAGGTTTAATTAGTCAAATAAGAATTCATACCATTATAAAACTAGCAGTTAATTCAGGTAACAATAATGCAGAAAAGATTTGTAATCTTGCAGGCATTTCTAATCCAAAAAGAATTTTTTTTATTCGAAGAAAAGTCAAAAATGTATCTCAAGAATATTTAATTAATTTGATGAGTAACTTACTAGATATTGAATCATTACTAAAACAAGGTAATAATCCTATAAATGTTTTTACAGAAAAATTAATTAATTTAAGTTAACCAAATTATAAGTTTAAGAATTTACATTATGATTTAGATATGGCTTTACTAGTAAAAAAATTTGGCGGTACTTCTGTAGGTGATATTAAAAAAATTAAAAATATTGCAAGTAGCATTTGTCAAAGTAAAGAAGCAGGAAATGAAATTGTCGTAGTTGTCTCTGCAATGGGGCAAACTACAGATGATTTAAATTGTTTAGCGGAATCAATTAGTAAAAATCCTAATCGAAGAGAATTGGATATGCTTCTCTCAACTGGAGAGCAAGTCACCATAGCTCTTCTCTCAATGGCATTAAACGAATACGGAATATCGGCAATTTCAATGACCGGTAGCCAGGTTGGAATTATTACTGAATCAATTCATGGGAAAGCGAGAATTCTTGATATTAAAACAGAAAGGATCCAAAATTATATAAATCAGGGTTTTGTAGTAGTAGTGGCTGGATTTCAAGGAACAACATTAAGCCATACGGGTTCAATGGAAATTACAACTTTGGGTAGAGGTGGTTCAGATACTTCCGCAGTAGCTTTATCAACAGCTTTAGGAGCTGAAACGTGCGAAATTTATACAGACGTTCCAGGGGTTCTTACTACTGATCCAAGAATTGTTCCTAATGCAAAACTCTTAGATAAAATTAGCTGCGAGGAAATGCTTGAACTTGCAAGTGTCGGTGCTTCAGTGCTGCATCCAAGAGCAGTAGAAATTGCTCGCAATTATGGAATTAAATTGTGTGTCAAATCAAGCCAAAGTGACTCAAGTGGGACTCTCCTAGAAAGTCAAATTCAACCTCTCCCACTAAAAAGAGGGAGCTTAGAATTAACAAAAACAGTCAATAGTCTTGAGGTATTAGAAAACCAAGCAGTATTCAGCCTCTCAAATATTCCTGATAGGCCCGGGATTGCTGCACAAATATTTGAAAAACTTTCAGAAGCAAATATTAGTGTAGATTTAATAATACAATCGACAAATGATGGCAATAAAAACGATATTACATTTACTGTTAGTGAATTAGAAGTTAAAAAGACTTCAGAACAATGTGAACTTATAACTAGTCAATTAGGAGGAGAATATAACTTAAAAACAAACATGACTAAATTAAGTATTCAAGGAGCAGGCATTATGGGCAGACCTAGTGTTTCAGCTGATTTATTTGATACTTTATCTCAAGCGAATATAAATGTCAGGTTAATAGCTACTAGTGAAATTAAAGTCAGCTGTGTAATTGAAATCAATAATATACCAAAAGCCATTAGATTTGTTGCTGAGAAATTTAAGTTATCCGATACACAAATATTTATTAATCCAATCATTAAAAAACAAGATCAACCTGAAGTAAGAGGAATTGCATTAGATAAAAACCAAGTTCAAGTAAGTTTTCGAAAACTGCCTGATCGTCCAGGTGTAGCAGCATCGTTATGTTTAGCATTAGCTGAAAATAATTTACTTATCGATACTATCGTTCAGTCTGAAAGAATTTCCTCTTTAAAAACTAAGGATATTAGTCTTACAATGAATAAGCAAGATAGAGAAAAAGCTAGCTTAGTTTTTGAGGCCTTAACAAAAAAATTACCCGGATCATACATTGAAGATGGCCCTGCTATAGCCAAAGTAAGTACTGTAGGAGCGGGAATGGCATTTCAGGTTGGAACTGCTGGAAAAATATTTAGAGCATTGGCTGACAAAAATATCAATATTGAAATGATTGCCACTAGTGAAATCAGGACTTCATGTATTGTCTTAGAAAAAGATTGTGACAAAGCAGTAAATGCGATTCATAATCATTTCGAATTAGAAAAATAAGTCCTTTTAATTATTTCTTGCTAATTTTTGTCTTAATTTTTTGATTCTATCCCTCAAATTTGCTGCTTCTTCAAAATTTAAGTCTTTTGCAGCATCTTTCATTTTAATTTCTAACTTTTCTATTAAGTCAGGCAATTCTTCGAGCAAACATTGATTATCACTGGAACTAAGAATTGCGTCAGTTTTATTATTAACTATATTTATTAAATCTTTAGATAAACCACCAGCATCTAGCTTTCTGGAAAGTTCTAGAAAAGATAATATTGAATTTTCTATTTTTTTGCCTGCAGGTTTTGGAGTAATACCATTGTCATGGTTATATTTTTTTTGAATAGTTCTTCTTCTTTCAGTTTCAGATATTGCTCTTTTCATTGAATCTGTGAAGTTATCTGCATAAAGCAAGGCAACACCTTCAACATGTCTTGCAGCTCTTCCTATTGTTTGAATCAATGACCTTTCAGCCCTGAGAAAACCTTCTTTATCAGCATCTAAAATTGCAACTAAAGACACTTCAGGAAGATCTAGTCCCTCTCTTAATAAATTAACTCCTACCAAAACATCGTATTCGCCCATTCTGAGGTCTTGAATAATTTCAATTCTTTCAATTGAATGGATTTCAGAATGCAAATATCTAACTCTTACTTTGTTTTCAGATAAAAAATCAGTTAGATCTTCAGCCATTCTCTTAGTAAGTGTTGTCACTAGCACTCGTTGATTCTTTTCAGCTCTAATTCTTATTTCAGATAAAAGATCTTCTATTTGGCCCTCACTAGGTCTTACATCAATTACAGGATCTAATACCCCAGTTGGTCTTATAACTTGCTCAATAAATTCACCATCACATTGATCTAATTCCCATTGACCCGGAGTTGCACTTATAAATAATGTCTGTTTTGATTTTTCCCAAAACTCTTCACATTTTAAAGGTCTATTATCTGCAGCACTGGGCAATCTAAAACCATGATCTATTAAAACTTTTTTTCTAGATTGATCACCATTGTACATCGCATGAAGTTGAGGACATGTTACATGACTCTCATCAACTATCAACAACCAATCTTTGGGAAAGTAATCTATTAAGCATTCTGGCGGTGAACCTTCCTCCCTGCCTGATAAATGACGAGCATAATTCTCAACTCCATTACAATAACCAACCTCTTTGAGCATTTCTAAATCATATTTTGTACGTTGTTCTAGACGTTGAGCCTCTAATAATTTTCCTTCGTATGTAAATTTATCTAGTTGAGTTTTTAATTCACTTCTAATTGCACTTATTGCACTCTCAAGTCTTTCTTTTGGGGTAACAAAATGCTTTGCTGGATAAACGCTAACTTGTTCCAAACTTTCAAGTATTTCACCTGTAGTAGGGTCAACATATCTAATAGCTTCGACTTCATCACCAAATAATTCAATTCTAATTAATCTATCCTCATAAGCTGGACCGATTTCTAAAACATCACCTTTAATTCTGAATCTACCTCTAGTAATTTCAATATCGTTTCTAGTATATTGATTTTCAACGAGAGACCTCAAAGAAGAACGTAGATTTATTGTTTTTCCCACTTCAAATTTAACTGCAGCTTTTAAATACTCACTCGGTATACCAAGGCCATAAATACAACTTATTGAGGCTACAACAATTACATCTTTTCTCTCAAATAATGAGCGTGTTGCAGAATGCCTAAGCATATCTATTTCTTCATTGATTGAAGCCGTTTTAGCTATGTAAGTATCACTTACGGGTACATAAGCTTCTGGTTGATAATAATCGTAGTAAGAAATGAAGTACTCAACAGCATTTTTTGGAAAAAATTCCCTTAGTTCATTACATAGTTGTGCAGCTAACGTTTTATTATGGGCTAATACAAGTGCTGGTCTTCCTGTTTGTTGAATTACATTCGCAATAGTAAATGTTTTACCAGTTCCAGTAGCCCCTAAAAGAGTCTGAAACTCTTTGCCGGTATTGACGCCTTTAACTAATTTTTTTATAGCTTCTGGTTGATCTCCATTTGGTTCGTAAGGAGCTTGAAGCTTATAGTTGTTCATCAACCTAGTAGCAAAAGGGTAATGCTATACTAAGAAATTTTTTCTCCAATCATTGAATTTTTCAAAGATTCTTTTAAGCCCCTAACAACCGCAATCATCGATATTAAATCATCTAATTTATTAACTACAGATCCAACGCCAACTGCTGAGGCTCCAGAGGATATTGCTAGTGGACAAGTTACTTGACTTAATCCAGAGGCACTCATGATTGGTGTATTCAGAGATTGTTTCTTAAATTCTTGATGAATAGCATAGGTAGCGGCAAGAGTTGGTACTGATTTTTCAAAAAAGCCTTGAATTCCTGAAGAGTAAGGATTAGAACTGGTACCACCTTCTGTTTGAATAATGTCAACACCTTCTTCTACTAGCTTTATAGCAAGATCAACTTGTTTATCAATAGGCATAGTGTGAGGAACAGTTACTGATAAAGGAACATTAGGCAATAAATCCCTCGTCTCTTTTGTAATGTTTAAAACTTTTTTATCTGAAAAATTCATGCCTTTTTCATAAAAAGTATCGTAATTTCCTATTTCAATTAATGACGCTCCTGCTTTTACAGAATCTTGAAAAGATTGAGGTACTACTGAACTAACACAAACGGGTAGTGTTGAATTCTTGAGTGCTAAATCAACTAGTTCAGGTTTGCAAGCAATATCGACAAGATCTGCTCCTCCTAATGAAGCAGCCTCAACAATTATTTTCACAGATTGAACATCAAAATTATTCAATCCTGAAATAACTTTGAGTAAGGATTTGCTTCTTAACTCTTCTTTAAATTTTTGTGGCAAAAGATTAATCAGACTCATTTACTTAATGAATTTATTACCCGATTGTGACATTGTTTTAGTAAAACAGTGCATTTTTTAAAAAATATTATCTGAGCAACACAAAATGACTGATAAAAAATTAACTCAGAAAAATTGGTCATCATGGCATCATCAGCTTCATAAAGAGATTCTTACCAAAAAAATATTAATTCCCCAAGGATCCAATATTTTAATAAGTGTTTCCGGGGGTCAAGACTCAATGACCTTATTAACCCTAATTAATGACCTAAAAAAACTACATAATTGGTCTATTAGTGTTTGGCATGGTGATCATCAGTGGCACGAAAAATCATCACTATATGCTCTTGAATTAAAAGATTATTGCGAAGATAAAAATATTTCATTCTCTTTTGATCAAGCAAATAAAGAAAGTATTTCTTCAGAAGAAAAAGCACGAGAATGGAGATATAAAAAATTATGTGAAAGAGCCAAAACTATATTAAATACAAACCAGCAAAAACATAATATTTATTTGTTAACTGGTCACACGAGTAGTGATAATGCAGAAACATTTATCCTCAATTTATCTAGAGGAAGCAATTTTGCAGGTCTGAGTAATATTGAGAGTAAAAGATTAATAGAAAATCAAATTTTTTTAATAAGACCAATATTAATTTTCAGTAGGGAAGATACAAAACAATTTTGCAATGATATGAAGATCCCAGTCTGGGAAGATCCTACAAATTCAGATCTTAAATTAAAAAGAAATTTAGTAAGAAAAAAAATTATTCCTACCTTAGAAGTCATCTATCCTGGTTGTTCTGAAAGGATAAATAATTTTTCCCAAAAAATGAGCAAATATAATAATGAACGTAATGATCTTGGTGAACTAGCATATTTATATTGTAAAGATGTAAAAGGTATAGATAGGAATCTACTAAATAGTATGGGTATTGAAGCGAGGTGCACAATCTTAAATAGATTTTTAAAGGAAATATCTACAAAGCAATGTAGTTCTAAAAATCTGACAAAATTAGCAACTTCAATTTATGAAAAAAATAAAGGTCAAATTAATCTGCAAGAGTTTTTAAAAATTGTTTGGGATAAAAACTATATAAATTTTGAAAAAAATTAAGATGTTACAGCAGATCTTCTTCTTCTCGTTCTACCTTCAAATGAATCTTCTGTAGCATTCTCAGCTGATGGATTCTGTGAAACTTTTGGACTTTTTTGGGTATTTTGTGGGTTATTTGAGTTATTAGGATGATTATTGTTTGATTTCTTATGGAAATTATTATTTCTATTTCTATTGGAGAAATTTTGCTCTTCGGTAATCTTTGGAATATAAGCACGAGTTCCACTTGGAGCAGGTTGAACTAAACACAAAATAAGTGGTTCAACTTGTAATTCTCTTCTCATTCTTCTCGATAAACCATTTTCAATTTCTCTTTGTACACCAATCCAATCTACCTCAAAATTATTCGGCCCAGTTTGTCTGGATAATTGTTTCCATCTATTTTCTAAGACCCAGCTTATTTCTCGTTCTGTCCACATAGACATTTTTCTTGGCTCTGCAGTAGTAACAACTCCTCTTAAATTAACTCTGGGAGGCGCAACCATCTTCCCATCTGTACTAATAGGAGCTAAAACAGTTACTACACCATCCCCAGCTAATTGCTGCCTTTCCTTTAATACTCGAGCATCTACTATCCCGTTTCGTGAGTTATCAAGCAGTTCAACACCAGCTTTTACAGGATCACCCTTTTGAATAGAATTAGGTGTTAACTCAACTACATCTCCATTTTCAATAATTAAAATATTGTCCTTTGGAACCCCCATAGTTTGTGCACTCTTGCCATGACAAACAAGCATTCTATGTTCTCCATGAACAGGCACAAAAAACTTAGGTTTTGTGAGTGCCAACATTAACTTTTGATCTTCTTGAAAACCATGACCAGAAACATGAATATTCTCACCCTTTCCATAAACAACTTTTGCTCCGAGTTTCATTAATCTATCTATTGTATTAACAACAGAAATAGTATTACCAGGAATTGGGCTGGCTGAAAATATTACAGTATCAGTAGTCTTAAGACGAACATGCTGGTGTTCACCACGAGAGATTCTGCTTAAGGCTGCTAAGGGTTCTCCTTGACTTCCAGTCATTAATAATAGGGTCTCCCTATCTGGCAAATCTCTAATTTGCTTAATTGGAACAAACAAATCATCTGGGCATTTCATATAACCAATATCTCTCGCCTTAGCAATAACATTTATCATCGATCTACCTAACAAACCAACCTTTCTTCCATGTTTCATGGCCAATTCTAAGATCATTGTCACTCTGTGAACAGAACTAGCAAAAGTGGTAAGGATAACTCGTTCTTTTGCCTCTGCAATATGTTTTTCTAAAGAGGGATAGATAGTCTTCTCAGAAGGACAAAAACCTGGAACTTCAGCATTAGTCGAATCACTGAACATGCATAAAACACCCTTTTCTCCATAATGCACCATTCTTTCAATATCAAATTGCTCTCCATCTACTGGCATATGATCAAACTTAAAATCTCCCGTAAAAATAATTGTGCCAACAGGTGTTGAAACTGCTAAAGAAAAGCTATCGCAAATAGAATGGGTATTTCGAATAAATTCAACAGAAAAATGTTGTCCTACTTTTACAACATCTCTTGGATTTACAGTCTGTATAGTTGTTCTATCAGATACCCCTGCTTCCTCCATTTTTCCTCTAAGCATTGACATTGCCAGTCTTGGGCCATAAATAATTGGAATATTAAAATGCTTTAGATGATGAGAAATACCTCCAATATGATCTTCATGCCCGTGAGTGACAATCATTCCCTTTATTCTTCTTTGATTTTCTTTTAAAAAAGTTGTATCAGGCATAACAACGTTTACGCCATGCATACCATCAGATGGGAAAGCTAGGCCGGCATCAACAAGCATTAATTCATCACCATATTCAAAAACGCAGGTGTTTTTTCCTATTTCATGTAGTCCACCAAGAGGTATTACTCGTAGAGCGGGCGTATTACTTTTAGATCTAGACGAATCATGAGTAGATCTATTTAAAGATGAATTTGTACTGGATTGCATAATTTTGAAATTTATGAGGGCCTGCTTGTAATCAAATAAGGTTTATTTAAATTTAATTATCAAGTTAAATATAATCCCTATTATAGGGATTTCAGGATAAAAGATAGTTGCTTTTTCATGTCATTAGTTAAAGGTGACAAAGGACTTCTAGGATTACCTACATCCCATCCCGAAAGCTCCAAAGCAGCCTTAATTGGGATTGGATTAGTAGTCATAAAGAGTGCTTTAAAAAGAGGCTGAAGTTTTTCATGAATAGCAAGCGCATTGGAAACCTCTCCACTTTGAAAGGAATTAATCATCTCTTTCAATTGCAAACCAACCAAATGACTTGCAACGCTTACTACTCCTACAGCACCTACAGATAACATTGGAAGCAACAATGAATCGTCGCCACTATATACAGAGAGTTCAGAGCCACAAATAGCTCTTAATTCTGTTACTTCCTCTATTCTACCGCTTGCAGCTTTAATACTGAGAATATTTGAGAAATCCATAAGTTTCTTCACAGTATCAGGTAATAAATTGCATCCTGTCCTTCCAGGAATGTTATAGAGCATAAGAGGCAAATCCTTTGCAGAATTAGCAATAGAACTGAAATGTTTATAAAGACCTTCTTGGGGTGGCTTGTTGTAATAAGGAACAACAACCAAAGCACCATCAGCACCAGAGTCATAGGCTTTTTTTGTTGCTTCCACAGCCTCGCTTGTACAGTTACTACCAGTGCCAACTATTACTTTACAGGTTGCATCCAAAGATCCTTTTACCGCAATAAATAAATCATGCTGTTCCGCCCATGAAAGCGTAGGAGATTCTCCAGTAGTACCACATAGCACAATTCCATCGGAACCGTTCTCAAAAAGATAATTTGATAGTTTGATAGCTAGTTCATAATCTACATCTCCATTTTCAGTGAATGGAGTAACCATTGCAGTCAATATTCTTCCAAATAGTGGATTATTACACTCAGTTTTGTCTGTAATCATTTTTTTGGAATTAATAACTCAGCTATTTGAACAGCATTAAGAGCTGCTCCTTTTCTTATTTGATCTCCACATAACCATAATTCTAATCCATTAGGCTGACTTATATCAGTTCTTAGCCTGCCAACAGCAACATTATCCCTTCCCATAACGTCATTTGGCATAGGAAATCTATTATTTTTGTAATCATCAATAATTTCAATTCCAGGAGATTTTTTTAATTCTTCAAGAGCAGCTTTAGGCTCAACTACACCAGCAAATTCAATATTGATCGATTCAGAATGTGCTCTCAGTACTGGGACTCGAACACATGTAGCAGAGAGTCTTAAATCAGCAATATTTAATATTTTCCTAGTCTCATTAACCATTTTCATCTCTTCTTCGCAGTAATTATTTGAAAGCATGGGTGAATTATGCAAAAACAAATTAAAAGCTAGTGAGTACGGCAAAACTTCACTTTTTTGAGGATTACCCCCAAGATATTTTTCAGTTAAAAGTTTAAGTTCCTCCATCGCTAATTGGCCTGCACCACTTACGGATTGATACGTTGAGACAACAACTCTTTGAATAGTCGAAAGTTTATTTAACGGAGCTAAAACTAATGTCAGCAAAATGGTAGTGCAGTTTGGATTCGCTATTACCCCATCATGATTGAGTGCTTCACTTGCATTAACTTCAGGAACTATAAGAGGTACATTATTATCTAATCTGAAAGCACTTGAATTATCTATCAATAAAGCATTTTGTTCCATAATGGTAGATAACCATTTTTTTGAAATACTTCCACCGGCTGAAGCTAAAACTAAATCAACATTCAGAAATTCTTCCTTAGTTGTTTTTTTTGTAACTAATTCTTCACCTTTCCAAATAATTTTTTTTCCTTCTGAACGCTCTGATGAAAGCAAGACCAATTCTGATATTGGGAAATCACGTTGTTCAAGAATTTTGAGTAATTCAGATCCCACAGCACCTGAAGATCCTAAAACAGCAACTTTTATTGGCCTATTAGGCAAAAACGGAGATTGTCTCACACTATAAAATGATTTTTATGAATAGAATGACTATTTTTTTTACTTTATCAAAAAAATAACTTTCAAGGAAATCACATAATGTGAAATAATTAAGTTTCGGCTTTTAGTAATAAATAAAAAAAATGGCTAAAGAAGCATTAATAGTCAAAACAACTCCTCTGCCTCAAAGTAGAATCTCATTTGAATTAGAAATACCATCTGAGACATGCAAAACTTATGTGAATGAAACAATAAGTTCTATCAGTCGATCGGCTAAAATTCCAGGATTTAGACTTGGTAAAATTCCCAAACAAGTCTTAATTCAAAGGATTGGCATAACACAATTACATGCTTCTGCTCTGGAAAAAATTATTGATAAATCATGGCAAGAAGCTTTAAAAATAAAATCTATAGAGCCACTAAGTGAGCCAGAATTGGTAGATGGATTTGAATCTTTACTTGCAAAGTTTAGTCCTGAAAAATCACTTAAGGTTACTCTTCAAACTGATGTTGCCCCAGAATTAAAACTTAAAAAATCCAAAGGACTAAGTGTTGAAATATCAAAAACAAAGTTTGATCCTAAGTCAATAGATGAAGCGCTAGAAAAATCTAGAAATCAGTTTGCAAACATTATTCCAGTTACCAATAGAGCAGCAAAATTAGGAGATATTGCTGTAGTTAGTTTTAAGGGAAAATATAAAGATTCTGGTAAAGAGATTGATGGAGGAACAAGTGAATCAATGGATCTTGAGTTAGAAAAGAACAAAATGATTCCCGGATTCGTTGAGGGAATCGTAAAGATGAAAATTGGTGATACTAAAACACTTAACCTTAAATTTCCTGAAGATTATTCTCATGAGGATTCAAGAGGCAAAGAGGCAATCTTTGAAGTAAATCTTAAGGATCTTAAGGAAAAAGAATTGCCTGAACTTAATGACGATTTTGCAAAACAGTCTGGCAACAAAGAATCATTAAAAGAGTTAAAGAAAGATATTGAAAAGCAACTTAAAGACAATTTTGAAAAAACTCAAAAAGATATCAAAATTGAAGCTTTATTAGATGCTCTAACAAACGAATTGGTTGCTGAAATTCCAAAATCTATGATTGATATAGAAGTGAGGAATAATATTGAACAAACCGCTCAAAGATTTGCTCAACAAGGTCTTGATGTTAAATCTACTTTCACTCCGGAATTAGTTAAGTCATTAGCAGAGTCCACAAGGCCTCAGGCTGAAAAAAATGTTCAAAGAAATTTAGCTTTAAAAGCATTAGCTGAAACAGAAAACATAAAAGTTGAGAAAGATGAAATTGATTTAAAAATGAAAGATTATGAAGATGCAATCTCTCAATCTCCAAAACAGATAGATATTAAAAAATTAAGAGAAGTAATTACTAACGATTTACTCAAAGAAAAATTAATAATTTGGCTTGAAGAAAATTCTGAAGTAAAAGAAAAAACTACAAAGCCTTCTAAAGTTACCAAAACCTCCAAAACAACAAAAGCCAAAAAAACTACAAAAACTACAAATAAAAGAGAAAAAAAATAATTTATGAAATTTCCTACTAATTAAACAAAAACCCCTTAAATTATTTATAAGACTAAAATTAATTTGTGAACTCAGAAAAAAAACATTTAATTCAAAGCTCAATAAGTTCTTACGAAAGTAATAATAAAACTATTGCTGCTGTTCCTACTGTTATAGAACAATCAGGCAGAGGAGAAAGAGCTTTTGATATTTATTCAAGACTATTAAGAGAGAGAATTATTTTTTTAGGTACTGGAATTAATGATCAAGTATCTGATTCACTTGTTGCACAACTATTATTTCTTGAAGCGGAAGATCCTGAAAAAGACATACAAATATATATCAATTCTCCTGGAGGCTCAGTAACTGCAGGAATGGCAATATACGATACTATGCAACAAATATCCCCTGATGTAGTGACAATATGCTTTGGAGTAGCGGCAAGTATGGGGGCATTTCTACTTTCTGGCGGAGCAAAGGGGAAAAGATTGGCTTTACCTAATTCTAGGATTATGATTCATCAACCTCTGGGAGGTGCACAAGGTCAAGCAGTAGAGATTGAAATACAAGCTAAAGAAATACTTTTTCTCAAGAAAACTTTAAATTCGCTTTTAGCAGAACATACTGGTCAACCTTTAGAAAAAATTAATGAAGACACAGAAAGAGATTACTTTTTATCTCCCTCAGAAGCGGTCGAATATGGATTAATTGATAAAGTTATCAAAAAGTGACAAGGAATACTGATTTTTTAAGAATATGATGACGAATCGATATTTATAAGCAATCCTAGTGAATAGGGAATATTAAACACCTTTCACTTTAAAAACTTATAATCGATGGCTAAATTCGACGCCCATCTTAAATGTTCATTTTGCGGTAAATCACAAGACCAAGTAAGAAAGCTTATAGCTGGTCCTGGGGTTTATATCTGTGATGAGTGCATAGATCTTTGTAATGAAATTCTCGATGAAGAACTACTTGATAATCAAGCGAACACAAACAACTCTCCACAAGTAAAAAAGAAATTACCAACTGATAATCCAAAAAAATCTGTTCCTTTAGAATTAACCTCCATTCCTAAGCCATTAGAAATTAAAAGTTTTCTAGATAATCAAGTTGTTGGACAAGAATCTGCAAAAAAAATATTATCAGTAGCCGTATACAATCACTACAAGCGATTAGCTTGGAAAGTTAAAGAAGATAATAAAAATAATAATGCAACAGATTCACAAGCAACTAAATTACAAAAATCAAATATTTTACTTATCGGCCCTACTGGAAGTGGAAAAACGTTATTGGCGCAAACTTTAGCAGAGTTTCTAGATGTTCCCTTTGCAGTGGCAGATGCAACGACTTTGACAGAAGCTGGATATGTTGGAGAAGATGTTGAAAACATACTTTTAAGACTTCTGCAGAAATCAGAAATGAATGTAGAACTAGCTCAAAAAGGAATTATTTATATTGATGAAATAGATAAAATTGCAAGAAAAAGCGAGAATCCTTCAATTACTAGAGATGTCTCTGGTGAAGGAGTGCAGCAAGCATTATTAAAAATGCTTGAAGGAACAATTGCCAATGTGCCACCACAAGGCGGAAGAAAACATCCTTATCATGACTGCATTCAAATTGATACAAGTCAAATATTATTTATTTGCGGAGGAGCTTTTATAGGTTTAGAAGATATCGTTCAAAAGCGTATGGGTAAACACTCTATAGGATTTACCACCAATTCAGACCAAAACAAAGTTGATACAAAAAAAATAGCAGACCCAAGAGATTCCCTGAAAAATTTAGAATTAGATGACTTAGTAAAATATGGCCTAATTCCAGAATTTATTGGAAGAATTCCGGTTTGTGCTGTGTTGGATCGTCTTACTAAAGAAACTTTAGAATCTATTTTGACTCAACCAAGAGATGCATTAGTAAAGCAATTCAAAACTTTGCTAAGTATGGATAATGTCGAATTATCATTTGAGCCTGATTCTGTTGAAGCGATAGCAAATGAAGCATATAAAAGAAAAACAGGGGCAAGAGCATTAAGATCAATAATTGAAGAGCTAATGCTAGACATAATGTACACTTTGCCTTCTGAAGAAAATATAAAAGAATTCACAATTACGAAAAAAATGGTAGATAATTTGTTCTCATCTAAAATTGTTAAACTACCTTCAGGATCAAAAAGAATCATTAAAGAGTCTGCATAAAATTAGAGTTTAATTTTTAATTGAATCCCGAATTTTTCTAATTAATGAAAAATAAATGCCAAATATACATAAGCCTTTTCATCAAAAATATAGACCAAACAACTTAGACGAACTGGTTGGTCAAAAATTTATATCCATTACACTCAAACAAGCACTATCAACAAACAAAATTGCTCCTGCATATCTTTTTAATGGTCCAAGAGGGACTGGAAAAACATCAAGTGCAAGAATATTTGCAAAATCTCTAAATTGCCAGGCATTTGAGCAACCTACGATAACTCCTTGTTGTAAATGTGACTTATGTAGACAAATTACAGATGGGAGCGCTCTAGATATTATCGAGATTGATGCAGCATCAAATACAGGAGTAGAAAATATAAGAGAAATTATAGAAAGAGCTAGATTTGCACCTGCTCAAGCGAGATGGAAAGTATATGTTATTGATGAATGTCATATGCTTTCAACGGCAGCTTCAAATGCTTTACTAAAAACTATTGAAGAACCGCCCTCAAGAGTTGTATTTATCCTTGCGACGACAAATCCTGAGAGAGTATTAAATACAATAAAAAGTAGATGCCAAAAGTTTGATTTTAGAAGAATAAGCCCAAGTGATATTTTTCAACATTTATCAGAAATCGCCGAAAAAGAATCCATTAAATACGAAGTTCAAGCGTTAAAAATGATTGCAAAAAGATCTAATGGAGGGATGAGAGATGCACAAAGCCTCCTTGAACAATTGAATCTTTTACCAGAAGGAATAACAATTAATAATATCCAAAACCTCCTAGGAGAAGTATCTGAAAGTGAATTAACAAATCTGATTAAATCATTAGTTGAGAATAATCCAGAGTCATTAATTATCACCTGCAACAAACTATATGATGCGGGAAACGAACCTCTTCAAATAATTATCGGATTATTAAATATAACAAGAGATCTACTATTACACACTACAAATAATAAATATTCAGATCTTTATTATACGTCTGATGAATTTCAAGATGAATTGGATAAAATCTCAAAAACAATAAGTAAATCAACAATAATAAACTGGCATAATAATCTGAGAAATATTGAATATCAAATCAAATCAAGTGATAATCCAAGGCTTTGGTTTGAAATACATTTAACTGGACTTCTAGGTAATCAAGAGATAAATCGTTTTAAAAATAAGCAAGAAAGTAAAAATAATACGACTGAGGAGAATCATGAAAGTAGAAAAAACATTGCAATCTTTGATAAAGAAAATATTTCTAATGAAAGTCAAAAACCAAGTATCAAAAAGGAGATAGATCGTGATGAATTAATCGAAAAAAAAGACGAAAAATTAGAAAAATTCGCAGTGCTTGAAAAAGAAAGTATTGACAATATTTCTGACAATAAACAAAATAATCCTGAATCAAATAATTTAAAAGATAAATGGGAATTAATTCTTTCTAAAGTAGAGTTACCATCAACAAGAATGCTACTTTCACAACAAGCCGAACTTGATAGTTTTGATTCTGAGAAAATAACGATTGCATTATCTCCAAACTGGGAAAATATGATTAAAAGCAGAAAAGTAATAATTGAAAATACTGTAAAAAAGATATTTGGAGATCAAATAATACTTAATTTCTCAACAAAAAATTTAAATAAAAGTAACCCAACAAATACTCCAGAAATAACCCAAGATAAAGTAAATAATTTTCGACCACTAAAAAAAATAGAGCCAAAAAGTAATTCATCACCAAAAATATCTAACGAAGAGACTTATGATGATAGCTCAAAAAACTTAGCAAATTTTTTTAATGGAGAAATTATAGACCTTGATTAATAAATTAAACTCCAGTGTGAATAGTTTTTCTCCAAAGTATCTTTTTGGGAAAAATAGACATCTTTATTGTTACCCAAGGGATTACTAAAAACCAATGTGATAAATAAAAAACAGAGACAAATACCATCAAAAAATTGCTTTTTTGCAATACTGGTACTTCGCTTTTACAAGAAGAACCGTACCAAAACGCAATTCCAGATAACATAAAAGCTGTAAATGAAATAGGCCAGTAAATTGGTAAATCTAACAAAGCAATACTTAAAAATAAATCAAAAATAGAAATTATTGGAAGTGCATATTGCAAGATGAAGAAGTAAGTTAAATCAAATTTTTGCAAATTATCAATTTTAGTAAATAATTGATCTCCATAATCAAAGAATCTTTGCAACCCCCCCTCTGCCCATCTTTGCCTTTGCGCTAATAAAGCATTTAAATTCTCAACTGCTTCCTCCATAACTGGAGGATCCCACAAGATTCCAATTCTAGATTTTGATAATAATAATCTTAAACTCAAATCAAGATCATCTGTAACTGTATCTTCATTAAAAGAACCACATGCCAATAATGTTTCTTTCTTAATTAATTGGCCATTTCCCCTTAATTCAGAAACTCCAGCAACTGACAATCTTCCATATTGAAAGATTGCGTCCATAGCCATTTCCATTGACTGACAAGAAGTTAAAAAATTCTTACTTACATTTGTTACTGATTTTCTTAGTTGAACTGCAGACCAATCACCCTCTTCTACAAAACTAAATAACCTTATCAAAGAATCTTGTTTTAATTCAGCATCAGCATCCAAAACTAATAACCATTCACCATGAGTAAACTTCAAGGCATAATTCAAAGCTCCTGACTTACCTCCTCCTGCATTTGGAGAACGACTTATTACTTTTAGCTTGTCATATTGTCTAGCTAATCGATCTAAAATTAAAGGCGTCTTATCAGAGCTACCATCATCAATTATGTAAATATTTAATTTATTTGTTGGATAATCTAAACTAAATAATCTTTCAACTAATCTTGCTATGACGTTCTCTTCATCTCTAGCAGCGACTAAAATATCAAGCATAGGTAACTCAGTATTACTAATTCTTCTGCTTACAATATTTACAACATTGTTCCTTTTGACATTTCTAGAAATAACTATTAAACCGTAAAAAACAATCACAAAAGAAAGAATCAATATAACGTAAAAGAAATTTTCAATATTGAAAGCATGAGGAATAAAAGCCACAAAAAAACAAGCACTAAGAAATATAAACGACTTCAATCTTCGATTTTTATAAAAACCCTTACTCATAGAAGTAAATTTTAATTACTTAACTTTCATTGAGACAATATCTCAAATTTTTTCAGTTTTGCTTTTCGATAGTAATGATTCAATATTTGTTCATAAGAAAATCCTAATTTAGCCATTTCAATCGCCCCTGACTGAGATAAACCTACACCATGACCGAAGCCTCCTCCTCTCAAAAGCCATAAATCATCACTTAATTTATTAATAGTAAACAAATTACTAGGTATAAAATTTAATACCCGTCGAATATCATCTTTAACTAGAACAACAGATTTATTAACTTTATCCGTTCGTATTTCCAATTTTGTCACTCTGCCACTCGACCCACGTTCAATAGAATTTACATCCAAAACATCATCATTAACATTTATAAGTTTGTTTTTAATTAACTTTTGTTTAATTTCAAAACTAGAAATTTTCTTATTCCATCGAAAAAGAGAATGATAACTCCCATAAAACTGTTCTGTATCAAAATCTAAAAAATTATTTAAATCAGATTCATTTGTAATTGGAAGTTTAAAAATTTTATTTAATGATTTAGAACCATCAATGATCGAATTGAAATAAGAATAATCTTTAATTTGCCAAGACTCGCCTGCAGTAGCAGATACGCCGCCATTAGAACCATGGTAAAAAGCATTAATTGGTTGATTTTTATAAGTAAGAATTAAATTTGAAGTTGCTTCTATAGCTTTTTTTACGTTTTTATTTGTAATTTGAGGAGGTTTATAAACTTGACATTGAGTGGTGATACATAAATGATATTTGTCCATATTAAATCTATCAGAATTAAATATTCCCCAAGTTCTTGCAATAACTGCTTGAGCTTTGAGTGCTTCTAAAGGAGAATTCGGTCCAATTTCATATGGCAAAACACCTGCCAAATAATCATCAAATTCAATTTTCTGAACTAATGTCCAAGTTCCATATAAATCTTTTAATAAATAAAAATTTTTGCCAAAATTGACACCATTTATTTTTATGTCCTCTTGAGCATAAATATATATAGGTCCTTCAAGTTTCATAAGACTATATTCACTTCTAAGAACAGGAGCAATTTGAAAATTTTTTATTTTTCTAGAAATCTTATTTTTTAATTCAAACTCTGGAAGATCATCTTCAAATGGAATCCATACTTCCCAATTTTTAGGGTAGGCAACAGTCGTCTTAAATCCTTTATCTTTAAGTTTCTCTGCTTCTTTTTTTGCTGATTCATAGCTTGCAAAAGGACCAAAAACAATTCTTTCGATTGTTTTTGGATTTTTGATGGGTATATCCACCCAGGAAATATTAATCTGTTTTGATTTATGTTTAATACCATTGGACGATATCAGATTTAAAAAACCTTTATCAGTGATAAAGTTGATATTCTTTTTTTTAGAAAAACTGTCATTCTCCCCGCCTAAATATTGCTTTAAACCAATTAAAAATTTTCCTTTTTTAATTTCATTATTGAGTTCAATCTTTTGCAATTCTTCTCCTTTGACATTTGAAGTAAATTTAATGTTTATTAAAAAGAGAGAAATACAACCTAAAAATAAGTTTAAAAAAGCAAATTTAATTTTCATAAATTAGAACTTTCCTTATCAATTAAAAAACTTTAATTTGCACCAATGCGTATAAAGGTTTAGATTATCCTAATTAAACACATTTGATTTAAATGTCTAAACTAAAAACTCGTAAATCAGCTGCTAAAAGATTTAAAGCTACTGCGACGGGTAAATTTATGAGAAGAAGAGCTTTCCATAATCATTTACTTGATCATAAAAGCTCAAAATTAAAAAGACATCTATCAACAAAAGCTGTAGTTGATGAAAGAGATGCTGATAATGTAAAATTAATGATTCCATACGCATAAATCTTTAACCAATTTTTATTAGATATTCATGGCACGCGTAAAAAGAGGCAACATAGCCAGAAAAAGAAGAAACAAAATCTTAAATCTTGCAAAAGGTTTTAGAGGTGGTAACAAAAATCTTTTCAGAACCGCAAATCAAAGAGTGATGAAAGCTCTTTGTAATGCTTATAGGGATAGAAGAAGAAGAAAAAGAGATTTTAGAAGACTTTGGATTTCTAGAATTAACGCATCTGCAAGAATAAACGGAACAAACTACAGCAAGTTAATAAATGGGATGAAAAAATCAGAAATTATAATTAACAGAAAAATGCTTGCTCAATTAGCAATAAACGACCCTAAGTGCTTTGAAAAAATTGTTTCTTCCGTTAGTAGTTAAAAAAAAAGAATATAATTTAAAAACTAATTATAAATAATGGAAATTTCTTCCTTTCAATCCTATTTAATAATTCTTTTTGTTGTATTAATAATAATTTCCATTTTTGTATTCAGACAATTTCTAAAAACAAGAAGTGAAGAATTAAGTTTAGTAAAATTCGAGCAAACAGGTTTAGATTCTCTTACTAAAGCTACAGAATTATATGAATTTGGTTCTATTCAGATAAAAAAAAGATTATATCCTGAAGCAATTAAAACTTTTTTAAAAGCAATTGAAAATTATGAAAATGAACCTGATGAAGCTAAAGCGATAATCAATAACGCTTTAGGATTTTCTTATGCTGCTCAAAATGAATTTAAAAAAGCAATTAAATACTATAACTCTGCAATCAAATCACTCCCAGAATATCCTATAGCCCTTAATAACCTCGCATCAGCACAACAGCGTTTACTTGAGTATGACTTGGCATATGCAACATATCAAAAGGTTTTGATGATAGATCCAAAAAACAAAACAGCAATAAAAAAAAGTAAAGAGTTAGAAAAAAGAAATAATTACAAACCATATAAAGGTATTAAAGATAAGGGTTTCTAAATATGAAAAATTATTCATCTTTACTAATTGGAGGAAAACAATTTTCCAGTAGATTGATGGTGGGTACTGGTAAATACAAATCTACTCAAGATATGGTTGAAAGTTTGTCAAATTCTGAAACTGAAATTATAACCGTCGCTGTTAGAAGAATTAAAAAAGATCAAACCGGAGAAAATTTACTCGAAAAGATAAACTGGAAAAAATACTGGATGCTTCCTAATACAGCTGGTTGCGTTAATTCCGATGAGGCAGTCAGAATAGCAATTTTAGGCAGAGAACTTGCAAAATTGTCTGGTCAAGAGGAAAATAATTTTGTGAAGTTAGAAGTAATTCCTGACAAAAAGTATTTGCTACCAGATCCAATAGAAACCCTTAAAGCAGCCGAAATTTTAATAAAAAAAGGTTTTGCTGTACTTCCTTATATCAATGCAGATCCTATTCTTGCAAAAAGACTAGAAGAAATAGGTTGTGCAACTGTAATGCCTTTAGGATCACCTATTGGCTCTGGGCAAGGTTTATTAAATTTCTCAAATATAAGGATCATTATTGAGAATGCAAAAGTGCCAGTAATAATTGACGCAGGAATAGGGGTGCCAAGTGAAGCTTCTCAAGCTATGGAACTTGGAGCTGATGGTGTCTTAATCAATAGTGCAATAGCACAAGCTGAAAATCCTCCTCTAATGGCGCAGGCGATAAATTATGGAGTGAAAGCCGGCAGGCAAGCTTTTATTGCAGGAAGAATTAAAAAACAAGACTTTGCAGTAGCAAGTTCACCGGAAAAAAATATATCTATCTAGTTCTTTAAATTTAGCAAAGTTTAAAAAGAGAGTAAAAATTTATTATTTGATTTGATTTATCTTATTTAAGAAAGAAGATTTGAAACTATTTACAATGTTTTTTCGCAAATTGGAAGCGCACTGTAGTAATTTAATAAATATATTACGAATCTATTAATTCTGGAGTTCTGAGTGAAAGTTATTGTTCTAGGTGGAGATGGTTTTTGCGGTTGGCCTTGTGCGGTGAATTTAGCAGAGCAAAATCATGATGTAATTATTGTCGACAATTTAAGTCGTAGAAAAATTGATATTGATCTAGAGGTAGAATCTTTAACTCCAATTGCTTCGATAACAGAACGACTTTCTGCATGGGAAGAGATTGGGGGTAAGCCTATGAGATTTATTAATATGGATATCTCTAAACAATATCAAAAATTACTCAACTTGCTCATTGATGAAAAACCAGATTCAGTGATCCATTTTGCAGAACAAAGAGCAGCTCCTTACTCAATGAAATCGAGTTTTACTAAAAGATATACAGTAGATAATAATGTTAATGGCACTCACAACCTTCTTGCTGCAATAGTAGAGAGTAATTTAGATATTCATGTTGTTCATTTAGGAACAATGGGAGTCTACGGATATGGATCGCATAGAGGTGCAACAATTCCGGAAGGTTATCTAAAAGTTGAAGTTCCACAACCTGATGGAAGCCGCTTTGAAGAAGAAATATTACACCCTGCAAGTCCAGGTAGTGTTTACCATATGACCAAAACTTTAGATCAATTATTATTTCTTTACTACAACAAAAATGATCTTGTAAGGATTACTGATCTTCATCAAGGCATTGTTTGGGGAACAAATACAGAAGCAACTTTAAAAGATCCGAGATTGACAAACCGATTTGACTATGACGGAGACTATGGAACTGTTCTCAATAGATTTCTTATGCAAGCTGCAATTGGGTATCCATTAAGTGTTCATGGTACAGGAGGACAAACAAGAGCATTTATACATATAAAAGACTCTGTAAAATGTGTACAACTTGCTCTTGAAAATCCTCCTAAACCTGGAGAGAGAGTCAAAATCTTTAATCAAATGACTGAGAGTCATCAAGTTGGAGAACTAGCTAAAAAAGTTGCGTCTCTAACAGGTGCTGATATCAATTATTTACCAAATCCAAGGAATGAAGCAGTAGAAAATGATCTAATTGTTGATAATAAATGCTTTATAGAATTAGGTCTAAACCCAACGACTCTTGATAATGGCTTATTAGAAGAAGTTGTTGAAGTTGCTAAAAAATACTCTAATAGATGCGATCTTAAGCGCATACCTTGTGTTTCATCCTGGACTAAAAAACAAGCTGAGGCTATAAAGACTAATTAAAATTTCTGAAAAAACTACCTTAAGAAAGTGAAAATTGCATTGTTTACTGAAACTTTTTTACCTAAAGTTGACGGCATAGTCACAAGACTGACTAAAACGATTGAATTTTTAATAAAAAATGGTGATGAAGTTATAATTTTTTGTCCAGAGGGGTGTCCAGAATCATATATGGGAGCAACTGTAGTTGGTGTTGCTGCAATGCCATTACCTTTATACCCAGAGTTAAAGCTTGGTTTGCCAGGTCCTGCAGTCTCAGATAAGTTAGAAAAATTTAACCCAGATTTGATACATGTTGTTAATCCAGCTGTACTTGGCTTAGGCGGCATATGGTTAGCGAAAACTAATAACATCCCTTTAATTGCTAGCTACCATACTCATCTTCCGAAATATCTAGAACATTACGGTATGGGTATGTTAGAGCCACTTTTATGGGAATTACTTAAAGCAGCACATAATCAAGCTTTGTTAAATTTATGTACTTCCACCGCTATGGTAAATGAGTTAAAAGATAAAGGTATTCAAAGAACTGCTCTATGGCAAAGGGGAGTAGATACTTACAGTTTTAGACCAGATTTGAGAAGTGAGAAAATGAGAAAAAAATTATTTGGGGAATATAACGACGCTAATTACTTGTTGATTTATGTAGGAAGATTATCAGCAGAAAAACAAATTGAGAGAATTAAACCAGTCTTAGAAAGTATTCCTAATGCTTGCCTAGCACTTGTTGGTGACGGACCATATAGAAACCAGCTTGAAAAAATCTTCGAAAATACAAAGACTAATTTCATAGGATATTTATCTGGCGATGAACTTGCTAGCGCCTATGCTTCTGGAGATATATTTTTATTTCCATCTAGTACAGAAACACTTGGGTTAGTTTTACTAGAAGCAATGGCAGCAGGATGTCCAGTTATCGGAGCCAACAAGGGAGGGATTCCAGATATTATTAGTGATGGGATTAATGGTTGTTTATATGATCCTGATGAAAAAGATAATGGAGAACAGAGCTTGATTGCAGCAACAAAAAAAATTCTAGAAAATGAAGATAAAAGAGAAATTATGAGGAAGGAGGCACGAAACGAAGCAGAAAAATGGGATTGGAATCAAGCAACTCTACAACTGCAAAATTATTATGCAGATACTCTAAAAGAAATAAATTAAACTTAATTATGCTACGTGTGGAGGCGTAGGACTGTTATAAGAACTTAAAGGAAGTATTAGAGTGGCGATATTTTGATTCTTTTCAGGCCTTTTTTTCTTTGAAAATTTTTTACCAAAGGGCACTCTTATAACATTAGTTCCTTCAATGAGAGAAATGTTGGTGTTATCTCCTGAAAAATTATTGACAAAATCTGGTAAGTCTATGTTTTTAACTGGCAGATGCTTAACATTACCAGATTTAAAATCTTTGGTCATAGCTTCAAATACCCCAAAAAATTTGATGCTCGTACATTTTAATAAAAAAATTTAAAAAAATTCTATAAGAAAATATTAAATTTTTATTCTCACTGATAATAACTAAAGAAATATAAGGACGCTAGTCCTTTAAGCACATTTTTTTTCTTCGAAAGTCTCTCCTTGATTTACATTGCAAGAACAAATTAAATTGCGATCGCCATATGCATTATTGATCCTAGAAACTGAGGACCAAAACTTAATAGATGTTGGAGTTTTATAAGGAAAAGAAGCTTTTTCTTTTGAATAAGGATAATGCCAATTATCAGCAATTAACTCTCTCAGCGTATGGGGAGCGTTACTTATTACATTATTATTCTTTAATTCACTATTTTTTTCTATTTCGCTGATTTCTTCACCAATCAATAGCATAGCTTCGCAAAATCTATCCAATTCAACTAAACTTTCACTTTCAGTAGGCTCTATCATTATGGTCTCTGGAACAGGCCAACTGATAGTTGGTGCATGAAAACTATAATCTATTAATCGTTTAGCTAAATCATTCACACTCAAACCAGTTTTGGATTTTAAATTTCTAAAATCTAAAATACATTCATGTGCGACAAAATTATTTTTTCCTTTATAAAGAATCTTGAATTTACGCTTTAAAGAATGCGCAATATAATTTGCAGATAAAATTGCATGCGCAGTTGCTTTCCTCAAACCACTAAAACCAGCCATTTTTATATACATCCAACTTATTGGAAGAATACTTGCACTCCCATGCTTGGCAGAAGATACGTAGTTAGAACTATTAGATAAATTATTATCCATTAAAGAATGAGTAGGAAGAAATGGGCTTAAAGTTTCTGATGCAGCAACTGGACCTACTCCTGGACCACCGCCTCCATGTGGAATGCAGAATGTTTTATGTAAATTCAAATGACAAACATCAACACCATAATTCCCCGGTTTACATAATCCAACCTGAGCGTTCAAATTTGCTCCATCTAAATAGACAAATCCTCCAACAGAGTGAATTAAATCACATATCTCTCTGATTTGTAATTCAAAAACTCCATGAGTAGAAGGATAAGTCAACATGAGAGCCCCTATTTGGTTATCAAATTTCTTGACCTTGATCGACAAATCTTGAAAATCAATATTTCCCTCGTCATCACATTCAACAGTTAACACATCAAAACCTGCCATAACTGCACTAGCAGGATTTGTTCCATGAGCACTTTTGGGAATTAAACACTTCTTTCTTAACAGTTCACCTTTTGATTCAAAATAAGAATTAATTGCCAATAAACCTGCAAACTCTCCCTGAGAGCCTGCATTTGGTTGAAAAGAAACTGATTGTAAACCAACAATATCACTGATCCATTTTTCTAGGTCAGATATGATTTTTGAATAACCCTTAGTTTGATCTGGTGGGGAAAAAGGATGAATTGATGATAACTTTGCCCAAGAGACTGGATTTAACTCTGCTGCAGAATTTAACTTCATGGTACAACTTCCCAATGGCATCATTCCATCTACCAAAGAAAAATCTTTTTCTGCAAGTCGGAATATATATCTCATTAATTCAGTTTCACTTTGATAATTTGTAAATATATCTTGCTGCATCCATGCACTGGATCTCAAAGCTAAACTTTCAAGTTGAAATACTTTATCAAATTTTATATGCTCTAAATCTTCTTCTTTTTCTACAAGGTTTGCTATGAAAGTCAAAATATCTTTGATTTCTTTTTCATCACTAAGCTCATCTAAAGAGATCCCAAAGCCAGTTGAATTTTCAATAGTTGATCCCAGCGGCAAAATTCTTAAGTTATAGCCATTTTTTAAAGCTTCATTGTGGATCCTCTGGGAGTGCTCAGAATAAACATCAACACTATCAAATCTAATTCCATCAGGAATATCAAAACCTAGAGCAGCTAAACTTGATTCTAAATTTATTCTCAACTCCACTACTCTTTTAGCAATTTGAATTAATCCAGAGGGTCCATGGTAAATAGCATAAAAAGAAGAAATTATGGCTAACAAAGATTGAGCAGTACAAATATTACTTGTGGCCTTTTCCCTTCTAATATGTTGCTCTCTTGTTTGCAATGCTAGTCTTAGAGACTTTTCTCCATTTTTAGATAGAGTTTGTCCAACAATTCTTCCGGGGATCAGCCTTTTATATTTTTCGCTACAAGCAAAATATGCTGCATGGGGGCCACCAAAACCCATTGGAACGCCAAATCTTTGCATACTACCAACTGCTACATCAACACCAAATTCAGAAATTGGTTTAATCAAAACTTGTGCCAGTGGATCAACACATGCCGTAACAGTAATTTCTGATCTATGTGCTTGGGATATTAAGAAGGTGGGATCATATAATTCCCCATTTTTGCCAGGTAATTGCAACAACATTCCAAAAACATCATCATGATTAGGAAGGTTACTTTGAGTAAAGCGTTTTAAGGATATTCCCAAAGGTTTTGCTCTGGTTTGCAGAACATTAAAAGTATGATCAAAAACATTTGATTCCACTAAGTAAACTTTTGAAGATTTATTTTTTCTTGCGGAAAAACTCATCGCCATAGCTTCTGCAGCAGCAGTACCCTCATCTAACAAAGATGCATTAGCGACAGGGAATCCTGTTAGTTCACAAATAATAGTTTGAAAATTAAATAGAGCTTCTAATCTTCCTTGTGCAATTTCTGCTTGATATGGAGTATAAGACGTATACCACCTTGGGTTTTCAAGAACATGTCTTTGGATTACTTTAGGCATGTGATTGTCATAATAACCAAGGCCTATTAGTGATCTCATTTTAATATTTTTGTTCGCAATCTCTTCTAATTCATTTAAAGCCTCAATTTCTGAACAACCTTGAGGCAATATTGCTGAAGATTTATCTTTAAGCTGAATATCTTCAGGAATAACTTGATTTATAAATTGATCAATATTATTAAAACCAAGCTTGTTCAGCATAATTTTTTCATCATTATCACCTAACCCAAGATGCCTATCTATAAACAAATCAGACCCAAATTTGGATGTCATATTAAAATATTTTTCTTTAAAATAGCTCTTTTTAAAAAGTTTGCCTTATTTTGGCACAACCTTTAATTGATATTCCTCAGAAGTCATTAAATCAGCAATTGATGCTTTTGATTCTGGTTTCAAAATGACTAACCAACCGTCTCCAATCGGATCATTCTGTAAAAGCTCAGGGTTCTCAATAACACTTTCATTTACAGATACTATTTCCCCTGAAAAAGGCAGGTAGACTTCCTCAACGGCCTTAACTGATTCTATTGTTCCAAAAGTGTCCCCTTGCTCTAAAGTCGCCCCTTGATCAGCTAATTCAATAAAAACAATATCTCCTAATTGATCTATAGCGAATTCACTAACTCCAATTTTTAATAATCCATTTTCTTCCAAGACATATTCATGAGTATCTGCATAGTTGAGGTTGTCTGGAAACTTGTAAGACATGATTAAGTAAATAAAGGAAGTAGAGAATCCTTTGAAATAAATTTTTCTTCTAATAATTCGAATAATAATCGAATTAATGCAATTTTGATGTGAGCTATGTGAGAACCACCTTGAACAAAAATATTGTAAGGATCTCTTAGAGGGGCATCAGCAGAAAATTCACTTGTACTACCTTCAATAAATGTGCCTCCCGCCATTAATAATTTTGAATCATATCCATCCATTGATGATGGGACAACATTCAGAAAAGAATCTACAGGTGAAGAATTTTGAAAAGATTGACAAACTTTTTGTACCAAGTCAGGATTATTCAATCTTACAGACTGAATAAGATCAGATCTATAAGTTGCTGGCTCTGGTAAAACCTTAAATCCCAAATTTTTAAAGACTGCTGCAACCATATCGGCACCTTTTAGTGATTCGTGAACAATTTGTGGTGCTAAAAACAAACCCTGCAAAATTAATCTTCCTAGTCCAAAATTTATTCCTGCAGAAGAGCCAATACCTGGTGAAGTTAATCTAGAACATGCCATCTCAACCAACTCTGCATCTCCTGCAACGTACCCACCAGTAGGAACGATTGTTCCTCCCAAATTTTTAATCAATGATCCAGCAATTATGTTTGCCCCTTTAGAAATTGGTTCACTATCTTCAACAAGCTCCCCATAACAGTTATCAACAAAACATATACAATTAGGATCAAGAGAATGAATAAGACTACAAATTTTCTCTATCTGATGATTCGTAAGAGACTTTCTCCAACTATATCCACAACTTTTTTGTATGAATACTAATTTGCATGAATTTTCTTTAAAAGAATGAACAATTTTTTCTTCAAAAGAATCAAAATTCTCGCAGATATTTATTTGCTTATATTCAATCTCAAAATCTTTAAGTGATCCTTTTTCTCCTCCCCTTATTCCTATGACTTCTTCTAAAGTGTCATATGGTTGTCCTGTAAGAGATAACATTACATCTCCAGGTCTAAGAATTCCAAATAAGACAGAACTTATTGCATGCGTTCCACTTACAAATTGCATCCTTACAGCTGCCTTTTCAGCAAGAAACAATCTTGCAAAAACCGCATCAATTTTTTCTCTGGATATATCATCATGACCACTACCAGAAGATTGGTTGAAATGACTAGTAGAGACTTTTTCTTCCTTAAAAATCGTCAAAATATTTTCTAATTTCTGAAAAACCTGATTGGACCTTTCTTGAAAAACTTTACTTAAACTCTCTTCGACAGAAAGAACAGCTTTTTCAGCCAGTTTTAAGTTATTGTTTAGCGTCATTTATTGTGAAAATTCATGTTATTTCTCAGAAGCTAAATTTCTTAATTCGGCGAGGAAAGCATTAGGTCCCCTGCCATGAAAATAAGAAAGTTTTTTTGAAGCCTCGTATAAATCAAGAAGTTCTCCATCTAATTCTTCTGCAGTATAATCTCTAATTCCTGCTATTACTTCAGCAAAACGTTCTCTACGGGCAGATTTATTGACAGCATAAGCTTCCATTACCTGAACTCTACATGATCTCCAAGCCTTATTCTGACAAAAATGCACTGAAAGAGCATCACTTAAAGCAGAAGCTTCTTCATCTTCTATGTACCAATCAAAAGATGAAGGTAGAGATTTTAATCCTGAAAATATCTCAAATAACTCACCGGCCGACAATGGATTACCAGAATCATTTTTTAGGGGTAATGCAGACTCTTCCAAAGATTTCCATAACTCTGGGTAATCACTTTCAAAACGATCCCTGATTTTTTCAATACCTTGATCAAGAATCGTATTAACTTGAGCTAAAGCAAGAAAAACTTCGGGACCTGGCGAAGATAACTTCCCATTCCTAAGATTAGAAATTTGCGAATTATGAACTTTACCTAAATCAAGAACTTCAGAAAGTAATGGCAAGACTTTATGAGACCATCCATTTCTTTCATGCCAGAGGTGTATCAAATGAGCCATAGCCCTTCGACCTCTAGATAATTTATCGCGATATCCGAGACTCACAGATAATTAAACTTATCAATAGTATAGTATGATAATATTACATATCGGTAATTTTGAAAATAGTTTTTCAATATCATGAATTCAGTAATTTTCCAAGAAACAGCAAAATTAAAAAAACCTGTTCCAGCTGAAAAAGTTATAGAACTCTCAGAAAAATTACTGGAACCCTCTAGTCATTCAAAAAGATATCCTCCAAGACTACACAAAACGTGGGGAACGATAGTTTTTATGGTTGCAATTCATGTTCTTTCTCTTGTAGCTATACAACCAAAATTTTGGAGTCTTCCTGCAGTCACTTCATTATTATTTTTTTACTGGGTAACTGCTTGTTTAGGAGTAACTCTCGGATACCACAGATTGTTATCACACAGATCGTTCATTGTTCCAAGATGGTTGGAAAGATTTTTTGCTACCTGTGGAGCAATAAGTTGCCAGCATGGACCAATAGATTGGGTAGGTTTACATAGGCATCACCACTCTTTTTCAGATACTGAAGTAGATCATCACAATAGTAAAAAGGGATTTTGGTGGAGTCATATGGGTTGGATGTTTAAAGACGTTGAAGCACTAAAAGCTGTTCCAAAACTTAGTGCAGATTTAATCAAGGATCCATACTATAGATTTCTAAATAAATATTTTTTATTCTTACAAATTCCTATTGGACTTTCTTTGTACGCAATAGGTCAAAAAGTAGGAGTTGGAGGATGGGCTCTAGTCCTTTGGGGAATTCCATTGAGGCTTGTGGTTGTTTATCACGTAACTTGGCTAGTCAACTCCGCGACGCATTGTTGGGGTAAAGCACCATTTGAAAGTGGTGATTCATCTAAAAACAATGCGTGGGTTGCTGCATTAACATTTGGAGAAGGTTGGCATAATAACCATCATGCATTTCCCAATTCGGCAAAACAAGGATTATTTAAAGGTCAAATCGATATAACCTGGGAACATATTAAGATTCTTGCGAAATTTGGTCTTGCAAAAAA
Organism: Prochlorococcus marinus; assembly: GCF_001180245.1. Classification (GTDB taxonomy): domain Bacteria; phylum Cyanobacteriota; class Cyanobacteriia; order PCC-6307; family Cyanobiaceae; genus Prochlorococcus_A; species Prochlorococcus_A marinus_F. The sequence goes on from NZ_CVSV01000061.1 coordinate 101,173, forward strand.
AGTAAAGTTACCCTCTAGGTCTTATTATTAACTATATTGTCCAATATTTTCATGGCTAAAAGAGTACAAGTCGCATTAACTGAATCAATCGCACCACTAGGTAAAGAAGGAGATCTAGTTGAAGTAGCACCTGGATACGCAAGAAACTTTTTATTACCTTATGGCAAGGCAATGAATGTAACACCAGCAGTCCTAAAACAAATTGAACGGAAAAAAGAAAAAGAAAAAATCGCTGCTGAAAAATTAAAGCAAGAAGCTTTAGATTTCCAAACTGCATTATCTACAATAGGTAGGTTCACTATCAAAAAACAGGTTGGAGAAGATGGTGTCCTTTTTGGAACGGTTACCAATGGGGATGTTGCCGAAGCGATAGAAGCAGCAACTAAAAAAGAAATTGATAGAAGAAACATTACTGTTCCTGATATTCATAATTTAGGTTCCTTTACTGCAAAAATAAAATTACATCCTGATGTAATTGCAGAAGTAAATATTGAAGTAACAAGTTAATCAATTTGTTGCATTATTTTGAAAAGTAGCCAGAGTATATATCTAAGCTATTAAAGATATGGTTTCCGTACCTTTTCCAAATAATGGGCAAAATAAAAATTTTAAAAAGGATTTTAATAGTGAAAATTCTGGATTAGTCCCTCCTCAAAACGTTCAAGCAGAGGAAGCTGTTCTTGGTGGCATACTTCTTGATCCAGACGCGATCGGAAGAATTGCAGACTTAATTAAACCTGAAGCTTTTTATATAAATGCCCATCAAGAGATTTATAGAACAGCATTAATGCTGCATACTCAGGGTAAACCAACTGACTTAACATCAATGAGTGCTTGGTTAGCAGATAATGGATCACTAGAAAAAATTGGAGGAAACAACAAACTGGTAGAACTAGTTGAAAATGTTTCCTCTACAGCTTCCATAGAACAAGTTGCTAATTTAATTAACGACAAATTCATGAGAAGGCAACTTATCAGATCTGGAAATGAGGTGGTTCAACTAGGTTTTGATCAAACTCAAGATACAAATGAAGTTTTAGATAAAGCAGAGCAAAAAATATTTGAAATTAGTCAAGAAAAACCTTCAAAAGGCCTGACTCAAGCAGCTGAAATACTTACAAGTACTTTCAATGAAATAGAGTCAAGATCATTGGGTACTTCAGTAGCTGGTATTCCAGTAAATTTCTATGACCTTGATGCGATGACTCAAGGTTTTCAAAGAAGTGATTTAATAATTGTTGCTGGAAGGCCTTCGATGGGGAAAACTTCAATAGTTCTTAATCTGGCTAAAAATGTTGCACAATCTCAAGATTTACCTGTCTGTGTATTTAGCCTTGAAATGAGTAAAGAACAATTGACATATAGGTTACTCTCTATGGAAGTTGGAATCGAGAGTGGCAGGCTAAGAACAGGAAGATTACAGCAAGATGAATGGCCATTACTCGGAGAAGGTATCAATTCATTAGGGCAATTACCAATATTTATAGATGACAAGCCTAACTTAAGTGTTTTAGAGATGAGATCACTGTGCAGAAGATTAATAGCCGAACAAAAAAAAGAACTGGGATTAATAGTAATTGATTACCTCCAGTTGATGGAAGGATCAACTCCTGATAATAGAGTGCAAGAACTTTCACGAATAACAAGAGGTCTTAAAAGCATGGCCAGAGAATTAAAAGTACCAGTAGTAGCTTTATCTCAGCTTAGTAGAGGAGTTGAGTCTAGAACAAATAAAAGACCAATGTTAAGCGATCTAAGAGAATCAGGATCTATTGAACAAGACGCAGATTTAGTATTAATGATTTATAGAGATGAATACTACAATCCAGAGACTGAAGATAGAGGAATTACAGAAATCATTGTCACTAAACATAGAAATGGACCCGTAGGAACTGTTAAATTATTATTTGAACCTCAATTTACGAGATTTAGGAATTTAGCTAATTAAATCGATCCTAAAATGCAAGATCATCACTCAACTAATGAATCTTTTGATGTCATCGTTATTGGAGGAGGACATGCAGGATGCGAAGCAGCTATAACAACAGCAAAATTAGGATTTTCTACAGCCTTATTTACAATCAATTTAGATAGGATTGCCTGGCAACCTTGCAACCCTGCTGTTGGCGGCCCTGCAAAAAGTCAGTTGGTACATGAAGTTGATGCATTAGGTGGAATTATTGGTAAATTAGCCGATGAGACAGCTATTCAAAAAAGAATATTAAATGCAAGTAGAGGTCCAGCTGTATGGGCATTAAGAGCTCAGACAGATAAAAGAGAATACTCAAAAAAGATGATTGAAATACTACAAAATACAGATAATTTATCATTAAAAGAAGCAATGATTACGGAACTAGATATTGCAAAAACTGAAGAAATTGGATTGAACTCAAAAAAAATCTTAAAAAAAAGAATAAAGGGTGTAAAAACATTCTTTGGTAGTTATTATTTAGCAAAATCAGTTATCATCACAGCTGGAACGTTCTTAGAAGGAAGAATATGGATAGGAAATAAATCAATGTCAGCTGGTAGATCAGGCGAACAAGCAGCAAAAGGTCTTACTCAGAATTTACACGAAATTGGCATAAAAACAGAACGTTTAAAAACAGGAACTCCAGCAAGAGTTGATAAAAGAAGTATCATTTTTGATGAATTAGATATTCAACCAAGTACTGCAGCAGATAAATATTTTTCGTTTGACCCAGATATAAAAAATAATATGCCCCAAGTTAGTTGTCACATCACAAGAACAACTACCAAAACGCATCAACTAATTAGAGACAATTTACATTTAACTCCCATTTACGGCGGTTTCATCGATAGTAAGGGGCCAAGATATTGTCCATCAATTGAAGATAAAATCGTCAAATTTGCTGATAAAGAATCACATCAAATTTTCTTAGAACCAGAAGGAATTAATACCCCTGAAATATATGTACAAGGATTTTCTACAGGTTTACCCGAAAATATTCAATTAGAACTTTTAAGGACCTTACCTGGATTAGGTGAATGTAAAATGTTGCGACCAGCATATGCTGTTGAGTATGACTACATTCCTGCAACACAGCTCCAAACATCACTCGAAACGAAAGAAATTGAATATTTATTTAGCGCCGGACAAATTAATGGCACTACTGGTTATGAAGAAGCAGCAGCACAAGGATTAGTTGCAGGAGTCAATGCGACAAGAAAACTAAACAAAAAAGATCCAATAATCTTCACCAGAGAAAGCAGTTATATAGGAACAATGATCAATGATTTAATTACAAAAGATCTCAAAGAACCATATAGAGTTCTCACTAGTAGGAGTGAGTATAGGTTAACTCTCAGAGGAGATAATGCAGATAGAAGATTAACACCATTAGGATATCAAATAGGGCTAATTAATGATAAAAGATGGTCGGCCTATCAAGAAAAAATGAACCTCCTCGAAGAAGAGAAATTTAGATTAAATAACACTCGTTTAAAAAATACCGATGAAATATCAAAAAAAATAGAATTAGAAACGGGATCAAAAATCAAAGGCTCAACAACTTTGAAAGAACTCTTAAAAAGACCAAACTTTCATTATTCAGATCTAATTAAACATAATTTGAATGAAAGAAATCTAGATTCTTCAATACAAGAAGGTGTTGAAATAGATATTAAATACGAGGGTTACCTTAAAAGACAAAAAAACAACATAGAACAAATAAATCGTCAAAGCTGTAAATCTCTGCCTCAAGAAATAAATTATGAAAAGATAGAGACATTATCTTTAGAAGCTAGAGAAAATTTGAATAAGATAAAGCCAAAAAATTTTGGTGATGCGTCAAAAATTCCCGGTGTAAGCAAAGCTGATTTAACTGCATTACTTGTTTGGCTAAAAATAAGAGAAATAAAAAAAGAAAAGGCAAATATTTTTGTCGAAAAAAAGTTATCATCTTAAAAGGATTACGTCTGAGCACTGAATAATAAACTTTTTAAATCACCAAAAATTTTATGGGAAGAAAAAGCCTCTACTTTTTTAGTGAAAAATTCTTTACCAAAAATTTCTGGTCCATGGAAATTAATGTTGCTTGGGGATGGAAGTCCAACTAGACATTTACAGCTTTTAACTAATCAAGAGACGAAAATTAAATTAATTTCAATGCAAATAGATCCTCTATTCATCGCAGAGGGACCTAAAGAATTAAATCAGTTAAATGGACCTTTAATTAGAAGACAAGTATGGATTAAAAACAATAATAAAAACCTAGCATGGGCTGAAAGTTGGTGGAATGCAGAACAAGTGAATGAAAATTTAAAAGCCAAAGAAGAACCAATATGGAAGAATTTGACGCAAGACAGATCAGAATTGTTTAGAGAAGTTGATCGAATTTCACTTGTTAATTCAAATTGGTTAGAAGATCAATTTTGTTTTAAAGGTCCATTCTGGTCAAGAAATTATAGATTTTTTCGAGACAAAAAGCCCCTAACAATTATTAGAGAAGTATTCAATCCACATTTAGAAAGTTTATTAGGCTATTCAGGAATTGAAGAATTTACGAAACTATACTCTTCTTCTTCTTGATCTGGGAAGATTTCTTGATTTTGATTGAACTTGTTGATTTGATTGATCTCTCGAAGTATTAATCTCTGTTTCTGAAGCTCTTTGCCATCTTTCAACTTTGAAATCCATTTCATCTGGCCAATCTTCGTCCTTACTCTCTTTCACGTAAGGTAATTTTTTTTGCTCAGTTGTCTGTAAATTTTTTGGTTGCCTTAAAGATATTGCTTCTAAAGGCCTTTTTGAGTGCTGTTTAGCAGATTCATAAGAATTTGATTCTCTGGAAAATGTCTTAATATCCCTGTTATCATCGTAAAAATTATCATCATTCCAATCATCATTATCTTCATCAAAAAATAAATCTACTTTTTCAGATACCCATCGTCCTACTTTTTTAACACTCTTACTTGTTATTCCTTGAAAATCTGAGTTCCTTCTTTTTCCTGGCCTGGCACCAGATACTCCATCAACAAATTGTCTTCCAGTTTCGAAAATTTTATCAACCTGTTTATCAACAATATTTTTATCAAAACTATTTCTAAGATTTCTAATTCTCCTTGAATCCATAAATTATTATGCTTTTAAAAATAAACTACATTAAAAAAATAAATAATTCCAAATATAGAAACAAAAACACATCTTATATTTTTAATCAAACAAAATTAAACACTTTTTATTCCATGATCCATTAAAGAAATTTAAACAACATTTTTTACAAGCAATATTCTTTATCCTTTTCCTATAGAAAAATTTCTCACCACAATTTTGGCAAGTTCCTATGTATTTTAATTCTCTCCTTTCAATAGGAAATGAGTGCCTCACAGAAATTTGAAAATTCTTCTCTTTCTTATTAATTTCATTCATCTTTTCTAAGAAATTTGGACCATGTATCTCATTTTTTTTTAATATCCGATCTACCCATGCATGAATCATTTCATGACATAAAGTACTTTTTATTTCACTAGTAGATAATTTACTCAAAATAGGTTTCGATAAGATAATTTCAGAATCTACAAGACCATTAATTCTTTTTCTTTTATAAAAACCAGCTGTGGTTTTTAATCTATTATCACTCCATCTAACTTTTACTAAAGGTTGATTATTAACCGCTAAAGAATTTTCAAAATATTGGCTATTAAATTTGTGAAATAAAGGTAAAAGAGGAATTACAGGCATTATGGATTAAAATTAGTATTATTTTGACAAAAAAAGCCATCAAAAACGATTTCTTTTCTTAAAGTAATAAAAAACTCAAATCAACATGGATGCAACACTAGTTAAAGATATAGGAATTAAAGCACTATTAGTTGGCGGAGCTGTACTAGTTTCTTTTTGGACTTTTAATGCAGTCAAATTAGTTATAAGCGCCAGAGGAATTAATCCGTTAGTAAGAAAGTTTTTTGATCAAATAGCTGCTGGCAGAATTGATGCAGCTTATGGTTTGACTACAAAAACTTATAAAACTCATGTGAAGCGCCAAGACTTTCTTAAATTTTTAGCAAGTTTAAATCTCAATAAATACAGAAATTTAAAATCAGGAAGACCTAGAGTCCAAGAAGATCAAATCATAATAACTTTGAATTTGAAATCAGAAGATAAACAAGATGAGCTCCCATTAGATTTTACTTTTGCAAAAACTGAAAATGATTGGAAAATAGACAGAATAGCAAAAGTGAATTAATAATTTCTTGTGAGGCAAAAAGAATTGTATAAAGAAGAGATAATACATCAATTAGAATTACATCCAAGTAGATTAGATAAAGAAAAAATCATCTCAGAAGCAATGGAACAAGGTTTAGATGATTTTTTTGAAGGAATCCGTATGGCACTTGATCCATTGGTAACTTTTGGTGTAAAAATTGTTCCTGAAAAAGAGAATGAAAAAAGTCAAAATTTTTTATGGAAAGATTTTCGGGTATTAGCAAATAAGCTTATTCAAAGAGAACTTACCGGTCACGCTGCTCGCGATGCAATTATAACGGCTATGAAATCTGCCAAAAAAGAAGAGTGGAATGGATTTTATAGACGAGTTTTAATTAAAGATCTTAGATGTGGTGTATCTGAAAAAACAATCAACAAGATAGCCAAGAAATTTCCCAAATATGCGATTCCTATTTTTTCATGTCCCTTAGCTCACGACAGTGCAAATCATGAAAAAAAAATGATAGGAAAAAAGCAAATTGAAATCAAATTAGATGGAGTGCGCGTCTTAACTATTATTAGACAAAATAAAGTAGAAATGTTTTCTCGTAATGGGAAACAATTCCATAATTTTGGTCATATTATCTCAGAAATAGAAAACGTGTTAAAAGAAGATCCTGCACCCCATGACTTAGTCCTAGATGGTGAAGTGATGAGTGCTAACTTTCAGGATTTGATGAAACAGGTTCATAGAAAAGATGGCAAACAAACAAAAGACGCAGTTCTCCACCTATTTGACTTATGTCCCCTTGAAAACTTCCAAAAAGGAAGATGGAACACAAGTCAAACAGCAAGAAGTTTATTAGTAAAAGAATGGGTAGCAAAACATTCTATGCTTCTAAGACATGTAAAAACACTTGAATGGGAAAATGTAGACCTCGACACCATTGAGGGACAAAAAAGATTTGTTGAGCTAAATAAAGCTGCCGTGGAAGGTGGATATGAAGGAGTAATGATTAAAGATCCTGATGCTATGTATGAATGTAAAAGAACACACAGTTGGTTAAAAGCAAAACCTTTCATTGAAGTCACTTTAAAGGTTGTATCGGTTGAGGAAGGAACAGGTCGCAATAAAGGTCGACTAGGAGCTGTCCTAGTAGAAGGGGAAGATGATGGGTATGAATACAGTCTTAGTTGTGGAAGCGGATTTAGTGATATCCAACGTCAAGAATATTGGTCAAAACGGAATCATCTTATAGGTCAACTTGTAGAAATCAGAGCTGATGCTAAAACGAAATCCAAGGATGCGGTAACCTTTAGTCTTAGATTTCCTAGATTCAAATGCTTTAGAGGATTTAAAGCTGGAGAAAAAATTTAAATTTTAAAAAATAATACTCAACAAAGTAGTCAAAGAAAAATGTGGTTTTTAATTAAAAAAAATAAAAATCTTGACTATAAAATATAGGAATAATTATCAGGACTTTTTGAGAGACTTATGACGAATAAAACAGTTTTCAACTTCATAAAAACACCTTGTGGACAGGCAAAATATCTCGAATTAGAGGCCAACAAAACCTTACTAGGTAAATTTAGACTGTTGTGGTTTATCTTAATTGCCTCAATTAGAGATTGGAATATTAAAGAGTAGATTCTTAGGATTTTTCAAAATATTCTCTGGAGTATTTCGCTGAGAAATATACAACTAAAAAAGTTGAAATAATTCCAATACTAGTAATATATAAATTATTTGGTGATTGCACATTTTTTAACTCCTGAATACTTTTTGCCAAACTACCTATTGAGCAATAAAGAAAAGTGCCTGGAATTATTCCAATAAGGCCAAGAGCGAAATCTCTAAATTTAACATTATTCAAACCATAAAAATAATTAAGAATACTGAAGGGAAATATCGGCGATAATCTGGCTAAAAAAATTAATTTAAGTCCGCCTTTTTCTACTACTTTTTCCATAACACTTAATTTTGGATAACGGCTAAAAAGTTTTTTTAGCTTTTTTGCAAAAAAACTTTTTGATACAAAAAAAGCAATTGTTGCTCCTATGGAAGCGGAAATGAAAACGATAATTGATCCTAAATATGAGCCATATAAAAAACCTGATAATAAAGATAACCAAGAGGCTGGAAGTAGTAATAAAACAATTAAAATATAAATACAAACAAACGAAAAGATCCCAAAACCAGTACTAAAAAAAAAAGACAAATTATAAATATTTTCAAGAAATATATTCATTCTCAATTCAAAAGTTCGAGTTTTTTAGTTATTCTTTCCTTTTGTACCGAACCCTCATTTAATTTAAATCTGCATTCATCAACAATATCTTTTGGAGCCTTATCAACGAAATTGTTATTAGATAATCTTTTATTTAAATTTTCTAATTCAATATTCACCTTTTTTAAATCCTTGGTTAACCTTTCCTTTAATGCATCTATATTTACAAAATCCTGAAAAGGTAAGTAAACCTCTAAATCACTAATTATCCCAGAAAAAGATTTAGCGAACTCTTTTTTATCAACAGCATTAGTTTTAAAAATAAATACTTCAGAAGATTTAGTTAAGGTTTGAATATCGTCAACTAAAGTTTTTAAAAAATCAATCAATTCATCATTGTCTGAAATTAAATATACAGGACTTTTTTCTGATGGCTTAAGACCTAATTCAGCTCTCAAATTTCTAATCAGCCTAATAATTTCAAAGAGTTGCTGAAAGGAATTATCAAGCTTATTGTCAACAAATTTATTTTCGTGAATTGGCCATTTTTGAAGAGATAATAATGCATTATCTGGTTTTAGTTGCAACACATGCCAAAGTTCCTCAGTAATGTGCGGCATAAAAGGATGAATCATTACCAAAATATCATTGAGCACTTTTATTAAAACTTTTTCAGATATTTGTCTATTTTGAGTATCTTTATTATTAAACCTTTGTTTAGCAAATTCTACATACCAGTCACAAAAATCATTCCACGTAAATTCATATAGAAGTTTCGCAGATTCTCCCAATTTATATTCTGTCAACAAAGCAGCAACTTTTATATTTACCTGATTCAATTTTGATAAAATCCACTTATCACATAACTCTAAAGAAGTTTCATCACTCTCATTAAGCGAATAATTATTATTAGAAGTTTTATTAATTAACACAAATTTAGTTGCATTCCATAATTTATTCGCAAAATTTCTTGAAGCTTCAACGGTTGAAGATGTATCTTTTTTCCTATCAAAATCAAGTCGGATATCTTGTCCAGCACCTGCAACTTCTCGAATCAAAGCAAATCGTAGAGCATCAGAACCATATTTATCAATTAATAGTATTGGATCAATACCATTACCTGAACTTTTACTCATTTTTTTATTGTTTTCATCTCGCACTAGACCATGAATATAAACATCCCTAAAAGGAATATTCTTTGTAAAAGTATTCCCCATCATTGTCATTCTTGCCACCCAGAAGAAAATAATATCGAAACCAGTAACAAGAACACTATTTGGATACCATTTTTTAAAATCAGGATCATTTATATTTGGCCAACCAAGGGTTGAAAAAGGCCACAAACCACTTGAAAACCATGTATCCAAAACATCTTTATCACGAACCAATTTAATATTTAATCCAAATTTTTTATTAGCTTCGATTAAGGCATCCTCTTCATTTCTTGCAACGATATATGGAGTATTTTGTTCTATTGAGTCTTGAGATTTATCTAAAACATACCAGGCCGGTATTTGGTGCCCCCACCACAATTGCCGACTGATACACCAATCATTAATATTCTCTAACCAATCCTTATAAACTTTCTCCCAGCGTAGAGGGATAAACGATGGTTTTTTGGAATCAAGTTCATTAAGACATCCTTGTGATATATCATCCATTTTCAAAAACCATTGTGTTGACAATAAAGGTTCAATTGGCACCTTACCTCTATCAGAAAAAGGAACAGTATGTTTATAATCCTCTATCTTTGTCAGCAGGCCTAAATTATCTAATTCTTGGATAATTTTCTTTCTAGCGTCATATCTATCTAAATTTTGAAAAATACCTGAATTAATATTTAAAGTTCCATCTTTGTTCATTACATTAATCTGTTTTAAATTATGCCTTTTTCCTATTGCAAAATCATTTGGATCATGAGCTGGAGTAACCTTCACACAACCGGTACCAAAATCTTTATCAACATGTGAATCAGCGATAATAGGTATTTCTCTATCAACGAAAGGAACTTTTACTTTGAGTCCAATAAATTCTTTATATCTATCATCATCAGGATTAACTGCCACAGCAGTATCACCCAAAAGAGTTTCTGGTCTTGTTGTTGCAACTTCTAAGTATTTATCTAAGTATTCACCGCTTTCAGAAATTAAAGGGTATTTAAAATGCCATAAATGACCATTTACTTCTTGCATTTCAACTTCAAGATCACTTACGGCAGATTGAGATTTAGGGCACCAATTAACCAAATATTCGCCTCTATAAATTAAATTCTTTTTATAAAGAATATTAAAAGCCTCAATAACTGCTTCATTTAATTTTTGATCAAGAGTAAATCTTTCTCTAGTCCAGTCAACTGAATATCCTATCCTTTTTAATTGAGAAACTATTCTTCCACCACTTTGTTCTTTCCAGTTCCATGCTCTTTTAAGAAATTCATCTCTTCCAATATCCTCGCTTGTTTTGCCTTCACTTTTTAATTGTTTTTCGAGAATAGTTTGAACAGCTATTGAAGCATGATCAGTTCCCGGTAAACACAAAACATTCTTACCTAACAGTCTTTGAAAACGTACTACAACATCTATCAAAGCCGTATTAAATGCATGCCCCATATGCAAAGATCCAGTTACATTTGGTGGCGGAATGACAACACAAAAAGGCTCACCATCATCCTCAGGGTTAGGACTAAACGCCTTTAGACTTTCCCATTTTTCTTGCCACTTTTTCTCTACTTCAAAAGGTGAATAATTCTCTAAAGATAATTGATCATTCATCTCTGTCATGTGTAAATTTTATTTCGATAAACTTTTTGTTTATTTTATCTTGAGAGCAGCCAATTAATGAAAATAATATTAGTTTGCAAAAAAAGACACGTCCATTCTACAAAAGTTTGAAACCAGAACCACAGGAACAACGTTTTGCATTTTTTGGTGTTGAAATAAGAAAGCCACCACCGCTCAAATCACCGTAATAATCTAATTTTAAATCTTTCAGTAAATTAAACTTTTTTACATCCGCATATAAAGTTACTCCTTCAGTTCTTGAAATAGGGGATCCATTACATGTACCTGGCCTTAATTTAATATGCATCCATCCTTCGGAACAATTTTTATCCTCTACCAAATCAATCGACATTTCTCCTGGAGAACCTCCAAAAGAAGCTTGCCTAGATAGTTCTGAAGCAGCATTTTGACTGATTGAAAGATTGACGATCTCAGTCATTAGAAAAATAATAAATGGGCGATCCAGGGTTCGAACCAGGGACATCCTGCTTGTAAGGCAGGCGCTCTACCGCTGAGCTAATCGCCCTTATAATAGAACATTCTAATAGATGAAGTTGAAAAATTTATACTAAGTATTTAAATATTTCATGATTGAGTCAAAATTTAATTAATAAAATATATCCTATGTCCTCAAACAATAGATATAAATTGGAAAACAATTCCGATTTAGAGACTATAAATAGTTTTAAAAACTTAATATCTAATATCAAAGCATTAAAAGATAAAACATGGGGCTGCCCATGGCAGAAAATACAGTCTCATATATCGTTGATCCCATTTTTATATGAAGAAAGTAATGAATTTATAGATGCGATATATGAAAAAAATGAAGATAACATGTGTGAGGAGTTAGGAGATCTTTTATTACAAGTCATGCTTCATGCTGAAATCGGTTACGAAGAAAAAGAATTTACACTAAATGATGTTATAAAAAATCTAAACAAGAAAATTATTAATAGACATCCATATATTTTTAACAAAAAAGAAAAAGTATCATTAAAAAAATCACAACAAATTTGGGTAAATATAAAAAATTTAGAAAAAGAAGCACCTCATATGAAATCTTCAATTAGTAGAAATTTAAATTTGAAAATTAAAAATTTACCGCCAACGGTTGGAACAGGTAAAATCACAAATGTTGTTAAAAAACATGGCTTCAAGTGGGAAAGTACTGATGAAATTTTTAAAAAGTTAGAAGAAGAGATTGATGAATTAAAGGAAGCAATTAAAAGTAAAAATAATTCAGAGATAAAAAATGAATTTGGGGATATTTACTTTACCCTTCTTAATCTCTCAAACTTTTTAAAGATCAATCCTGAATCAGCTCTTCAAAAAACTAATATGAAATTTTTAGACAGATTTTCAATCGTCGAAGAGCATGCAGGAGATAATATTAAAAAACAAACTCCTAAAGACTTTCAACGGCTTTGGCAAATAGCCAAACATAAACTGGCGGGAAAAATTCCTAAAAGCAAATGACAGATATTACAACATGGATAGATGAATATCATAAAGGCTCAAGGTTCGGCCTAAATGGGAAAATTCTAATTAAAAAAACCTCAAAATATCAAGAAATTATTGTTATTGAAAATGAATATTATGGTAAAGCTTTAATGTTAGATGGTTGCTGGATGACATCATTAAAAGACGAGAAATATTATCATGAGTGTCTTGTGCATCCTGCATTAAGTAGCATTGACGAAAAATCTAATGTACTAATTATTGGCGGTGGTGACGGTGGTACTGTAAGAGAATGCGTTAAATATTCTCAAATATCAAAAATTGATCTAGTAGAAATTGATGAGGAGGTAATCAAAATATCTAAACAATTTCTAAAAGAAATTGCAGGCGAAGCATGGAATGACAAAAGATTAGAAATACATATTGATGATGGCGTTAAATGGGTAAAAAAAACAGAAGATAATTTTTACGACGTTATATTTATAGATTGTTCAGATCCCTCAGAATTTTCAAATTTATTATTTTCACATTCTTTTTATAAAGAATGTAAAAGAATACTTGCACCAAGGGGGATATTAGCAACTCAAAGCGAATCTCCTGAATCCTTCAAAAATATTCACATAAATATTTTGAAAAGCCTAAAAAATATATTTAAAGTTTCTGAAACTATGTATTCCTTTGTGCCTATATATCCAAGCGGGATTTGGAGTTGGACATTTGCTTCTTCAGAAGATCTAAGTTTATCAAAGCAAAATTATGATGAAGTCGTAAAAATAGAAAAAGGATGTGAAATTTGGAATTTAAATTTTCAAAATGCAGCATTCAAAATGATGCCAAATAAAATTGTAAAAGAACTAGATTCATAAGATGACAAAAAATTTATTTGATAACGAAAATGCAATTTATATGGGAGCAAAAAGAAGTCCCGAAAATTGCTCAATTGGAATATTTGGAGTTAATTATGACGGGACATGTTCGTTTAAACCAGGAGCAAGATTTGGTCCAGAAGCAATAAGACAAGTCAGTTCTTGTTTAGAAACATATTGTCCAAAAATAAAAAAAGACTTAGAGGATATTATGTATGTTGATTTTGGATCAATACTAATTGATAAAAATGACTCAAAGTCCGTTATTGAATCGGTCAAATCAGCAACAAATTATTTAATTAGTAAACGCCTTAGTCCTATTATGCTTGGCGGCGAACACTCTATTACAAGAGGTGCAATTGAAGCATTAGTAAAAAAATATCCAGATTTGATATTGGTTCAACTTGATGCTCATGCAGATTTAAGAGAATCATATATAGGAAATGAACATAGTCATGCCTGTACTATGAAAAGGTGCTTAGAAGTGCTACCTGAAAAGAAAATTTTGCAAGTAGGAATTAGAAGTGGGACTAAGGAAGAATTTGAAATTATGCATAACAACAACCAATTAGTTAACTTTTGTCCAGGCGGAAATGCATATGAATTAAAACAAGCTCTTCTTCCATACGCTAAGTCTCCAATCTATTTAACAATAGATTTAGATTGGTTTGATCCCAGTTTATTAGCAGGGACGGGCACTCCAGAACCGGGAGGATTTTTTTGGAATGATTTTGAAGAGATACTTAAAACTTTAAAAGACCTTAGAATCGTGGGATCAGATATTGTGGAATTATCTCCAGAAATTGATAGAAGCGGAGTAAGTAGCATAGTTGCAGCCAAAGTACTTAGAAGCTTAATTTTGTCATTAGAAAATATGCAATAAAAAATTTCTAAACTAAAGTGTAGAAATACTAAATAGAAACTAAATATTTCATGGATTTGCTAAAAAGTCCTCTTTTTTCAAAATATGTTGAATCCAATGCAAAATTAGTGGATTTTGCAGGTTGGGAAATGCCCATATCATTTTCAGGATTAATTAAAGAGCATGAATCAGTTAGATATTCAGCAGGATTATTTGATATTTCTCACATGGGTGTGATTTCTATCAAGGGAATCAATCCAAAGGATTATATTCAAAAACTTTTTCCTACTAATTTATACTCCTTTTGTGAAGGTCAGGGGCTTTATACAGTAATGCTCAATGATAAAGGAGGAATAATAGATGACTTAATAATTTATGACCTTGGTATACAAACAAATGACATATCAGAATTATTGTTAATAGTTAATGCGAGTAGATATGAAGAAGATTTTCAGTGGATAAAAAATAATTTAAATATGTCTGAAATTTCGATAACAAACTTTAAAAAAGACAAAGTACTTTTAGCACTACAAGGAAAAAACTCATTCGGTTTATTTGAAGAATGGATTGAATCTTCGATCTCACATATCCCTAACTTTGGATGCGAATATAAAATTTTTGACCATATTTCGCCTAAGGAAAAAATTTTCTTTTCAAAGACAGGCTATACGGGGGAAAATGGTCTAGAAATACTTTTATCTAAAAAAGCAGCAATTAATTTATGGGATTTCTCAATTTCTAAAAATGTTGCACTTTGTGGTTTAGGAGCTAGAGATACACTTAGACTTGAAGCAGGCATGCATCTTTATGGGCAAGACATAAATGAAGAAACTTCTCCATATGAAGCAGGGTTAGGATGGCTAGTACATCTAGAAAATAATCACGAATTCATTGGCAGAAGAGTTCTTGAAGAGCAGTCAAGATTAGGCATTCAAAAAAAGTTAGTTGGTCTCTCTATAAAAGGTAAAGCAATAGGAAGAAAAGGGTGCGCAGTGCTTAAAGGTGATGAGAATATTGGAACTATCACTAGCGGCAGTTGGTCTCCAACTAAACAACAAGCTATTGCTTTTGCATACATCAATACTTCGCATGCCTTAATAAATAATGAAGTTGAAATATTAATAAGAGGCAAAAAATTCAACGGGGTTATAACAAAAAGAGCGTTTTATAAAAAGAATTATTAACTAAATTTACCCTTAAAGAATTATTATAAGTTATTGATAAATAAACCATACTTAGATGAGAAACAAAATTTGTGAAGAACTCAATAATACAGATATTGGTAAATTAGTTAATTTATGCGGATGGGTAGATAGAAGAAGAGATCATGGTGGTGTAATTTTTATTGATTTAAGAGACCATAGTGGATTTCTACAAATAACAATTAACCCCGATGATGGTGCAGATCTATTTAAACAGGCAGAAACTCTAAGAAATGAAACAGTAATAATGGTCAGCGGAATTATTAATGAAAGGCCCAAAGATTCCATAAATACAAATTTAAGTACTGGAGAGTTAGAGCTTAAGGTTAAAGATTTGCAAATTCTCAACCAAATTAAAAACAACTTACCTTTTCCAGTATCTATACATGATTATGAAAATACAAAAGAGGAGCTCAGATTAAAATATAGATACCTTGATTTAAGAAGGGGAAAATTACTAGAAAATTTAAAAACAAGACATAAGATTATTAAAGTTGCTAGAGAATTTCTTGATAATTTTGGATTTACAGAAGTAGAGACCCCATTACTTACAAAGTCAACTCCTGAAGGGGCTCGCGATTTTCTTGTTCCTGCACGTCTTTCAAATGGAGAATTTTTTGCTTTACCTCAATCCCCACAACTCTTTAAACAACTTTTAATGGTTGGGGGCTTAGATAAGTATTATCAAATCGCAAAATGTTTCCGTGATGAAGACTTAAGGGCAGATAGACAGCCAGAGTTTACTCAATTAGATATTGAGATGAGCTTTATTAGTGAAGAAGAAATAATTTCTTTTAATGAAAGTCTCATAAAAACAATATGGAAAGAAGTGTTAAATATTAATTTTAATAATGCTTTTCCAAGAATGACATGGCAGGCAGCAATGGATAATTACGGCACTGATAGACCAGATACTAGATATCAAATGTTATTGAAAGATTTAGGAGGAGTATTAGGTAATATTGGATTTAATATTTTCACCAAGGCAATTAAGTCTGGAGGGTATATAAAATCCATAACAGTCAAAGGAGGCAATTCAAGTATTAGCAACGTAAGAATTAAACCGGGAGGTGACATCTTCAAAGTAGCTCAAGACGCAGGAGCTGGTGGTTTAGCCTTTATAAGGGTCAAAGGAGATGAGCTTGAGACTATTGGGGCAATTAAAAATAATTTAAGTGAAGAGCATATAGCTGATATTTTAAAAATCACAGAAGCAAAAGATGGAGACTTAATCCTCTTAGGAGCTGGAGATAAACAAATTGTCAATCAGTCATTAGATAGGGTTAGACAATATATCGCAAAAGAATTAAATCTCATAGATAAAAGCAAATGGAATTTCTTATGGGTAACTGACTTCCCTATGTTTGAGAGAAATGAAGATGAAAATAGATATGAAGCTTTACATCATCCTTTTTGTTCTCCAAAAAATATAAAATCTAAAGATTCTGAAAACTTGAAAAAAGAAATTGAGAGCTCTACAGCAAATGCTTATGACTTAGTTCTTAATGGATTGGAGTTAGGAGGTGGCTCTTTACGTATTCATGAGGCGAACTTACAAAGACAGGTTCTGAAAACGGTAGGACTAACTGATAAAGAGATTGATGAAAAATTTGGATTTTTAATAGAAGCCTTAGAAATGGGGGCTCCTCCTCATGGTGGAATAGCGTTTGGATTGGATCGTATTACCATGCTGATCATTGGTGCAGATTCAATCAGAGAAACCATTGCGTTTCCAAAAAATCAACAAGCAAAATGTCTTCTCACAAATGCACCTTCCAATGTCTCTGAATTACAATTAAAAGAATTAGATATTGAAATAACAATTGATGAATAAGAATATATATGGATGTTCTAAAAGTTTTTTGTTTAAATAAAATATAAGGAGGCTGTGCTTAATTAAAAATATTTAATGTCAAAATTTGTATTTGTCACCGGAGGAGTAGTTTCTAGCATTGGTAAAGGGATTGTAGCTGCAAGCTTAGGAAGATTATTAAAATCTAGAGGATATAGTGTTTCAATATTAAAACTAGATCCATATCTAAATGTTGATCCAGGAACAATGAGCCCTTTTCAACATGGAGAAGTATTTGTAACCGAAGATGGGGCTGAAACCGATCTAGATTTAGGTCACTATGAAAGATTTACTGATACTGCAATGACTAGGTTAAATAGTGTGACTACGGGATCTATTTATCAAGCAGTTATTAATAAAGAAAGAAGAGGCAATTATAACGGTGGAACTGTGCAAGTAATACCTCACATAACGGGAGAAATTAGAGAAAGGATTCATAGAGTAGCCGCTAACAGCAATGCAGATATTATTATTACTGAAATTGGTGGAACAGTTGGTGATATTGAATCTCTACCTTTTTTAGAGGCAATAAGAGAATTCAAAAATGATGTCAATAGGAACGATGTAGCATACATACACGTAACATTACTTCCTTACATCAAAACCTCTGGCGAAATAAAAACTAAACCAACACAACATTCAGTGAAAGAATTAAGATCAATTGGAATTCAGCCAGATTTACTTGTATGCCGAAGTGATAAATCTATCAATGAAGCTCTTAAAAAAAAGCTTAGTGGTTTTTGCGGTGTCAATATCAACTCTGTAATTGAAGCTTTAGACGCAGACAGTATATATTCTGTACCTCTTTCTTTAAAAAAAGAAGGTTTATGCAAAGAAACCTTGAAGTATTTAGACCTTGAAGATAAAAAATGTGATTTGAAAAATTGGGAGCAACTAATACACAACCTAAGAAATCCTGGAGATCCAATAAAAGTTGCACTTGTAGGCAAATATATTGAACTTGGAGATGCATATTTATCCGTTGTTGAAGCTTTAAGACATGCATGCATTGAACAAAGGGCTTTATTAGATTTACATTGGGTAAGTGCTGAAATGATAGAAAAAAATTCAGCAGAAACTTACTTAAATGAAGTTGATGCAATTGTCGTACCCGGGGGATTTGGCAATAGAGGAGTAAATGGAAAAATTTCGGCTATAAAATTCGCAAGAGAAAATAAAATTCCCTTTTTAGGTTTGTGCCTTGGCATGCAATGTGCAGTTATAGAATGGGCCAGGAATGTAGCTAATCTTCCAGATGCATCTAGTTCAGAACTAAACCCAAACACTCCAAATCCAGTGATACATTTATTACCAGAACAGGAAGATGTAGTTGATTTAGGTGGGACAATGAGACTTGGAGTTTATCCTTGTAGACTGACAAAAAATACAACTGGAAAAAACTTATATGATGAGGATGTTATTTATGAGAGACATCGGCATAGATACGAATTTAATAATTACTACAAACAAAGTTTTTTAGATTCTGGATACAAAATTAGTGGTACATCACCAGATGGCAGATTAGTTGAGTTAATTGAGTTAGAAAATCATCCATACTTCTTAGCCTGTCAATATCATCCTGAGTTTTTATCAAGACCTGGCAAACCTCATCCTTTATTTAAAGGATTAATAAAAGCCTCTCAAGATAAGTTAACTCAATCAAATTAATATTCTTTATTTTTTTGAATGAAAATGACAAATTTTTTACCCTTAGTCGAACAATTTCATTCATTACAAGGTGAAGGTTATCACGCTGGAAAAAGTGCTTTTTTTGTAAGATTAGCCGGATGCAAAGTTGGATGTTCGTGGTGCGATACCAAGAATTCATGGGACGAGAAAAAACACCCTTCTATATCAATTGAAAAAATAATAGATCGCATAAAAATTGCCAGAAAAAAAGGGGCATCTTTTTGCGTTATTACAGGTGGAGAACCTTTACAACATAACTTGGATAATTTTTGCAAAGCTATAAAAAAAATGACAATGGGAGAAGAACAAAAGCCAATGAAGATTCATATTGAGACAAGTGGAGTTAATTCGATATCAGGAAGCTATGACTGGATCACTTTATCTCCTAAAAGACACTCACCTCCAAAAAATTATTTTTTAAAAAACTGTAATGAGATCAAAATAATCATAAATGAAATAGAAGATATTGAATTTGCTATTCAAATAAAAAAAGAAACTTTAAAACAATATCAACTCTCTAAAAGCGAAGATGGCTTAAAAAAAGAAAATAAAATTTTTTATTTACAGCCAGCATGGAACAATGCGAATGGTTTTTCTTTAGCTATTGATTTCGTAAAAAACAACCCCGATTGGAAATTAAGCCTTCAAACTCACAAATACTTAAAAATTAATTGAAATCATATGACTCTTAAAAACAAATCGATAGTAGTTTTATTATCTGGAGGTTTAGATTCTTCTACAGTTACTGGTATCGCCAAAAAATCCGAAGCTAAAATTTTTGGCCTTTCATTTGACTACGGTCAACGTCATAAAAAAGAATTAAATTCTGCATCAATAATTGCAAAACACTTTGATATCGACGAATTTAAAATCATTAAGCTTGACTTATCTTTATGGGGAGGCTCGTCATTAACTGATACTCAAAAAAATATTCCAATAGAAGGGGTACAAACTAATAAAATTCCTAATACTTATGTTCCTGGGCGAAATACTATATTTATTTCCGTTGCACTAAGTTATGCCGAAGCAATAGATGCTGATTTTATAGGATTAGGAGTTAATGCACTAGATTATTCTGGTTATCCAGATTGCAGACCTGACTACATTAAAAAATTTCAAGAGTTAGCTGATTTAGCCAATAAAAGAGGAAGAGAAAATAATCCAATAAAACTTTGGACACCACTATTAGATTTAAATAAAGAGGAAATTATTAAATTAGCTTTTGATAATCATGTCCCTTTAGATAAAACATGGAGTTGTTATTCGGGCAATTCAAAACCATGCGGTAAGTGTGATAGCTGCAGAATTAGAAATGCTGCTTATGAAAAATGGCTTAATAACAATAATAAAAAATGAAAATAAAAAAAATAATTCTAGAAAAATGGATAGATCCAGCACTGATTACGCATCACCTAACAAAAAAATTTGGAGATAAAGGATTAGCTTGGCTAGACAGCGATGGCAAAGAAAATGGGGAATGGTCAATAATAGGAATTAAACCTAAAAAAATAATCCAATCAAGAGATATCAATAACTTAGACAAAACTAATAATCCATTTAACAATTTAAGAAATATTGAAAAAGGATTTTGGATCGGATGGTTAAGTTATGAAGCTGGAGTTTACATAGAACCAAAAAACCCATGGGAAAAATCTAATATGGCAACTTTATGGATTGCATCATATGATCCAATCATTAAATGTAATCTAATAAAAAAAGAAATAATTATCGAAGGCACAAACTCATCTGAACTGATGAATTATAAAAACATAATCAACAATATAAAGAATATCGAAGAAGAAAATATTATTAAAACAAAGTTGAATTTTGATTTTTCAAAAATAAATTTGGACGAAATGGCTGAAAAATTTCAGAAAAATATTTTAAAATTGAAAAAATTAATTTCCATAGGAGATATATTTCAAGCAAACCTAACAACTAAATGCGAAATTGAATCTTCCAAAAACTATAAACCTCTAGATATTTATTTGAAAATAAGAAGGAAATTAAGAGCTCCCTTTGGAGGAATAATAATAAATAATAATTATAAAGAGGCTGTATTATCTACCTCGCCAGAAAGATTTTTAAAAATCGATAATAAAAATTTTGTAGAATCAAGACCTATCAAAGGGACTAGATCCAGAGATAAAGATTTAAATCAAGACGCACTTAATGCTATCGATTTAATAACTAACGAGAAAGATAGAGCCGAAAATATTATGATTGTTGACCTAATAAGAAATGATTTAAGTAAAGTTTGCGAAACAGGAAGTATTGTGGTGCCAGAAATATTAAAACTTGAAAGTTTCTTAAAAGTTCATCATCTAACTTCAGTAATCAGAGGCAAATTAAAAAAAGACACGAACTGGATTGATTTACTAAAAGCTTGTTGGCCTGGGGGCTCTATAACTGGAGCACCTAAATTAAGATCATGCCAGAGACTTTTTGAATTAGAAAAATGTGAACGCGGACCATACTGTGGCTCATTTTTGAAGCTTGACTGGAATGGAGAGTTTGACAGCAATATACTAATAAGATCATTTTTAATTAAAGACAAAAAAATCAATATATATGCTGGTTGCGGAATAGTTATTGACTCAGACCCGGAGGAGGAAACTGATGAACTACAGTGGAAACTTTTACCATTAATCGATTCACTAAAATGATTGAAACATTAGGCTGGCACAAGGATCAATGGTTGGATATTGATAGAATATTTATTACTGCGAATAATAGAGGATTAAAATTTGCAGATGGTATATTTGAAACCATTTTGATAAAAGAAAACAAACCTATTCTTTTTGATGAACATCTGAAAAGATTAGAAAAAAGTAGCAAGATTTTAAATATTAACCTCAAAATAAATAAATTAACTTTGAGACAACTTATTCACGATGGAATTAAAAAGTTATCGCTTAAAAATGATCAATTTGCTTCAGTAAGAATAAACTATAGTCGAGGAACTAATGAAGGTCGAACACTAAGAATTGATAGCACTTTAGAGACAAAAAATTTGGACAATTTATGGCTTGAGTTTTATAGAATCAAACCAAATTTTAATCCAATAAACGTTTGCATTAGTCAAACGGAAAAAATAAATGAATTCAGTCTTATAAGTAAATGCAAAACATTTTCATATAATCAGGCAATACAAGTTTTGACAGAAGCTAATGAAAAATCATTTGATGATTCTATCCTTTTGAATACCTCAGGTGAACTTTGTTGTGGAAGTACATTTAATCTTCTAATTAAAAGAAATAATCAATGGATAACTCCTAGAAAAGAGAGCGGCTGTTTAGAGGGGATTATGGTTTCTCAAGCTTTAAAATTGAAAATTGTAAAAGAAGAATTAATTCCTCCAGAATTTCAAAATGATGACATAATAGTTGCAATTAATAGCTTATCTTGCAGACAAATTTATCAAGTTGATGATTTAAAGCTTAAACCTAAATTCGATCCAATTTACTTTTGGGATTTATTATATAATTGAACTTTATTAATATCTGGTAAATAGACATCAGATACTTTAGTTATATTGTTATTAACCTTAAATTCAACAATTTTTCCAATAATGATGATTGATGGAGCTAAAAATTCTCTTTCTTTGATTTTATCTGGAAGATTATCTAATTTCTCTATTAAACATTTTTGATTTTTTAAAGTAGCTTCTTGAATAACAGCGCATTTAGTACTCTTATCTAAACCACCTAGAATTAATTCTTCCACAATAAATTCAATATTTTTTATACCCATAAAAATTACTAAGCTATCTGATGATTTAGCTAAATCTCTCCAATTCACTGTCTTTTTTTCCTTATCTACACGCTCATGTCCAGTGACAAAAGTTACGGAACTCGCAGCATCTCTATGGGTTAGTGGAATACCAAAATATGTAGGGGCAGCTAT
>NZ_CVSV01000062.1 GCF_001180245.1 Prochlorococcus marinus
TGCTGTTATTACTAAAAATGCTGATGGCACTATCCAGATCGGAACAGATGAAAATGATATTGACATTACATCAGAGGGACTTGCAATTGATGGAGAACCATTAATTACCAAAAAAGCAAATGGAGAATTACATATTGGTAAAAACTCATGGATAACAAAAGAAGAAAATGGAAGACAAAAAGTTTACGCGAAAGATGCCAATGGAAATCCAATTCCA
>NZ_CVSV01000063.1 GCF_001180245.1 Prochlorococcus marinus
AATTAGATGGCACTTCTAGAGGAGGCGTATCTTTAGCCGTATCTGAAGAAGTAAATTTGCCTATTAGGTTTATTGGAGCTGGAGAAGGTATAAAAGATTTGAGACCATTTAATAGTTATGAATTTGTAGAGGCTATGCTTGCAGATAAATAAATATTTAATTAATTTTTTTTAAAAGCTTAAATTTAATGTTAAAACATATTTATCTAATAAATTTGTTTTGACAAATAATCAAAAAGACAAAATATTTTCGAATAAATTTATTCAAAATTTTTTAGAAAACGATTCTAAAGTAACTTTAAAAAACGAATATAAATTTGCTGAAATTGCATCTTCCCTAGCATATTATTTAAAAACATTTTCCAACATAAACAAATTTCTGGACTATGTATGTTTAATTTTTAAACATATTTTTTCTGAAAATATAATTTTAATTATTCCCTTAAATGATGATGGTGAGATATGGAACGAAAATATAAAAATTTCTGTTAATTATGAAAATTTATCAATTCAAGAAAAGATTAATTGTTTTTTGGATCAATTTCATTTTTCAAAAAATTTTAAAATAAAAGAAATTCTAACTTTTGAAAAAGCTTTAA
>NZ_CVSV01000064.1 GCF_001180245.1 Prochlorococcus marinus
AAAGACGAGATACTCGGAAATGCTTTTATATCATTTCCAGCTTTTTGGTTTGTAGGACTTCTAACAGCAGGTATGACTGCTTTTTATATGTTTAGGCTTTATTTCTTGACATTTGAAGGAGATTTCAGAGGGGAGAATAAAGAATTGCAAAAAGAGCTTCTAATAGCCTCCAAGGCAAACCTAGATGATGAAAATGAAGAAGAGCATGAAGAACATGGCTCTATTCATGAGTCACCCTGGTCAATGACATTTCCATTGGTATTTCTAGCTGTACCGTCTGTA
>NZ_CVSV01000065.1 GCF_001180245.1 Prochlorococcus marinus
GTTATCAAATCAAATAAATCAAAAATGTTTGAATTGATAAGTTATGAAAAATTTCGCGATACAAAAGATGTAAGATTTTTTGATATTAGTGTTAATGAATCAAATTATAGAGATCTAGTTATTCACAGTGGTCCTGCAGTTAGTCCTCCAAATGATGAAGATTTTAATAATTGGCAATTTTACATACATCACAATCAAGAAGATAATCTATTAGCTATCTCTGGGGGTAGAACATTTTTTCTTGTAAATTTTGGCTGGGAT
>NZ_CVSV01000066.1 GCF_001180245.1 Prochlorococcus marinus
TCGATATATCTTTCAAAAAAGGAAAAGGTTGTTGGCTATGGGACAAAACAGGTAAAAGGTATCTTGATGCAGTAGCTGGCATAGCAACTTGTAGTCTTGGGCATAGCGACAGAGTTTTAAGAAGAAGGTTATCAACTCAACTAAAAAAGATTCAGCACATTTCTAATCTCTACAACATTGAAGAACAAGAACAATTAAGCAGAACTTTAACGAATATGAGTTGTGCCAAAAGCGTCTTCTTCTGTAATAGTGGTGCGGAAGCAAATGAATCAGCAATTAAATTAATTAAAAAATATGG
>NZ_CVSV01000067.1 GCF_001180245.1 Prochlorococcus marinus
TGGAAATTCCTTCTGTTTTAAAACCTAAAGTACGAATCTATGGAACTGGGATAATGCGAATCACAAGACATCCACAAGCATTTGGTCAGATAATTTGGTGTTTTGCTCATACTTTATGGATTGGTACATCATTCACATTAGTAACTTCTATTGGCTTAGTTTTGCATCACCTTTTTGCAATTTGGCATGGCGACAAGAGATTAGCAAATAGATTTGGAGAAGAATTTGAAAATT
>NZ_CVSV01000068.1 GCF_001180245.1 Prochlorococcus marinus
TCATCTAACAACTTTTGAACCAATTTGATTATTTTAAATACTTCTACGAAGCCTAGATAAATTATGACCAGCACCTTAGTTAAATTTACTGCAACAGTCACAAACTTTTTAATTCTTTGATCTTTCATTTGAACTTATTTAAGCCTACTAAAATTATCAGTTGTAAGAAATTATGCAAATGTTTTTTCAAATTAAAAATAACTTCAAAAATACTGGTTTTCCTTAT
>NZ_CVSV01000069.1 GCF_001180245.1 Prochlorococcus marinus
ATAACTTAATGGGTTATATCCATTACAATTCCAGAACTTAAATATTTTTGCAGCGAAATGGTGGAAATTAGCATCATTGAAAAATGCCCAGCCAAAATAAATAACAAAGGCAGTTATAACAAACGCGGCATATTGAAGCCAATGTGTTCCAGACTGATCTATACCATTTTTGTCAAAGTTATAAATACTCATTTAAAGGATTGGATAAGCTATCCATCCAAATAAGGTGTAGTTAATAATGACAGCCATGAAACCTATCATTGCAAGTCTTCCATTTGTTCTTTCAG
>NZ_CVSV01000070.1 GCF_001180245.1 Prochlorococcus marinus
GTATTACCGTTACTGGCAGGAGCATATGGTGGCTTTCTAATAATTAAGAAGGCATTTAGATTAGCAAAACAATTTGAGAATGCTGAATAATACTACCAGCAGTTAATTCAAGATAATAATCCAGATCCTTTCAAATAAAATTTAAATAAAAGAATCACTAAAAGGTTTACTATTGCTAAAGCTACTAAACCATTTCTGTTTTTTACATCTAATTTCTTGACT
>NZ_CVSV01000071.1 GCF_001180245.1 Prochlorococcus marinus
CCCACTTCCACTCACACCAGTTACAGAAACTAATCTTCCTAAAGGAAATTCAACTGAAATATTTTTTAAATTATTTTTAGAGCAATTATTTAAAATTAAACTTTTTTTTACAGATGATCTACGTTCTTTTGGAGTAGGAATTGACTTCCTACCACTAAGATAAGCTCCAGTTAATGACTTTTCTGCATTTAAGACATCTTGATAAGATCCTTTAGCAATAATTTCCCCA
>NZ_CVSV01000072.1 GCF_001180245.1 Prochlorococcus marinus
ATTTCTAGAAATAAAAGCCTCTGCTACATCTAGTGGATTCTTGCCTGATTCGAAATCGTGAAAAGCTTCATAAGAATTAAGTTCTCTAGTTAACCATTTAAACCATGGTTCATTTATATTATTTTTTTTATTTATGATTTTCTTCATGAAAAAATTTTTACTAATTTAATCATTATTAGTTATTCATTTTTTGACAGCTGTACAAATACTTATTTTGCAAATTCAATTAAAGATT
>NZ_CVSV01000073.1 GCF_001180245.1 Prochlorococcus marinus
TTTTTAAGCTGCATTTATGCAGGATTTATAGGTTATAAATCCCTATTAAATGTTTTATTTACTTGGAATTAATTAATTCTTTCTAATGATTTAATCAACTTACCTCCATCTTGATCATCATCATCATTTGAAGCGAAAAATAAAAAGAAAATTCCTAAAGAAGCTATAGATAGCGAAATTGACAATACAGAAAGCTCATCCATAAATTAGAAATTTTTTTAATGATAAACGAAAAAAAATAAAAGACAGTAAAGAAATACACATTCTCGAAAATAAATATTTCTTTTATTTGTAAAATGAAAAATCACATCCGAACTATTTCGT
>NZ_CVSV01000074.1 GCF_001180245.1 Prochlorococcus marinus
TTTCACAATTCCAATGGGATTTGTCCTTGATCCTTTGGGGAGCGTAATGCTTGCGTTAGTAACTACGATAACTTTGCTGGTAATGATTTACTCTCATGGTTACATGGCGCATGACAAAGGTTATGTCAGATTTTTTACATATTTAGCATTATTTAGTAGTTCAATGATGGGATTAATAGTTAGTCCGAATTTGTTAGAAATTTATGTGTTTTGGGAATT
>NZ_CVSV01000075.1 GCF_001180245.1 Prochlorococcus marinus
GAAATAAACAATTCAAAAATGAATTAGATCCCAAGTATGCCTTCTATGATTGTCTTCGTAGTTCAAGAAAAGGCAGCAATAACTAAAATTCACCGGTTCGAATTTTTAAGCGAAAATATAGTAATGTGCATTTTTACACTAGGTTCAAAATTTACTTATAAAGGGACAGCTAATGATGACTTACCAACAGTTACGTCAATTTTTAAAAAAGTAAATGATGTTTGGAAAATTCACTGGATGCAAAGATCTACAGGAAATTCTGATTTATCTTTATGGGATTAGCAAAGTTAATATCTTTTTTAATGGTGCTACTTCTTTTAGGTAGTTCATTTATTGGTTTAATTTTTTATTTTATAAAATAAATAAATCAAAAAGAAATACCCCGTTACTATTTCTTTTTTAGAAAACAATTTCTTTTTTTATTAAGTAATTTGATTCTCAGGTAAAAATAAAAACTTTAGACAGACTAACCCCTATATCTAAAGCTAATAAAGCGATTAGTAACTTACTCATTTTTTAGAACTCTCAACTATTTTTCTGTAAAGTTCTTCAGAAATAGGCTGCATAACCTTGTAAAAATCTGATTACAAATTAGTTATTTTACAATTAATTTCTCGTTACTAAATATACGAATGTATGAATTTTTAAATAGGTAAATAATATCTTCACAATAAGTTTTTCTTATAACGTATTAATAAATACTGAGTTCAAAACTTTAACGAATGTCCAAACTTTAAAAAAAGAAATTAGAAATCTTATTTCAAGTAAATAGATCCTCTGTAAGTGAGCTTTATTATCTTTTCTTCTTGTTTTCTACAATATACGAATGACTTTCCATTGAAATACATGTTTACCATGATGCAGCTCCTGAACTTGCTCAAGTCCCCGTCCTATGGCTTGAGTCGTACTGCGGTCTATCAGATGGTAGATCGGACGATTTTGTAGTATTCACTACAATCTATTTATAAAGTATTTATACTTAGATGTCAACAATTAATAGAAACTAAACTTCAATTTAAAGTTAGATTCTGCTCTCACAAACAGTCTAAAAAGAATATAGAACATATAACTACGAGTAACTCCCATCAAAACTGAAACAAATGCTAAAACTACGCAAATAGGGCAGTGTGGGAATCCCATTATTTATTTTCCAATATAAATTTTAATTCAGCCTCTGCTTTATAAATATCAATTCTTCTCTTAAGTAGTTTAAAAAATTTAGTTATTTTTTTCACAATTAAACCTTCTTTGGCATCAATAATAATATTATTCTTAGAATAAATATATCAATGAGCAAAAATACTGAATCCATTGATATAACTAATGTTTGTAACATTATTATACAATAAACAACACTGACATTTGCTCAGATACTCTTGATCAATTAACCAATAAAGGCTTATTCAAAATTAAATATAATAATGGGAGATCTAGTTACCTTGCAGTGCTATTTTTCTTTTGCTAAAAAAACAGAGCAAAAACAGAGCGGGCTAAAGTCCAATACTCCACGAAGATTTAGTCCGCCACCTAAATCCTGAGAGTGCGAATTTATCTTAATTAATATACAACTATGTTTTATAAGGTAAATATCTTGATTGCGCAATAAATTTATTTTGTATATTGCTATTACAAAAATGATTAGTTTATTTAAATTAGTTACTAAATCCTCGTGGAGAAAGCTTTATTAAATTTCTTTTACTGGTTACTGATAAGATCAGCCGAATCTCATTATGGAGAATCATTTGTATCTCTAGAAGTTCCTTCTAATTCAATCAAAAGTTTTTCTTGACTTTAAAAAGTTTTTAATTCTTAAATTCATAGCTTTTTGAAAATTGAAAAACTAATTTGAATTAAGTTGGTTAATTATCTCTATTGCAAATAAAAATAAGGTTGTTAATCTTGCACTTAAAGAAGAAACTTAATTTCTTAAACTGATGCAATTTGATTATTCAAATTTCAATGAAGATGATGGCCTCATGTCCATAGAAGATTTAAAGGCTTTACGTCTTCGAAAAAAGAAAATTGAAAGTGATAAGAAAGCTAGAAAGTATATCCTGGATATAAATCAAAGATTTAGAAAAATAAGTACCAGCAAAAGTAATAACTTTCTAAGGAATATGAACCCTTTTAAAAAGGCCGCATAAATTGTTAATCTTGATTTTATTAATTTGTTTAACTTTGCAACTTTCAGAGTAAGATTTTAATGGTGTTTCTTTGGAAGAGTTTCACCAAGAGGGGTCGATTTTTGGCCCCTTCTTTGCGGAGATATTTTGTAATTGAAACTCGTTATAAAATTAAAGTAATAATTTCCTAGAAGGGTAAAATAATGCAAATCTTTTGTTAAAAGTTTTTTATTACCACTTAATGAAAACTTTATATCCTTAACTAAATCCTCTTATTCAAAAAACAAAAGTTTTAGCTTATGGACCATTTCCCATAATTTATTGAATTTTTTCATTTGCGATTTTTAATGGCTTCACCTACAAGTTGGGAATTCTACAAAGAAGTTGAAACTAAAACTCTATGGGTCAATATTATTACCCAAAATTTAGAAGGAGTAGCTATTTTGATCAATAAATGGTGGAAGACAAGATATCCAGCATACAAAATCAGAATAGTTTCTAAAAAAGAATTTGAGCTAATAAAAATGCAATCTAAGAAAAAGGAGCAATAAAATTATTCTTTGGTAAATATTGATGCTAAACATTAAATTTTTTCAGCTATTATAAAGGCAAAAAATTAAGGAACAAATGAACTCTGCATTTGCAAAAGTCTCAAATTTGAAAGTTAACAGGGCTGCTAAAATAGCTATTACTCTCGCGTCATCAACTTTCTTTTTATATGCCTTGGGTCAAGCACCAATTTTTAAAAATATTCTTGCAGGTGCCTTCTCTTGCTCTGGCTAAATAAATACTGCTTTTTAGAGAAGCTAAAAAGCTAAAATAGACTGTGATTGACAGTCGATCTAAACTTAGAGGGACAAACCCCTCTTTTTTAATGATTAATAGATTTATTTATGAAAAGATAATGACTCTTCTTATCTCTTTTTTTAGCTGATGAATATTTCCCCGCACCTATTAATTGATGCTGTGATATTAAGCGCTGCCCTTACGATAACTTTGGTATTAAGAGCAAAAGGTAATGCTGCCAAAAAAGAAAAAGAAAAAGAAAAAGAAAATAGATGATTACTAAAGAAGAAAATAAATTTAAAAAACCTAAATTATATAGATTTTGGAACTTTCTTATTTATGGAAGTTCAATAGCTATTGGATTTTTCTTAGTTTATTTATATTCTGCTTATGTCTTTATAAATAAATGACTTACTTGTACGGTATAGCGATTACTTATGGGGTTGTGAGTCTTTTATTGCTTGGTGGATTTGCATACTTTACTTTTAAAATTAAACGCTAATTTTTATGTCATCTTCAATGAAAGATTTCTTAGATAAATTTTTTGATTTATGTAGAGAATATCAACAAGAAATTCCACCTCAAAAGATGGCTGAGATTTTAAGAGAATATGCAGATAGATTAGATGAATGATAGATACTGGCAGACATGAGAAAATATTAAGAGAATATAATCTCTAGGAAAATTTAAACCAATTTTTTTTAAGTTAGAATAAATTCTTTGAAGATATTTTCCTTGCAATCATTTATAATTTGAGAATTTTTTTTGATCCTTAATCCGTACAATTTTGTTCCTCTTACCGCACATATAAAACTTGAAATTTACTATTCAAATGAATTAAGACATAGTTGTAGTAAAGGTTAAGTCTTATGGCACTAAATGACACATTTACTATCCAAGAAATTAATTTGGATAAAAAAAATCTTTCATATGACAATAAGCTAAAAGAAATGGAAGCTTATTGGAATATCGAATGTGCAGAACATCCGAGTAACAACCATTGCAAGATTTTTTGTGATTGAAACTTTAACTTTTAGGTATTCTTACGCTTGATTTTTACTTAATACCCATACTAAAGAATAATCAGTTAGAAAGGAGGCCAAGCAAATGACTAATTTAGGTATAGAAATTTTATTTTGGGCAATTTTAATTTCTTATTTGGGATTAAGGTTTTCTCAAACTTGGAATGGATTCAAAAAACAGTATTAATTTGGAGAATAGAAAATGAAACTACAAACTCAGTTCACGGTTCCAAACAAAGAATTAAAAGATCTTGATTATGTTAAGAAAGTAGTTTTCTTAAAAGAAACTTTGAATAAAGAATGTATAGATTATCCAAATCAAGAAGATTGCTTGGTTTGTTGCAATTAAAAATAATAAAATAGCTGTTTTTCAAAAGAAAATAAAATTTTTATTAGTATTTATAAATTTTCTAAAAGGGAGTTAGCACTATGGAATTAAGATTCTTCCCAATAAATGTTTTTAGAGAAACCCCAAAAGTAATATTCTTCGATGCAGGCATAGATACTTCTAATGGTTCTGATGTTGTGATACATTCTGGGGAAGCTATATCTCCTCCAGATGATTTAGAAGATGAGCAATATTACGTTCACTATCATCAAACTGACTACAACTTAGTTATCACCGGAGAAAGGAAATTTGTTTTAATAAATCCTTTGTGGGATGAACCACATCACGTGATTTATTTAAATAGATCTATGGGAGCATTAGAAATTCCTATCGGAACTTATCATAGATCTATCTCAGGGAAAGAAGGTAGTATTGTTTTAAACCAACCCAAGAGAGATAAATTTTTTAATCCTTCTAAAGAATTTATCCCTCAAAAATTAGACAAAATTAATTTAATTAAGGCAAGAAATAGTCCACCTGTTTATTGGATTTACGAAAATAACAAACTCATAAGAGTCAATTTTAATCCTCTAGAAAGAAAAATTAAAACTCTTGTTTAAAATGAAAAAACATATATCCCCTAGTAATAATTTAAAAAACCTGAATTTAATTATTAATTCTGATACTTATAAATTGGCTCACGAAGATATTGGCCTACTAAGCCGAAATGAAATGCGTGGAGTTAGAATGCTTCTTGAAATTACTAAACCAGATTTAATACTTGAAGAAAATAAAATTCTTTCAACCATAATTATTTTTGGAGGCGCAAGCATTACAGAAGAATCAAATACAAAAAAGAGAATTGAAAATATAAAAGAATTAATTAAAAAAAATCATAAATCGATACTTCTAAAACGAAATTTAAATAGATTAAAAAATTTGCTTCTAATGAGTAATTACTATCAATCTGCAAGGGAGTTTTCAAAACTTGCTTCAATTAATAATCAAAATAAAAACTGTAATTCTCATGTGATTGTTACAGGTGGTGGGCCTGGAATTATGGAAGCTGCTAATAGAGGTGCATTTGAAGCAAATTGTAAGTCTATAGGGTTAAATATCAGTCTCCCTAATGAACAAATACCAAATGCTTTTATAACTCCCGGTCTTTGCTTTAAATTTAATTATTTTGCATTAAGAAAGATCCATTTTGTTATGCGATCAGTAGCTGCCGTATTTTTTCCTGGAGGTTTTGGAACACTAGATGAATTATTTGAACTATTGACACTTTGTCAAACAGGAATGAAAACTAAAATCCCAATCATACTTTTTGGTAAGCAGTATTGGAATAAGGTAATTAACTTTGATTATCTAGCTGATCTTGGATTGATTGAAGATAAACATTTAAATCTTTTCAAATATGCAGACACTGCATCAGAAGCATGGGAAATTATCAAATCATCAAAAATCTCAGATTAAAAGCAAACTAGTTATTTTAAAAAAAAGTTAGTTACTTAATTTATAATTTGTTTTAACAACTTTTATTATTGAATCTTGTGGCTCTTCACTTGGGAAACAATTAATAATCCTATATTTTCCTCCTTTTTTATCAGTCTCAACAACTGTAAATTTAACGTATTTACCAATTCCATCTCTTAAATCCTTCACTTCAGTTTTTATTATCTCTTCTTTATCATTTTCGATGATACGAGATTTACCTCCGCAACTTAATAAAGCGTTCTCCTCAGTGAGAAAAAACTCTTTGTCATTACTGCAAGAAGATATGAAAGATAAAGAGACAATTATTAGAATAAAATTTTTCATAATCAACTGTTTTAATCAACTACATTATCAATAAGGCCTATTAAACATAAAGTTAAATACCTACCAAATTAAAAATTTAATTAAATTAATAATATCAGTGCAATAAATAGAAATTATCTTAGAAAGAAATACCCGATGTATATAGAAACTCTTTATAAATTTTTTGCCAGTGTATAATTCTTTTTTCAAGTCTATTAGGCGGACCAAGTTTAAAGTTTTCCAGATAAGACTTATGAACTGATTCGACAATAACTTTATCTTCCCCAAGAAATTCCAATATACTTTTTTTCCAATTTTCTAAATCATTTTCACATAAAGAAGCAGAAGCTAATTTAATTTCAAGAATACACTGATTAATATTTTTAGGAAGATAATTTATTAAAATGATCCCCTTACCAGGCCAGATTATTAGATGGGTCCATGGGAGTAATCCAAAGGTATATAGATTTCCTTTACTACTTAGAGGGGTAACAAGTACATTACAAAATTCACTGAAGAAATACCTGTAGTTTTTAATTGGACCTTGTTCTTTATGTAAGGTATCTTTATGAGCTATTGCCACATGATAATCATCCAGTGTATTGTCATGGGCAATTTTCCAATTGCAATTTAAGGTATCAGAAAATTCAGAAAAAATACTGTAATTCATAACCCATTCATCATTACATTTTCTCCCAACAAGCTCTATTTGATCATATATAGATATTGGTTTTTTGCTGAAATTAATCCAAATTAAAGGTCCATTTATTAAAGAGTTAACTTTTTCTAAAAAATAATTACCTGTTTCTCTTTTCGTATCAAAATCATACTTTAAAGGCAAGGTTTTAAGTTTTCCAAAGCTATCAAAAGTCCAACCATGGTAAGGACAAAAAATACTTTTAGAAGGATTTAATTTTGTTTTTGGCAAACATAATCTTGACCCGCGGTGAGGGCATCTATTTTTAAAAACAGTTATTAAATTTTTTTCTGAACAAGAGATCAATAATGATTGATTAAAAAATTTTTTTTCTAATATTTCGCCAGGTTTAATTTCTCCCATAAAAATCAATGGGTGCCAATAATTTTTTGAATATTTATCTAATTCAAGATCAAATATTTTTTGATCGTTATAAAGCCAAGTAGGCAAAAAACTAGTTGACATTATTTAAATTTTTTGGAGGCTTCTTAAAAAATCAGATAATTCATATCGTAATTTTGAAAAATCCGAATCAAGTTTCAATTTATCTAAATCTCCTTTTTGAAGATCTACCTTAACTTCTTTTATGATTCTTCCAGGATTAGGTGCCAAAATACATATTTGCTGAGAGAGAGCTAATGCTTCTTCAATATCATGGGTTATAAGTAAAACTGTCAATGAAGTTTTTTTCCATAATTCATAGAGAAATTTTTGCATAGATTCTCTTATCTGTAAGTCCAATGCTCCAAAAGGTTCATCTAAAAGTAGAATTTTAGGGTTAGTCGCTAGAGCTCTCGCAATTGCAATCCTTTGTTGCATTCCTCCAGATAATTCTTTTGGATACTTATTTCCAGAATCCTGAAGACCTACTACTTCTAATAAATGAGATGTCCTATATTTTATTTCTTTAAACTTGTAAGAATTTAAATTCATTCCAAATGCAATATTCTCAGACGCAGTGAGCCAAGGGAAAAGACTATATTTCTGAAAAACCATCCCTCTATCCAATCCCGGTCCACTAACTATTTTTCCATCTACTTTTACGTTCCCTTTAGATGTACTCTCAAGCCCAGCAATAATCCTCAATATAGTACTTTTACCTGATCCAGAGCTTCCAACAAGAGTTTTAAATTCGCCAGAACTTATTGAAAAACTTATATCCTCAATTGCCTTTTTTCTATTAGAACCTTCCCCAAAATATTTTGAAATATTATTAACATCTAATTTCATTTAAACAGCCCATTTACATGTACGTCTAAGTAGCAATCTAAAACTCATATCCAAAGCAAATCCTATTAATCCAAGAACTATTAATTCTGCAAATATTTGATCTGTGCGAAAAAATCTTTGAGCCAGTTGAATCCTTTTACCTAATCCAACTTCTGCTGCAATTAACTCTGCTACAATTACTAAATTCCATGAAGTCGCAATATTAATTCTTAAAGTATCAATAATACTTGGCAATGAATATCTGGCTATTACTCTGATCAATAAATCTTTTGTATTACCACCTAAAGTAAGCGTTGTTTCAATGAGTTCTTTAGGTACAAATTTTACTGAATCCATAACCATCAAAACATTAAAGTAAACGGTACCAATGAAAATTAATGCGATTTTTGGAGCCTCTTCAATTCCTAAATAAATAATAAGCAAAGGAGAAAAAGCGGCGGCAGGCATATACCTAAGCATTGCAATTAATGGTTCACATAAAGCACAAAAAGAAGGGAATGAACCCATTAAAATTCCTAAAGGAATTGAAAAAATTGTTGCGATTATAAAACCAGCGAATACCCTACCAGTACTTGCAAAAATATCTTCAAATAAAATTCCACTTTCAGCCATATCCAAAAGAGAATAAAAGACCGCTAACGGAGATGGTAAAAACATTTCACTTACAAGTTTTAATTGACAAACTAATGTCCAAATTAAAAGGGGAAGCAAAAGTGAGGCTATTTGAAGAAATATTTTATTTAATTTTTTCGGTTCACTACCAAATGAAAAGAGGGATAAAAAATGTTTATCCCTCTTGATTAATTTCGAACTAACCATTTTAATTTTGTATTAATTAACTTATGTTTTTAACGAACGAAGAGTCAAATAATTTACTCATATCTGGTTTCTCAGGAATAAATCCTACCTTGACCATAAAGTCTGCCATTTGTTTCGCTGCATAAGGCATATATTTCATACCGAACCCATCACTAAAAGCTTCTAAATTTTCTTCCAAAGAAAAGAACCTAGTTCCACCTTTATATTGTTTGTATTCGCGTGTTGGAATCCCAGCTCGCTTTGCCATGATCTTTTCAGATTTTCTTGGATTTTTTTCCATGAATTCTCTTACATCCCACCATGTTTTAACAATTTTTTGAACATCATCTGGTCTTTCAGAAATCAAATCTCCGCTTACAGCTAATAAATCAGGGATTGCACCGGGATAATCTTTTGAACTAGCAATAACTCTTGCTCCAGGCCTCTTCATTGCAGTTCCTGTAAATGGAGGGAATGCACCAACTGCATCAACTTTTCCTGCTGCAAATGCAGTTGCAGCCTGATCAGTTGGAAGACCTTTAATAATTACATCATCTCGGGTTAATCCAACATCATTCAGAGCTAAAACAAGTAAAAAATCATCCACAACACCTTCTTCTACTGCTACTGTTTTACCTTTTAAATCAGCAACACTTTTAATTGATTTATCTGCAATTATTTGATCATTCCCTGCAGAATTATCATTAACTAAAACAACTACTTCCCCTCCATTCTCTCCTGGCAAGAAAGAAATAGTATCATTAAGAGTTTGCGAATTTCCATCAATTTTACCAGCAGCAAAAGTTTCCATGGATTGAACATATCCATCAAACCATTTCATCTGAACATTAACTCCATTTTTTTCAAACATTTTTTGATCAACAGCTATCGCCCAGGGCCACCATCCTGCCCAGTTACTGTATCCCAAAGTGATTGGTTCACCTTTTGGAGCTGCAGGACTTGAAAGTGTACTTAATGAAATCGCTAATATTAGAGCCAGCAAAGAGGTAAAAAAGACTCTCAATTTTTTAAACATTTAAAAAAAAATATTACGTACTATCAATACTTAAGAAAAAGTAAATCTAAAGTTGTAATGACTGATACTTTTAAGAGATTAATCTTACTTAATCAATAAAATTATTTTTAAATTTCAGTATCTTTTTACTAATCCAATCTTGCCATAAATCGAATCCAGACTTAGTTATCGAAGAAATTTCTATCACATCCGCCTTAGGATTAGTTGAGGCTATGTTCGATTTTAATTCTTTAATATCAAAATTCAAATGGGGTAACAAATCAACTTTAGTTATCAAAATTAAATCTGCTTCTCTAAACATTATTGGATATTTTAAAGGTTTATCCTCACCTTCGGTAATACTTAAGAGTGCAACTTTAAAATGTTCTCCAATCTCAAATTCTGCAGGACAAACTAAATTTCCTACATTTTCCACTAACAAAATATCTAGTAAATCAGGATTTATTTTTTTTTCTAGTAATTTCAAACCTCCACTAACCATATTTGCATCGAGATGGCATGCTCTTCCAGTTGTAATTGGTACTACTGGAATATTTAATTTTTCTAATCTTGCCGCATCAAGATTAGTGGTCATATCACCCTCTAAAACAGCACTCTGAAATTTTTTTGAAAGATCTTCTAAAGTTATTTCAAGTAATTTAGTTTTTCCTGCACCAGGACTACTCATTATGTTCAAGCAAAGCAAATTATAATTATTAAACTTAACTTTATTTTTCTCAGCTTGATGACTATTTTGATGAAGAATATTTAATTCAATTTTGTCTGAAATTGGTAAATGCATTTATTTTTAAAAATACGTTTTTATTCTAGATACTAAATTTCTACTTTTCTTTAAAATCAATAGATGCGATTTTTAATTCCCTCCCACTAATAATTTCCTCTAAATTAAAATTGCAACATGGAGATTTATATCCATTCTCTTTCTTTGGAAAAAATAATCTATTGCATTTAGAGCATTTCCCTTCAAAAGGTATTGTCTCAATTGTAATCTCAGAGGAATCTAACCAAGAACCCAAGACTGCAGCATTAAAAGTATTAATTAATGAGATTGGTTCTACGCAAGTAAATTCGCCAATCTTAAGATTAATCTTTTCAACAACTATTTTTTTTTTATTTTTTTTCTCTGCCCACTCTTCCATGGAAAGAATAAGGCATTTTGTCATATCTACTTCATGCACGAAAATCTATCTCCATTTTTGATCAACTGACATATTGCATTTATCTGAAATCCATTCTGGTTTAGATTTTCTTGGGAGCTGACCACTTACTACAAGGTGTGCAATTGAATCACAAATAACTCTAGTAGCTAAAAGAGCTGTCATATCGCTTACATCATATGGAGGCGAAACCTCAACAAGCTCAATTCCACATACATTAACTTTTCTGATAATGTACTCCAAAAGTTTTAATGCCTCTCGAGGTAATAACCCCCCAGGTTCAGGCCAACCAGTTCCAGGGACAAATCCAGCATCAATACAATCAATATCAAAAGAAATATAAACACAGTCAGTTCCATCCGTAGCTTTTTCAATCGCAAAATCAGCGGCCTCTTTTAATCCCATTTCGCAGATATCAGTAACTGTTAAAACATTTGTACTTCGTTCCCTGCAAATTTTTACGCCTTCTCTTGGTACTTGCCAACCTCCAATTCCTAATTGAACAAGATTTTTTGCAGGTGCATTTTTCATATTTGTTGCATGAAACCATGGACAGGTATGCATTCTTTCATCTAAATCTGTCTCTTGAGTATCTACATGTCTATCAAAGTGAATGATCCCTACTTTTTTATCTCCTAAGTGGCGACAAACTCCTCTAACTGTGGGAAAACCTATTGAATGATCTCCACCTAAAATAATTGGAAATGCTCCACTAGCAAAAATATGAGCAACACCCTTTGAAATTTGATCAAAACTTTTTTCATTATTAGCTGGAATTGTAAAAATATCTCCTACATCACAAATAGATATCTGCTCTCTCAGATCAACTCCCATTTCGTAATTGTAAGGAGTATAGAGAGCAGAAATTTTTCTTATTCCTTGAGGTCCGAATCTTGTCCCAGGTCTATAAGTAGTTCCAGAATCATGAGGAACACCAACTATCGCAACATCATAATTTCCCACTTCTTTTACATTTTCAACATATGTAGCTTTCATGAAAGTATTGATACCTGCAAAATGGGGTAATTCTCCTCTTGAAAATGTAGATATATTTCTATCGACAATACTTTTTGCTCCTTCTAAACCATATTCCTTTGCTCGGGCAACCTCCTTTTCCCATCCTTTAAGAGGTAATTTTGATTCTTTTTCTAAAGCATCCATTCCTTCGCTGGGATGCTTCCTTATAAAGTCTTGATTTTTAGATGATTCGGTAGTCACAAATTTAAAATTCTTTTTACACTTATTTCAATATTGTCAATAAAAACAAAAATGAACCATAAACTTGCTTTAAAAGATTCTCATTTAAACATTGTTAAATAACTATTTAAAAAAATAAAATACATAACTCTATTAATAAGCCAGCTCGCTTAATTACAAAAGTATTTAAAATATTTAATAACGGAATAAATAATAGAAGAAGTAATAAGTTAAAAAGTATTAGATATTTTATTTTTCATATTTTCAATTTTATTGATTAATTCATCTAACCATTCTGTATTATTTTGCTCTTGTCTTTTATGGCTTTGACTTTTTTGAGTACTCATAAATTTCTTATTTTTATAGCTTATTTAATATATCTTCAGAAATTACAGGAATCAATAAGCATTATTACCAAATCGACTGATAAGACAGGCTTTAGTAGCATTTCATACAAACCTAACCAACACAAATTAACTAAGAAAATCTAAATCTCTTCAGTTAAGTATTTCCTACGATGTTTTTATTTGAAATTCTGATTTTAATTAGGAAAGGATATAGATGTTCCTATGGAAAAATCATTTCTAAATTTCATTTATTGGATCTTGGTAAAGTCAGCTGAAAGTTACTACGGAGATTCATTAAAAACAGAAGTACCATATACACCTTATTTTTAGTTTTGGTGGACTTTAAATTTTAATAATAGATCTCTAGTTTGAGATCTATTCGTTTGGAAGTCATTTATCAAAAAACACAATATGGGTTACTTATAGATTCACTACAAAATAATCTCTTACGTTGAATTTCTTTTACTGATTGTGAATAAATTTTACCAGTAAGAATCGCTCAAAATTAACTAAAACTATAATTATTATTAGTAGCTCAATTGCGAGGTTGGTCATAAGATAACCTCCTTAAATTTGTATCAAAATTCTATAACGCCAGAATAGGTATTGAATAGAGTTTAAATTCTTATTTTTAGCCATCGAGATTCTCTGTGTAGAGTCTAGGTTCACAATTTTCGACGCATTCTTCTAGAGACTTTTCAGAATTACTCTTAATTTCGCAACTACGAAGACAATCATAGAAGGCATACTTGGGATCTAATTCATTTTTGAATTGTTTATTTCTAAATGTATTCATGATCAAACTCCCTTTGATTTTTTTTCAAGTTGATTAATTAATTTATCCAACCAAAGAGTGTTATTGATCTTTTTTGTGTTTTTAAAGTATTTCGTTTTGTAAGTACTCATGAAGTGAAACCTCCAATCAGTGGATCTAATTTAAAGGTGATGATTCAAATTTCCTAGAGCAAAAATACTGATTATGAATTTAGTGAAATATTTAAAAAAAGATTAATTTATAGTTTATATTTTAGGTATTAAAACTCTTGATTCCTTTATATAACTAATACTAAATAACTTCTAAAAGAGGGGGTTAATTATGACTTACGGAAATCTAATTAAAAATAAAATTCAATATGCATTTGGTGGCTTGTTAGATACGTTATCAATTGAGAGAAAACTAACTGATGCTCAAATGGAATGTATGCAATTCGGAATTTGTGATTATGCTCCAAGGCAAGTTGAGGAAGTTCCCTTTTTTCATTATTAATTTGAATTTATTTTAAACGAAGAGCAATTAGCTCCTCCTCACCCAATCAGGAGATCCACTAAACCAATCAGCAAGGTCATCATTTTTGGGATCGAAATGATTTTCAGTTTCTAAACCATCAAGGCCAAGACTCTGGATAAGTCCATTTATTCCATCTGATTTTTGCTTGCCATATCTCCTCAAGCTATTAGCTTTCTTAAGCCATGTCCAAATAGTTGAATTATGTTTTGCAAACTTTTCTACATAAATTCTTTCTTCCAATGCAACAGGTTCATCTAGTGAAATCCTTTTTACAATATCCTTGATTTTTAAACGAGTCTTGTTGGTTAAGAACATATTCATAAAAAGAGTTAATGTTTTATAAAAGTTTTTTTTTATGAATGTCTTGTCAATCTTTATTTCAAGAAAAAGTATTTTTTAGTGGCTTTTCAAGGACAAATATATTTATTCAACAACAGATATATTTAATTGGTAAAAAAGACTACTTTTTTTGATTTACATAACTTATATAAAAACGAGTTCAATATAAGTTTCTCTGCATAATTTAAGATTTAATTTATATAAAAAATAAGAAAAAATTTACACTAACATTCTATTTAAGATAAGGGGCGCAAGCTCCGTATAAACGATTTATACAAAAACATAAAAAGTTAAATCAAGTACTGACAGATATTTAAAAAATAAATACTATAAGTCTAAATAATTTTATAGAAATTCAAATTCATGATCAAGAATTTTTTCATCGCATTAGCTTTTGCATTAATGCTTATTAATCCAAGCATTTCTATGGCTGCAGAATCTCCTGTTGATGTACAAGAAATCTTCACCTCTTCAGAAAACATTGATGGAGATAACTTTAAATATCCAAAAGGAAAAGCTGAAATGCGTTTGATTAGAGTTGAAGTTGAAAATGGAGCAACGATACCAATGCACTCTCATCCTGTACCTTTACTGGGCCATATTGAAAGTGGTGAATTAACGCTTGCTGAAAAGACAGGTATTAGTAAAACATTTAAGGAAGGGGATTCATTTGTTCTCTCAGCAAATACTCCTGCTCATACAATGGCTAATAGTGGGGATTCTTCAGCCATAATGTGGGTTGCTGTAGCTTCCGCAGAAGGTGTACCTACTTTGAATCCTGAAGAATAAATCAACCTTATTAACAGTAAATCTAAATTAGGGAGCAATTCGCTCCTTTCTAATGGTTATGTTTATGCATACTGCACGGCATCCATTTATCTCCCATTTGATGAGCTCCTTCACACCCAAACTTATAAGCTTCTTTTTCAGCCTGTTTCTTTGTGTCAAATAGCGTTTGCATTTTCATTTCTTTTTCAATAGGTTTATTAGAACAACCTAATGAAAGAATTGACATAAAAAGAAAAGGGATAAAAGAAATAAAGTGTTTCAAAATTAATTAATTACTCAATGAAGTTTAATATTAAATATCTTTGGAAATATTTTAAAAGCTAATTTATTTACATCATTAATCTTGATTGACACTCTATCTAACCCTACTTTTTTAGATAAAGTACCTATATTTTTTTATTGATTTAAAAGTTATTATTTTTGCAAATAACAGGATTAAAAAAATGATGAAACTTGCGATCATTTTCTTACCAATTATCTTTGCACTTATATGGGCTCTTTTTATTGGGTTAAGAATAAATAGAGTAGAAACTAGAGATGGAAAGAGAAAATTAGTTAATTATTAATTGATTGACAGTCGATCTAAAATAAAAGGCAATTAGTGTTTTTTTTATGAACACACTTATCATTTCTACTTTTAGCTGCACATTTGAAGAATTTAAAAATGATGTAACAACATTATTTCTTGAAGAAATGTGCAAAGATTTTGTGACTGACTATGAGTTCGTAAAAGTCAATGACCACAAATCTCATTTATTAATGAACTGTACTGACTTAGAAAAATTAGGAGCAGAAATGGAATCGCCTTTTGCAAAGGAATGGGATAAAAAAAATAATTGTAATGATACTGTCTATTCAATTGAACTTGTTGGATGATATGAAACGCTTACTAATCCCGCCACTGTTCAAACTATTCAGAACGAGGACTTTCCTTTCTTCACTAAATCAAAATACCTGCCCTGTTTTAGATTCAGATGAGATAAAAAAACAAGAGCAGAAAGAAGCTATTGAAAAGTTATATCCATAAAATTTCAGCAGAAATTTATTAGTTCATATTTAAAGCTTTAGAACGATCGTATGTCCCCTATACCACCCACCATTTCCCTAAATAGAGACTTTATGGATAATAAATTTATACTTAAAAAGTTTGTATAACACGTCCTTCAAACCTTAAAAATCGCCGAGATCCCTTCTTATGTCTGAAGAAAATTTTTGGCTCCAGAAGCAGCTTAAGCATTAAGTACGTAGTTCTACAGAGAGAGCATTCAACTTAGTCTATGACTGGGTTTTACATACTGAACTGGTATAGACTTGCAAATCTGCTGGTATAGAAGACTCTCTCATTTCCCAAAAAGCATTACAAATAGTAGGTTTATTAATTACAAAAAAAAGTTTACTTTGAGCGATCTGTTTCTATATTTTTCCCAAACTTTCTTCGACTAATATTGTTCGATAAACTAAACAAAACGCTTTGGATTTAGCTTACTTTCGAAAAAGTTAACAAAATGCCATACCAGCACCATACCAGCAGCACTATTTCCCGCAAATTATAGACTATGACTGAAATTAATTACTGGCTAATGAAAAGTGAGCCTGAAGCTTACAGCATAGATACTTTAAAAAATGACGGTGTAACTTTATGGGATGGAATAAGAAATTATCAGGCTCGAAATTTTATGAGAAAAATGAATAAAGGAGATAAAGTTTTTTTCTATCATTCGAATTGTAAACCCCCAGGTATTGTCGGGCTTATGGAGATAATAGATCTAAATATTGTTGATCCAACTCAATTTGATCAAGATTCAAAATATTTTGATCCAAAATCGAAACCTGGTAATCCGAGATGGGATTGTGTAAAAGTTAAATACATTTCTAAATCAAATAAGATTTTAAGTTTACCTGAATTAAAGATTTTATTTAATGAGGATGAGTTATTAGTCGTAAAAAAAGGAAATAGATTATCTATATTACCTGTCAGAAATGACATTGCAAAAATACTACTAGAAAAAATATAAAAATTTTTAATCCTCAAAATTCATTGAAAACATATTGCCAATATAGAGTCTCGTTAAATCCCTATTTTGAAATCCTTTTTGCATCAAAAATCCTGCAATAGCAGCTTGTAGTATTCTGTATTGATCCCAGTTAGGATGCTCCTCAACGAATTCTTTCATAGCCTTTTGAAGATTTTCTTGAAGTTCACATTTAAAACTTATTACTTCATCTTTATGATTTAATACTTTTGAATTTTCGTCGTAATTTAACTTTTGCATATTGAAAAAACTTTTTTGAAATTTGAATCTACAAGATGTAGTTTTCTCCAAAATTAATAAATCGTCAACAAGCATTATTAAGAGATAGTCTCAGGTTATAGAATAATGAGAATTTAGTCATGATCAAGGAAGTCATGGAAATTAATTTTGGAAAATAAAATCTTACTTGAATATAAAGATTTATATAAAATCAGGAGTTTTCCACATGCTTTAGATCATCAGATATTTTTTAAAAAAATACTGTGGAAAAGTTGTGAATAATTTTTTTTAGGAGGGGGAAATATTTTCTAAAATTTCCAATTTTATTTATCTTTTAATCCATTGATTCCCACATGTTTTTTATTTCATAAAATAAATTTTGTGCTATTGGTATCGGCCAATACATTTCGAAGGATCTAGTTTGATCTTGGCTTTCAAAAACGAACCTTAAACTCCATTCATTCCTTTTCCCCTCTAACTGAATATACCAAGGAAGTTTTTCTAATTCTAAAGTAATTGATTCTTCATCCATTAGTTGATCATTGATAACTAATAATTGTTCATTAATTCTTAAGAGTAGAAGGTAGAGTGAATAGAATTCATTTTTTTGTAACTCGATTGACCAATTGTCAACACCAATTAAAAAGCAATATTTGCCTTTTTTAAAATCTTTAAGTAATCTCCATCCTTT
This sequence comes from Prochlorococcus marinus, assembly GCF_001180245.1. GTDB lineage: Bacteria > Cyanobacteriota > Cyanobacteriia > PCC-6307 > Cyanobiaceae > Prochlorococcus_A > Prochlorococcus_A marinus_F. The sequence goes on from NZ_CVSV01000075.1 coordinate 17,881, forward strand.
TTGGTCTTTTACCAAAATTAGCCTGGAAGTAAATCTGGTTGATCTTGTTCATCGCTTAGTTCAATAATTGACCTTTGGACGGGTTTAATACTTGACTCCTCTAATAAGCCATCAAAATCATCAAAACGTCTCTGTTTAGCTCTGAAAGCAATTTTCACTGTAGTTAAATATCTATTAGTTGATTTTCTTATCAAGCTCTCACCTCTCTTTGCAAGATCATTAGAATCTATTCCTGGGTTATTAGATATGTTCATTAAAAAAAATTTTTACTATAAAATGTATTTTACAGTTTATTCGACCGTTTCAAACCATAAATTACAAAAAGAACTTAATTGATTTAAATAATTTCATATGGAAGAAAGTTTATCTGGAACACTTGCTATTGATTTAGGGAACACTAATACTGTTGTAGCTTTTCAAGATCAAAAAGATATAAATTCTGTTTTAGTTGAAATACCTAATATTACATCTTCTCCAGGAGTTATTCCTTCAGTAGTTTGGTTCGAGGAACCTTCAAAGATTGCAAAAATTGGCATTAGTGCTCTTGAGATGAGGGATAACTCAAATTCTGATTTATTTTTTCATTCGAACTTTAAAAGATTAATTGGAAATTCTATTGAAAAAAATAACCAAAAAAATATCTTAAACCCTAATGAATGTGGCGAAAAATTTTTTCAAATTTTGTGGGCAAACATTCCGCACAAGTATGAGATCAAAAGACTTGTTTTAACTGCTCCAATAGATACATACAAGGGGTACAGAGAATGGTTAGTTAACCTTTGCGAGGATATATCTGTAGATGAAATAGCTCTTGTTGATGAGCCTACTGCGGCAAGTTTAGGAATAAATGTACCATTTGGCTCAAAAATTATGACATTAGATATTGGAGGAAGTACAGTCGATATGAATATAGTCAAAATAGAAGGGGGAGAAGGAAAATCTGGTCCAATAGCTGAACTATTAAAATTTAAAGGTAATGATGTAAGCTCAATTTCAAAACAAAAAATAAGATGTGCTGAGATAATTGGGAAAACAGGCTCAAAAATTGGTGGGAAAGATATTGATCAATGGATAGTTGATTACTTTATTCCAGGTAATAATAATATTAATAATCTTTCAAAGGCAGAAAAAATAAAATGTAAATTAAGCTCATCTGTAATCAAATATGAAAATAAATATCCAATTAAATTATTTACTGAACAAAATAAAGAAAATGACTTTTACCTAAGTAAAGAGATATTTGAGAAAATACTCATTTCCAATAATCTTCTTAAACACCTTAACTCTTTACTAAAAGATTTATTAAATCAAGCAAGAGGTAAATTTTGCACAGTTGAAGACTTAAATGCAATTGTTTTGGTTGGTGGAGGAACTCAAATACCATTGATTAAGGAATGGATAACAAAAAAAATTCCAAAAATTCAAATAAAGTCGCCACCACCTATTGAATCAATAGCTTTGGGAGCTTTAGCAATGACCCCAGGGGTAAAAATTAAAGACATATTAAACAAAGGATTATCTATAAGATTATTTAATAAAAGAGAGCAAAAACACTTTTGGCATCCTATTTTTTGCAAAGGTCAAACCTGGCCAACTGAAACACCCTTTAAACTGATCCTACAAGCTAGTAAAAAGAATCAAAAAATATTCGAAATAATAATTGGAGAGACACAAAAAGAAAGAGCATATGATGTTATTTATGAAAATGGATTGCCAAAGTTATCAGAGATTCAAGATGAAGAAGAAATTATAAAATGGGACAAAAAACCACTTGAGATAGTTTTAAAAAATAAATCTAATCTTGGAGAAGACACCTTAAAACTTTTTTTTAAAATTACGAAAAATGCTGATTTATCAGTAAAGTGTTTCGATGTTAATGATGAATTTTTTGGAGAATATAATTTAGGGAATATCTTCTGAAAAATAGCTATTCAAGAAAAACTCCTTCTTCATTATCAACATTATTTAAACGTAAACTAATACTTTCAATTTTACTGGTTGGCACCTTTTTACCACAAAAATCTGGTTGAATAGGTAATTCTCTATGACCTCTATCTACCATTACTAATAACATCACTCTTTGAGGTCTGCCCCATGAGTACAAAGCATCCATTGCAGCTCTAATTGTTCTACCTGTGTAAATTACATCATCTATTAAAAGAATTTCTTGTTTCTCAATAGGAGTTGGAATATCTGCTGCTTGTATTAGGCGAGTTCCAACTCTATTTTGGTCATCTCTATAAAAAGTTGGATCAATTGTTCCTTTTCTAACTCTTAAACCTGTTTTAGAGAATAATTCCTTTTCTAGCACTTCGGTCAGCTCTATTCCTCTAGTCGGGATGCCAACCAATAGAAGGTTATCTAGTTTTTTTACTTTTTCGATAATTTCGCAAGCTAAACGCGAAATAGTTTTTCTAAGCTCAACTTCAGTAAGTATTACGATCTTTTTTGTCTTCTTGGACATGATTTATCAAGAAATAAAATTAATCTAATATTTTCATAAATTAGCAAAAGCTAACTATATTAAATATAAATTGTTAAAGGGTAACGTTTGCAGCTAAATTTAATGTTAGATCAGTTAACTATGAATTTGATCTAAATATGTCAAAGATTAGCAGCAAAAATATAAAAAGATTAAGTGTTCCTCAGAGCCCTGTAGTTCTTGCAATACTAGATGGATGGGGATATCGAAAAGAAATATCAGATAATGCTATAAAAAATGCCAGTACGCCAATCATGGATTCATTATGGCATGCTTACCCCCATACCCTTATAAGTGCTAGTGGATCTGATGTAGGCCTCCCAGATGGTCAAATGGGCAATTCAGAAGTAGGGCACCTTACCATTGGTTCGGGAAGAATAATACAACAAGAACTTGTAAGGATTTCAAATATTGTAAAAAATAATCAATTAGGCTTGGTAAATGAGTTAAAAGAGATGGCTGATTCATTAAAGAAAAATAATTCTACTTTGCATATCATGGGATTATGTTCTGATGGAGGAGTTCATAGTCATATCGATCACTTATTAGGTTTAATAAAATGGGCATCTGATAATAAACTTAAAAAAGTTGCAATCCATATTATTACTGATGGAAGAGACACACCTGCAAAAAGTGCCTTGAAATATCTAAATCAAATAGAATCATGTATAAAAAAATTCAACGTAGGCGAAATAGCTTCCATATGCGGAAGATACTGGATGATGGATAGAAATCTTTTATGGGAGAGAACAGAAAAAGCATATTCTAATTTGACTGATCCTGATATTCAAATAACAAATATTTCTCCTAATGATTACATAGAAAAAAGTTATGCAAAAAAAATAACCGATGAATTTATAGAGCCCATACGAATGTCTGAAAACTATCTTAAAGATGGGGATAGTTTGATTTGCTTTAACTTTCGTCCAGATAGAGCAAGACAAATAGTCAAATCCCTTTCTGTCAGTGAATTCACAGACTTTGAAAGGAAAAAATATCCAAATCTAGATTTTGTTACTTTTACTCAATATGATCCGAACTTTCCCGTTAAAGTTGCATTTCCTCCTGAATCACTCAACAATTTTATAGGCCAAATAGTTTCCGAAAACGGACTTAAACAATACAGAACGGCGGAAACTGAAAAATATCCTCACGTAACATATTTTTTCAATGGAGGAGTTGAAATACCTTTACCTGGAGAAGAGAGACATCTGATTCCATCTCCAAGAGTCGCAACTTATGATATGGAACCCGAAATGTCTGCGGAAGAATTAACTATTAGTTGCTCTAAAGCAATTAAAAGCGGGAATTATGCTTTTGTTGTGATCAATTTTGCCAATCCTGATATGGTTGGTCATACAGGCAATATGGATGCAACAATTAAAGCTATAGAAAAAGTAGATAAATGTGTAGGTCAAATAGTTAATGCTACTGGAGAAATGGGCGGGAGCATAGTTATTACAGCCGATCATGGTAACGCAGAGGTAATGAAAGGATCTGAAGGAGAACCATGGACAGCACACACAATAAATAAAGTTCCATTAATTTTGATTGAAGGTGAAAAAAGAAAAATACCAAATATGGGAAATGAAATTAATTTAAGAGAAAACGCGGGCTTAGCAGATATTGCTCCCACTTTATTGCAATTATTAAATCTACCAATACCAAGAGAAATGACAGGTAAATCGCTTATTCAAGAAATTGAATTGAAGGGTTATAATAAGGTGGTTCAACACGTTTAAAGTCAATAAAAGTTTTTTAAGCAATGATTCAAATTATTAGTTGGATTTGGGTATTTTCTGGAGTTCTTCTCATTCTCTTAGTTTTACTTCATAGTCCTAAAGGTGATGGAATGGGAGGAATAGCCGCCAGTGGAAGCTCTATGTTCAACAGCGCAAGTAGTGCAGAAGCCTCTCTAAACAAAATAACTTGGACTTTTTTAGTGATATTTTTGTCTCTAGCAATTATTCTTAGCGCTGGTTGGATTTCGTAAAAGTTCAATAAAAAAAGGGACCATTTTTAATGATCCCTTTTAAAAATTTACTAAAAACTATTGTTAGTTAGTAATCGAAGTCACCGCCCATTCCGGGAGCGCCTGCTGGAGCAGCTGAATCTTTTTTCTCAGGTAGATCTGCAACTATGCATTCGGTGGTTAGAACCATTCCTGCTATTGAAGCTGCATTTTGTAAACCTGAACGTGTAACTTTTGCAGGGTCAACTATGCCAGCAGAGGACATATCTACATATTCTCCAGTAGCAGCATTAAATCCATCATTAAATGGTTTGGTTTTTACATTTTCAGCAATCACAGCTCCATTAGAACCTGCATTCTCAGCAATTCTCATAAGAGGAGCAGTAAGTGAAGCTTCAACAATATTAGCTCCAATTAATTCCTCTCCTTCTAAATTTTTATCAGCCCATTCTTTTAGAATAGGAGATAAATGAGCGAGAGTTGTTCCTCCTCCAGGTACAATTCCTTCTTCAACAGCTGCTTTTGTTGCATTAATAGCATCCTCAAGACGAAGCTTTTTATCCTTCATCTCAGTTTCAGTAGCAGCTCCAACCTTAATCACTGCTACACCTCCAGCTAGTTTAGCCAGACGTTCTTGAAGCTTTTCTTTATCATATGAAGAATCTGTTTCATCCATTTGCTTCTTAATTTGATCACATCTAGCTTTAACTGCTTGCTCATTACCTTCAGCCACAATAGTTGTAGTCTCTTTATTGATAGTTATTCTTCTACCAGTACCGAGCATATCTATGGTAGCACTCTCTAATTTCAAGCCTGCATCTTCAGTAATAAGTTGTCCATTAGTTAAAACGGCCATATCTTCAAGCATTGCTTTTCTTCTATCGCCAAATCCAGGAGCTTTTACTGCAGCAACGTTTAACACGCCTCGTAATCGATTAACGACGAGAGTCGCTAAGGCCTCTTTTTCAATATCTTCTGCAATAATGACTAGTGGTTTACCAGTTTTAGCTATTTGTTCCAAAACGGGGACTAAATCCTGCACTAAAGCAATTTTTTTATCAGTCAGAAGGATATAAGGTTCATCTAAAACAGCCTCCATTCTCTCTGTGTCTGTCGCGAAGTAAGGTGAAATATAGCCTTTATCAAAGCGCATACCCTCAGTAACTTCTAATTCAGTAGTCATTGATTTTCCTTCTTCTAAGGAGATAACACCTTCTTTACCAACTTTATCCATAGCATTGGCAATCATTTGACCAACTTCTTCGTCGTTTCCAGCAGCAATAGTTCCACATTGGGCTATGGCATTGCTATCGCTAATAGGCTTGGAATTCTCTTGAATTTTACCAACTAGAAAATCAGTCGCTTTATCAATTCCTTTTTTCAAGGTAATTGCATTAGCTCCTGCAGCAACGTTTCTCAACCCTGCTTTAACCATTGCATGAGCTAAAACAGTGGCTGTTGTAGTACCATCCCCAGCTGCATCATTAGTTTTTGATGCAGCTTGTCTGATTAAAGCAACCCCTGTATTTTCGATGTGGTCCTCTAATTCGATCTCTTTAGCGATTGTGACACCATCATTAATGATTTGTGGAGCACCAAATTTTTTCTCTAGTACAACATTTCTTCCTTTTGGTCCAAGCGTTACAGCTACAGACTCAGCAAGGATATCAATTCCTCTCTCGAGCGCTCTACGAGCTTGCTCATTGTAAATAATTCTTTTAGCCATGTTTAGGCAGTGATTTAGTAATAAGTTTTAATAATTTTTGAAACAAATATTTTAGCTTACTACAGCTAAAATATCCTTTTCTGAGAGCAAGACATACTCATCTCCTCCCAATTTAATGTCTGTGCCAGCATATTTGCTGTACAAAACTTTATCGCCAATACTCACTTCTGGAGTTTGTCGAGAACCATCGTCATTAAGTTTGCCAGGGCCTACCTGAGCAACTTCTCCAACCTGTGGTTTTTCTTTAGCTGAATCAGGCAAAAGAATGCCCCCAGCAGTTTTTTCCTCAGATGCGGAAACTTTAATAAATATTCTATCTCCCAGTGGTTTTACTGTAGAGACTGTAAGTGAAACAGCTGCCATAGATTAATGGAGGATCATGATTGAGACGCTTTGCGTCATAAAAATGGAAAGAGAAATTCTCCATCCGTATCATCAACAACATAATCTGCAAAGCGGCAATTAAACCATACTTAAACTGTGCGGGTGGCCGAACCCATTTAACGAATCTACCCATGAGGTGGTAGTATTTTCGGATTATGAGCTGTTTAAATCAGCTATTCATCACCAATCAATAAAAAATGGTAGCAACTCCATCAACTTCTTCACAAACAAAAGGCGTAGTACGTCAGGTAATTGGTCCAGTTCTAGATGTGGAATTCCCAGCCGGCAAATTGCCCAAGATATTAAATGCTTTAAGAATTGAAGCTAAAAATCCAGCTGGACAAGACATAGCGCTCACTGCAGAAGTCCAACAGCTCCTAGGTGACCATAGAGTTAGAGCGGTGGCAATGAGTGGCACAGACGGCCTTGTAAGAGGTATGGAGGCAACCGACACAGGAGCACCAATATCTGTACCTGTAGGAGAAGCAACTTTAGGAAGAATATTTAATGTTTTAGGAGAACCAGTAGATGAACAAGGTCCAGTAAATACTAAAGATACTGCTCCAATTCATAGAGCTGCGCCAAAGTTAACTGACCTAGAAACTAAGCCAAAAGTTTTTGAAACTGGTATTAAAGTTATCGACCTTTTGGCTCCTTACAGACAAGGAGGAAAAGTTGGATTATTTGGAGGTGCTGGTGTTGGGAAAACAGTTCTTATTCAAGAATTAATTAATAACATCGCAAAGGAGCATGGTGGAGTTTCCGTTTTTGGTGGTGTAGGAGAAAGAACTAGAGAAGGGAACGACTTATATGAAGAATTTAAAGAATCTGGAGTTATCAATGCAGATGACCTAACTCAATCAAAAGTTGCCTTATGTTTTGGGCAGATGAATGAGCCACCTGGTGCAAGAATGAGAGTAGGCTTATCAGCACTTACAATGGCCGAACATTTTAGAGATGTGAATAAGCAAGACGTCCTACTCTTTGTTGATAACATTTTTAGATTCGTTCAAGCTGGTTCTGAAGTATCTGCATTACTTGGAAGAATGCCCTCAGCTGTTGGATACCAACCTACTCTGGGTACTGATGTTGGTGAATTACAAGAAAGAATTACATCTACATTAGAAGGGTCAATAACATCTATTCAAGCTGTTTACGTGCCTGCTGATGACCTAACAGACCCTGCTCCAGCTACAACTTTTGCCCATTTAGATGCAACTACCGTACTTGCTAGAGCGCTTGCAGCTAAGGGAATTTATCCAGCAGTTGATCCATTAGACTCAACGAGCACTATGCTACAACCATCAGTTGTTGGCGATGAGCATTACAAAACAGCCAGAGCTGTTCAATCAACTTTACAAAGATACAAAGAACTTCAAGATATCATTGCAATTCTTGGTTTAGATGAGCTTTCTGAAGAAGATAGATTAACAGTAGACAGGGCTAGAAAAATTGAAAAATTTCTCTCACAACCTTTCTTCGTAGCAGAAATATTTACAGGAATGTCTGGTAAATATGTAAAATTAGAAGATACCATTGCTGGTTTCAATATGATTTTGTCAGGTGAATTGGATGATTTACCAGAGCAGGCATTTTACCTAGTGGGTAACATTGATGAAGTTAAAGCAAAGGCTGAAAAAATAAAATCAGAAAAATAAATATTTAAATATATATATATTTAACCTTCAATAATTTTAAATTCATGGCAATTTCTCTAAAAGTTTTAGCTCCTAATAAAAATGTTTATCAAGGCGAAGCTGAAGAAGTAATCCTTCCTAGTACTACTGGTCAAATTGGTGTACTACCAGGACATATCTCTTTAGTTACTGCTATAGATATTGGCGTTTTAAGGCTAAGAATGAATTCCCAGTGGAAATCAATCGCTCTTATGGGAGGCTTCGCTGAAATTGAATCAGATGAAGTTATAGTTCTAGTAAATAATGCTGAAATTGGTTCTGAAATTAATGTTCAAAATGCTGAACAAGATCTTAAAGAAGCAAAATTAGTAATTAGCAAATTTTCTGAAAATGAAAAAAATCCAGAGAAAATTAAAGCCTTGAAAGAGGTTTCAAAGGCTGAGGCTAAGATTCAAGCTGCAAAGAACTAATATTTAGGCGGTTCCACAAAAAGTTACTTCGGGGAACTTTAATTTGGCTTCTTCTAACTTTTTTGTTTTACCTTCTTCTTGCCAATAATTTATAACTTCAGTAGCCTTATTCAATATCTCTACTCTCTCGTTATCTGTAATCCAACCTTTATTCTCAAGTTCACTTTTTAATTTTTCCCAAGCATCATCTCTTGGCCAAAAATAATAAGCAGTAAGAGGGCTTGGGCCTCCACCTACTATTTGATCCACTGCTAGAGCCACATTATCAGGTAACCACAATACTTTAATTATGAACCTTCCTTCATCGGGTTTAGGAGTATAACCAGTAGGCACCCCATCTTCATCAATTGTGGCAGCTGCCAATACAGCTGTGGCACCCATCATTCCTGAATTAGGAGAAGAATTTTTAGCGTTTGGTGCATCACTGTTTTTTTCCTTTTTTTCTGTTGAATTTTGATTTAACTTATCTGATGAGGTCATTCACTTATTTGTGTTTAATAAATAATTTATCAGTTTATGGTCACATTTTGATTGATTTATTCAAAATTTCTTGATTTTAGTAATTGATGACTTCTAAACAGGATTTTATCTATCATGAGTTACTTCATAAAAATCATAAATAGTGGCTTCCAATGAATCCCAAAGATCTTTGGGGATATCGTTTTCTTCTGCGAACATGCCAAGCTGACTAGCTAAGCCTCTTGCTTGAGAAAGTTTCGAATCATATGAATCAGACTTGTTCATTTTTGAGTTTTAAACTTAATAAAAAATAAATCTATTAACTAGATAAGTCAAATTTCAAAACTCTAAATCAGAAATTTCTTTAAGTGCAGCAATACTTAAAACATCTGGGTTTGTATCTTTGACCAGGACATCATCTTCAATTCTTATCCCTATGCCTTTCCATCTCTCATCTATAGGGGGTTGTCCCTCAGGGACTGGGATCCTATCACTTATATAGATCCCAGGTTCTACCGTAAGAATCATTCCATTCTGTAATGGCACTTCATAGTCACCCATTCTGTATGCTCCAACATCATGAACATCTAAGCCAAGCCAATGTCCAGTTCTATGCATGTAAAGATGTTTATAAGATTGATTCTCAATTATCTCCTCAGTACTGCCCGACAATAATCCAATTTCCTTTAATCCTTCTATAAGAATTGTTAACGCAACATTATGAACAGCATTAGAATTCGATCCTTTTACAGCACTTTTAATTGCATTTTTCTGCGCACTCAATACAATTTCATAGATAACTTTTTGCTCATTAGAAAATTTACCACCTATTGGAATAGTTCTTGTTATATCTCCATTGTAATAATCAATTAGTGAACACCCAGCATCCACCAACAATAAATCTTCCTTCTTTAATGGTGAGTTATTTGAGGTGTAATGCAAAATACAGGCATTATCTCCTGATGCAACAATTGAGTTATAAGCTGGTCCTCTAGCCCCTTTTTCCAAAAAGAATCCCTCAAGAAGACCCTGAATTTGTCTTTCATTTTTCTTTGATGAGATAGATTCTCTAACTAGTTCATGAGCTTCGGCTGAAATTTGTATTGCCTCTCTCATTCTCTTAATCTCAAATTCACTTTTAATTAATCTCATCTCATTTAAATAAATTTCTGGAGATTTTATAGAATTTGCTCCAATCCCTGATCTTGAGCGATTTTCAAGTTGTTGTGAAAATATCTCTAGTACAATTTTCTCTATTTTTGGATGCTTTCCAATTGAAAAAACAAGTTCATCAGAACCATTTATGTAATTTGGGAGTAAATCTCTTAATTCGTTTATTGAGTGAGCCTTATCAGCCTTAAACTCTTTTTCAGCGCCTTCTAAACCCCATCTAAAGCCATGCCAGACTTCGCTTATAACATCTTTAGGAGCGACAAACATAATAAATCTCTCTCCCTTTGGCTTATGCGATAAGAAAAGAGCGATTGCATCTGGCTCATCGAAACCTGTTAAATACCAAAAATTACTATCTTGCCTAAAAGGATATTCACAATCAGCATGATGCTTTACAAGATTAGCCCCAGGGATAATAGCAGCTTTCCCACCTAATTTATTTAGGAATATTTCTCTTCTTTCTTCAAAAACTTTATGATCAGGTTCAAACATAAATTGTGTATTGGCGTGTTTAAAAAAAAAATGGAAGAATGAATTAAAACAGATTTAGTACCTAATCTACTTTAATGGAACCAAGTGTTTACGGTTTATTTTTACTAATAATAATTATTTTAATTGGATCAGCATGTTGTTCGGGAGTAGAAGCAGCTTTTTTAGCCGTAAATTCAATTAGAATTTTAGAAATTGCCTCTAGACAAAAACCAAAAAGTTCTGCGAATCAACTTCTAAAACTCAGGAAACATCTTGGAAGGACGCTAACAGTAATTACTATTACAAATAATGGGTTTAATATAATTGGCAGTCTTATTTTAGGAGTATACGGTGCATTGGTAATTAATAGCAGTTTTGGTTTAACCCTTTTTTCAATATTTTTTTACATACTAGTTGTTTTAGTAGGAGAAGTACTACCAAAAGCTCTTGGCACAAGATTTTCAATTCAAATAGCACTATTATCTGTCCCTATTTTGCGAATATTAAATACTTTAATGAGGCCATTCTTAATATTAATTGAACAGATATTTCCGGTTATTACAACAGAAAACGAGATTTCAACTGATGAAGAAGAAATTAGACAAATGGCAAAAATTGGAAGTCAAAAAGGTTTTATAGAGGCTGATGAGGCAGCAATGATATTTAAGGTTTTTCAATTAAATGACTTAAAAGCAAAAGACTTAATGACCCCGAGGGTATCGGCACCTTGTCTTGATGGGTCTTCAAATATTGATGAAATTTCAAAACTCATAATGTCTGACAGCTCTCCATGGTGGGTTATTTTGGGAGATAAAGTTGACAAAATACAAGGGGTAGTTAAGCGTGAAAAAATGTTGGAAGAGTTAATTAATGGGCAAAATAAAAAATTATTATCAGAAATTTGCGAACCTGTGGACTACATTCCCGAAATGATTAAAGCAGATCAATTATTAACTAAATTTGACAAGGATCATAAAGGAGTGAAAGTAGTAGTAGATGAATTCGGGGGATTCGTGGGAATTATTGGTGCAGAAGCTGTGTTATCTGTATTAGCTGGTTGGTGGAAGAATAAATTATGAAACAATTTAAAATTAAAGAAAATTATTTACTTTTAAAAAAATGGTGGGAGACTATTGATCTTACCAATTATGAAAAAAGTGTTTTTAATAGAGAAATAATTTCTTTTAATCAACAACTTTTAAGGCTCAAAGAAAAAAAAATAAGAATTGGCGCATATGGTAAATCAGGTGTAGGAAAATCCTCTGTTTTGAATTCTTTATTAAAAAAAGACATATTCAAAACAGATATTATTAATGGGACCACAAAAGAAATACAATCGGAAATTTGTAATCTAAAAGATCAAACACTGAATAGTTTAGAGTTGCTAGATTCTCCAGGATTTGATTTCTGCAATAATAAATCTACAGATAAAGTTTACTCTTACATAAATCATTCAGATCTTATTCTTTTTATAGTTTCGGGAGATTTAAATAGAAATGAGTTAAACGAAATCAACTCTTTTATAAAAGATGGGAAAAAAATTATTTTAATTTTAAACAAGATCGATCTATTTAATAAAAATGAATTAAGAGAAATAATTGAAAATATAAAGTTTAAGCTTCCAAAAGATTTAAATATTCCAATAATTATTAATAATGGAAACAATCTTAAAAATTACATAGCAAAATTAATCAATCAATATGGTGAGATACTATTAACACTAAATTCTATTCAATTAGCTGACAAATTTTTTCTGCGATTAAAAGAACAAAGATTGAAAAGAAGGCAGAAATTGGCTCAATCAACTATCGGTAAATTTTCGACTATAAAGGCATCCGCAGTAGCTCTTAATCCTTTTATTTTTTTTGATGTTGCTAGTAGTTTCGCACTAGATACTGCATTGATTAACGAATTAAGTAAGATTTATGGCTTAAAGTTGAAAGGTGAATCTACAAGAAAAATATTTAAAAATATATCCATTAATAATTTATGTTTGGGAGTCACTCAAGTCGGCGTCAATACCTCTTTCAACCTAATTAAGAAAGTAATTCTATTAACAGCACCTTTTACTAACGGGCTTTCATTATTACCCTATGGACCCATAGCAATTATTCAAGCAGCAATCGCTGTGTATTCAACAAAAATACTTGGGAAATTAGCAGCAAAAGAGATATTTATAAGAAGCAAAGCTTCTTTTATAGAGCCTGCTATTATGATCAAAAATATGAATTTTAATGACTCAGAGATTTTTAACCATATAAATATTTATTTTTCAAATAGAAATTTTAATAATAATTTTGTTAGCATTCTGCCTTGAAACTTAAATGGAAAAAAGAATTGCATTATTTGGTACAAGTGCAGATCCACCTACCATTGGACATGAGAAAATATTAGAAGAATTATCCAAAATATATGCTCATACCATTTGTTATGTAAGTAACAATCCGAAAAAAAAGCATAAAGAGGATATCGCAATCCGTAGCCAATTATTAAAAACTCTTATTGAAGATTTAGATGATTATAAAATATTATTTAATCAAAGTATCACTAGCAAATGGGCAGTAGAGTCGATTAAAAAATGTAAAAAAGTTTATAAAATTGATAATTTAGATTTCGTTATTGGGAGTGATTTAATTCAAGAAATTTTCTGCTGGAAAGATTTTGAAAAAATTATTACAGAGGTAAGTTTTTTTATAATTTCAAGAGAGGGTTATCCTGTTGAATCAAATACTCTTAAGATGTTAGAAACTTATAATGTGAAATTTAAGATTTCATCCATAAAAATCCCAAACATTTCAAGTTCTAAGTTCAGATTAAATTTTAATTATTCTAATTTACCGCCGTCTTTAATAGATTTTGTTAAAAAGAATAATTTATATGAATCCACAAATTAGTTGAATGAAGTTTTTACTTGCTCAAATTAATCCGGTTGTTGGAGATTTAGAGGGTAATGCAAAAAAAATTCTTAATGCTGCTTCGAAAGCTAGCTCAAATTCTGCTGATTTAGTTCTTACTCCAGAATTATCATTATGGGGATATCCAGCAAATGACTTACTCCTAAAAAATAATTTAATCAGAAATCAATATCAAATTCTTGACCAATTAGCTTTAGTTATTAATAAAAAATATGGAAACTTGAGCATCACAGTCGGGATAGCTGAGATAATAAATGATTCTTTTTTCCCAAATCTTTATAATTCTATTGCATTGCTTGAGCGCGGTGAGTGGAAAATAATTGCTCGAAAAATTATTCTTCCCACATATGAAGTATTTGATGAAAAAAGATACTTTAGATCAGAGGAAAAAGTTTCTATATTAACAAAAGAAATACATAATAAAACTTGGCGAATTGGCTTTACTATATGTGAGGATTTATGGGTCAACAAAAATATAGAAGGTAGAGGAATTCATAAAGAAAATCCTATTTCTGATTTAAAGAAAAAAAAAGTTGATATCTTAGTTAATCTATCGGCCTCCCCATATACCTTCAAAAAGTTAGAGCTAAGATCCAAAGTTTCCAGTTTTGCTGCTAAATATCTTCAAGTACCGCTTATATATGTAAACCAGATTGGTGCAAATGATAATTTAATTTTTGATGGGAATAGTTTTATTCTTGATAAGAATGGATCTAAAATTAAGCAATTGAAATCTTTTTCAGAAGACCTCTCTAGTTGGCATATTAAGCAAACAATCCCCGAGAAAAAGGAATTTGAACAATCTGAAATATCATCAATTTTTGATGCATTAGTCCTTGGGGTTAGGGATTATGCTCAAAAATGCGGTTTTAAAACAGCTTTAATCGGACTAAGTGGTGGCATTGATTCAGCACTAGTTTCAGCAATTGCGACAGCTGCTCTTGGCAGCAATAATATTTATTGCGTCTCAATGCCCTCCAAATGGAGTTCATCCCATTCAAAAAGTGATGCAAAAGATTTAGCAAGGAGATTAAAAATAAATTTCAATAGCATCCCAATTGAAAACCTAATGAATTCTTTTGAAGAATCTTTTATAAAAACCATATCTTTCGAGATGGCCGAAATAACAAATCAAAATATTCAATCAAGGATCAGAGGAACTCTTCTGATGGCTTTAGCAAATCAAGAAAAGCATTTATTACTTTCAACAGGAAATAAATCAGAGCTGGCTGTAGGATATTGCACACTTTATGGTGATATGAATGGGGGATTATCGGTAATTGGGGATTTATATAAAACTAATGTTTTTAAATTATGTAATTGGCTTGATAGTGAAGAATCAATAAATCATAGAAAGTCATATATGTTAGATACTAATGAAAATATAATTGGAAAAAATATCCGCACTAAAGCTCCAAGTGCCGAATTAGGTCCTGATCAATTAGATACTGATTCTCTCCCGCCTTATTCTATTTTAGATAATATTCTTAAAGGAATTATTGAAGAGAAAAAAGATTTACTACAGCTAGAAGAAGATGGTTATAAAAAAGATTTAATTTTAAAAATTATCTCACTCATAAAAAAAGCGGAATTCAAAAGAAAGCAGGCTCCTCCAATCCTAAAACTGAGTAGCCAATCATTAGGAAGTGACTGGAGAGTTCCCATAGCAATATCTTATTAATCACCATAAAAACACTGTTGGATTTTTTTTAAAGGCCGTTTAACTGAATCAAGATTGATACCTTTTTTGATAGCAAGAATTATGCCTGCAGCTTCTAAATAATTATCCACTTCAAAAAGATTGGGATAATCATAAAACTTATTTGTCACTTTTAATGTATTTTGATTTTTTACAGAGATAATATTTAAACCTTTTTCAATCCCTGCTAGTACTGCTTCTCCACCTAGTGCTCCATTAGGAACAACAATAGATTCAATCTGATCAGGGTGTAGTGAGATTGATTCATTTTTAGCGGGTAATTCTACAATGTCAGGTGCATTGCTTAAACCAATCAGTACAGATGGTAAAAAAGTGTATCCTATTTCTTCTGCAGCTGCACGAGGATCTAAATTTTCATTCAATTCAATTGGATTTAAAGCAGGTGCGTGAGCACAGGGAACTTTTAAAAATTTGCTTATTAAATGACTTATAACTGCTTCGACTCCAGCAATAGGATCAACCCCTTTACCCTCTCGATAGATATTTGTTTCTAAAGAATCTGGATCATCTGGAAATTTTGCCACAATTGCTATTGCTGTAACTCCTTTTTCTATTAAACATTTTCCAGCATCAATTAGAGTATCAGGATTTTCAATTTTGCCACCACTGATTTTTGAAGAATCAGAATCAATAACTATGTTTAATGGCTTTTTTGTAATCACATAAGAATGAACATTAATCCCTAAAGTAGAAACGCATGCATCAGCAACTTGTAAATGTCTTACTAATATTTCTTTTTCAATGGCTAAATCAAAAATTATCCCAATTTTCTGTTGCTTTACCCTCTTTAAAGCGATTTCTCCTTTAGCAAGTCGGTCTAAACTATAACCCTCAACATAAAAAATATTTTTATCTTTTTCAGAAAGAGTACCGCCATTCATAACATTTGGATGAGTAATTAAACATCCACTTGCGGATGCTAATAATTTAGCGGTAGGAAGTGCATCCCCAGCAAAACCTCCTACTTCACAACCAATACCAGTTGGAACAATGAATATTGTTGGTGAATTTTCCATTATTAAAAATATTTCAATTTATATTTTTTAATTAGCTATGACAGCTTTAATTTTAAGTTTTTTTGTTCCAAAAGAGTCAATAGAATTTTGAATATCAACAATTGACCATCGAATTAAATCTCCTTTTTTTTCTAAATTTGTAATGATGAATTCCCTTAAATTTTTTAATTTTATTGAAACTGGCCAATCTAAATAACAATCAACTGAACTTAATTTCATTTTTGATATTTACCAAATTGATCATTATACAAATCATCTTCAACTTCTTTACCAATAACAATATTCAAATCTGACTTGGGGTATGCTACACACAAAAGTGCAAAGCCCTTTTCCCGTAAATCATCATTTAATCCCATAGCATCTTCCTGATCTACGGATCCCTCCAATATCATGGATGCACAATCTGTACAAACTCCTGAACAACAACTACTTGGTAAATCTATTCCATTCATTTTTGCCGCTGAAATAATATCTTGATCCTCAGAACATAAAAAGCTAAAAGTCTTTTGGTCAAATTGAACTTTGATATTGTATTCAGGCATATCCTAAATCTTATTGCTAAACTGCTGAACCTCCTACAACTTCTAATATTTCTTGTGTAATCGCTGCTTGTCTGGCTTTGTTATAGGTTAGATTCAAAGTACTTGCTAATTCTTTAGCATTATCACTTGCATTATTCATAGCAGTCATCCTACAAGCTAATTCAGAAGCTGCCGACTCTTGAAGAGCTCTTAGTACCTGATTCTGTAAATATAAAGGTAACAAGGAATCTAATAGTTGATCAGGACTTTGTTCAAAAACAATATCTGATGGCAACTTCTCTGAATCACTTTTTTCAATATTTGATTTTTCAACAAGTAACTTACTATCTTTTGTAGTCAATCTAAAAATTTCATCGTTTTCCTCAGCGATTCCTTGAGGGTCAAGTGGCAATAGTGTTTGAACGACAGGGGCACAGCTAACTAAAGTGATGAATTTCGTATATATAATTTCCACCCTATCAGAATTTTCTGAAAGAAATTCGGCTAAAATCTCATTTGTAACTCCTTCAGAATCCTTGACTGTGGGTACCTGTTCTAGTTCTTTGAAAGTACTTTTAATTACATATCTATCCTTTCTATTTTGAAAATATCCAATAGCTTTCTTCCCTACCAAAATTAAATTTGGCTGATACCCTTGTTTGACTAATTCTGCGTATCTTATTTCTACCTTTTTTATAATATTTGTATTGTAACCACCGCATAAACCTCTATCCGCAGTTATACATACCAAGGAGATACTCTTTACTTCTCTCTTGGATAATAAAGGAGAGTCGACAGCCTCAAATTGTACTCTAGATTGAATATTTTCTAAGACTCGCGCAAGTTTATCTGCAAAAGGTCTACTCTTAAGAACTTGATCTTGAGCTCTCCTAACTTTTGCAGCTGCAACAAGTCTCATGGCCTCCGTTATTTTTCTCGTATTTTTAACGGAAACGATTCGATCTCTAATCTCTTTAAGATTTGCCATTGTATCTCCTAAATAAATTTAAACTGTGGCAAGCATTGATGATTTAACTTCATTTATCACCTCTTTTAGCGTCGCTTCTAATCCATCATTTAATTTCTTTTCTTTAAGAATCTCTTCTATAAATTCCCCTTTATTTAACTTTAGGTATTCCCTAAGTTCAGTTGCAAATTTAGTAACATCTTCAACGGGAACCTCATCTATAAGACCTTTAACTCCTGCATAAACAACTGCAACTTGTTCTGCAAGGTTAAGTGGAGAGAATTGAGGTTGCTTTAATAACTCTCTTAGTCTTTTGCCTCGTTCAAGTTGTTGCTGTGTTGCTTCATCAAGATCAGATGCAAATTGAGAAAAAGCAGCTAGCTCATCAAACTGTGCGAGTTCTAATTTTAAAGTTCCTGCAATTTTTTTAATTGCTTTTGTCTGAGCGGCTCCTCCAACACGGCTAACAGAAATACCAACATTAATAGCTGGTCTTAATCCTGAGTTAAATAAATCTGCACTCAAGAATATTTGTCCATCTGTAATTGAAATAACATTAGTTGGGATATAAGCAGAAACGTCCCCTGCCTGAGTTTCAATAATTGGAAGAGCTGTCATAGAGCCCCCTCCCATAGCATCAGAAAGTTTTGCTGCTCTTTCTAACAATCTACTGTGTAAGTAGAAAACATCTCCTGGATAAGCCTCTCTTCCTGGTGGTCTTTTTAGAAGAAGAGACATTTGTCTATAAGCCTGAGCTTGTTTCGTTAGATCATCATAAATAACAAGTGTTGCTTTACCCTGATACATAAAATGTTCAGCAATCGCTGCACCGGTATAAGGTGCTAAGTACTGTAAAGCAGCTGGTTCTGAAGCTCCTGCACTTACTACGACTGTATAGTCTAGGGCTCCTCTCTCTCTTAAAACCTCTACGATGTTTGCTACTGATGCTGACTTCTGACCAATAGCTACGTAAACACAAACTACGTCTTGACCTTTTTGGTTGATTATTGTGTCAATAGCAATCGCAGATTTTCCAGTTTGTCTATCACCAATAATTAATTCTCTTTGACCTCTTCCAACAGGAATCATTGCATCAATAGATGTGATACCTGTTTGCATTGGTTCATGCACTGATCTTCTCTTGATAATTCCAGGAGCCATTTCTTCAATCAATCTAGTATCACTTGTTGGAATTTCTCCTTTCCCATCTATTGGTTGTCCGAGAGGATTAACAACTCTCCCCTGCATTGCTTCACCAACTGGAACAGATGCGATTTTACCTGTGGACTTAACGTTACTTCCTTCTTGGACACCAAGTGCCTCTCCCATTAAAACAGCTCCAACATTATCATCTTCAAGATTTAAAGCTATACCTTCGGTACCATCCTCGAATTCTAATAACTCACCAGCCATGACCTGATCTAAGCCATATATTCTTGCAATGCCATCACCGATTTGCAGAACAGTTCCTACATTGCTAACACTTACAGATTGGTCGTAATCAGTTATTTGTTGTTTTAAGATTGAACTGATTTCATCAGGGCGTATAGATACCATGGATTTAAGAATTTAAGGTTGATTTAAAAGTTACTTGGAAAGAGATAAGCCAAGTTTTCTTATTTGTGAAGCAAGAGAAGCATCAATTACTTTTGATCCTACACTGGCAACGAAACCACCAATAAGAGATGGGTCGATTTTAGTTACAAGTTCTAATTTTTCTGTACCAGCAATATTGATGATCTTTTTGGTAATTAAACCTTTCTGTTCATCAGTAAGCTCGACTGCAGAAGTAACAGTTGCCAAAGCAATATTACTATTTTCTCGGTAAATCTCTAAAAACCTATCAAGAATTGAAGTAAGGATTCCAATTCTTTGCCTATCGGCCAATAATTTTAAGAAATTCAGTAAGGAAGAATTAACCTTATTTGAAAAAATTTCAATAATGATTTTCTTCTTAGCATCTGTCTCTAAAATGGGAGAGGATAGTGCCTTCTCCAATTCAGGGGAATCATTTATTAATTCCAAGAGTTGTTTGACCTCAGAAACCATCTCTTCAGTTTGCGAATTTTCATTCACAACTTGAAGTAATGCCTCTGCGTATGGTGTAGTAACTGAATTTAAAAGTGGCATTAGTTCACCTCAATATTATTAATTGATTGCGTTACCAAATTTTCTTGTGTTGTTTTATCAAGTCGATTTGGGAGAGAATCTAAGGCTTTCTTAATTGCCAGTTCAACAGCTTCTTTTCGAAGTTGAGAAATTGCTCTGGATGCTTCAGAGCTCTCATCAGAGATTGCACTCTGTTTAATTCGTGCCATCTCCTCTATAGCTTTTTTCTCACTTTCCATTCTGATTGATTCAGATCTTTTCAGGGAATCTGCTTTTATTTGAGAAGCTTTTTCTTCTGCTGAAGATAAATCTTTCTTCGCTTTTTCTAAAGCTTGAGTTGCATTTAATAGTCGATCTTCAGCATCTTTTAATTCAAGAAGGATTCCTTCTCTCCTTTTTTGAAGCATTTTACCTAAGAAACCAGGCAAAAATTTATAAAGACCAAAAACTACTACAGCCCAATTAAGGATATTAGTTTCGAATAAATTGAAGTTCAATCCAAAACCTTCTGTAGCTAAAAGAGTTAAATTCATTTTTCTAGAATCAATCTATTAACAATAAGTTCGCTTAGATCATCAGCCTGTTTAGAAAGTTGATCACGAGCAGCAGACGTCTGACTTTCAATTTCTAGTCTTGCTTTTTCTTTTGAAGCATTTGCTTCATTGTTAGCAAGTTCTAGTGCTTCTTTATAAAGCTTGTCAGACTCATTTTCAGCTTCGCTCACAATTCTTTGGGCTTCTGCACGAGCACTTTGAAGCTGAGTTAATAATTCAGCTTCTAATTTTTTAACCTCAGAAAGTTTATTTTTGGCCTCAATAATATTAGTACTTACAAACTTTTCTCTTTTTTCTACAACATTGCCAACAGGCTTAAAAAAGAGAGAATTTAATATGTAAGTAAGTGCAACTACTTGTATCGCCATTAGTGGCAAAGTGGCATTTATATCAAATAAACCACCTTCTGTAGCACCAAAAAAATTAAAGGCCAACATATGTTTTAGTTGAAGTTAAAAAATTAAATTTAAATATTGCTAATAAGGATAAGAAGCAATATTAACTTTTAGGAAAAAGGATTCGCAAAAAGTAGTACCAAAGCCACAACTAATCCATAGATTGTTAATGACTCCATGAAAGCGAAAGATAAAAGAAGAGTACCTCTAATTTTACCTTCAGCTTCTGGCTGACGGGCAATACCCTCTACAGCACCTTGAGCTGCGTTACCTTGCCCAAGACCTGGGCCAATAGCACCTAGACCAACTGCTAAACCAGCAGCTACAACTGATGCAGCGGAAGTAATCGAATCCATAATTTTGAAATAAAGAGCTTAATACTTGTGATAATCTTTGTTGTCATACACGCTTGGACATCCTTTGTTTTAAGAATGGGTCTGATATTTTCAGACCTACGCGATTAGATATTTTGCCAGATTACAGACCCTTTGTAAAAGCGTCTGAATGTATTGGAAGACAGCTAATGGTGTTCTTCAACAGCTTCTCCAATGTAGTAGGCCGCTAGAGTTGCAAAAATCAATGCCTGAATTGCACTAGTAAATAATCCTAGGAACATAACAGGTATTGGGAGTATTAGCGGAACTAAAAAGACTAGAACACCAACAACAAGTTCATCAGCCAAAATATTTCCAAATAGCCTGAAAGAAAGTGATAAAGGTTTCGTAAAGTCCTCTAGAATTTTGAAAGGAAGCATAATCGGAGTTGGGTGCACATAATATTCGAAGTATCTCCAACCCTTATTGCTTAAACCTGCATAGAAATAAGAAAGTGAAACCAATAAAGCCAAAGCAATAGTTGTATTAATATCTGCAGTAGGTGCTCCTAATTCTCCACTTGGTAACTTAATCAATCTCCAAGGAATTAAAGCTCCTCCCCAATTACTAACAAAGACGAATAAAAATAAAGTACCTATAAATGGCATCCAATCCCTATATACTTTTTCACCTATTTGCGTCCTAGCAAGATCTCTTATGTAATCCCAGAGGAACTCAAGCAGGTTTTGAAGGCCTTTAGGATCATTTTCCATTTTTTTAGTTCCTAAAGAAATAAAAACTAATAACGCTCCTAATAAAATCCAAGATGTTAAAAATACCTGCCCATGAAGTCTGATATTTCCAATTTGCCAATAAAGATGTTGACCAACTTCTAATGCTGCAAAATTTGTTAGCAAGGAATTAAAAAACATTTGTTTTGAATAAAAAAATTTACTTAAGAACGTGAAAAATAAAGAATGAGTGAAGGCTTATAAATGAAAAAACCTATCATCGCAGGAAAAATATCCAAAGATCCTAGCTTGCTCGCAAAAATAAAGAGGCAAACTGGAACTAATAGTTGCAATTTTGATACACCTGATGATTCTTTACCAAGTTTTCCTATACTTTTGGCAAGCAAACGTAGGTAAAAAATGCCTGCAATTGCACCTATAAAAATACTAAAACCAAAAGTAAAGCCAAGAAAAATTCCAGTTATTGATGCTAATAATGTAGAAACAATAAAAGTAATTCCAAAAATTGTTAATTGCAATTTTGTGTATTCATCATTTTGGGAAAGCAAATGATCTATTTGATTGGCAAAGCCAGATTTACTTTCTTTGATGATCGAATTATTCAGGGATTGAGGAAATTGAACATTCTCATTAGAAGGATGCTCAAGTTTTTTTCTATTTGAGTCCACTGATGTGAACATAGTTTAGAAACCCCTCTGAATGGTTTTAAGTAAGTATATAAACTCACGGAATCTATCACGGAGAGGTCCCTTTTAGCTAGTTTTTTTTTATAAAAAATTAATTCTTAAGATTTTTGATGAATCTGTAGGGCATTTTTTTCTTTATTATTCAAAAATAAAAATTATGAAAAGTAATCTTTTTAAATGCGTTAACACTTTAAAACTTTAATAAAAGACTTGGCAAAATCTCAATTAAACGTATCAATAGTAAATATACATCTAAAAAATTGGAGATAAGTCAAGAAAAAAGAAAATATAAAAGAATTTCTAAAAGAAAAAAAACCTTTAGTTCTAATTACAAAAAAAATTCCAGCAATTTAACAGAGTCTATATTTCCCTTACCTTGGGCGATATGGCCTTATGAAGCAAAAATCCTCATTGTCATCATTGGAATTTGGTCAATATTAGGAATATGCATACTAGGATCATCAAGTTGGTATGTGGCTAGTAGGGAAATGGGAAATTGGGCTTACTTCTTAAAAAAACAGATCATTTGGACAATTCCAGGAATTGGTTTATTTTATTTCGTACTTAATACAAAAATTAAAAATCTTTTAAAGTTTTCAAGAATTATTTTTTATATTTTATTTTTTTTGATTTTCCTTACCAATCTTAATGGAATTACAGTTAATGGATCTTCAAGATGGCTAGTGCTTGGCAATTTACGTCTGCAGCCATCTGAATTAATTAAACCTTTTCTAATTCTAGAAGCTTCTAATCTTTTCGCACATTGGAATCTAGTAAAGAATGATAAAAAATTAATTTCAATTATTACCTTTGGTTTATTAATTTTATTAATACTTAAACAGCCTAATTTAAGTACTGCATCATTAACTGGAATTCTTCTTTGGGTAATGGGTTTATGTGGAGGAGTAAAACTTAGCTCTCTATGCTCATTTGCTTCAATAGGATTAATTACTGGATGTATCAGCATTCTTAATAACGAATATCAAAAACTGAGAGTTACTTCATTTATAAATCCTTGGAAAGATCAACAAGAAAATGGATTTCAATTGGTTCAAAGTTTATTAGCTATAGGTTCAGGTGGTCTTTTTGGACAAGGTTTTGGACTGTCGATACAAAAATTACAGTATCTTCCGTTCACGTATACAGATTTTATTTTTGCAATTTTTGCGGAAGAATTTGGTTTATTAGGGTGTACTTTATTCTTAGGATTTTTAGCAGTATTTTCTTATATAAGCCTAAGAATTAGTCTTAAGTGTAGGAACAACTATACAAAATTAGTTGCTATCGGATGTAGTGTGTTGTTGACAGGTCAATCAATAATGCATATTTCTGTAGCAACAGGTTCAATGCCTACTACAGGGTTACCACTACCTTTCATTAGTTATGGTGGCAATTCATTAATAGCGTCTTTTTTTATTGCAGGGATGTTAGTTAGATGTTCATTAGAGTCAACAGGATTCATTGGTATGATTAGTACACGAAAGACTTTTAATTAGTTAGAATTTAAAGGATTAAATTCAAGCTATCGAATCATTTAATTTAGTTATTTCAGAATTATCTCAAAAGGGTAATCTGCTTATGCAGAATGGTCTTATTAGTCCTGGTCCATTTACTATATTTTTGGTATTCAGCGCAGGACTTCTAACAAGTCTTGGGCCATGTTCATTATCATTACTTCCAGTGACAATTGCTTATATAGGCGGAACAGAAAAAAATAAATTTAAACTTATTAGTTTTTCAGGAGGTGTAGTTTTTTCGCTTGTTGCACTGGGGGCTGCAAGTGGATTCTTAGGTAAAATATATGGGCAAATTCCATCTTATTACACTTCATTTGTTGCCCTAATAGCAATAATAATGGGTTTAAATTTATTAGGAATTCTAAAGTTTCAATTTCCTAATGGACCTGATATAAAAATAGTTGAAAATAAAATACCACCATTTATAGCGCCTTTTGCCATAGGTACTACTTTTGGACTAGCTTCTTCACCTTGCATTACTCCAGTTTTAGCAACTCTTTTAGCTTGGGTATCGCAAGCTAAAAACCCGATAATATCTACTATTTTTTTATTTTTCTTTGGGATAGGCCAAGTAACCCCATTAATCATTGCAGGAGCTACTGCAGAAAACTTAAAGCAATTTTTAGCTCTCAGAAAATTTAGTCAAATAATTCCAACTTTAAGTGGGATATTTTTAGTTTCCCTAGGGTTATTAAATTTATTTTCAAATTGGATTTAAATGATTATTTTTAAGAATCTAATTTTAAAAATATCAAGTTTAAGATTCGCTATATCGCTGATAATCTTCATTGCTATTACCAGTGGAATAGGTACTTTTATACCTCAAGGTAGTAATAATAAATTCTATATTGATAATTTCAATAGAGCTCCCATTTTTGGATTTTTAGATGGAGAAAAAGTCTTAAAACTTCAATTGGATCATATATATACAAGCTTTTGGTTTTTATTTACATTAATTCTTCTTTGCATTTCTCTGGCAGCTTGTAGTTTCAGGAGGCAAATTCCTTCATTAAAAGCTTCATTAAAATGGATTGAATATAAGAGCGAAAAAAAATTTAGCAAACTGCAACTTACTACAAGTCATCCAATCAATCAAAATGGAGAACATATATCAAAAGTAGATTTATTACTTAAAAAAAAAGGATGGAAAACATACAAATTTAATAGTCATATTTCTGCAAGAAAGGGGTTAATTGGAAAAATCGGTCCTTTAGTTGTACATATCGGATTAATAGTCTTACTTATAGGTTCAGCATATGGAAGTTTTACAAGTCAATCAAAAGAACAATATTTACTGCCTGGTGAAACTTTAGATCTTGTTAATGAGAGCACAAACTCAAAAGCCAATGTAAAATTAATCGACTTTTCTATAGAACGTGAAAGTGATGGTGTGCCCAAACAGTTTATTTCAAAATTAAATTTTTCTTCTGAAGACCTAAATTTAAATGAAATAAAAACAACCAAAGTTAATCACCCAATCAGGTTTAAAGGATTAACTATTTATCAAGCAGATTGGGCAATATCAAATGTTGTTTTAGAAATAGATAATCTCCTTTATCAATTACAATTAAAGGAGATTCCAGAAATCGGTAATCAAGTTTGGGGAGTTTTAGTTGAATTAGGATCGGAGACTAAAAAAAATTTCCTTTTAACAATAGATAATGAAAATGGTCCACTTAAAATTTCGAATATAGAAAATTTTTCCGGGAATAATCTCTATATCAATGACAACCCTTTAGAAGTTAACTCTTCAAAAGTATCTCTGAAAAAAATAATCCCCAGTAGTGGATTAATAATTAAAAATGATCCGTCTATACCATTTATTTACTTTTCTTTTATCTTAATAATTTTTGGAACAATAATAAGTCTTATACCAACTAACCAATTATGGATTCTGGTAAATAAAGAATCACAAAAGTTATCTATTGGAGGCCTTAGTAATAAAAATCTAGTTGGTTTTAAAAAAGAATTTTCTAAATTATCAGACGAAATAAAAAATTTTTAATTTCTTTTCTGACCACTAAAAATATCTAACTGCATAGAAACATTACCTCTGGGGTTAAATGCAGCATTTAAATGTATCCAGTGAGGTGAACCTTCATTCACTAAATCATCCATAATTCTATTAACAACTTCCTCATGTGATATTTTTATATCCCTAAAATTATTAATATAAAGTTTTAAAGACTTCAACTCATAGACTTTCAAATTAGGTTGATAAATAATATTTAGCTTTGCAAAATCTGGATAACCAGAAAAGGGGCACTTACATGTAAATTCAGGCAACTGAATAGAAATTTCATAAATTCTTTTCTTATTTGGATTATCGAAACAAATTATTTTTGATTCTTCAATAATTCTTTCACCATATAGAGGTCTTTGAGTCGAATCTTCTAATTTAGCTGTATTCATTTTTAGTAGAATTTTTTTACTAAACCTATATAAAAACTATATATAAAGATAAAAATGCGCAAAAGTATCAACAAATCTAAGTATTACAATTGAATAAGCCAAAAGATGTTAAATCTTATTTTTGTATCAACTGTAACATTCATAATGTCCACCGAAAGGTTTATATGTGTTTAGTTCAATGAAAAATTAATGGACATTTGTTTGATAACTATCGATAACAATTTAAATAAATCCCTTCAACCAAAAACTGCAATTGGAATGTTATGGCTTCAAACACACTTTGAGAATGATCAGTGGGAAGCGTTGTCAAATAGTACAGTAATAATTTCCGAAGAAAATTCCCAACTATTAATTGAAGACGCCAAGAATGCCGGCCTTAATGTTGAATGTTTGTCTGATATTTCAATGTTGGATGTTTTCCCAAAAAACAATTAAAATAGGAATGTTCAATCTTTAATCATGAAGAAAATTGAAGCAATCATACGTCCATTTAAGCTGGAGGATGTAAAAATTGCATTAGTGAATTCCGGCATTGTTGGAATGACAGTTAGTGAAGTTAGAGGTTTTGGAAGGCAAAAAGGACAAGTTGAAAGATATAGAGGTTCCGAATTTACTGTTGAATTCCTTCAAAAACTTAAAGTAGAAGTTGTCGTAGATGATGAAAAGGTTAATTCAGTCATAGATGCGATTGCTGAAGCAGCAAAAACTGGAGAGATAGGTGACGGAAAAATATTCATCACATCAATTGATTCAGTTGTAAGAATTAGAACTGGCGACAAAGACGAAGAAGCTCTTTAATTCAAAGTTAATTCAAAGAGTTTCTTTTACTAAATTTTGTATATATTCACTATTAATACTTTTATTTGGTTGACTTCCTAAGGTCATCCAAGCCAGATATTCATGATTCCCAGCAGGACCTACAAGAGGAGAAGCTATCAAATTCTTTATATTCCATTGGAAATTCCTAGCAGCATAGATAACAGACTCTATAGCCTCAGTATGGAATTTAGGATTGCGAACAACACCTCCTTTACTGACTTTATCTTTACCTACCTCAAATTGGGGTTTAATTAAAAATATTCCCTCAATACAATCACCTTCTAATAAATTACCAATAGATTTAAAAATTAACTTTAATGAAATAAAAGATAAATCAGCAACAACAAAATTTGGTAATTCATTACTTCTAGATAAAAGATCATCAGGTTTTAAATTTCGAATATTAGTTCGTTCAAAAAGTATAACTTTTGGGTTATTTCTAATCTTCCATGCAGTTTGTCCATAACCAACATCTATCCCATAAACTAACTTTGCGCCTTGTTGCAATAAACAATCAGTAAATCCCCCAGTAGAGATTCCTGCGTCAATACATATTTTGTCTTTTACTTTAATTTCAAGTTTTTTAAATGCCTCCAATAATTTTTCGCCGCCCCTTGATACAAACATAGGCGCGGAATCAATAAAAAACTCAGATCCAATTAATACTTGTTGTCCAGGTTTATCCAATACTTTCCCATTGATATCTCTAACCTTGCCCGCAAGAATTAAACCTTGGGCTTTTTGACGAGTTTCACATAAACCTTTATTTAGAAGATAAAGATCTAATCTACTTTTTTTAACCATATATTAAATAATAAAAAAACTGAATAATGAACTTCTATGAGATTAAGATCCAAATTCTTTAATACCTTTCAATTTTAAGTAAGAACTAAAAAAATACCCATGATTAACGAATGAATATATGCAAACATTTTTTATATTTAAGCTTTCTTTTTTAGCCAGAAAATGTTACATAGGAAAATAATAATCAGTCAAATATGTTCAATGGCAAGTACATCTTTAAAGGTATAGGGCAATAATTCGATTTTGTTATAAAGTTTAAATTGATAATAAATAAAAATTGTGATCGAGCGTTACACATTACCCGAAATGGGGAAAATCTGGACTGAAAGCTCAAAATTCCAGAGTTGGCTTAAGGTTGAAATAGCTGCATGTGAAGCAAATTTTTCCCTCGGAAAAATCCCTGAGAATGCCATGAAAGAGATACGTTCAAATGCAAAGTTTGATGAATCTAGAATTACAGAAATTGAGAAAGAAGTTAAACATGATGTCATAGCATTTCTTACAAGCGTTAATGAATTTGTAGGAGATTCAGGAAGATACATACATGTTGGTATGACCAGTAGTGATGTACTTGATACTGGCTTATCTCTTCAGTTAGTAGATTCTTGCGAATTGTTATTAGAAGAAATAGAGAACCTAGAAAATGAGATCAGATTATTAGCAAGGAAGCATAAAAATACATTAATGATTGGCAGATCTCATGCAATTCATGGGGAGCCAATTTCCTTCGGTTTTAAACTTGCTGGATGGTTAGCAGAAATAATAAGGAACAAAAAAAGATTGTTAACTCTGAAAGATTCTGTAGCGATTGGACAAATAAGTGGTGCAATGGGAACTTACGCTAATACGAATCCTAAAGTAGAACAAATAACTTGTAATTTGCTCGGCTTAAAACCTGATACAGCAAGTACGCAGGTTATATCGAGAGACAGACATGCAGAATATGTGCAAACTATTGCACTAGTTGGCGCTTCTTTAGATAGATTCGCAACTGAAATAAGAAATTTACAAAGAACTGATGTTTTAGAAGTTGAAGAGGGCTTTACAAAAGGGCAAAAAGGAAGTTCTGCCATGCCTCATAAAAGAAATCCTATTCGAAGTGAAAGAGTAAGTGGTTTAGCAAGAATTTTGAGGAGTTACGTCTTAACAGCACTTGAAAATGTTCCACTTTGGCATGAAAGAGATATAAGCCATAGTTCAAATGAACGTATCATGCTACCTGACGTATCAATCTGCTTGCATTTTATGCTCAGGGAAATGCAAGATATAGTAAGCAATTTAGAAGTTTATCCAGAAAATATGCTCAAAAATTTAAATATATATGGTGGTGTAATCTTTAGTCAGAAAGTTTTACTTTTGCTTGTAAAGAAGGGCTTGTCTAGAGAAAAAGCTTATAGCTTAGTACAAAAAAATGCGCATCAGGCCTGGAATACTCAGAATGGGAATTTCAAACAAAATATAGAGAGAGATAATGAAATTATGGATTTTATTGATCAAAGTG
Organism: Prochlorococcus marinus; assembly: GCF_001180245.1. GTDB lineage: Bacteria > Cyanobacteriota > Cyanobacteriia > PCC-6307 > Cyanobiaceae > Prochlorococcus_A > Prochlorococcus_A marinus_F. Next base: position 47,657 of record NZ_CVSV01000075.1, read on the forward strand.
ACTTAGAAGAATGTTTTAATCCTTCAATTCATCTTGATAATTTAAGTGTAATATGGGAGAAGTTAGGTATCTAAGATTACTGAAAACCTTATCTAAGTTAAACCAGTGTTTTCAGAGGAATAATGACCAAAAACTTTAGGATTGAAAAAGATAGTATGGGAACAATAGAGGTTCCCATGGAAGCTTTGTGGGGTGCTCAAACACAAAGATCGATAATAAATTTTTCTATTGGAGAAGAATTAATTCCAATTGAGTTAATTTATTCACTAACCCTCATAAAAAAAGCTGCTTCAATTGCGAATTACAATTTAGGTTTAATAAATAAAAGGAAAAAAGATTTGATTGTAGAGGCATGTAAGGAAATACTTGATGGGCTTCACGATTCACAGTTTCCCTTAAAGGTTTGGCAAACAGGTAGTGGCACGCAAACAAATATGAATGTTAATGAGGTAATTTCAAATATTGCAGCTTTAAAAACTAATTCAGAGCTTGGTAGTCATCAACCTATTCATCCGAATGATGATGTAAATAAATCTCAGTCAACTAATGACACTTTTCCTGCTGCTATCCAAATATCTGTTGTTAATGAAATTATCAAAAATTTAGTTCCAACGATCAGAGAACTTACTAGGGTCCTTGATAAAAAAAGTGAAGAATGGAAAGACCTTATAAAGATTGGAAGAACCCATTTTCAAGATGCAGTTCCCCTTACCTTTGGGCAAGAAATATCAGGATGGTCAGAGCAACTTAAAGATGCTGAGAATGCAATTATTATGAGTCTGAATGAATTGTATTTCTTACCTCTGGGAGGAACTGCGGTTGGTACTGGGATTAATTGTCCAAAAGGATTTTGTGAAGAGTCTATAAAATTAATTTCCGATGATACTAATCTAATTTTCTATAAATCAAAAAATAATTTTTCTATCATGGCCTCGCATGATCGTCTTGCTCAAGTAATGAGTCAGATAAAAATATTAGCAGGTGCATTATTTAAAATTTCAAATGATATAAAAATTCTATCTTCTGGTCCAAGATCAGGAATATATGAACTAATTATTCCTCAAAATGAACCTGGCAGTTCTATTATGCCGGGTAAAGTTAATCCAACTCAATGCGAAGCCTTATCAATGGTTTGTACTCAGATAATGGGTCTTGAATATGCAGTCTCAATGGCAAATTCTAGCGGCACTTTACAGATGAATGAATATAAGCCTCTTATTGGATTTAATATTCTCACAAGTTTAAAATTACTTAAAAATGTAATAAAAAACTTCAGAATAAAATTAGTTGATGGGATGGAACCTAATCAAAAGAGAATGAAGTTAAATTTAGAAAATTCACTAATGTTGGTTACAGCCATAGTGCCAAAAGTTGGCTATGAAAAAGCAGCTGAAATTGCAAATCTTGCCTTCAAAGAATCATTAAATTTAAAAGAGGCAACAGTTAAATTAGGTTATTTAAACGAAGATGAATTTGATGAAGCAATGCATATCAATTCAATGATTTGATTAAAAAAATTTAAAAATTATTGTCGATTCTTTTTGTTGCAGGATTAATATCTTCAAAGACTTTTATAAGATCATTAGATTCAGAAACAGGAAAACGATTAATAGCTTTTAATGCTAGCTTAGCTTTGCTTTTTAATTTATTACTAACACCAATACAGTATTGCACTTGAGAAAGGACATCAATTGATCTTCTAATAATCCTCACTACATCACCTTCGTCTAATGAAGTATTAAAAACCAAATCTTTCCATTTTTTTCCTTTTGCCCATTCAGAAATAATTCCAGTCAACTCTGTTTCTAAATAGATAGGAGTTTCAATATGAAACTTATTTTGTTGAAAAGAGACTAATTTTCTTAAACCATCTAATTCATTAAAAACATCTATTACCTTTAAAGATGGCTTGAAATTACACCAAAGATTAGGCCTCTTTATCTCAACACATATAGCTTGAATAATTGCAGCTAACTCAGGAGGATCTAAATCGTCTAAATAACCACTAATTAAAACAAGACCAATCCATAATTCATTTTCACTTCTTATTGCACCAACTGTTTGTCCAACTTCTGTCAATTCCAAATCATTTAAACAACCAAAATGATTCAAAATTTTAATCAAATCAGTAAAAGTTCTCCAGTTATGATTTTCTTTATCCTCAAGAAGTTTTTTTCTAATATTTATTTCTTGTTCAACATCAATAATTCTTTTTCTATATTTCTTTAATTTCTTGGAGTCTCCAAATCTGTGTGCAGGATGATCAGTCACTGTTTCTTCTAAATTATTAATTTGTTGCTTTTGTGACAAAACCTCCGTTGTCAAATCATATTGTGGAGTTTGTAAATCATTTTTTTTAGAAACTTCTAAAATTCGATCCGCATAACACTGCGACATATCATCTCCCCTAAATACCTCTCCAGAAAAATACATCTTTGGCACTTCAATTCCTAAGACATCAATTGCATCCAAATCATTAAAGATACTTACTATGTGTGAGGGTTTTATAAGAATAAATAAATTATCAATTGTCAAACACAATAAACTCTTAATTCTTTTGGATTCATATATTTTCTTGCAAATTAATCCTGGAACAATTTTTCTTTTAATTTGGGGAGCTTTGATTGAAATTAAGCTTCCATCTTTAATATATGGAAGTGCCTTGGTTATCTCTTCTGATAATTTTTCTGCTGATTGTTTTTCTAAAATTTTTAAGAGTCTTCTCTCTTCTTTAAGACGATTTTTTAACTTTTCGTATGCATCAAAATCTTTCCATGAAACGTTAGATGTAATTTTTTTTAACTCAATTAAATCCTTATCTAAATTTTCAAGAATTATATTCTCACCTGATGATTCACCTAAATATAAAAAACTACCAAAACTTCTTTTAATTAATTCTTTAGACTTCTCTAAAGTATAACTTTGTAAAAGATTAAGTACCATTCCATAGCTTGGAGTGAATTGACTTTCTAAAGCATTTGGTTTGCTTATAGCCAGTGCACTTGCTTCTTTGGCACCTTCGAATCTTGTTTGTAATGTAACAACATATCCCTGGGTATCTTTTCCTCTTCTTCCAGCTCTTCCTGACATTTGCAAAAATTCACTGCTAAATAATAATCTATGACCATCTTCTGTCCTTTTTGATAAAGAAGAAATAACAGTTGTTCTTGCGGGCATATTTATTCCTGCAGCAAGAGTTTCAGTTGCAAAAACAACTTTTATTAAACCTTGCTGAAATAATTCCTCAACCAATTCTTTCCATGCAGGCAATAATCCAGCATGATGAGATGCAATACCACGTTTTAATGCCTCACATTGAGATTTATCTTGAATTGCTGCCTGATTATTTTTAAGATAAACATCTAATTTTTGGGATATCATACTTGCTTCTGAATAACTTACTAAAGTTAAATCTTTTATATTCTCAATAGCCTTGTCACATCCTCTTCTACTAAAAATAAAATAAATAGCTGGCAACATATTTCGTTCAGCTAGTTTCGAAATCACAAAGCCAATTGAGGGAGACTTTGGTTGCATTATCCTGCCCACTTTTCCTCTTATTTTCTGCCCTTTAGGAGCTCTCCAAATCTTACAGTTTGGATGAATTCCATTACCCTTATTATTTAAAAGTGGATGGAGGCCTTTAAAACTACAAAAAATAAATTCAAGTGGGACTGGTCTCTTATCACTATTAATTAGTACTGTGGGCCCATGAACTTTTTCTATCCAATTTTGCAATTGATCTGCATTAGCTATTGTTGCTGATAAAGCTATTATTTGAGTTCTAGTAGGGCAATGGATTATAGTTTCTTCCCAAACTGTACCTCTTTGGGGGTCATTCATATAATGACATTCATCAAGAATTACAGATTCTAAATTTTCTAAGGGATCATCAAATTCATCAAATTCGCCATAAAGCATGTTCCTAAAAATCTCAGTCGTCATTACTAAGATTTCTGCTTCTCTATTTATGCTTATATCTCCAGTTAAAAGACCAACTTTATTCTCACCATATTGATTAGCAAAATCTCTAAACTTTTGGTTTGATAGGGCCTTTAAAGGTGTTGTATAAAAAACTCTGCTGTCATGAGATAAGCCTCTATAGATAGCAAATTCACCTATCAATGTTTTACCCGAACCTGTTGGTGCTGTTAAAACAACAGAATTTCCGCTATTAATAGCTCGTATTGCTTCTAATTGGAAATCATCTAGCGGAAAGGGGAAATATTCCTCTAAATTAAGCAATAATTGTGATTGAAGAGAGGATGAGTTAACTTCTTAATATATGATCTATATAGATATTAATAAACAAAAAATACCTTGCAAACTTTAATAGTAAATCTAAATCTTTTTAATTAAATCCAATATATTTTATTTTGCCAAAATGAAAAAATCAAAAATTCCAAAAAATAGAATCCGTAAATTAAAAACATTTTCTTTAGGTAAAAAATCCTTCGAACTTCTAAGTGTAAATTCGCAAAATAAAAAACTTATAGACTTATGCAGTAATGATTATTTTGGATTAAGCAGGGACAAGGATTTAATAAAAGCTTCTTACGAAATAAGCTTGTTAGAAGGCATTGGTTCAGGAAGCTCTAGGTTTATTACAGGTTCAAGACCAATACATAAATTATTAGAAACAGAACTTGCCAAGTGGCTTGATCAAGAGAAAGTATTACTTTTCCCAAGCGGATTTCAAGCAAATATAGCCGCTATCCAGGCTTTAGCAAACAGAAATAGTATCGTAATAGCAGATAAATTGATCCATAACTCTTTATTGGTTGGAGTCAAAGCTGCTCAAGCAAAACTAGTTCGATTCTCACACAATAATTTAGAAGATTTAGAAGATAAAATTATTAAATCTAACCCCACAAAAAATTCCATTTTAGTTGTTGTTGAATCTCTTTATAGCATGGAGGGATCAATTGCTCCGCTCAGAGAAATAACGGAAATTTGCAAAAAAAATAGTGTTCAATTATTAGTGGACGAAGCTCATGCAATTGGGATCTTGGGTCCTGAAGGCAGGGGTTTGAGTTTTAATTGTCGTTCAGATATAACTATGATTACTGGAACTTTTGGAAAAGCATTTGGAAGCGGTGGAGCTTTCATAGCTTCCAATTCAGAAATTGGAGAATATCTTATCCAAACAAGTGGTGCATTTAGGTATACAACCGCACTTGCGCCATCTTTGGCTGCTGGGGCACTAGAAGGTTTAAAAAAAATTTTAGAAAATAAAGAATGGGGTAATGATTTGTTATCTTCTGCGAATGTATGGAAAGATGAAATTATTAGAAATTTTAGTTTTCCAGTTCAGGGAGATTCTCACATTTTATCAATTATTGTTGGCCAAGAAGAGAAAGCAATTTATCTACAAAAATATCTCGAAGAAAATGGGTTTTTAGCAATCGCGATAAGACCTCCAACTGTTCCAGTGGGGCAATCAAGAATCAGAATAACAATACGAAGAAACTTAGATTTTAATCTGCTAAATAATTTCATCGCAGTATTAAAAGAGTTTAAATGAAACAAATTATTACTCAACATGGGTGGGGACTAAATAAATATTTCTGGGATGATTATAAAGTTGATTTTTTAAATAATAATTGGCATTGGCAAGATAATGAAAGGGGCTATTTTTCGGCAAATAATTATCAAGCTAAATGGATTAAAAGCGAATCTAAAAAAGAAATCAGAATGACTTTATGCCATTCATTTGGTTTTCATTTAATGCCAAAAAAAATTTTAAAAAAAGCAACTCATATTGTTCTTATAAATTCTTTTAATAATTTTCTTCCTTTAAGTAATAAGAGAAACTTTATTTTGAGGTCTCTAAAAAGAATGGAAACAAAAATCATAAAAGATGAACCTAAGGATATGTTGAAAGAATTTATATACAGATCATTTATGCCAAATCATATAAATAATAGTTTTAAAAATATCTTTTATAAAAGTCTAGAGAGTTTAAATAAAACTCTTCTTTTAAGTGATTTAAAAGAACTTTACATCAATAGAGATTTTCCAGTATTTTTAAGAAAAGATTGCAAAATTATTTTTATAAAATCAGAAAATGATTTGATTCTTGACAACGAATCAAATAATAACTTTTTAGATTCCTTAAATAAAACACTTGAAAGGAAGCCAATTTTAATTAAATTAGCTCAACAAGGTCATTGCTTGAATAATTTAAATTTATACGAGATCTTACTTAATACACTTAACGATTGAAATGGATAGTAAAAAGTGGAATGAGAAAATACAAAACAATTTCAATGATGCTGCATATCGGTATTTAGAGCATTCAAATATTCAGAAATTTTTTGCAAAAAAGATTGCTCATCTTATCAAAGAATTAAATCCGCAAAAAAAAGGTGAATGGATAGATCTAGGATCAGGACCAGGACTATTAGCAGATGAAATAGAAAAAATTTCTTCTCAAGAAGTATCCAGAATTGATTTCAGCAAGAAAATGCTTTTTGAGAATAAATTATCTAGAAAAAAAATTTTATGGGATTTGAATAATGATTTACCTTCTGAAATAAATAACTGTTCTTTATTAACATCTAACTTTTGCATACATTGGTTAAACAATCCAGAAGAGATAATAAAAAATTGGTTTAGCAAATTACAACCTGGAGGTTTTTTAATTATTTCATATCCAACAACAAATTGTTTTCCTGAATGGAAAGATACTTGTAAAAAAATTGATATCGAATATAGTGGTCTTAATTTCCTTTGCTCTAAAGAATTATTAAAAGATTTCAAATCAACTGAAATACATTATTCAAAACAGTTTAATTATCTTGAAAATTTTGAAGATGTATATAAACTTTTTAGAAGCATTAAAAATGTAGGAGCACAATCAACAAACTGTAAACGCAAAACAGTGAAAGAGTTAAAGGAAATTCAAAAGTTTTGGCCAAAGAATTACAATAATACGGTGAACCTTTCATGGCAAATTGAGATTCAAGTCATAAAGAAATTATGAGTAGTCACAAAAATATTTTCAAATTTATAATTTGTGGAACAGATACTGATATCGGGAAAACTTTAATAAGCTCTTTTTTCGTTAAAGGATTAAATTCCTTTTATTGGAAACCTATTCAAAGTGGGATTGAATCGCAAACTGATAGTGAGACTGTTGAAAAACTTGCACAAGTAAGTAAAGAGAAAATAATCAAAGAAGCTTATGTCTTTACAAAACCTCTTTCTCCGCATTGGGCTGCTGAAATAGATAAAAAAGCTATTTACTTTGACAAGTTGAGATTGCCAAAAGTGGATGGCTCACTAATTATAGAAACTGCGGGTGGATTAATGGTTCCTATAACACGCAATTTTTTGCAAATAGATCAAATAAAAAAATGGAATCTTCCGGTAATACTTGTATGTAAGAGCTCACTTGGCACTCTTAACCATACCCTGCTTAGTATTGAGGCCTTAAAACGAAGAAATATTGAGATTTTAGGTTTAGTAGTCAATGGCGAAAAACACCTAGATAATCCAAAAACTCTAGTTGATTTTAGTGGTATTCCTTTAATTGCTGAATTTCCTTATATAAAAAAAATGGACTCAAATAATTTAGATATACTATGGAAAGAACTAGACATTAAGAATAAGTTGATCTCACTATTAAACTCAAAAATAAGTTAAATGAAATCTTTGGATTCAAAAGCTACAACTCAAGATTGGCACCCAAATATTTGGCCACCTTTTACGCAAATCAATAACAGCAAACCGCAGATAGAAGTAACTCATGGTAAAGATGCCCTCCTATTTACTAAAGATCCTAAAAAAGAACTAATAGATGCAATTAGTAGTTGGTGGGTAACTCTTCATGGTCATAGTAACGAATTTATTGCGGATGCCATTTTTGATCAATCAAAAAAACTTGAGCAAGTTATATTTGCTGATTTCTTACATCCACAGGCAAAAAAATTAGCGGAAAGACTTAGTGAATTAACAAAACTAGAAAGATTATTCTTTTCTGATAACGGTTCTACCGCAGTGGAAGTCGCTTTAAAAATTGCCTTCCAATCATGGCAAAATAAAGGAGAAACAAGAACTCAAATAGTAGCTTTTGATGGCGCCTATCATGGTGATACATTTGGCGCAATGGCTTTAGGTGAAAGAAATATTTTTAATGAGAATTTCGATAATCTCATGTTCCCAGTTAGAAGAGTTCCTTGGCCTTCAACTTGGATGAACGATGAGGAAGTAGAAAATAAAGAAAATAAGGCGATCCAAAAATTAGAAACTCTACTTAAAACTCCCACAGTTGCAGTAATCCTTGAGCCACTTGTTCAAGGAGCAGGAGGGATGAATATGGTTAGGCCTCAATTTATAAAAAAAGTTTCAGAAATTATAAAAAATAATAATTCTTTGTTAATTGCCGATGAAGTATTGACTGGGTTTGGAAGATGTGGAAACCTTTTTGCTTTTCAAAAAGCAAAAATAATTCCTGATTTAATAAGTATTTCAAAAGGTTTAACTGGTGGATTTTTACCGATGGGAATAACTTTATGTAAAGAAAAAATTTTTCAATCCTTTATTGATGATTCCCCAAGAAAAACTTTTTGGCATGGACATAGTTTTACTGCTAATCCTTTAGGTTGTGCTGCAGCAAACGCTAGCCTTGATTTATTAGAAAAAGAACCACAAAAATACCTTTCATTTGAAGAAAAACATTTATCTCATCTAATTAAATTTAAAAACTTACCTTACATAAAGAAGGTAAGGGTATCAGGCACAATTGCTGCCTTCGATTTAGATATTGGGAACAAAAAAGGTTATTTTAATAATATTGGGAAAGAAATAAAGAGTCTTGCAATGGAGCAAGGTTTATTCATTAGGCCCCTCGGGAATGTTATTTATCTCATGCCGCCTCTCTGTATAACAGATGATCAATTGGAGAAAAGTTACTGGATAATAAGGCAAATCTTAGACAATCTTTAGATGGAAGTTTAAGGTCCCTGAAGTATTGCATTTTCCACATCTTCTCTATTAATGCAGTAGGAAAATAGTCTTTTAGTTTCTTGTCCTTCACTTTCCCACATAACACTTAAATCTTCTTGTTCAAAAATAATTGTTGCATTCCAATTTGAAAGTAACAGATACCATTTAGATGGATTATTAATATCCTTCACAGCACCCAAATCAGTTAGCCACAATTCCAATGATTGCAGTGAATTTTGATTGATAGGTTTTTTAGAGGGATTCACAGACTTTTTTAAAAAAATTATTTAATTAGCCAAAGCGGTATTGTCTCTAATTCTTTTCCAGTAAAAGAAGCAATAAAAATTGAACCAATTAAACTTATAGAAATGATGATAATTAAAAGAAACAACGAAAACAATTCTCCATTCGAAAAAGGTCTTCTATTTTCTATTAAATTTTGATTATTAGAATCGATTACTAAATTATTTAAAACGTTAGTATTATTTGTAATCCTAGAGTTTTCTTTTAGTTTTTCATCATATATTTTCCTTAAATTACTATTATTTAAATGTTCATAAGCTTCAAGAACTTCTTGAAATTTACTTTTAGCAACGTCTATTTCTAATGAAGTTGTATCGGGATGCAACTCAATAGAAAGTTTACAAAATGCCTTTCTTAATTCATTATTGGATGCATTTTCATTTACACCTAAAATTTTGTAATAGGAAGTTTCCCTTTTCAAAATAATCTATTATTGATATTGTAATTCTAATAAATTTTTACTAAATAGAATGTATTTAATGGATGGTTAAAATTCATATTTATAACGAAATGCATAAACAAAACATTCCAAAAGAAATTCTTTCCTTAATAACTGAAGAAGAAATAAATTTATTTAAAGAGTTACAAATTAAAATTAAAGAATTAAATAATAAGACCAATCTCACAAGATTAACTGATGGAGATGATTATTGGGTATCTCAAGTTTTTGACAGCATTTGGCCATTCAAAGCTTTCACGAATATTAATTTTGATAATAAAAAATTTTTAGATATTGGATCAGGCTGTGGCTTCCCAGGTTTAGCTTATGCAATAACTCATCCTAATTCTGAGATATACCTAATTGATTCTTTGAAAAAGAAAACAGATGCAATAAAAATTTTAGTTGAGCAGATCAATTTCAAAAACAATATTCATGTAATCAATGATCGTATTGAGAATTTAGCCCACCAATCGTCAATGAGAAATAATTTTAATATTGCAACAACTAGAGCGGTTAGTAATCCATCAACAGTTTCAGAATATATACTACCAATGATAAAAAAAGAAGGGATTGGAGTTTTATATTGTGGCAAATGGACGAATCAAGAAAGTAACAATCTAGATAAAACTTTAGAAATATTAGAAGGTAAAGTTAAAGATAAAAAAGAGATACTATTACCAAGAAATAAAGGCACCCGAAATATTATTCTTATTCAACCAAAGAATTTTTGTCCTGAAATTTACCCAAGAAAAGTAGGCAAACCAGAAAAAAATCCATTATGAAATTATTTTCTTGATAATCTTTCAGCATTCTTATCTCCAAATTTTTCTTTTAAATTTCTCAATTTTTTTATAACTTTTTTTGGATTTATATGACCTTCTAATACTTTCAATAATTGCCCTTCAGAAACATCTACATCTAGTAAATTAGCGTTAAATCCTGGGAACCAGTGGCTTCCATTACCAAGCAATTGATATCTAGCTCTTGCATATCCTTCCATACCCAACCAATCAATTAAATTTGAAAGCCAAAGCAGAACAGGAATATTAATATTTCCCGGAGTATATTCCCAACTTGGTAAATTTCTATTCCAATTATGATGCCATTCTAAACCTAAGGAATTAATTGATTCTTGCCTTAATTTGTTAATTATCTTTGGCACATACTTCTCAGATTCTGATAACAACGAGACAGCTTCTAAATGCAGAGCAAAATCTGTCTCTTTTGCAATACCGACACTCAAAGTATGTACATTTTGATTTCTTAAGCAAAAAAGATCATTAAAAACTATAGGATGAAGTGGTTTACAAAATTCCAACATTTTTCTTGAAGGAGTATGAAGATGTCCTCCTTTATCAGTGGGACTTATTATGAAAACCCCAAGATCATGCTTATTGGCTAAATTAATAACCTTTGTATTTTCCTGATTAATGAAATACCAGTGCAAATTTACATAATCAAATAAGTTTGTTGATATGGCCTTTTCAATAAGTGAAGATTTTCCATGGGTTGAAAATCCAATAGATCCAATTAAATTTTCTTTTTGAAAATTCCTCAAAATATCAATGCAACCTCCATCTCGAATAGCCTGATGTAAATGTTCAGCAGTATTGATACCATGTATTGCTAACAAATCAATTTTTTTAACTTTCAATTTTTCAATGCTAGATAATACATCTCGCTCAAAAATTTCTGGATTACTATTTGGTGGAATCTTTGTTTGGATTATATTTGGAATTTTCTTAGTATTCTTAAAACACATCCCTAATTGCACTTCAGAAGTTCCATAGTACTTGGCGGTTTCTATATGACTTAAGCCATATTGTGTGGCAAGATCTAATATATTTTCTACTTTATTTTGTTCTTCGTATGAAACCTCAGAAAAATCTAATTGATCCCAACTTTTTTGAAATCTCATACCACCTAAAGATAAAACAGGAATCTTCAGATTGGTTCTACCAAATCTACGATATTGCATCTTGTTGATATTAGTGCTTATTCATTCTCGGTGGCTTTCCAAATGTTTGAAACATATCCCTATCGAGACTATTCTCTAAATCATCTAATTCTTCAAATTTTACCCAATGAATACAATCAACAGGGCATGTATCTACTGCTTCTTGTATGACATCAGAACTATCTCCATCTTGCCTAATAGCTCGACTTCTACCATGAAATTCATCAACAATGAAAGTGTTCGAAGCTACGTGAACACAGTACTGACAACCAATACACTTTGCTTCATCAACCCATACAGCTTTTTCAGCTAGCTGACCACCTAAAACAGGCTCATAGCCTGTAATCCCAATATTTTCTTCAGTATTATGAAATGGATCCGTAAAATCCATATCTTGACATTAGTTTTCCCACTTGGTTAAGACCAATTCAATAGAACCATCATTTTTATTTTTTTGATCTACGATTTGATATCCATCTTCTTGCGTTTTAGAAATGATTGTTTGGTAAGCATACATTTGTGTAACTTTTGAGATAAATCTTTCTACTGGAATCTCAAATTTCCAAAGATCAAGGTCAGTAACTAACTCATATGCATTAGAATTATTATCCCATTTAAATCCAACTTGGGTATCACCAGGTAAATTCATACTTATATCAACAGCTGTGAATTGACCTTTATATCCTTTTACAAACTTTTCTTCTCGATTAATAATATAACCGAAATGATTTAAAGCCTTAATTAATGGCTCTACTTCTTTGAGCTGAGTTTTAATTGTACTAAAGTGTGACATTAGATTCGTTATTTAATTGTGTTAAGTTTTCACTTTGATTAGAGATGAAAGCATCAGAAGTTTTATTCTTAACTGTTACTTTACCGAGAGCATTTTCGAGATTTTTTGTAGCTTCATTGCATGAATTACCAGTAAATCCCTCAACAGTCTCTTCAACTCTTCCGTCTTGATGAATTTTGAATCTCAATGTTTTTTGAGGCATTAAATTCAAGTACTGAGTACTTTTACTTTATATAGAATAACGAAAATATTTTGTTTCAGTTGGTACAAGTTAATTAATTTTAATTTTTATATTGAATATCTGATAAATTAATTTACTTATCTGGTGATCTTGTAAAAAATTAAGATTTTTAATTATAAAAACCTTGCATCCCCATTGAATCAAGGGCAGTTTTTGCTTCTTCCATAACAGATGGCTCTTTATCGAAAAGGGCTATCTTAGTACATTCATCAACAAAACTCTCTTGGAATGTATTGTTTAATTTTTCGTACAGCCTACACAACGACCAAATACAATTACTTCTTACACCTGATTCATTATCTATCTTTAAACTTATTAAAAGTTGTTCTGCTGCTAATTGAGCGTTCTCAAGAGAGACATTTCCAATTTCAGCTAAAGAACTTGATGACCATAACCTTACTGCAGCCACATCATTCTTTAAGGCATTTATTAATGGTTCTAAAACAATTTGGTTATCATAATTAGCTAAGCTCCATGCAGTTGCTCTTCTGACATAAGCATTATCATCTGTTTTCAAAAGACTGACAAGTTTCTGGACTGCGCTAGGACATGGATTACGACCTAAAGCATATACAGCACTCATTCTTTCAACAGGGCAAGGTTGATCAAGCAATGGTAATAAAAGTGGGAAAGATCTTTGATCTCTATACTCACAAAATATTCGTAAGCCTTGTATTCTCTCTTCTCTATTACCTTTGAGCAATTTCAAAGCTTCATCACACTCTTGACTAATATTTAAATTTTTTGAAAAAGCATCTTCGTCAATTTGTTCTAAAGGATCTATTTCAATTTCTAAGGCCAATTCTCTCGCCAAAACATCTGGATCAACCGCAATTTCCGCTAGGCTCTCTTTTTTAGGATCCTCATTTTTCGTCATTGTTAAAAAACTAAAAATATTAATTCATGGGGGCAGGAGACATCATATCTCCTGGCAACCAAATTCTTGCACTTACCGCAAAGAAGGCAATCCCAAAAAGTGCGACGATAGCGAATGGTAAAATTTTTGTCTTAATAAAACCCAAAGAATCAAATCATATTTAGTCAATAATAACCTTTTTAAGAGACTTTTAAAAAATTTTCATTAGATAACATTATTTATTTTTTGCATTTTGTCTTAGCTGACCACATGCAGCATTTTTATCTAGACCTCTGCTTTTTCGCAAGCTAACAGCGATGCCATTGTTAACAAGTCTAGATTGAAATAAATGGAGATTTTTTAAAGAGGTTCGTTGAAATTCAACCTCGTCAATTTGGTTATATTGGATTAAATTTACGTGACATTGAAAACCTTTCAGCAAATTACTCAATTCATAAGCATGTTCTAATTTATCATTCACCCCACTTAGCATTAAATATTCAAAACTTACCCTTCGACCAGTTTCTCTTACGAACATCTTACAGTCTTCGATTATATTTTTGATTTCATAGTTTTTTGCGCTAGGTATTATGGTCTCTCTTGTTTTTTGATTTGAAGCATGTAAGCTAATTGCTAATGTAAATTGACAATTACCTAAAATTTGAAAAGACTTTGCTGATAATTTACTTATCATTTTTGGAACAGCCACTGTACTTACGGTTATCTTTCTCTGACTGATCTGAAAATCATTATTTATAGATCTAATTGACAAAAGTAAGTCCTCAATATTCAATAAGGGTTCGCCCATACCCATGAAAACAATATTAGTAACTTTTCTATTCATTTCATTTTCGATAAATAAAATTTGATCTAAAATCTCACTAGCTTTTAAAGACCTCTTTAAACCTTCTTTGCCAGTTGCACAAAATTTGCAGTCCATTGGGCAACCAACTTGACTAGAGAGGCAAGCAGTTAATCTTTTTTCAGTTGGTATCCCAACACACTCAATACTTTCATTATCATCTGTAGAGAGTAATAATTTTAAAGTACCATCTTTAGCCAAGTTTCTTTCTTTAATAATTAGCTCACTTACTTTAAAACCATCATCCTTTAACTTTTTTCTAAAATCTAAAGGTAAAACTTCTATTTGATCAATATTTTTGTTCTTATTTCTATAGTTATAAATCCAATTATAGATTTGGCGTCCTCTAAAAGCAGCCTGACCATAATCTAAAGCTACATTTTCTAAATCCTTAATACTACTTCCAAGAAGATTTTTCAAATTTAGTAGTCTTTATTTGAAAACTATTTTCACCATAACAGTAAACCATGCTTTAAGAAGAATTCTGTAAGAATAAGAGCGATAAAACCAATCATGGCCATTCTTCCATTAAGTCTTTCATTATAAAAGTGGAATCCATAACGGGGTAATTTTCTTTTGGGTACAATTTCTGGCTTGATCATCACTTACAAATTTGAAAAATCCATTCTAGTCATTAAAAATAATAATAGATAATATTTATTCATCAGATAGAAGGCCCTCCTCCTGCAATCCCTCCAAAGCGGCAGGATCTGGCAGTTGATCTTCAGAAAATTGATTTTCAGCATTAGGCCTTGCGAAAGCTGCAAAATTACTCGAAGAAGGATCGATTCCATGACGATTCCTCGTTGTCTCTAAATCTTCATCACTAGGATCATCAAGTATTGCAGTAGAACTTACGGCGGGTGATTGTGGCATATCAACTGTATAGTCTGGCCTTAAGTTCTGTGCTCTTCTGTAGCCACCAGATTCTTCTGCAAGAATATCTGGATGAGGACCAGCTTCTGAGGATAATTCCTCTACAAAACCGCTAAAACCTGTACCTGCAGGTATTAATCTACCGATGATAACATTTTCTTTTAAACCTCTTAACCAATCAGATTTACCTTCAATCGCAGCTTCTGTAAGTACCCTTGTTGTCTCTTGGAACGATGCTGCTGAAATAAAGCTATCTGTATTGAGAGAGGCTTTAGTAATACCCAACAAAACAGGAGTAAATTCTGCTGGAGCTCCTCCAGTAATTGCCATTGCTTGGTTTGTATCTTCCACTTGCCTCAACTCTACGAGTTCACCAGGCAAAAGAGTAGTATCGCCGGCATCTTCTATACGGACTTTGCTTGTCATCTGTCTAACAATAACTTCAATATGCTTATCATCGATTGCTACACCCTGCGACTTATAAACATTTTGTACCTCACTTACCATACTTCTTTGTAGTTTTGATATGGATTCTCGAGCTGCATCTATAAGAGGTTTTTGATCTTTTAAATCATTGAAATAGCAATCTAATAATTCATGTGGATTAATTGGTCCATCAGTTAAAGATTCTCCACCTTTAACTTGTTGTCCATCACTAACCATAATATTTTTTCCAATTAATAGTTGATATTCATTAACTAAATCGTCTTTTTCAATAACAGATAAAGAAACTGATTCTTCATCATTACCTTGTTTAATCTGAACAATTCCAGATTTTTTACATAGAATTGCTGAATCTCTTGGTCTCCTAGCTTCTAATAACTCTTCAATACGAGGTAATCCTTGAACGATATCTCCTGTTTTCTGCCTTTCAAAAACAAGTAAAGCTAAACCATCTCCCCTAAGAACCAAGTCTCCGTCTTTAACATGTAAAACTGAATCAGGAGAAACCATATAAGGCCTGCCAAGTCTTAAGATTACTGAACTATTAGAAATTTCTTCTATTTCTCCACAAGAAGTTGATTTTACAGAATCACTAATAGGATCACCATCAACTACACGATCACCAACTTTAACTGCTGCTTTACCACTAATTTTAATTTCAATCTTATCTTCTTCTCTTTCAACAATTAACCTTCTAATTGGCTCATCATCAACAACATTTGGTAATTGAACCAATCCCTTCTCTTTACAAAGAATTTGAGTAGTAGCTATTACATCTCCTGCTTTTACTAATTGGTTATTATTGACTTGCAGTTCTGTATGTGTTGAGCCATGACTGGAGTCAGATATGGTATCTCTTCTTACAAGAATAGACTCCAATATTACTAAATTTAATCTATTGATTGAATCATCATTTTTATCTTCAATAGACTCGACGTCAATAGTCATTTGAGGAGTAGTATTAAAGCTTTCAATACTTAAATGTGTTCTAAGTAATTCAACTCCTTCAACTGATTTTATTAACTCACCGTCTTTATAGGTAAGCCTTTGAATAGCTTTTAAGCCTAGATGCGGACCTTTTTCCTGTTTAACATGTGATAGTTGAGGTAATTGGGCCTGGTCAGGAATAGTAAATTCTTCAACAGTTCTTAATAACAAGCCTCGACATTTAGGAGTTTCTAATTTTTGTACAAATAGAATTTCTTTATTATCAACACCATCTAAAATCTTTTCGCCTGGATTTACAAGATTTCCTTCTTCTGTAAATCTATTCAAAACTTCTTCATCATCACACTCATGAAAAGTTCCATTTCTTACAGTTATTTCACGAAGGATATCATTTTTTTGCGTAACTGTAACAATACCTGATGTTTGACTAAAAATATCTTTTACAACTTCTGTTCCAGCTTCAATCCATTTCATATCTTCGATCATTAGAAGAGATATATCCTTATTAATTTCATGTGTTTCTTGCGGAATCCAGAGCAATGTCCCTCCTTGACTAACTTCAAAACCATTTTTAGATGATCTCGCTTTTTTGACACTTAATCCCGGTGCATATTTTACAAGACCGCCTGTTTTTGTACGGAACCTTTCATCCGTTAAATCTGCTATTACCTCACCATTACTGATTTTACTTCCTGGGGAAATGTTTAAACGATAAGAAGTACCATCGCTAGATTCCAAATTATATATTTGACCTGAGTGAGTAGATTCTTCAATTAATTTAAAATTAGTTAAAGACATTGAAGTAGTAACAATCTGAACTTCTCTTGAATCACCTATTGATTCTCGTAATCGAACTTGTCCTCCAAACTCACTTGATTGACTTGCTTCTGCCAAAACTGTACCTTCATCTACAGATTTCCCAGATGATATAACCGGTCTCGCATTTGGTGGCAAGTTATAAACATCTCCTGCTAAAACCCACAATCTACCTAATCTTTGAGCTTTTACGGTAATATTACCCTGCCTATCTGTTACCTCCTTTGGTTGAATAACCTTGTCGTACCTAACTTGACCAGCTAAATCACAAATAACATCCTTCGTTGCTTTTTCAACACTCTTTTTAACAGCTCCAGCAGTAATCTGAGCAACAGTTATGTCAGAACTAATTTCTTCACCGTCATCTACAAATAAAAGCGATCCACTAGAAACTTCAATTTTTTGAGCTTTGTCAGAATTATTTGCTCCAGGAACAATCTTTAGTATGAAATCAACTTCTGCTTGTTTAGCTTCTACTCCATGTGGAGTTCTATAACCTCTAACCTTTGCTTTTGAACTAAATTCAACTTTACCAGAAATTTTTGATCTTACAACTCCACTTTCGGCAGTTGATACACCTCCAGTATGGAAAGTTCTCATTGTCAACTGAGTTCCTGGCTCGCCAATCGATTGGGCAGCAATAATTCCAACTGCCTCCCCTAAATCAACCAAATGATTATGAGCCAACGCCCATCCGTAGCACCTCCTACAAACGGATCTATTAGCTTCACATGTTAATGGGGATCTAATTTTAACTTTATTAATAGATGCTTTTTCAATTTCTCTTGACAATGCAGGATCAATAGCAGTGTTGTGCGGAACAACAAGGTTTTCTTCAGAATCCAAAATATCCTCAGCGGTAAGCCTACCAAGAAGCCTTGCGCCAAATTTACCATCTTCAGCTTCAACAACTATTGATCGTTCTGTTCCACAATCTTCTTCTCTTACAATTACATCTTGAGCAACATCAACTAATCTTCGAGTCAAATAACCAGAATCTGCAGTTCTTAAGGCAGTATCCACCAAACCTTTCCTTGCTCCATAAGAAGAAATTACATATTCAGTAACAGTAAGTCCTTCTCTAAAATTAGTCCTTATTGGCAGGTCAATGATTTCTCCTTGAGGATTAGCCATCAATCCCCTCATACCAACAAGTTGTCTAACCTGAGACATATTACCCCTTGCTCCTGAATTAGCCATCATCCAAACGGAATTTAGTGGATCATTTTGATTAAAATTATTTTTTACAGCGTCTACCAATCTTTCATTAGTTTCAGTCCAGGTATCTATAACTTTTGTGTGTCTTTCAACTTCGGTAATTTCACCAAGTCTGTAGCATTCTTCTGTAGCAGATATTTGCTCTTCAGCTTGTCCTATTAAATCTTGTTTGGCTTCAGGAACTTTTAAGTCATCTACTGAGATAGAGACCGCAGCTTGGGTGGCATATTTAAATCCTAAATCCTTTAGATTATCTGCCATGGCTGCAGTTATAGCTGTTCCATGTGTTTTATAAGCCCAAGAGACTAAATTTTTTAAGGCTTTCTTATCAACTACTTTGTTTTTAAATGATGGGGGCGTTTTAGCGAGCGCAGGCATTGTAACTGGATTATCCTTTTTTGAGTTTTTAGTAGTTTTACGTACTCTGGATGTTTTTTTAGATTTAGATGAAGTCATGATTTTAAAATAAATGAAAAATAGTTTTTAAAGATTACGTTTTAGATACAGAATCGATGATGGTATAGTTCATAACTACTCTCCCAACAGTTGTCAGCACAAATCTACTTATTAAATTATTAGCAGAGTCAAATCTGTCCCTTCTTAAATTCCAGATTTCTAATTTTGAACCATCTTCTAGCTCTTGTATTTTTTGTGGGCTACGCATTTCGTCTTCATCTTCAACTTCTCCATTAAATCTAACCCAAACCCATTCATGCAGGCAGAGTCTTTTATCTTCAAAGGCAAAAATAACATCTTCTAATGAAGCAAAAGTAGTCTTATTATCTCCGAATTCTGGTTGTTGATAATTAGGTTGTAAAGCCGTCAGATAATAAGATCCTAAAACCATATCTTGTGATGGAGTCACAATTGGTTCCCCAGTTGCAGGAGAAAGAATATTGTTACTAGCCAACATAAGCATGCGTGCTTCAGTTTGTGCCTCTAAAGCCAAAGGGACATGAACTGCCATTTGATCTCCATCAAAGTCAGCATTGAATGCAGGACAAACTAACGGATGAAGTTGTATTGCTCTACCTCCAACTAATTTCGGTTCAAAAGCTTGAATTCCTAAACGATGCAGGGTAGGAGCTCTATTTAAGAGAATTGGATGACCTTCAATAACTTCCTGAAGTACTTGCATAACTTCGTCATCTGCTTTTTGTATTAATTTTTTTGCAGCTTTAATATTATTCACAATATTTTGTCGTATCAATCTATGTATTACAAAAGGCTGAAAAAGCTCAATTGCCATTTCTTTTGGGAGACCACACTGATGCATTTTTAACTTAGGACCCACAACTATTACAGATCTTCCTGAATAGTCAACACGCTTTCCAAGAAGATTCTGTCTAAATCTTCCTTGTTTTCCTTCAATTATGTCACTTAGGGACTTAAGAGCTCTATTATTTGCTCCAACAACAGTCCTCCCTCTTCTTCCATTATCTATAAGGGCATCAACTGCCTCCTGAAGCATTCTTTTTTCATTTCTTACTATAATTTCAGGGGCTAAAATTTCTTGAAGCCTAGCTAGTCTATTATTTCTATTTATAACTCTTCTATATAAGTCATTTAAATCTGAAGTTGCAAATCTTCCTCCATCAAGCTGAACCATAGGTCTAAGATCAGGAGGTATGACTGGTATTGCATCTAAAACCATCCATTCTGGTTTTGCATTGGTTGCAATGAAATTATCAATAACTCTTATCCTTTTTATAAGCTTTGCCCTCTTTTGCCCTTTGCTTTTAGTAATTTCTTCTCTAAGCTCCTCAGCAACCTGATTTAAATCAAGATCCTCAAGTAATTGCTTCAGTGCTTCAGCACCAATTCCAACAAAAGGTTCATTTTCTATAGTTGAATCTTCAGCATAAATTTCATCTTCAATTTCTAGCCACTCATCCTCAGTGAGTAATTGCTTATATTTAAGTTCTTTATGATCACCTGGATCTAAAACGACATAACAATTAAAATAAACAATTTGTTCTACATCCCTAAGCGGAATATCTAAAAGTATTGCGACGTAACTAGGGATACCTTTCAAATACCAAACATGGGAAACTGGCGCAGCGAGTTTTATGTAGCCCATCCTATGTCTTCTGACTCTACTTTCAGTTACTTCAACCCCACATCTCTCACAAACAATGCCGCGATGTCTTACTCTTTTGTACTTTCCACAATGGCATTCCCAATCTTTAGATGGCCCAAAAATCTTTTCACAAAATAATCCATCCATTTCAGGTTTAAGTGTCCTGTAATTGATAGTTTCAGGTTTCGTAACTTCACCAACTACTTGTCCATTGGGCAATGTCCTCTGACCCCAATCCATTATTCTCTGTGGAGAAGCTATTGAAATTTTGACGTAATCAAAGTGATTTTCAGTTCTTAAGTTGCTGTTTGTCATTTTTGGAGAATTTAAATTAAAAGGTTTTAATTGAGTATTTAATCTTCCTCATATTCAGAGGTTCCGAGTGATTCGTAAGTAGGTCTTGATGGAGTATTTCTTCTCGGATTGATATCTTGCATTAAATCTACCTCTTTCCCTTCGTCTGTATAAACCCCTATATCCAAGCCTAATGATTGTAATTCCCTCATAAGAACTTTAAATGACTCAGGAGTACCAGGCCTTGGGATCGGTTTACCCTTTACGATCGCATTAAGCGCCTCATTTCTTCCTTGCATATCATCGGATTTAACTGTTAACAATTCCTGAAGAGTATAAGCGGCTCCATAAGCTTCTAGAGCCCATACTTCCATTTCTCCAAGCCTTTGTCCACCTTGTTGAGCTTTACCGCCCAAGGGTTGCTGCGTAACCAAAGAGTAAGGACCAGTGGATCTTGCATGAATTTTATCATCAACCAAATGGACTAATTTGAGGAAGTGAGAGTATCCGACAGCAACTGGCTGATCGAAGGGTTCCCCTGTTCTGCCATCTTTAAGTAATAACTTTCCAGGATCTTCAGGATTGTAAACCCATGATTTACCTGGCTGTTTTGAAGCCTCCTCTAAAAATGCTTGAACAGTATGATGTGATTTTTCTGCTCCATACATTTCATCAAATGGAACAACTTTAACCCTGCAATTTAAGTTGGAGGCTGCCCAACCCATCAATAATTCAAAAACTTGACCTACATTCATCCTACTTGGAACTCCTAAAGGATTAAGAACTATGTCCACAGGGGTGCCATCTGGTAAATAAGGCATATCTTCTCTTGGTAAGATTCTGCTAATAATTCCTTTATTTCCATGCCTCCCAGCCATTTTGTCACCCACTTGAATTTTCCTTCTCTGAGCCACATATACTCTAACAACCATGTTGGCTCCTGGAGGTAATTCATCACCTTGTTCTCTAGTATAAATGCGAACATCCAAAACCCTTCCCTTTTCAGTTTTAGGTACCCTAAGGGAATTATCTCTCACATCTCGAGCCTTTTCACCGAAAATAGCTCTCAATAGTTTTTCTTCAGGTGGTTGGTCTGATTCCCCTTTTGGAGTAACTTTTCCTACTAGAATATCTCCACTCTCTACAAAAGCACCAATCCTAATAATTCCCATCTCATCAAGATTATTCAAGCTTTCTTCGGAGATATTAGGAATCTCTCTTGTGATTTCTTCGGGTCCTAGCTTCGTTTGTCTTGCTTCAATTTCATATTTTTCAATATGTACTGAGGTATATAAATCATCAGTTACCATCCTCTCGCTCACAAGTATGGCATCTTCATAGTTATATCCCTCCCATGGCATGTAAGCAATCAAAACATTTTGGCCAAGGGCTATTTCACCTCCTTCACATGCGGAACCATCTGCTAAAACCTGCCCAGATATAACTTTATCTCCAATTTTCACTATAGGTCTTTGGTTGAGGCAGGTATCTTGATTTGATCTTTGGTATTTCTGAAGATAGTGAAAATGATCATTACCATGCTCATCTTTAACAACAATCTCATTAGCGTCTACATAAGATACAGTTCCATTAACTTTTGTTATGGGAACCATTCCAGAATCTCTCGCAACTTGAGATTCTAAACCTGTACCAACTAAAGGACGTTCTGGCCTTAGCAACGGAACGGCTTGGCGTTGCATGTTCGATCCCATGAGAGCTCTATTGGCATCATCATGTTCCAAGAAAGGAATAAGTGAAGTAGCAACTGAAATTACCTGTACCGGTGAAAGCTGAACGTAATCAACTTGATGAGGGGGGACTTTTTCAAAATCCTGTCTATATCTTACTGGGATTAGATTTGCAATTATATTGCCGTCCTTGTCAGTCGCAACGTCTCCCGGAGCCACCCTACACTCATCTTCTAAATCAGCAGAAAGATAAATCGGATTACCTTCCTTATTAACTTTACCATTCTTAACTTCCCAAAAAGGTGTTTCAATAAAACCGTACTCATTAACTCTTGCGTGGGTAGCTAAAGAATTTATAAGTCCTGCATTAGGACCTTCAGGAGTCTCGATAGGACATAATCTTCCATAATGTGAAGGGTGAATATCTCTTACCGCAAAGCCTGCTCTTTCTCGAGTTAAACCCCCTGGACCTAATGCTGAAATTCTTCTCTTGTGTGTTAATTCAGCTAGAGGATTAGTTTGATCCATGAACTGACTTAATTGACTGGAGCCAAAAAATTCCTTTATGGCAGCAACCAAAGGTTTGGGATTAACTAGTTGAGCAGGAGTTAAAGAATCTGTCTCTCCTACAGTCATTCTTTCTTTAATAATTCTCTCTAAACGATTAAGTCCAACCCGAACTTGATTTTGAAGTAGTTCTCCAACAGATCTAACCCTACGATTACCAAGATGGTCAATATCATCCAAACTAGCTCCGCCAATATCCAATTCAAGATTAATTAAATAATCAATAGTAGAAAGAACATCTTCATGGGTAAGTGTTCTCACATCGTCTGGGACGGTAAGTCTCAATTTTTTGTTTATTTTATATCTACCAACTCGGCCCAAATCATATCTTTTGGGATCAAAGAATCTACTGTGTAATAGCTGCTGTCCGCCAGAAACGGAGGGTGGTTCACCAGGACGTAGCTTTTTGTATAGCTCCAGTAATGCCTGATCTTCTGAATTAATACCCTCGTCATTAGCTGACTCAATTGAGTTTTGATAAAACTCGGGATGCCTAAGTTTATCGACTACATCATTATCTGAAAGACCCATCGCTCTCATAAGAACATGAGCATTAATTTTTCTAGTTTTATCAACTCTCACATAAAGTAAATTATTTTTGTCAGTCTCGAATTTTAACCATGCTCCTCTATTCGGGATAACGCTAGCGTTATAAGTTCTTCGACCATTTTTATCCAATTCATCTTTGAAATATACTCCAGGACTTCGAACAATTTGATTAACAATTACTCTTTCGGCACCATTAATAATGAAAGTTCCTCTTTCAGTCATTAATGGTAGTTCGCCAATAAATACCTCTTGTTCTTTAATTTCCCCTGTCTCTTTATTAATTAACCTGCAAGTTACATACATCTGGGATGCAAATGTAGCATCTCTTCTTTTTGCTTCCTCAACATTATGTCTAGGTCTTTTTAATCTGTACTCTTCACCGACAAAATGTAATTCTAATTTACCTGTGTAGTCAGAAATTGGGGAAAAATTTTGTAATTCTTCTATTAAACCCTTTTCCAAAAACCATTTAAAGCTTGCTCTTTGTACTTCAACTAAATCTGGTAGATAAGTAGCCGTTTTTGCTACCTGTAAAGCGCTACTGCTCATCCAAGAAAACCCTGCGATTTTGTGAGATTTACTATTTACTTTTAATCTACTTAATAATTAGTTCTTTAACTTTTCACTTAAAATGAGATAAACAATTAAATCTCGATTTCAACAAAAAACACCTTAATAAAGAAAAATTAAATTTTGTTTAATGCTGATAAATAATTAGCTGTGTTTGTTAAAGTCAGAAAAATTAAGAAAAATTTCCAGTAATTCCTAATACTAACAGCTGCAACGTCTACTTAACAAGTCAAATTTAAACAAATCTTCAGCATTCTTATAAGACTCTCTAGCAATTGTGGTTAATTCAGTAGATCTTAAATCTGCCATAAAATTAGCAACATTTTCAACAAACGCAGGTTCATTTCTTTTACCCCTATGAGGGACAGGAGCTAAAAATGGTGAGTCAGTTTCAATTAAGTATCTATTATTTGGAACTATTTTGGCACACTCATGAATTTCATGTGCTTTTGGGAAAGTAACTATACCACTAAAACTTATGTAAAATCCAAGATTCAAGAACTGCTTCATCTCTTTTGGTGTTCCTGTCCAACAATGAAGTACACCATCAGGACATTTCCCTTTTCTAGAGAGATCACTACATATCTCAATCATTTCATTTGCAGCATCTCTGCAATGGATAATCACAGGCAATTGAAGTTCATAAGCTAACTCCATTTGTGGAATAAGTGCTTCAATCTGCTGAATTTTATTTTCATTTTTAAAAAAATCTAAGCCTAATTCCCCAATAGCTACAACTCGTCTATCTTCTAGAACTGATTTTCTTAGAAGAGATTTTGAACTTTGTTCCCATTTTTTTGCTTCTAGCGGATGCAAACCAACTGAATAGTAAATTTCATTAAATTTATGAGATATTTTTTTCAACTTTGGAATCTCTGTTAATTCACAACAAGCATGAACTAATTTTTTTACACCTCTTGAACGCAATCTTAAAACAACATCTTCAAGATCTCTCTCAAAATTTTCAAATATTAAATGACAGTGTGAGTCTATGAGTTCTATATCGCTCATAATTATGATCTGTCTTTTTACTTAGTGGTAAGAGTAGTTTTTACAAAATTGTTGATTTTCGATTTTTTATTAGCACCGTTGTTCTTGTGAAGAACATTTTTTTTAACTGCTTTATCAATTAAGCTAAAAGCTTTATTTAGACTTGTCTTTACTAAATTTTTATTATCCTCATTAGGGTTTTTTTTATATTTTTCGCAGTTCTCTAAGGTTTTTTTGGTTAAAGTCCTAACAGTTGATTTATATGACTTATTTACTAAACGATTTCTTTCGGCAATTTGTATTCTCTTTTTTGCTGATTTGTTGTTGGCCACAGAGCGTGTATAAATAGAAGATCCCTATCATAACAAATAAAATGTCTACTAATCAATCATATATAATTTAGGAGATATTAAATTGGGTTTTGAGCCTCTCTTTTGAAAAATTAAGCAAATGAAGATCATAAAAAATAAAAAAGAAGCTATTGAAGAGTTAAAAAGGATTTCTACTCGAACTAATTCAGATAACAATAATAAGATAAATGCAATAGTTGAAGAAATTCTTCAAGAGGTAAAATTTTCTGGTGATACAGCGGTAGAAAAATATACAAAAAAATTTGATGGTTTCGACCCTAACCCTATGCAAGTGAATGCGGATCAAATAAAAAATGCATGGGATGAAATTGATAACAATTTGAAGCACTCACTTGTGATAGCACATAAAAGAATTCAAAAATTCCATGAAAAAGAAATTCCTCAGTCTTTTACTATAAAAGGTGAATATGGTGATACAGTCCAAAGAAGATGGAGACCAGTTAAAAATGCAGGTATTTATATTCCTGGAGGTAGAGCTGCTTATCCAAGTACAGTATTAATGAATGCTATACCTGCAAAAGTAGCAGGAGTAGAAGAAATTATAATGGTATCTCCTGGGAATAAAGAAGGGAAAATAAACAAAACTGTTTTGGCTGCAGCTCACTTATCAGGGATCGATAAAGTATTTAGAATTGGAGGAGCTCAAGCAATTGGTGCTCTAGCATTTGGCACAAATCAAATCAATAAAGTGGATGTAATTTCAGGTCCAGGGAATATATATGTTACAACTGCGAAAAAACTTATTTATGGCTCTACAGGTATTGATTCTTTGGCTGGTCCAAGTGAAATATTAATCATTTCAGATGAAACAGCTCAAAGCACTCATATAGCATCTGATCTACTAGCGCAAGCAGAACATGATCCTTTAGCTTCATCAATACTTCTAACTACATCAAAGAACCAGGCAAAAGAAGTTTTAGAAGAACTTTACAAAAAAATAGATGATCATCCAAGAAAAGAAATTTGCATGCAATCAATAAAAAATTGGGGTTTAATTGTGATTTGCGAGAATTACGAATCATGTATTGAACTAAGCAATAAATTTGCCCCTGAGCACCTGCAAATTCTTACTATAGATTCAAAAAAAATTCTTGCAGGCATAGAGAATGCAGGAGCAATATTTTTAGGAAAATGGACCCCAGAAGCAGTTGGAGATTATCTTGCTGGACCAAATCATACTTTACCCACGTCAGGAAATTCTAGATTCAGCGGTTCTTTGGGGGTTGAAACTTTTATGAAAAATACTTCAATAATAGAATTTAATGAAGAAAGTTTAAAAGTTAATAGCCTTGATATTATTAATCTTGCTAAAAGCGAGGGCTTACATAGCCATGCTAAATCTGTAGAAATAAGATTTGAAAATTAGCTAGCTCTTGAAGGGGAGTAAACCACTGGAATATTGTCTTCAATTTTACCAACTAATACTTTATCTGTAAGATCAACAAACAAACCATTTTCTAATACTCCTGGAATATTATTAATCTGCATTTCAATGTCTTTTGGATTCTTAATACCATCATTAAATAATACATCTAGGACGAGGTTGCCTTGATCAGTAACAACTGGGCCAGCTTTTTTAGTAGCCATTCTTAAAGAAGAATTTCCATTCATTTCTGAAATGACTTCCTTTACTTGCTTCCACGCATTTGGAAGAACTTCCACAGGTAAAGGGAAAGATTGATTTAGATTTTGTACAAGTTTAGTTTCATCAACAACAATCAACAATTGATTAGCTTTAGATGCTACTAACTTTTCTCTAACATGGCATGCTCCTCCTCCTTTGATTAATTGAAATCCTGGATCAACTTCATCTGCTCCATCAATAGCTAAGTCAATTTGAGATAGAGAAGCTAAATCGATAAGCGGGATATCCAGTTCGAGTGCTAAAACTTCTGATTGAAAAGAAGTTGCAACACCTCTTATATTTTTGAGTTTTCCAGAACGTATTTCATCCGCAAGGCTTTTTATCATTAACGCAGCTGTAGATCCAGAACCTAATCCGAGAATCATGTCACTCTTAACTTCCCTTATTGCTGCATCAGCAACTGCTTGTTTCATTTGAGTTTGTGAATCCAAAATCTTTTTCTCTTATGTTTATAGATTATTAAATTTCAATGGGTGCTTTATGTCAAACCTGGAAGAGGTTCTGGTTTGATATTTATCTGTATCTCTTTATTATCTCTTAAAATATTTAAAAGGAATACTTTTCCTATCTGAGCTTTTTCTACTTCATCTAGTAAAGCTTTAGGTTCTTTTATAGAGATATTTTCGGCTGCTATTACTAAATCGCCTCTTCTCAAACCAGCTTTTTCAGCGGGGCTATTAGGTATTACGGATTGAATTAGAGCTCCATTTCTTTCAGGTAATTGAACTAGAGAATTAGGGTCTCTATTATGTTCTTTAGCAATTCTAGGATTTAAAGAGATTAATTGTACCCCCAAATATGGGTGAATAACTTCTCCATTTTTAAGAAGCTGATCAGAAACGCTTTTAGCCAGATTAATAGGAATCGCAAAACCTAAACCAGCCCCAGGGCCACTTCTTACTAATGTATTAATTCCTATCACCTCACCATTGGAATTTATGAGTGGCCCTCCAGAATTTCCTGGATTTATTGCCGCATCAGTCTGAATAAGATCCAGCCTTTTATCTGAAAATCCTAAACTATTGATATCTCTATGCAGGCTGCTAACAATCCCTAAGGTAACTGTTTTTTCAAGTCCATAGGGAGTACCAAGAGCTATTGCCCAATCCCCAACTTCAAGATCTTCAGAATTTCCAAGTGGAGCAAAACTAAAATAAGCATCTTCATCAATTTTTACTAAAGCTAGATCAGTCACTGCATCTGTGCCCAAAACTTTACCATCACAAATAGATCCATCTGGCAAGGTAACTGAAACATTATCGACTCTTTCTACCACATGAGCGTTTGTAAGAACCAAACCATTCTCATTAATAATGACTCCAGAGCCTTGTCCTCTCTCCCTTTCAGGGGTAATTCCTTGCTCGCCAAGTAAATCCCTTAATAAAGGATCAAGTAAAGTAGGATCAAATTGTTGCCTCTCTACCAACCGCTCAGTATCAATTTTTACAACTGCAGGGCTAACATTTTTAACTGCGGATGATACGAAATTATGATTTTCTAAAGAAGTTAAAGCTAAAACGTCAGCACTTTGAAAGAAATTGATTATACAAAAACAAATAACAATGAATATTTGGATTAAATTAATAAATTTAATCTTGAGAAACTTCATTTAATTAATATGCTTACTATTTGATAAATCTAGTTGAAGAAAAAGGTTATCGTTGATTTTTTGTTTACATCCATAAAATACAAATTTTTTAAATTTTTCTATAGAAAAAACTTCTTTATGTGTGAAAATAAATTTTAAATAAGTTTATAAATAAATTTGAATAAAGAAACCATAAGTGAACTAAAAGCTCTATTAGAAAAGGTTGCTAATGAAAGGGGTTTAGAAATCTACGGCCTAATTATACAAACTAATCAAAATCCAATTGTTATTGAAATAACCATAATAAAAACTAATAGAGAAGACATTTCCTTAGATGATTGTGCCCTCTTTAGCACCCCAGCATCTGACGAGATAGAAAAATCAAATCTTTTAAATTGTTCATATGTCTTAGAAATTAGTAGTCAAGGGGTCAGTGATGAATTAACCTCAGAGAGAGACTTCAAAACTTTTAAGGGTTTTCCAGTTAATGTTGAGTTAAACCAAAAGAATTCAAAAATAAAATTTCTGAATGGTTTACTTTATGAAAAGTCTAATGATTATTTAGCCATTAACATTAAAGGTAAGATAAAGAAAATCCCTTTAGATGAAGTATTAAAGATTAGTCTTTCTACCTTAAAAGATTAATCATTTTTCAAACATTGTTCAATTTTCCCATCATAGATGGCATTAGTTATTCTCCCAGGTTTAAACAATCTTATTGAAGATATTAGTGAGGAAAAAAAGTTACCTCCTAATATCGTCGAAGCAGCCTTGCGCGAAGCTCTTTTAAAGGGATACGAAAAATATAGAAGAACTTTTTACATTGGAGTTAATGAAGATCCATTTGATGAAGAATACTTTAGTAATTTTGATGTTGGATTAGATCTAGATGAAGAAGGTTATAGGATCTTGTCAAGTAAAATAATTGTAGAAGAAGTTGAAAGCGAAGATCATCAAATATCTTTAGTAGAAGTTAAACAAGTAGCTGATGATGCTCAAATAGGTGACACGGTTGTTTTAGACGTTACTCCAGAAAAAGAAGATTTTGGACGAATGGCTGCTTCAACAACAAAGCAAGTTTTAGCTCATAAATTAAGAGATCAACAAAGAAAAATGATCCAAGAAGAATTTGCAGATTTGGAAGATCCTGTTTTAACTGCAAGAGTTATAAGATTTGAAAGACAATCAGTAATAATGGGAGTTAGTTCTGGTATTGGTAGACCAGAAGTAGAGGCCGAACTTCCTAAAAGAGATCAATTACCAAATGACAATTATAGGGCTAATGCAACTTTTAAAGTATTCTTGAAAGAAGTTAGCGAAATAGCCAGAAAAGGACCACAACTTTTTGTAAGCAGAGCAAATGCTGGATTAGTTGTGTATTTATTTGAAAATGAAGTCCCCGAAATTCAAGAAGGTACAGTAAAAATTGTTGCTGTTTCAAGAGAAGCGAATCCGCCTTCAAGATCTGTTGGGCCAAGAACAAAAGTAGCTGTTGATAGCGTCGAACAAGAAGTTGACCCTGTAGGTGCTTGTATTGGAGCGAGAGGGGCAAGAATCCAACAAGTAGTAAATGAACTAAGAGGAGAAAAAATTGATGTTATTAAATGGTCATCTGACCCAATACAATATATTTTAAACTCTTTAAGTCCTGCGAAAGTCGATCTCGTGAGACTTGTTGACCCTGAAGGTCAACATGCGCATGTACTAGTTCCTCCCGATCAATTAAGTCTCGCAATAGGTAGAGAAGGACAAAATGTAAGACTTGCAGCAAGATTAACTGGTTGGAAAATTGATGTTAAAAACTCACATGAATACGATCAGGAAGCAGAAGATGCTGCAGTCTCTGAATTAATCATTCAAAGGGAAGATGAAGAGAATCTCCAGCGAGAAGCTGAGCTTAGATTAGAAGCAGAACAAGCTGAGCGTGCTGCGGAAGATGCAAGATTAAGAGAACTTTATCCTCTACCTGAAGATGATGATGAATATGGACAAGAATTGTATGAAGAAGAAAACTTCTCAGATAGTAATCAATTAGAAGCTGTTCAAGATGATGATATATCCGCCAAAGAGGAGAGAAAACGGTGATACGACAAACCACTGTTTTGCGAATATGCATATCATGTAGAAAAACGTATGACCGGAAACATCTTATAAAGATTACTAAAGATCATAAGAAAGGTATTATGTTTCAACAGGGTATGGGGCGTTCAGCCTACATTTGCAATTCAAAAAAATGTTACTCAGATTCGAAGATCAAAAAAAAGCTTCAAAAAGCTTTAAAAACTTCTTTAGAACCTGAATTCTTTGATATTTTAAAAAAAGAAATTACAAGCTACAGTGACTATTCCAATCAGGGAATATAATTGAATTAAATCCTCTTTAATTTTCAAAAGAGTACAAATCAGATTAAATGACTATCAGCGATAAAATCAGAATTTATGAACTTTCCAGAGATTTAAATCTGGACAATAAAGATATATTGGATGCCGCTCAAAAACTTTCAATTTCAGTAAAAAGCCATAGCAGTTCAATAAGTGCAGAGGAAGCAAAAAAAATAAAAAACTTTATTAATAAAAAAAATTCAGATAAAAAAAATTCAGATAAAAAAATTCTTTCTATTAAAAAACCTTTAATTAAAAAAGATAATTATAAACAAAAAAAAGAAAATGAATCTTCTGTTATTTCTTCTATGAAGGGGAAACCTCTTAAAGATAATCCAAACAAAAAACCATTATTGATAAAACCACTTAATAAACCTGAGAGTCAAAAAGTAATTTCAAATAAACCTTTAAATCTCAATAAACCCACAATTACCAACAGTTCCCAATCTCAAGCAAATCTCACAAATCAAAATATAAATAGTAAAACTTCACAAAATCTCAAACATGATAAAAAAACTTTCCTAAATAACGCAACCCCACCTATAAAAAGCCCATCGAAACCTCCTATCCAACTAATTGCTAAGCCTAAAAATATTAATAATAATATAAAATCTAATGAATTTTCCCAGAAAAACTCCAGTGCAGGGGGGAGAAGACAAATATCAAATAAACCTGACCAAAATTCGAACAAACCTAAG
This sequence comes from Prochlorococcus marinus, assembly GCF_001180245.1. GTDB lineage: Bacteria > Cyanobacteriota > Cyanobacteriia > PCC-6307 > Cyanobiaceae > Prochlorococcus_A > Prochlorococcus_A marinus_F. Next base: position 79,783 of record NZ_CVSV01000075.1, read on the forward strand.
ACAAAAAATATTAATAATCGAATCTCCCCTCCTGAGCTCGTAGGAGCTCCAATAAGAAGAGAGGAAACCAACCAGCAAAATAATAAGCAAAATATTTCTTTTAAACAAACTCTCTCCAACAGATCTGGTGGGCCTAGTAGACCTGGCATATCCAATAGGCCTGGGTTAAGAAACAAACCTTCAGATCAAGACAGAGCTAGATCTTTCAATAGACAATCAAATTCAAGTAGGCCTGGGGCTCCCAACCGCCCTGGCATGCCAAATAGGCCTGGGTTAAGAAACAAACCATCAGATCAAGGCAGACCTGGACCTTTCAATAGACAATCAAATCCAAGTAGGCCTGGGGCTAAATTTAATGGTCAAAAGACACCTGGAATTAGAAAGCCAGTATCACCAAATGAACTCTTACAACTTCAAAAAACTAATAAATCTGATAGTAACAAACAAGTTATAAAGAATAATGAAAAACAAAATATTGAGACAACGAAACAAAAAGCGAAAGCACCAAATACTCGTCCACATACTGCCCCTAATTCAAAAAAACCACCCCACAGAGCATTTTCAAATAATTCTAAAAAACCTGGAAAGACAGACTGGGATGATAGCGCAAAACTTGAAGCATTAAGAAGCAAAAATCCCCAAAAACAAAGACAGAAAGTTCATATAATTGGTGAGAATGATGATTCATTAACATCTGAAACTAGTGGATATTCAGGCGAAAAAATTTCAATTTTAGCAGCTAGTTTGGCGCGTCCAAAGAAAGAGAACTCTGATGAATCCAAATCTCAAAAAACTATTAAACAATTTAAAAAAAAGAAAAAAGAGACTACTAGGCAAAGGCAGAAAAGAAGAGCTATGGAGTTAAAGGCTGCCAAAGAAGCTAAACAAGTAAGACCTGAAATGATAATCGTGCCCGAAGATAATTTAACAGTTCAAGAATTAGCCGATAAATTAAGTCTTGAAAGTTCTGAAATAATCAAATCTCTTTTCTTTAAAGGGATAACTGCAACTGTTACTCAATCACTCGACTTAGCAACTATTGAAACAGTAGCAGAAGAATTTGGGGTACCTGTATTGCAGGATGATATCCAAGAAGCTGCTGAGAAAACAGTTGATATGATTGAATCTGAAGATATTGATAATCTAATAAGAAGACCACCTGTTATTACAGTCATGGGTCATGTAGATCATGGCAAAACAAGTCTTTTAGATTCCATCAGAGAATCAAGGGTTGCTTCAGTGGAAGCAGGTGGCATCACTCAACACATAGGGGCTTATCAAGTTGAATTTGAACATGAATCTCAAAAGAAAAAATTAACTTTTCTTGATACCCCTGGTCATGAAGCTTTTACTGCGATGAGAGCAAGGGGTACAAAGGTTACAGATGTAGCTGTTCTTGTAGTTGCTGCAGATGATGGTTGCAGACCTCAAACACTTGAAGCTATCAGTCATGCAAGAGCTGCAAAAGTGCCAATAGTTGTTGCAATAAATAAAATTGACAAAGAAGGGGCATCTCCAGACAGAGTAAAGCAGGAACTATCAGAAAAAGATTTAATTGCTGAAGATTGGGGAGGAGATACAGTGATGGTTCCAGTAAGTGCTATCAAAAAACAAAACATTGATAAATTACTCGAAATGATTTTATTAGTTTCAGAGGTTGAAGATCTACAAGCTAACCCTGATAGATTTGCAAAAGGTACTGTTATTGAAGCCCACCTAGACAAAGCAAAAGGTCCCGTGGCTACATTATTAGTACAAAATGGAACCTTGAAATCTGGAGATGTTTTAGCTGCGGGTTCAGTTCTTGGAAAAATTAGAGCAATGGTTGATGAGCATGGTAATAGAATCAAAGAAGCAGGGCCATCATTCCCTGTTGAAGCGCTAGGATTCAGTGAAGTACCCACTGCAGGAGATGAATTCGAGGTCTACCCAGATGAGAAAACTGGTCGAGCCATTGTCGGAGAAAGGGCAACAGATGCTAGAGCCACAAAATTAGCTCAGCAAATGGCCTCTAGAAGAGTCAGCTTATCATCCTTATCAACTCAAGCAAATGATGGAGAACTAAAGGAGCTAAACTTAATTCTTAAGGCTGATGTTCAAGGTAGTGTTGAAGCTATATTAGGATCATTAGAACAATTGCCAAAAAATGAAGTTCAAGTCAGAGTCTTACTTTCTGCTCCAGGAGAAATAACTGAGACGGATATTGATCTCGCTGCTGCATCTGGGTCAGTAATCATTGGATTTAATACCTCATTGGCTTCTGGGGCGAAGAAAGCAGCTGATGCTAACGACGTTGATATAAGAGAATATGAAGTAATCTATAAACTCTTAGAAGATATTCAGTTGGCCATGGAAGGGCTACTTGAACCCGATCTTGTCGAAGAATCATTAGGGAAAGCTGAAGTTAGAGCAACTTTCGCAGTTGGTAAAGGAGCTATTGCGGGCTGTTATATACAAACTGGCAAATTACAAAGGAATTGTTCTTTGAGAGTTATTAGATCAGAGAAAGTAATATTTGAGGGTAATTTAGACTCTCTAAAAAGAGCTAAAGATGATGTAAAAGAAGTAAATACAGGATTTGAATGTGGAGTTGGATGCGATAAATTCTCTTCATGGATTGAAGGAGATGTAATCGAAGCATTCAAATTTGTCACCAAAAAGAGGACCCTATCAAAATAATTAAACATCTAGCTTATTAATCTTTATTTCTATCAAAGATTAATAAAGTAGGAAATATTACACAAGCACCCAACTGTATGAGAAGGTTATTTTGCTGTAATTCAGTCCCGCTTGCAATTCTGGAAAGCATTATTAGAAGTCCCAAAAATGCAGAACCGCTAAAAGCTATCCACAATATTCTTCGCAACCCCTTGAAAGGAGCTTGGGATTCCTTTAATAGTTTCTTTTTCAATTCAGGATCTATTTTTGACATAAATTCTTTCAATTATAAAATTAAGTCTATATGAAAAATTCAATATTTAATCTGCCGGTATAGCTCAGCGGTAGAGCAACTGTCTCGTAAACAGTAGGTCATTGGTTCAATTCCAATTATCGGCACTTACTAAGCAAATTAAAATGGTTAATAAAATTCTAAAATTTAGATATCTTTTTAAATTATTTGTTTTTATTCCTCTTCTATTTTATTTTGGCAAAAGAAGTTACATTGCGTTTGATGAAGGTTTTTATGCACTACAAGCTAGATGGATATTAGAAAAAGGTAATTGGACAATTCCACTTTGGTGGGATGAATATGTTTTAGATAGAACAATAGGATTACAGTTTTTAATCGCAAAGTCACAAGACTTATTTGGAAGAAATATTTTTTCTGCATATCTACCAACAACAGTCGCTTCAATATTGATGCTCTTTACAACTTACAAATTACATAAAGAATTATTTAATAAAAATTATGCAATTATATCTCCACTAATCCTTGCTACTACATTTCTATGGTTTGACTACTCACACTTAGCCACTCAAGATATTATTTATTCATTTTTAGTAACTATTGGAGTATTAGCTTTAGTCAAAATAAAAAGTAAACAAAACAAATTCTATATTCTACTTTTTGGCATTTGGATTGGTTTAGCTTTTATGATGAAAACTTTTTTAGTTTTTGTGCCTTTATTATCACTCTTACCATATATTGTTTTTAAAAAAAATTTTTTATTCAATAAATTCTTTTGGTTAGGACTACTAATTGGATTTATTCCTTTTTTATTCTGGACGTTTTCAATCAACCCTTATTTAGAAAAAAATATTATTTTTTACTTATTTGAAAAGTTTAACTTTCTATCAAGTAAAAATACTTTTACAAATCCTTTCTATTATTATTTCTGGAATGTACCTATAACATTTCTGCCATGGAGTTTTTTCGCAATTTTTGGCACAATATACAATATCTCTCAAAGTAAAGAGAATAAATATATACTTGCTTTTTTTCCCTTAATTTTATTAGCGACCCTAAGCATTTTCTCTACAAAAACACCCTACTACACTCTACAAATCTCATCTATTTTTTCATTAAATACATATGTAGGAATAAAATATCTATTCAATTCTTATAAATTTGGTCGATTTTTTATATTTATGACTTCAAAAATAATTCCATTATTTATATTTGCCCTAACTTTCATTTATTATTTTTTCTTTAAAGATTCAATTAATTTTAATACAAAGGAAAATACATTTTTAATTCTTGGATTATTATCTTTCGGCTTATCTTGGTCATTAATAAAACATAAAAGTTCGTTCAAAGAAATATTAATAACCCTCATAATTGGGCCTTACTTATTTACTTCATTTATTTTGCAATCAGGTTTGTTCACTGATAGATCAAGAGAACTAAGAGAGAAAATGGAATATGTTTCATCACTTGATTTAGTAAAAAATCAAACGATCATGGTTGATAAAAAAGGAATCAAAAACTCTCGATCGCAATCAAAAATTATAAGGATTTCTTTATCAACTCCTAAATTAGGAGCGGGATTAGAAAGTATTAATCAATTAAAAAAATCTGAATTAGCATGGACAACTGACCTTAAAACGATAAAAAATAATGAAGATTCTTATGAAGTGATCTACGAAAATGATGTTTTAAATCCATGGAAATTAATATTAAAAAAGTAAATAATCCATATATAATAAATTGTCGTTTGTAATCATTAATAATGAGATCTGTAAATAGTTGGAATTTAACAAATAATGAACTTCATCAATTATTCAAAGACAATAACGAATTTATTTCTATTAAAGTCCGTGGTAATACTTGGGAACCAATCACTAGATGGCTCAGATTAGATTCAAGAATTTTTAGAGAAACTACTAGCAAAGCAAGAATAACTTTATGCGATATCGAATCTTTGGCAGAAATTTATAACTACAGATCAATTAGATGGAAAGCCAAAAAGCTAACTCCAATGCCCACTAAGGTAATTCCAGAATCTATAAAAAATATTTTTAGGAAAATACCAATTATAAGACAACTCGCCTATGAACTCGAAATAGTTTTTTATAAATATAGTGAAAATATTTCTGAACATTTAATATCAATAGTAATCCCCGCAAGAAATGAAGCTGGTAATAAAGAACTTTTAATTAATGCTTTAAATAAATTCAAAAATATACCCAATAAACTAGAAATTATATTTGTTGAAGGTAATAGCAATGATAATACATATGACATTTTGAAAGAAATAAAAGAAAATTTCTCAAATTTCTTCAAGATATCTCTTTTAAAACAAACTTCTAAAGGGAAGAAAAATGCAGTAGTAGAGGGATTTAATATTTGTTCAGGTGAGACCCTCGCCATAATTGATAGTGATTTTACTGTAGATATTGATGACAGTATTGCAGCAATTATAGAATCAACCAAAAATAAAAATATCCTAATTAATTGCGCTCGCACAACTTTTCCAATGGAAAAAGATGCGATGAGATGGGCAAATTATATAGGAAATAGACTCTTCGCAATTTTTCTATCAATTCTCATAAATAAACCTGTATCAGATTCACTCTGTGGAACAAAAGTTTTTTCAAGAAAATTCTTTAAACTTATGAAGCAAAACGGAAGTTGGGATTCCAAGTCTGACCCATTTGGAGACTTTACAATAATATTTGAAGCTGCGAACAATAACATAAAAATATTAAATTATCCTGTTAGATATTACGCTAGAAAATCTGGAGCACCAAATATATCTAGATGGGTAGATGGATTAAAACTTCTTAAAGTATGCTGGATTTATATGATTTCTGATATCTGAATACAATAAAATTTTTGCGCTTATTTTCTTAGGATTTTTAATTTCTCCAAATTAGTAATAAAGTAGTTAGATTCATAAGAGAATAAATTCATTAAATTTCATGACATGAATTTTAATTTGAAGTTCGAAAAATTAAATAAAAAAAATTACCAAAGAAAGCACTATGGAAAAATACTAACTGTAAGATTGCCATGTAATCCAATATTTCCAATAGGACCTATTTATTTAGCTGACCACATTCATAAATGTTTTCCAAGTTTAGAGCAACAACTCATTGATCTAGCTATAGTTCCATCAAATAAAGTTTCCAAATATTTAGCCAGAAAAATTGATCAATTTAGACCACATCTAATAATTTTTTCATGGAGAGATATACAAATTTATGCTCCTGTGGATGGTAGAAGTGGGAATCCCCTACAAAACTCTTTTGAAGTCTTCTACTCAAAAAATATCCTTAAAAAAATTAGAGGTTCCTGGGGAGGATTACAATTAATTGCATCTCATTATGGAGAAATATATAAAAATACTTCTTTAGTCAAGATGGGACTAAAAAGAGCACAAAAATACAATAAAAATGTAAAAGTTATTCTAGGAGGTGGTGCTGTTAGTGTCTTCTATGAACAATTGGGTAATCTACTCCCAAAAGGAACTATCATTTCAGTTGGAGAAGGAGAAAATCTCATAGAAAAAATCATTAGAGGAGATTCAATAGAAGAAGAAAGATGTTATGTAGCTGGACAAAAACCTCGCAACAAATTAATACATGAACAACCTTCAGGAACTGTTAAAACTGCCTGCAACTATAAATATATTAAATCAATTTGGCCTGAATTCGATTGGTATATAAAAGGTGGCGATTATTACGTAGGGGTACAAACAAAAAGAGGTTGTCCTCATAATTGTTGTTTCTGTGTTTACACAGTTGTGGAGGGCAAGCAGGTTCGCGTTAATCCTGTTAATGAAATAATTAAAGAAATGAAGCAATTATATGATCTTGGAGTAAGGGGATTTTGGTTCACAGATGCACAGTTCATTCCAGCCAAAAAACATATTGAAGATGCAAAAAAACTTTTACAAGCAATTAAGGACCAAGGCTGGGATGATATTAATTGGGCTGCATACATCAGAGCAGATAATATTGATGCTGAGCTAGCTCAGCTTATGGTTGATACAGGTATGAGCTATTTTGAAATAGGTATCACGTCGGGATCGCAAGAACTTGTTAGAAAAATGAGATTAGCGTATGACCTTAAAACTGTATTAAATAATTGCAGAATGCTAGTCAAATCAGGTTTCAAGAATCATGTTTCAGTCAATTATTCATTTAATGTTTTTGATGAAACGCCTAGCACCATAAGACAAACAATTGCTTACCATAGAGAATTAGAAAATATTTTTGGTAAAGGCTTAGTCGATCCAGCTATATTCTTTATAGGTTTGCAACCTCACACTCTTCTTGAGAAGTATGCATTGGAGCATAAAATTTTGAAGCCAAATTATAATCCAATGAGCATGATGCCCTGGACGGCGAGAAAACTTCTTTGGAATCCAGGCACACTAGGGAAAAAACTTGGCCAAGTTTGCTTAGAAGCTTTTGATAATCCAGAAGACGAATTTGGTAAAACAGTCATCGATATTCTTGAGAGAGAATATGGAAAGTCCTCCTTAAAAGAATCCCTAAAAGTCCGTCCTTTATCAGAAAGGAAATTAGCTCATTCTAAATAATAAATTCAACCGTTATTAATCCTCTTTCTCAATTGAACTAGAAATTCCTTTAGATTTTAATGATTCTGAATAGAATTCTGCTGGCTCTAAATCACAAACAATTACTAAACCCACACCCGTATTGTGTGCTTCAAGCATTATGGCAATAGCATCTTGTTCGCTTAATTGCGGCACAACTTCTCGCAGCGAAATAGTGACATACTCCATAGAATTAACTGGGTCATTATGAAGTAAAACCTTATATTTTGGAGATTTATTTTTTAATTCAGCAGATTTCCTTTCAATCACTACTGAATTATTATTTACAGTTTGTTCTAACTTTAAAGGAAGCATTAAATTTATTAGAGTTTAGATTGTACTAACAATTATATATTAATTATTCTTTCCATTGCATCAAGAACGTTTGATCGTGAGTTAAATGCTGACAAGCGAAAATAACCCTCTCCTGCTAATCCAAATCCGCTCCCAGGTGTTCCCACTACACTAACTTTTTGGAGAAGGAAATCAAAAAAGTCCCAAGATGTCATTTGATCTGGAACTTTAATCCAAATATAAGGAGCATTGTCCCCACCATAAACTTTATATCCTGAATTTTGAAGTTTATTTTTCATTATTTTTGCATTTTCCATATAAAAATCAATTAAACCTCTCACCTGCTTCTTCCCTTCAAGAGAATAAACAGCCTCTGCTCCTTTCTGAACCACATAACTTACTCCATTGAACTTTGTAGATTGTCGCCTATTCCAAAGAGGCCATAATTCAATTTCCTCATTTGTTGAGCTAAAACCTTTAAGATTTTTTGGTATTACAGTAAAAGCACATCTAACTCCTGTGAATCCTGCATTCTTTGAGAAAGATCTAAATTCAATAGCACAATCCTTTGCTCCCTCAATCTCATATATTGAATGTGGAATATCATTATCTTGAATAAATGCTTCATAAGCTGCATCAAAAAGTATTAGGGATTTGTTTTGAAGAGCATAGTCAACCCACTTTTTCAATTCTGTTTTATTAATCGTTGCTCCAGTAGGATTATTAGGAAAACAAAGATATAAAATATCAACTTTTTTTTCAGGTAGTTCTGGCAAAAAGTTATTTCCCTCGTTTATTGCAAGATATGTCAATCCTTGATAAGTACCATTTTCAAGAGAATCACCAGTTCTGCCTGTCATAACATTACTATCTACATAAACTGGGTAAACAGGATCTGTTACAGCAATTGAATTATCTTTGCCAAGAATATCTAGAATATTGCTACTATCACATTTAGAACCATCAGAAACAAAAATTTCTTCAGGTGAAATTTGACATCCTCTCGAAATAAAATCATGCTCAGATATTTTTTCTCTGAGCCAAGAATAACCCTGTTCTGGTCCATAACCTCTAAAACCATCTATTGTTCCCATATCATCTAAAGCTTTTCCCATAGCCTCTATACATGCTCTAGGTAATGGTTCTGTAACATCTCCAATACCAAGCTTAATAATTTCAGCACTTTTATTTGTTTGAGAATATATTTTTACCCTTTTTGCAATTTCAGGGAATAAATAACCTGCTTTGAGTTTTAAATAATTTTCGTTTACTTGGACCACTTTAGATAAAAATTTCACCAATATTAGAATAATGTATCAACGTGCTTTAGTGGTGATTAGATGTTAGAATTATTTTAGTTATGATTAATTTCAGATATAGTCATAGCTGTGAATTCAATTTCAATTAGTTTGAAAATCGTTTAAAGCTCTATAAATAGCAGAATTCAATCACTTTTAACTTTATTAATTTTAAAAAGTAAATAATAAAAGCTATAAAAAACTTGCTTTAATAAAAGACAAAATCTAATTCTTTAATTTAGACGATTTTCAAACTCCAAATCATTCAGAATCAAATATATGTCTCAGCAAATTATCATCGCTGAGCAGGCTCGAATAGCAGCACTACTCAAAGATGATCGAGTTGATGAATTAATCGTCGCACAAGGTCAATATCAAATTGGCGATATTTTTTTAGGAACAGTTGAAAATGTTCTCCCTGGCATTGATGCCGCTTTTATAAATATTGGTGAAAGTGAAAAAAATGGATTTATTCATGTTTCAGATTTAGGTCCACTAAGACTCAAAAAAGGGGCATTTGGAATAACTGAATTACTAGAACCAAAACAGAAAGTTCTAGTACAGGTGATAAAGGAACCTACAGGATCTAAAGGTCCCAGACTAACTGGAAGTATTTCAATACCAGGGAAATACTTGATATTACAGCCATATAGCCAAGGAGTAAATATTTCAAGGAAAATAAATACAGAAACAGAAAGAAGCCGTTTGAAAGCTCTTGGGGTTTTAATAAAACCACCCAGCACAGGCTTATTATTTAGAACAGAGGCTGAAAAAATAAAAGAAGAACTTCTAATTGAAGATTTAGAACAATTAATTCAACAATGGGAAAATATACTAAAAGTTTCCGAAGCTTCTAATCCACCTAATTTAATAAAAAGAGATGATGATTTCTCTCTTAAGATCTTAAGAGACTATATTAAAGAATCAACTAAAAGCATAATTATTGATAGTAAATTTTCAGTTGATAGGGCAAAAGATTTTTTAAAAAATTATGAATCTGATGTAGATATTGAATTTCACGATAACAATTTAAACCAACATATATTTGAAAAGTACGAAATTAAGAAAACAATTCAAAAAGCTCTCCAACCGAGAGTAGATCTTCCTTCGGGAGGTTATATCATTATCGAACCTACTGAAGCTTTAACAGTAATCGATGTAAACTCTGGATCATTTACAAGATCCGCAAATTCAAGACAAACCGTTTTATGGACAAACTGCGAAGCAGCAGTTGAAATCTCAAGGCAAATGAAATTAAGAAATATTGGTGGAGTTATAGTAATAGATTTTATCGATATGGAATCTAGAAGAGATCAATTTCAATTACTGGAGCATTTTGCCTCAGCGATAAAAGATGATTCTGCAAGGCCTCAAATAGCTCAGCTTACTGAATTAGGCTTAGTAGAGTTAACCAGAAAAAGACAAGGCCAAAATATATATGAATTATTCGGTAAAAAATGTTCTACATGCGATGGTACCGGACATGTAGAAAATATATTAAATCACGAAATTTCAAACTTAAAAATTAAAAATGTTGAAAATAAGCCTAATCAATCAAACAATCTAAAATCTCCAGATACAGATACTTCTCAATCAATAGATGAGCAAGAAAAAATAATTGATAAGGAAATAATTAACTCCAAAGACCTAAGTAAAGAGAATGCTTCTAATAAAAAAGAAAAAGAAAATGATAATGATAATTTGAACCAATCAAATTCAAAAGAAAAAAATATAATAACAGTTGATCTTACAAATGAAGAAAAAATTGTTTTCAGTCAATTAGGTATTAATCCACTTATAAAGTTGGGTAAAGAATATCTCACCAGCAATAATTTTGTGCGTTTAAAAGAAAGTAATAAAGAAACGGAAAAACCCTTAGATAATAAAAAAACAAAAACAAAACAAATTCAAAAAATCTCACCATTGGGAGAAGAAAAGAATGAAATTAAAATTGAAGCAAATGCAAATTCTAAAGATCAATCAACAGATAAAACTAATGAAAATAATGAAGTTGTATTTACAGATAAAAAAGATGAAATTGAACTTAAAGATGAACTAAACAATGCAAGAAAAAAAAGAAGAAGATCTTCAGCAAGCATTGAATAAAGCATTCGAAGTTGGAATAGATGAAGTTGGAAGGGGAGCAATTTTTGGTCCAGTTTTTGCAGCAGCTGTAGTATTAACTGAAAAAAATAAATTAATCTTAAAACAATTTGGAGTAACAGATAGTAAAAAACTAACTCCCAAAAAAAGAAAATTACTTTTACCAAAAATTTTATTACTCTCTTCAGATTATGGAATTGGGCAATCTTCGGCCAGAGAAATTGATAAGTTAGGTATCAGGGTTGCGACAGAACTTTCAATGATAAGGGCTTTAAAAAAATTAAAAGAAAAGCCATCTGAATTAATAATTGATGGTCCATTATTATTAAGGCCATGGGACGGAAATCAGAAAAACATAGTATCTGGAGACTCAAAGTTTATCTCGATAGCTTCAGCAAGCATTGTTGCCAAAGTTCATCGCGACAATCTAATGAAGAGGTTAGAAAAAAAATTCTCAGGATACATGATATTTAAAAATAAAGGTTATGGAACCAAAGAGCATCTTTTATTAATCAAAAAAAATGGAATAACTAAACTTCATAGGAAAAGTTTTTTAAAGAAATCAAATCTTATTTAATTCACACCAATCTAAAAAATCTTTTACGAGTTGCTGCTGAACCCTTGACTTTATACCCAACAGAATCCCATTTAATACCGAATGACCAGTAGATTCTAAAATTTTCCTTGGTATAAGCTTTAGTAAAGGGGGTTGACTTACAGATACCCCAAGAAGTGCCTCACCTTCTAAACCAATATCAGTTGCTTCCAAATTCGCTTTCAAAATAAGATTAAAATCATCTATCATCCCTAAACCATCCAATGTACTTTCAAGGGCACTCATTTTTAAAATTCCATCTTTATTTTCTACCGCAATTGAGACAACAGGGTTAATATCTAATTGAAAAACCTTAAAACTTGTTACTGTATACTTGTATCTACCTACTCCTTCTGGTACTAATTTTTTGGAGTCAAGCATTGCTCCAACAACTCTTTCTTCTTCCAAAAGATATTTAGAAAGATATTCTTTATTACGTGTTACAGAAAGCTTTAGTTTCTGTTTAGCATCAAAAGACAATAGCATTTTCTATATTCCTCCAATGCTTATTTGATCTCTTTTTTTTTTACAATTAATCATGCGCAAACAAGTTGCATATTTAGGTCCTCAAGGAACATACGCAGAAAAAGCAGCCCATATATTATCAAAGCTTGCCAATTTTCAGACACCTATATTTGTACCATGTAATGGGTTACATTCGGTGATTAAAGCAATAGCGTGCAACAATTGTGATGCTGCTGTAGTCCCTATAGAAAATTCTGTAGAAGGGGGAGTTACAGCTACTCTAGATGCACTATGGAAATTTCCTGAAATTTTTATAAATAAAGCAATTGTTTTACCTATAAAGCATGCATTAATCAGTGATGGAGAACTTTCAAACATTTCAGAAGTTTTATCTCATCCTCAAGCATTAGCTCAATGTTCAGAATGGTTATCTGAGAATCTTCCAAATGCAATTCCTCTCCCGACAAATTCAACATCAGAAGCAGTCAATATGATCAAGGGGAGTAAATTCAGAGCTGCTATCGGTTCAAAATCGTTAATTCAAATCGAAGGACTTAAAGAATTAGCCTTTCCTATTAATGATGTTCCAGGTAATTGCACTAGATTTGTTTTATTGAGCAAGGAATCAAATTCAAATTTAGCTAATATTGCCAGTTTTGCTTTCTCATTAATCTCAAATAAACCTGGTGCTTTACTTAAAGCTATAAATTATATTGCAGATTTTGGATTTAATATGAGTAAAATTGAATCGAGACCTTCAAAAAGAGAATTAGGCGAATATATAATTTATATTGATTTAGAAATCAATAATCGAAATAACATTAAAAATTTTCTTGAATTAAAAAATAAGTTAAAGCCACTTTGCAAGAATTTTGTAGATTTTGGAAATTATTTTTCTGAAAATGTTGAACTTGATTAATTTATCCTCTACATTTATACACTCCAAACTCCATTAAACCTTTTCTAAATGCCCAATTCATGAGAAGTATTGTTGGAATCTCTCTAATAGACTTCACTATCGCAAATGGACCAAGTGACAAAATTACGAAGGGTCTTCTAAATCCTTCAATAATGGAGTCGTACCATGAAGGATTTGTATAAGAATTCCAATTTTCAGAAATAACTACTCCTGAACTATTTTCATTAGTTCTAAGAATGTTACTAAATTCGTTAATGCTAATAAAATTAGGATGTACCCATTGTTCAAGTAATTGTTTAAGAACTAACTTTTCAAAAAATGATGGAGGGTATGCCCCGAGGTCTCTTGAATTCCAATCAGCCAATGCTAAATAACCTCCAGGTCTTAGAGTTCTCAGCATTTCATCTGCAAATCTAGTTTTATCATTCATGTGTGCACCAGCTTCAACACTCCAGACGGCATCAAATGATCCATCTTCAAATTTCAAATCCAGAGCATCCATAACTTGGAAGTTGCAATTTAGACCATGAGATGTAAGTTCTCTTGCTCTTTTAACTTGAGCAGGACTAATTGTAATACCAGTAACATTAAACCCATAATATTCTGCAAGAATCCTAGAACTACCCCCTATTCCACAACCTACATCAAGTATTCTGGATCCCTTTGGTAATTTATCTAAACCACTCCATTTGACTAATTCGTGAACAAACTGAACCTTAGCTTTTCTAAAGTCAATATCCCTCCCCCCTGAGGGATAAAAACCCAAATGTATATGTTCTCCCCATAATCTCTCAAGTAATTTATCCTGGGTCCAAGCATCATATGCAGAAGCTACCGTACCAGAAGAAATATATTTTCTAGCATTATTTCTCCAAATTATCGCTAGGACTAGAATGAATAAAACTATTAAAAAAAAAGAGAATAATAATTCAAACATTTAATTTTCTTTTATGTCAGGGAAACTCTCTTTTAATGCTGTTCTTGCTGCAAGTTGTTTTCTTGTATGATCGAGCATTTCATATTCTCTTTGCAAACGAGTAAAAGTATTTCTCTCCTCAAGGAGCCTTTGCTGTTCTTCAGCAACAGGACCGCCCAAATGAGCTCCTATCCAAAATGATAAATCCATTGGGTTGTCAGGTAATTTATCTGGTAAATTTTTCTTAGTATTAGTCAATTTACTCGTTAAATTAATAACATCACTAAGTGCTTCTTTTACTGAATCTTTTAGAGAATCTAATTTTTGCAAGTCATCAATATTATTATCACTGATCCAACTAACCATAGCAGAACAAAATGGCGTAGAACGAGTTATTTCTAAGACTTGAAATCTTTGTTGGCCGAGAGTGATGATATTACTTCTCCCATCCTCTGCAGTTTGATGTTTTAAAATTTGTGCACAACATCCAACATTAGCCATACTTTTAGTAGTTGGATCCCATTTAATTACTCCAAACATAGAATCACTTTCAAGAACGGATTGAAGCATAATCCTATATCTCGATTCAAAAATATGTAAAGGCAATACTTCTTGAGGAAAAAGGACTACCTCTGGTAAAGGAAATAGAGGTAATTCCCTTACTGAGAGTTCTCCCATTTAAACCTCATCTCACTTTATTCATACTAATCAATTTAGGTCGATTTCGGGATTTATTAAAGTTTAACTTCTATATCTACACCACTAGGGAGATCTAGTTTCATTAAAGCATCAATAGTTTTTGCAGAAGGACTGTAGATATCTATTATTCTTCGATGTGTTCTTGTTTCAAAATGCTCTCTAGAATCTTTATCAACATGTGGTGATCTTAGGACACAATAAATTTTCCTTTTTGTAGGTAAAGGTATTGGACCTATTGCTGAGGCAGAAGTAGTATCAGCCGTTTGAATTATTTTGTCGCAAGATAAATCTAGCATTCTTCTATCAAATGCTTTGAGTCTTATTCTTATTTTTTGTTGTGCAATTGATGCGGTCATAGTTTCAAGTAACTTCTAATGAAGGGTCATTGATTAGAATGACCCTTATCGATAAACCTATACTAGATGATTGAGGTTAAATTTCTAAAATTCAAATTTATTATTTGAGTATTTTAGAAACAACTCCAGCACCGATAGTACGTCCACCTTCACGTATAGCGAATCGCATACCTTGTTCAATAGCTACTGGACAAATTAATTCTCCAGTCATCTTAATTCTGTCTCCTGGCATAACCATTTCAACGTTGGAGCCATCATCTGAAGTAAATGCGGTTATTTGACCTGTCACATCAGTTGTTCTGATGTAGAACTGAGGTCTATATCCCGCAAAGAAAGGAGTATGTCTTCCGCCCTCTTCTTTTTTGAGAACGTAAACTTCTCCTTCAAACTGAGTATGAGGTGTAATAGATCCTTTTTTCACAAGAACCATTCCTCTCTCAATATCTTCTTTCTGGACACCCCGTAGAAGTAAACCGACATTGTCACCAGCCATACCTTCGTCAAGAAGTTTTCGGAACATTTCAACTCCAGTAACAGTTGTTACTCTTGTATCTCTTATTCCAACTATTTCTACTTCTTCTCCAACCTTAACTTTACCTCTCTCAATTCTTCCAGTTGCAACAGTTCCTCTACCAGTAATGGAAAAAACGTCTTCAACTGCCATCAAGAATGGTTTATCAACTTCTCTTTCTGGTTCAGGAATGCTAGCATCAACTGCTTTCATTAATTCTTCAATCTTTGATTCCCAAGTGGAATCACCTTCGAGAGCTTTTAAACCTGAAACTTGAACTATAGGAATGTCATCTCCTGGGAAGTCATAACTATCTAGTAGTTCCCTAATTTCCATTTCGACAAGTTCAATAATTTCTTCATCATCGACCATATCGCACTTATTTAGAGCAACTACAAGAGCAGGAACTCCAACCTGTTTAGCTAGAAGAATATGCTCTTTTGTTTGAGCCATAGGACCATCTGTAGCTGCGCAAACTAGAATAGCTCCATCCATCTGGGCGGCCCCTGTGATCATGTTTTTCACATAATCAGCATGTCCTGGGCAGTCGACATGAGCATAGTGTCTGCCTTCAGTTTCATATTCAACATGAGCTGTGTTAATGGTAATGCCACGCTCTCTTTCTTCTGGAGCACCATCAATGTCTCCATAGTCTTGAGCTTGGGCTTGACCTTTTTTAGCTAATACATTTGTAATAGCAGCTGTTAATGTTGTTTTTCCATGATCAACATGGCCGATAGTACCTATGTTGACATGTGGTTTGTTTCTTTCGAACTTCTCGCGAGCCATTTTGAATTAAAGAATCGAGGGTTTAAGAGTGTTTTAGTTTAGAGATCAGGAATTGCCCTGATTCTTGGAAATGATAGCTTCAGCAACATTACGAGGAACTTCCTCATAATTTGCGAACTCCATTGAAAATATACCCCGACCTTGAGTCATTGATCGGAGTTGAGTGGCATAACCGAACATTTCGGCTAAGGGCACTTTGGCCTGTACCTTAGACAATCCGTCATCAACAGATTGTCCTTCTACTTGACCTCTTCTGGAGGAGAGATCACCAATTACAGATCCAAGAAAGTCATCAGGACTTTCGACCTCAACTTTCATCATAGGCTCTAAGAGAACAGGATTGCATTTTTTAACCCCATCTTTAAAAGCCATGGAACCTGCAATTTTGAAGGCCATTTCAGATGAGTCTACATCGTGGAATGAACCATCGACTAGTGTTACTTTTACATCAATGAGTGGATAACCGGCAAGAACACCCGATTCACAAGTCTCTTTCATACCATTAGATGCAGGACCAATGTACTCTTTTGGTACGGCTCCACCAACAATTTTGTTCACAAATTCAAAACCTTTACCAACTTCAGCAGGTTCCATTTCAATAATTACATGACCATATTGACCTTTACCTCCAGTCTGTCTTGCATATTTCCCTTCACCTTTAGAACTAGACCTAATAGTTTCTCTATATGAAACCTGTGGAGCCCCTATATTTGCTTCGACTTTAAATTCTCTTAACATTCTATCTACAAGGATTTCTAGGTGCAACTCACCCATACCTGCAATAACAGTTTGATTTGTCTCAGGATCTGTACTTACCCTAAAGGTTGGATCCTCTTCAGACAAAGCAGTTAAAGCTTTTGATAATTTTTCCATATCGCCTTTAGTTTTTGGCTCAACAGCAACTGAGATAACTGGTTCAGGAATAAACAATGTCTCCAAAACTATTGGATCTTCTGTGTTACACAAAGTATCACCAGTTGTTGTGTTCTTAAGGCCTAATACAGCCCCTAAATCCCCAGCCCTCAATTCATCAACCTCCTCTCTTTCATCAGCTTTAAGAATTACCAATCTAGAAATTCTCTCTTTAGCATCCTTAGTAGAATTCATTACATAACTTCCCTTTGAAAGAACACCTGAATACATTCTTACAAAAGTTAATTTCCCATAAGGATCTGACATCACTTTAAATGCTAATGCACTAAAAGGAGCGTTATCATCTGAAGGTCTTACATCCTCTTTACCACTTGGCAAAACACCTTGTATTGGTTTCACATCAACTGGAGCTGGCAAGTAATCAACTACAGCATCTAATACAAGTTGGACACCTTTATTCTTAAAGGCTGAACCGCACAATACTGGAACTAATCCATGTTTTAAAACCCCTTCCCTAATACCTTTTTTAAGTTGTTCTTCAGATAATTCTCCTGTTTCGAGGAATATTTCTATTAACTCTTCATCATTTTCTGCAACACTTTCCATTAGCTTAAATCTCCACTCAGCAGCTTCCTCCTCCATGTCAGATGGTATTGGAGCTTCTTCAATATCAGTACCTAAATCGTTTTTGTAAAGATATGCTTTGTTGGCCACTAAATCAATAATACCTGTGAGATCACCTTCAGCCCCAATAGGTAGCTGAATTGGAAGTGCATTTGCCTTTAGTCGATCTTTAATTTGCTTATTAACCTTTAAAAAATCCGCACCAGTTCTATCCATTTTATTAACAAAAACCATTCTTGGAACAGAGTATCTATCTGCTTGACGCCAAACAGTTTCGGATTGAGGCTGAACTCCACCAACTGCGCAAAATACAGCTATAACTCCATCCAACACACGCATTGATCTTTCAACTTCAATAGTAAAATCAACGTGTCCAGGAGTATCAATAATATTAATCCTATGATCTTGCCAACTAGTAGATATTGCAGCAGCAGTAATAGTTATTCCTCTTTCTCTTTCTTGAGCCATCCAATCAGTTACAGCAGCACCATCATGAACCTCTCCTATCTTATGAACTACACCTGAATAAAACAAAATTCTTTCAGTTGTTGTTGTCTTACCTGCGTCGATATGAGCGGCTATACCTATGTTTCTTACTCGTTCTAGGGGAAAGTCGCGTGCCAATTTTAAAGCTCCAAATAAAATAATTTTTGATAAGTGTAGTTCACCCTAAAAGCAAACTTTAATAATAATAAACTACTTAAGTACCTTTTGATGAAATTAATATCTGTAATGTGCAAAAGCTTTATTAGCTTCTGCCATTTTATGAGTATCTTCTCTTTTTTTAACGGCACTACCAGTTTCATTTGCAGCATCCATTAACTCACCAGCAAGTTTTTGGGACATACTCTTGCCATTTCTTGCTCGTGAGAATGTAACAAGCCATCTTAATGCCATAGCCGTACCCCTCTCTTGGCGAACTTCCATAGGTACTTGATATGTTGCACCACCAACTCTTCTAGCTCGAACTTCTACAAGAGGAGTAGCATTTTTTACAGCTGTTTCAAATAATTCCACTGCATTCCCTCCTGTTCTCTCACTTATTAAAGAAAACGCATCAGACAAGATTCTTTGAGCTGTAGATTTTTTACCATGCTTCATCAATCGAGAAATCATCATTGAAGCGAGACGACTATTAAATTGAGGATCAGGAAGGACTGGTCTTTTTACTGCTGCATTACGACGTGACATGATTTTTAAAAGTAATGTTTACAAATTAATCTTTTGGAGCTTTTGCTCCATACTTAGATCTGGATTGACGTCTATCTTTGACTCCAGCGGTATCTAATGTTCCTCTTATTATATGATATCTAACTCCTGGCAAATCCTTTACTCTTCCACCCCTAAGGAGCACTACAGAATGTTCTTGCAAATTATGACCAATACCAGGAATATAAGCAGTTACTTCGAAACCAGAAGTTAATCTAACCCTAGCAACTTTTCTCAGAGCTGAATTAGGTTTTTTAGGTGTTGATGTATAGACTCTTGTACATACCCCTCTTCTCTCAGGGCAAGATTTTAATGCAGGAGATTTTGTTTTCTTTGTCAGACGTTTTCTTTCTGAACCTACTAATTGTGAGATGGTGGGCATTTATTAAAACTTAGATAAAAATAAATATCTAACCATCATAACCTTTTAAGAGCACTTACTAAAAGTTTTTTATTATATTTTTTTTAAAATTTGTCAAATTAAAATTATTTGGTAAATATTAATTATCTTTAGATTTATTTTCATATTTATTTTTATAATAGAAATACATAAATAACTAAATAGAATTAAATAATCTATGGGAGAGAGTATCAAAAGAATCGTTGGCCCATATCAAGATAGTTATTCCCCAAATGGAATAAGTGGGGAGAAAGACGCATGTGGAGTTGGTTTCGTAGCAAATGTTGAAGGAATAGAAAGCAACTGGATCCTTAAACAATCTCTAAAGGGCCTCAACTGCATGGAGCATAGAGGAGGTTGTGGAGGAGATAGTGACTCAGGAGATGGAGCAGGTATTTTATGTTCAATTCCATGGGGATATCTAGAAGAGAAACTTAATCTTAAAAATACTCAAGAATTTAATAGAGGTTTAGGCATGGTTTTTATGCCCAATAAAAAAGAAAAAATTGAAATATGTAAATCAATATGTGATGAAGAAGCAGAAAAATTAAACGTCAACAAAACATCTTGGAGAACAGTACCCGTTAATAATGAAATCTTAGGTCCTTTAGCTAAAGCAAATGCTCCATTCATCTGTCAGTGGATAATATATATAGATAAAAAAGATGATAAGGATGTTGAAAGGCTTCTATTTCAATTAAGGAAAAGAATTGAGAAAAAAATAAGAGAAACTTTCAAAAATGATGTTGGGGATTGTGAGTTTTATTTTGCCTCACTAAGTTCTCAAACAGTTGTTTATAAAGGTATGGTTCGCTCTGAAATATTATCCGAGTTTTATCAAGATCTTAAAGAAGAGAGTTTTAAAGTTTCATTTTCTGTTTATCATCGTAGATTTAGTACCAATACACTTCCAAAATGGCCACTAGCTCAGCCCATGAGATTTTTGGGTCATAATGGCGAAATAAATACTCTCTTAGGCAATATTAATTGGGCTAAAGCTTCAGAAACACATATAGATGATTTTTGGGGAGAGTTATCCAATGAAATTAAGCCTATTGTAGATGTAAACAAAAGTGATTCATCAAATCTTGATGCAACCCTTGAAATCAATATTCGTTCAGGTCAGCCCATTACTGACTCATTATTAAAACTTGTTCCTGAAGCATTTAGAGATCAACCAGAACTTGAGGAGAAAGAGTATATAAAAGCTTTTTATGAATATTCTGCAAGCCTACAAGAAGCTTGGGATGGTCCAGCACTACTTGTATTTGCTGATGGAAATTTTGTCGGAGCAACGCTTGATAGAAATGGCCTAAGACCAGCAAGATATTCAATCACAAATGATGGTTTTGTAATAATGGGTTCTGAAACAGGAGTAGTAGACCTTGAAGAAGAAAGAGTAATAGAAAAAGGTCGATTAGGTCCGGGACAAATGTTGGCAGTTGATTTTCATCAGAATAGAATCCTAAGAAATTGGGAAGTAAAATCTGAAGCCGCTCAAAGGCATAATTATAAAAATCTTCTCAGTAATAGAACTATAAAAATTGAAAATAATGAATGGGTTAAAGACTGCAAACTAAAAGACCTTGAGTTGTTGCAACAACAAACTGCATACGGTTTTTCAGCGGAAGATAATGACCTTGTCTTAGATTCAATGGCTTCATTAGCTAAAGAGCCTACTTATTGCATGGGTGACGACATCCCATTAGCAGTTCTTTCATCTAAGCCGCATATTTTATACGACTATTTTAAGCAAAGATTTGCGCAAGTTACTAATCCTCCTATTGACCCTCTGAGAGAAAAACTTGTAATGAGTTTAGAGATGCATCTAGGAGAAAGATGTACACCTTTTGAAATTAAAGATGCTAAACCTTTTATTCATTTACAAAGTCCGATTCTAAATGAGGAAGAACTCATTTCCATCAAAAAATCAAAAATTAAATCTCAGACAATTTCAAGTTTGTTTGATTTAGAGGAAGGTATTCAAGGCTTAGAGAACCAATTAAAACTAATCTGTAAACAGAGTGAGCTGTCTATAAAAGAAGGTTGCTCTCTAATTATTATTTCTGATAAGGGAATTAATCCTAAAAAGACTTTCATACCTCCTTTACTTGCTGTTGGAGCAATTCATCATTATCTTCTTAAAAAAGAAATCAGACTAAAAGCTTCTCTAATAATTGAGACTGGTCAATGTTGGAGCACACATCACTTAGCTTGTTTAATTGGTTATGGAGCAAGTGCAGTTTGCCCTTGGTTGACCTTCGAAGCAGGTAGACACTGGTTAAAACATCCAAAAACACAAAAACTCATTGATAGCAAAAAAATAAATCCATTATCAATAGTTGATGTTCAAGAAAATATTAAAAAAGCTCTAGAAGACGGTCTAAGAAAAATTCTCTCAAAAATAGGCATCTCACTTTTATCTAGTTACCATGGTGCACAAATTTTTGAAGCTGTAGGCCTTGGATCTGACTTAATAAAAATTGCTTTTGATGGTACAACAAGTCGTATCGCTGGCATAACACTAAAAGAATTAACTAATGAAACACTTTCAATACATACGAAAGCCTATCCAGAGATCGATTTAAAGAAATTAGAATTTTTGGGATTTGTACAATTTAGAAATAATGGAGAATATCATTCCAATAACCCAGAGATGTCCAAAGTTTTACATTCAGCGGTAAAACAAGGGCCAGGATACGATCATTTTGAAACTTACAAAAAACTTATTAGTAATAGACCGACAACATCTCTTAGAGATTTACTTACAATTAATTCAAAAAGAAAAAGTATTCCATTAGAGGACGTTGAAAGTGTTGAATCAATTTGCAAAAGGTTCTGTACTGGAGGAATGAGTTTAGGTGCTTTATCCAGAGAAGCGCATGAAGTTTTAGCAGTTGCAATGAATAGAATAGGTGGAAAAAGTAATAGTGGAGAAGGGGGAGAAGATCCAGCTCGTTTTAATGTTTTAAATGATATCGATGATAATACTCAGTCAGCGACTTTGCCATTTATTAAAGGATTAAAGAATGGAGATACAGCATGCTCAGCTATTAAACAAATAGCATCCGGAAGATTTGGAGTTACACCTGAATATCTAAGAAGTGGAAAACAACTCGAAATAAAAATGGCTCAAGGTGCGAAACCCGGAGAGGGAGGACAATTACCTGGTCCAAAAGTTGATTCTTACATCGCAAAACTAAGAAATAGTAAACCTGGAGTAGCTTTAATATCTCCTCCCCCGCATCATGATATATATTCAATTGAAGATTTAGCTCAACTTATCCATGACTTACACCAAGTTCATCCAAAAGCGAAAGTAAGCGTTAAACTTGTTTCTGAAATTGGTATAGGCACTATTGCCGCTGGAGTAAGCAAAGCTAATGCAGATGTAATTCAAATATCAGGCCATGACGGAGGTACAGGTGCTTCACCCCTGAGTTCTATTAAACATGCAGGTTTGCCATGGGAACTTGGTGTTGCTGAGGTTCATAAATCTCTCTTAGAGAATAACTTACGCGAAAGAGTAATTTTGAGAACAGATGGAGGCCTTAAAACAGGCTGGGACGTAGTTATTGCAGCTTTACTAGGTGCTGAAGAATACGGTTTTGGTTCTGTTGCGATGATTGCTGAAGGATGCATAATGGCTAGGGTTTGTCATACCAACAAGTGTCCTGTTGGAGTTGCCACTCAAAAAGAAGAATTAAGAAAAAGATTTAAAGGTATTCCAGAAAATGTCGTAAATTTTTTCTTGTATATTGCTGAAGAAGTAAGACAGATAATGAGTAGTATCGGTGTTTCTAATATGGAAGAACTGATTGGTAATCAAGAATTTCTTTCTGAAAGAAATATCGATCTTCCAAAAACCTCTAATATCGATCTTTCTTCTTTAGTAAATAAACACTCAACCCCTGATAGATCATGGTTAAATCATATAAAAACTGCCCATACTAATGGTTCTGTATTAGAAGACGAGTTTTTGTCTGATCCTAAATTTATAGATTCAATTAAAAATCACGAAATATTAACCAAAGAAATTGAGATAAAAAATACAGATAGAAGTGTTTGTGCGAAAATATCAGGCGAAATCGCAGAACTTCATGGCAACACTGGCTTCAATGGCGAACTCAACTTAAATTTCAAAGGATATGCAGGACAAAGCTTTGGTGCATTTTTATTGAAGGGAATGAATGTTCAATTAATTGGAGAAGCTAATGATTATGTTTGTAAAGGAATGAATGGAGGAATCCTCACAATAATTCCACCAAAAATAAATGAAATCTCCTCCGAACAAGTCATCCTGGGAAATACTTGTCTTTATGGAGCAACAGGTGGAAAATTATTTGCATTAGGAAAATCGGGAGAAAGATTTGCTGTTAGAAATAGTGGTGCTACAGCGGTAACAGAAGGAGCAGGTGATCATTGTTGTGAATACATGACTGGTGGGAAAGTTGTTATTCTAGGTTCCACAGGAAGGAATATTGGTGCGGGCATGACTGGTGGAATAGCTTTTATAATCGATGAAAATAATGATTTAAGTAATAAAGTAAATAAAGAAATAGTAAGCATTCATCAAATAACTTCATCAAAGCAGGAAAATATCTTATTGGAAATTATTAGAGAATATCAAGCAAAAACAAATAGCTTAAAGGCTGCCAAAATAATTGAAAATTGGTCTCATTTTAAGAGTACTTTCAAACTGATTGTTCCCCCAAGCGAAGAAGAGATGCTTGGTATAAAAAAAATGTAAATGCCTTTCTTTGTAAAAACTGAAATTATAAAAAAAGAATACTTAATTAATAATGATTTAAAACGAAAAATAATTAACGAACATATTTATTGGGTAAAAAAATCAAAAAAAGAGGGAATTAATATAAAAACTGGATTTTTGGTAGATAAGTTAAATAGGCCAGGTGACGGCGGATTACTTATTCTTGAGATGGATAATTATAGAAATGCACTAAAAATAATTAAGAATGATCCAATGATTAAAAATGATCTAGTTGAATGGAAATTAAATGAGTGGGTAGATCCAAATAAATAAATATAACTATTTTGGATACTTTTTCATAAGTTTTTGAATCTCTTCAGCATGGTAGCTACTACGAGTTAAAGGAGAACTAACTACTTGCATGAAGTTTAAATCTTTTTCCCCGAACGCTTTAAAGTAGTTAAATTTTGAAGGACTTACAAATCTTTTCACAGGTAAATGATTAGGGCCAGGAGATAAATATTGGCCAATAGTAACAATATCAACGAAATTACTTTTTAAATCCTTAAGCAGACTCAAGACCTCCTCGTCTTTTTCCCCTAAACCAAGCATAAAGCCTGACTTTGTATATATTTTGGGAGAATAGTCTCTGGTTCTTTTAAGCAACTCAAGAGTTCTTTCATATTTGCCTTGAGGTCTTACTTTTTTATATAGCGAAGACACAGTCTCAATATTGTGGTTTAAAACGTTTGGATTTGAATCAAGAACTTTTTCAAGCGCTTTCCAGTTGCCACAAAGATCAGGTATTAGAAGCTCAATTGTAGTTTCAGGAGATTTTTCTCTTATTAGATGCACACATTGAAAAAATTGAGATGCGCCACCATCCTCAAGATCGTCTCTATTAACTGATGTGATTACAACATGCTTAAGCTTCATTCTAAAAACAGCTTCGGCTAAACGATATGGTTCAGTTGGGTCTAAGTCTCTCTTAGATCTATCAAAATCAATATCGCAATATGGACATGCCCTAGTACAACCAGGACCCATTATGAGGAAAGTTGCAGTTCCACTAGCAAAACATTCGCCGATATTTGGACAGCTTGCTTCTTGACATACGGTATTGAGATTTAAATCATTTAATAAATTTGCAGTATTACCAATACGCTCAACTTGTGGTGCTTTGACCCTTAACCATTCAGGTTTTGAAATTAAACTATTAGGATTATTAGTCACATTAAATCTTCTTGACCTGTAATTTTATTTTACTAAAAACAAGATGAATTAACTATTTATAATTTCAAAGACGAAGCACATTCAACAGAAGTAAATAAATAAATGGATTCAACTAATCCTTCTGCGATTTAGAAAATCTAAATTAAATTTACTCGTAACACAACGTTCGTGTTTCATTAACTAAAATTGAATCAGATTTCATAACGTTATTTTTATTATAGTAATCAGAACATACTTTTTCTTAAATATAGCTAAAAAATTAATATTACATTGATTATTTTGTACTAAAAAGTGTTTTTTTTAATATTATTTGATACAGTAAAAAATATATGTAATAAAACATTGACTTTTAAATTTAAAAGAAAACGTATTTTATTATCGGAAAAAAATAAAAACTTTAAAGCAATAGGTTATGCTAGAGCTTCTCATAATGAATATGAATATTTAGAAGAGCAAATAAAATTTTTGAAGGAAGAGGGTTGCAGTATAGTGTTCTCTGAATTTATAAGTTTAGATGAAGAAATCAAACCCCAACTCAATAAAGCTATAAATTCCCTATCAAAAGGCGATCAATTAATAATTACTCAGCTTGATCGAGCATTTAAAAACAAAAAAGAATGTTTGATAACAATAAATAAACTTATTAATAAGGATATTCAATTGCGAACTTCGACTGGTTTTTTTGCTGCTAATGAATCTTATAATTCAAATTCTTCAATTTTTAAGATTTTATATGAATTAGATAATTTAGAAGACAAAAGTTTAGGTGAAAGAAAAAAAGAACAACTATTACGCAGAAAATTATCTGGAAATAATTTGGGAGGAAGACCCAAAATAAGTCCTCTAAAAGAATCTTTAGTAATCAGATTGCGTAATGAAGGATATTCTTATCGATCAATCAGATCACAAACAGGAATTGCGTTGTCAACAATAAGAAGAGTAATTTTGGAAGGAGAACTAACATAAAATGAAGAGGAAAGACATTGAAAATTTAATTAAAGAAAATTTTAAAGATACAGCGTTGCGTATTTATGAATTAAATAATGAAGATAGAAAAAGTTTATTAGCTGAATATAGAGAATGGATTATGAATGATTTAGATTTTGAAGAAGTAATGATGTTGCCTTACGAAGCATATACTGACAAATTAGATTCTAATTTCTTAGAAGATTCAATTTAGTCCTAAATAGTATATTTTTTATTAAATTCATATACTTCTTTTGATATTAATGGTAGGAAAGAAGAATCTTTAGAATATTTTTCACCATCACAAAAAACAACTAATAAAGTGTGTAGAGATTGACTATTAGTCCACCAAGCAGAATCATGTCTAACTTCTGACATTAAGCCTGCTTTACTCCAAAGATTAATGCTTTCTGGTAAGCCTGCACCCAAAAAACCATCTATTTGATTAAGAGAATCTTTTTGAAGAACAACTTTATCTAAATTTCTTTTTAAAAAACTTCGTAAATTTAAATCATTTTTTTGGTAATCAATATGAATCATAATTTCCTCCAAAACCCTTGCAGCCGAATCAGAATTCATAGCGTTTCTATTTTTATTATTATCTCCATAGAATTCTTTTTCACGACCAAATGGTCCATCATCCCAAGTCTTCTGGCAGCAATTTAAACCACTCAATTCCTCCCAATGTAAATCATGTAGCCAATCGTTTATTATACTTCTTTGATATTTCCAATTTTCCCATGATTCGCCCTCAATACAAGGCCCACTAGTTGTTCCAGTAAGTAAATCAATTAAGAAGCTTGTTGCATTATTACTTGAGAAAGATAACATTTTTCTAACAGCATCAATAATTTCATCCGATAATAATAAACTTCCTTTTTTAATCCAATAATATGTAGCAAGACCATAAACCAACTTGACTATGCTGGCAGGGTAAACCATTTTTTTATTATTTATGCCAGTACCAAAACCTTTAAATACACTTTTATTCTCACTTTTATAATTAATCCAAGTTATGGCAATATCTTCACTTGAAAAATCCTGATTGTAAGAGCATACTCTCCCTAAAATATCATTTAAGGCTAGACTCATCTCTTCACTTAAATAGTAAAAGGACATTGTATGGAAAATTATAAAAATCCTATTTCACTATTTAAACAAACTAATTTTTCAAAAACTATTTGGTGGAAATTAAAAGTTAATATTTCGGGATATCAAAATGAAATAGAAGATAAATTAGTTACTGAAATATTTAAAAATAGAATTTTTAGGGTTATTTATCCAAATATTTATCAAAACAACCATAAATTTTCAAGAATACTAGTTCAACTATATGAAGATGGTTACGTCTGTTGGATAAATTTAGATGGATTAATTATTGAGAAATACGAATTCAAAAAAAATTACAGTTTAGGAAATGAACAATTCTTTATAAAAGATAAAGTTACCTCAATTTTAAAATGGATCAAGGATCAATCTGAGTTAAATAATGAATATCTTTGGGGAGGTACATTAGGACCCAATTTTGATTGTTCTGGATTAATTCAGACTGCTTTTTTAAAGCATCAAATTTATATACCTCGAGACTCTTTTCAAATAAAAAGTTTTTGTAAGCACCTTTTTTATTACAAAGAATCATATGCAGCTCTGCGACCCGGCGATCTTTTATTTTTTGGAAATGAAGAAAAATGTGATCATATTGGAATCTACAAAGGAGACGGATTCTATTACCATAGCTCTGGAAAGGATTTTGGCAGAAATGGAATAGGTTTAGATACCCTAAAAAAGTCTACTGATAAAATCTCATTGCATTATAAATCTAAACTTATTTCGGCAGGCAGAGTAGTTAGAAATTATAGATGGGACCGCACTATACGTTAATTAATAGAGCTCACCTTAAAATTTTAAATTAAATTTGAATATTACTTATTCTTTTATTTAGAAATTAACCAGCAGTCCAAATATTTTTAATGATTGGCATTATGGTATCTAAGTGTAATGTCCCAACAAGTAACCAAGCAAAAACAGCTCCTCCACATCCACCTAACCAAAATCCACTTGTAAAATCAGCCCAACCAGCTCTTGTAAATAAGTCCTTTGGCGGATTATTAACAGTCGCATCTGGAGGTTGAACATTAGGTGCTTTACCAGGTGCATTGTATAAAACAAAAAGTGCTGTCAAAATATGAACAGCTCCAATAGTAGCGAGAAGTCCAGCTGTTAAAGCAAATTCAGAATTTCTTAATGGGCCAGTCATGGTAAAAGGTCCGTATAGAAGATATCCAAAAGCTGCTCCAGTTTCTAAACCTCTAAAATTAGGGGAAATACCTTCTCTGTAAAAAGGTAAATTATTTATAAAGGCTTTTGTAAAATAACCACTATTAACTGGAGTAGCTAAATTACCAACACAAGGATCAGCAACTGTTTTTACTGCCCATTGTTCTGCTACGCCAATATCATTTGGTTGTACAGAAGTATCTATGTATTTCTCATCAAACTTAATAGAACTTGTTGATTCAGAGAATGATTTTTGAAAGTCGCTCATTTTTTTAATAGTTTAGTGTTTGATAATTTATTCAGTTGCTGTAATTAATCTTCCAATCAATACGATAAAAACAGCAGGCATTGCTATACCAATTAATGGAACAAAAATTGAGGGTAAAAGACTTGGTAAATCAGATGGCATAGTTCTTTAAACATCTTTAAACACTTTAGTATTTATCAGCGAAATAATGTTAATTTTATTACTGGATGATATAAAAATTATTAACTTTTTACATGTTAAATTTTTTCGCAATTTTACTTATTATTTTTATAGGAATATTACTTCTAGTTTTTAAAAAAAGAAGCTTTAAAAAGTTAATAAATCAAAGCAATTTAAATTCTATTAAATTAAACAAAAATAAAAAAAGTAATAATAAATTTCTGTCTAAAAAAAATAGTTATTTATACAATAACGAAGAAAAAAAGTACTCAGTATTTTATAAAAATTCTCAAAGAAATAAAATGATTAGTCTTTTTCAGGGTGATACAGAAAATAAATTAAAGGCCTTAAAAATTGCAGAAGAATTGTCTGATAAATCAACATTACCGATTTTACGAAAAGGCTTAAGAGATATTTCGCCTAAAGTCGTTGAAATTTCAGCTTTATTAATAAGAAAGTTCAAGTAAAAAATCAATTTTGCTTAGCATTGTTTATTGATCTAATTCTGTAAATTGGACGACTTTGACTTTCATGATATGTTCTAATTAAAAGTTCGCTCAATAATCCAAAGCTAAATAATTGAACACCAGCAATTCCTAATATTAATGCAAACATCAGCAAAGGACGATTTCCAATATCCTCACCCATTATTTTTAAAACTATCAAATAAGAACTTATCGCAAGGCTAAAAAAAATACTTATAATCCCAACAAAACCAAATCCATACATCGGTCTTGTTAAAAATTTAGTCATAAACCAAACAGTTAGTAAATCCATTAAAACTCTAAAAGTTCTATCAATTCCATATTTACTAGATCCATATTGCCTGCTCCTATGATTTACTTTAATTTCTTTGATTCTTGCACCTTCAATAGTTGCTAAAACGGGTAAAAACCTGTGAAGTTCCCCATATAACTTTATATCTTCTATTATTTCTTTCTTAAACGCTTTTAATGAGCAACCATAGTCATGCAACTTCAAACCTGTTACGTGAGCTATTAACTTATTCGCTATTTTTGATGGTATCTTTCTATTAATTAATTTATCTTTTCTATCAAACCTCCAACCACAAACCAAATCATAACCATTATTAATTTCTGAAATTAATAATGGAATGTCATTTGGATCATTCTGTAAATCACCATCCAAAGTAATAACAATGTCGCCCTTAGAATTATCAAAGCCAGCTGACATTGCTGCAGTTTGACCATAATTTTTGCGAAGGGAAATTACTGACAATTCTTTAATTTTGAGAGTTAGTTGCTTTAATACTTGATGAGTATTATCTTTAGAACCATCATTTACAACAATCAATTCAAAATTAAATTTATGAGATGACATTACATTTATAACTTCATCCAATAAAAGACCAACACTCTCGCTTTCATTGAAAACAGGGACGATAATAGAAATTAATTGTTTTATATCTGACATTTATATTTAATAATAATTACACAATTTTAACTTAATTTAGAACATAAAAATTAAACAAAAAAAATCACCACAAATGTGGTGATTTAAATTATTTAAGGGAAATTCAACCAAACTTACCTGATGTGGATGCTATAACAAATGCCCCAAATGTAAGTATGTTCCCAATCGTGAAATGTGCTAGTCCAACTAATCTAGCTTGAACAATTGAAAGTGCAACTGGCTTATCTCTCCAGCCAACAAGGTTAGCAATTGGAGTACGCTGATGTGCCCAAACTAATGTTTCAATTAACTCTTGCCAATAACCACGCCATGATATTAGGAACATGAAACCAGTAGCCCAAACTAAGTGACCGAATAGGAACATCCAAGCCCAAGGAGATAGAGAATTTACTCCAAATGGATTATATCCATTAATAAGTTGAGCAGAGTTTAACCAAAGATAATCTCTGAACCAACCCATTAGATAAGTTCCTGATTCGTTAAATTGTGCTACATTACCCTGCCAAATTGCTAGGTGTTTCCAATGCCAGTAGAAAGTAACCCATGCTAGTAAATTTAATGCCCAAAACATAGCTAAGTACATAGCATCCCAAGATGAGCTATCACAAGTGCCTCCACGTCCGGGTCCATCGCAAGGGAAAGCATAACCTAAATCTTTCTTATCAGGAATTAATTTTGTTCCTCTAGAATCAAGAGCACCTTTGATAAGAATTAATGCAGTTGTATGAAGACCTAAAGCGATAGCATGGTGAACTAAGAAATCAGCTGGCCCGATTGGTAAGAAAGCACTTAATGCATCTTGCCTATTGATAAGATCCATCCAGTAATGATTACCTGGTAATGAATTAGCTGCGAGAGTTGCTGAACTTGTAGGATCAGATAATAAAGCATTAAAGCCGTACATCATCTTACCTTGAGCAGCTTGAACGAATTGAGCAAATACTGGCTCGATTAGAATTTGCTTTTCAGGATTACCAAAAGCCACAACAACATCGTTATGAACATAAATTCCAAGAGTATGGAATCCAAGCAACATTGTTACCCAACTAAGGTGGCTTATCAAAGCTTCCTTTGTTCCAAGCACTCTTGCTAATACATTATCTTTGTTTAATTCTGGATCGTAATCTCTAACAAAGAAAATAGCACCATGTGCGAAAGCACCAACCATCAAAAACATTGCTATGTACTGATGATGACTATATAAAGCAGATTGTGTGGTGTAGTCCCTTGCAATGAAAGCATAAGAAGGAAGTGCACCCATATGTTGCGCTACTAGAGAAGTTGCTACACCAAGTGATGCTAATGCTAGTCCAAGTTGGAAATGTAATGAATTATTTACAGTTTCATATATTCCATCGTGGTTAATTCCGAAACTACCTTTATGAGGATCATTAGGATGTCTTGTATTATGAGCTTCTGTAATTTCTTTGAGGCTATGGCCAATACCGAATGTATTTCTATACATATGACCAGCAATTACGAAAACTGTTCCAATCGCGATATGATGATGAGCAATGTCAGTAAGCCATAATGCTTCACTTTGAGGATGAAGACCACCTAAGAAAGTAAAGATTGCTGTACCAGCTCCCTCAGCTGTTCCAAACACCTGATCTAGAGAATCAGGATTTTGGGCATATGCCCCCCAGTTTAAAGTAAAGAAAGGAGCTAGACCTGCAGGGTGTGGAAGTACTGTTAACCAGTTATCCCAACCTACATGCTGACCTCTTGATTCAGGTATAGCAACATGAACCAAATGACCTGTCCAAGCAATACTACTAAAACCAAATAAAACAGCTAAATGATGATTTAATCTTGATTCTGCATTTTTAAACCAAGCTAGAGAGGGTCTGAATTTTGGCTGTAAGTGTAACCAACCTGCAAATAGAGTCCAACAAGCCAAAATACTCATGAATATTGAAGCTTGGAAGAGTTGCTCATTAGTTCTCATTCCAATTGTGTACCACCAATGGTAGAGACCTGAGTAAGCTATGTTTACTGGGCCACTAGCTCCAGCTTGTGTCATAGCTTCTGTGATACCAGATCCAAAATGTGGGTCCCAAATAGCATGAGCAATAGGTCTAACGTGAGTTGGATCAAGTACAAACTGCTCGAAGTTACCTTGCCACGCAATATGAAATAAGTTACCAGCTACCCAGAGAGCGATTATTGCTAGATGACCAAAATGTGTAGAGAAAAGCTTCTGATAAAGCTTTTCTTCGGTCATACCATCATGACTTTCAAAGTCGTGAGCGGTAGCTATTCCGTACCATATTCGTCGGGTTGTGGGGTCCTGAGCTAGACCCTGGTTAAA
Organism: Prochlorococcus marinus; assembly: GCF_001180245.1. Taxonomy (GTDB): domain Bacteria; phylum Cyanobacteriota; class Cyanobacteriia; order PCC-6307; family Cyanobiaceae; genus Prochlorococcus_A; species Prochlorococcus_A marinus_F. The sequence continues at coordinate 112,698 of NZ_CVSV01000075.1, forward strand.
TGATGGAAATTTTGTTGCCATTGAATTAAAAAGGTGAAGTTCAGGTTTTTAGCCCAGCCCGAAAAGGCGAGCATGGAAGAAGGCCCATGTGGTAGCAATACCACCAACAAGGAAGTGTGTTACACCTACTGCTCTACCCTGGGTGATAGATAAAGCTCTTGGTTGAATCGTTGGAGCAACTTTAAGTTTGTTATGCGCCCAAACAATTGATTCGAATAATTCTTGCCAATATCCCCTTCCACTAAAGAGGAACATTAAACTAAATGCCCATATGAAGTGAGCTCCTAAGAACATCAAACCGTACATGCTTATTGATTGACCATAACTTGTTAATACTTGAGAAGCTTGAGCCCAAAGGAAATCTCTTAACCAACCATTAATTGTAATGGAACTTTGTGCGAAGTTACCACCAGTGAGTCCCCAAACATCACTCTGCATTTTCCAAGAGAAGTGGAAAATTACAATTGATAAACAGTTATACATCCAGAAAAGTGCTAAGAACACGTGGTCCCATGAAGAAACTTGACATGTACCACCTCTTCCAGGTCCATCACAAGGGAATCTAAATCCTAAAGAAGCTTTATCAGGGATCAACCTTGAACTTCTTGCATAAAGAACTCCTTTGAGAAGTATCAAAACAGTTACGTGAATTTGGAAAGCATGAATATGATGAATCATTAAATCAGCTGTGCCTAGTGGAATTGGAGCAATAGCAACCTTTCCACCAACTTCAACTAAACTTCCATTAAAAACCTCACTTAAAGCTTTGTGAGGTAAAGCTTCTGCAGTACCTGCTAAAAGAGAAGTTCCAACAGCAGATGCTTGAATACTCTGTACCCATTGAGCAAAAATTGGCTGAAGTTGGATTGCAGAATCACTAAACATATCTTGAGGTCTACCCAAAGCCCTCATAGTGTCGTTGTGAATGTAAAGTCCAAAACTATGGAATCCTAACCACATACATACCCAGTTCAAGTGACTGATTAAGGCATCTCTTGCTTTGAGGATTCTGTCTAATACATTATCAATATGTTTTGCTGGATCATAATCTCTAACCATTGCAATTCCAGCATGCGCGCCTGCACCTACTATGAATAATCCACCTATCCACATGTGATGAGTAAATAATCCAAGAACTGTCATGTAGTCAGTAGCTATGTATGGATATGGAGGCATCGCATACATATGATGAGATACAAGTATGCTAATTGATCCAAGCATTGCTAGGTTTACTGCAAGCTGGGCATGTCTACTTTCTGCCATGAACTCAAAAAGACCTTGATGACCTTTAGGAGCAGGAAATAATATTGGGTCTCCTTGTTGTGAATCTAATATTTCTTTCATACTATGACCAATACCATAATTGGTCCTATACATATGACCACCAATGATTGCTATTACACCAAAAGCTAAGTGATGATGTGAAACATCAGTCATCCATAAACTTCCTGTCACAGGGTTAAGGCCACCTTTGAAGGTAAGGAAATCCGAGAAAGCTAACCAGTTCAAACTAAAGAAATTACCTGTACCACTTGCTAATCCTGGAAATATCTGACCGATGATTTGTGGATCACAGAGTTGATGCGGCATAGGCATATCTGCAATAGTTGCTATTTCTTTACCATTTATTACTAAAGGAGATCCTGCATCAATTGCATCTAAGAGAGCTGCAGTAGGAGCTCCGATATGAATACAATGACCAGCCCATGCTAAAGATCCTAATCCTACTAAACCAGCTATATGGTGGTTAAGCATAGACTCAATATCTTGGAACCACTCCATTTTTGGAGCTGCTTTGTGATAATGAAAGATTCCTGCATGAAGCATAAGTGCAGCCATTACTACAGCACCAATTGCTAAAGCCATCAGTTCACTTTCATTAGTTATTCCCCATGCTCGCCACATGTGGAAAATTCCTGAACTGATTTGAATTCCGTTGTAGTTAGCTCCAAGATCAGCATTTAGCATTTCTTGGCCAACTATTGCCCAAACTTGTTGAGCACCAGGTTTAACATGAGTTGGGTCAGCTAACCAACCTGAATAATTAGAAAATCTTGCTCCATGGAAAAATGCTGCACTCATCCATATAAAAATGACTGCAAGATGTCCAAAATGAGCTGAAAAGATTTTTCTTGTTGCTTCTTCAGCATCGCCTGTATGCACATCAAAATCATGTGCGTCAGCATGCAAATTCCAGATCCAAGTTGTAGTTTTTGGACCCTTAGATAATTTACTTGACCAGAAACCTGGCTTATCTAATTTGGCAAAATCAATAGGTCTTGGATCGGCCTTTACAGGATCTTCCAAAACTTTTTTGTTTTTTTCTCCACTTTCTGGTGGGCTGATGGTCATCTAGCACCTCGAAAATAATTGACATTAAAGCCGATTGATCGGAACTCGAACTTATTTATAATGATAATGTTCAAGAAAACGAATCCTCGGAAACTTTAGATATTCGTTTCAAAAATAATAAGGCAAAGATTCTTTCGTTATGCATTAACGTAACAAATGTTCTAATGATTGTTACTATATGAATATTTTGTTAAATTCTTGCCTATGACTAGACTATGAGTATTTTTACTCAGATTTTACATAAATTTCTTAAATTTTTTTTTATATTTCAAAGAAAATTTTTTAAATCCAGCAACAGGATATAATTTTCAATGTAACTGTCAATAGTTTCTAATTTGAAAGGAATTGCTATAGGTCTATCTAATAATTCAAACGAAATTTTAAAAAGGCTTAAAAAAACAGAATTTGTCAAAGAAATATATATAGCTAGTTCTTCAAAAGAGGATGGTAAGGAAAATGAACTTATTCAAGTACAAAAACCTAAAGAAATCTTACTTAAAAAATGGCCAGAAATAGATTTAATAATTTTTATAGGCTCCATCGCTGCATCAATACGCATAATAAATTCTTTTTTAACCTCAAAAGATCAAGATCCTGGTGTAATAGTTATAGATAACAAATGTTCCAAGATAGTTCCTTTAATTGGTTTGCATCAGTCAAATGCGCAAAATATTGCATGTCAAATTGCTAATTTACTCGGTGGCGAAATAATAGAAACTAATAATTCCAGTGATCAAAGCTTCTTAAATCTTGATGCATTTGGGAATCAATGGGGTTGGCAAAGGTCAGGCAAAATAAAGGATTGGTCAAAACTAGTAATTAAACAAGCTAAGAACGAAAAAATATTTTGCAAACAATTGTCTGGTAATAGCTTATGGAAAAATTCAGAATCAGGGGAGATTATTAATCAAATTAATGAAAAAGAAATTGAAAACCCAGACGCAACTTTTCATGTGAGTGTTTTCGAAAATCATGAAATTACTTGGCACCCGCCTGTATTATGGATTGGCATTGGATGTGAAAGAAATACATCCAAAGACTTAATAGCAAATTCTTTAAAAAAATTTTTTAAGTCAAGTAATTTATCATTTCACTCCATAGCGGGATTTGCAACTATTGATATTAAAAAAGATGAAAAAGGGATTTTAGAACTCGCAGAAGAAAATAACTTGCCTATTAAGTTTTTTACCAAAGAAGATCTTTCAAAAATAATTGTTCCAAATCCATCAAATATCGTACAAGAGGAAATTGGCACACCGTCCGTAGCAGAAGCGTCTTGCATATTGGCAGCAGGAGAAGAATCAAAATTATTAGCAGAAAAAAGAGTTTTTAAAAATCAATCTGGCGCAGTAACTATCTCTGTAGCAGAATCTAAAAATCAATATAATCCAACCCATGGCGAAATCCATATTATTGGAAGTGGGCCTGGAGATTTATCTTACCTAACAAATGATGCTAAAAAAGCACTTTCTAGATGTACTGTTTGGATCGGATACAAAATGTATTTAGATTTAATTAAGTCCTTAAAAAGGAGTGACCAAGTTTTAATTGAAAGTAAACTTACTGAAGAAAAAGAGAGATGCAGTAAAGCAATTAATCTAGCTGAGGAAGGAATTAAAGTAGCCTTAATTTCTTCAGGTGAGTCTGGTTATTATGGCATGGCAGGTTTACTTTTAGAATTACTTCAAAAAATCAAAAAAGAATATAGACCTTTCTTTGAAGTACATCCAGGTATAAGTAGTGTTCAATTAGCGGCTGCGATTAGTGGAGCACCACTAATGAATGACTTTTGTTCAGTAAGCTTAAGTGATAAATTAACTCCATGGTCTTTAATAGAAAAAAGAATTGAAGGAGCTCTTGTGGGTGACTTTGTAATAGCTTTATTTAATCCTCAATCCATTGAAAGAAATTGGCAGCTAAAAAGTGTAATAGATATATGTTTACAATCTAGGCATGGTAATACTCCAGTTTTAATAGCTAGACAACTAGGGAGAGAAAATCAGACCAAAAAATTTTTTACTTTAAACACTATTCCTTTTGAAGAGATTGATATGTTATCAATTATTATTATTGGCAATTCTCAAACAAGCCTAGTTGATGAAATATTTCTCACTCCCAGAGGATATTTACAAAATGAAGTTTAGATAATAATTAAATTAGCTATAAAATTTTTTTTGCTTTTTTTTAATATGAATACTAATCTTTTATAAAAAGGAATACAAAGTTCATTGAAAAATATTGGTTTAATTTTATTTGATATAGACGGTGTTATACGAAGCGTAGAAAATAGTTACAGACTTTCATTAAAAAAAACAGTTTACAAATTTTCTGGATGGGAACCAAGTTTTGTAGATATTGATAATGCCAAAAACGAAGGGATATGGAATAACGACTGGGACTTAAGTTTAGAACTTATTAAAAGATATAAAAAAAAAGAAAACTCAAACCTTAAAATTCCTCAAAAAAATGAGATAGTTAAATGTTTTGAAAAATTTTACTTTGGAGGAGATCCAAATAAAGATAGTAATCATTGGTCTGGATTTATAAAGAATGAGGAGTTATTAGTTGATAAAAAGTTTTTTGAATTTTTAGAAAGCAATGGAATAATTTGGGGTTTTGTGAGTGGTGCAGAGTCTGCTTCTGCAAAATTTGTTTTAGAAAAAAGACTTGGACTAAAATCACCGCCATTAATATCTATGGGAGATGCTCCTGACAAACCTAATCCTGAAGGTTTTATTAACTTATCAAAACAACTTCTTAGCGATAAACTTGGCGCATCAAATATTCCCATTGCATATGTAGGAGATACTATTGCAGATATAAATACAGTTTTAAACGCTAGAAAAGAAGTGCCATCTCAGAAATTTATAAGTTTTGGAATAGCTCCCCCACATTTACATTTAAAATCTCTATTAAAAGAGCGTAATGCGTACGAAAAAAATCTCATAAATGCAGGTGCTGATTTGATTTTAAATTCTATTAATGACCTTAAGAATATAAATCTTGACTTGTTTTAATAAAGTACAAATTTAAAAAATTTTTCAATTAATTAAGGAGAGGGAGTCACTAGAAAGAGAACGCTAGAGAACCCAGATGAATTAATACGAACAAATATGACCCCAGATGAAGGTAAATTAGCCACCACGATCACTTAAAACGATCTCTTCATATGCAATATTTCACTCTTTTTTACAAAAGATCTAAATCATTTAAACCAGAATATAAAGACATTACTTTTTCTTTCAATACTTTATCAATACTTAATGGAATATCTTTTTTAGATTCTTTAAATTGAAAATCATAAGGTTTCTCTATGTTCACTAATTTTTTAATTTGAAACCAGTAATCTTTCATTGAGCAAAGTTTTTCATAAGATATAAAATGAATATTCTTCTTATTTTTTAAAGATTGAAAACAATCATTATAGGTAAGATACCATTGTTCAACCCAATGATTTATTTCTAAATCATTTGGAAAATTTAGATTCTGGTTGTAAATAGGAATGTAATTAGGACCAAATTCGGTATGTCCAATCCATTTCATATATTTTGATATAAAGTTATCATTTTTGGCGTCCTCAATAAATTTTTTATGCTGAATCAGTAAAGAATATGCATGCTGTATTGGTTCTCTGAAAGGAACAAGTATCTTTGAGTTACTGAAAATAGAATTAATCAATTCAATTCTTTTTATGTTTTGATTATTCTTACTAAGGTATCTCTCTTTTTTATACTTATACAAAATATTACCTACATAAACCCTGAACTTTTCTCCTAATTCATCATTATTTTCTGCAGCAAAAGTCTGCCAAAACACCTCCTCAAATGCTTCTGGCGACTCTGTAGAGACTTTAATTCCATCTCCATGTGCTCTTTCCTTTAACTCTAAATTTTTCTTATTAAAGGAAATCTTAGACCAAAGGTTAGGAGCGAGGACAAATGGCATATCAGCATAAGACAGAGATGCAAAGATATTTGATTTATAAAGTGCATTTAATAATATGGTTGTCCCTGAACGTGCAAGTCCTGTAATAAAAACATGGTCTCCAGTCTTACTTGAAGGAGCGATACTAGTACTTTCAAAATCAAAAGTTACTTCTCGCATAAATTGCGATGAAAGAGCAAACTTATGCAACTTTTGTTCCAACCAAGAATAATTATTCATCTAAAAGTTAGTTTTCTTATGTAGACATAACTAAATGCAAGCAATGTAGATTCGATTATTCCACTCCAAGACAATGTGAAAGCAATAAACCCGCTAAACAATTTATCTGCAATAACAAAAATAAAAATAATCAAAAATAAAATTAATAACATTTGCATTGAATACTTCATCATCTGCAATGAATATTTTGGGATAATATATTCTTTCCAGTGATCACTAATATTTTTGTTCAGTATGATAGAAATTGCTTTCTTGCTTACCTTAAATGACGAGTTGATTAAGGATAAATAATTTGACCTGATAAATATTTCAACAGACAATAAACAAATAACCAATATTATTAAGTGGTTCACTTTCTATAATGATTCTTATTTTTAGATAATGTGTTTTTCTTTTTCTTATTTTTAAAAGCACGTTTGATTGGATAATAAAGAATACCCCATAATGCTAAAAAAAATGCCGCAATGAATCCAAAAATTGCAGCGATAACACCACCTCCCATTCCAGGTCCAATATATAGAAGTAAAGTTATTAAATTGGGAAATAGATTTATTTCCTTACTTGATTCAATCATTCACATGTGCCTTTTTTATGTAAGAAGTTTTTTACTATTGTAATATCTTTATCGTCGTAAAGTATTCTTGACCAACCAAGAAAATAAACATTACCATTTTTTGCTCGATTAAGATAAGTCCATCTCAATAAACCATCGGCATCGAAATAAATTGCTCTGCCAAAATTAGTTTCTTCAACAAAAAGATCGCCATTAGGAAGGATCTGACTTCTACCTTGTTTAATAGTTCTTACATCGTTTTTTTTTAAACTTTCATTTAGATAGTAAGAATATTGATTAGTTTTAAAATCATAAATAATTACTTCATTATGTCCGTCTACAATAGCTCCATCTTTAAATTGCTTAGAGTTATTATTAAATACTGATATTGAGTGGTCATTTAGAATATCTACATCATGTTGATTAAAAAATGGACCTGTTCCTTTCCAGATAATTTTATTTGTTGAAGGTCGATATAGTGCAACCATTGATTGATCTCTGATAGATAAAAAAAGATCTCCTTTCTTCCAAAACTTCCCATCAAAATTTACTGGTTGAATATCATTTAAATGTAATGGATCATGATTAAAAACTGAATCCATTTTAGTGAATAAAAGATACTCAAGATTATTTTCTATAAAAATTTGAGTAAGTGACTTTTCAAATAATATTTTTCCATCAGAAGATAATTTAACAATTCCATCATCGCGATAACCTTCTTCAACAACTATATCTCTACCAACTTGTTCAATAGGTAAAGATTGTGGATAAATATAAATTGGGGCCCATATGAACTCTTCAGTATCTGTTTCTATAGAGTGATGAAACATGGCTTTTTTATTTTGAAAAATTAAATTAGAACATGCATCTATTTTCCTTAGTGGTCCTGACTCAAACAATAAGCCTCCATCTCTAGTTAATTTTGGATGTTTTATTCTTTGTCTTGAATCATTTTGGTCTCTATCTAAATATTTGAACTGATCAATTTTTTCAATTGATTTATTAAATTTATCTATATCAGGATTCCAAGTATGCAAAACCTTAAAGTTTCTTAAATCAATAAGTTCAACTATTCCCTCTTGTAAATCTCCATCAAATTTTGAAAGAAGTAAATAAGATTCATTTAAAGTTGGCGTCCCATTAAAACCATCTAATAAGGGGAATCTATCCTTAAGTTTTAGATCTGAATAGAATACCTTTCGTATAGTAGAAGGTACTTTTGCAATAAATAATGCTGTTTTAGAAAGAATGCCGTATTTCTTTACCCCGAGAATTTCATATCTTACTAGAGAACCAAAAATAATTGTTACGGGTATGGCTAAAAGTAAAACCAGGTAAAGTATCCAAATCTCAATCTTTTTGAACATAAAAGTTCGTCTGGTAGATATATTTTTTTTGACTTTATTATATCACCTTACTTTTTAAATTCTTCATGAATTACTAGATAATATTTTTACCCACCACAACCTCTTAGAACGGTCTCTATAAATACGTTTTCTTTACCCACCATTATTACTCCAGATATACATTTTACCCACCAATTTACCCGCTAGTTTGTTGACTTAATATTGAACTTTTGCGAACCTTTAAGCACATTCGATTCTGATATCAGTAAATCTTAAACTTCAGCGAACTCTTATAAACTTCCACGAATCTAAATAACACGGAGAGGGAGGGATTCGAACCCTCGACAAAAGTTACCTCCTGTAACTCCTTAGCAGGGAGCCG
>NZ_CVSV01000076.1 GCF_001180245.1 Prochlorococcus marinus
TATTATTGGTGTTGCCTGGGTTCTTTATTACATATTTACTTATGATCAAAAATTTACTTCCTAGATAAATGTCAGATAAAGATCTAAGTAATTTTCTAAAAAAAATTGAGCAACTTAATCAAATTGCTGAGCTAATAAAAAATAATCCTAGTAAAAAGTTATCCCTTTCAAAATGCAAGAATCATGATGAGGTAATTAGATTAACCACTGA
>NZ_CVSV01000077.1 GCF_001180245.1 Prochlorococcus marinus
GAAACTTAATCAAATAATTAATCTACATAAGGGGCTCACTGCATTTGTAGTAATAGGTCTCATGATCTTTTTTGATAATTTTACGATCGCTCCCTACGTTTATTTAGCTCTGCATGGTACTTATGGATTACTTTGGCTTTTAAAAGAAAAGATATTCCCAGATCCTTATTTTAAAGAAAAAATCAATTTTTTTACTTCAGTTACTGTTTT
>NZ_CVSV01000078.1 GCF_001180245.1 Prochlorococcus marinus
AATTAAATCAACATTTAAAAATAAAAACCATAACCAATGTTTTTAATTTAGTATTTAAGGGTTAATTAGAATCTTACAGAAATGAAAAAATTTATATGGATTCCAATAACTTTAATATCTCTTTCAAGTTGTAGTTATCCTTCCTTTTACGAAGCTAAATATGGTTGTAATGAATGGAAGAAGAAAGGAGAACTATACAGTGGAATAATTAAAGCATTAGAAGACAATAAT
>NZ_CVSV01000079.1 GCF_001180245.1 Prochlorococcus marinus
TGAAAGTCAAGCTTGTGCTAATAGTCAAAATCAAGCTATTGATGAAAATGCATCTGATATAAATACAAATTTAAATTCTATTAATGCAATTCAAACTTTGATAGGAACTAATGTGGGAGTAGATATAAATTCTGGGGCAATAGATGGAACCACAATTGGAGCTAATTCCGCATCATCTGGTGCATTCACGACATTAAGTGCTTCAGGGAATTCAACAGTTGGCGGGACATTAGGTGT
>NZ_CVSV01000080.1 GCF_001180245.1 Prochlorococcus marinus
CAGATAAAGCTAAAGGAATTTCATAACTTATTGATTGAGCCGCTGCTCTTAAACCTCCTAATAAGGAATACTTATTATTTGATGCGTATCCGCTCATAAGAAGGCCAATTGGCTGAATACTGCTTAAAGCAATCCATAGGAAAATTCCAATACCAACGTTACTTATTAAAAGGTTTTGTCCAAAAGGAACAATTAGCCAGGACAGAACCAC
>NZ_CVSV01000081.1 GCF_001180245.1 Prochlorococcus marinus
ATCAATTACTTTTTAAATCTAATTTAAATTTTCAAATCTTTATTTAAATGATTTTTTCTAGAAGATTTTTAAATATTAATCAAAATTATTATGAATAATTTATTAGTGAGAGATGTTAAGTATCTAGATGAACAATACAGAATAGGTGAAGGCATAATTTCGAATGATGCATTTAAGCAACTTGAAAAGCTCTTTATTCCTGTCAATCCAGAGCCTAACTATTTTAATCAAAAAAATAATAAACTTTTGCCAAAATTAGCCAAAGAAAACTATAAGGAATTTTTGGAAAGTTTATTAACAAAAACAAGATTAAGTATTCAACCAAAAATTGATGGCTGTGCTATTGCAATTAGATATATAGATGGCAAGTTTAATAAAGCTATTACAAAAAAAGGATTTGATGTCTCAAGCAAAATTAAACAAATTAAAAATGTCCCCGATTGTATTCCTATCAAACGAGATTTTCAAATTAGAGGTGAACTATACGCTACAAACCAAGTTGCCGGCATTTCCAAAAGAATTACAAGAAAATACCTCAATGATAAGAAAGGGATTGGAGAAAGTCTCCGCTTTTGCTGTTTCCAAATACTTAATGGAAGACTTAATCAATACGAAACCCTTAACTATCTTAAAAAATGTGGCTTCAGCACCCCTGACAGTTACTTCACAAATCATACAAGCGAAATCCAAATATATAAAAAACATTGGTTAGAGAAAAAAATATTTGCGAAATATCCAACTAATGGGATTGTTATAAAAATAAATAGTAGGAAATTGCAGTTACTTAGAGAGAAAAGTTTATCTCAAAATAACGAATGGCAATATGCAATTGAAAAATAATATTAAATAGTACCTTCAATAAGAGCTCACGATACTGACTTCCAGTATTTACAGTGGAAAAGTAATTAAATTTTGGTTTATTCCAAAGCAATTTGCAGGATTACTAAATGACTGCCACTATTTCAAGACCTAAAATCTCTAACTGGGAAACATCCAATATTCCAAACCTTACAGGCAAAACAGCGCTAATTACTGGTGCGAATAGTGGTCTGGGATACTACACTGCAAAGGCCTTAGCTGAAAAAAATGTACATGTTGTTATAGCTTGTAGATCACTTGAAAAAGCTAATCAAACTATCAAAAAACTTAAAGGTCTTAATCCTGAAGGATTATTTACCCCTTTAAAATTAGATTTGTCAGATTTAAAAAATATTGTTGAAGTTCAGTCCAAAATTTTTGATAATTTTGAAAATTTGGATTTACTAATCAATAATGCAGGCATTATGCATCCGCCTAAAACTCTTAGTGCCCAAGGATATGAAATACAATTTGCAGTTAATCATCTAGCTCACATGCTTTTGACTCTAAAGTTACTTCCAATTATTGAAAAAAAAGAAGAATCTAGAATAGTGACGGTGACTTCGGGAGCACAATTTTTTGGCAAAGTTGGTTGGAAAAATCTGAAAGCCGAGAACTACTACAATAAATGGGAATCTTACTCCAATAGCAAATTGGCAAATGTAATGTTTGCTTTGGAACTAAATGAGAACTTAAAGCACAAAAATATACTTTCTTTAGCTGCTCACCCAGGAATTGCAAAAACAAATCTCTTTACTGCTCAAAAACCCAACCCTGGTCCATTAGAAACATTCTCATTGGAATTATTTAGCCCTATTTTTCAAACTGCTGAGATGGGTGCTTTACCTCAGCTTTTTGCAGCTACTTCACCAGACGCAAGAGGCGGTGATCATTATGGTCCTAGATTTAATTTTAGAGGTCATCCAAAACTATCCCCTACTTCTCCTTTCGCCATGAATAAAAAAGAAAGAAAAAACTTATGGGAAAAAAGCATGGAAATACTTAATAACTTCTTATAAATTTTTCATTTTTACTAACTTTAGAAAATACTTCAAGATATGTAATTCACTCTCTGAGAGTTTCATAAATTCTGTTAAGGCATCATAATTTTTTTCATCAATTTTTTTTGACAATTGAATAAAACTATTATGGTTTTCATTAACAAAGCGCTCAGCGATCTGAGACGGAGTTAAACCCTGTTCAATTAATTCACCTGGAGCATTTTTCTCCCACTTTTCATAAAACCAAGAGAACCAATATTTTGCAGTATTATCTTCCATTAATTAACTTTTCTTGGACGAATACTATAAATACTGAAGAAAAATCTCATGATTGAATTACCCTTTAAACACAATTAATATAAATGCAATTATAAATTTAATGATAGATAATCATTCAAGTAAAAGAAATATTAATCTTGTAATTGGATTAGGTAAATCTGGATTTTGGGCTGCCAAGTATTTGAGAAGCATCAATAAGAGAGTAATTGTTTGGGAAAGTAAAGATGGGATAGAATTCTTAGAGAGAAAAACAGCATTAGAGGAGCTTAATATCATAGTTTCTCTAAATAAAGAATTTGTATTTGAAGAAATTCAACCTTTTTGGAAAGAGATCGAATCTGTTGTTGTAAGTCCATCAATACCTTATGACCACATAACTATTATTGAATTAAAAAAAAAGGGAATTAAAGTAATTGGAGAAATTAATGTTGCATGGGAAATTTTAAAAGACACAAATTGGATAGGTATTACTGGCACTAATGGCAAGACTACTGTTACTCATCTACTAAGCCATATACTCTCTGATACTGGATTATATGCTCCTTTTGCTGGAAATATTGGTACACCTTTATGTAAGTATGCTCACTCCAAAAAACATGAAAAAATTGATTGGGTTGTAGCTGAATTAAGCAGTTATCAAATAGAAATATCTCCAGAAGTAAAACCTAATATTGGAATATGGACAACCTTCACAGAAGATCATCTTGAAAGACATAAAACACTTGAAAACTATTTCAACATAAAAAAAAGCTTGTTAGAAAAATCTGATTTTAGAATTTATAATTATGACGATAAAAACCTAAGAAATCACTACAGTTCGCTATCAAGAGGGGTTTGGATAACAACTAGTTTCAATAAATCAAATTTCAATCATTGCGATTATTGGATAGATAAACAAGCGTACATTGTTGAGAGAGGGAAGAAATTATTCAAACTTGAACATTTTTCTTTAAAAGGAATGCATAATCTTCAAAATCTTTTATTGGTAATTGCAGCAGCAAGAAAAGTTGGATTATCTGGCAAGAAGATTAAAGATTCCTTATCTAAATACAAACAATTACCCCATAGGATGGAAACAATTTATAAAAATAATGATCTGGAAATCATTAATGATAGTAAAGCTACAAATTTTGACTCATCTATTGCGGGAATAAGTTCAATTGAAGGTCAAATAATAATCATTGCTGGGGGTAGATTAAAAGGCAATGAATATAGTGAGTGGGTAAAAGTTTTAAAGAAAAAAGTTGAATGTGTTTTCCTTTTTGGAGAAAGCTCAAAAGTCCTAAAAATGGCCCTTATTAATGAAGGATTTAAAAAAAATGTTTTTGAATTTTCAGAACTTAAAGAGCTTTTAAATTTTGTTTTTCATTATTTACAAAATAATAGGGTTGGAACATTATTATTCTCACCTTCATGCTCTAGTTTTGATCAATTTAAAAATTATGAAGAGCGTGGAGATTATTTCAAGAAACTAATAAGTGAAAAATTATAGGTTAATAAATCCATTTTTTGTCCAAGTATCATTTCGTAATTTTCAGGTCGGTCATCACAACCGTTTACCCTCTAGCAAATATTCACTTAGTTAGTTAGATTTTGACTATAAATTAACCCACTAGCAATGAGTGAATCTAACAATTTACCTCAAGCAATAAGTCATAAAAAATTAAGTTACTTGATGCTTAGGGCACAAAAGGATTCTCATTTTTCTGATGAATTAGCAGAAATAGAAAGCCCTGAAAAAAGAGAATTTGAAGAGTTAATCAACAATTGGGAAGATTCAACTAAGAAGGTAGTTAATGAGTTATCAAAAAGAAAAGAGAATTTACTAAAAGATAAATCACCAAATTCTTTAATTGCACTTGGTGCTATGGAAGTTCACCTTAATATGGCTTTGCAAGCCTTAAATGCATTTAATAAAGGAGTTGATGGGTAAAATAACAGAAATTATAAGGAAGGCATCGAAAATAATAGAAAATCTAAGTTTTTTTCAGTATCTATAGAAACATCATCAAAATAATTAACTTCAAAACCCAAACCATCTCCAGATTCGAGAAATATATTTGAATTAGAGTCTTTACTTTTTAATAAAAGATTGCCTTCTATTATTTGTATCCAATTATATTTATCGATTTTTAATGGCAATTTTTTTTCTTTAATTGGCTTATATTTACAACGCCATAAAGAGATACTTTGATTTAGAAAAAGCTTATTATTTTTACAGTCTTTGTAATTAAAAATAAGATTGTCCCACAAATTTTCATTTAATGAAATTTGCTCATATCGAGGTTTGATATTTTCTTTTTGAGGGTATATCCAAATCTGGAACAACTTACAGTTCTCATTTTCTTCATTCTTCTCGCTATGAGAGATTCCAGTACCTGCAGACATAACTTGTACTTCATCTTTGTGAATTTTTCCAAGATTGTTTAAAGAGTCTCTATGAGTTATTGCTCCTTTTGTTACTACAGTAATTATTTCCATATTTGCATGAGAATGTGTATTAAATCCTGCATTAGGAGAAATAGTATCTTCGTTTATAACTCTAATTTTCCCAAAATTATCCCATTTTGGATCTCTATGCTCTGCGAAAGAAAATGAGTGCATCGAATTTAGCCATTCTCTAGTCGATCTAAATCTTTCGTGCGATTTCCTTATTTTAATTATTTTCAAAGACATAAATACTAAGAAATTAATATGTTGTATTTGTGTAAATTAAATATTGTTGAAAATTATAATTTATGAATAATTTAAATTACTTTTTATTTATTTGTTGATTTTACTTTGTGCTTTATTTGCTTTATTAATTATTTTTTTTGCTTCTTCTCTTGTAGAACATTTTTCTGCCTCAACATTCAAGTTTTTTAGTTTATTTAATTGCTTTGAAATTTTCATATTAGATTATCTTAACAATTAGAAATTAACACATATTTAATGGATTAGCTAAAAATACTGGTTTGAATTTGAGCCTTACTACCTAAAAATAAGATTGGAGGATGGAATAATCAGAACAATATAGAGGGTGTATTGGATTATTTTTGATTGTTTTCTTGATTAAAAGCGGTCCAAGAGGATTATCAAAATTATTTTTCCTAATTGAGTGATATTGCATTATTTTTTTTGATATTCTTTTATTTCTATTTAGAAATTTACCTTTGTTACCCCAACCTAACCATAAATCACAATTCTTACTTTCAGACCAGTGTTTTAAGTTTTTATAAATATGATTGTTGTTTAGATAGCCCACAGGGTTTTTATGTTTAAAAAGTTTTTCTGGTTTGCTTGAAATAAGAGCAAATAGATTTATTAATTTTACTTTGCCGTAATTATTGTTTTTCGAAATTTTAATTATCTTTTTTGTTGTGTTGTCCAAGAAAACTTCATCCGATATTGAGGGATTTAAACCAATAAAGATAATCTCTTTTTTAGATTTAGAAATCTTATAACTTAAACTCCATCTATATAGTTTGTTTGCACTTATTAAACAATTTCTTTCTAGAAATAAATTATTCAACCTAAACCAACACCTCTAGCCATGAGAGTGGCAAACAAAGGTATTGTTGCAAAGCCCACTAATTCAGTAGTAATTATTAGTTTGAACCTCTTGACTAGATTTTCAGATATTTCAGGTAATTTATTCTTACTTAATGGAATGGCCCATAAGATATAGGTTGTTGTTGGGTATAAAGAAAGTAATCCCACAAGAATATAAAGAGAAACCTTTATCCAAAACACAGGATTACCTGTATAGAAATCACCTCCTTGACCAAAATACTTAACTCGCAAAATCCCAGTAACTAATATCGCAACACCCGCTAAACCATAAACCACATCTGCAATTATCATTGAGATCGTCTCATTTCTATTAAGACCTACCTTGAGAGTCAATCTTTCAAACAAAAGAGAACCGAAACACAATATTATTCCTAAATAATGAACATATGCTACTAATGCACTTTTAGCAATTTCACCTGTCAATAAAGTTCCTAATAACATTCTCTAGTCAAAATTTATACAATACTAACCACCAAATAAAGAATTTGTTTAGAAAATAAATTAAACAATAAAAAGTCAGCTAATTAATCTAGGACTCTAAAAACCTTTTTTTGACCATCTTCAAAGAAATCCTTTTTATTCCATACTTCGATTACATCTGGGAAATGTTTTTCCATACAATTATCACAAACCCCATGACTGAATCTAATATCACTAATTTTCGAAAGATATTTTTCTAAATGCATCCAATCGCCCTCCTTATTTTTCACTTCTCTGCAATATGAACAGACAGATAAAATACCTTCCTGTTTGTGCAAGTTAGACAAAGCATCTAGCAAGTTCAATGACTTTTTTCTAAGCTCTAAAAATGAAACTATTTGCTTGGATAATAATTCCATAATATTGAATTGTTGTGTAGTTAGATTTCCTGGCTTTCTGTCTATTACACAAAGAGTTCCAAGTTTATTACCGTCACTATTTCTAAGGGGAAAACCTGCATAAAAACGAATCTTGGGGTCTCCTGTTACCAATGGATTATTTATAAATCTTTCATCTTGGAAAGCATCATGAATAATTAATGGACTATTTTCTTTTATTGCATGGGTACAAAAAGACCAATCTCTTCTAGTTTCTGATATTTGAAGTCCTATTTTGGATTTAAACCATTGTTTATCTTTGTCTACCAATGTCATTAAAGAAATAGGCACATTACAGGTTGTAGCAGCAATTTTTGTAATATCGTCATAACATGATTCTGGCCTGGTTCCCAAAATCCTATATTCTGCCAAAGCTTTTAATCTTCTTTCCTCTTCTGCTTTTTTTGATACAAGATTTTGCATTAATCTTCACCAATAATTAAAACTTTAAAATTAAAGTTTCTCCAAAAAACTTTTTCCGTCTAATACTTAATAAAAAAAAGATAAACTTATTGAATTGTTACTTACTTATTTATTACTTATTAATTTGTTATTGATTGATTTAACTTTGAGACTGCCATCCCAGCGATCCATCCACTTGTCCAACAATGTTGAAAATTAAATCCACCCGTGATCCCATCAACATCTAAAACTTCTCCGGAAAAAAATAACCCTGGACAAATTAAGCTCTCCATACTTTTAAAATTAACCTCATTAATTTTTACGCCTCCGGAAGTAACAAATTCCTCTCCAAATGGACCTTTGCCCGAAATTATATATTTATCCCTCATTAGAGTACTTATCATTTTCTCTCTTTCATCCGCAAGTAAATCAGCCCACTTTTTCTCTTTATCAATACCTATTTTCTTTAATAAAAAAATCCATAATCTTTTTGTTAATAGTGGAACAGGTCTACTATTAATAAGATTCACCTTGCCTTTATTTAATCTTAAATAATTAATTTTTTCTTTTAACTCCTCATAACTTAAAGAAGACCATTTAATGATTAAATTAAATTTATATTTTTGGCTATAAAGTTCCCTTGCTGCAATTGATGAAAGTTTTAATACTGCTGGCCCACTAAACCCCCAATGCGTTATTAGTAAATCGCCTCTATTTTGAAAATTCTTATTGTTTAAATTAATTTCTATATCTATGCCCCTTATCGATACCCCACTACATTCATTCAAATTTGGTTCTTTTGTGGAAAAAGTAAAAAGCGATGGTACAGGTTTAACAATGGTGTGTCCAAGATTTTGAGCTAATTTATATCCGCTTGGATTACCTCCAGTTGAAAGAATAATATTTTTTGCAGTTACCTTTGCTTTTTTAAGACTAAAAATATTGAATATATTATCTGGAGTTTTTGCAATTTCTTTTACAAAAAATTTTGTTATTATCTCTACGTTTTTTGATAAAGCACTTTTTCTCAAACAATCAATAACATCTGAAGAAGAATTAGACACTGGGAATACTCTTAGATCTTCCTCAATTTTTAATTTTAAACCTTTTTTCTCAAACCAATCATATACATCTCCAGCAGCAAAACGATTAAATGATTCCAAGAGCTGAATTCCACCTCTGGGGTAATTCTCAATTAGTTCATTGGGTATCCATGTCGCATTAGTGACGTTACATCTTCCCCCTCCACTAATCCTTACTTTCTCCATAAGTTTTGAAGTTCCTTCAAGAATTATTATTCTTTTTACTCCATTTTCAGCAGCAGTTATTGCTGTCATAAAACCGGCTGCACCGCCTCCAACAACTGCTAAATCAAAAGGTTCCAAAAACTTATTATTTAATATGCTTCAATCTGATAATAGCAAGTAGTTATAAAGAAAAATTAGTCCAAAAACCAAAAAAAAATAAATATAAAACTTTAAAACTACATAATAAATAGCTACGATTCGCTAATTTTTAAATTTCTAGAAAAATCAACACAGTCGTTATTTTTATGCTTTAAGTTAATTAAATGAGCTTGTTATTTTCTTACGTTAAATATTCTGAGGCCAGTTTTCCTATGACTGGTCAATATACCGCTCTTCTTTTAATAACTTCTGTTATTTGGGTTCTACTTTGGTTTGGATATAGACAAAATAAGATAAATGATGAGATCAAGAAAAAAGAAAAAGAAGAAAGAATTAATGCGAAAGTTCAAAGAAGAAAAAAGTTAGAGAGTTTGTACCCTACTAATAAAAAAACTGTTTAAATTAAAATATTTTAGAAACATGAGAAAAAATAATTTCAAATCACTAATTCAGTACTTACCGGGGATTTTGATTCTTATATATGTATTCTTTTTAGCATTTACTCAATTTATAAAATAAAATTTTTAAAAATTATTCGTTTTGATTGGAATCCTTTCTGCTTTTGGAGCTGCTACATCTTGGACATATGCGTGCTTTATTTGGCGCTCGCAAACTCAAAAATATAAATCAATAGATATTAATTTAATAAAAAATATAATAGCTTTTTTAATTTTTATACCTGCTTTTATCAATCTAAGTTCTACAACTGAATTAAAGAACATATTTATCCTACTAATTAGTGGAATAATAGGTATTGGTTTAGGCGATACTTTCTACTTAAAGTCACTACAAACAATTGGCACAAGAAAAACTTTATCTATAGAAACTCTTTCTCCATTAATGGCAGCTTAAAAAAATAACA
>NZ_CVSV01000082.1 GCF_001180245.1 Prochlorococcus marinus
CAATAGGATCAATGCCATTAAATATGCCAGAATCTGTGCTGATTAAATTTAAGGGAGAATTATTACCAGGAATCACTCTTAGAGATTTAGTAAATGCAATCCCTCTCTTCGCAATTAAAAAAGGACTCTTAACTGTTGAGAAAGCAAATAAGAAAAATATATTCAACGGGAAAATTATGGAAATTGAAGGATTACCAAACCTAAAACTTGAACAGGCTTTTGAACTTACTGATGCTACTGCAGAACGCTCATGCGCTGGTAGCTCAATACTTTTATCCCAAGAAACTGTTCAAGAATATTTAAAAAGCAATATTTGCCTGCTAGAAAAAATGATCGAGGGTAATTATGAAGATTCAAAATCAATTTCAAGAAGAATAAATGATATGAAAAATTGGTTAAAAAAACCATCATTAATTCAACCAGATTCAAACGCTCAGTATGAAGAAATCATTGAAATTGATTTAGCAAAAGTAACACAACCAATAGTTGCTTGCCCTAATGACCCAGATAATGTAAAAGAAATCACTGATGTTGCAAATACAAATATTGACGAAGTTTTTATAGGTTCTTGCATGACAAATATTGGTCATTACAGAGCAGCTGCAAAAGTTCTTGAAGGAGTACAAAATTTAAAAGCTAAATTATGGATTTGTCCACCAACAAAGATGGATGAAGAAACTCTAAAAGCTGAAGGCTACTATAAAATATTTGAAGATTGTGGTGCAAGATTAGAGTTGCCAGGCTGTTCTTTATGTATGGGAAATCAAGCTAGAGTTGATGAAGGTTCTGTAGTATTTTCTACCAGTACAAGAAATTTTGACAATAGACTTGGCAAGAATGCGCAAGTATTTTTAGGGAGTGCAGAATTGGCAGCAGTTTGTGCACTGCTTGGAAAAATACCTGAGATAGAAGAATATCAGGATATTACTAAAAATAAAATTAATCCATATTCAGATGAACTTTATCGCTATCTTCAATTTGATGAAATACACGATTTCAGCTTGACAAAATAATCATGGATCATGCCAAACTTTATAAAAGATAATATTCAAAAAACAAGTAATAATTCTTCTCGTAGCATCAAAAAATTATTAAAACAAAGATCTCTAGTCGTTGCATTTTCGCTCTTATTAACGGGTCTAGGGGCTTCAATTACAAGCATATCTTTTAAAACTGGCATCTATTTTATTAATAATTGGAGATTAGCATTATTAGACCATTTCCCATCTATTGCGGTCTTACCTATTTTTGGAGCTCTAGGAGGAGCTATTGCAGGATATTTGATCAAAAATGTAGCACCTGCCGCAAAAGGTTCAGGTGTGAGTCAAATCATGGGTTTCTTAAGACATAAAAAAGTTCCAATGAATTTCAAAGTAGGATTAGTAAAGCTCATATCAGGAATTATTGCGATTGGTAGTGGATTCCCTTTGGGTCCAGAAGGTCCATCAGTTCAAATGGGGGGATCCGTAGCTTGGCAAATGGCCAAGTGGCTCAAAGCGCCTACAGCTTTCAGGAGAGTAATAGTAGCAGCTGGTGGTGGTGCCGGAATAGCTGCAGTATTTAGCGCTCCATTGGGAGGGTTTATCTATGCAATAGAGGAGTTATTAAACTCTGCTAGACCAGTTATTTTATTACTAGTAGTAATTACAACTTTTATTGCAGATTCATCTGCTGATATTATTCAAGCCTTGGGTTTAGATCCTAAAGCAGGAGGCTTTGATTTTAACCTCGGATTTTTGATTCAAAAAGAATATGACCCATCAGTTTTTTTCTTACCTGTAGATTTTATTTACTTAGTTTTACTAGGAATAATTATTGGGATATTTGCAGAATTGTACAGCAGATATGTTTTGTTAATGCAAAATCTTGGGAAAAAGTGGTATAAAAATAAATTTATTACAAAAATGAGTATCTGTGGACTTATTTTAGGAAGTATCTACTCTTTTTTACCCAGTACATTTCATAATTTAGATGAATTACAGAAAATAATAGCTGAACAAAATACAAGTATTGGAATTGCTTTATTAGCAGTTTTAGTACTATTTATCACGACAGGTTTAGCTGCAGCATCGGGAGCTCCTGGAGGATTATTCTATCCAATGCTTACTTTAGGAGGATCAATCGGACTAATAATGGGGAGCTGGGTAGAAATTGCTACAGGACATGCACCAAGTACATACATTTTTGCGGGAATGGGAGCTTTCGTAGCAGGATGTTCGCGAACGCCAATAACAGCAATGTTTTTAGCTTTTGCTTTAACAAAAAATTTATTAATAATGAAACCTGTTTTAATCAGCTGCATTGCCAGTTTCTTGATAGCAAGAGCTTTTAATGAAAAATCAATTTATGAAAGACAAATACAAATAGAATTAGAAGACTAAGAAACTATCTTCAATCAAAAACAGCAGTTTTGCTGTTATAGACAAATACTTGATGATTTAGATGTAATCTAACTGCTCTTGCTAAAGCTATTCTTTCAATATCTCTTCCTTTTCTAATCAAATCATCAACTTCATCCCTATGACTTACATTAACTGTACATTGCTCTATTATCGGGCCTTCATCAAGATCTTCAGTAACATAGTGAGCAGTAGCACCGATTAATTTAACACCTCTCTTCCATGCTCTATGATATGGTTGCCCGCCCTTAAATGCAGGTAAGAAAGAATGATGAATATTTATTATTGAAGAAAACTTTTTTAAAAAAGAGTCACTCAAAATTTGCATATATTTGGCTAATACAACAAGATCAATTTCAGATTCTTTTAGTAAATTTAAAAATTGATCTTCAACAATAGTTTTATCAGTTTTAAAGGTATCAATATGGACAAATTTTGCATTAAAGTCATTTGCAATATTTTCAAGATGAGAGTGATTTGAAATTATTAAAGGAACTTTCATTTTGAGTTCTCCATTTCTTACTCGCCAAAGTAAATCAATCAAACAATGATTTTGTTTACTCACGAAAATAGCAACATTTGGGATTTCATCAGAATAATTTACGTTAAATTGTCCATTTACTTCATCTGCAATTTTTTTAAATTCTTTATAAATTTCATCCCTATTAAAAGATTCATTGTTACTATTCCATTCAATTCGACTAAGAAATAAACCTGCATCTTGATCTGTATGATGATCAGAATGTTTTATGTTGCCGCCGTAATTTGCAATCCAACTTGTAAGTAAACTTACAAGGCCAGGACGATCGGGACAAACAATTTTGAATATAATTGAAGGATGTTCCAAAAAAATCTTTAATTATAAAGTCAAATAAACAAGTATATCTAATATATCAATGAAAAGCTTAAAAGAAAATTTTCAACAAGCAAACATAGTTATTATTGGATCAGGGATTATTGGAAAATTTAACGCCTTAGAATTATCAGAATTAGGTTTTCAGGTAACGATAATAGATCCAACTCAACTCCAAAATAGTAGCAATGCAGCTTTAGGCTTACTTATGGGTAATATGTATCAAAAAAGAAGTGGTAGAAGCTGGGATCTCAGGAAACAAAGCATTGAATTATGGCCACAATGGATTACATTCCTACAAAAATTTAATTATAAATTAAATATCGAAAAGCCATTAATACAACTAACTACTGATGAAGAAAGATTTAAAAAATTAGAGAAATTTGTTTATGAAAATAATGATCAAAACTTGCGAATTTTAGAAAGAGACTCAATATTTATCAAAAATATAAATAAAGCCTTCCAAACAAAAAATATAAAAGGAATGATCTCGTTCGAAGATGGAAGAATAAATCCTTTTTCTTTACTTCAAACAATAGATAAATATCTAAAAAATGAAAGAGTAAATTATTTGCGAAAAGAAATAATAAAAATAAGAAAATCAAACAATCAATGGATTTCTACAACAAGGAATAATGAAAACATCAAATCTGACATGGTTATTTTATGTAATTCACTAAAAGCAATTGATTTAATAGATAGCCTATCTCACAACATCAAATTAAAACCTGTTTTAGGTCAAGCTATGGAAATTGAGATAAATGATGCAGAAGTTGATTTATTATCACTGCCAAAACAATTCAATATAAATGGTAAAAATATAATTCCAAAATCAAAAAATAAGCTAATTATTGGATCAACTGATGAATATAGTACTAAACCAGAAAAAAATACATTCGGAAAACTCACCAATTTTCTCGATAAAAGACCAAATTGGCTGATGAAAGGAGAAATTTCTAAAAAATGGTACGGGATAAGGTCAAGACCAGATGGTGAGCCTTCACCAATAATGAAAAATCTTGAAAATGGACTAATTATATGTACAGGTTTTTATAAAAATGGAATTTTACTAGCACCGGCATGTTCTAAATGGGTTGCAAATGAAATTAAAAATTACCTTTACTAATCTTTTGTTTCAGTAAAGTCTGCATCAATTACATCATCTCCACCTTTTTCGTTTGAATCGCTCTGATCAGGGCCGCCTGCAGCGCCAGATGATGTTGGCTGATTACCTGGTTGCTGATAAACAGATGAACCAACTGCATAAAGTTCTTGCTGAAGTTCTTCAAGGAGTTTTTTCATTGATTCATAATCTTCGTTTGAAGTTGCTTCTTTTAAAGCATTACTTTTTTCTTCAACTTTAGACTTTGCTGCAGCATCAATTTTGTCTCCTAGCTCACCAAGTTGCTTTTCTGTCTGATACACGAGTGTTTCAGCTTGATTTTTTAAATCGATTTTTTCTCTTTTTTCTTTATCTGCAGATGCATTTGATTCGGCATCCTTTACCATTTTTTCTACTTCATTATCAGATAGAGTTGAAGCACCGGTGATAGAAATACTTTGTTCTTTACCGCTTCCTTTATCTTTAGCAGTAACACTAAGAATACCATTTGCATCAATATCAAATGTAACTTCGATTTGCGGTACTCCTCTTGGTGCTGAAGGTATACCATCCAATCTGAAAGTTCCTAAACTTTTGTTATCAGAAGCCATTTCTCTTTCACCCTGTAAAACGTGTATTTCAACATTTGTTTGGCCGTCTACAGCAGTTGAATATGTTTCAGATTTCTTGGTAGGTACTGTAGTATTTCGATTTATCATTTTTGTCATCACTCCCCCTAACGTCTCTACACCTAAAGAAAGTGGGGTAACGTCAAGCAACAATATATCTTTAACCTCTCCTGCTAAAACTCCTCCCTGAATTGCAGCTCCAACAGCTACTACCTCATCGGGATTAACAGTTTGATTTGGTTCTTTACCAATTATTTTTTTAACTAAATCTAAGACAGCAGGTATTCTAGATGAGCCTCCGACCATAACAACTTCATCAATTTCACTAGTAGAAATTTTTGCATCACTTATAGCTCTCTCAACTGGAGTTTTACACCTATCAATTAAAGAAGCTGCTAATTCCTCGAACTTTGCTCTAGTAAGGTTCAAATCCAAATGTTTTGGTCCTTCAGGCGTTGCTGTAATGAAAGGTAAATTTATTTCACTTTGCGTAGCATTTGAAAGCTCTATTTTTGCTTTTTCTGCAGCTTCAGTCAATCTTTGCAAGGCTTGCTTATCTTGTCTGAGATCAATTCCCTCATTAGATTTAAAAGTATTGGCTAAGTGATCTACGATGCATCTATCAAAATCATCACCACCTAAATGTGTATCTCCTGATGTAGATAGAACTTCAGTTACTCCATCACCAGCTTCAATAACTGAGACGTCAAATGTTCCTCCCCCTAGATCAAAAACAAGAATTTTTTCATTTTCTTTATCCAAACCATATGCTAAAGCCGCAGCAGTTGGTTCATTAACGATTCTTAGAACTTCTAAACCTGCAATCTTTCCAGCATCTTTTGTAGCTTGTCTTTGGGAATCATTAAAATAAGCTGGAACTGTAATTACTGCCTTTGTAACTTTATCTCCAAGATATTTACCTGCATCATCTGCTAACTTTCTTAAGACTTGCGAACTCACCTCTTCAGGAGAAAACTGTTTATCCAAAATAGGACATTTTAATTTGACACTAGAACCAGATTTTTCAACAGAATAACTAACTTCTTTAGATTCTTCATTAACTTCGTCAACTCTTCTACCAACAAAACGTTTTGCAGAATAAAAAGTATTTTCTGGATTCATTACAGCTTGTCTTTTTGCTATTTGTCCAACAAGCTGATCTTGATTTTTTGTATATGCAACAACTGATGGAGTAGTTCTGAAACCCTCAGCATTTGCTATTACAGTAGGCTTACCACCTTCCATTACAGCGACACAACTATTAGTTGTTCCTAAATCAATTCCTACTACCTTACCCATGGGTAAATTCTTTGTATTTGTTATTCTCCATAATCGGTCATTGACGTCATTATTGTTACTCAAAGACGGGGTGTGGTTCCCGAACAGACTATTACTTTTAAGGATAAAATTTTAAACATGATTTCAAGTAAGACATCTTTCATCGCATTAATTGGCAATCCAGTAAGCCATTCTTTGTCTCCAATTATGCAAAATGCTGCCCTTCAATATTTAGGCTTAGATTTAATCTATATTGCTGTACCCTGTAAAGATGAAGATCTGGAATTAGTTCTTAATTCTTTTAAAAAGATTAATTGCAAAGGTTTAAACATTACAATTCCACACAAAGAAAAAGTATTTAACCTTTGTAGTGAAATCTCCCCTATTGCTAACAAACTTAAAGCAATTAATACCCTGAAATTAAATTCTGAAAAAAAATGGAGCGCAACTAATACCGATGTAGAGGGATTTATTTATCCATTAAAAAATTTAAACTTAGCAAAGAAAAAATCAATAGTTCTTGGCTCCGGAGGTGCAGCAAGATCTGTTATTCAAGGTTTAATAAATTTAAATCTTTCAACAATTTCAGTAATATCACGTAACAAATCATCACTAAATGAATTAACAAAAAACTTTGAAAATCAAATTCAACTACAGGGTTTATTAAATAATGATGATCAAGCCCAAATTTTAATTCGGGAAGCAGATTTGATTGTAAATACAACACCCGCAGGGATGAAAACAACTAAATATGAAAATAATACAATGCCATATGGTGAAGCATTTTGGAGATCTCTTAACTCGCAAACAATTGTTTACGATTTAATATACAACCCTGCCCCAACTACTTTATTGAAATTTAGCGCCAAAAAAGGATGCATGACTATAGATGGTTTGGAAATGCTTGTTGCCCAAGGAATAAAATCATTATCATTTTGGACAGATGGTTTAGAAGTACCTTTTCATGTAATGAATGACGCACTAAAAAAATATCTTTAAAAAATGATCCTTCTTTTCAAGAAATTGCCTATCGTAATGTATCGTAAGTAATGAACAGACGCTCATCACAACAATTTATGAGCCAAAGACCTTGTCTGAAACTATGAATGATCAACAATCTTATTACGAAACCATGTATATCCTCCGCCCAGACATTGCGGAAGATGAAGTAACTAATCACATCGATAAATACAACAAGCTTTTAGAAGAATTTGGCGGTACTATTCTTGATAGTCAAATGAGAGGTAAAAGAAGATTAGCCTATCAAATAGCAAAACATAGAGAAGGAATTTACGTCCAACTTAGTCATCAAGGTGATGGGCAACATATCTTTAAAATTGAAAAAGCAATGAGACTAAGTGAAGATGTTATTAGATATATGACTGTCAAACAAGAAGGTCCTTTGCCAACTCCAAGGCCTTCGAACAAGAGCACATCTCAATCAGAGAATAAAGATAATCCAGAGGCGAAAGTTGAATCTAAAGAAAAAAAACCAGTAGCAAGCGCAGATACTTCAACTCCAGGCAAAGATGATGCTAAGACTAAAGAAAATGAAGAATCTTAAATGTTAATCTTTTGTTTTTGAATTTAACTCAGCCCATATTTTATTAGACATACCCCACATATAAATAAAACCCTTTGCTAAAGAATGATTAAATACATCATCTTTGCTGTAAGTTGCCAAATCCTCCCTGTAAAGTGAATTATTTTCCGACATTCTCCCAATGACTATTGCGTTCCCCTTATGTAGCCTAATCTTTACTCTCCCATTAACTGAAGTTTGAGTGGATGCTATAAATGCATCTAAACTTTCTTTGAGAGGTCCAAACCAAAAACCTTGATAAACTAATTGACCCCATTTTTTTTCCACTATGCCTTTAAAATCAACAACATCAGGGTTTAATGTTATGCTCTCTAATTCTTTGTGAGCTTTGATTAAAAGTAAGAGGCCAGGTGTTTCGTAAATCTCTCTACTTTTAATTCCTACTACTCGATCCTCAATCATATCTATTCTTCCAAAACCGTGATTACCGGCAAGATCATTAGCTTTTTGAATGATCTCCACTGGAGTAAAAAATTCATCATTAATTCCAACTGGAAACCCATTTTTAAAAACAATTTCTATATCTTGATGGGAATCAGGTGAATTATCAACTGATGATGTCATTGAAAATATATCCTCAGGTGCTTCTTGCATTGGGTCTTCTAATATACCTGCTTCAATACTCCTACCAAGTAAGTTAACGTCTATTGAATATGGTGATTTTTTTGATACTGGTGCAGGTATACCAAATTTTTCTCCATACACTATTGCCTCTTCTCTACTCATATTCCACTCTCTTGCAGGAGTAATTATTTTTAAATCAGGACCTAAAGCGTTAATTGCCAAATCGAACCGCACTTGATCATTCCCTTTACCGGTGCATCCATGAGCTACTGCATCGGCATTAATCTCTCTAGCAATATTTACGAGATTTTCAGCAATTAAAGGCCTAGCAAGAGCTGTAGATAAAGGATATTTATCTAAATATAATGCGTTTGCTCTGATGGCAGGAAAAGCGTATCTCTCAACAAAACTATTAACTAAATTACCAACGATTGATTGAGATGCACCAGAGTTTAAAGCTTTTTGTCTAATAAGTTCTAAATCCTCGCCTTGTCCAAGATCTGCTACAAAAGTAACTACTTCTGAAATTCCATATTCATTCTTTAAATATGGAATACAAACGCTCGTATCTACGCCACCAGAATAAGCTAGTACAACTTTTTTTACTTGCTGCATCTAAATTTGCTCCATAAATTTAAATTTTTTGACGTAATTAAAAATTTGAATATTTATTAAAGACTAATACCATTGTAACTAAAAGAGCGGGACCAAAAACTAGTAATAAGAGAAGAAAATTATTAATTATTAAAACATTGGGATTCAAATATCCAATCAGTTTTAATAATCCAGACAGCAACAATGAAATTAGCCAGATAAAAAAATATTTTAAATTTCCTTTATCAAACAAAGTTTTTAAGTATGCATCATTATGTATTATCTTATATATAGAGCAAAACTTTTAATGGATTCAAATAAATTAAAACTTAGATTGGACGACATTTCTGAAGTCAACCCAGCTTTAACTTGCTACCACAGAGATGATCCAGCTCCAGTTTTGCCATTAAGAGATGAACCTGATCTGCTATCTTGGCTAGAAAATACAGGAAGACTTGTAGCAGAAAAAGAGGGAGATTCACAAGAAATTAGCACTATAGAAGAAGAAGAGCTTTCAGCGCTTATGGGAGAAAAAGAAGATTATAAAATTGAAGACGATCCTTCAGAAGATGATTGGGAAGATTAAAAAGATTAATTTTAAATGGTTATTAATATTAAATACTTTTGCTTTAGTAGCAACCTCTTATCTTTTTAATAATTTTACTTTTTTAGGAGTTTTCATATTATTTTTTTTTGTATCTTTATTCGCAACCAAGAATGGTTTAAAAATAATCAGAAAATTAAATTTACTTCAAAATATAAGAACAGAAGGTCCTTCTAATCACTACAAAAAAAGTGATACTCCAACAATGGGTGGAATTTTTTTGATAATCCCTTTTTTAATTTTTCTTCTGATAATAACTATAAATTTCAGTTCCCTAAAATTATTGCTTTTATTGATGACTATTTTTGGTTTCTTTATTACAGGTTTTTTAGATGATTATTTAAGTATTAGAAACAAAAAAAATACAGGGTTAAAAACAAAAGAGAAATTTATCTTACAAAGTGTCATCTCAATAATTTTTATTTTGTCAGCCTATGAAAAAAATTTAATCAGTCCATTAATTGCCGTTTCTGACTCCTGGGGAATAAATATGAATATTTTCATATTGCCAATTTCTTTTTTAGTACTTGTGGGCTTAAGTAATTCAGTAAATTTGACTGATGGACTGGATGGATTAGCAGCTGGATGTAGTGGGATTGTATTTTATGGATTAGGAACAGAAATATTAATGAAAGAGCAGCAGGAACTTTTTGTTTTTAGTATCTTATGTTTTTCGATGTCCGGCATATGCTTTGGATTTCTCAAGTATAATAGTTATCCTGCAAAAATATTTATGGGTGATACGGGATCTCTAAGTATTGGAGCAATTTTAGGTTCTATAGCATTATTAACCAATAGCGTTTTTACGCTATCTATTTTCTCAGGAATATTTATTATTGAATCATTATCAGTAATAATGCAAGTAGGATTTTTTAAAGTTACAAAAAAATTATTTCATAAAGGTAAACGTATATTTTTAATGGCTCCACTCCATCACCATTTTGAACTTAAAGGAGTTAAAGAACAAAAAATAGTTGAAAATTTTTGGAAAATCAACATTTTACTTGTAATTTTAGGTATAGTTTTAAAAATCAACCTTTAAAAAATTTGTTATGAATTTTTTTACATGGAAAGATAGTGGATTAACGAGTGACTGCTCAAGTCTCGATGCAATGGCATCAAGATTTGAAGAGACTGCTAGCTTAATGAAAAAACTATCCAAAAAGGGCTTCAAATTAAAGAAAACTCAAAATAATCAACTAATTCTTCACCCTGATCCTAAGGTATTTGATCAATGGGGTTTTATAAGTGAGGAGGTTCCTTTTAAACAACTTTGTTTAATGTCAGATGAAGAATAACTAGTTGATCTTAAAAATTCTTCATTAAGTACTGATAGATAATTACGTACATGCGTACTCCAACTAAAGTGCCTATTAACCCCCTCAATTCCGTTTCTGCTCCATAATTTCCACTGATTATTATTTGAAATTCCTTTTTCAAGAGTAATTTTCAACTCATTAATATCAGTAACGTCTACTAGAAGTCCATTTTCACATTTTGAACGAATTTCTTTTGGCCCTCCATCATTTGTTGATATTATTGGTAATCCACATGAAGAAGCTTCAAGAAGAGTTAAACCAAAAGGCTCTGTTAAAGCTGGATTAACAAATACACCACCTCTACTAGCAGCCCACCTATATAAAGCAGGAATTTGACCTGGAAGATGTTTTTTTGGATAAGCTACCTTTCCATACAAATTATATTTATCGATTGTTTCAAAAATTTTATTGAAAACATCTTTTTGTTGAGTGTCAAGTTTTGAAGTACTATCTCTACAACCCAAAATCAAAATTAAATTAGTTTTTCTTTTTAATTTTTCAGATCTTCCATATGCCTCAATCAAAGATGGAATATTTTTTCTTCGTACAGCTCTAGAAATAGTCAAAAATGCAGGTTTAGTAGAATCCTTTAGAAAAGGTTTCATCATGTTATCAATTTCGGCTGTTTCGCTTGTGGAGTGAATATGGTGAAATTTATTATGATCAACACCAGGAGGAATAACTTTAGCTTTGTCAGATGAAAAAGAAGAATATTGAGAATATTGATAAACCGACTCTTGTTTGGTGCTTGTAACTACGATATCTGCAAACTTCAATGCTTTTTCTTCTGCCTCAATTCTTTTGCTTATAAAATAAAGTTTTTCTATTTGATTAGTTTTTAAACCAGTATCAAGCAATTTCCTTTTTTTCTCTCTTCCTAAAGAGTGACCTGTAAAAATAAGTGGAACACTTAAGAATTTACTTAATTTAACCCCTACATATCCAGCATCTGCATAATGAGCATGAATGAAATTAGGCTTTTTGTTTTTTTTATAGTATGAAATTAGTCTTTCAGTTAGGTGATCTAAATAAGGCCAAAGCAATTCCTTTCTTAAATATTTATTAGGTCCAAATTTGAATCTTAAAATTCTAACTCCAGGTTCTACAAATTCTTCTTCTTGAGAATATTGATCATCTACTTTAGGGTCTTTTATTAAACGAGTAACTAAATCTACTTGATCTACCTCTGAAGTATTAGCCAAGCTTTTAATTAACTCTAAAACATATTGTGTTTGCCCTCCTGTATCTGCATCCCTGCCTAACTCAAGATTTTTAGAACGTATAAGACCATGTAAATGTAAATGTAAAAATTTCAACCTCATTCAGCAAATCCTCCGATCAACGGCCTTTAATACAAATAAGCTGAATTTTCAAAGGAAATATTAAGAAAGCATTATGATTTGAGATTTTTT
>NZ_CVSV01000083.1 GCF_001180245.1 Prochlorococcus marinus
GATCTTTTCACTCCCAGGAAACTGCATTTCTCGTTCAGCAATCCATTTACTTTTTTCATACCAAATAGGTATAGGATTACCACCATCATTTAAATCAACAATGCAAGCAGGGTCTAAAATTGTGGCTTCTGGGGATGGAATATCTAAAAAATCAAAAATTCTAGAATGAATTCCTCCCTTTTCTAAACCAGCAACCTGAGTTGCTCCAACATCGAA
>NZ_CVSV01000084.1 GCF_001180245.1 Prochlorococcus marinus
ATTACTTATTGATATGGCAAAAGTTTGGAGTAAAAGGTTTGATAATGCACTTAACCCTTTTATTGAAAAGTTTAATGCCTCAATTCGTTTTGATAGAAAGCTTATTTTAGAAGATTTAGATTGCTCAATTGCTCATGCGAAAATGCTGGGCAAAACAAAAGTTTTATCCTCTTCTGAAGCTTTGCAAATTATTAATGGTTTAGAGTTAAT
>NZ_CVSV01000085.1 GCF_001180245.1 Prochlorococcus marinus
TTTTTAAAGTGGTTCCTTTAAGATTTTCTTGCCATGTTTTATCGTCCCAATTGAGGGACTCAACATTAAGATTTTTAATCCATTCTCTCGGTGTGGTTTCATGATTATTGTTGTATGGCACTGATTTATTCCATGGACAAACATCTTGACAAATATCACATCCTGCAACCCATCCACCTAAATTTTTTTCTATTTTCTTTGGAATAATTTTATCTCTGCTTTCTATTGTG
>NZ_CVSV01000086.1 GCF_001180245.1 Prochlorococcus marinus
TTTAAAGTCAGTTTCTGACTCGATTAGATTTAAAGCAGTTTTAGATAAGGAAACTAAAGAATGCAGGGGGTTTGGTTTTGCGACTTCTAATAATGAAGATAATGCTAATTTATTAATTCAAAAATTAAATGGCTTTGAATTTAATGGTTCTAAATTAAGAGTAGAGCTATCAGAAAAGAAAGATTCTGCTTCAAATAAAAGAAATAGTGGAAAATCAAATAAGAATAAAAAGAGGAAAGACTTTAAGAAAATTGTTCATA
>NZ_CVSV01000087.1 GCF_001180245.1 Prochlorococcus marinus
TAATTGGTTCTTACAAATCAGAAATAAAAATTGCAGCTAGCTCTTATCTGGAATATTTTCATGGAGAAATTACAGGGCGACCTCCAAAAATAAATTTGTTAGATGAAAAGTTTTGCCAGAGTTTTTTAAGAAATGCGATTTTAAAAAGTCTTGTAGTTTCTTCTCACGATATAAGTGACGGAGGTTTAGCTATAGCTTTAGCAGAGTCTTGTATTTTGTCCGGAAGGGGTGCAACTATAGAATTAGAGAGAGATTTAAATAGAGTTGATAATTTATTATTTGCAGAAGGTGGGTCAAGAATTATTTTTTCAATTAGTAAAATGAAACAAAATGGATGGTTTAATTATTTAAAACAAAATCAAATAAACTTCCCATCAAGTGTTTATGTAAAAAAAATAGGATA
>NZ_CVSV01000088.1 GCF_001180245.1 Prochlorococcus marinus
TTACGCTTAATAATGCTATTGATGAATCAAAAAAGAATGGATATAAATCAATATTTCTTTTAACTGGAGTTCCAGGAGCTGGGAAAACTTTAGCTGGGTTAAATCTCGCCAGTAATAGAAGAAAAAATGACCAATTTAATGAAGAACATACCGTTTTCTTATCAGGTAATGGCCCTTTAGTAAGAGTGCTTAGTGAATCTCTGGCACGTGATGCGAAAGATAATTATGGGAAAAAGATTAGTGAAGCCAGAAGAGA
>NZ_CVSV01000089.1 GCF_001180245.1 Prochlorococcus marinus
CTTTCGTAATAACCTGCTCTATCTTCAACACCAACAGTTTCAGATGAAGTAATTTGAACACTTGATATATAATTTCTATTCCAGATTGGTTCAAAAATAGTGTTAGCAAACCTCAAAACAAGAATATTCTGAACTGTCTCTTTACCTAAATAATGATCAATCCTATAAATCTGACTTTCTTCAGCACAACTTTGAACGATCTTATTCAATTTTTT
>NZ_CVSV01000090.1 GCF_001180245.1 Prochlorococcus marinus
TTTAGTAAATAAATATTATTTTGATAAATTAAAGATTAAATTGATAATGTTATATTCTTTGAATTCTTAATTTATGTTTAATGACTTTTTAAACGCATATAAAGAGTTTTGGATTAAAGCTACAGACTTCAAAGGATTCACATCTCGATCTGACTGGTGGTTAGTTCAACTAGCGAATCTTATAATTTCTTTCCTAACTATCCCAATATTTTTAAAAACGTTTGGTTTC
>NZ_CVSV01000091.1 GCF_001180245.1 Prochlorococcus marinus
CAAGAATCTTGTCTAAATTCAAAATTCAGTCAAGATCTATTGAAGGCGGCATTGAAAAAATAAAAAAATATAGTGCAAATAATTTTTTAAGAATAAGTTAGTAATCAACTCCTCTTTTTAAATCAACTCCCACATTTGCATAATGCTTATGACAAACCATTTCAGAGTAAACATCAGCTAGTTCAAAGTATGAAGGTTCATT
>NZ_CVSV01000092.1 GCF_001180245.1 Prochlorococcus marinus
TTGTCTACACCGATTCTGTGTTTGATAGTAACCGGTAAGTTGCAACTATTTTTTAAGGAATCTATACATTTTGCTACTGTTTCAGGATCTTTCATAAGTGAAGCGCCAAAATTTCCAGAACAGACTCTTGGACTTGGACAACCAACATTAAAGTTTATTTCGTCATAACCCCAATCCTGTGCCATTTGGGCTGCCTCTTTAAGGATTTTAGGATTGTCCCCACCAAACTGAATCGATATCGGGTGTTCTTCATTATTAAAGTCTAAAAAATTTTCTTTTTTATTCGTATAAACTAGACTCTGGGCTACGATCATTTCCGTATACAATAGAGCTTCAGAACTTATTTTTCTCATTATCATTCTGTAGTGTTTATCAGTACAATCCATCATTGGAGCAATACTTAATTTATGAATATTTTTAATAGAATTAGGTTGAATGAAATTCATTACTTTTTTGTGATTTAAATATATGAATCAATTTCTTTCAAGAAGAACTTTTATTCTAATTCCTACTATGTCATTCTTAAAAATAATTTTTAAGCCCATGCAAGTATTAGCATCTTCACTTGCTTCTCA
>NZ_CVSV01000093.1 GCF_001180245.1 Prochlorococcus marinus
TTTTAAACTTTATTATTTTGCAGGGTGATTTTCCTTTCTTGATCTCACAATAATAATTTTCCTTAATGGTCATACATTTTGATCCGTCTGTCCATAATTTAATTTCCCCTTTACTTTTTTTAACTGGCTTAATGATTACCGTACTTGTATTAGGTATGACGATTGGTCTACTAGCCAAACTCATCGGGCATATAGGGTTAATAATCATTCCATCTATACTTGGATGTACTATTGGACCTCCTGCAGCCATTGAGTAGGCTGTTGAACCCGTAGTTGTAGCTACAATCAATCCATCACCTTTATATTCATTTACCTTCTCATTATCTATTTCAATTTGTATTTGGTTGGTCGGAGAAATATCTTCTTCAACGGATTTAAAATAAAAATCATTTAAGGCGTTATAGCTTTTTGTGATTTTTTTCTCAGAACTTGTCCCCTCAATACAAACATTGCAATTTAATCTATTACGAAAGTCAATTAAATATTCTTCGTTTTCAAGGATTTCAATAAA
>NZ_CVSV01000094.1 GCF_001180245.1 Prochlorococcus marinus
TTGTTGAAGAAGCAAAAACAAAAAAACCTGAGGCAAAAGCTGTGGAACCTAAAAAAGTCTCTGTATCAAAAACAGAAGCTCCAAAAACAGAAGCTCCAAAAATAGTTAAGAAAAAACATGCAGATGTTCCAGTCAATATTTACCGTCCTAAAACACCTTATGAGGGAACAGTTATTGAAAACTATAGTCTTCTCAAAGAAGGAGCAATTGGTAGAGTTAATCACATAACTTTCGACCTTAAAGATAGTGATCCATTTTTAAATTATGTAGAAGGCCAAAGTATTGGTA
>NZ_CVSV01000095.1 GCF_001180245.1 Prochlorococcus marinus
TACAACCAATAGGCATGCCCTCACGAATTTTAAAACCCGCGATAGCTTTTTTGGCCCTAGTTACTAAAGCCTTTTGTCCTGTAATTGTTGCCATTTCATTTAAAGAGGCTTCAAGAGCTTTCGAATTCGAAGCTGCTTCACCAAGACCCCTGTTAACGTTGACTTTGACAACTTTAGGTACTTGATGAATATTTTTAAGACCAAGGTCCTTTAAAAGTTTTGGTCTTATTGATTCTTTGTAGCGATTTTTTAGAGTCATAATTTTTTGTTAATTCTGGTCTTTGTCAGAATTGATAAATTAGAAAAAGTTGAAATCTGGTTTCTGATGAAAAATTAATCAATTACTTCACCAGTTTTCTTCAATCTTCTTTTCTTAACCCCCTCTTTATCAATAAAGTATTCAATCTTAC
>NZ_CVSV01000096.1 GCF_001180245.1 Prochlorococcus marinus
ATTTTCAATAAGATTTGGTTTGGCATGAGTAAAACTATATTATCGATCTTACTTTTATTCTCTACTCAAATTTTCATTTCCCAACCCTCCAAGCCAGCAGAATTAAACTGTAAGTCACCTGTCCATAAAAATAAACCCAAATGCAAAGGTGAGTCTGGTAAATCAAAAAAAGAGGAAACCATTTTAGATCCTGAAACTGGATTAATGGTTATTGAAATGGATAGTGATATTAATTGGTCTTCAACTGTTAATCCAAAAATTCCTTACAACAATATTGTCAAATTAAAATCTAGTTTCGATCAAAGCGTTGAATATGTTGTTTTTGATAGGGATTACAAACTTTTAATTCCAAACGAATATACTGTCTTAACGAAATGGAGTACGGATTATGTTCAAGGAGCTTTTTTTATAAGAACTAA
The DNA here is from genome assembly GCF_001180245.1 of Prochlorococcus marinus. Lineage (GTDB taxonomy): Bacteria > Cyanobacteriota > Cyanobacteriia > PCC-6307 > Cyanobiaceae > Prochlorococcus_A > Prochlorococcus_A marinus_F. Next base: position 420 of record NZ_CVSV01000096.1, read on the forward strand.
TTGTGGAATTTTTGGATGTATTGTTGATAATGTAATTGATAGTGGGAATTTAAGATCTCCTTTAGAGTTGAAATTTAAGAATGAAAATTACACTCTTTACGGAGATGATGGTCAATTTATACTTCCTAACAAATTTGTAGATCAAATAAAAGATACTCAAGACTTTAAAGGCTTATCCCTCAGAATCAATAACAGAGTGATTCCTATCGGAGAAGAAACTGTAGAAAAACTTTCAATACTTTACAAAAAGTCACTTAAAAAATGGGAAGTTCCAAATTTTAAAATATTAGCTAAGGATGTAGAGGAAGATGCCTCAATAAAAGACATTGCCAGTAAGTCTTTACCAAAAGTTGTCACCATAAAATCAAGCAGAGGACAAGGGACAGGATTTTTTATAAACGACGATG
>NZ_CVSV01000097.1 GCF_001180245.1 Prochlorococcus marinus
GACGGACTTACCCCAAAAGAGCAATTAAAAAAAATCAATAATGAAATAAAGAAGTTAACTATTCTCCAAGAAAACTATGTAAATAATGAATTAAAAAATGAATTAAAAGAAAAAGGTGTAATTTTAAAAAAATATAAGGACCTAAGTGATAATCAAAGAAATTGGTGTAATAACTTCTTTACAACATCTATTTTCCCTTTATTAACTCCATTAGTCGTTGATCCAGCACATCCATTTCCTTTTATAAGTAATTTAAGTCTAAATTTAGCAGCTTTAATAAAGGATGAGGAGAATTCTAAAAATCAGTTTGTCAGAGTAAAA
>NZ_CVSV01000098.1 GCF_001180245.1 Prochlorococcus marinus
AAAAGATGGGGAATATCTTAAAGAATTTGGGAGTGAATTTAGTTCGTAAAAACAACCAACTAGAAATAGATCCAAAAACTATTTCGATTAAAGAACTTCCATATGAACTTGTTAAAGGATTAAGAGCTAGTTTCTTTTGTATAGGTGCACTATTAACTAAATTTGGAGAAGCTCAAGTACCTTTACCAGGTGGATGCAATATTGGTACAAGGCCAATAGACGAGCACATTAATGGATTAATCGCATTAGGAGCAGACATTATTATTGAAGATGGAATTGTAAAGGCAAAAACAAGGGGGAACAAAAATAGACTTCATGGCACTCACATTAAATTAAATTGTCCAAGTGTAGGTGCGACTGAAACTTTAATAATGGCAGCATCTTTAGCCAAAGGAAGAACTACTATTGAAAATGCTGCTAGAGAGCCTGAAGTTCAAGATTTATGCCAAATGCTTAATAAAATGGGGGCAAAAATTTATGACTCCGGTAAAGAAACAATTATTATTGATGGTGTTAATAAGCTTGGCGGCTGTACCCATAAAGTAATTCCTGACCGAATAGAAGCTGGAACTT
>NZ_CVSV01000099.1 GCF_001180245.1 Prochlorococcus marinus
ATAGCGGAACTTGGGCATGAACGAATTCAAATTTACTGGGTTAAACAAAATTTGGTCTAATCGCTTTTTAGTTTTGTTTATATTATTTTTGGGTTGTATTTCACTAATCAATATTGCTTACGTTTGAATCAACTTTCATAGTTTTAAAAATATATTTGGAAAAAACTAAGCTGCTTCGAGTTTTGAAAGATTCTCAGATTTTGGTTCCATTTTATATCCATTCTCTTCAAAAGTATTTTTACTGATCTCTCTAATTATTTTTACGCCTAAATTTTTTAGTTTTAATTCAAAATTTTCATAACCTCTATCTAGATGTTCTAATCCATAGAAATTACTACTACCTTTTGCGATGATTCCTGCAATTATTAATGCAGCTGATGACCTTAAATCTGAGCCAACTAGATTCATCCCATTAATTGTTTTAACACCTTTG
>NZ_CVSV01000100.1 GCF_001180245.1 Prochlorococcus marinus
ATCAAAAAGGTTTCGAACCAATGATTCAAGGGTTCAAATTTTTTAAATTTAACAATTTTGATTCGGTGAAAAAATTATTTGAAGAGTGTGAAAATAATGATCAAAAAATTTCCGGCGTTTTAGTTGAACCAATACAAGGCGAAGGCGGCGTAATTCCTGGAAGTAAAATATTTTTTAAAAACCTGAGAGAAATATGTGATAAATATAATTCTCTTCTTATTTTAGATGAGGTACAAAGTGGAGTAGGTCGAACTGGAAAAATGTGGGGTTATGAGAATTTAGGAATTGAACCTGATGGATTTACCCTTGCTAAAGGATTAGGCGGAGGTCATGCAATTGGAGCATTATTGGTAAAAGAAAAAGCCAACATTTTTTCTCCAGGTGATCATGCAAGTACTTTTGGAGGTAACCCATTCGCTTGTAAAGCGGCCCTAACTGTATTAGAAGAAATAAATAGAAGAAATATTATCAATAATGTTTATCTAAGAGGGGAACAATTAAGTGCTGGGTTTGAAGAATTGTCAAAAAAATTTCCAAAGATAATTAGTGGGAAAAGAGGTTTAGGTTTAATACAAGGTCTTGTGATCAATGATGATTATGCTGATGCAAAAAAAATTACATTAAAAGCTTTTGATAAAGGATTACTGGTAGTTCCTGCAGGAGGAAATGTTGTAAGAATTGTCCCACCATTAGTTATTTCTCGAAGAGAAATTAATATTCTTTTGGATAAGCTAAATTCAATTTTTGAAGAGTTATAGCAATTTAAATTTTGAAAAATGCAAATTTAAAAACTTTTGAATTATTATCTCCTAAATTTGAGAGGGATAATATCAAGTTAGGTTTATCAAGAATTAAAAAAGCACTTCAAGAACTTGGTAATCCTTGCAGGAATATCCCTGCGATACAGATTATTGGAACCAATGGGAAAGGATCAATCGCGGCATATTTGGAAAGTATACTTTTTGAAGCTAAATGTAATTTCGGTGTAACGACATCTCCTCATCTTTTGGATGTTTGCGAGAGGATTAGAGTTAATAAAAAAAATATTAATAAAACTGATTTTGAAAAAATTTATAGATTAATAGAAAAAAAATTTTCAACATTTGAATTAACTCCTTTTGAAAAAATCATTTGCTGTGCACTAAATTTTTTTGACCAACAAAAAGTTGAATTACTCATTCTTGAAGCTGGCTTAGGGGGACGATTAGACGCGACAACAGCACATAAATCTAGACCAATCATTGCTATTGGGAATATTGGCTTAGACCATAAAGAATTTCTTGGAGATACGATTGAAAAAATTGCCGAAGAAAAATTAGCAGTTATTGAAAAAAACTCAATTGTCATCTCATGCAATCAAAATAGTCAAGTTGAAAATTTAATAACCAAAAAAGTTAGAGAGATAGGAGCAGAAATTATTTGGAAAGATTCAATCTCAAATAGCTATGAGCTTGGCTTAAAAGGGATTTTTCAAAAGCAAAATGCTTCAGTAGCTGTTGGAGCAATTGAAGCGCTGAATAATTTGGGATTTAATATAAAAGAAAAACACATATCTGCAGGTCTTAAAAAGACAACTTGGAACGGAAGGCTAGAAATAATAAATTATTTCAACAAAGAAATTCTTGTAGATTGTGCGCATAATTATCCTGCTGCAAAAGCACTCTCTAATGAGCGAAGCAATTGGGAGAATGAAGATAAAGGAATTTATTGGATTTTAGGTGTCCAAAGACAAAAAGATATTAACGCAATATTAAAAACACTTCTAAAGAAAAATGATCGCTTATTACTTGTGCCAGTTCCAAACCAACCTAGTTGGCAATTAAGTGATCTCTCTCAGATTAAAGAAATTGACTTTCAAAGAACAATTGAATTTAAAACATTTGAACTTGCCATTGAATATTTATTTTCCCTAGAAAAATGGCCACCTATTCATCCTGTTTTAACAGGTTCTATTTATTTAGTTGCTGAATTTATTAAATTTTCAAATAAACAGAAATGTTAAATATTAAATTGTTCCTTTACTTCCCAACCTTCCAATTTTCCTGGATTTAATAGCCCTTTAGGATCAAATTTTAATTTCGCTTTTACTTGATCTGCGTCAACCACTCCTAGGCCTCCGGCCTCGACAGTTAAAACATGGGGATTAAAAATAAACGCACCAAGTTTCTTGCAATCTTCCATTATTTCATTCAATTCATCTATCCCATTCCACCTTAATACAGGCAAAGCCGCTAATCGAGGTGATCCTTTTTGAGAAACTGCTTCTAAATGCCAAAGAACTTTTCTACCCCATTTTTTTCTCAAAAAATTAATCAATTCTAGTTCATCATTAGGTGGCAAAAGCATCTGTAAATAAGTCCAATTTTTGTCCTTAGATCTCATATGAAGAGTTGTATGATTCCATACGACTTCAGAAATTCCATTGACGAGTTTTTCTTCTTCCCCAAGGAGAGTAGATTCAACTTTGAATTTTTTACAAATTAGCTCGATGGTTTTTATTCCTCCAAGAGTAGATTGAATTAATATCTTGTGACTTCTAGAATTAGTTTTAAACCATTTTGGCATTTGATCCACAATTTCTTCTTCAAGAATTGCTCCTAGTTTCAGATCAATTGCTGCGCTGGTGAGAGTTTTTAGTATTTCTATTGTTTTTCCAAATTCAATACAGTCGATAACTATTGAATACCACTTACGTTTGATATCAGTAGCAAGTAGTAAAGAAGTAATTATTCCATTAGTCCCATAAGCATGATTCAGGGGTTCGGATTCTTCAGCATCAAATTTTAAGAATTCAGGTTTTTCATTCATCGTTACTGCCTCTAAACCAATAAGATTTCCTGGATCTCTTAAAAATCCCCACCTAATTGAACCAATACCTCCTGATCCACCTGCAATAAAGCCTCCAATTGTTGCAGTTTTCCAAGTACTAGGAAGCAACCTCAATTCCCTTCCATATTTCTCTAATTGTTTATTCAAATCTCCCATAACACAGCCAGACTGTACTTTTACAAAACCTGTATCTGGATCAAATTCTTCTAACTTATTAAAGTGACTCATCTGCATTACAACTCCTTTAAACAATGGGACAGCTTGTCCATAATTACCTGTACCTGAACCCCTTAAAGTAAGTGGGATAGAAAATTCCCAACAAATTGCTGCTACTTCCTTTACTGCTTTGTGATCACAAGGTCTTACCACCAAATCAGCAATACATTCGTCTAATTTTTCAGTAAGAATTGGAGAGTAGTTATAAAAATCTTTTGAAAGTCTTTTTATGTCAGATTGACTTTCAATAATCTCTAGGTTTTTAACTTTCCTAAATTTGTCTATAAATTTATTAGTATTTGATGTCATTAATTAAATTCTTATTGTTTTGTATATAAATTAGCCAATTAGCAATATAAATCGCCTTTTATAAACACTTTTCTCTTTAAGGAACTCGAAAAAACATCTGCCCATCTTTGTGCATCTATAATCACAAAATCAGCAGGGCAACCCTTTTTAATTAAACCATCCCATTTTAAGTTTAATAATCTGCTTGGAGCTAAAAAAATAGAAGACAGAGTCATTCTCTCCCAGGGATTTAGTTGAAGCATAGGTATCGAGCAAGACAACATATAAAAAGGATCAAAATTTCCAAATGGGTACCAGGGATCTTGAACGTTATCACTACCAAGAGATACATCAACGTGTGATTTTTGTAATTGCTTTATTGGAGCAACTGGTCTTTTTAGTGAGGTAGTTTTATTACTTCGATTGAGCAACCAAAAATTTGTTAGAGGTAAAGCAATAACTTTAATATTTTTCTCGGCCATTTTTTCTCCTAGATTTAAAATCTCTCTATGACTTAGAGAAATAAGACTACTCAAATGACTACAAGTAATTGGAATACTATTAATTTTTAAATTTTCGATTGTTTCTAATAAAACTTTTATTCCCGCTCCAGGTTCATTGATCGATTCGTCTATATGCAAATCAATTTCT
>NZ_CVSV01000101.1 GCF_001180245.1 Prochlorococcus marinus
AGGTAATTGTCCGCCAATAATGGCTAAGTCAATTTGTCCATTGGCCACACTCCAACCAGTTCTTCTCGTACTGTGAACTTGAAGTTGAACCGATACATCAGGGTATTTTTGTCTGAATAGTCCTATCATTCTTGGCATTAAATAGGTGCCCGTTGTTTGGCTCGCTCCAATGACAAGAGTTCCACCTTTTAAGCTATTTAAATCTTCAATAGCTTTGCAAGCTTCGTCGCATTGATTCAAAATTCGTTCACAATATTCAAGTAATAGTCTCCCTGCCTCAGTCAATAGAGCCTTCCTACCACCTCTGGT
>NZ_CVSV01000102.1 GCF_001180245.1 Prochlorococcus marinus
TGATCATTTACCAGAAGCCGCTTTTTACATGGTAGGAACAATTGAAGAAGCTATAGAAAAAGCAGAGAAGATGGAAAAAGAAGCTGCAGCTTAATGAGTGAAGAGTTTAAAATAGAAATAGTAAATCCAGAGCAATCTTTTCTTTCAAAAGAGGATGTTACTGAGGTGATCGTTCCAGCCTATGAAGGCGAAATGGGTATTTTGAAAGATCATATTTCTAT
>NZ_CVSV01000103.1 GCF_001180245.1 Prochlorococcus marinus
GGAATAATTATAGTAACGATTTCCCTATTCATAATTCTCAGAAAAGGTAACGATTTTAAAGAGGAAAGCTCCTCTTTCTCAGAAAAAAATAACTTTAAGATTTTTGCTTTTCCTTTTTTATCAGTTTTATGTGCTGTTCTTGGAGGTCTTTTATCAAGGATGGTTTTCCTTCAAAGCAATTTATCTCCTTTCCTTACAACTGAAATAAGATTATTAGGTGCAATAATTTTTTTAATTAGTCTAAAAGGATTTAAGATTAATTTTTTCTTAAAAAACATAGACAAAACACAACAAAAAAGATTTTTTATTTCGGTACTTCTTGGAACAAATCTAGGAATATTTCTACAACAAGTTGTGTTTAAAACCCTTCCCATAGGAGTAGGATGGGCTTTATTAAGCATATCTCCAGTAATTTCCTTATTTTTTGCTAAGACTGAGGAAAGAGAAATTACCAAAAAAATAATATTTTTTACTTGTTTTTTATTTTTTGGCTTGACATTAATAATTCTTTAATCTCTGAGTTAATGTAAAAAATACTCATGTTAATAAAAATCAAATTAAATAAAATTACCCTATAAACACTCAAAACAATGAAAACATTAAAGAAAAAAAGACTCGGCACATTGGAAGTTTATGTTAT
>NZ_CVSV01000104.1 GCF_001180245.1 Prochlorococcus marinus
AATTTCTCTAGCTAAATCTATTTCAACAGAAACTGTATTTGTCATTACAGGTGGTTTGCTTCCTAAAACCCCCACTATTTTTCCAGTATCTATAAACATATACTCAAAAACTCCATCAATACTCTTATCGTTTTTCATAAATCTTTTAACTTCTGACCTCTTTGAATTTATTAACCAATAAGATTTAGCCATTAATCTATACTTGAAATTAGTAAACGTTCCATTTAAAA
>NZ_CVSV01000105.1 GCF_001180245.1 Prochlorococcus marinus
CACAGTCATAAAAGAGTTTTACAGACTCTCTATTTAATTACTTGCTCTAAGAATCATGAGACTGTAACGAGATTTGAGCGAGGATTTGCTATACCTTGCATAACTTTGCTGCCTGACGTAGCTAAGAATCACTAGAAATAGCTTTGTTTTTTATCTATTTCTCTCAACTATTCTAAAATTCATATCTATAGCTCCTTTCCTTAAAGGAATAATATTTTGATAACCACCTTCATAGCAATCTTGCGCCGCTTTTTTGCTTGGGAATTGTGCTAGCACAGAAAACGGTCCGTCATATCCTTCTCTTACATCTGTTTCATAATCAACTGTTAATGTCTTTGCTCCACATCCTTTTACAACTACATTATTTACTTCTGCAAAGTATTTACCTGCTTGTTCTGGATTTGTAATCCTTCCAGAAATCATTACATAACCAACATTCTTGTCTTTTGGAACTTT
>NZ_CVSV01000106.1 GCF_001180245.1 Prochlorococcus marinus
TATAAAGAAGTACGCTCAAGAGTTAATATTTCTCCGTTAGGAGCTGCAGCATTAGCTGGAACAAAAATAAAAATAGACAGGCACTTTACAGCTGCGGAATTGGGGTTTAAAAAGATTTATAAAAATAGTATTGATGCAGTAAGTGATAGAGATTTTTGTATAGAGTTTGTTTCTTCATCTGCTCTATTAATGTCTCATTTAAGTAAAATTTCAGAGGAAATAATTTTATGGGTAACTGATGAATTTTCTTTTGCAAAATTAACAGATAAATGTGCCACAGGAAGTAGCTTAATGCCGCAGAAAAAAAATCCTGATGTTCCAGAATTGATAAGAGGTAAGACAGGAAGAGTGTATGGACATCTCCAGGCATTGTTAACGATGGTCAAAGGGGTACCACTTTCTTACAATAAGGATTTTCAAGAGGATAAAGAGCCAATATTTGATACTGCAGAAACAATATCCTCTTGTGTTGAAGCAATGACCATCTTAATTAATGAGGGCATTGAATTTAATAAAAAAAATCTTTCTGATTCTGTAGAAAACGACTTTTCTAATGCTACTGATTTGGCAGATTATTTAGTTGATAAAGATGTTCCTTTTAGGACCGCCTATCAAGTTGTTGGTCAAATGGTTAAATATTGTCTGGAAAGAAAAATGTTATTTAAAAATCTTAAAATTGAAGAATTTAAAAAATTTCATCCAGAGTTTGATGAGGATGTTTTTGTGGACCTTAAACCTTTTAATGTCGTTAAATCAAGAAATAGCGAGGGTGGGACAGGTTTTCTTCAG
>NZ_CVSV01000107.1 GCF_001180245.1 Prochlorococcus marinus
ATATTTTCATTAATCCTAGAGGTTAATTTGTTATAGTTTAGTTTTGATTGTTTAAGTCCATTCTTATAAAGTTCATTAAGGACATCCATTAACTTTTTTGAAGATCTATAGTTATCTGTAAGACTTAAGACTTCGATTGCATTCGATCTTGCATCTAAGTAAGTTTCAAGATCTCCACCTCTAAATTTATAGATCGCTTGTTTTGGATCACCTACACAAAGTAAAAAATGATTTTTTGTATTAAAGAACTTTTTTATTAAATTCCACTGAGTATTATCTGTATCTTGAAACTCATCTACTAAGACACATTTAAATCTTTTTTGAATTTTAGATAAAGTAATACTATTGCTCATGTCAGAATCTAGAAATTTATTTTCTACAGTCTTTATAAGATCATTGAAATTAAAAATTGAAAAACTTTTCTTTAATTCTATTAATTTTAAATAAGCTAATTGGGTAAATATTCTTACAAATTCG
>NZ_CVSV01000108.1 GCF_001180245.1 Prochlorococcus marinus
AGAAACTTAGCTATTAATTCAACTGGAATAGGAAAACCCCATCCTCCCAAATAAAGTATTGATACTAATAAAGCGGAAAGAATTAAATTAATGTAACTACCCAGGTAGAACAATGCGAATTTCATCCCTGCATATTCAGTTTGATATCCCGCAACTAATTCTTCTTCAGCTTCGGGTAAGTCAAATGGAAGTCTCTCACATTCTGCAAGAGCA
>NZ_CVSV01000109.1 GCF_001180245.1 Prochlorococcus marinus
ATCAAAGTAAAAGTATGGGAAAGGGGTGCAGGACCAACCTTAGCTTGTGGAACCGGTGCCTGTGCTATCCATGTGGCAGCTTATAAATTAGGCCTTTGTAATTCACAAACCATTGTAACCTTACCAGGAGGTAATCTTAAAATTGATTGGTCAAAAGACGATTGTGAAGTAATGATGACAGGTAATGCTAAAAAGGTTTTTTCAGGATCAATGTTAGTAAATTAATGGAAAATAATTTTATCTATTTAGATAATGCATCCACAACTCCATTATCTGAGAATGTTTTAAATATAATTAATTCAACTTATAGGAATTATTGGCATAACCCTTCATCTACATATGAGCTAGGGATAAAATGCTCTACATATCTTGAAAAAATTAGATCAAAAATTGCTTATAAATTTGAAGCAGATCCGGAGGATATAATTTTTACATCTGGTTCTTCGGAATCGACAAATATAGTATTTAATAATATTTATGAGAACTTTAAAAATGGTAGGGCTGTTATTTCAAATGTGGAACATCAAGCTACAACTATTTGTGCTAATAAACTAAGAAAACAAAATTGGGATATTTACGAATGGATGGTAAATAATGATGGAATTTTAAATATTTCTAATATCGAAAACATTTTAAGCAATAATACTAAGCTTGTATCAATTATTTGGGGACAAAGTGAAATAGGGACAATACAACCTGTCCAATTTATTGGTTCCAAATGTGAAGAATTAAATATAATGTTTCATTTAGATGGTACTCAAATATTAAGTAATGGAATATTCAGTTGGAAAGATCTTAAATGTGATTTTTTAAGTTTATCTGCTCATAAATTTGGAGGTCCAAAAGGGATCGGTATTCTTTTAACAAAAGAAAAGTCTAGACAAATTTTAAAAAATACTGACATATCACTTACTCAGGAATTTTCAATTAGACAAGGTACACAAGCTTTGCCATTAATCGCTGGAATGTATGAATCATTAAAGAATATTGAAGGAAAAATTAAATTACATGATTACATAACTGAATTCCCTTCTAATAATATTAATAAACTTAAAAATTATTTTTTTCAAAAAATTAAAGATAATAATCATATAAAGATTACGGGTAGTATTAACCATAGACTTCCAAGTCATATTTCTTTTCTACTATTAAACAAACGATTTAACCCTATAAGGGCTTATAAGATTGTTAATTTCATGTCAGAAAATAAAATAGCCATAAGTAGTGGAAGTGCTTGTTCAAGCTCATCTGGGAAACCTAGCTCAACACTTAAAAATATTGGTTTAAAAGATGATGAACTATATTCAAATATTCGTGTTACTTTAGGTTCAATAAACAATAAGTCAGAAATAGATAAATTTTTAGAACTTATTCAAATATGTATTGACAAATTTTAATGGAAACCAATTACAGACTACCTAAAGATTTAAATGAATCTCTTAAGAATATGGAGGATGCAATTATTCCAAGTTTATTAGATTCAAATAAAAGATTTACTATAGAATTTAATTTTGAAGGGTTGAAGTTTAACAGAATTGGAATAACTATCTACAAGATATTGTCTAAAAATAATAATGTATTCATAACATTTGCTGATCAAGGTGCTGTGGCTTTGGCTCAAAGAGACTATCCAGATATCAAAGATAAAATCTTTACTTTTAAATCATTTAATGAATCTAATAATATAAATAATATTGATAGTGCAATGATATCGATACTACCTCAGCCATATGATTTCGATTTATTTGAACCAATGTCTGATAATTATCAAGGTACGCATTATTCATTAAATCCAAAATTTGAAGATGCCAATATTGGTATAGGAAGTGTTATTAGAGAGCGACGTAAAAACTTTGTCAAAACATGGAAAAATATTTATTTTCTGCAGCCTTTAAATAAAGCTGCTCTTATGCATATTTATCCAAATAACTGGTTGCTTTTCAAAGAAGAAAATAAAAGATATTTTTTTAAAAAAGAATTTGAAATTAAACCCGACAATGAATCTATTTTTGTAAATTTATAGATTGAATGTGATAAAAAAAATATATTCATTTTTTTTTATTGTTCTTGTATTAGTAACATCTCCTTTCTTAATAAGATATTTACTAGCAAAACAGAAAATAACTATTTTAAATAGTATTTATTTTAATTTCCCGGGAATAATCACTAAAAACAAAATATGTCCTACTTATGATGCTTTATTGAATCAAACGCTTGATGATTCATTTAGTGTATCAATTATTAATAATAAAGGGGAAATAATAAGTTCCTACAATGAGGATGTTCCAAGGTTACCAGCATCTAACCAAAAATTATTCTCATCAGCTTATGTTTTAAGTAAATATAAATTAAATAATAATTTAAAAACTTCCTTATTTAAAAATAAAAACGATTATTATTTACATGGTCAAGGTGATCCAGATCTTAATTATGAACATATAATCGAACTAATTTCAAATGTTAAAGAAAATAAAATTATTAACTTTAATATTGTAGAAATTGATTCAAAATTATATTGGCCTAATGGTTGGACAAATACTGATAAACTTTACGAATATGGATCTCCAATTACATCTCTTGCAATAGAAAGTAATCACAATAAATATGATGATATTTATGCATTAAAAAATTTTATTAAAAATTATTTAAAAAATAAATTTCCAAATTCAAAAATTAATATAGATTTTTTTGATTCAGAAAAAACTTTTTATTTAAAAAATATTAAAGAGATAAATAAAGTATATTCAACTCCAATTCTTTCATTATTAACTCTAACAAATTCTGAAAGCCACAATTTTACGGCTGAATCTCTTTTTAAAAATGCCTCAAATACATGGAACGATAATAACTATATAAAATTGAAAAGATGGCTTGAAAATAAAGGTCTCCCAGCAACTAATGCATACTTTGCAGATGCTAGTGGATTGTCTCGAAATAATAAAATTACAACAAAGTTAGTTGTATCGTTTTTAGATAAAATGAGATATTTTAATGATTTTAAAGCTTATCAATCTACACTTTCAATTACGGGAGTGAGGGGAACGTTAGCTAAAAGATTTGTAAATAGTGAATTGTCTGGAAAGTTTTTTGGCAAAACTGGGACTCTTTCAAATGTCTTTGCATTATCTGGCTATTTATATAAAAATGACAAGGCAATAATTATAAGCATTATCCAAAATTCTAATAAAATTGATAAAGAAAAAGCTTTTAAATTATTAGTTGATCTTTATTACTTGAAATCCTGTTAAAAAAAAATATTATTTAAAATATTCTTTTAAATCCCTCTCAACAGAGGGGGGTACCATGTGATTAATTTCTCCACCAAATTTTGCAACTTCTTTTACTAAAGAACTACTAAGAAAACTATAATTTGTATTTGTCGATAAAAATATAGTTTCAATATCATTATTAAGAGATTTATTTGTATGAGCAATCTGAAGTTCATACTCAAAATCACTCATTGCTCTTAAGCCTCTAAGAATAAGATTAGCTTTTAGATCATTTGCACAATCAACAGTTAGGCCAGAATAAGAAATAACTTCAATATTAGGTAAATGAGAAAGAGAATTTTTTATTTGTATTATTCTTCTTTCAAGATTAAATGTTGGTGTTTTAGAGGTATTTTCTAAAACAGCAACTACTAAATTGCCAAATATTTTTTCAGTCCTTTCTATTAAATCAAGATGCCCATTTGTTAAAGGATCAAATGTACCTGGATAAAGAATTTTCATGAATTTATTATGATCGAATAAGAAATTTAGTTAAAATAAGATTATTAGTTAAATCAATTATGACATTAAATCTAGAAGCAAAAAAAGTCTTATTAAGAAAAATACCTCACGGATTATTTATTTGTGGCGTTAGAGACGAGGATAAAAATGAAGTGAATGGATTTACTGCAAGTTGGGTGACTCAAGGTTCTTTCACCCCACCATTAGTTGTAATGGCTGTTAGAGCAGAGGGTTCTAGTCATGAAATAATAAAGTCAACCAATAAGTTCTCATTAAATGTGCTCAAAAGTGATCAAAAGGATCTAGCAGCTGTTTTCTTTAAACCTCAAAAAGCATTAGGAGGTAGATTTGAATCTGTTGAATTTAATTTAGGTGAGCTTGGATTGCCTATTTTAGTTGATAGTGTTGGTGGTGTTGAATGTAATGTCGTTGGAAGTGTTATGCATGGAGACCATACCGTTTTTGTAGGAGAGGTTCAATCTGCTTATCTGAATAATGATGTTGACTCACTAAATTTATCTTCAACTGGCTGGAATTATGGAGGTTAATCATTATAAATGAGTAATCCCTCTATCGAAAAAATAAATAACAAATATAATTTTAAAATTGAATATAAATTAATTAATAATAAGGAATTATTAAAATCAAGATTATCCGAAATTCCAAAGTCATCTGGTTGTTATCTTTTTAAAGATATTGATAATAACTTACTTTATATCGGTAAATCTAAAAAACTACGCAGTAGAGTAAGTAGTTATTTCAATAATTATTCAGATTTAACTCCCCGATTAAGTTTGATGGTTCGTCAAATAACTGAAATAGAAATAATAGTCACAGATAGCGAATATGAAGCATTAAATTTAGAGTCAAATTTAATTAAAGCAAACAAACCATATTTTAATATTCTTTTAAAGGATGATAAGAAATATCCATATCTTTGTATAACTTGGAGTGAAAAATATCCTCGAATATTTATTACAAGAAGAAGAAGAAATAGAAATAATTTAGATAGATATTATGGACCTTATGTTGATGTCGGATTATTAAGGAGAACATTATTTACGATAAAAAAAATATTTCCACTTAGACAAAGACCAAGGCCAGTCTATAAAGATAGAACTTGTTTGAATTATTCAATAGGAAGATGTCCAGGTGTATGCCAAGAAGTTATATCATCTGACGATTATAAAAAAATAATGAAACAAGTATCTATGATATTTCAGGGAAGAAATGATGACTTAGAAATATTTTTACAAAAAAAAATGCTGCAATTCTCAAATGATTTAGATTATGAGAATGCAGCAAAAATAAGGGACCAAATTTCAGGTTTAAAATTATTAACTGAATCACAAAAAATATCAATACCAGATTCTTCAATTAATAGAGATATCTTTGGAATAGTTTCAGAAAAAAATGTAGCTAGTATACAAATTTTCCAAATGAGATCTGGTAAGCTCATTGGGAGAATTGGCTATAGTCAAAAATTAAATAATGAAGATGAAAATCTAATTTTACAAAAGATATTAGAAGAGCATTATATGAATGTTGAACCTGTAGAAATACCATCAGAAATTCTTATTCAATATAACCTTCCAAAACAAGCAACCATAGAGGATTGGTTAACGGAACTAAGAAAAAAGAAAGTAAAAATCCTAATCCCAAAAAGAAATAAAAAACATGAAACTGTAGAAATGGTTTTAAAAAATGCAAAATTGGAATTAGATAGAATAATAAACGGGATACAAGATAATGAATCATCAATTGAGGATCTTGCCCAAATACTTGAATTAAGCGAACAACCTAAAAGAATTGAAGGTTATGATATAAGCCATATTCAAGGTAGTGACCCTGTAGCATCACAAGTCGTTTTTATTGATGGGATTCCTTCTAAACAGCATTATAGGAAATATAAAATTAAAGATCCAAACGTTTTTATAGGACATAGTGATGATTTTGCTTCGATATATGAAGTAATACATAGAAGGTTTAAAAAATGGTCAAGATTTAAAAAAAACGGAGGTGATTTTTCAATATTAAATGATAAAACCAATAGTAAATTAGACAATGAACTTCTATCAGATTGGCCTGATTTAATAATGATTGATGGAGGAAAAGGACAGTTAAATGCAGCTATTAAAGCATTAAAAGAATTAAATCTTGAGGAAGAAGTAACTATATGTTCATTGGCAAAAAAAAATGAAGAAATATTTATTCCAGGATTTACTAAGTCTCTTGATACTTATGAAAATCAAAAAGGGGTTCTTCTATTAAGAAGGGTAAGAGATGAAGCACATAGATTTGCATTATCTTTTCATAGAGACAAGAGATCTAAAAGAATGAATAGATCTCAATTGTCCCAAATCAGTGGATTAGGACCATCAAGAATAAGAGAATTGCTTGAGCATTTTAAATCTATAGACGCGATAAGAATAGCTAGTAAAGAGGATTTATCAAAAGTTAAAGGACTTGGAAAAAATTCAGTAAATGATATATATGAATATTTTAACGAGTTATAAATATTAATTAATTTTTGAAAAATAGATTTCTTGATATTGTTAAATATAACTATATTAAAAATATATATTTTTAAATTAATCTAGTAATTTGGCAGCTGAAGCATACCTCTGGTTTAAATCACTTCACATTATTGGTGTAATCGTTTGGTTTGCGGGACTTTTTTATTTAGTAAGACTTTTTATATATCATGAAGAATCTAAAAATATGGATAATGAATTAAAAATTGCCTTTAATAAACAATACACATTGATGGAAAAAAGGCTGGCGAATATAATCACAACACCTGGCATGATATTAGCTTTAAGTATGGCTATTTGCATGGTTATTATGCAACCAAGTTGGTTAAGTGAGAAGTGGTTGCAAATTAAAATTTCTTTTGTTTTGGGATTAGTAATTTATCATTCTTATTGTTATAAAATTATGTATTCATTACAAAATGGTACTTCAACCATTTCAGCAAAAAACCTTAGATTATTAAATGAATTGCCTACTTTATTATTATTTATAATTGTACTTTTAGTTATTTTTAAAAATAATTTTCCAACTAGTGTTGCTACATGGAGCATAGTTGGACTAATTATTTTCATGTTGGCTTCAATACAATTATATGCAAAGATTAGAAAGAAAAATGAGAATTCATTAAGTAATGAATAGGGAAGACTTAGTAAAATTAACTTCCAATATTAATAAAAATAGTTGTCCTAAAAATATTAATTTTCATTGTCATACAACATTTAGTGATGGAAGTTTAGAACCATATGAACTTTTAGAACAAGCTTATAAAAATAACTTAAAATTTTTATCAATAACCGATCATCATACAATTAAAGCTCATGAACATATAAAAAAAAATAATATACTCAAAAATTATCCTAAAGATTCTTTTACATTAATTTCGGGAATAGAAATTAATTGTTTGATTTTAGGATGTTTAGTACATGTAATTGGATTGGGCATAGATATAAAAAGTAAATACCTACATCCCTACATCCTTGGAGAGTCTCCAATAGGTAATGATTTAAATATTAAATCAGTTATAAAAGCAATAAATTTAGCCGGTGGTTTATCATTTCTTGCACATCCAGCGAGATACAGGATTCCCTTTTATAAATTAATTCCAGAGGCCAAAATACAAGGTATTGATGGAATAGAGGTTTGGTACGATTATGAACTTAATGAAGTATGGAATCCTAGTTTATTTGTATGTTCAGAAATAGATAAATTAGCAGATAAATACTCAATGCTAAAAACATGCGGAACAGATAGTCATGGACTTTCTCTATTAGGTAGATAATTCAGAATTCGTTTTTTTCAATTATTGAATCAGTATTAATAATTATGTTCTTTAAATTTTCAATGACATCTGATGAACAATTATTCCACATTTTTCTATTGACAATTTCAAGAAATCTTTGTGCAATATCTCTTAAAGCCCATGGATTATTCTCTAGAAAGAAATTCCTAAGATCCAGATCACATAACCATGATTTATAAACTTCCTCATAACACCAATCTGAGACTACTTCAGTAGAAGCATCAAAAGCATATAAGTAATCTAGTGTAGCTGAAAATTCAAACGCTCCTTTATAACCATTATCCTTCATTCCATTTATCCATTTAGGGTTAAGTATTCTTGATATTACAACTTTATTAATTTCATCTTGTAATTTCGAAATTTTGGATAATCCAAATTTTGATAAATCACCATGATACATTTGAGGAAATTTACCGCTCAATTTTTTTACTGCTGAAGATAATCCACCCTGAAACTGATAATAATCATCAGAATCTAAAATATCATGTTCCTTATTATCTTGGTTATGAACAACTAACTGCACATTTTTAAGAGCATTTTCTAATGATTTTTTATCCTCTATAGGCTCAAGATTATCATTGTAAATCCACTTACTCCAATTAAGAAAAGATTCTCCAAAATCATCAATATTTTCCCAATTAGAATTAGAAATTAGTTCTTGCAGACCAGCTCCATATGAACCTGGAGCTGACCCAAATATACGATTAATTGAATCCCCATCCCTTGCTGCCCCAGCAAGAGGGTTAAATTTATCATCCTCATTAAGAACAGAAACAAGATTTATTGCTTTAGAAGTTAATTTTACTAACTGTGGAAACGCATCTCTAAACATTCCCGAAATCCTTAAAGTAACATCAACCCTTGGTCTTTCGAGAACAGATAAAGGAATGATTTCTAGATCAACTACTCTTCTTGAAGGCCCATCCCAAATAGGCTGTACTCCTAATAAATATAGTATTTGACAAATGTCTTCACCACCATTTCTCATTGTGGATGTAGCCCATACAGATATTGCTATATTTTTTAAATCTTCTCCATTATCTTGTTTGTATAAATCAAGTATTTGTAATGCGGACTGACAACCAACACTCCATGCTGATTCAGTTGGAAGTCCTCTCGAATCAACTGAAAAGAAATTTTTACCAGTGGGTAAAGTTTCAGTTTTACCTCTAGTAGGGGCTCCAGATGGACCACTTTTTACATATTGTCCATTTAATGAATTAATAAATGATAATTTCTCATTATATGAAGAATTAATGATTGGATATAGAATCTCTTTTTTTAATAATAAAAAATACTTATTATGTTTTTTTTCATTAAAGAAATAGTCTATTATTTTTTGATTTTTATATTTTTCTAGATTTTTTATATTGGTATTCTTTTTGTAAAAAAACAAATATATTAAATACTTTGCTTGTTGTTCCAAAAAATCAATAGCCATTCTAAAGTTTAAAATGTTTTTCTTGGAAAAAGTAAATAATATTTTTTTATCCTTTTCACTTAACATTTGATCATATTGATTTGTCCAAGGATTCAAATCTAGTTTTAAATGTTTTGCTATATATTGAATAACACCAATTCGGTTGGAATTTGGTACTCTAGCAATACACAAGAATAAATTTATTTCATTTATCTCATTCTGCCTTTTACCAAAAATATGCAAACCTGTCCTAATTTGAGATTCTTTAATTTTGCAAAGAAAGGAATCAATTTCTTCTAATTGATTATTTTTATTCTTTAAAGTAATTTCGCGAAAATCTTTTTTAATTAATTCAAAAATGGATTTTTCTATTATTGCAATACGATAAGAATTTAATAATTTTGCTTCAAAATATTCGTCTAAATAATTTTCTAATATTGAATATTTTCCATATAATTCAGACCTATCCAAAGGAGGGGTTAAATGATCAATAATTGTTGCAGCAGTTCTTCTTTTAGCTTGGGATCCTTCTCCAGGATCATTTACGATAAAGGGATATATGTTTGGTATTGCTGGACAAATAATATTTGGAAAACATTTATTGCTGAGACCTATAGATTTACCAGGTAACCATTCAACAGTCCCATGTTTTCCAATATGGCACATAGCATTTGCATTAAAAACTTTTTCAATCCAAAAATATTGTGCTAAATATCTATGGGGAGGTGGAAGATCGGGAGAATGAATATCTCTATCAGTGAAAGCGTCATAACCTCTTTGAGGTTGAATCAACAATGTTATTTTTCCAAATCTAATACCATTTATTGAGAAGCCTTTATTATCTAGATCGATCGCATCAGATGGTTTACCCCAACGACTAACAATAATATTTTTGGGATCAAGTTCTAAATAATTCCAATATTTTAAATATTCACTAAGTGGTAAGTAATCTAATGGCTTATTATTTTGAGATTCAATATCATTAGTTCTAGTTTTTATAAGCATTGACATTAATTCCGAAGAATCTTGAGGATAATCACAAGATCCAAGGTCATAACCTTCTTCTTTTAACCAATTAAGAATATTTATTATTGAAGATGGTGTATTTAGACCAACGCCATTACCGATTCTTCCATTCTTTACTGGATAATTACTTATTACTAAACAAATTCTCTTATCAAAATTATTAAGTTTCTGAAGTTTCACATAATTTGTTGCAAATTTTGAAATCCATTTGATACCTACTTGATCAGCTTTGTAACTAGTTATTTCACTGTAGAGTGTATTTTTCCTAGAAATTATTTCTTTAAATGCTGAAGGACAGGTGGTAATTCTTCCATCAAATTCGGGAATAATTATTTGCATTAATAAATCAGATGAATTCATTCCAACAGAAGAATTTAACCACTTTTTTCTTGATCTATTAGAAGAAAGAAGTTGTAAAATTGGAATTTTAAGAGAAGTAAAAATATTCGTTGAATTTTCAATTAAATCGTTATTTTTGATTTGAGATGAAGAAAATGAAGTTGTGGTAATTATTAGTTTAATATCTTCTTTTTTAAAAATGTCTATTAATTTCTTCTGAATAATATGATCTTTTAGTGTTGAAATAAAAAATGTTTTAGGAGATAATCCGTGTTTTCTTAATTGCAAGTTAAGTTTTTCGTTTACTTCAATTTCATTAGCCAAAAAAAGTGATTTATAGGATATTATTCCTATCTTTTCGCCTTTTTCATTTTTCCAATCATATAAATAGGGATCTGCATAAAAAGTAATATTCAAAAAATCATCAGGAATTAATTTTTCATCTACAACTAAATAATTTAAACAATTAAGAAACTTTCTATAATTATCCATTCCTCCAGATCTTAGTAATCTAGATATATTTAATGCAATATTTTTATCTATATTACTTATCTCACATAAGGAAATTTCCTGATCAATGGTACCTGATAGGATTACTAACTTCCTTTTTTTATTAACTGCTTGCCAATTTAAAAGTTGTTCAATTCCATAATTCCATGTACCTTTATCTCCAAATATTCTAACTACGACTACTTTTGCATAATTTATTGTTTTTAATAAATAATTATCTATTTTAGCTGATGAATTTAAATTAGAAATTTCTAAAGCTCTTATATTATTTTTTAATGAAGCAAATTCTTTTTCTAACAATAAGTTTGATACAAGATTTAAATCAGCCTTGACACTTGTTATAAAAATAAAATCTGCAGCTGGTTGCTCAATTAAATCATCCTTATTCTTTTCATTTCCTGCTATATTTAATATCCTATGCATTTTTATATATAAATAAGGTTTAGAATACGTAAGTAGGATAAAACAATTTTACCTTAATTAAATAAATTAAATATGCATGAATTTCTTCCATACGCCTGGTTCGAAGGTAAATGTATTCCATTTAAAGAAGCAAAAATATCAATAGCTACTCATGCACTACATTACGGTACTGCTGCATTTGGAGGAATGCGAGCGATACCTAACCCAACAAACAAAGAAGAATTCCTTTTGTTTAGAACTGATAAACATATAAAAAGATTATCTCAAAGTGCAAAATTACTCTTAACTGAAATTTCTGAAGAATATATTTTTAAAGCCTTAGAAGAAGTTATAAAAAGAAACAAGCCAGAAAAACCTATTTATATAAGACCATTTGTATATACAAGCGATTTAGGTATAGCGCCAAGGTTACACAATATTGAAACAGATTTCTTTATTTATTGTATTGAACTAGGAGATTATCTATCCCCAGATGGTGTTTCTTGTAGAATGAGCAGTTGGACAAGACAAGAAGATAGATCTCTCCCCTTAAGAGGAAAAATAAGTGGAGCATATATTACTAGTTCATTAGCCAAAACAGAAGCTAGTTTATCGGGTTTTGATGAAGCCCTGCTATTAAATTCAAGTGGTAAGGTAAGCGAAGCTAGTGGTATGAATTTATTTATTGTAAGGAATGGAGACTTAATCACTCCTGGTGTTGATCAAGATATCCTTGAGGGGATTACTAGAGCTAGTGTAATTGAATTAGCAAAATCATTTGGAATAAATGTTATTGAGAGGCCTGTTGATAAAACAGAATTATTAATAGCAGATGAAGTTTTTCTAACTGGTACAGCAGCAAAAATTACACCAGTTAAAAAAATTGAATCAACTGAATTAAATGTTGAAAGACCATTAATGAATAAATTAAAAAGTAAGCTTATAGAAATAACAGAAGGTCGTTCTCAAGACTATGATAATTGGGTAACAAGAATTTCACTAAAATAAATTAATTTTTACCTAAAAATGGAATCTTTCAGAACCTACCTAAATAGAGATGAAAAACCATTAATTATTTTTGACGGAGGTACTGGAACATCATTTCAGAACTTAAATCTTACTGCAGATGACTTTGGAGGAAAAGAATTAGAGGGATGTAATGAAAACCTTGTTTTATCATCGCCAGAGGTAGTTGAGAAGGTTCATAATTCATTTTTAGAAGCAGGTTGTCATGTTATAGAAACTAATACATTTGGAGCCTCATCAATAGTTCTTGATGAATATGATATTGCTGATAAGGCTTATGAGATAAATAAAAATGCGGCATTTATAGCAAAAAAAGCAGCTGCCAAATACTCATCAGTTGATAAACCAAGGTTTGTTGCAGGTTCAATTGGGCCAACAACTAAATTACCCACCTTAGGACATATAGATTTTGATGAATTAAAGCAATCATATAAAGAACAAATTTATGGTCTTATAGATGGAGGAGTTGATCTTCTCTTGATTGAAACTTGTCAGGATGTTTTACAAATTAAATCTGCCTTATTAGCATCAAAAGAAATTCTTGAAAGTAAAAATATTGATATACCTTTAATGGTATCTATAACAATGGAAACAACAGGTACTATGCTAGTTGGATCTGATATTGCTTCTGCATTAACAATATTAGAGCCATTTAATTTAGATATCCTTGGACTTAATTGTGCAACTGGTCCTGAGCAAATGAAGGAACATATTAAATATTTGTCTGAAAATTCTCCATTTGCTATAAGCTGTATTCCCAATGCAGGTCTTCCTGAAAATATTGGTGGTATAGCTCACTATAGATTAAAGCCAATAGAATTAAAGATGCAGTTAATGAATTTTATATATGACTTTAATGTTCAATTAATAGGTGGATGTTGTGGGACAACACCTGAACATATAAAATACTTGTCTTCAATAATCGATGAAATTATTGGTAATGAAAGGACTAATAACAATAGTAAGAAAAATTCAAGCGGTTTTATTCCATCTGCCTCATCAATATATAACTCTGTGCCATATAAACAAGACAATTCAATTTTGATAGTAGGAGAAAGATTAAATGCAAGTGGATCTAAGAAGGTAAGGGAGTTATTAAATAACGACGATTGGGACGGATTAGTTGCAATTGCCAAGCAACAACAAAAAGAAAATGCTCACGTTCTTGATGTAAATGTGGATTATGTAGGCAGAGACGGAGTGAAAGATATGAAAGAAATAACTTCAAGACTAGTTACCAATATAAATTTACCATTAATGATTGACTCTACAGATGCTGACAAAATGGAAAGTGGATTAAAGTCAGCTGGTGGTAAATGTATTATAAATTCAACAAATTACGAAGATGGCAATGAAAGGTTTGATCAAGTTCTAAATTTAGCCTTAGGGTATGGTTCAGGCCTTGTTATCGGAACAATTGATGAAGATGGAATGGCAAGGAATTCAGAAAAAAAATATAAGATTGTCAAACGAGCGATTAATAGAACAAGGGAATGTGGTTTGTCAGATTATGAGCTATTTTTTGATCCATTAGCTCTGCCAATATCTACAGGGATAGAAGAAGATAGATTAAACGCTAAAGAAACCATTAGTGCTATATTAAAAATTCGTGAAAATTTCCCAAATATTCATATCATACTTGGGATATCAAACATTAGTTTTGGTCTTTCACCATTATCAAGAATTAATCTAAATTCAATATTTTTAGATGAATGCATTAAAGCAGGATTAGATTCTGCTATTATCGCACCAAATAAAATTTTGCCATTATCAAAAATTTCTGAAGAAACTAAAAAGCTTTGCTTAGATTTGATTTATGATAAAAGAAAATTTGAAGATGATATTTGCATTTATGATCCATTAGTAGAATTAACAAAGGCTTTTCAAGATTTATCTATTCAAGATTTCAAAAAAGCATCTTCAGAAAATAAAAACCTAACTCTTGAAGAAAGTCTGAAAAATCATATTATTGATGGAGAAAAAATAGGATTAGAGGACCAATTAAAAAAAGCGTTAAAAAAATATAAACCTCTTGAAATAATTAATACCTTTTTACTAGATGGGATGAAAGTTGTAGGAGATTTATTTGGCTCAGGTCAAATGCAATTGCCATTTGTACTCCAATCCGCTGAAACAATGAAATTTGCTGTTTCAATTTTAGAACCATATATGGAAACTGTAGATGAAAACATATCAAATGGAAAACTCTTAATCGCAACTGTCAAAGGCGACGTACATGATATTGGTAAAAATTTGGTAGATATAATACTTACAAATAATGGTTATGACGTAATAAATCTAGGAATAAAGCAAGATGTTTCAGCAATTATAGATGCACAAAAAAAGCACAATGCAGATTGCATCGCTATGAGCGGATTACTTGTTAAATCTACTGCTTTTATGAAAGATAATTTAGAGGCTTTTAACAATGAAGATATTAGTGTACCAGTAATATTAGGAGGCGCAGCTTTAACCCCGAAATTTGTAAATGAGGACTGCAGCAAAATATATAAAGGGAAAATATTGTACGGAAAAGATGCGTTCACTGATCTTAAATTTATGAATGAATATATGGATAATAAGAAAAAGGGTAATTGGTCAAATACAGAGGGTTTCATTAATAATGATGGTATAAATATTAATTTAGCCTCATCAAAATCCAACTCTCAAGCTGTTAAAAAATCAATATCCATACATACCGAGACTTCCAAATTAAATTTAAAAGAAAATTTTAAAAGATCTAAATTTATAAATGAAGAAGATCCAATCCAAGCCCCTTTCTTTGGAACGAAAGTATTGAACGATATTGATATAGATTTAAATAAGTTAATATTTTATTTAGATAGAAAAGCTCTATTTAGCGGGCAATGGCAAATAAAAAAAGGAAAAAACCAAAGCGTAGATGAATACAATAACTATTTGGATTCATATGCTAAACCATTGTTAGATAAATGGTTAGAGATAATTATAGATAAAAAACTTATATCACCCAAAGCAGTTTATGGATATTTCAGATGCGGGAGAAAAGATAATAGTATTCTCTTATTTGATGAAAAATCATTAAATAAAATTTCCCAATTTGATTTTCCACGACAAAAATCTGGGAATAATTTATGCATAGCTGATTTTTATTGTGATTTGAAAAATGATAAACCGATAGATATATTTCCTATGCAGGCAGTAACCATGGGCGATATTGCTAGTGAATATTCTCAAAAATTATTTAAAGAAGATAAATATAGCGATTATTTGTTATTCCATGGACTTACAGTGCAATTAGCAGAAGCTCTAGCTGAGTATGTCCATGCATTAATTCGTATTGAATGTGGTTTTAGGTCTGAAGAACCAGACAAAAATAGAGAAATACTTGCTCAAAAATATAGAGGAGCTAGATATTCTTTTGGTTATCCTGCATGTCCAAAAGTATCTGATTCAACAATACAATTATCATTATTGGATGCAAAAAGAATAAACCTGACCATGGATGAATCTGAACAACTTCATCCAGAACAAAGTACTACAGCTATCATTTCACTACACTCAAAAGCTAAATATTTCAGTGCTTAAGCTAAATTTTTAATTGTTTTCTAAATATTCAATAATTTCTTCCTGTAGTTCTTCCATCGTTTCATTATCGCCCAGATCAAGTCCCTCACCCGCGGCATCCTGTGTTAACTCAAGATAATATGAAGCACCATCACTAGATAAGAATTCTAAAGCGGAAGTTTCATCACTATCTTTAAAAGCTTCATAAAGAGCTTTAAATGCAATGTTTTCAGTAAAGTCCCAATCCATAATGAAAAAAACCTTATTAGAATTATTACCTCCTTACCCCCCATACTCGTCAACCTTTTTTAAAGAAATGTTGGTGTTTTATTATTAATAAAAAAAACTATGACCACAAATAATCAAAATCAGTTAAATGTCCTTGGAGAAGAAATTGAGATTTGTAGTTGCGCACCTATGACAGGGTGGTTCAGGGATGGATTTTGCAACTATGACAAAAATGATGGAGGAAATCATTCCATATGTTGTGTAATGGATGATAATTTCCTGAAATATAGTAAATCACAAGGTAATGATTTAATAACTCCTATGCCTATTTATTCCTTCACAGGACTAAAGGATGGTGATCATTGGTGTATTTGTCTTGATAGGTGGAAGCAAGCATTATTAGACGGTCTTGCACCAAAAGTCATATTAGAATCAACGAATATTGTAGTCTTGGAATCAGTACCTCTGGAAAAATTGAAAGAATATCAATTTAATAAAAAGTAATTACAAGTTTATTTTTTTTTTTAAAATGATAATGATAAATTTTTTTAAATGAGTTTAGAAATATATTGGAAAAAAGCACTAGTACAAACTCGATTATCAATTGATGGTGAATCATTATATCCTCTCAAAACTGATATTATTACAAGAGATTTATATGAAAAAGACGACTTCATAATTAGGAAACTCGATACTTCAAAATTTAATAAAAAAAAAATTTATGGTCCTAAGCAAAATCCATTTTGTCCTTGGGAAAAGATACTAGAAATTGATAAAATTGGTGATAATCATCAACTAATATTAAATAAGTACCCTGTACAAAAAGGTCATATTTTACTTATTACAAATGAATGGAAACCTCAAAATGGATGGTTAGACATTAAAGATTGGAGAGCGATCCAACAAGTTAATAAAGATACTAGTGGATTATGGTTTTTCAATAGTTCTCCAATTGCGGGAGCAAGTCAACCACACAGGCATTTTCAACTTCTGCGTAGATCTAAAGGTGAGGTATCATGCCCTAGAGAAAAGTGGTTTTTAGAGATGAACTCATCTCAAGATCTAGATAGTAAGCTTAAAAAAAATATTATTTTATCCAAATTTAATTTTTTAGAAAATCCATCATGTCTTTTTGAAATTTACTTAGAATTATGCAAGAAATTAGGACTTGGGGACCCTGTTAGTGATAAGAAACCGATATATCCTTACAATATTTTAATAACTAATAAATGGATCGCTATTATAAAAAGAAAAAATGATCATATTCATGGTTTCAGTATCAACGGTTTAGGGTTTGCAGGATATCTATTAGTAACTGAAAATTCAAATATTAATTATTTAAAGAAATTTGGCCCTGAAAAACTTCTTGAAAGTTTTGTTTGAATACTAGTTAGTTACTTCAACTTCCTTATCCCTGCTTATTTGGCTTTCTAGAACTTCTATAGATGCTGTTACTGAGGCAATTTTACGTTCAAGTGAATCCTTAATATAATTGAGCATTTCTAATTTCTTATGTTGATAAAAACTCCTTTTTTCTTTAGATGATTTGAGATAACAGTTGATCATTTTTATTTTTATTATAAAAAGATACTTAATTGACTTGTGACATGAAAATAAATTGGTTTTAATTTAAAAACAATATTCCGTATGGACTTTAATTTTTTTTTGAATAAAATTAAATAAATTCCTTACTATTCAAGAAAATATTATTGAATATTCCAGAAAATTCAAATACAAAAAGAATTTCAATTGATTTACCTGAGGAACTAATTTCTAGGTTTGATCAATTACGAAAAGAGTGGGGATTTCGAGCAAGAGGACCTGTAATAGAAAAGATACTTAAAGAACTTCTTCAAGAAGATGATTTACTTCCTAAGAACCAACAGCAAGAAATAGACTTTAACGAGAATAATAATAATGAAAAATTAAATATTGATGAAGATACTGCACTGGTATTAGTTAAATCAGAGGTAAATAAAGAAGTTAATGAGATATCTTTGAATAAAACAGTTTCAAATAACAATAAATATAAAGAAAAAGCCAACTCAAACATAAGCCTTCCAAATTTTGTTGAAAAAAAAGTAAAGAATTTAAGAAGAAGTATTAATAGTGAAAAATTAAAGGAGAATATTAATGATATTCAAATTAATACAATTAAAGAAACTGAATTAATAAATTGTCGAATTGAGTTAATTAGTCATTGGAAAAACTTATATGGTTCAGTTCCTAATGATCATGTATTAGAAGCTTCGATGGATTGGTTTGGAAGGGATATATGGCCAAATCTCGATGGAACTGAAAATCTACCCTTTACGTGGAGTGCAGCCAATAAATTAATGTCTGAATTATGTCCATTTTGGATAAAGAAAAATCCATCCCTTGAAATTGTGTTGTTAATGATTGGCGTTTTAGAAGACCCATTTGCTACATCAGATTTAATTAATAGGATACCAACTCTTGTAAGAAGGTTTGTAAGTAGATTTAAGCGAAATAACAGATCAAACTCGTTTGAAACTTTGGACTCAACAATGACAGTACATGTAGCACTTAAATTATTGAATTTATCAACATCCCCAGGATCAGCACATACGTTCCGTAAAATTAGGGAGGCCTATAAATCAATAGCCTTAGAGACGCATCCGGATGCTGGAGGATCAACAGATCAAATGAGAAAATTAAATGAAGCGTATCAATTGCTAAAAAATCTATATAGAAATTAGTATACTAATTCTCAAATAAGACTATATATAAGTCTAACTGATAGTCTCATATAAGAGAGCCGAAAAAATAAAAATTTCTGGTTTTCATCAATTATTTCTATTTAAATTTATGGAAATAATAATTACGTATAAATGAAATTTAAACCAAAAATTTACTTTTAAAAAACAAATATTACATTGTATAGTACTTCTTATATGAGACTTACTTTAAGTCTTGTTTAGAGTCTTAAACTAGATAATAAAGAAAAGTAATTTATCAACTTAAATAAATCAGAGCCAAACTCCTTAATAAATAGCCAAAATTAAAAATTTAATAAAAAAAATCAATAAATTATGTCCTTTCAATGTCCAAGAAATTAATAAAGCCTAAAAAGCATTGATATAACTACTTTTTCCCTCTTGCCGTACTGCCTTAAAGACAGTACTACTTAGACTGGAGCTTTTCAATGGCAGTTTGTCTGTCGATACTAGGTACATCACTTAATCCATTAGCATCAAACCAAGGGGCGCTAGCCCAATCAAATCCTTCGCCAAAAGTATTATCTGGTGCAGTTATATACCAGTGACAAGATGCATCTGGTATGTCGACAGCACATTTTGACCAATCATCTGACCACTGAGGTACTTGTACCCAAAGTACTGAAGATAGAAGTAGAGATAGAAGATTAATCATGAATTTTATCCTACAACATTAATTACTTTTATAGGATTATTATTTATCTTATATGAGAATTACTTATAGACTATTTTATAGTCTCATATGAGATTAACAATACGATTAATTCCTCAATTTTGTATTAAAGCATTTTTCAACATTAGAAATGATGTTTGAATGTGTTGAGGTAATGTCCGAGTCCAGTAATGTTTTATCTTTATCTCTATAAGATAATCTAAATGTATAACTTATATGATCTTCTCCAAATTTAGTATCTTCAAAAACATCAATTAAATTTACATCCTCTAAGAGATTTTTTCCTGTTTTTCTTATTTGTGATGTTATTTCGCTAATTAAAAATTTCTTACTGAAAACAAAATTTATATCCCTTTCCATTTTCGGAACAATTGGGTATTGCTTATATATTGGAATCCATTTATTTTTTCTTGTACTAGCTCCCAAGAGGTTAGAAACATTTATGTTAAATAAATAAACTTTTTTTAATGACTTCTTTTCTAATATTAGTTTGGGATGTATTTCACCAAAATAACCTGCATCTTTTCCTTCAATGACTAATTTTGCTGTTCTTCCTGGATGAAGAAAATCAATTGAATCAATAGGCTTATCATCAATTTTTATGTTCAAAGACAATAATGCCTCCTTTAATTTTCCTCTGGCCTGGAAATAATTAAGATCATTATCCTTACCCGAATTAATCCATTTTCCAAATTTTTTATTTCCATAAATCGCACCATTTAGAACTTCTTCTTGAATGAACTCAGCTTTCTTTTGAAAAACATTTCCAATTTCAAATATATAACAACTTGCTTGTCCAGCTTTTATATTACGGTTCACTATTTCCAAATGTTCTTTCCAGATATTATCTCTAAGACAGCTTGTTTCTAATAACAAAGGATTAGAAATCTTTATAAGTTTTTCATCATCTTCAGGAACAAGAGAGTAGCTTAGTACCTCGTTAAAACCATTTTCTATAAAACCATTTTTTACTTTTCTCAATGCCAACTGTTCTGAAGACAATTTTCCAGGCTTAATTGGATTAGGAAGTTTTAAGTCGAATCTGTCATACCCTATTAATCTAGCTATTTCTTCAATTAAATCTATTTCTCTTGTTAAATCATGTGATCTATTTGGAATTACTGCTACATCCCAGCCATATTCTTTATTCTTTAAAGTACAACCTATGAGTGTTAATTTATCAACTATTTCATTATCAGATAAATTTCTTTTTTCAAATTGGTCATTATTAATTAATGGACCAAGAATTTTATGTATTCTATTTCTCCGTAGTTTAATAAATATATCCTCATTACTAATTAAATTAGAAGTATTGATGATTGGTGAATTAATAGAAAAATATTCTTCTAAAAGATTAATTGCTCTTGTTACAGCACTTATTGTATTTTTTGATGAAATCCCTTTTTCATACCTGCTGCTAGATTCTGTTCTTATTCCAACCGCCTTGGAAGATTTTCTTATAGTAACTGGATTAAAAACAGCACCTTCAAGGTAAATAGATGAGGTAGTATTACTTACAGAAGTCTCTAAACCGCCTATAACCCCTGCAATAGCAACCGGTTTATCACAACAAGTAATAACTGTGATATTGTGATTTAAGTCATATTCTTTACCATCTAAGCAAATAAGACTTTCGTTATCCTTGCCTTTTCTTACAGAGAAATCCTCTGGAGAAACTTCCTTACCAATTAAGTTTGACAGTTTATCTTTATCAAACGCATGCAAAGGTTGACCTTGTTCTAAAAGAATATAATTTGTCAAATCAACTAGAAGATTAATAGATTTTATACCAGATTTTTCTATACGATCTTTTAGCCAATTTGGGGATAATTTATCTCCATTTACTCCATCAATGCAGCTAATTGTATAAATACAATTAGATTCTATAGCCTCTGGACAAAGTTTAATTCCCTTAAGTAAATGAATATTGTATTTGTGGTTTAATTCTGGAAAATTTAAGGTGGATTCTAAAAGGGCAGAAATTTCACGGGCTATCCCAATAACAGACATTCCATCGGGTCTATTAGCTGTAATGGCTAAATCATATATAAAGTCATTTAATTGAAGCAAGTCAGACCCTGCTGTGCCCAATTCATGTTTTTGGGCCAAATCTTCATCAATGATCTCTATCCCTTCGCTGGAGTCCTCTAATCCCATTTCCTGCAGTGAACATATCATTCCCTCACTCATAACACCTCTAATTTCACTTCTTTTAATAGTTAAATCAACTGCATTTAATTTCGCGCCGACAGTAGCAACATAAACATAAATATTTGGTTTAATATTTTGCGCACCACAGATAATTTGTAAATTCTTTGAATTACCAATGTCGACTTGGCAAATTGAAAGTTTGTCAGATCCTTCATGTTTTAAAACAGATAATACCTTACCTAAAACAACACCATTTACATTTTTTGAACAATCTTCTAATGATTCAACTTCAAATCCACCAATAGACAATTTCTCAGAGAGATCTTCAGGAGTAGAAGTAATTTCTACTAAATTTTTCAACCAATTTTGAGAAACTTTCATATATATTTTTTAATCAATGATGATAAAAGAAATGAGTATATCTTCAAAAAAGTTTGTTGAAGATGTACAATAGAAAATTATACAATAAAGTATTAATTAAAATGGCAAAAAAAGGGACAAGAGTTGTGGTGACCCTGGAATGTACTGAAGCTAGGACAAGCACAGATCCCAAGAGATCAAATGGTGTCTCAAGATATACTACTGAAAAGAATCGTAGAAATACAACTGAAAGATTAGAACTAAAAAAGTTTAATCCGCATTTAAACAGAATGACAATTCACAAAGAAATTAAGTAATCAAATCAAATTAAATCATGCCTAATTCAATTTTTAAAAAACAATTATCACCTATCAAACCGGGAGATCCTATTGACTACAAGGATGTAGAACTACTAAAAAAGTTCATAACTGAGAGGGGCAAAATCCTACCAAGAAGAATGACAGGTTTAACCTCTAAGCAACAAAGAGATCTCACATTAGCTGTTAAGAGAGCCAGAATTGTAGCTCTTTTACCCTTCGTAAATCCTGAAGGATAATTTCATATTGAATATAGTTGGCACTATAATTAATATCTCAAATATTTGAAAGATTTAACTGATTTAAAAACATATATTATTGACTCTGATGATCCACACGAGGTAGATGACGCTATTTCATTAGAAATAAAAGAAGGAAATAAAAAAAAATTATGGATACATATTAGTAATCCATGCAAACTCTTTTTGCATGACTCTAATGTTGATTTAAATGCAAGAAAGAGAAATAGCAGTTTATATTTAATTGATCAATATGTCCCAATGCTTCCTAAGGATATTCTTGAAAAGGCAAATCTAGCTCAAAATAAAGTTTCAGAAACTATTAGTGCAGCAATAGAATTCAATGACGATGGATCAATAAATAAATATGAAATAACTGAAGCAATAATAAAACCAAAATATCAATTAACATATGAAGATGCAAATGAAATATTAGAAATAGAACCCAAAGAAGAAATAGAATTAATTGAAATTAAAAAATTAGTAGAAAAAAGTATTACATTCAGAAAGAAACAAGGAGCAATTATTTTTGAAAGTCCTAATAATAAAATTAAATTATATGAAGATAAGATTTTATTAATTAAATTAGAGAAAACAATATCACAAATTATAGTTGCAGAATCAATGATATTAATGGGTTATGTAACAAGTTTATTTATAGATAAATATGATTTAGCGGCTGCATTTAGGATTCAAAAAATAAACTGCAATCCATCTGAAATACTCAATAGATACAATGATAGTGATATTAAATATATAATATTAAAACAATATATGGGAAGAAGTTACATAACTACTAAGCCAGGATTCCATGAATCACTAGGCCTAAAAATGTATGTACAATGTACATCACCATTAAGGAGATATCTTGATTTAATTATACAAAGGCAAGTCTATAATAAAATTAATAATTACGAAATTCTAAGTAAAGATTCAGTCTCTAAGATTATTGATTATTCAAAAAATAGACAATCAGAGAATAACAATATATTTAAAAATGATAAATTTAAATATTTAAAATTATTTTTTAAAAATGAAAAGAAACCTTTTTATAAAATAATATTCGTTAAGTGGATTAATCATAAAAAAAATATTGCTTTGGTTTATTTTCCTGATTATTCACTAGAAATACTTATAACTCTTTTTGTATCAATAGAAATATATAGTAATAAAATATATAAAGTTAAATATATTATAAGTGATAATAATCTTTTAGAATTTATTTATTAATAAGATAATAAATACAATGGGTTGTTATTAGTTTAAAAAATATCTGTTAGTATTAAAAAAAAAGCTTTATGACTTTTGTCATTACTACACCTTTATACTATGTTAATGATAAACCTCATCTAGGAAGTGTATATACAACAATAATTTGTGACTCAATAGCTAGGTATAAAAGGCTTGCAGGTGAAGATGTTATTTTCATCACAGGTGTTGATGAACATGGCTTGAAAATACAAAGAACAGCTAATGAAAAAGGTATTGAACCAGAATCACATTGTAATGAAATCTCAGAAGTCTTTAATAATAATTGGAAAGATTGGAATATATCCTTTGACAAATTTATAAGAACAAGCTCAAAAAATCATGAATTTGTTGTTAATGAATTCTATGAAAGAGTAAAAGCATCAGATGATATCTACATGGGAGTTCAAAAAGGTTGGTATTGTGTAGGTTGTGAAGAATTTAAAGATAATCCAGAAAACTCATCAACATACAAGTGTCCAATACATCAAAAAAATCTAGAATGGAAAAATGAAGAGAATCTCTTTTTTAGGCTTTCAAAATATCAAAAAGAAATCGAGAAAATAATCAACGAACCTTCTTTTATAGAGCCAATAGAAAGAAAGAATGAAATTATAAATTTTGTTTCTAGAGGTTTAAAGGATTTTTCAATTTCAAGAACAAATGTTACATGGGGAATTCCAGTCCCTGGTTACGATAACCATACATTTTATGTCTGGTTTGATGCTTTACTTGGATATGTAAGTGCCATTAGTTTTGATGCGGCAGAACATTCATTGGAACAATCAATTAATGGAGGATGGCCAGCTGATGTTCATTTAATTGGTAAGGATATTCTTAGATTCCATGCTGTATATTGGCCTGCAATGCTCATTTCTGCCAAAATGAAAGTTCCTAAAAAGGTTTTTGGGCACGGATTTCTTACAAGAGAGGGGCAAAAAATGGGTAAAAGCTTAGGAAATGTACTCGACCCTGATTTGTTGCTTACGAAATATGGAAATGATCCTGTAAGGTGGTACCTCATTAAAGACATATCGCTAGGAAATGATGGAGATTTTCAAGATAAAAGATTTGTTGACATCATCAATAATGACTTAGCTAATACAATTGGAAATTTATTAAATAGAACATCATCCATGTCTAGAAAATGGTTTGATAATAAAGTTCCAAATAATGAAAAAATTTTAAGTGAAAATAAATTAGAGAATTTTGCCAAAATCGCAGTTGAAAACTATATTTATAACTTTGATAACTACAAATTAGATTTAGCAGCTAATGAAGTACTTAACCTAGCAATTAATACAAATTTGTATTTGAATAATAATCAGCCATGGCTGCTAATAAAAGAGAAAGATAATCTACCTCTAGTTAAAACAATTATTTATAACGTTTTAGAAAGTACCCGAATAATAGGATTATTATTACTACCTTTATTGCCCGAATTATCTACAAAAATTAATGAACAACTTGGCTCTTCATACAGAGAGGAAATTCCGTGGAAAAATCAATTAATTTGGGGATTATTAGTTAGCAACTCAAGTCTTCCTAAACCCACTCCAATCATAAATAAACTCGAGTATGAGCACAAATTATAGATTAATAATTTTCCTTCCATTATTTGTGCTTGGTTGCGCCCCAAATGTAATTGATAAAAATAAAGTTATACAAAAAATAGACAATTTAGATATGACTATCTTCTCTAAAAGTGGAGATAAAATATATTCTATTACCAGTCCAAATTCAAGTTATGACAATATTGAATTAAAATTTGAATTAAAAAAACCTATTATTAATATTCTTAATGGTAAAGAAACTAAATATATTATTAGTTCAGAAGAATCTACATTATCAGACAACAATAAACTCTTGAAATTGAAAGGGAATGTTAAATTAAAAACATTAAAAAAGAATGAGGATATTTTAAATGCTGATAATTTTATTTGGAATATAGAAAATACTAACTATCTATTAGAGGGAAATATAAGATTTGAGAATCAAAATATCATCTTAAATTCAGGAAAAGCCATATTGGGTTCAGATAACATAATTGAATTTTTCAATCCAGTAAAATATATAATTAAAGATGAAAATAAGGAAAATAAATATGAAATAAACTCAGAAAATGCTTTCTATAATTTAAATACTGAATCAGTAAGCTTTGAAGCAAAAGATAAAAGAGTTAAATCAATAATATATTTTTAAATTTTATTTTTTGAGAAAATATTATTAATTTTTTTGGACCAGTTATTAATCCATTTTTCATCAGACTTCGTAAAACACTTAGTACTCCAGCCTCCAATCAATATGAAAGCCTTATTATTTATAGGTACAACTAAAATAGATGGAATTTCAGCACAAAAATTATAAAATTCATCTCTTCCAGGATAAAATTTAGTGTTTGCCAATGATATTAATTTCATATCTTTAATAGATCTCAGACAAGTATCCCCAGGTTTAAAATCATTACTTGAAGTAATACCCCTCTTCAAAATATTAACGCCATCATTGTGGATAAGTATTGCTGCTGCTGCTGTAGAAGTTAATATCGCTTCAGAACCCCATGCAAGTTCTTCAATAACTTCATCCGGCATGTTTCTATCGAAGAGAAACTTATTTTCTCCTTTTAAAAGAGCTTTCTCACCAGCTATGGATTGGAATTGTTTAAATAAAAAACCTATCAAAATAATAATTAACGAAGCTATTGCAGCTAACACTTGTGCTCTTTCAAGCTCAGGAGTGATTGTTTCTATTGAAATGAAATTTGCTATCTGAAAAATAAAGAGTATTACACCGACTGATATTAGTGATTTCCCATTGAATCCCATATTTTAAATATTTTATTTCTAATTAAATTATGCAAATTTTATATTGTTTAGTACATTTAGAATTACTCAAACATATGGTTTTTAATATATAATTAACCAAAACCTTTCAAAATGAACCTAAACATCAATAAATATATACTTTCCCTTATCTTTACTGGCTTTATTTTTATTCTTACCCCTTTGACTACATACGCAAATGAAATTAATAGTATAAATAAATATTTTGGTATTACTCAACAGAAGACTGTTATTAATTACGAAAAAAGTCAGCCCTCATCTATCGACAACCCTGTAGTGGATCCAAATTTTAACACTATGAGATCAAAAGATACTGAGAGTTCAACTGCTACTTATATAGTTATAGGTTTGTTAATTGCTGCCACAATTATTCCTTTAGCAACATGGTGGTATTTCTCTAAATAATAGAGAATTTATGAATGCCAAGAATTTAAGCATTAGTGAATATTCATCTTATATAGTCTTTATTACAGGGGGGACAAAGAGTGGTAAAAGTGAATTCGCGGAGCATCTTGCAAAGGAGGTAAGAAAATTGTCATATGTTGCCTTATCTGAAAACAATTTGGATGATAAAGAATGGCAAGATAAAATTAATTTACATCGAAAAAGAAGGCCAAAAGATTGGAAATTAATAGAAACGACAGATCTATTAAATACATTAAGGGAAGAAGAAGGTCCATTATTAATAGATTCTATTGGCGGATTCGTTATGAAAAGTATTGACAAGGAACAAAATGAATGGGCAACAAAAATGAATTCACTTATAAGTCTCTTAATGAAAAGAAAATGCATAACAATTATTGTTGGAGAGCAAGTAGGTTGGAGTTTGGTCTCTGAATATAAAATTGGTAATACATATATTGAAAGAATCGGCGAACTTCAAAAGAGAATAACCAAAATATCGAAAGATAATTGGCTGGCCATAAACGGCAAAGCAATCAAAATAGATGAAATAAGTATTGAAATACCTACTTAAAATTGGAAGTCGCTCTTTTTGAACCTAGAATCCCACAAAATACTGGTAATATTGCCAGATCATGTGCTGCATTTAATATACCTTTAAATCTTATAGAGCCCTTGGGTTTTAAGATAGAAGATAAATATTTAAAAAGAGCAGGATTAGACTATTGGCCTCTAGTTACTGTTAATCAGTATGAGAATTTTGAAAAATTTTTAGCGTCAAAATCAACAAAAAGAATAATTTCTTTTAGTAAAAAAAATGGATTATATTTGAAGGATTTTAAATTTAAGCAAGATGATATTTTGCTATTTGGGAGAGAAGATTCAGGATTACCCGATTCCATAATTGATAAAAGCGATTTTTTAATATCAATATTTATGCCGAATATACAGACTGGAAACAATGATCAAAAAGGTGTTAGAAGTCTTAATCTTTCTGTAGCATGTGGAATTGGTATATATGAGGCCCACAAACAAATAAATTTTCAAAATGGTAATTAAGTACAACCAATGCCTTACAATATTCCCATGTCTCGGTAGCTCAGCTGGTTAGAGCGGCGGATTCATAGCCCGCAGGTCGCGTGTTCAAGTCACGCTCGAGACATTTTCAATACTTTTCAATTGAAGATCATAGGTGAAATTTTAATTTAATTAAACTTTTAAAGAAATAATGTTTAATTCACTCGGCACAGTCTTAGATCCAAAAAAATCTAAAGCAAAATATCCAGAAGCAAGAGTTATAGTTCTTGATGACAATTTTAATACTTTTCAGCATGTCGCAAATTGTCTTCTAACAATAATACCAAGCATTAGTGAACAAAGAGCATGGGATCTAACCATCAAAGTTGACAAGACAGGATCTGCAGAGGTGTGGAGAGGTAATCTTGAACAGGCAGAGCTATATCATGAGCAACTAATCAGCAAAGGATTAACAATGGCTCCAATTGAGAAAACATAAAATAAGTAAGATTGACAGAATATTTTTGGCTTATAAATTCGAATCGTTCAAGGGTTAAAAGGTTTTCAAAGAATAATCAAAATAAAGATAAATTTTTTGAATATATGTTTATTGACTCTGGAAGAATTCTTGGTGTTTTAGGAAAAGAACCACCTCTTATGACAACCAGAGAAGAACTTAAAGTTGATAAAGCTAGAAATGAATGGAGAAAGTTAATCTCTCAAGGTTGGAGGAGAACCAAACCAGTTTGGGAAGACTATTAGTATCCAATATTGTTACTAGGATTAGTTATATAAATTATGAGATTTAGAACGTAGTTAGCGGGTAAATTTAATGGCTTCAAAAGTAATAAAGCCATTCCTTGAGTCACATTAAATTCTTTATTTTTCATTAAAAAAAATAAAAGTCTTATTTTAATTATAAAAAGACTGTCAAATACAAACTTAAAATACTGAAAAAAGATATATAAGCATTTATTGATTAAGGATTTTCAAGATATCTAATATCAAAAACTTATTTTAAAAATTTTACGTTTGGCGTTACTTGTGATTTTTTTTTAACAAAAAAATCTTCGTTACAATATAAAATTTTTCACTATATATTCATAAATACCCAATGAAGGATCTCATCTCAAGCAAAAGATCAAGAACTTATTTTTGTATTGCAATAGTTGCTATAAGTATTGGATTAATATCAAAAAAGTAATTAACTATCCAGCTGGAGGATGTATGAAAAGTACTCAAGAAATAACCTTTAATATCTAGCAATTAATCATTTTACATTTTCCTTAATTCTTAAATCCAGTCAACTTTGATAACTCTTTTAGTGAAAGTACACCTAAAATTAGTTTTCCATTTATTTCCCATGTGGGAAACCCTTTAATTTTTTTTTCAATGCATAATTGAGTTTGGCTTTTTATGCCATCTCTTGCACATTCAACTACATTAAGTTCTCTATAAGCTTGTTTACCAAATAATTCACTTTGATTAAGGCAATTAGGACACCAATATGCTGAATATTTAACTACACCATTATCTTTAAGGTATTTTGCCAACTCGATAGATTCCCTTGTGCTTTCTGAGGTGACTACAAGTTCTCTCTTATAATTTATGTGGGAGCTATGTACAACACTTGGTAAAGTAAGCAAAACTAAAAGTGGTACTAATAGGCGTTTCATTTATTTACTACTTTTCCTCCATATTTTTTAACTATCTTATCAAGCAAAATCCTTATATCTTTATTTTTAAGTTTCTCTATTTGCTGAAGATTTTCAAGAAGATCACATATTTGATACTGGGTATCTTCATTAAATTCACTTACTACCATTTATATTTAGAGCTTGAATATTCCGATTTTAAATCAAAAGTAAATTTACATTCTTATTGTATTTTAATTTTTTTATTGCTATTTTTTTAAGGCGGGCTAAGGTTCATATCTCCACGAGGATTTAGTCCGCTGAATTTTTAAAGATTCAATTTATTTTGGATCCCTCTTTAAGAAGTTAATTAGAAATATTCAAAAATATTTATCTTTGCTTAATTTCTAAATTCCATTGAAAAGCATTCTAATATAAACATTAATAGTGTGACACTACTTATTCAATAATGTTGTTATTTCTCTTCATAACTTTCTTAAAATACTTAAACTCAATAAATTCATGCATCATTTTGATATCATCAGATAATACTTTTTTATTAACTGCATATTCGTCCTCATTAAGTAGAGATTTATTATTTTCAGAAAATGTTTCGTTATCAAAAGAAAATTTTATAAAATCCCTTTTATTATTTTGATTTTGACCATTAGATTCATTTAAAACACCTCGAGACCTCAACGCTTCCTCAACCAATAAACCTGTAACTTTTGACTGACTAAACTCATTAGCTGTACACAATTTTTCAATAATTTCATGCACTTTTTGACTTGGCAAAAAACCAATTCTTTTCCTCGGAGAGGGCATAATTTAAAAATTAGTGTCACACTTGCATATTATAAGTGTTGCACTATATTTGATTTAAGTCAACTAATTTTGCTATGCATATTTTATTAATTCCTGTCGGCTTTATTCTTTGGTATCTAGCTTATGAAGCAAAACCTATTATTAATGATGAAGTAACACTTAATTGGGAAGAAAAAAATACAATTAAAAGAAATAAACTTTTAAATATAATCAACGAAAGCTTTTAAAATTTACTGTTAATCGATTTTGACCATTCCTTGTGCTTATTGTCTAGATCTGAGATCAACTGTTTTTGATAAGTAAATTTAAGTTGATTTTCGTTAAGTGATTTTTTTGTGATAATCATTTCTTTAGAGAAAAAATAAGGAGTGTTAGAGTTACTAATTTTTTTTTTGACTTCCATACCATGAGCTCTTCTATTTTTTTTATATGAATTAAAAGGTTACAGTATCAATATTTTTATATTCTTTTTATATTCTTTCATATGAGTTATTAGCACGTTTGTAAAAAATATTAGTTTATTAAATAATAAAGGCTATATTTAAACAAAATATAGGTTTTATCATGAATTTAAAGGAGAGAGGGATTACTGTTGGAGATTTACTAATAATACTAATAATAATAATCACTTCTACAATATTAATTAAATCATTTAGCAAGGATAAGAAAACAACACTTAATTATAGTAATCAAGAGCAAGTTTATTACAAGTTAAATTACTATCAAAAATTTATTTAAATAGCTTATATAAATTTTTTTATAAAACTCTTAATTAAATCAATTGACTATTAAGTATCTCTTATATAAATTTCCAAAAACTAACTATTATCAAACAATGAGTTTATTTATTTAAAATATTTTGATGGAATGATTTAGAACTTTCCCATTTCAAGTTATCCTTTAAATCATTGATATCATTTGATATTGAAACTAAATTCACCATTTGAAGAATTTGACTTTTATCTAGTCTATTAATAACAATAAGTTTATTAAGCATTTCTAAAACAGATTTATCATTAATATTCATTGTTTATACAAAAAACTTTGATCCTTCAATTCAAATACTTTATTTTTAATTTTAAAAATTTCTCTTAAAATTTCAATATTTATTTTATGAAAATGGAAAAGACATTTATAAAATCATTAAAAATTAAACTCTTACCTATAAGAAAATTTATTAAGCTCATTTTCTTATAAATTCGTTTATTGTAAAAAGAAAAAAAAATGAAAAAAAATTCCAATAAAGAATACCTTAGTAGAGAGGAAGTTAATGAAATGATTGAATCAGCTTTAAGGAGACATAATAGAAGATCTACAATAATATCAAGCGTACTTGGCTGGATTCTAATAGGAGGTTATTCTTTTGGACTTTTTCAAGCAGTTCAAAATGTCTAATTAATCTTTTCTTTAAAGTAGAACTTGCTTGATGATAAATTAATATAAGAGTTAGTATTTATTATGAGGGAATATATTGAGGCAAATCTTACAGTAATAAGAAAATATTTAAAAAAACGAAAAAAGTATACATCAAAATTAAACAATGCTTCGATAATGGAAGAATTTAAAGAATGGCACAAAGAACCATTACCTGAGACAGAATCAATTTGGACTTTACCTGACTTAACGAGGAATGAAAGACTAAAAAATTTTTGTCGCTCAATTAAGAAGGAAATAAGATAAGTTTTTAACTACCTAATTGTATATGATTTACCTTTAAGTAAAAATAACCTGCAAATCCAACTATATTCAAAATTACAACGAAAATCCAAGCTCCAATTGGCTGATTAGAATCAATTTTTTTTATTTTAACTTTTTCCTTTAGTCTTTCAATATATTTAGCCATTATTAAAAATACTAAAAATTATATTTTTAATTATAGAGAGTTAAATTTTAAGGAATCTTAAATAAAATAAAATTTCTTTTAATTCGAATTTTTATTGTTAAGCCTGTTAATAGGATATTTAATTAACTCCTTTTTGAGATTTTTTAAAAGTTTATTGTGATTCAAAATTGTAAATTTCTTAGTAAAGGAATAGTGCCATTTCATTGAATTAAAAAAAAACTTGCTAATTCATTGTTAAAAAAATTATAATACTTATTACGGTCATTAAGACCATACATATTAAAATAAAGGAAAAATTTTTTCATGAGCTTAAGAGTTGGCCAAGAAGCACCAGACTTTAGTGCTACAGCAGTATATGATCAAGAGTTTAAGGAGATTACACTTTCAGGTCTAAGAGGTAAATGGGTTGTTCTATTCTTTTACCCACTAGATTTTACATTTGTATGTCCAACTGAAATCACTGCATTTAGTGATAGATACCAGGATTTCTCGGCACTTAATACGGAAATACTTGGGGTATCAGTTGATAGCAAACACTGTCATTTGGCTTGGATACAAACCCCAAGAAATGAAGGTGGTATAGGTGATATTAACTATCCTTTAGTTTCTGACTTAAAAAGAGAAATTTGCCAGGCATACAATGTTCTAAATGATGATGGGGAGGCTGATAGAGGTTTATTTC
The DNA here is from genome assembly GCF_001180245.1 of Prochlorococcus marinus. Taxonomy (GTDB): domain Bacteria; phylum Cyanobacteriota; class Cyanobacteriia; order PCC-6307; family Cyanobiaceae; genus Prochlorococcus_A; species Prochlorococcus_A marinus_F. Next base: position 33,033 of record NZ_CVSV01000109.1, read on the forward strand.
TTATCAATCCCGAAGGAGTAGTTATGCATACGACTGTTAACAAGGCTCCTGTAGGTAGAAATGTTGATGAAACGCTAAGGATTCTTCAAGGTTATCAATACGTTGCTGCAAACCCAGATGAAGTATGTCCAGCAAACTGGACCCCCGGGGAGAAAACAATGTTAGAGGACCCCAAAGGTAGTAAAGAATATTTTTCTGCCCTATAGAAGGATTAGAAACATTTAAGTTAGTATTGAGTAGTAAATAATTATAAAAAAATAAAAAATAAATATATTAAAAAAGGGGATAACATCCCCTTTTTGAGGTTTGGGCACGATCCAATCGCTTAAATTAGTTTTATATGATATGAAAGACCACGTATAAAAAGAAATTTCTATGGCTACTAGGATTAAAAGATTAATTAAATTTAAGTCATCTAAACCAAAATATCTATAAATATGAAACTGATCATCAACACTAATATTATTAATTTGAAGATGCCAAAGATATAGAGAAATCAAAATAAAATTTATCAATATTATTTTTTTTAACAGAAACCTAGATTTCTTAATAATTAATAAGATAGAAATTAAAAATATGAGAAAACTTAACTGTGGAATATCCGGTTTTGGTATATTAATTCCTTCAAAGAATAAATTAAATATAAGATCAAAATTTATATATGTATAATCAACTATTAAGTAAGAAAGAAATATTAAATTTATTGCTACTATGAATAATAGTCTTTTTCCTTTAATTACTTTTATACTATAGATTTTTTCTTTATTAAAATTATAGTATGTATAGTTTTTTAAAGAGTTTAAACACACTAAAGATGGACATATTGCACCGCTCAAATAGTAAAGGATTGAATAAAAGGAAATATCATTAATATTAAGTGAATACAAATTAAACCATTGTTTTTGTACAAATGGAAGAATAATTAAAAATGAAAGTGTAAATATTAACTTCGTTGTGTTGTTTTTTATTATCAAGAAAATATTTTTTTTAATTTAAAACAATTAAATCAAACTTTCAACAATTTAGAAGTTGTTAATTCAAAAACTTTTTTATCTATAGTTTCTTGATTTAAAAGTATATCAACTAATTTATCTAGTAATATTCTATTTTTTTTCAATATATTTATTGAATTATTTAATGAAATTTTAGAAATATTTATGATTTCATTATCTATTCTAGAACTGGTATTTTCTGCTATAAGAGGCTTTCTTCTAAATAATCCATCTCCTAAATACATTTCATTATTATCAGAATCCATTGAAATTGGACCAATAATTGAAAATCCATATTTTGTAACCATTTCCCTTACGATATTTGTCGCATAAGAGATATCATTCATGGAGCATTGTGTAATTTCACCTTCACCAAAAACTATTGTTTCTGCCGCTCTTCCAGCTAGAGCAATTTCAATTTTTGAAAATAATAATTTTTTTGAAATCAATCCACTAGAAATTACATCTTCGTCAGGGCATATTTTTGTATAACCTCCAATAGAACCAGATCTAGGTAAGATCGTAATCTTATCAACTGATTCAATTCCATTTCTCACAGCTGATACAATCGCTCTGCCTACCTCGTTATAAGCAATAATTTTTTTCATATTTGGAGATGTTATTAATGAACTTCTAAGGCCGATGGTAATTTTATCAAGAGCATTTTCTATATGAAGATCACTGATTAATTTAGATTCATCTCTAGCACAGTGAATAGCACTCTCATTCATTAAATTTGCAAGATCTGCTCCCGAAAATCCAACTGTTCTAGAAGCCCAATATCCTAAGTCAACTTCGCTTGAGAGTGGTTTCGAAAGTGAGTGAACTGAAAGAATTTTTTTTCTTCCATCTAAATCCGGAAGCATTACTTCAATTTTTCTATCAAATCTACCTGGTCTTAATAATGCTGCATCTAAAATATCTGGTCTATTTGTTGCTGCTAAAACAATAATCCCGGAATTATCAGCAAAACCATCTAATTCAGTTAGAAGCTGATTAAGAGTTTGTTCTCTTTCATCATTTCCACCTCCGATCCCAGACCCTCTTTGCCTACCAATGGAATCAATTTCATCAATGAAAATAATACAAGGAGATTTTTCCTTAGCCTTAGAGAATAGATCACGAACTCGGCTTGCTCCAACACCAACAAAAAGTTCTACAAACTCTGATGCCGATATTGACAGAAAAGGCACTCCTGATTCACCAGCAATTGCTTTAGCTAATAATGTTTTACCTGTTCCTGGTGGGCCTATTAGAAGAACTCCCTTAGGAACTTTTGCTCCAAGATTTTCAAATTTCTTCGGTTCCTTCAAAAAAGTTATTACCTCTTTTAATTCCTCAGCAGCTTCAGGGACGCCAGCTACATCATCGAATCTCGTTTCTACATCATCTATAGTTATAAATTTAGCTTGATTTTTTGTAAAACCAAAAGCTCTGGAAGCCAATTTTGATGTACTCCTCAATATTAAGACTATAGCTAATATGAAAATCAGGAAAAGACTTATTGAAGCAAATGAATTAGCAGCTGAGGCTTCTTTTCTACTATTATTAATAGTTAGATCTACCTTATTTTCAGTAGCCTTTTCAAGGATTAATTGATCGTTGTAAAGGATAGGTATTTTAAATTTATCGCCATTTTTATACAGAACATCAATTTCTCTCTGCCTTGGATAGAAAAATATTGATTCTATTTTCCCCGCCTCTATGTCTTCTAGAAGATCCGAATAACTTGATTTAGAATCTGAATAGGAGAATTTTGATCTAAACACTAATCTTTACAAGTGATTAATAAAGCATATATGCTTATTTAAAAAATTGACGTATATAAACAAAATATACTCAAAAGTTTTGGAGATAACCAGTTAAAGGTTATATTATTATATGGAAATAAAGAAACAGAATGGCTGTACCAAAGAAGAAAAAATCAAAGAGCAAAAGGAACCAAAGGCACGCTGTCTGGAAAGGGAAAGCAGCAATAGCAGCTCAAAAAGCTATATCTTTAGGTAAATCAGTCTTAACTGGGAAAGCTCAAGGATTTGTTTATCCTATTGAAGAAGAAGAAGAAGAATAGCTTTTAAGATCCTAATTTAAATGCCTCAAGTATAACGGCATAAATTGCACCAATTCTTAATTTATCAACTACGGTCCATAGATAATAAAATTTTGAACTTGCGGCAGGTTTGATTCTTATGATGATTTCAATAAAAACAATTATTATTGGTACCATAATCAACTCATTTTTACCTTCAGAGATAAATTTTGTAAGAAAATTTGCGAACAAAAAATAACCTGTCAAAACAGAAATTAGACCAATAGATTTTGTCCTCCAAGTATCACTTATAAAACCAAAAAATAAATTATTTAACTGGTAGGTAATTTTTGAAAAATTAGTTTTTTGCATTACTAAAAGACACTAAATAATCACTTAGAAAGCTATAGTCGACATATGATTTTTTTAGTTTAGGTCCTTTAATTACATTTGCCATATTATTCTCATCACCAAGACTATCTAAAATACAATCTAATTTAATATTTTCCTCAAGAACAATAGGAATATTTGAAGGAACAAAAATTGTAGGCAAGTTTGCTGCCAGGGAAGATTTCAATCCTGGATTGGAGTCTTCAAAAACAATTGAGTTGTTTGTATTTATACCACTTAATTGGATTGCCTTTAAATATGGTAATGGATTTGGTTTTTTTAATTCAACGTCTTCGCTTGAAATAATGAACTCAAAAGGGTTGAAGCCATTAAAAAGAAATTCAACAAGTAGATTGACTTGGCTTCTTGAACTTGAAGTGACAATAAATTGTCTTACTTTTTTTTTATGTAATTCATTTATTAATCTAAAAACACCAGTTTTTAAACTAACGACATTTTTTTTTATAATTTCTAAATAATGAAACTGCTTAGTTTCATGAATTTTGAGAATTAAATCTTCTGGGAAATCATCATTATTCGATTTAGCATAATAAGCAATCCTATTTTTGCCCCCATTTATCTTCAGAAGTTTTATATATTTATTAGTGTCCCAATTCCAATTAATACCGAGGTCATTGAAAGCATTATTAAAAGCAGGTAAATGAGCCTCTAATTCAGTATTTGCGATTGTACCATCTAAATCCCAATAAACGCCCTCGAGATACGTCACCAAAAAGAATTTTTTTATTTACGATAAAAAACAAGAGCAATTATTGCTGGCCCTGCCAACGCAACTACAGCTAATGGAATAAGTGTTGCCATGATTAATGAATATGTTTTGTGATACTATTTTTACAAATAAATGACGCAACTGTACTGATACGTAACAAGATTGAATTAAATTATGAAATCATGGACATGTATAGAAAATTGTGGAGCTTGTTGTAAATTTGACTTGAACGAAAGAAGTGATTTGGCTAACAAACTTAACAAAGAAGATATAGCTTTGATAAATTCGATGACGGCTAAAGACGGTTGGTGTAAAAACCTGGACAGAGAAAATAAAAAATGCTTAATTTATGAAACAAGACCTCATTTTTGCCGGGTAAGTGAATTTTCAACTTCATTTAAAGGATATTTGAAATCTGGTGATAAATTTTTAATAGATTGCTGCAAACAACATATTTCATCAAATTATGGATACCAAAGTGAAGAGATGAAAACTTTTAAAATTGCTGTTTCAGGAAAATGAATAGTAAATTAGAAAAAAAAGAAAACAATCTAGAAAAAAGTTTTTTTTCAATATTTATAACGACTTTTACAACAATTTTTATCGCTGAACTTGGCGATAAAACTCAGATAGCCACATTAATGCTTTCTGCTGAATCGGGAAGGCCAATAATTGTTTTTCTTGGAAGTTCTCTAGCATTAATAAGCTCTAGCATAGTAGGAGTTCTTATTGGTAAATGGGTATCAAAAAAAATATCTCCTAGCAAATTTGCTTTATCTACTGGTACTTTAATGATATTGATAAGTATATTTTTAGCTTATGAAACATTCAAAAATTATTTATAAATGGTTTTAAGTTTATTACTATCAACATTTCTAACCGTTTTCATAGCTGAATTAGGTGACAAAACTCAACTAGCTACTTTAACTATAAGTGGCACTTCAAATAAACCATTGGCAGTTTTTCTAGGATCTTCTTCAGCACTTGTTTTTGCAAGTTTACTTGGAGCTTTAACAGGTGGTTCTATTTCAAGTTTTTTACCAGAAGTAGTTCTAAAGTTAATAGCGTCCATTACATTTTTCATCATTGGTATAAGGCTTTTAATCAACTCTTTCACAATCGAAAAAGAATAAAAAGAAGAGAAAGAAAATAATTAGTTTTAAGCTTGGATAATAAGGTGTAATAATGAAGTATATATCCCTAAATTAATTTATAATTTCATTTAGATCATGTTCACATCATCTTCAATAATTGATAATCTTAATCAATCAGAAGGGTTAGAATATAAAAAATTATGCAGATTATTAAAAATAACAAAGAAATCTGATAAGGATAAATTAGATATTGCTTTAACAGCTCTAGAAAAACTTGAAATAATTAATAAAAATGAAAATGATGAATATACTTGCATAAAGGATAATGATCATCTTGTAGCCAAAATAAGATGTAGTAGCAAAGGCTATTGCTTTGCTGTAAGGGGAAAAGACAAAGAAGATATCTACATTAAAGAAAATCTACTTAACTATGCATGGAATGGAGATAAAGTTTTAGTAAGAATAATAAAAGAGGGATATAGAAGAAGATCACCTGAAGGAATAGTTGATTGTATTCTTGAAAGATCAAATCAAATACTTCTTTCTAAAGTAGAAGTAATAAACAATGACGTATATGCAATCTCAATAGACGATAGGATCCTTTCCAAAATTAAACTTCCTAAAGAGAATAAAAAATACACTTTCAATCCAGACAATAAGAATATAGTAAAAGTTGAGATTGATAGGTTCCCCATTGGTCAAGAAGAAGGACTAGGTCATGTGATACAAGAACTAAAACTAAACAATAATGAGGACTATGATACGGACTTTGTTTTATCTAAAAGCAATATCGTTAAATCATACGATTTACATCGTATTGAATCAAAAAAAACAGAACAAAGAGAAAGGATAGATCTTACAGATAAAAACTCTTATTTATTCAAAAGTTGGAATTCTAATAATTCTCCAATGCTCCCAATGATTCAAATAGAGCATGGAAAAAATAAAAATACTAAATTATGGATACATACAAATAATCTTGCAGAAAGAGTAGATCTAAATAGTAAAAAATCTCTAGAAATATTATTCAAAGGCTTTGAATCATTACCCTTATTAAATGATTGGCAAAACTACCTTGGTGAAGCCATAAGAAATGATTCTGAATTTAAAATTGGTGAAAATAATGAAGCAATAAGCCTCTGTGTGAATTTAAATAGTGCTAATGAAATAATTGATTGGTCATTTCATCTTACTTTAGTAAAATGCACTCTTATTGTTGGAAGTGATCATACTGACGCGCTTCTATCTAGAAAAAGTAAATCAAGGATAACCTCTCGGGTGTTAAAACCTATAAAGGAATATATCGACGATTTAGATAAAATACTTGAAATATCATGTTCATTAAGACAAAAACATCTATTGAAGGGTAAGGTTGAAATTCCTGCGCCACTTAATAATATTGAAGCACTAGAAGAATTTTTTATTCACAATCCAGCTGATTATTCAAAAGGATATTTTGAATCATTAAATAAAAAAGATTGCCAAACTTACCTTTCACCAATACTATATGAAGCTAATTTAATATGGTTCAAACATTCAAATCAATATGGCTTAAAAAGTGCAGGATACATTTCAAATGGAATAGATTACGTTAATGCTAATGAAATTATCAAATATTCAGAATTTATTGATAATGATGTAGAGCTTAATGAAGATGGCAATTTGACATTTAGTCAAGTAATTAAATTAATTGACGACGATAATAAAAAAAGAATCTTACATAAACTTCTAATTAATGAATTTAAGGACAATGAAATAAGGTTGATATCTAAAGATCCTGATAATGATGAATCAGAAAAATTATTTATTACTCCATGGACAATTCCTGGATTTGACTTCACAAATCTTATAAACCAGTACAGTATTTTTAATATGATAATAAATGGCAAGAAATCTAAGAAAAATAATATAAAAGAAATTAATATATCTGAGAGTAATTCATTAGAATTAGTAAATTGGGATATATTTAATTCATCAATTTCAAAAAATTTAGAAATATTATTTAACAAGTTTGTTATGGATAAACTTAATGAATTCAAGTACAAAGTTAACCAATATAGATCTAATATGATAAATATAAAAAAAGTTAGAAAAGCAGAAAAATTACTAGGTAATATTTATAGTGGGTTTATTTTATCAGTGCAAACATATGGTTTCTTTGTTGAGATATCAGAACTAAATGTAGAGGGTTTAGTACACGTAAGCACTCTTAATAATGATTGGTATGAATACAGGTCAAGGCAAAATTTATTGATTGGAAGAAAATCAAAAAAATCATATAAAGTTGGAGATGCAATAGAAGTAAAAATAATAAAAGTCGATATTCTTAAATATCAAATTGACTTAGAATTAACATAAATAAATTTTCACAAAATATATTATGGAAATATTAACCAAAAAAAATTTATGATAACTTTTTATAATTATGTTTAAGAAAAAATATTTACTTTTAACTCTTTTTTTAATAATTATCTTTCAAATTTTATTATATACAAATAATAATCAGAAGACTTCATTTAGATACTTTATATGGACCCTCCAAGAAGTAAGTATAGGTAAGTTAATCAGTATTTCGTTTTTTTCTGGTTTATTTGTAAGCACTTTATTGAATACAACAATTAATAGTACTAGTTTCAGAAAAAATACTTTCGAAAATGTGGAGGATGATTTTGTATCTAAAAGTAATGAGGAAGAAATAGAACCAAACGTTGAGATGCCGCCACAAAGAGATATTAGAGAAACTCAACCAACAATTTCTGTTAATTACAGAGTAATCAAAAATATGAATGATAATAATTTTAAAAAAGATCAAAGTTATTCAAATCAAGATATTAAAGATGACTGGGATAATGCTGCTAATGATTGGTAGAAAAATAAATTAATTAAAAAATGTTTTTTTAATTTATAATAGAACAAATAGTTTTTTTTATGGAAGAAAATTTAGACAAAAATAATGGAGTAAATAAAGAAATATTTGACAACACTACTAAATCAAACTCTGAGGAAATAAAAGAGCCTAAATCAGATAAAGATATCAATATGGATGTAAATAATGGTGATTCTGCTTCTAAAGTTGTTATAAAAAATGAAATTAATACTTCCGAAAAACCTATAACAAAACCCAAAAAAGAACTCCCAGTAGAGAAAAAGCCTTTCCAAGAATTTATTAACTTGCACCTAATCCCTTCACTTACTGAGGAAATTAATCAAAGAGGATTCGAAATAAACAATATTAACCTCACTAACACAAATAGACCTATTGCTGGAGATAAATGTTGGGTAATAAATTGTGAAATTAAAGATACATGTAACTTTTGGTTATCCTTTGAGAAGGATGACATTAGTTCATTAAAAAGTATTTCTTTATCAAAACCTAATCAAAAACCAAGTATTATTGAATCTTTTCTTATTGACGAAAAAAGAATAACCCTAAAACTAATTATTTCAAGAGTCCTTCAAAGATTGAATGGGCAAAAGTTAATAGGAGTTAATTAGAAAAAGAATAACACCAAGTTAACTTTTTCCTCGAAAATACAAATAATAGTAAATAATAGTATTAATAAACGAATAAAAAATGGCTCAATCAACTGTTGAATCAAAAAATAAAAAAGATATTAATAATGGAAAGATACCAGCAAAAGAAACAATTTTGTCCCCTAGATTCTATACAACAGACTTTGAAGCTATGGAAAATATGGATTTATCAATAAACGAGGAGGAATTGGAAGCTATATGTGAGGAATTTAGGAAAGATTACAATAGACATCATTTTGTAAGAAATAGTGAATTTGAAGGCGCTGCAGAAAAATTAGATCCTGAGACAAGAGAGCTTTTTGTTGATTTTCTCGAGGGAAGTTGTACTTCAGAATTTTCAGGTTTTTTACTATATAAGGAACTTAGTAAGAGAATTAAAGTCAAAAACCCTCTACTTGCTGAGTGTTTTGCTCATATGGCCAGAGATGAAGCTAGACATGCAGGTTTTTTAAATAAATCAATGAGTGACTTTGGACTTCAGTTAGATTTAGGTTTTTTAACAGCCAATAAAGATTACACTTATTTCCCACCAAGAAGTATTTTTTACGCTACTTATTTATCCGAAAAAATAGGCTATTGGAGATATATCGCAATTTATAGGCATCTAGAAAAAAATCCAAATAGCAAGATTTTTCCACTTTTTAATTACTTTGAGAACTGGTGTCAAGATGAAAATAGGCATGGTGACTTTTTTGACGCATTAATGAAAGCACAACCACGCACCGTTAAATCATTAAGCCAAAAAATTACTATAGGTGGCTCTACCTTTACACATCCACTATTTGACTATTTCCATAGATTTAGATACTTTTTGAACAATCTTCCATTAACATCCAAATTATGGTCTAGGTTTTTCTTACTTGCTGTATTTGCAACTATGTATGCAAGGGATCTGGGGATCAAAAAGAATTTCTATGCTTCTCTAGGATTAGATGCTAAAGATTACGACCAGTATGTTATTAATAAAACTAATGAAACTTCTGCTAGAGTTTTTCCTGTAGTATTGGACGTTTATGATAAATCTTTTTACGGAAGATTAGATAAAATAGTAGAAAATAATAAGGTTCTTTCCGATATTGCAAACAGTGAGGAAAATACATTATCTAAAACTTTTAAAAAATTACCTAAATATTTATCAAACGGTTACCAGTTATTGAGACTATACTTATTAAAACCTCTTGATAGCAAAGATTTCCAACCTTCGATTAGATAATCTTTATTCAGAGAAGAATTATAGACTCAAATGCTTTCGTCACAAATCAAATCAAATGAAATTGTTTTTGGTAGTTGCAATAAAGATTTATTAGAAGAAATAATTTTCTATGGGATTGGACTGGGGGCCGATTTTGTGGAAATATTTATAGAAAATACCGATAACTCAAGTGTTTTAGCTGAAGAAGATTTTATTACAAGTGTAAGTCCATCATTTGGAAGGGGTGCTGGTATTAGGATCTTTAAAGGAAAAAAGGATGGATTCGTAAGTACAAATGATTTAACAAAGCATGGCTTGATGAGATCGGTATCTCAGGCTATTGAGATGTTAGACATAACAAATAACAAAAAAGGAGACGCATTTAACGGTTTAAATGAACACAGGGACTATAGTTTATTTAAAAAAAAATGGATTAATGAAGTCCCATCAATTCATGAGATAAGTGAAAAACTACTAGTCAGCACAAAGTCTCTAAAAAAGAACAATAAAATAATAACTAGAAAAGGAAGTTATTCAAGAAATTTACAAGAAGTAATTATAGCTTCTAGCGATGGAACCTATGTCACAGATATCAGGTTGCATCAAACAGTTGGACTCAATGTAATTGCTAGTGATGCCCAATATAGATCTAGTGGAAGTAGAAGATTTGGATCGTCAGGAATGCCTAATGAATTCAGATTATGGGATCACGAAAAAGCAGCTAATGAGGTGTTTGAAAGTTCAATGAATATGTTGTACGCAGATTATGTTGATGCTGGACAAATGCCTGTTGTATTAGCTAATAAATTTGGTGGCGTTATATTCCACGAAGCCTGCGGTCATTTACTTGAAACTACTCAAATAGAAAGAGGAACAACACCATTTGAGAATAAATTGAACGAAAAAATTGCACATGAATCTGTAACAGCAATTGATGAAGGGATATCAGAAGGATCCTTTGGTTCATTATCAGTAGATGATGAAGGTATGGAACCAGAAAAATCAGTTCTTATAAAAAATGGAATTTTAAAAAAATTCATATCAGATAGAGCTGGTGAATTAAGAACTGGCCATAAAAGGACAGGGAGTGGAAGAAGACAAAATTATTCCTTTGCTGCAGCTTCAAGAATGAGAAATACTTATATAGCTAAAGGTGAACACTCGAAAGAGGATTTAATCAATAGTATTAGCGATGGACTTTACTGCAAATCAATGGGCGGAGGCAGTGTAGGTGCTACAGGACAATTTAATTTTGCAGTAGAAGAAGGATATCTTATTAAAAACGGAAAATTAACTAATCCAGTAAAGGGAGCAACTTTGATTGGTGAGGCAAAAGAAGTTATGCCAAAAATATCAATGTGCGGTAATGACCTAGAATTGGCTCCTGGATTCTGTGGATCCATTAGTGGAAGTGTCAATGTAACTGTTGGCCAACCTCACATTAAAGTTGATTCAATTACTGTTGGCGGAAGATAGGATATGAATTCAAGAGAAATTACAACTAAAATCTCCAAAGCCGCAGATTTACTAAATCTTAAAAAATGGGATTATGGTGCAAGCTTTTCTAATGATTATTCTGTGCAAGTAGATAAAGGTGAAGCTAAACAACTAAAGGCAACACAAAAGCAAATTTTAACTTTAAGAGTTTGGAACGAATCTAATTTAGTGGGTATTACAACAACTAGTGATATCAGTGAATCTGGCATTAAAAAAGCTCTAAATCAAGCAAATATTGCATCTGATTTTGGCAACAAGAATGAAAGACCAGAATTCTCACCACTTGCGAAGGATCCTATTGAAGTTAAGGATACAAAAAAAAGAAATCCTGTTGGAATTAAAAAATTACTTACACTTTTAAGAGAAGCAGAAGTTAAATTATTAAAAAGCCATGAATCCATAAAATCTGTTCCATATAATGGTTTATCTGAGAGTTTTTATGAGAGAGTTTATGCAAATAGTGATGGTGCCTTTCGCAGTTATACCAAAAGTCAAGCTGCACTTTATTTATATGCAAGAGCAGAAGAGAAAAATAAGAAGCCTCGTAGCTCAGGTTCTGTAAAACTTGGATATGGAATTGAAGATATAGATATAGAGTCGTGTATTAAAGATGCTGCAAATAAAACAATTTCTCATTTAAATTATTCGTCTATTAAAACTGATAAATATTTAATATGTTTTTCCCCAGAGTCTTTTTTGACAATCATTAATGCCTTTAGCTCAATGTTTAATGCTAGAAGCATTTTAGATGGAGTAAGCTTATCTAATAAAAACTCTATTGGAGAGAAGCTATCTACAGAAGCACTTAATATTTATGATGATGGTCTTCACGAAAAGAATATTTCTTCATCACCATTTGATGGAGAGGGAACTCCTACCAAAAGATTATGTTTAATAAACAAAGGGAGAATTGAAAATTTTATACATTCTGAATCAACTGCAAGAATATTTAAAACAATTCCCACAGGCCACGCTGGACTAGGATCAAAAGTCTCAGTATCTCCCGATTGGATAGTAGTAGAGAAATCAAAGGAAAACTCTGATCTAAAAACATCATTAGATCACTCTACTTATGAGGGAGAATTTGTTTATATTGAAGAACTAAATGCAATCCATGCAGGTGTCAGAGCAAGTCAAGGTTCATTCTCACTTCCATTTGATGGATGGCTCTATAAAAACGGTAAAAAAATCTCAATAGAATCTGCCACTGTAGCTGGGGATATCAAATATCTTTTGAAAAATATAGTAAATATTGAATCAAAACAGGAGGTAACAACAAGTGGGATTTCTCCACATATATGGGTAGATGAATTATCAATAACTGGTGACGAGTGAGAATTATATTCTGGGGAACACCTGAATATTCAATTGCGAGCCTTGATATTTTTATTAAATCTAAGCACGAGGTAATTGCAGTAGTTAGCCAACCAGATAAGAAAAGATCTAGGGGGAATAAATTAATATCCTCACCTGTAAAAAGCTTTGCCGAGCAAGAATCTATAAAAATTTATACTCCAGCAAAAATTAGGGACAATATACATTTTATAAATGAACTTAAATCATTATCTTGTGATTTATTTATTGTTATAGCTTACGGGAAGATATTACCCAAAGAGATATTGGAAATCCCAAAATTTGGTTGTTGGAACGCACATGCTTCATTACTTCCAAGATGGCGTGGTGCTGCCCCAATCCAATGGTCCCTAATAAAAGGCGATGAATTCACTGGTGTAGGAATTATGAAAATGAATGAGGGACTAGATACTGGTGACTTATTATTGGAAGAAAAAATTAAAATCGATAATGACGATAATTTAAATACACTTTCGGAAAAACTTAGTACTTTATCTGCAAAATTATTTTTAAATGCCACATCACTACTAGAAGAAAATATTAATAAAAATACTATTTCTCAATTAACAAAACAAAATACCCTTGGAAGAGAAATTACATACGCAAGAATGATTGAAAAATCAGATTTTAAAGTTGATTGGGGTAATGAGGCAATTAAAATTTCTCAAAAAATAAAAGCATTATACCCACGGGCAAATACAACTTTTAGAGGTAAGAACCTTAAAATACTTAAAATCAAAGTTTTGACTAGTGATAAAATTAAAAATGAAAAATACCTTTTCAAGAGTAATTATTCAAGACCAGGTATTATTCTTGCTGTAATAGAAAATGAAGGAATTATAATTTCAACTAAAACTGATCCGATTATTTTGTTAGAAGCAAAACTTGAAGGCAAAAATATTTCTAGCAAAAAGCAATTGATTCAACAGTTAAAGCCATCAGCAGGAGAATATCTCTCAGATTAAGTTTTAGATTCTTTTTTAGAGAATCCCCAAATGAAAGCAAAAAGAATCAAAAAATAAAAATAATAGTCTGGAAGAATAGATTCTTTAATTAAGGTATTAAGTAAAAGTTTAATCCCAACTATTAAAATTGCTACGTAACCGGCTGTTTCTAATCTAGAAAATATATCCAGAAGTTTTAGAAAAATCCCCGATGTAAATCTTAAAGCTAATACTCCAATCACTGCTCCAAACATAATTAATATGTATTGATCACTTATAGCTACTGCAGTAGTGATACTATCTATGGAAAAAGCAAAATCAGTAATAGAAAGAAGGGCTACAACTCTTAAAAACTTAAAATTATTTTTTTTATTATCTGTTCCATTCTCCGCGTTTTCTATATCTGAATTTAAAAAAACATTCGAGAAGAATAAATATATTAAATAAAAACCAGCAAAAACTCTAATGAGAATAAATTTTAGAAGAACATTAGATAATATGATTAGAATAATTCTAAATAATAAAGATATTGTTATACCAATATTTAACGCTCTTGACCTTAATTCTGAACTATCGAGGGATTTAGTAAGAGAAGCTAGTGCTACAGCATTATCTGCCGATAATAATAATTCTAGAGCAATTAATATTGGTAAAAGTGTAAAGATTTCGTACCAACTGTCTACCTGATCTAGTGTGGGTATAAAAGAATTTATTGCGGCTGAATCCATCAAATATTATTCACAATCAGTATAAAATCTAATATAATATACCCGATATTTGTAATCAAGATTGAAAGCTATAAATGAGTTTAAATACTTTAATTGATTATATTTCGAACTCACAAATCACTTATGAATTAATAAAAAGAATTTCAAAAAATAATGAATTAAATATTGTTGGTTCAAGTAGATATGCAAAATCAATAATATTAGATAGCATCGCAAAAAAAGAGGAAAAAAATATATTATTAATTTGTCCTAATGTAGAAATTGCCTACAAATGGATTGGTTATTTTGAAAGTATAAACGATAAAGCAGTTTTATATTATCCTCCAACAGAACATCTACCATACTCATCAATTAATAAATCCAAAGAGATTGAATTTAGTCAGCTTACTGTTTTATCTAAATTAATAAAAAAAGAGAAAAATGAACTTAATATTGTTATATCAACTGAGAGATCACTACAACCTCATCTAATAAATAAAAACCTATTAATTGAAAACAAGTTAGATTTGCAAAAAGGGATTCAAATCGAGATTCAAGAATTAGCAAATAAACTTACTTTGCTGGGCTATACGAAGGATAATGTAACTTCAACAGAAGGATTCTGGAGTAGGAGAGGAGAAATAATAGATATTTATCCAGTTAATAATGAGTTTCCTATAAGATTAGAATTTTTTGATAATGTAATTGAGAAAATAAGAGAGTATGATCCCCAAACACAGAAAACATTAGAAAGTATCAATAATATTGAAATAATACAGGCTGGATTTGATTTGCTAATAAAAGATAAGTTAAATAATTTATCTAAACGCGGTATTTTTAATTCAGAAGATACAAATAAAAATAATCTTGATCGTTATTTAGGAATAATTGAAAGAGCGCCCTCAAACATAATAGATTTTATAAATAGGGAAACAATTCTAGTTATTGATGAATTAGAAGATTGTAAAAAATTTGCTAATAATTGGTATCTAGATTCAGAAAGCAATTTTGATAATTGTGCGTATGAATTAAATGAAAACCTCAAAAATAATGACATTTATTTAGAAGCAAAACCTAATTTGCATTTAAAGTTTGACGAAATATTAAATTCACTAGGAAATTTTAATTTAATAAAATTTTATGAATTTGAATCTAAAGTCAATATTAATAATAGGTTTTTGTTAAACGATAAAAGATTAAATTCATACTCTAAAAATATAGGAAAGCTATCAAATGATATAAATAAAAATATAAAAAATAATGAAAAAGTATGGATATTATCAGCACAACCATTGAGAACAAGGACTTTACTTTTTGAGCACGAATGTAATACAAACTTCTTAAACAATCCTAATGATATTGATAAAGCATTTGAGTCAATTAATAATTCAACTCCTTTAATTTTAAAAAATAAGAACAATTATGAAATCGAGGGCTTTTATCTTCCGATATGGAAAGTTGTCCTGATAACAGATAAAGAATTATATTCACAACAATCTCTTTTTAATAATGTATTCATAAGAAGAAAAAAAAGAAGTGTCAATTCAAATATAAATGTAAATAAGATTAGTCCCGGTGATTTTATAGTTCATAAAAATCATGGAATAGGAAAATTTTTAAAAATAGAAAAAATAAATATAACTGGAGATTCAAGAGATTACTTAGTCATTCAGTATCAAGATGGGAAGATAAGTGTTGCCGCTGATCAACTTGGTAGTGTTAACAGATATAGATCAAACGGAAAAATAAAGCCGAAAATAAATAAATTAGGAGGGACAGAATGGGAAAAAATTAAAGAAAAAAATAAGAAACAAATCAAAAAAGTTGCTGTTGATATTTTAAAACTTTATGCAAAAAGAGAACAATTAAAGGGTTATATTTACCCAGAAGATGGTCCTTGGCAAGATGAATTAGAGGAATCATTCCCTTATCAACCAACACCTGACCAAATTACTGCTGTAGAAGAAATAAAATCTGATATGGAGAGCGATAAGCCAATGGACAGGTTAGTTTGTGGAGATGTAGGGTTTGGAAAAACAGAAGTAGCTGTTAGGGCTATTTTTAAGGCTATTACATCAGGCAAACAGGTAATATTACTGGCACCCACAACAATCCTAGCTCAGCAACATTGGAGAACAATAAATAATAGATTTTCACCTTACCCAATAAAAGTATCACTGCTTAATAGATTCAAAACCGTTAATGAAAGAAAGGAAATCTATGCAGGTTTGAAAAATAACAAAATTGATTTAGTTGTAGCAACACACCAAATTTTAGGAAAAGAAATAGAAATTAAAAACTTAGGACTACTAGTTATTGATGAAGAACAAAGATTTGGAGTAAGGCAAAAGGAGAAAATAAAAAAAATCAAAACCAACATAGACGTTCTAACTCTCTCGGCAACTCCAATTCCAAGAACTCTTTACATGAGCTTATCTGGACTAAGACAAATGAGCTTACTAAATACTCCTCCACCATCAAGAAGATCAATAAAAACATATTTATCTGAAATAGATATGGATGTTATAAGAACTGCAATTAATCAAGAACTTGATAGGGGAGGTCAAATTTTTTATGTTCTTCCAAGAATTTCTGATATAGATCAAGCTGTAAACAAATTAAAAAATATGTTTCCCAGCTTAAAATTTATTGTTGCTCATGGGCAAATGAATGAAACAGATCTTGAAAATGCAATGATTGCTTTTAATAATGGAGAAGTAGATCTAATGATTTGCACAACGATAATTGAAAGTGGATTAGACATCCCTAAAGTAAATACAATTATTATTGAAGATTCTCACAAATTTGGCCTTTCACAACTTTATCAACTTAGAGGAAGAGTTGGGAGAAGCGGTGTACAAGCACATGCTTGGTTATTTTATCCAAATATAAATAAAATTAATGATGCTGCAAAACAAAGATTGAAAGCGATAAAAGACTTTTCAGAACTGGGTAGTGGATATCAACTTGCAATGAAAGATATGGAAATAAGAGGTGTTGGTACTTTACTAGGAGAAGAACAAAGTGGAAAGGTTAATGCTATTGGATATGATTTATATATAGAAATGCTCCATGAGGCTATTTCAGAAATCAGCGGGCAAGAAATACCTGAAGTTAACGACACTCAAATTGATCTGCCAATAAATGCATTTATACCTGCAACATGGATATTAAACAGAGAAGAGAAGCTTGAGGCTTACAAATCTGCAACTGAATGTTCAAATAATGATGAATTAACTGAATTAGCTACAGACTGGGTAAATAGATATGGAAACTTACCCAAACCTGTTGAGTCCCTAATTTTGATAATGAGACTAAAATTACTAGCTAAAAAATGTGGTTTTAATAAGATCAAGCTCAAAAAGCCAAACATCTTGATTGAAACAAAATTAAAAAATTCTACTTTTAAAATCCTTAAAAATTCTTTAGCAAGTAGTGTTCAAAATAAATTTAATTTTAGTGAAGGCGAACAATTTTCTACCATCACTATAAGGGGTTTAGGTGCAACTGAAATTCAAAATCAAATTGATCAACTAATTTTGTGGTTCAGCTCTTTTGAGAGAGAAATAAAAAATTTCGATAAAGAACTTATTAAAAGAGAATAAATTATTAAATAATTATTTAAAATCCGCGAAACAGTTTGATTTCGGTTAGGTTTATAAAAATTTATTTATTTTATGGGTGAATATATAGACGTCGGAATCCAAACTTCGATTTTACCCTTATCAATTATTCTTTCATCAATTTTACTAGGCATATTTGCATTATTTGGAGAAGAAACAGAAAATGATGATGACGACTCTGATTCAGGAAGTGGTGGTTTAATGCAACCTATTTGAAATTATTTATAAGCTATTTGTTTTGACTTTCTCTTATAGACTTTAAATAACCTATTAAAGGAACCTAAAATTAAAATAAGAGCAGTAAAAGAAGATACAAATATAAAAATCACCAATAATATTTCAAAGAGATATGAAAATAGATCAATCAATAATAAAAAAGATTTATTTAATGTCGATGGTAAATTTTGTAAAAGCAAATTTTTATTAGGGATTAAATAATTAATAAATATTAGTAAAAAACTCAAAATAAATAAAAAGAAAGATTCAGTAAACAATCGCTTTTTAGATTTTCTTCTTAAATTTAATTTTTTTTTAAAAATATATTTATCAGATTTAATATTCAAATTTGGGATGTTTAAATCTGCCATACATCAAACCTCAAAGTATAAGTTTGAATTACTCTGAAAAGAAATTAACCTATAGTATCGTGTTTGTATCTAACATGCTAATGCATCTTTATTCTGGATTTACTTGTTCTTTTTTTTCTATATTTTCAAAAGGACTATAAAAATAAATAAAAGAAGAAGAGAATAAAATTAAAGAGCAAATTGCGATAAATGGTGGAATAAAGAAATTTAAAAATTTAACTTTTTTATTTAAACCAAATCTTAATTTTTTAGGAATGTTAGTGGATATATCTGTTTTTTTTATTCTTACTTTTGGCGACTCATTTAACTGATCAAAACAATTTATGGTATCTGAAAGCAATGAATTACCAATCTTTAAAACTAAAGGCTTTACATTTGGTTTAGAGCTCTTAAGAACAATATTATGTATGTGGAGATTATCGGCTTTTATATCGATTAATTTAGACTCATATATTGGAATATCGTTTTTTATTAAAAGATTTGAATAAATATAAAAAGCATCCATAATAGGACCTAAATGTTCAACTTTGCCTTCAATAAGTGGTTTATCAACTATAGTTAATTTCCACTGAGAAATTATAGATATTTGATCTTTTTTTTCATTATTGGAATAATCTGGCAACCCGATTATTTCTAGACTTGCTGAAGATTGATGAAATGACAATTTATTTTGCATCATATTAAAGATCGTATAAAAAATTCTTCAACTTTTGATAACCCTGATTTGAAATGCAAAAAGATAAAATAAGCAAAGATTTTATTATAATCTCATCATTTTCAGGTTGATTTAAAAGCTTTTTCACTCTCATACTATCTACATTAAATCTCTCTTTTATTAACTCAATAAATCTCTTATTAAAATCATTCCAAATAATTGAATTCTCTTCAATACCTTCTTTAGATTTCAGTATCTCTCTGATATAAGGATATAAATATTTAGACATTTCAACTGTAATTCTTGTTAAGGCATCGAACTCGTTAAGTTTAATATTGTTAGTAACATAAGATTTTCTCAATGGATTATTGTTCCTTAATTTCCAAATAGTTACTTTATTTGGTAGTACATTATTTAAATTAAGGCTATTCGATAAGGCATAAAGAGATTGAATACCATTTAAGTCAATAGTTTCTAGTATTAATAATAATAAATCAAGCTTCTCTATAGATCTTCTTGATACCTGTTTTCCGCTAGTTAAAACTGTAATTTTCTTTATTAGAGTTACAAGAAATTATAACAGAATTATTAATCCATTTTTTTAAATAAAAATGAATATAACTTATCAAGCTCATCAATAGTTAGCATTCCATAACTCCATAATAATATTGGTAATGGGGTGTTATTTTTTTTAGATAATTTTATACCAAGTTCAATAGAAGACGGCTCTAAACCTAATTCATTAAATAAATATAAAATCATTTCTTTAGATACATAATTATTCATGAATTCTATTTAATACTTGAGTAAATGAGAGATTTAGTCATTTGATTTAAGATTAATTTTCTTGTAAAAAGAAATTTATTTAAAAGTAAAAATGAAAATTTCCTTATTGGAAACAAAAAAACGTTTCTATTTGCAAAAATTGATATCAATGAGTCAGTTATAAAGATAGTGACGATAATGTCTAAAATCCTGTTAGAAAAATACTTAAATTTAAATAATATCAATTGCGTTTTAGTGATAGCAGAATTTTTATTAAAAAGATTATAAATAGTATTAACATCTCTCCAACAAGTATTTAGACCCTGACCACCAACGGGATGAAATGTATGAAATGCATCTCCTACAAAAACTAATTTTTTTAAATTTAAAATTGGTAAATTTAAGGATAATGAAACAGGAAATATATTAAATTCACCAATTATTTGGTCCAACTTAAATTCATCTGGCAAGATTGTTGATAAATTATCCATAATAAAATTCTTGTCAGAATTTAATCTTTCAATTGCCTTTAATGTACTTGAAGTCCAAATTACTTGATATAAGTTTTTTTCTAAAGGTAATAATGCTAGTGGGCCTTCTTTTCTAAAAATTTCATAAGCACACTTTTCACAATGACCTCTAAGAGAAACTTTAAAAGTTAAACAAGACTGATTATAAGATTTTTTTATATCAACAAAATCTAAAGATTTTTTATCAAGTGATTTTGCTCCTGTTGAAAAGAATTGATAATCAAATAATATTTTTTTACGTAACAATCTCTTTGGAGTCATAAAAAAAATATTTTCATAATTTTCAATCTCTTGAAAAAATACGTTCATGAGATCCGAATGTTTAACTACCCAGCCTATATTTTCAGCAGAACTTATATCATCATCTAAGTCAGAAGTTGATAAATTGGTAAAAGCAGTAGTTACACTATCTGAAATTGAAAGGGTATCAAAGCCAAATAAAAATGGTTCTAATTTTTCCCAAAGTCTAAATTTAGATAAGATTTTTCTTGTTGAGTGAGTAATTGCATAAGTTTTATCTTTATCAATTAATCTATCTTTTGTTAATAAATCAGTTAAAAAAATATTGCAATCAAATTTTGAAAGTGCAATTGAAAGTAATAAACCTGTGGGACCTGATCCAACAATTTTAAAATTGAATTTATATTTCATGAGATTATATAAGCATCAACTATCTATTCAAATAAATATAGCAAATTTCCTCAAATGCTGGTCTTAATAAATAAGGATACTCACCAACCCATAGGTTAATTTCAGGAAGCCAAGCATCGGTCAAATAAAAATCTCTGTCAAAATTGCGGTTATCAGATGTTATTAAACATCTAATACTCGAACCGACTCTAATTTGGCTGTGCTTATTTTCCATAGGAAAACTTAATTTTTCTAAATAACCATCTTCATCTTCTAATTCAAGTACTAACCAAGTCCTTTTGTTTTCGATAACTTCTAATCGACCTTGCCTATTAGATTGTTCTCTTGAACTTTCAATCTTTTCTGTTTTATAGATATCTGATACATAGCCATCAAATATAGAAAAAAATTTATATTTTCTTAATTGCAAATTTTTCCTACTTGATTCAAGAATTGGGCCCCAGATGATATACAAAAAGAAACCCACACAGAGGAATAACCAGAAATTATTAGTTTGATCTCCAGTCGAACTTATTATTAGTGAGATAAATCCACCAATTGAAGAAACTATTACTCTTTGAAGAATTTTTCTCGGATTACCCAACGCGTACTTAAATTGACTTCCTGTACCAACTGCAGGAACAAGTTTTGAAATTTGACTTGAATTAATTGGAATTAACATTTTAAAAAATCAATTTTTCAAGTCCGTAAACTAAGGTTTCATAATTACCAATTTTTTTAATAGCCTGTAAAACTCCTGGCATATATGCTTTTCTATCAATAGTGTCATGCTTAATTGTGTAAGTTTCACCTGGAGATCCCATAATTACTAACTGATGAGCGAGTAATCCTGGTAATCGTACAGAATGTATATTAATTCCTGAATCTCTGAGCCCACCCCTTACACCTTTTAATGATTCAGACTCTTTTACTAAATTCTGATTAAATTTCTTTGGATATTCTTCAATCATTTCTGCAGTTTTGATACACGTCCCACTAGGAGAATCAGCTTTTTGATTATGATGCATCTCTATTAATTCAATATTGTCATAAAACTTTGCAGCTACCGATGCTGCCTGCTGAAGAAGAACCATACCTACTGAAAAATTAGGAATTATTGCACAACCAACTGATGCTTTCTGAGCAAAAACAGACAAATCTTGTATTTGCGAAGGGCTTAGACCTGTTGTTCCTACTACTGGTGATACACCATATGCAATGGCTGATCTGGTATTTTCATATACAGAATCAGGATGTGTGAAATCAACCAGCACAGGTTTGATTTTTTCATTTCTATAATTTTGACTAACAGAACATAAGGTTCCTTCAAAATCATTTGAAACAAATACATCACATTTTTTTACCTTTAATAATTCAGAAATATTTGAGCCATTGTTCTTTTTGTTTATGTCGATTGCTGCAACAAGTTCACAATCTGTAGAATTTAATACAGAATTAACAACCTCGCTACCCATTCTGCCTAAAGCTCCGGATACTAGTACTGGTATGGGTTTTTTAGAATTTTCAATCATTTTTTTAAAAAATTTTTTTTTAAAGGTTGTTACACGCTATTTATATTGCACACAATAACGTCTTTTCATTCGTAGGCTGGTAGAAATACTTAAGAAAATCAATGTTTACGCAGGTCCGCTCAGCAAACCGCAGAGTATCTCCTGTTGAGGATAACAAACACAAAGTTGTAATAAAAGCAGTTTATGTTGTCCTTGAGCCACAATACCAAAATTCCCTAACGGAAGCTGCAAAGTCAATAAATAAGATGAATGGGCCAATAGGTATAGATCTTAGCGGCTATCTTATCGAAGAACTTAGGAATGATAGTAATTTTGAAGATTTTAAAGAAGATATAGCTAATGCAGATATATTCGTTGCTTCTCTAATTTTCATAGAAGACCTTGCACAAAAAGTGGTTGATGCAGTATCTCCATTTAAAGACAAACTTAAAGCATCAATTGTTTTCCCCTCCATGCCAGAGGTAATGAGATTAAATAAGCTGGGTTCATTTAGTATGGCCCAACTTGGTCAATCTAAAAGTATTATTGGAGATTTAATAAAAAAGAAAAAAGAATCTGATGGAGCAAGTTTCCAAGATTCAATGTTGAAGTTATTAAATACATTACCTTCAATACTCAAATATCTACCAGTAGAAAAAGCTCAAGATGCTAGAACATTTATTCTGAGTTTTCAGTACTGGTTAGGTGGGACTACTGAGAATTTAAAAAACTTCTTGTTAATGATTTCTGAAAAATACGCTGTTTCAGAGATCATTAAAGATCAAATAGAAGAATTCAAAATTCAAGACCCTGAAACATTCCCAGATTTAGGAATTTGGCATCCTCTTGCTCCTTGCATGTTTGAAAGTCTTAAAGAATATCAAAATTGGGAAAATAATAGAAAAGATATAAACCCAAAAGATGACAAAACTCCAACAATAGGTTTAGTGCTTCAAAGGAGTCATATCGTTACGGGAGATGATGCTCATTATGTTGCTGTTATTCAAGAATTGGAATATAGAGGTGCGAGAGTTCTACCTATCTTCTGTGGGGGTCTAGATTTTTCTAAACCAGTTAATGAATTTTATTATGATTCCATAAATAAGGATCAACCTATAGTCGATGGAGTTGTATCTCTAACAGGATTTGCACTAGTTGGTGGGCCAGCAAGACAAGATCATCCTAAAGCTATTGAAGCCCTAAAAAGGTTAAACAGACCTTATATGGTTGCACTTCCATTAGTTTTCCAAACCACACAAGAATGGGAAGATAGTGATTTAGGTCTACACCCTGTTCAGGTAGCACTTCAGATTGCGATTCCAGAGCTTGATGGTGCTATTGAACCTATTATTCTCTCAGGTCGGGATGATGCTACAGGTAAAGCGCACACGCTCCAAGATCGAGTTGATGTAATAGCTGAAAGAGCAATAAAATGGTCAACTTTAAGAGTTAAGCAAAGAAAGGATAAAAAATTAGCCATCACTGTATTTAGTTTTCCACCAGACAAAGGAAATGTCGGTACGGCAGCATACTTGAATGTTTTTGGTTCAATTTATAGAGTACTTCTTGAAATGAAATCGAAAGGATATCAAATAGATGAACTTCCAAGTAATTCAAGAGAATTAATGGAAAAAGTAATTAATAACCCTGAAGCGATGGATGGCTCTCCAGAGTTAAATATTGCTCATAGGATGACAGTTAAAGAATACGAAGAGTTCACACCATATTCACAAAGACTTGAAGAGAATTGGGGTAAACCTCCAGGGAACCTCAATAGTGATGGCCAAAATCTTCTTATCTATGGAAAACATTTTGGAAATGTTTTTATAGGAGTTCAACCTACATTCGGTTATGAAGGTGATCCCATGAGATTGCTCTATTCAAGAAGTGCTAGTCCTCATCATGGTTTTGCTGCTTATTACACGTATGTAGAAAAAATCTGGGGAGCGGATGCCGTTCTTCATTTTGGAACTCACGGCTCACTTGAATTTATGCCTGGTAAGCAGATGGGCATGAGTGAAACTTGTTATCCGGATTCTCTTATTGGATCATTGCCTAATTTGTATTACTATGCTGCAAATAATCCTTCTGAAGCAACAATTGCGAAGAGAAGAGGATATGCCTCAACTATTAGTTATCTGACTCCTCCAGCGGAAAATGCAGGACTCTACAAAGGACTTAAAGAACTAAGTGAACTAGTTGGTTCTTATCAACAATTAAGAGAAAATAGCAGGGGTATTCAAATTGTTAATGCAATAGTTGAGACTTCTAAACAATGTAACCTTGACAAAGATGTAGAGCTTCCTTCAAAAGACGTAGAAGAACTATCAATAGATGAAAGAGATTTATTTGTTGGTAATGTCTATAAACAGTTGATGGAAATTGAAAGCAGATTGTTACCTTGCGGTCTTCATACTATTGGAGAAGCTCCAACAGCAGAAGAAGCTGTTGCAACACTTGTAAATATTGCATCTTTAGAGAGAGAACAAGAAGAATTAAGATCTCTTCCTGGATTACTCGCAGAATCCATCGGTCTAACTATTGAACAAATTTATGATGGTAATAATAAAGGTGAACTTAAATTTGTTGAGTTAAATGAAAAAATCATAAAGACAGCAAGAGAGTCTATTTTTGCGATGGTCAACTCTTTAAAAATTGTTGATGGCAGAGTTTATTTAGAAAAATCACTTCTTTCCAAACTTTTCGATTTACTTAAAGTTTTTGGTATAAATCTACCTACCCCTTGGCTAAGAGTTTGTAGATTAAGTGGGTTTAATGAAGTTAATCAGAAAGAATTAAATAAATTATTTGATTACTTACTTTTCTGTCTGGAACAGGTATGCGCAGACAAAGAAATGGATAGCCTCATTAAAGCACTTGATGGAAATTATGTTTTACCTGGACCAGGTGGAGATCCTATAAGAAATCCAGGTGTTTTGCCCAGTGGTAAAAATATCCATGCACTTGATCCTCAATCAATCCCAACTACAGCAGCAGTAGCTGCAGCAAAGTCTGTTGTTGACAAATTAATTGAAAGACAAAAGGAAGAGCAAGGAACTTGGCCTGAAACAATAGCTTGTGTTTTATGGGGTACTGATAACATCAAAACTTACGGAGAATCACTGGCACAAATTTTATGGTTTGTTGGGGTAAAACCAAAACCAGATTCTGTTGGAAGAATTAACAAACTAGAATTGATCCCTTTAGAAGAATTAGGGAGGCCAAGAATAGATGTAGTAGTTAATTGTTCAGGAGTATTTAGGGATCTATTTATCAATCAAATGGCATTAATAGATCAAGCAGTCAAATTAGCAGCTGAAGCTGATGAACCATTGGAATCTAATTTTGTAAGAAAACATTCACAAGAACAAGCAGAAAAAGAAGGCACCTCTATCAGAGAAGCTTCAGCGAGAGTATTCTCTAATGCAAGTGGAAGTTACAGTTCAAATGTTAATTTAGCGGTGGAAAATTCAACATGGGAGGAAGAGAATGAATTACAAGAAATGTATTTATCACGCAAAACATATGCTTTTAATGCCGATAATCCAGGTGAGATGAATCAAAAAAGAGAAGTATTTGAGTCAGTAATGAAAACAGCAGATGTTACTTTTCAAAACCTTGATTCTTCAGAGATTTCATTAACAGATGTAAGTCATTATTTTGATTCGGATCCAACAAAATTGATCAAGACATTAAGAGATGACGGTAAAGAACCAAGTAGCTACATAGCGGATACAACCACTTCTAATGCTCAAGTTAGAACACTTGGAGAAACTATTAGATTAGACTCAAGAACAAAACTTTTAAATCCTAAATGGTATGAAGGTATGCTCAAATCTGGCTACGAAGGAGTTAGAGAGCTTTCAAACAGACTTAATTATACTCTTGGTTGGAGTGCGACAAGTGGTCAAGTAGATAATTTTGTATATGAAGAAACCAATGAAACATTTATAAATGATGAGGAGATGAGGAAAAGATTAATGGATCTTAATCCTAATAGTTTCAGACGAATTGTTGGAACATTGCTAGAAGTCAATGGTAGGGGATATTGGGAAACTTCAGATGAGAATATAGAACAGTTGAAAGAACTATACCAAGAGGTAGAGGATAAAATCGAAGGAGTTAAAGAATAATAAATTTATTATTTTCTGTAAATCCTATCAGCTACTTTCAGGATTTGATAATTTAATTTGACGTTGTGAACCCTCACAATGTCAATATTAAATTGAGAACAAAGACAACTTATTGCAAGTGTTCCTATATCCCTTTCTTTTGGATTTTTCTCATTCAATATTTCTCCTATAAATCTCTTCCTAGATGCACCTATCAAAATTGGCAAATTCCATTTTTTAAATTCATCTAAGTTTCTCAAGATTTCCAAATTATCAACTAGATCCTTTGAAAAACCAATTCCAGGATCCACTATTATATTTCTTTCAGATATATTTTTTTCCAAAGCATTCTTTATTAAATTATCAAGCGAGCACTTAACATCACTCAAAACATTCTGGTAATTAGAAAGTTGATTCATATTTTGACTATTACCACGACTATGAGTTATGACGAATGGACAGTTGAATTTTGATACAACATCCAAAATTTTTATATCTCTTCTTCCTCCCGTGACATCATTTATCCAATTAGCACCATTTAAAAGAGCTTCGTAAGCAACTTCAGAATTAAAAGTATCAATAGAAATTAAAACATCTGGAAATTCAGATTTTATTAAATTTAGATATGGGATCAATCTTTTTATTTCAATACTTGATCCAACTTCTTCAGCCCCAGGCCTCGTACTTTGAGCACCAAGATCAATAATATCAACACCATTACTCAAGAAATGATTTACTTGATCTAAAACTTTTTTTGAAGAGTTTAATTCCCCACCATCACTAAATGAATCAGGAGTTAGATTAATAACTCCCATAATTGAAGTTTTTTGTCCCCAGCCTTTGGGCCATGGATTTTTCTTATTGATAATTTGCAATTCTCGCAAAACTATTCGGATCTAATGATGCTCCTCCAACTAACACTCCATCTATATCACTCATTGACATGATCTCGTCGATATTATTAGGTTTAACAGATCCTCCATATTGAATAATTACATCATCAAAATCAATTAATTTCCGAATCAAAGAACATATCTTATTAGCGTCTTCTGCCTCACATGTTTTACCAGTGCCAATAGCCCATATTGGTTCATAGGCAACAATTAAATTAGATGGATCTGTATTTTCTAATCCTTGTTCAACTTGTCTAGTAATAACTCTAACTGCTTCTCCTCTTTCTCTTTGTTCTAATGTTTCTCCTACACAAACTATTGGAGTAAGTCCACTAGATTGAGCAAAAACTGCTCTTTTATTAATTTGTTCATCACTTTCACTAAAATATTTCCTTGGTTCACTATGTCCAACGATTGCATATGACACACCATGTTCAAGTAGCATTTTTGGAGATATTTCTGCGGTAAATGCTCCTTGATCTTCCCAATGAATATTTTGACTAGAAATACCTAAATAATTAAAATCAGAATGATCAGAAAAGGTTGAAATAGCTGTAAAAGGTGGAGCAATAACGATTTTTCGATCGTCTTTTATGTTTTTTATTAAAGGAATAAACTCATCTAAATAGGATTTAGCTTCAGCACAAGTCATGTGCATTTTCCAATTACCAGCAATTACAGATTTTCTCAAAATACTATCTCCAAGAAAAATATAATAATACAAAGCGAGTGGAATAAGCTAACTATTCAAAAATTAATTCATTTTTTAGAAATATTACTTTATCTCCCTTATTTAACTTCCTTCCTCTCCTAGTCTCAATTACACCATTAACCTTAACAGAACCTGATTTAATAAAAATTTTTGCTTCGCCACCAGAAGATACCAAATTTTTCCATTTTAAGAATTGATCCAATTTCATTGTTTTTTATAACCAAAGATATTGATAAAGTAGGATAAACAATTAAACATATAATATCTTGAGACTAATACCACCAGTCAGACCATATTCAAATAGGTTTATAAAGGGTTTTATATGCATGCTTATTTATGTAGCTTGTTGGCCTTTATTAGCTTATTTGGCTGGGAACTTAATCCCAGCAATTGGGTCTGGTGATCTCTCAAAAGTTTCTAGCATAATAACTAGGTCTTTATTTGTATTTTTAGTTCAGAAAACCGCTCAATTTGGACAGGATGTATTCATAGCAAAACCATCTTTAGAAATTAGTGAAGTGATGAGAGGAAGTTTATTTAGCAGAATTCAAAAAATAAAGATGAATTCCTTTGAAAATATTTCAGCAGGGGACATCACATATAGACTTACAGAAGATGCAGACAGGGTAAGCGAAGTTATTTATAAAACAGCTCAAGATACTATTCCATGCACTTTACAGTTGTTAGCAGTAATAATTTATATGTTTTATTTAGACTGGTCACTAACATTATCAACATTCATTTTAGCCCCATTGATTATACTTTCGGTTAACAGTTTTGGAAGAAGAGTTTTAATCGCATCCGAAAAAAGTCAAGAATCAACAAGTAATTTAGCAGGTTTAATAGGTGAATCTATAAATGGAATGTCAACGATAAGAGCTTTTGCTGCAGAAAATTGGATTGAGAAAAGATTTTTTAAAAGATTAAATACAAATAAAAAAGCAAAATATAAAACATTAAAACTACTTGCATTTCAACATCCAGTTGTAGGCTTTGTTGAAGCATTTGGAATATTAGCAATATTAGGTTTAGGAGCTGCAAGAATAAATTTAGGCCTTCTATCAAGCGAAGAATTTAGTAGTTTTTTTGCGGCAATATTAATGCTTATTGATCCAATAAGCCACGTAAGTACAAATTTTAATGACTATAAACAGGCAGAAGCCTCAATAAAAAGGTTGAAAAACATAAATCAAGAACCTGTCGAAGATGATAAAGAAAATTTACGAAGGATATCCAATTTTGGAGGCAAAATAAGTTTCAAGAAAGTAAATTTCTCTTACAAAAAAGATAATCAAATACTTAAAAATATCAATTTAGAAATTAAAAGAGGGGAAGTCACAGCATTTGTTGGAGCTTCTGGAGCTGGTAAAAGTACAATGTTGGCTTTGATATTAAAGTTTATAGCTCCGAATAATGGAGACATTTTTATAGATGATAAAAATCTCAAAATATTAAATACAAAAGATATTAGAAAAAATATTGCATTAGTACAACAACAGCCTTTTTTGTTTTCAGGAACAATTATTGATGTAATAAGAATGGGCAGAAATTTTACCAAAGAAGAAGTTATAGAATCAGCAAGAAAAGCAAACGCTCATAACTTCATTCAAAAGCTTCCTGAGAAATATGAAACTGAGATAACTGAAAGAGGATCAAATTTTTCAGGTGGTCAGATCCAAAGGATCGCCATTGCAAGAGCAATACTTGGGAACCCCTCGATTCTTCTTTTAGATGAAGCCACAAGTGCATTAGATGCAGAATCAGAATCTGAAGTACAAAAAGGACTTAATAGAGCTATGAAAGATAGAACAGTTATTGTAATTGCTCATAGATTAGCCACTACTCAAGAGGCCAATAAAATAGTTGTTTTCGATAAAGGTGAAATTATTGAAGTTGGGAAACACATTGATTTAATAAATAAACCTGGAATTTATAAAGAATTATGTGAAAAACAATTGATTAAAAAATTATAGTTCTATTTTATTTATTAAAAAGTAAATCCATGAGCGAAAACACAAATGATTCTGCAAATCCAGTTTTAACCTTTGAAGGCAAAAAATATTTAATAAATGAACTCTCTAATGAAATAAAAGAATCTATAAAAGTACTACAAATAGCAGAGACTCAACTTAAGATGCATCAAGATACTCTCAAATTACTTTCAATTAGTAGAAACTCTTTAGTTAATCAATTAAGAGAAAAACTAGAAAACATAGAATAAAATATTAATAATTATGGATTTCTTGTAGAGAGTAAGTATTAATTTTATTGCACTGTAAAGCTTTGATCGCCTTAATGGCTGCCTTTGCTCCAGGAATAGTTGTAAAAGTTGGAATATTATATTCTAAAGCGGCACGTCTTAAATAAGCATCATCATGAAGAGCCTGTGAGCCAATTGGAGTATTAATTATTAATTGAACAAGTCCCGAACGAATTAGGTCCTCAATATTTGGTCTTCCTTCATGAACTTTTAGCACTTCTTCAACTTGAATTCCTAAATTCACCAAATATGACGCTGTACCTCTTGTTGCAATTAATTTAAATCCTAAATTCAAAAGTTCTCTAGCAACTTCCTCAAGATTTTTTTTATCTAAATCATTTGTAGATAAAAAAGCAACTCCTTCTGAAGGAACGCCATTACCTGCTGCCAATTCCGACTTGGCATAAGCGATTCCAAAATCTTTAGCTAAACCCATTACTTCTCCAGTAGATCTCATTTCAGGACCAAGTAATGTATCAGACCCAGGAAATCTTTTAAAAGGTAAAACAGCCTCTTTTACTGCCTGATATTTTGGAAAAAATTCTTCTGTGAAATTAAGATCTTCTAATGTAAAACCTTGCATTAACTGAGTAGCTAATTTTGCAACTGGTTTACCTATGGCTTTTGAAACAAAAGGAACTGTCCTGGATGCTCTTGGATTTGCTTCGAGAATAAATAATTTATTTTCTTTATTATTTGTATTTATTACTGCAAATTGCAAATTAATTAAACCAACTACATTTAATCTTTGTGCAATTAATTTAGTCCAGTTCCTGACATTTTCTATTGTGGATGTTGAAAGTGAAATGGATGGTAAGCAACAAGCTGAATCTCCTGAATGAATGCCTGCAGGTTCCACATGTTCCATTAGGCCAGCAATTACAACCGAACCCTCTGAATCACATAATGCATCAACATCAATCTCAATTGCATTATTCAAATATTGATCAAGAAGGATTGGATGATCAGGTGATACCTTAACTGCTTCAGAAATGTATCTCGATAATTCATTCTCATCCTTAACAATTTCCATTGCCCTTCCACCTAAAACATAAGAAGGTCTTACAACCAAGGGAAATCCTATATTTTTTGCTACTATTTCTGCTTCATTTTGATTACGTGCAATACCGTTTAAGGGTTGTCTAATACTTAATTCTTCAAGAATTTTTGTAAATTCCTCTCTATCCTCTGCTAAATCGATAGATATTGGAGAAGTCCCAAGAATTTTTGATCCAGTTCTGGTCCCATCATTAGATTTAAGCCATTCAAATAAAGGTAATGATAATTTAAGTGGAGTTTGACCTCCAAATTGAACAATCAAACCATAAGGATTTTCAGCTTCTATTATGTTAAGCACATCCTCCAAAGTTACAGGCTCAAAATATAAAATATCGCTAGTATCATAATCTGTTGATACAGTTTCAGGATTACTATTAACCATTATTGTTTTATAGCCATTTATAGAAGCTTGATATGATGCATGACAACAACAGTAATCAAATTCTATTCCCTGACCAATTCTGTTTGGACCTCCTCCTAAAATCATAATTTTTTTTGATTTACTATTTTCTGAAATCTCACTATCAAAAATTTGAGAATTAAAATTAATGAAAGATTCTTCGTAAGTTGAATAATGATAGGGAGTTGAGGACGAGAATTCTGCTGAACAAGTATCAACAGTTTTATAAATTGGAATTATATTAAGTTTTTTTCTATACCTTCTTACTTCAAAAAACTCAGAATTAGTTAACTTTGCTATCTGTTGATCTGAAAAGCCTAATTGTTTAGCGTGTAACATCAAATCCCTATCTAAAGTATAAAGTTCCTTATCTTTCAAAAAATCATTTTCAAAATTAAAGATATTACGTAATTTTTCGATAAACCATAAATCTATATTTGTAATTTCTTGAATATAATTATTAGTTTTCCCAATCTGCATAGCTTTTTTAATTAGGAGAATTCTTTCAGATGTAGGATTTCTTAAACTATTTTTAATTTGACTCTCATCTTTAAATTCATCTTGTGAATCACATTCCCATCCAAAAACACCTACTTCTAATGACCTTAATGCTTTCTGAAATGACTCTTCAAAAGAACGACCTATTGCCATTGACTCACCAACAGATTTCATAGCAGTGCTTAAAATATTAGATGAGCCTTTAAACTTTTCAAAAGCAAATCTGGGGACCTTAGTAACTACATAATCAATTGATGGCTCAAAACATGCAGGTGTTTTTTTTGTAATGTCATTAATAATCTCATCAAGTGTATACCCAACAGATAATAAAGCTGCAATCTTAGCTATTGGGAATCCAGTTGCTTTACTTGCTAAAGCAGAAGATCTACTTACACGAGGATTCATTTCTATAACAATTACTTCTCCATTAGATGGATTTATTGCAAATTGAATATTACTCCCTCCCGTTTCAACTCCCACCTCTCTAATAATCTTCAATGACAAATCCCGCAACCTCTGATACTCCTTATCTGTTAGGGTCTGTGCAGGAGCTACAGTAATCGAATCTCCAGTGTGGACACCCATTGGGTCTAAATTTTCAATACTGCAAACTATTACCACATTGTCAGCAGTATCTCTCATTACCTCTAGTTCGAACTCCTTCCATCCAATAAGTGATTTTTCAATTAATATTTGATTACTTGGACTCTCCTCTAAACCTGATTTACACAACTCGACAAATTCTTCAAGGTTAAAAGCAATTCCACCCCCAACTCCACCTAAAGTAAAAGCAGGTCTTATTATGAGAGGATAGGAACTAATTGTTTTTGATACATCAATAGCTTCATCTAGGTTAGATGCAATGCCAGATGGACAAACATTTACATTTATTTTTTCCATCGATTCTTTAAATAATTTCCTATCTTCAGCTTTATTAATAGCTCTTAAATCAGCTCCAATTAATTCAATATTATTTTGTTTTAAAAAATCTGACTCTGATAATTTAACGGCAAGATTCAAGGCGGTTTGACCTCCCATAGTGGGAAGAATCGCATCAGGTT
Source organism: Prochlorococcus marinus (assembly GCF_001180245.1). Classification (GTDB taxonomy): domain Bacteria; phylum Cyanobacteriota; class Cyanobacteriia; order PCC-6307; family Cyanobiaceae; genus Prochlorococcus_A; species Prochlorococcus_A marinus_F. The sequence goes on from NZ_CVSV01000109.1 coordinate 66,791, forward strand.
TTTCTCTTAGAATGATCTGAGAAACTATTTCAGGAGTCAATGGTTCAATATATGTTTTGTTTGCGATATCAGGATCAGTCATTATTGATGCTGGATTTGAATTTATCAAGACAATTTCATAACCAGCATTTCTTAATGCTTTGCAAGCTTGAGTACCAGAGTAATCAAATTCGCATGCTTGCCCTATAACAATCGGTCCCGAACCTAGAATAAGAATTTTTTTAAGATCACCTCTTTGAGGCATAATTTAAACGTTCATTTACTTCATGCTACTTATAAATCATCAGATGTTAATCAAGTTACTTGAAAAGCAACATTTGTTTCTATAGTATTGGAAGAAATTAATTTTTTATGAGCGAACTTCAGCGACTTAAAAGTTTGTTGCCTCCAGAGAATGAAAGTTGGGTATTTGTTGAAGCGGCTGCGGCTATAGATCCACCTTTAATAACACTTGAGGAAATAGGTCGTGACGAAGTAGAAATTCAAGTAGATTTAGATGAATGGGATAACTTGGCTATTGACCATAGAAATTTATTATTTTGGCACGAGGTTGGGAAAATCCAAAATGACACAATTCCCAGAGATGGATGGGAAATGGCAGCTCTTGCCATAGGACTTGGAGGGGCGATAGGAGAGTTGTGGGTACAAGATGGGTTACTTTTATTACTTGCTCTGGGTTTATCAAGTTTTGCAGGATATAGATTATATTTAAAAAATAATTCTGAAAAAAAGCTTCAAGATGCAATTTATGCAGATGAAAGAGCTATAGATCTTGCTTGTAGATTTGGATACAGCATTCCAAATGCTTATAAAAGTCTTGGAGGAGCTTTAAAGGAGTTAATAGAGAAGACACGAAAAAAGAAAAAAAGAAGTTTCTTTGAAGATAGATTAGATGCCTTAAGAAAAAGTGCAGAAAAAGCGAGATCAGAATTATCTCAGCAAGAAGGCTCAGAAAAATCAGTTTCAAGTGAAAATGTTTATGGACAATAAAAGTTTGGTTTTAATAGCAGCTAAAGCATGTGATGAAAAAAAGGCAAGAGATATAAAACTTATAAAAATTGACAAAGTATCATTTATAAGTGAATGGATTTTGATTGCAGAAGGATTATCTGATGTACAGGTTAGATCTATAACTAACTCTGTAGAGGGAGAGCTTAGAGAAAAGGCTCAAGTTGAACCTATCCGAAAAGAAGGGATAAACGAAGCGAAATGGGCTTTACTCGATTATGGTGATTTGATAGTAAATATTTTTCAACCAGAAATAAGAAAATATTATGACCTTGAATCATTCTGGAGTAATGGAGATAATCTTGTATTTCCATAATTTTATTTTATGAATCAATCTAAATGTCCTGTCCCTAGAGAGCAGCAACCCACAAATGAATTCATAGAATTATCAAAATCTAAAATTTTTTCTTGGCCAAAAACAAAAAAGTCACTAATTCTCATATTGATAAAGTTTTGGGTAGGTGCTTTTGTTCTATTTCTCGTTATTTCTTCGGGTAGTGTATATTTCAAAACGTCCCTGTTAAAATATATTCTATTAAGTTTTTTTAGCAGCTTATCAATACCTCTTTTAATTTCAATAAGATTATATCTAGGTTGGAATCACATATTTAATAGATTAATATCTGAAAAAGTCGAATACGAGGAGTCTGGTTGGTATGACGGTCAAGTATGGGAAAAGCCAATAGTTTTAAAAGAAAAAGAATCACTTATTGCCTCAATCGAGGTAAAACCTATTTTAAAAAATTTAATTCAAGTTTTTTCTATCATTTCAGTTCTAGCTTTATCTGGTATTTTGATTTTTCAATATAACAATTTCTAAATGAGTTCTAATTTCAAAAACCTCTACACTTCTAACAATCCTCCCTTACAAGCAACCTTAATGAGAGGATCAAATATTGAGTCGATCCACAAGATTCATGCTGTTATTACTGATAAAAAAGGGAGGGTGTTAATGTGTGCAGGAAATCCAGAATATAAAAGTTTCATAAGGTCAGCACTAAAACCCTTTCAAGCAATACCTTTCGTTAGTAGTGGAGCTTCATCAAAATTTAATAATGAATCAAAATCAATTGCTTTAGCATGCGGGTCACATAGTGGATCAAAACTTCATTCAAGGGAAGCATTCAAAATTTTATGGGAATATGACATTGACATTAATAATCTTAAGTGCCCAAAATCAAAGACAAGTCCATTAGAACATAATTGTTCGGGTAAACATGCTGCTTTTTTAGCTACATGCAAAAAAATGAATTGGCCATTAGATAGTTACTTAAAAGGGGATCATCCTCTTCAAATAGAAATATTCAGAATTGTTTCTGAATTACTTGAAATCCCGTCATCTGAAATAAACGTAGAGCGTGATGATTGCGGTGCACCCACTCTTTATTTAAAACTATTAGAAATGTCGAGGTTATATTCACTTCTGAGCAGTTCCGAAAATGCTGAATTAGAACAAATCAGTAGAGCAATGACAATAAACCCAATAATGATAAGTGATAAAAATAAATTTGATACAGAAATAATTAAAGCTTCTCATGGGAACGTTATAGGTAAAGGTGGAGCCGAGGGGATACAGTGTCTATGTAAAGTCAATGAAGGTATAGGTTTAGCTTTAAAAGTAGAAGACGGTTCAAAAAGAGCAAAGCATGCTGTTAGTCTTCACTTACTAAAACAGTTAGAGTGGATATCTGACTTAAGAATTCAAGACATCGAAGAAAAGGTTTTGAATTTTTCTGAAGGAGTGAGACTTGAAGTTAAAGGTAAAGTAAAATTCCAAGAATCCTAAAAAACAGGAAAAATTACCCTTTCAGATGTATGCTATGTATATGTCGCGGGGTAGAGCAGTCTGGTAGCTCGTCGGGCTCATAACCCGAAGGTCGGAAGTTCAAATCTTCCCCCCGCCACCATTTAGAAGCAGCTTCAAATCTGCTTTTTTAGTATTTGCAGTAGTTACAGCAATATAAAAATAACTTCTTAAATAAAAAGAGTTTTTTAAAAATTATTTAAGATCTTTTTGAATAGAGAATTTCAAGTCCACTCTGACTACTAAGCCAGTAATAATAAAAAGTATTCCAATGTATGAATTCAAAGATAGGTCCAAAATATTAAATTAATTGTATAACTGAATTTTAGCTCGCAAATCACATTTATTAAATAAACCAATAAAAAGAATTTAAAAAAATCTGAATTTTGAACATTTAGATCTTTAATAATTAATTTAATTAAGTAGAGTAGAATTTATATAAATTTAGAAAAATTATATGCAGAATTTTTTACAGCGTGATTTAGGATCAAGCATGTTATCAATAGCTGTCATTTTAGGTTGGTTAGGTCTTTTTTTTATTTTTTTGAGAGTATTAACAATTTCAATAAAGAGAATCCTTGAAGCTGTTTTCAAAAAATCTTAATTATTGAAATAAATCAATAATTCTGAATTAATCGCATAAATCCTTTATCACTAAGTATAATGACCTAAAAATGTCAATTTTAGAAAAGGTTAAGATAGGAAATTCTGTTCAAGTTAACCTAGAACTATCTAAGGATAGACTCACCAAAGAAACTATTGATGCAATTAATGTTTCTCCATTAGGTAAGGTAAGTGATTTCAGAATAACTGATGGCAAAGGTATTGGAGTTGTTTTGCAATTATCTAATGGAAAAGAGCAATGGTTTTTTGAGGATGAAATTGATCTTCTCGACGAAAATGGTAATTTAATAAAGAATAATTATGATAAAAAAGAGGATAGTAATTTTATATTTAATTTTTTTAGAGGATTAAATTATGAAAATAAAAATAACGTAAGCGAGTTACTTAATCCAATAAACTTTTTTATCTGGCTGGTTGTATCGTTTAAAGATATTTTTTAAATTGGTTAAAAAATTTTCTAAAATAAGATTAATTTAATAATTTATTTAAATGTTAAATTTCAGTAATTAAAAATTTAAATGGTACAAAATATTATCAATGTAAAGAATTTATCTAAGTCATTTGATATCTCTTCCAAAAAACCAGGCTTAAAAGGAACAATTCAACATTTTTTTAGAAGACAAACAAAAAGTTTAAAAGTTATAAATGATATAAGTTTTGAAATTAAAGAAGGAGAAATAGTAGGTTTTCTAGGTGCTAATGGAGCTGGGAAAACAACAATATTAAAAATGCTTTGTGGCTTAATTTATCCAAGTGAAGGTTCGATTTTGGTTTCAGGCTATTTACCTTTCAGGAGAAAAGAAAATTTCCTAAAGAATATAACCTTAATAATGGGACAAAAGCAACAGCTTATTTGGGATCTTCCTCCAATTGAATCATTCTATTTGAATGCTTCAATATATGACTTAGATAAGTTGGAAGCTAAAAAGAGAATAAAAAAACTTTCGGAAATGCTTGAAATTGATGAAGAGCTTTTCATACCTGTTAGAAAACTTTCACTGGGCCAGCGTATGAAATCAGAATTACTGGCAGCTTTGATACATGAACCAAATATTCTATTTTTAGACGAGCCGACACTTGGATTAGATATTAATGCGCAGAGAAATTTAAGAAAATTCCTTCAAAAATATAATAAAGAAACTAATGCAACGATATGCCTAACAAGTCATTACATGAAAGATATTACATCGCTATGCAAGAGAGTTATATGTGTGCATAAAGGGGAGATATCATATGATGGAAAACTTGACCTGTTATTAAAAAAACTTTCTCCTGTTAAAGAAATATTAATAGTTTGTCGATCAGAAGAGGATGCAATTAAATTAGAAAATTCCGGTTTTACTGTTAAAAATAAAATAAAGAATGAAATCACTATAAAGATTGAAAACAACTCTATTACCTCATCACTAAAAACTATCCTAAATAATTTTGATATTGAAGACCTTTTTATAAATGAACCACCCATTGATGAAGTTATTGGGCAGGTATTAATCAAAAAAGATTATGATATCTAATTTAATTAACCGTAAAATATTCACTTTATTAAAAGTCCAATATTCAAACATGTTGGAGTATAGGGTAGAAATTGCTTTATGGGCAATTTCAGGGATTATTCCTTTTTTCATGTTAAACATTTGGACAAATAATAATCTAAATGAATCCTTAAACATTAGTGATACATTACTTTCTAGGTATTTCTTATGTGCTTTTTTTGTAAGGCAGTTTTCTGTTGTTTGGGTTGTATTTAGTTTTGAAGAAGATTCTCTTATGGGGAAGGTATCTCCGTATTTAATCCAACCTTTAAATCCATTTTTCAGGTATTTTGCACAACATCTTGCAGAACAAATAACAAGATTTCCTTTCGCACTAATAATCGCTTTTTTCTTTTTTATTTTTAATCCAGAAAGTATATGGATACCAAATTTAGGTATTTTACTCTTATCGATAGTATCTACTTTCTTATCCTTCTTGATTCAATTTTTAATTCAGTCAATAGTAGCATGTCTATGTTTTTGGACAGAGAAAGCGTCATCGATAGAAAGATTGTTATTTATTCCAACTTTATTTCTCTCAGGTCTTTTAGCACCAGTAGTTTCATTTCCCGCATATGTTAAATCTTGGATTTATTTGACTCCTTTTCCATATCTAATTGATTTCCCTGCAAACTTACTTTCAGGTAATGAAACAAATATTAGTGGAGGGTTAATTATGCAAATTCTATGGATATTTATACTTTTCCCATTATTTAAGAAAATCTGGTCTGAAGGAACAAAAAAATATACAGCAATGGGGTCATGAATTTAAGAAAATATCTAAAAGTTTATAAAAAATTCTTACATACTTCTTTAGCTTCTGAATTGGAGTATAAGGCAAATATATTAGTTGATTTAATTACTGCAATTTTAAGTTTAGTAGGGAGTATTTTTCTATTATCTATTTTCTTTCAAAATAGTGGATATATTGGAGGGTGGAAATTTGAACAGGCACTAATAATCCAAGCTATTTATACAATATTGAATGGGATAACAAATACATGGTTCAATCCTAATCTTACAGAAATAGTTAAACATATAAGAGAAGGAACATTAGACTTCGTACTTTTAAAACCTATTGATAGTCAATTTTTTATTTCATTAAAAAAAATAAATCCATCTGGATTTTTAGAAATAATGCTTGGATTTTTATTGTTGTTCTTCTGCATAAGAATAAATCAAATCAATTTAAATTTAAGTTTTCTGACCCTATCCTTGATTACTATAAGTTGCTCGATTTGTATTTTATATAGCTTATGGTTTTTTATCTCTACTACTACTATTTGGTTTGTTAAGACTTGGAATGCAATAGAAGTATTAAGATCATTCCTTTATATTGGAAGATTTCCTTTAAGTTCATTTTCATTTTCTTTAAGAATCTTTTTTAGTGTTTTTATTCCTATTGCTTTTATAACTACAATTCCTTCTGAAGTTTTTCTAGGACTTTCTGTATTTTGGAAAATATTGCTTGAAATTATTGTAGCGACAATATTTCTTATTAATTCAAGAAAGTTCTGGATATTTGCATTAAAATTCTATTCATCAGCCTCTAGTTAAATATTATTGAATAACCTCGCTGCAAAATTTCCAAATTTGTTGTTTACTTTTCAGATTAGAAAGTCTAGATAATTTTTTAAAATAAGGTTTAGATTTTTCAACAGATAAAAGCCTGCAGTTGTATTCAATTTTATGATTTCTAGATATGATTCCTAATTTGAGTGCAACATCACTAAGGATAATTATTAAAGTAAGAAAAAAAAATATCCCGAAAAATTGTAAAAATGATTTTGAATAATTTTCTTTTTCAGTTTTTAATTCAAACTTCATTACTTAACTATATGCTGAGGGCACTTAATTGCAGCAATAGCAACAGCCGTAACTTTAAAATTATCAGACTTCTCAATAACCTTCTTAACCTCTAATGGCCCAAATTTATTACTCGCATCACTGTAGGAAAGAAGTAAAGATTTATAGTTATCATGACCTAGATTTCTATACTCACAGAAATTATCCCCAACATAATTCAAAAGAGTTAGTAAAGTTAATTCAATCATTAAAACTTTTTACTAGCAAAGTACTTACGAATGATACTGTGCAGGACATTTTTAACAAGTAAAATTGTCAGAAACATTTGAAATTATGAAATTAGATTTTCATTGATAAACTTTAAAGTGTCAAAATTATTTCAGAATTTATTAATTCACATATAAGAAAATCATTAAACCACTATCTGTAGTGTATTTCGATGATAATAATTGCGCTATAGATAGGGGGTTGCATTTTTTAAGAAATTGGTCTAAAAATAAGGTTCCCCATCACCCGGCCCCACTTATGTGAGGCCTTTTTTTTGTTTATTTAAAATAAGGCTTCTTTAAAAGTTTTTTTTAACGAGAAATTAATCCCTTCAATAATTAATTTATTTTTTAATTTATAATCCTGCTTTAGGATTTTACCAAAATGTACCACTACCCCCCCAATAATTTTATAAAAAGCTTTTTGTGGATTTAATCAATAAGCTAATACCAACCGAAATACAAACCGTTATAAAAGTTTTCTTAATAAGTATATTCCCATTTAATTTTGACAGGTGAGCTCCGAAAAATCCTCCTGTAAAGGAACCAATTATTAAAACTATCAATAAATTAAATGGAACCGATCCTATTCTTGCCAAAAATACTGCTCCGAAAAAATTCCAAAAAATCCCAACAGTAAAAAATGTCATACTTATGGCACGTAGAAAATCCATTTCAAAAGTTTTTATTAATAGGATTGTTACAAGCAATCCAGTTCCTGAAGAAATAGAACCATTTAATATACCTATAAGAAAAATAAAAATTAAAAATCTAATTTTATGAACAAAATTAAGCTTTTTATTACCAGATGACATGCCTAAATCTGGTTTAAGGAATGAGTAAAAAGCTAATAATATGGATATTATTCCTAAAATTAGGTATAAGTACTTTTCTGATATATATTCAACTACAGAAGCCCCAAAAATTACTCCCGGTAATCCAAAAATTAAAATTTGCCAAGCAATACTTATATCATTACCTAAAGATTTATAATTTCTTAAGGACCCCCCTATTCCTAGTGCTACTGTTGCTAATTTATGACTAGCCAGAGCCTGATAATAAGGAACTCCAGATAAAATCAATGCTGGCAATTGTAATAATCCTGCTCCTCCTCCAGAAATCGCTGAGAACGTATTAGAAAAAAACGATATCAAAAAGATATAAATACTTTTAAATAAAGAATGATCAAAATTTCCTGATAATATTGTTAATAAATAAAGCATTTACAAAAATTTGCTCCTTGTATTAATAAGTGAAAATTATCCTTTAAATAAGAAGCATTTGCCTTAAGAAGTCTTATCTTATCTTTTTAAATCATACTTTAAAAAAAACTGTTATTATCAGAAAAAATTTTCAAGAATTTTATGCATAGACAAGATGCAATTTACCTTGATCAGTTTTGTCCCAAGATAAGTAATAAAAATTGGAGAGAGTCACTTAATAAAGTTACTAATTATAAATGTATTTATTGCGGTAAACCCTCAGAATCACTCGACCACCTTCACCCAATGTCAAAAGGAGGGATTAGCAGTACAAGTAATTGCGTACCATGTTGTTTATCATGTAATGGGAAGAAATCAGATTCAGAAGTTCTTAGTTGGTACAGAAAACAAAATTTTTATGATCCTCGAAGAGCTATGGCGATACGAGCATGGTTTAATGATGATTTAAAATTAGCGTCAGTTCTTTTGAAATACTTAAATTAAAAAATGAATGATAAATTGATTGAGATTCGAAAAAATATTTTTGTATATCCTTGAATAGGATCCGTTATTTTAGTAAGCAATGTTTTATCAAATTATTCTTATTCTTTCTGAATATATATTATTACTTTTAAAAATCGAGATATTAGAATAATCATCTTTCCACATTATTGGTGATTCTATAACCTTTCTCTCTGGAGACTTTACTGAAAAAATCAATCCAAATACAAAAAGAATAGTAATCAATATGATTGTCATTACTAATTTGTCTGAAATATTATTCATTAACCTAATCTATCTTGAAAAATTTTTGTCAGGAGTAGTTTTTTCGTAAATTTCTAGAAAATATGATTTAAAATAGTTAATCCCCTCATTTCCAATCAACCCAATTGACCGTCCGCAATCATTTACTACTTGTGATGAAATTTGATTTGCCAAGTCATTTTTCTCAATCCATTTTTTCTGAGGATTGTAAGAGAAAGATATAATGTTTTCAGTTTTTACAATAGCTGATTTCATTGCTTCATCCTTAGAAAGACCATTTTGAATAGCATTGCAATATTTTTTAGAGAAATTATTAGAGATCCTATTTTGTAGCAGACTAACACTAGGATCGGACGTATCAAAAGCTAAACCTATTGCAGGTTGTAATTGAAAAATTATAAATAAAAGTAAGACAAAAAATAATTTCAAAAACAGCTATTAATCAATAGTTTATAAATAATATAATAGTATTTTAAAATTGTCTTTTCAATTAAATCTGATAATTATTAAAAGCAAATTAAATTTCAATTTATTAATAATTAAAAGTATTGCGATAAGTTCAGTAATAATAGTCAGAGGTTTATTTGATTACAAATATGTACGAATCTTTGATGACATTGCTATTTTTTCCTGATTGGACAAATGGATTACCTTCAGATTTCTTAATTCTTCATTTTTTTGTAGGAGCTGTGATTTTTCCATTCAACATGATTCATGCTAAAGCAAGAAAAATTGACAGTCAAAATCCACAGGATGCAGCTAATGGGTATAAAAATTCAGATAACGCAACATTTTTTGGATACGAGGAAATCAATTAGATTTACTTAAAATTAATTTAAGGAATTAGTTTATTGATGATAATTTCCCTAAATACAGGTTTAGATCTTAAAATATTCAGTCCCAGTGAACCTATAGGAATATTCATAATTTTTGTTGGATTAATTTTTACTGGTATGATTTTCTATATTATTTATGCTGTAAGTACAAATAAAGAATCCTTAGAAGACAAAAAAATAAGAAATAAAAAGGAGTACTTGCAAAAGGAGAAAATAGGAAAATTATTTCCTAAGAAAAAATAAATTTAATTGCTTTGTTGCTATAAAGATATTTATTTATATTATTAATTATTAAATCGGTAGGATCTAAAAACATTAGTTTTAGTTCTCTTAAATCAAACATTTTCTAAAAATTCAACTATAACAATAAAAAATTTTTTACGAGGACTTCATATTGTTAATTGCACAGCTAAATTATTTTCATATCAAGCAAAAAATGTTAAAAATGGAAAAAATAATTTGAAATTTTGGAGAATTCACCACAATATCTATTTCTAGCTAGTGGAGTGAATAATGGAGAAGGGTTTTGGATTGTGGGAATAAAAAATTGCGATGAAAATATCCTTGAGGATGAAAATCTCTTAGATTGCCATAGAAAAGAATTAATAGGTAATGAATCAGCAAAAGATGTTCTTTTAGTTATTAATTTAAACGTAAATAATTTATTAAATGAACTAAGAAACAAAAATTATTTATTTGCAAAACCTTCAATGGGGATTCCATTTGATATCCCTCTAGAAATCTTGGAAAATATTTTTGATTTTTGGTTAGATATTTACAAAAATAATGAAGCCTGGGAAGCTTGTTTAGGACTTCTTAAAGTTAGAAAAAGGATTCCCCTAAAAAACCTAATTGAAAGCGAAAGTTTAAAGGGAAACTCAAAAAAATGGGCTATAAAAATTGAAACTTTACATACTTATGTTCCTTCTTCTCTTAAAAATGAAAAATTAAATGAACCCATGTGGGAATAATTTTATCTTTAAATACTAAAAATATTTACTTCCTTGGATATTTAAGTAAAAATAAAATAACCAATTATTTAAAAATGAATAAACCATATTCTTTTAGTATCGATCAAATGAACGGGATAGTTGAGGATACATACGCCAAGATAATAAATGAATGTGAGAATTTAAAAAAAAATACTAATTGTCCAAATGAGCAAGTATTAGCACTTTTAAGTGTAATTGCTTCAAATTACGCTACTAAAACAGAAAACAACGAAAATTAAGATGATAAGTCATTTTACCTGGAGCGAATTTGATGAGAGCGTAGAACACATTGCCAATAAATGTAGGTTTAAGGAGTTTTCTGGAATATATGGAGTCCCTCGTGGTGGATTATGTCTTGCTGTAGCACTAAGCCATAAATTAAAAATTAAATTAATTTCAGAACCACTAAAAAATTCACTAATAGTAGATGATGTTTATGAAACTGGTCTTACATTAACGAGCTTCAAAGATATTGAAGGAGCAATGTTTTTTGTATTATTTAGTAAAATCAAACCTACATGGTGGAATACAGTATTCATATCTAAAAAAAGCCATTGGATAGTTTTTCCTTGGGAAAATACTTTAACTTCAAAAAGTGACCGCGAAGATTACATCATTAAAAGAGGTTTAAGTTGATGAAGAAATTATATTTGGCAAATCCATATGGATTTTCAAAACAAACTAAAACACTTTTAAATGAATTTATTCAAATCTTCAATGATTTAAATGTAGAAGTATTTGAACCTTTTAGGAGAGCAAAACCATTAACACAACAAAAAAGTCAATGGGCATATGAAGTTGCAAATAGTAATTTCCGCGATTTAAAAGAATGTGATTGTATTTTTGCGATTGTTAATGGAAATCCTCCAGATGAAGGGGTAATGATTGAATTGGGTATCGCAATTGCTTTAAAAAAGGAAATCTTTTTATTCAGGGATGATTTTAGAAATTGTTCTGATAGCGATCAATATCCATTAAATCTAATGTTATTTCTTGGCTTACCTAAAGATAATTGGGAAAAATATTATTTTGAATCATTACAAGAAATAAAAAGTAATAAAAAAAGATTTATGGAGTGGGCAAAAAATTAGCCAAATAAACTATTATCCCTCAATTAGAAGTTTTGAGTTTAAATATATATGTTGAGGTGCTATAATAATATTTATTTAGAAAAATTTTGACACAAGTCACAGTTGGAGAGAACGAGGGAATTGAGTCTGCCCTTAGAAGATTTAAAAGACAAGTGTCTAAGTCAGGTATCTTTGCAGATTTAAAAAGACTTAGACATCACGAAACGCCTATTGAAAAATATAAAAGAAAGTTGCAACAGAGAAGAAAAGCAAGAAGAAGATAGTCTGCTATACCTCATAAATTTTTTGAAAAATCGTTGATATTACAAATTTTTTTTAAAAAGGTTTGAAATTAAAATTTTAACTACTTAAGCTTTTAAGCTTCTTAACAAGATTTATCCCAACTCCTGACACAGCAAGAAGATCTTTTTCATCTGCAGCGATAACTGCCTTTGTTGTTTTAAATCCAGCCTCGTACAAGGCTTTTGCGCTTTTTGCTCCAACACCTGGAAGTGTAGTCAAAGTTTCAATATTTTTCTTGGAATTTGCTGCTTTGGTTTTTGTTTTTGTTTTTGTTTTTGTTTTTGCAGACTTTGCAACTTTTTTTTCTTTCTTTAAAGGTGTTTCAGAAGTTACTGCACTTTTAAATAAAATTGATTTTAGTTTGCTGAGAAATTTAGAAATCATTGCAATATATAAGTAATAAAATTAGCTATTTAGTTTAACATTATAAAATTCCAGAGGAATTAATTACAAGATAAAAACTAACTGCATAGAAATAATTTATTTACAATTATATAAAGACACACATTTGATATTTATGCAAGCTTACGAGCTATCGCAAGGTATTCTAAATTATTTTAAAAATTTAATAAGTTAAAATGTATATTCAAAATCTAAAGGTATTTATTAATAGTAAAGTTAAAATCTTATTAAAGAACAGATCATAAAAATGAAGCTTATTTTTATAAGTGGACCTTCCGGAAGCGGGAAAACAACTTTATCAAATCAAATAATAAAAAAAAATAAAAATGGTATTGTATTAAGTACCGACAATTACTATAAGACAGGATTAATAAGTAAATTACTACCAAAATTTATAGAAGGTTTTTTTGATAGAAGTATTAGTTTTAATAACAAACTATTCAAAAAAGATTTTGATTTTATTTATAAGAATGGAATTTCAATCTGTGATCGTTATTATAATTTCGAAAAGAAAACAATTCAAAATATCTTAAACGAGACAAATAATATTAGTTTTTTAATTGTTGAGGGTATATTTGCTCAAGAATTCTCAAACACTTTAAATAATAAGGATTATTTTTTTTTAGAAATAAAAACTAAAAAAAATGAGTGCATGAAAAGAGTTGTCCAAAGAGATATAAAAGAAAGGGGGAAGAAAAAAAAACAAGCTGAGAATGATTTCTTAAAATCATGGAGCATTTATTATGAGAAATTCAAACCTAATAGCATAAAAAATAATAAAAATAAATACATTATTGAAAAAACCACTGATGTAGATCACATTCTGAAAAAATTATTTAATTAAGTCTTTAATTTTTTTCTCTAATATTAAAGCACTTAAAATTGAGCCTTCAATTCTGCCAAATCCATCTCCTTCAAACCAGTCTCCGCAAAATCCAATTTTAGATTTTCTACTAAATTGTAAAGATAATGGTACGGCAAGGCCAGAAGGCTGTGAAGCTCTCCATTTCATAATAGATATTTTTTCATCAAAACTTAATTTATGTACTAAAGAATTCTCTTCAAACAATTTATTGAAATTTTTAATTATTTTTTGTTTAAAAACTTCTTCTTCTTTTATATTCAAATAAGAATTAATTAACTCTGCGTTTTTTGAATGTACTACAATTCCTAATTTATTATTATCTTGAAGCTGAAAAATAATTCTTTCAAATCTATATTTTTTTTCTAAATTATTTTTTAAATAAAAATACCTCTGTTTTTTAGGATAATTATCTTTATAACTATAATTTTTATTTGTATAAATTAGAAAAGTTAACCTGGGAATAAATGTTTGTTCTTCTAACAAATTTAATAATAAATCTATTTTTTTATCACTATTAATAGGAATTGCTTTTCTTAATGGAATTTGATTTACGTTTAATATTTTTAAAGACCTCTTATGTAACAACAAATTAGTTGAACAAATTAGATATTTAGACTTGAATTTGTCGCCATTTTTGGAAGTTAGTAACCATTCCTTACCATTAAACTTCATATCAACTATTAAAGTTTCAAAGAAAAAATCAATTTCCTCTTTTAAATTATTTGACTCAATTATCTTTTTCGATAATTCACTCATGGAATCTAAAGATAAATAATTAACCCCGCATGAAAATTCAGATTTTTTTTTGGTTTCTAAATTAGAATCTTCATTTAAAAAAAATATTTCTGAGTCGTCAATTTTTATATATTTATTTTCCAATAATTCATTAATATATCTTTTTAATAGAAAATTATTTTTACTATTAGATATATTAAAATTTGGAGAACCATGATTTAGTTTCCATCCTTCATATTTTTTGCTTATTCTTGTACTTGATCTACCTCCAAGTCCACGGCCAATTTCAATTAATCCAACTTTTTTTGTAATATTATTTTTCAGATACTTCGAGGCAAACACACACGCAGATATACCACCACCTATTATTAATAAGTCATATGTTAAATCACTTCTCATAGGTTTAATATTGAAATAAATTATCTTTTATTTTCTAAAAAACTATAAACAGAATCAAGTTTCTCTGATGAAGAAAAATCAGATTCAATTACAGGTATAATATTATTATTTTTATAAAAACTAACTAAATCGTTTGTGAAATCAAAAAAATTCTCTATGGCATATAAAAACTTTTCAGATATATATACCTCTTTCCAAGGACGAAATTTAAAACGTGCTATAAATTGTTTAGAGGGAATAAATAAACTTCCAAATAAATTTAATTTTTCTTTTTTTGCTACGTTTTTAAGATAAGTCATTTCATTCTGAAGAACTTTAATATCTGTACCATATTGAAACCAAATTGAATTTATTAACCCAGTCGATATTTTTTTTTCGAACCTTTCTCTTTCTGAAGAAATATTATAATATTTTTTTAAGTATGGATTGTAAGCTATACCTAATTTAACTTTTAAATTTTTTTCTTTTTTTAAATAAGTTAATACATCAACTGAGTCAAAGTTTTTTTTCTTATTAGATCCCGACAAAAGCAGAATTTCAAAATTTTTATTAGTCTGAGAACTTTTAACAAAATCTAAAAATTCCTGATACGAATTTTCTTTATTTTTTGAATATTGATGATAAAGACTATAGTGATAGGTCACATTAAATTCATTATAGTTTTTTGATATATATTTAATAGTTGAATTAAATAAATCCTTCTTTATAAGTCCTTTACATGGAATATTAATATTTTTGATATTATTTAATTTGCAAAAATTAAGTTTATCGTCTAACTGAGAAATATTTTTAAAGGACAATTCAAATCTTATATTATTGTTCATTATTTAATAGTCACATTGACTCACTCAACATATTAACGAAAACATGCGTCTGCTACGATTCTTATTTTGGAAGTCGTCTTTTTATTCTTAGCCTTTAGAAAATAACTAGGGGAAATCTCTAATGCAGCTTTTAGAGAAATTTTATCTTCTGAAGATTTTGTAATAATTTGATTAAAACATTTCAAATTTTCTGGTATTAATAAACCGGGCCATGACAGAAGAAGACCTACAAAAATACCGAAAAATAAAAATAAAAATAAAAATAAACCTCATGACAAATAAAATTTTTAATTTTACTAATTAAAATAAAAAACAATAATTCAATTGTATTGGAAAATAATAAATAAATTATTTCCTTTCTTCTTATCGCAGATATTTAATCCATTAAAGATTTTCATGAACTCGAGAGGTTAGAATAACAAAAAAGTATTATTTTAGAATATGGCTAGCCAAGATTATCTAATTGCAATAGCTTTAATTGAGCAAAACTTAGTTAGAGCGATGCCTCTTGGAGGTAAAGAAATTAAAGATAATTTGGAAGAATCAGAAAATTTCAAGAAACTTGGAGAAGAGGTAATTTTAAATCTTTTAATGAGAGTATTTCAAAGAAGTGATGAAGGTGCTTTAAAAAGGTCTTCTGAAGAAAAAGGTTTGCTCCTTGTTCATATGCATCCTAAAAGAATGCAGAAAGAGCTTCCATTCATTAAATCTGAATGGATAAGAGATGGAGATACACAACAGTTTCTAAAATACCTTGGCAATCTCTCAAAAGAAGTATGGACTGCATCTTTCATAAAATACAAAGGGATTGAATTTACTTCTATCTCAAAGAATGATGAGATCTAAAGATATTAAAAATATTTTCTTTTCAAAGAATTTCTTTCTTTAAAATATTATTTTCCTTAGCAACTCTAAAACAGTTTTTACCATTACCAAAATCAATTGAGGAATAGTCAAAATCATTTTTAATATGCAAGGCACAATTGCCCTCAATACATATACAAGATTCAATAATTTCTCTCTGAATAACATCATTAACGTAAGGTTCCCTCTCTTTCTCTTCATCGAAATGCGGGCAAGCAATACCTTCAACTATGCCTAAGCAATCAATTATGGCTAATTCTTTAGCATAAGAATCAGTTATGCCTTTTTCAAACCAACAAATAGCTCCAGCACTTACTCCACTCATTACAATTCCTTTTTCATAAGCATTTCGCAAAATTTTATGTAAATTCCATTCATTCCAAACAGCTAACATACTTTTTGTATTTCCTCCGCCAACATAAATGATGTCTTGAGTTAAAACTTTCTCTTCTAAGTTTTCTGTTCTAGAGAAGAAATCAATATGGCTTGTTATACAATCAAGTTTAGAAAATGCTCTATAAAAATTTAGTTTGTACGAACTACTATCGCCTGATGCTGTTGGAATAAAGCAAATTTTAGGTCTTTTTTTATTACTTAAAGAAACTATATATTTTTCAATTTCAAGAGAGCCTAATGAACGTCCAAACCCTCCTCCCCCAATAGCGACTATATTTTTACTAGGCATATTAAATAAAAGATTTATATATGAATTTAAGACAAATCACCATTAAAGATCAACTGGAATTAAAGAAGGTTTATTTTGATTCAATTCAATCTTTAGATGAAAAAATTTATAGTAAAGAACAAAAAAGAGCCTGGTCAATCCAGGCTTGGAATAACCCAAATTTTGATAAGTCAATAATTAAAGGAAAAGGATGGCTTATAAGTAAACAAGGAATTATTATCGCTTTTGCTACAAGATATCCCACCGATAGAATTGCACTATTTTACTGTAAAGGTGAATTTCAAAGAAAAGGATACGGCTCAAAGTTAATTCATAAATTAGAAGATGAAGCAAAGAAAGAAGGTTTAGACTCTCTTTATACTGAAGCGAGCTTAATAAGTTATGAATTATTTCTTAAAAATGAATGGGAAATTATACGTAAAGAAAAAGTCATTATAAATAACATTTTTTTTGAAAGATATAAAATGACTAAAATTATAAAAATTTATTAATTAATAATGTCGAGCAAAAGCAAGAGCTTAATTCTGATTCAAAGGATTCTAATTTGGGCGTTATACTTTTTTTCAGGATTTGTACTTTATTCAAATCAAGGTATTTTGCCTTCATTGATAATTACTTTCTCAAGAATTATTTATCCATTATCTATTTTTTGGTTACAAATAAGAATTAAAAAAAGAACCAATTTTCTGCCTATTGATTCAAAAATGACGACTTCGCAATTGTGGTTTAATTTATTACCCGTTATTGCATCTCTATTGACTGTAATTTTTACTTTAACTAATTCTTTCTTATATATCCTAGGAAAATTAATTAACTCTTAAATAAATTAATTATTTATTAAACTTAGAAATTTCTATCATAAAAAACATAATGTAAAGAAATTTGTCTTTTACTTATATTTGTTTAAATTTTAAATAGAGATCAATAAAATCATGAAAAATATTTCATTAAAGGGAAATATTAATTTTGATAAAAAAAAAGATATAAATGATTATGAATTATTCTCTTTAAAAATCACAGATAGTTTATATAAAAAAGATATTGGAAAATTTCTTGAGACTCTATCTTCTCACTTTATTTAGGAAAATATTCTTTTTCTGATCTTCAAATTCAAACAGTCTCATTAATAAATAAGTATTTAAGTGATAATAAGTAAAACCTTAATAATACTCCAATGCAATTATTTCTTGCTGACTGCCAATTCCCAGATATTGAGAATCAAGTGAAAGCTTATCAATTATTTGTAGAAGCATGGGAAAACGGTGAAATTGCAAAATCAGATAAAACAGATAAATTTGAGATGTTATTTAGAGTTCATGCTCCAGGGGAGGGTAGAGTAGTTTGTCTATGTAAGGCAGAGAGTGATAAAGAAATTTTCGAGCATTTCGCTCCATGGAGAGCCAAATTTGGCATTCATATGGAATTTACTCCTGTAATAAGTTGTCAAAATGTTGTTGATTACCATAAAGATTTGTTCAAAACTTTAGGGTAATAAGCTTAAATCTAAAATTTATCGTGATTAAACCTTTTCCCAATCTTATTTATAAAAAAAAAGATAAGAATTTTCCTTCTTCAAAAAATAAGCTCAAGAAAGAAGAAAACAACAAATCTAAACCATTAATAATATTTGGTTTTATCCTCTCATTAAGTTCCATTTTTTTACTCTTATTTACAATTAATAATAAATTTGGATGATATATGAGTAATTAGAACTATTACTTGGGAACAAATATGTTCTATTATTAATTTAAAAATAACTAACTAAATGGCGTTTAACGAAGGGGGGATGGCGTCGGGCCTTCTAATCATCGCAGTATCAATAGTTTTTGCTGCCGGCTTTGGATTTTTAGTCTTACATTTTGTACCTGGAACTCCATTTTAGGGTATCGAACTGAATTTGGTTCACAAAATATCTTAAACATTAACAGTTTCTAAATCCTGCACTTGATTATCAACAGAATTAGATTTCTGTTTTAATCGATAGGCATAGACTAATGATCCTAACGCTATGGTACTAGAGGCAAAAATCCCCGATATGAGTATCAAGGCAAAAAGACCTCCTATTAGTCCCCCTTTTAATCTAAGCAAATTTGATTTAATTAAAAGTATTGATAAAAAAACAATAGTAGCTTTAAGAGAAGAGATTTTTAAAAAAATAAATGGATTAAAAGGATTCAACAACATTTCTTTATAGGAATATAATTTGGAATAATTCTAAAAATAAATTTAAAAAACTGCATAAAAAAAGACTCAAATGAGTCTTTTAAATCTTTATAAAATATGATGAATTATGCATCAGGGTCAAAATTCTTTAAGTTTGGACCCGCCACAAGACCAACAAGACCAAAAAGGACTAAAGAACCAATTCCAAAGCCTGCTGCCCATGGATTGAAACCACCTAAAGCAAAAGAAGCTAATAAATTCATGATTTTAAAACATAATATCTCCGAGTTAGCATACAGATTTTTATGAAAAATATACCTATATTGAGACATTTCTTCGTAATTATTTGAATCGTTTAACTATCCATTTATAAAAAATCCACAAAATTTTTATTATTTGTTTTATTATCGAGTAATTACTATTTTGATAGCGCACTTCAAGACTATCAAAACTGTTTTTTATCATGATTTCCAACTATACCTTTATTTATGACGGAGAATGCCCATTTTGCAATCATTTTGCTGAGCTCCTTGAGATCAAAAGCAAGTTAAATAATATAAAAATTCTTGATGGTCGTAAAAATTTAACTCTGATTAAATCTCTCCTAAATAAAGGTTATGACCTAGATAAAGGTGCTATTCTTCTGAAAGATGAAGAAATCTTTCATGGGGCAGATGCAATTAATACTATTTGCAATCAGATAAATAATCCTTCAAGTAATTTACTTTGGTTTCTTTCTAGAGTGTTTAAATCTAATAAACGAACAAATTTGATATTTCCTTTACTGGTCAGAGCTAGAAGATTGGCATTGATATCAAAAGGTACATCAATATCTCTAATTTAAAAATAAAAACTTTCTATATATTAAATAACATATTTATAAGCTTCTGTATCAATAAATGATAATTAATTATTTCTTAGCTAGAACTAGGAGGTAACAACAAGTATTAAATGATAGAAAACTTCAATCCCTTTATTTCATTGGGTGGTGATAACCAAAAAGTTAATCATATGGCTGAAGCAGCACTTGAAATGAATTTAACTTGCAATGATTTAAAGAAGGATTTAAATTTAACTGATGGTGATGTAGTTGATATGTTGCAACTAGTCATGGATAGATTTAAAAATAGTAATTAAGTAAATATCGTAATTAATTAATCCTATATATCTATTATTTTTTAATGAAAACATTACAAATTGAGTTTTCGAAATATGAATTAGTTAACTTTTTATGGCCTGAATTAATAGAAGACTACGGATTTGATAAAGCCAGAAAAATAGTTTCTCAAGCTATTGACTTACAAAAAATGAATGGGACTAAAAATAGCACCATGCCAATCATATTTTCAGGGACAGGAGGATCAGCTTTAATACCAATACAAATGCTAGAAAAAGAGAACTTTGAGATTAGTTATAAAGATAATCAAGTTTTAATATTTAATCTAAAGAGAAAGTCATTTCAAATCTTAAATGAGGCAAACTAATCTAAATTAATAACTTCTCGATAAAGCTAAAAGTACCTTATAGTCTAATAAAACGTTTAATTATTAATGACTTTTGAAGCGACCTACCTTGGTTCAAATGGTTGGCTTATAAAATTTAAAAAAACCAATTTAATAATTGATCCTTGGCTCAAGGGAGATTTAATATTTCCTCCAGGTGAGTGGTTTTTTAAAGGATCATTAGAAGAAGAAATTTCAATAGACAATAAAATAGATATTATTTTGTTAACCCAAGGATTACCTGACCACTGTCATATTCCAACATTAGAAATGTTCAGAAAGGATATTCCTACAATTTGCCCTAAAAGTGCTGTTGAAACATTAAAAAAAATTGGTTTTAATTCAATTAAAGTGCTTAAGCCAACTGAAAAGACAAATCTTTTAAATTTAAGTTTTGAAGCGACTGCTGGGGCTCCAGTGCCACAAATAGAAAACGGATATATTGTTAAAGACGATCAAGATAATGGGTTTTATATTGAACCCCATGGATATCTTGATGAAAATTTAAGCAAACAAAGCCTTGATGCAGTCATTACTCCTACAAAAAATTTAGAATTACCCATAGTTGGTTCTTTTGTAAAAGGTGCTGATGTAATCCCTAAATTGATTAACAAATTCAATCCAAAATATATACTTTCAAGCACCATAGGCGGAGATGCAAAATATTCA
This sequence comes from Prochlorococcus marinus, assembly GCF_001180245.1. GTDB lineage: Bacteria > Cyanobacteriota > Cyanobacteriia > PCC-6307 > Cyanobiaceae > Prochlorococcus_A > Prochlorococcus_A marinus_F. The sequence continues at coordinate 88,107 of NZ_CVSV01000109.1, forward strand.
GGTTTTTTAAATAATTTTATTTCAGTTCAGGATTATGAAGAGGAATTAGATTGTAATCTTCTAGATCTAAAGAGTATGCAATCTATTATGATTTAAATTGATCCAAAAAGATCTTTAATTAAGTCATTTAGCTTGAAAGTAAATCTACTTTAAAGGAGCCCAAAAAATTCATTCATTTTTTATTACCTCAATACTTTTATTAGTTTTAAATAGTAGCTATGTATGTGAAAATTCAAAACTTAATCTTGTGATGAGAAATAATATTAATGGTGACTTTTCCATAGTAGAAGAGATATCTGAGTTAAAGCCAGGAGCATTTATAAATATTAATTGGAATAAAAAAACGCTTATGCTTCCATATTCTCTAAGAAAAGATTATATTTCCTTTACAGATAAAAAATGGGACTGGAGGTACCAATTTCACAAGGACGGTTCGCCTGATATTAATAATCCTTCTCTATACGAACTACTCCCTTCTGGGGAGATTAAAACACATTTTTGTGAAACAGATGATAATAAGCCAAACTTATAGTTTCAAAATAAGTATTCTAGATCTTTTAACTTCTGAACTTCTTTGTAGAGATGAACAATCCAAAAACCCAAAATAATATTTCAAGATATGTGAAACTTAAAGATTACAAAGTTTTTGATTATGAAATTCCAGAAATCTTTTTGGACTTCGTAATTAAGAAAAATATTGTAAATGTTACGACCAAACTAAAATTGGTAAAAAAAAATAAGAATACCAGAAATCTAATTCTAGATGGTACGGATATATTAATAAAAAAAATATTTATAGATGACTCACTACTGGGAAAGGAATACTACAAACAGCAAAAACATAACTTAAAAATTGAAAATATAAACAAAGATAATTTTTTATTAAAAATAGAAGGAATAATTAAACCGAAGGAAAATACATCCCTTTTAGGAATGTATGAGAGCAATGGAATTATAACTACGCAATGTGAGGCGGAGGGATTTAGAAGAATAAGTTTTCACTCTGATAGGCCTGATATTCTAAGCAAATACACCGTGAGAATTGAGGCAGACAAGAATGATTACCCTGTCTTACTTTCAAATGGTAACGTCGTAAAAGAAAATAATCTTGAAAATAATCGACATGAAATAATTTGGGAAGACCCATACCCGAAACCTTCATATTTATTTGCATTGGTAGCAGGGAAACTTAATTGTGTAAAAGACAATTTCATAACAAAATCGAATAAAAAAGTAAAAATAAATATTTATGTTGAGTATGGCGATGAAAAATATGTTCAACATGCAATAACTTCATTACAGAAATCTATGAAGTGGGACGAGGATAAATATAACCTTGAATACGATTTGTCATTGTTCAATATTGTTGCAGTCAGGCACTTTAATATGGGAGCAATGGAAAATAAAAGTCTCAATATTTTCAACTCAAAACTAATACTCGCTAATTCTGAAACAACAACTGATGAAGAATTAGAAAGAATAGAGGGTGTCATCGCCCATGAATACTTCCATAATTGGACAGGGAATAGAGTAACTTGTAGGGATTGGTTTCAACTATCTCTAAAAGAGGGCTTAACAGTATTCAGAGATCAACAATTCACTGCAGACGTTCATAATCGTGAAATCAAGAGACTTGATGATGCCAAATTTCTTAGAAGAAATCAATTTAGAGAGGATTCTGGTCCAACATCACATCCTGTAATGCCAGAGAGATACCAAGAAATAGACAATTTCTACACGACCACGATTTACGAGAAAGGAGCAGAAATAATTAGAATGCTTAATAAGCTTGTAAAAGATGAAAATTTCTATAGAGGATTTAGTAATTACATCTCAGAATATGATGGAAAGGCAGCAACAATAGACCAATTTGTCGATAAAATTTTAGAGCACAATAAGGAAATAGATCCTGAAAAGTTTAAGATCTGGTACAGGCAAAATGGGACCCCAAAAATTAAATTCAATAGAATCTGGGATCAAACAGGCAAAAAACTTACAATTGAAGCCTCTCAAAGTAATCCAATAAAGAAGAACCCATATAATGATTTACCTCTAATAATTCCTATAAATCTGGCTATATTTTGCGGTGATAATAAAACGATAGAAAAAACAGTTGTTTTAAAAACAAAAAAACAAGAATTCATTTTTAGAAATGTAAGATCTCACATCCAAATTCCTTTAGTAACTTATTTTCGCGAATTCTCTTCACCTGTTGAGTGGGAATCAGACACTACCTTGGATGAAAAATTTTTAATTTTAAAATATGAAAAAGATTTTTTTACACTAACTAATACTGTAAAAGTATTTTATAAAAAAATTATTTTATGCAGATTAGATGAAAAACCTGCTCATAAAATTGAAAATAAATTAATAAGCACCTTAATATCATTTATAAAAAATAAAGGTATTAATTTATCCTTATTATCAGAATTACTAAGTATTCCGACATTTGCTGAAATTGAATCGGAGATAGAAAATATAGACCCTTTAAAGATATATAAAACTATTGACGAATTAAATCATTTATTCGGTACCAAATTAAAAGAAGAATTATATTTTAAGCTCCAAGAAATAGAGAAAAATCTAGATAAAGTTTGGCCAGAAGGTAAAAACGAAAGAAAACTAATCGAAACTATTTGGAAACTACTCTTAAGCAGTGATGATAGGGAAATTAAAGGCAAAATAATTAATTATGTCGATAGTAATTCGATGACGCTAGCAAAAGCTGCAATGAATTCTTTCAGTAGAATTAATTGTCCTGAAAGAAAAATCATTTCAAATATATTCTTCAATAAATGGAAGAATAATAGTGTCGTTTTGGATAGTTGGTTCTCATTTAATGCATCTATAGAAATTGATGAAAAAACAAGCAACATTGAAAAATTATTTGAAAATAAGTTTTTTGATTCAAAATCACCAAACACTTTAAGAGCTATATTAAATACATTCGTAACAAGAAATAGTACTTTTCATGCAATTAATGGTTCTGGTTATAAATATATTGCAAAAAAGATAATTGAATTTGATAAATTAAATCCAATAGTAATTTCCCGTTTTGTAAAAATATTTAGTAGATATAATTATTATTCAGAACCTTACAAAAGTAATATGATAGAAACAATAAAGCATATTAAAAAAAATAAACTATCAAAAAATACTAAAGAAGTTTTAGATTCAATATTAGATTGATTTTTTAATAATATTTAACTAAATTTAATAATAAAGATTATAAACATTAATAATAAAATAAAAACAATATACTTATTGATAAAAATATAATCAAATACATTTTTTTTATTATCTTTATTCCACTTTTTATTTACGTATTCCTTAGTTATAAATTTATTAGGTCTACCACAATATAAACATGTTGGAGAAGTTTTTAAAATTAAATTTTTACATTGGGGGCACTTTTTTTTTTCCATAATTTAATCCTACTGAATAAAATTGAAATCAAAAACAAAAAATTAAATAAGTAATTTAGATTTTATTTATTATATTTTGATTAATTAAATATCATTGCAAAAAAAAAAAAAAGTTTCTAACTATTTAAAAAACTTCAATATAATAAAAAATTATTATTTGGTTTGAAATGTTTGCTATAGCACTTGGAATGTCCCCTGTCGAAAAAATCACTGTTGCAATATCTGCTTCAATTTTTATCATAGCCTTTACATGGGTCTCGATTAAGGGAGATTTAAGAAAACTTGCTAATGAACTAATTGAAGATAATGAAAATAATCAGGATAATTAAAAAAATCTTTTAACCTACTTTGCATGCAAGCTAGGATAATCAATAATATGCCTAATTTCTTTCAGAGAAGAGCCATAGATTTTTTCACCATTTAAGTGAACCCCAATCCATTTCTCCTTTTGAGTAAAAAAATTATTTTTAGAGGTATCCCTCTCGAGATAATCTTTATTATCCCAATTTAAAGTTATATCCCAACCTTTATAATTTTCTATCATTGAGAAAAAGAGTACATACTCAAATAATACTCTGAGAGACACTTAACAAAAACAAAGGAAATAAGTATTTTTTTCGTTATTTTTATTTAACATTTATGTAGTACTGACTTTTATTTTAAGAGCAGCTTCATCTGCATTTTTTCTAGCCAAATTAATGTCAGAATTTGATGAGAGAACAACACCCATTCTTCTGCCTTTTCTGGAAAATGGTTTGCCAAATATGAGCACTTTGGTCTTTTCAAATTCTAATGCTTTATTAAGACCCTCATAAATAGGATTAGGATACTCTTGATTAGAAAGTATAACTCTGGTTGCAGAGGGCTCTATTAGATCTATACGTGGTATTGGTAAATTTAAAAAAGCCCTTAAATGTAATTCAAATTCATTAATATTTTGACTAACTAATGTAACCATACCAGTGTCGTGTGGTCTTGGAGATAATTCTGAAAATATAACCTCACCTCCTCTTATGAAAAATTCTACTCCGTATAATCCAGCTCCATTAAGGTTATTTAATATTCTACTTGTCATTCTCTTAGCTTCAATAATTAAGGATTCTTTGATCTCTAAAGGTTGCCAACTACATTGATAGTCTCCATTAGATTGCAGATGTCCAATTGGTAAACAAAAAATATTTTCACCATTTTCTGTTCTTACAGTTAAAAGAGTAAACTCAAAATCAAAATTAATAAATTCTTCAATAATTACACCTTTAACCTTTCCTCTTGAATTTGCTTGTGCCTGTTTCCAAGCATTTTGTAAATCATTTTTTGTTTCAACCAAACTCTGCCCTTTTCCTGAAGAGCTCATTAAAGGTTTAAGTAAAAGTGGGAATCCAATTTCATCTGCCTTTTTTTCTAAATCGTCAAATTCAAAAATATATTCAAACTTTGCAGTTTTAATTTTTAAATCTTTAGAAGCTAAGTCTCTAATTTTATCTCTATTCATTGTAATTTCTACAGTTCTTGCGTTGGGAACAATATTGAATCCTTCATGCTCGAGTTCTTTTAGGGCTTCAATAGAAAGTGCCTCTATTTCTGGGACAACATAATCAGGCTTAAATTCTTTTATAACATTTTTTAAAATATTTTTATCTCCCATATCAATTACTCTTGAATAATCAGCAACTTGCATTGCAGGAGCTTTTTCATATCGATCAATTGCAATAACTTCTAATCCTAATCTTTTGGATTCTATTACTAATTCTTTGCCAAGTTCGCCACTACCAAGTAATAAAATTCTCTTTTTAGAAAAAATTGATTCTTTCATATATATAAAACTTATTCCTCATCACCAGAAGGTTGTGAAGATGTATCATCTATAATTTTTTTATGTTTAGAATAACTAAATAAAAAATTTCTACCATACCAATTTCGACTTCGAATGCTATTAGTAATTGATCTTGAAATTGCTCCTAAAAAAAAGATTCCAATCATTGCCCAAATAATTCTTTCTAAAGCAATTGCGGGTGAAAAGCCTTGACCGGAATATATAATTTCAGTAAGTGGGTCTAAAGGGTCCAAATTTAAACTGATTAATAATATTAATTATAAATGGTTTAATAGATGAAAAATTAAAACTTATAAAAGAATAACCAAAACTACCATATAAATTAAACACAATAAAGTCTATACAATGCTATCTTCAAAGGGTGATTTTTTTTTGACATGCAAGTTGACGTACAAAATACTGCTGTTCTTTCCGCAGACGGATCATCCATAAAACTAGGTGAATATTCAGGGGAGGTCATTTTAGTTGTTAATGTAGCTAGTTATTGTGGAAATACAGCTCAGTATGAGGATCTTCAAAAGCTACATGATTTATATTCAAGCAAAGGCCTAAGAATACTTGCATTCCCTTGTAATGATTTTGGAAAACAAGAACCCGACTCTCTTTCAGAAATAAAAGATTTTTGCACAACAAAATATGGAGTTAAGTTTGAAATCTATGAAAAAGTTCATGCCAAAGGCAACACCACAGAACCATACACAACCCTTAACAAAGTTGAACCCGAAGGAGATGTTGAATGGAATTTCGAGAAGTTTCTGATAGGGAAAGACAGTAAAGTAATTGCAAGATTCAAGCCAGGTGTTAAACCGTTTGACGAAAACTTAATAGCAGCTATAGAAGTAGCTTTAGATTCATAAAAACCTTCTTATAATTCAAATTAAATTATTAAAAATAAAGACTTTTTATATTTAATTAAAAAATAAGCAAATTATCTTAAAATTTCCTTTTTTTAGGATTCAAATTTGTCTAGTATTCTTTTATTTTTTTTAAATCTTATTTATTATCAGAATCAACTTTTACGTCTATTATTTCATCTTTAACAGTTCTTTTTTTAGGTTTAATTGATTTTACTTCTGTATCTACTATTTCTTCTTTATCTTCACTTTCTTCTTCTTCCTCTGCCTTAACTTCTGGCTCTACTATTTCTTCTTTATCTTCACTTTCTTCTTCTTCCTCTGCCTTAACTTCTGGCTCTACTATTTCTTCTTTCACTTCACTTTCTTCTGCTTCCTCTGCCTTAACTTCTGGCTCTACTATTTCTTCTTTCACTTCACTTTCTTCTGCTTCCTCTTGTTTTAATTTTGAATTTACTGAGCTTTGATCTTCATCTTTACTTAAGAGGAACTTTAATAGTTTTTTGAATAATAATAAACCTTTTTCAATTCTTTTTGGACCTAAAATTGAAAGCAAAATTACTAATATTATGAATATTTCAGGTGAATTTAAACCTAATAGTTTCATAAAATTTCATATTCTATTTATATTTTAGTACATGCTAAAAATTTAATCTAATTATTCTCAAAAGTTGGTAAATAGAGTTCCCTATTTGATGCAATTAAACCTTCTTCTTTAAAAAAAATCTCTAGGTCTTTTAGATCATTTATATCTACAAATTCACCACAATTATCTAATATATTTTTATGGGTGAAATTCCATAAATCAGCCAAATATTCGTCATCATCTGGAAATGCTACAAATTTCAAATATGTATTATTCAAAGCATATTCACTAGCAAAATCAGAATCTAAACCTTCCCTCTTAGCATCACAAAAAACTTTAGCAAATCTTTTGCCTACAGAAGTTTGAGCACTTGATAAATCTAAATTACCTTGAATAGCATTTACATTTATTGGTGCAATAAAAATAATTATTGGAAGAAAAATAGATACTAATATAAACAAGAAAAAAATTTCCTTTTTAAATTTTAACTCAACATAAACTAGCAAAAAAAGTAATCAATTAGGCCTATTTAAGAAAAAGCTCTTATTATAAATTAAGAAATAAATAAAAAACATAAAATCAGCTCCATATCTGAATTTATAATAAAGAAAGATTAAATAAATTTAAAATTATATGTCTTCAAATATAAGTCTAAAAGGAAGGGGAGTTAACAGGATAATTACTAGTAAGGTCATGCTATCGCCATTAGCAGGTGTTACAGATAACATTTTTAGACGACTTGTACGTAAATGGGCACCAAACTCTTTACTTTTTACAGAAATGATAAATGCCACAAGTCTTAAAAAAGGATATGGCACACAAAAAATCAATCAAATAGATTTAGAAGAAGGTCCAATTGGAGTACAAATATTTGATAATAGGCCATATGCTGTTTCTGAAGCTGCGAAACAAGCTGAGGACTCTGGAGCTTTCTTAATTGATATAAATATGGGATGTCCAGTAAAAAAAATTGCAAAGAAAGGTGGAGGCAGTGCTTTAATTAAAGACCGAAAACTTGCTATAGAATTAGTCAAAAATGTTGTAAAAGCTGTTAGGGTTCCAGTAACAGTAAAAACACGACTCGGATGGGATAGTAAAGAAGAAAATATAGAGGATTTCTTATTTAAACTTCAAGATGCTGGAGCAACGATGATCACACTTCATGGAAGAACTAGAAAACAGGGTTTTTCAGGCAAGTCAGATTGGGAAATGATCGGGAGACTTAAAAAGTTGTTGGAAATTCCAGTAATTGCTAATGGAGATATCAAAAATCCAGATGATGCTCTTAATTGTTTAAAAACAACAAATGCTGATGGTGTAATGATTGGACGAGGAATTTTAGGATCCCCATGGAAAATTGGAGAAATAGATTATTTTTCTTATGAATAAAAAAGGTTATACAACCGAAAGCGGTGGTAGACAAAATGGTTTTGCAATTGAACCAGAAATTAACCCGATATCAGAAGGCGAATCAAAAAAATCCATATTTTTATTTATTGGAATATTATTACCTTTTCTAATAGGCGGTTTTTATTATTTAAGGACTCTGAATATATTCTGATATTTTATAATCCATTTTTAGCAATATATTCTTCTGAGCTAACTATATCTTGCATTAAGCTCTCTGATGAAGGATTAAATCCATTTTGCTCTAAAAAAGATTTAACCTTTTCAAATTTTTGCTGAATTTTTTTTGTATATGGAGTTGTCATCAAATAATCGTCCTTTTCTGTTGAATAGTTCATTTGATTAACGGATTACTTTTACAATTAAATTTTGCAAAATATGCTATTGCTAGTGAAGTTATAAATATTACATAAATAATTTAATAGGAATAAATACTTATAAATTGTTTGTGTGAAATCGCTATTGGTTGATTTTTTAAAGAGTACTTATAGTAACTAGTTCCATTAAGTCTCTGGACTGCAGATATTTTTGAAATACTTCAGAATAAAATGCTTTTTTAGCAGCAAATTTTGATTCGAATTCAATTACTAATCCAAGCTGCCCTCCATCCCATTCATTTGAGGTTGATTCTTGTATTAAATCTCTTTTTACTATTACTCCTCCCACAGATTTAATCCAAGGCAATACTGTCCTTATATATTCCAGAAATAAATCAGCATTTGGAATTGAAATTTTCTTTAGCCAATAGCTCTTTGTCATCAAATCAACATATTCTGGGTAGAATATAGCACATGGAGGTAAGTATTTATCCTTAGCTATATACTCCAGCCTTGATTAAATGGAAACCGAAAATGATTTATTAAATTCACTTCTTAAATCTCCAAATTCACAGAGTATACGTAATATCGCCGAACAACTTGAAATTGATCATAATTTTTCCTTTAGCAAAGATAGAAATGATTTGCAGGGTGTTTGGGAGCTTAGGTGGAGTAGTTCTAATAGTCCTTTTTTAAAATATTCTCCTTTTATTGATAACCTTCAAATTCTTGATCCCCTAAATTTTAATGGTCTTAATTTACTTAAACCTAGAGGAATAAAATCAATTATTGGCACTGGCATTTTAATAAGACTTAATTACGTTAATGAAAAAAAATTGGGGTCAAATTTACACATGCTGGTGTTATTGGTCCTAAATTTGGAAAAAAATTATAAAGGCTATGCAAGAAATAAAAAATGAACAATTAGGGTGGTTAGAGATAACTTATTTAAGCAATAAGCTTAGAATCTGTAGAGGTGATAAAGGAACTTTATTTGTTTTAAGAAAAATACATTCACCGACTTTATTCAAGAATTTCAAGGAATTTATTAAAATCTATTAAAAATAGAAATTAATTCTTTATCCAAATAGACTTTAATACGAAATAAATTGGTAAATATTTAAATGATTCTTTAGGTATTTCATAACTTAAGAATTTTAGTGCTTCTTCTAACCAGTAACCAATATCAAATCCTAAAAGAATTTTTTCTACAACAAACCAAAATTCTTTATCAAATATAATTCTGAAGTTTAAGTAAACATATTCCCAATGAAAGGTATTCCAATATTGGGTTAAAAATGAGGATAAAATAAGCCATAGTGATATAAATAGAAAACTTTTAAGAAATTTATAAAATTTTTTCATATACCAGCAACTGTCTTATTTAATTTCAAATATCCCTTATTATTATTTGGATCAAATTTTATTTCCATTAAATATATTCAAAAAGATATAAAAATATTGAGAAAATAGTAAATTTTCGTGGCATTAATAATCTATTCTTCTTTGTTTAGATTCTGTGCCTTTAGATTTTTATTCTTAAGAAAAAATCCTAAAAACAGAAAAGCAAAATATATTAGTAAACTTATGCCAAAAATTAAAACTATCTTTGAAATATCCATAAATGATTTTTTTTATAAATTACAGCATTTTTTGCAAAGTTTTATCTATGGTAATGATTTTTCATTTATCGCGATAACGAGCTTCAATTATTAAGCTAATAATATTATTTAAATCATAATGCAAGTAGCTTTTGCCTGGAGCCTTTGTCTTTCAGTTGGTGTTGTTTTACTATCAATTATTCCACTAACTATAGGGAGGGTTAAAGCGGGATATTCTGTTGAAAATATGTCTGCTCCAAGGGCTTTATTCGATGAATTACCATCTTTTGGAAAAAGAGCAGTTTGGTGTCATCAAAATTGTTGGGAAAGTATTTCTTTACATGCACCCGCATGTCTTCTTTGTTTGATTAGTTTAACTGACTCTAATATTGCAATAATTGCAGCATTGATTCATCCTATTTTTCGTTTTTTATATATTGGTGCATATATATTTAATATCCCCACAGCTAGAGGTTTAATGTGGGCCTCAGGAATTTTTACAACACTTTTACTTTATAAAGAGGGCTTAACTCAATTGATATAAACTTTTTAAACAATAAACTTTTCTAAATCTTTTAATTGATATTCATTGATTAGTTCCACTTTATTTGATTTTGCTAGTTGATGAGCAGACTTTGTAAAGCCAGATTTTGAGACTATTATTGCATGTGTACCTTTCCAAAATAATTTACCAGCTGAAATTTCCTGAACTGCTTTATTCCCAATGGCTTTTTCATGATCTTTGCATTGTATACATATTCTCAAATCATTTATTGAAGCAATTAAGTCAACCCCTTGATCTCCTGTAATAGGAGTTTCTTTTACTTCCCAGCCGTTTTGTTTGAGAATTTCCATACAATGATTTTCAAATCTAATACCTTTTTTGTAGTTTCCCTTTTTTTTACTTGAGTAGCTTTTTTCTATTAGGTTCAAGCATGATTTCTCAATTTGACTTGCTATGAAAACAAACCAATCTTCAGTCTCGAGCTTTCTAATAGATCCAATTATCTCATCATCAATAGTAGGATTTTCATTACAATAGGATCTCCACTTTTCGAAAAATAATTCCGTACTGCCAAATTCTTTTAAAATTACTTTTTCATAGAAGTATGGTATACCCTCTTTAAATTGCTTAGATCCATTAAATATATTTTTCTCAATGGCTTTTTCATCAAGAGGTGGATTGCCAATCCATTTTTTATAATCCTCGTTACCGTAAGCATCTATTTCCCTTAATCTGATCCTCTCCTCCAACAAATTGTATTTGTTCTCGTCAATCAATTTATTAATTGTTTGAATAAAGAAATTGGAATTTAAGGCATTGTTTAATTTTAACTTTTTCTTCTTAATTTGATAATCTCTTATAATTATAAAAATTAAAAAAATGATAAAAATAATTAAAATAAAAAAATTTTTCATTAACG
>NZ_CVSV01000110.1 GCF_001180245.1 Prochlorococcus marinus
TCTTAGGGCTCGCACCCACAGGGATAGTTTGTTCTTCTTTAGGGAGAACTTCACCTTTGAAAACCCAAACTTTAATGCCTAGAACACCGTAAGTTGTATTAGCTTCACGTGTTGCGTAGTCAATTTCAGCTCTCAAAGTATGTAAAGGTACTCTACCTTCTCTAGTCCATTCAGTTCTAGCTATTTCAGCACCATTCAACCTTCCCCCTACTAG
>NZ_CVSV01000111.1 GCF_001180245.1 Prochlorococcus marinus
ATTTCTTGCTCTGAGTATTTTATTTACGATATCTCCATCATTAGTTAAAAAAATCAATCCCTCGCTGAGCTTATCTAATCTTCCGATAGGGAAAATTCTTTGAGGATATTTAATGAAATCTATGACATTATTGGGTTCTACTTTTCTATCTGTTGTACAAACAATTCCTACAGGTTTGTTAAAGGCTAAGTATATATTTTTTTTTCTCTTCGATTTTTCTATTCTTTGACCTTTAATTTCTACTTGATCACTTTCTTCAACTTTTGCGCCAATATTTGGAATTTTGCCATTAATGGTTACCTTTCCTTCTAAGATTAATCTATCTGCTTCTCTTCTAGAACAATAACCTACTTCACTTAAATATTTATTTATTCTGGTAGCCATTTTGGGTGTTTAA
>NZ_CVSV01000112.1 GCF_001180245.1 Prochlorococcus marinus
CGAATAGAAGCTGGAACTTTTCTAATAGCTGCTGCTGCCACTTCCTCTTCAATAACAATTTCTCCAGTAATCCCTCATCATCTTGAAGCTGTCACTAATAAACTTCAAGAGAGTGGGAGTAAAATTACGATTAAAGGTAATTCGATTTCTATCAAGAGTAAAGAGATTAAAGGAGTAGATATTGAAACAGCTCCTTTCCCAGG
>NZ_CVSV01000113.1 GCF_001180245.1 Prochlorococcus marinus
AGAAAGTTCTGAATGGAAATTGGTAGATGGTATTGATTTAATTGTTCATATTTTTCATCCTGAAAAACGTAAATTTTATGAGTTAGAAAAAATGTGGTCTGAACTCATTCCAAAAGAAAAAGTAATGATATGAAAAAAATTTATATATTTACCCTAGCTTTATTTTTATTTTTAAATTCAACTTTAGCAATTTCAAGTGAAAGCGATATTTATAAAAAAATTGATCTTTTTGGAGAAGTGCTCGAAAAAATTAATGAAGAATATGTTGAGGATATC
>NZ_CVSV01000114.1 GCF_001180245.1 Prochlorococcus marinus
GGGGTGAAGTCGTAACAAGGTAGCCGTACCGGAAGGTGCGGCTGGATCACCTCCTAACAGGGAGACAACAAAATGTTTAATATTATTATTTTGTCACCTTAGGTCGATCGGTATCTCACGTTCTTAATTTATTAAGAATTTCATTTCCTAAGTTTTTCTAGGTCACACCCATTATTTTTCCTGGGCCATTAGCTCAGGTGGTTAGAGCGCACCCCTGATAAGGGTGAGGTCCCTGGTTCAAGTCCAGGATGGCCCATATCTCTATGTTGGGGGTATAGCTCAGTTGGTAGAGCGCCTGCTTTGCAAGCAGGATGTCAGCGGTTCGAGTCCGCTTACCTCCACTGATTACCACCTCTTCCATAACCGGTAGAAAGGAAATGTTTTGAGTTGTGATCATTATTCTGAACGAATCTAGCTTCCTAATGAAATCATTAAGATGCTGGACTCATTGAATTAATTTCATTGTTTTCAGAGAACCTTGACAACTGCATAGATTATTTTTAAAGACAATAAGCATCTTTAATGATGCAGATTTATTATTTGTGCGAATGCATTAATAACAATTCTATTAAGCTGATGCTTCAATTTTTGAAGTTATTGGTCAAGCTACAAAGGGCTCACGGAGGATACCTAGGCACACAGAGGCGATGAAGGACGTGGTTACCTGCGATAAGTCTCGGGGAGTTGGAAGCACACTTTGATCCGGGAATTTCCGAATGGGGCAACCCCATGTACGGCCAACTGAATATATAGGTTGGTGCGAGCTAACCCAGCGAACTGAAACATCTTAGTAGCTGGAGGAAGAGAAAGTAAATAACGACTCCCTCAGTAGCGGCGA
>NZ_CVSV01000115.1 GCF_001180245.1 Prochlorococcus marinus
ATCAAGAAATTGCGGTAAAACTAACTATTAGTAAAAGAACTGTAGATAATCATGTAAGTAATATGTTTACAAAAACCGGTTCTAAAAACAGAGTAGCACTCTTAAATTGGGCAATGGACAATGGCAAGATTTGTAGAGATGGGTTTAATTGTTGTACACTCCCAGACTCTGATCAAGATTAGTACTACCCTCTATTTTTTTTGTATCATTAGCCAAATCCATTAGACAATAATTTGTAGAACCTAATTCGAAGAGTTCAGCATATGCAATACATGCATCCTTGTCTGAATCAACAAATCTCAATATTCCTTCTTTGTCATAAAGACCATACATCTGAAGAAAATAAAAAATACTTTACTTAAATATTAAGAAAATATAAAGGATGAGTGGTTCCTTTGACTAGCTCTTTTTGAAAGTTGTTATCTAGTTTTCTTTCCACTGTGAAAAAGGTTTGTTAGCGAGACTGAAATTGGAGTAATGGGTCAGCCCTGTAATTTCTTTTGAAATGAAAGATGGAAGAATTAAATCTTCCTCTTCATTAGAAAGTTCAATTTCTGCAATTTCAAGTGGATAATTATTTTCTTTAAAGCAATCTATAATCCAAGATTTTTTTTCAATTTCTAGAAAGTATCTATCTTTTTTTATTTTGTTTGAAAGATTTGACATTATTGTTTCAGCATCGCTTCGTGGAATGGAGTATTCAAATTCAAAGTTGGTAAAACCCTTGATATGTTTTTTAAGTGTAATTTTAGAGTTTTTGCCTATAAGTCTTACCCTAATAATCCAACTATCTAAACTTTTGGAAAAATATCCTTGTTCAATATAAACTTTTTTATTTATGAATTCTTTCCAATTATCATTTTTTATAAGAAATCTTCTTTCTATCTCAAAGGCCATTTAATTTTTGAAATTTTTTGGAGACAAATCGCCTTTCCAATCT
>NZ_CVSV01000116.1 GCF_001180245.1 Prochlorococcus marinus
TCAGGATTAATTTCTGTAACCATAAATCCCTCTTTTTTTAGTTGGTTTAAGGGCTCCAAAACAACTTTAACTTCAGCTCCTAGAAGTTTCATTCTGAAAACGTTAAGGGATTGCCTTTTTATGTCTTCCGCACCCATGTAGATAATACATTTCAAGCCAAATCTCGCACAAACAGTCGCAGTAGCAACTCCGTGTTGCCCTGCTCCAGTTTCTGCAATTATTCTTTTTTTGCCCATTCTTATTGCTAATAAAGCTTGTCCAAGAGCATTATTAATTTTGTGAGCACCAGTATGATTTAAATCTTCTCTTTTAAGCCATATTCTAGGAGTTGCTTGTTTAGTTTTGTAATGTTCAGTAAGTCTTTTGGCTTCATAAAGTGGTGTTTCTCTCCCTACATAAGTCTTAAGTAGATGATTTAATTCTTCTACAAAAAGTTTATCTTTCCATGCATTAGATGCAGCTGTCTCAAGCTCAAAAAGAGCAGGCATTAGCGTTTCAGGAACATATTGACCACCAAATTTCCCAAATCTTCCCTCTTTGGAGGGTTGAGTTAAATCGTCATTTTTATAGTTTTGATCTTTGCGAGAAAATGTACTTACCACTTTTTCTATAGAATAAGTATTAACTAACTATAGATTATATTCAAAATAATGGGAAAAAAGAATTGGATCGAATTTAATAATCAAGAAAAAAAATCTGAAGAAGCATTTAAGGTAGATACTGTTAATAAAAGATCAAAAATAAATATTTCAAAACAAAAAAAAGGTAAAAAGGGAAAGACTGTAACTTTAATTAGGGGTTTAGATACTGAGGATGAAATCTTATTAAAAGAATTACTAAAAAAAATTAAAGTTTTTTGTGGGACTGGAGGAACATTGATTGATAGAAATATCCAGTTACAGGGTGATATGGTATCGAAATCAGTTGAGTTTCTTCGTAAAGAGGGATTTCATAATTTATGAAGCAAGGGTTAGGATAGGTTTTAATTTTGATGATGCAAAAAATGAAAGAACAAGATCAAACAAAGTCAACCAATATAAAGTGGCACAACTTAACTATTGACAGAGAAAAGTTAGAGAAAATGAGAGGTCATAAAGGTATGGTTATCTGGTTTACAGGTTTATCTGGTTCTGGTAAGAGTACTTTGGCCAACGCTTTAAATGAAGTTTTACACTTAGATGGTTTTTCGACTTATGTGTTGGATGGAGATAATATTAGACACGGTTTATGTAAAGATCTTGGTTTTTCGGATGAAGATAGAGAAGAAAATATAAGAAGAATAGGTGAAGTTGCGAATTTATTTATGAATGCTGGGATAATAACTATTACAGCATTCGTTTCGCCATTTGTTAGTGATAGAGATAAGGTGAGAAAAATTATTGGATCTAAGGATTTTATTGAAGTTTATTGTTCTGCTGATATCAAAGTTTGCGAAAATAGGGATACTAAAGGTCTTTATAAGAAAGCTCGTTTGGGTGAAATTAAAGAATTTACTGGCATTTCTAGTCCATATGAAGCTCCTCATAATCCCGAAATTAATGTTGATACAGGTTCGTTAGATTTAAATGATTCCGTTGAAAAAGTTATTAACTACCTTAAAAAAGAAAACTTTCTTAACAAGGCCTAATAGGAAAATATTAGTTCATTTATTTTGAAGATAATTATCAGCTCCAATAGTTGATAACTTATTATTTTTATTTCTCACCTGTGTATGTAGGTTTTCTCTGAATTCTTTTAAATTTTTCTTTATGGATTCATCAAATAAACTGATCATCTCTATTGCCAATAATCCAGCATTCTGTCCTCCATTAATTGCAACTGTTGCAACTGGAACTCCAGCAGGCATTTGAACGATTGACAAAAGAGAGTCAATCCCCTTCAGTGTCTTACTCTCTACTGGTACTCCAATTACAGGAATGCAAGTTATGGATGCCAGCATTCCTGGAAGATGAGCAGCACCCCCAGCACCGGCAATTATTACTTTTATGTTTTCTGATTCTGCATTTTTTGCATATTCCATCATTTCAATAGGTGTTCGATGAGCAGAAAGTATACAAACTTCAGTTTTTATTCCAAATTCTCTTAAAATATCAACGGCTGGTTTTAATGTATTTAGATCTGAATCACTACCCATTACGACAGCAATTTTATAAATATCTTTAGAATTCAGTTCTGACAAAATAACAAATCAATTCTTTCCTATAATGGCGCGCAATTAATTTGGCGCCAGTTAGTTAGTATGAAAAGAATAAATTTTCATAAATATTATGACGTCAAATAAGATTATTGAAAAAAGTGAAGTCAGAGAGTATTTTAATGGTACTGGCTTTGAAAGATGGAATAAAATTTATAGCAAATCTGATGAAATTAATACAGTTCAGAAAAATATTAGGAAAGGACATCAAAAAACTGTGGATGATGTAGTCACATACATCAAAAATTATCCTGAACTAACAAAAAAAAGTTATTGTGATGCAGGCTGTGGTGTAGGAAGTCTTTCCATACCTTTACTAAGACTCGGTATAAAAGATCTGCAGGTGAGCGATATTTCTTCTGAAATGATTAAAGAAACAAAAAAACGTATTCATGAATTAGGTTTGAATCAAGGTAAAATAAAATATGAGGTTTGTGATCTGGAAAAATTAAAAGGATTATTTGATGTTGTAGTTTGTTTGGATGTATTTATTCATTATCCGCAACCGGTCGCAGAAGAAATGGTTCAACATCTTTGCGATTTAAGCAAAGAAAAACTAATCGTTAGCTTTGCTCCCTATACTCCAGTTCTTGCTGTTCTAAAAAATATTGGAAAATTATTTCCTGGGCCAAGTAAAACTACAAGAGCCTATACATTGAAAGAAAAGGGTATTATTAATGCTGCTAAAGAAAGAGGATTTAAAGTTGTTAAAAAGAAATTAAATCAAGCTCCTTTTTATTTTTCAAAACTTATTGAATTCGAAAAAATTAAATAATTTATTTTACTAAATGATTTTCAAGCGCATAACGAACTAATTCTGTTCTGCTAGATGTACCTGTCTTTATAAAAAGTCTACTTACATATTTCTCAACATTTCTAATAGATGTTTCTAGCTGTCTTGCAATTTCTTTATTCATAAGTCCCTCTGCTACTAGTTGAAGCACACTTGCTTCTCTAGGAGTAAAAGTAGGTAGATTTATTTTATTTTCTGGATTAGCATGGTTTTGGTCTGTGAGCATAGATTTTATTTCAGTAATTTGTTTTGCCATTTTGCTTACGTCAATATCTGCGAATCGTGCCGCTTCTTTTAATAATCGTTCTTGTCTGTTGATTACATTTTTAACTCTTGCAGTTAATTCATCAGGATCGAAAGGTTTGGAAATATAATCATCAACTCCTGCAAGATAACCTTCTGTTCTGTCTAGAGTCATTCCTTTTGCAGTTAGAAAAATAACTGGAGTTCCTCCTAATTTTTCATCCTCTCTAATTTTTTCTAATAACGCATAACCGTTTGCTCGTGGCATCATAATATCGCTAATTATCAAATCGGGAAAAATTGTTTGAGCTTTTTCCCAACCATCCTCTCCATCAACTGCAATAAATATTTCAAAGCCTTCATCTTCTAGAAATGTTTTAACAGCTGTTCTTAAACCAGGCTCATCATCAACTAACAAAATTCTTGATTTTCTTACCTGTTCTTTATCTATTTGATTAATTTCATTCATTTTTTAATTCTTTAATTTGATTTTCTAGTAATAAACAGAATTTTATATACTAAACATAATGCTATCAACTCCCATACTACTAGACTATCAATCTTCGACTCCTTGCTCTAAAGATGTCGTTGATTCTATGAAACCTTTTTGGAGTGAGATATTTTCTAACCCTACAAGCAAATCTAATTTGGCGGGGATTAACGCAAGCGCTATATTGGAAGCCTCAAGAGAAAAAATAGAACAAAGTTTATTTCTTAAGAATAAAAAAGTTATTTTTACAAGTGGAGCAACTGAATCTAATAACTTAGCCTTATTAGGTTTTGCTAGAAATTTCTATAAAAAAACAGGAAATTATGGACATATTATTACCTTAAAAACGGAGCATAAAGCTGTTTTGGAGCCCTTAAACCAACTAAAAAAAGAGGGATTTATGGTTACAGAAATTAATCCTGAGAAAGATGGCTTAATTACAGAAGAACAATTCAAAAAAAATATAAGAGAAGATACATTTCTGGCTAGTGTCATGTTGGCAAATAACGAAATAGGAGTTATTCAGCCCATTGAAAATATTTCAAAAATATGTAAAACGAGAGGAATAATATTTCACTCTGATTTTGCACAATGTTTAGGTTATATGGCTTTAGACAATCTTTTATCAGATGTAAACATGATAACGATGAGTTCTCACAAAATATATGGTCCTAAAGGGATAGGACTACTTTTGATTGATGAAGAAATTAATCTTGAGCCTTTAATTGTTGGAGGAGGTCAGGAATATGGTCTTAGGTCTGGCACATTACCTCTTCCTTTAGTAGTTGGCTTTGCTAAAGCAATAGAGATAGCAGTTTTTAATCAAAAAAATAATTCTGAGAAATTACTTTTTTTTAGAAATAACCTTTTAGAAGGGTTGTTAAAAAATAATTCTGGTTTATTAATTAATGGCTCCATGGAAAAAAGATTACCTCACAATTTAAATTTGACTGTATTGGATTTAAACGGAGCAAAGTTTCATAAACTTTTAAAATCTAAAATAATTTGTTCTACTGGATCTGCATGCAGTAATGGTGAACCATCTCATGTTTTACTAGCCTTAGGTAGATCTATTAAAGAAGCAGAATCTTCAATAAGGTTAAGTATTGGATTAAGTACTAATTCAAAAGATATAAAACAAGCAATTCATATTCTTACAGATACGATCAGATCATTACGATAGAAATTATTGGGTTTAATTTAATTGAGCAATTCTTAATTTTCCACTTCTAGCTCTTTTATTTAGTTCGACTTCTTGTTCGGAAGGAGTTATTGGCTTTTTTGTCAGGTTTTTTAGTCTTTGATCATTCTTAAAACAACTTTTAACTAACCTATCCTCAAGGGAATGAAAACTAATAATAGAAATAATACCGCCTGGCAAAAGCCATTCTGGTACAACTTGCAAAAATTTTTCTAATACTTCAATTTCTTTATTAACAGCAATTCTTAGTGCTTGAAATGTTCTTGTTGCTGGATGTATTTTTTTATATCTTAGTTTTGGTGGGAAGCAGCCTGCAATAGAATAAGCTAACTCTTTTGTCCCAGAATATTTCCCATTTTCCTTCAAATCCAATTTTATTTTTCTAGCAATCTTTCTTGATAATCTCTCATCTCCATATCTATAGATTAGGTTAGCTAGATCTTTTTCATTTAAAGCTTCAATTAATTTCTCTGCATCAACATCAAGAAAAGGATTCATGCGCATATCAAGGGGACCATCTTTTTGGAAACTAAATCCTCTTTTAGGGTTATCAAGTTGGTTACTATTAACTCCAAGATCTGCAATCACAAAAGAAACTTTTTCTTTTGGTACAAAATCCGCAAAATTTGTAGCCCTTATATCAATCCTACTTTTAAACTCATCAAGTTTTTTTGATGCTGATTTTCTTGCGAATGGATCTTGATCAAGTCCAATTATATTTAAATCCGAATATTTTCTCAATAAATGATAAGAGTGCCCTCCTCCGCCTAAAGTTGCGTCTATTCCCTTAAGTTGATTGTTATGTATAAGTGGGTAATGCTCTAGTGAGGCCATAATCTCATCTGTCATAACTGATTGATGATTGAAAAAAGATGAATCAGATAGGTCAGTTTGCATAACTTTCGACTAAGATTTATTTAGAAGTTAAATTTCGAATGGCTCAGCTAGAGACTAGAACAGAACCAATGGTGGTCAATTTTGGCCCTCACCATCCCTCAATGCATGGGGTTTTAAGGTTAGTTGTAACTCTTGATGGTGAGAATGTCATTGATTGTGAGCCAGTAATTGGATATTTACATAGAGGAATGGAAAAGATAGCTGAAAATAGGACAAATGTAATGTATGTCCCTTATGTAAGCAGAATGGATTATGCAGCAGGAATGTTTTATGAAGCTATTGTAGTAAATGCTCCTGAAAGATTAGCTAATATTCCAGTTCCTAAAAGAGCTAGTTACATCAGAGTTTTAATGCTGGAACTTAATCGTATTGCTAATCATCTTTTGTGGCTTGGTCCCTTTTTAGCAGATGTAGGAGCGCAAACTCCATTTTTCTATATTTTTAGAGAAAGAGAAATGATTTATGATCTTTGGGAAGCTGCTACTGGACAAAGACTAATAAATAATAATTTTTTTAGGATAGGTGGTGTCGCATGTGATCTTCCATACGGATGGTTAGAAAAATGTATAGACTTCTGCGATTGGTTCGGTCCTAAAATAGATGAATATGAAAAATTAATCACTAATAATCCAATTTTTAGAAAAAGAATTGAAGGTCTCGGAACAATACAAAGAGATCAGGCAATTAATTGGTCTTTGTCTGGACCAATGCTTAGAGCTTCTGGAGTTTCCTGGGATTTAAGGAAAGATGATAGTTATGAATGTTACGACGATTTTGAATGGCAAATTGCTTCAGAAAAAGAAGGAGATTGTTATGCGAGATATCGAGTAAGAGTTGAAGAGATGAGACAATCACTAAGCATCATTCGGCAAGCCTGCAAAATGATTCCAGGAGGTCCAACAGAAAATTTAGAAGCTCAAAGAATGGCGACTGAAGATAAGAAAAGTGAAATATTTGGTATCGACTATCAATATGTAGCTAAGAAGGTTGCTCCAACTTTTAAAATTCCTAACGGAGAATTATATACAAGATTAGAGTCCGGCAAAGGAGAAATAGGTGTATTTATTCAAGGAAATAATGAAGTTACCCCATGGAGATTTAAAATCAGAGCAGCTGATTTAAATAATCTTCAAATATTACCTCATATTCTTAAAGGTGCCAAAATCGCGGATATCATGGCAATCCTTGGTTCAATAGATGTCATTATGGGATCTGTTGATAGATAATTTCTTTAAATGAAACCCTCTGACTGGTTAATTTTGCAGAAGAAGGTAAGGTTTGGTGATTGTGATTCTGCAGGTGTAATTCATTTTCATAACTTATTAAAATGGTCGCATGAAGCTTGGGAAGAAAGTATTGAAATCTATGGGATCCCTTGTCATGATATTTTTCCAGATTTTTCTATACGTAAAAGTCAAATTATTTTTCCAATAGTAAATTGTGAAGCAAACTTTCATGCGCCTATAAAAATTGGAGATTTATTAAAAGTAAAAATTGCCCCTCATAAAATTAATACTCATTTGTTCCAAGTAAATAGCTTTTTTATAAAAAATGGAAATAAAGTAGCCGAAGGAAAAATTGTACACTGTTCTTTAAATGTTGATTCAAGAAATAAAATAGAAATTCCCGATCAGCTAGAAAGATGGATAGAGGCTTCTAATGTGAGTACAAATTTAAAAGAATGCTGATTATTATTTTTTAAATTTGTAGTTTATTTTTTCTGTAATGCTATTTTTGTTTTTAACAATCCACTTTTCAGGCTTTTCATGTTTAGGCCAACTTTGAGAAAAATTTTTTAATAAATTTAAAGAAATTTCAATATTTTTATCATTTGTAAGTTCTCTAAATTCAACTATTACTTTAATTTTATTTCCCCATAATTTGTTTGATACTTTCGAAATATTGAATTTATTAATTGGGATATTTTCTTTCATAATGAAATCATTTAATCTAGATTCAATTACTTCAGGGAAAACAACTTCTCCACCTGAATTAAAGGCATTATCACTTCTTCCAACAAATTTTAAATAGTAAGAATTATTGATTTGCTTAATTTCACCTAAATCCCCGGTTTGCCACCACCCATTTTTATTTTTGAAATTTTCAGTTTTTAAAGAATCTATTATTTCGATTCCAATTCTGGCTGATTTTATTTCGATTAATCCTTGTGCGTTAATTCTTATTTTTGTATCTGGTAGTATTTCTCCAACATTTTTAAAACCCATTAAGAATTCTTTTGGTTTTAAACTCGTAACCATTGCTGCTGTTTCAGTTGAGCCGTAACAAGGTGCTAATTTTATTTTTTCTTTTATACATTGTTCTGCAGTTTCGTCTGAAATTGAAGCTCCACCTACCCAAATTAGATCAAAAATTTTTAGCCAATTAATTCCATCTTTTTGAGCTAAAAGTCTTTGTAATTGGGTAGGTACTAATGACGTAATCAAGTGTTTTTTGTTTTTTTTAAATTTAATTGTGAAAAGTAAAAGTTCTCGAGTTTTTTTTATCAAATTCGGAGAAATATTAATACAATCACATCCCCAAGTTTGACTTCTAAAAATTGGCATTAATCCACTTATATGGTTCAGGGGTAAAGTATTTAAAATTAAGCAGTTTTGTAATTCAAATCCTTGCTCTATTAGCCATTGACCTGATGTAGTTGCAGATAATTTAAGATTATTTAAATGGTGAAAACATTGTCTCGGTTTTCCAGAACTCCCACTACTGTTTAAGATAATTGCTGGCCCATTTTCAGTAATTGAATCTAATACATCTTTGTCTTCATAAAATTTGTTTTTTACATAAATAATTTTATTCTCTCTAATTTTTTCAATAATTTTTTCTACAGATTGAGTTTCATTATTTTCAACTTCGATAGTATAAATTTTATTTTTCATAGTTGATCCCATATCTTTTTTGCTTCATTTAAAAATAGAAACGAATTAGGGAATTTATTCATTGCTAAACCTGGAACTTTTGGCGTTGGTCCTTGTAATTGTAGAGAAGATAAATGATGGAGCCATCTCTTTCCTATTCCAGTTTCAAATGAGGTACTTATAGATATTAAAGCTTTTTTATTTTCTAATTCTCTTAAAAGCTTAACTGGATTATTTTCTTGAGAAGGCCTTCTAATTTGCCAACCCTTCCACTCATCAATCAAAGTTGGAAATTTTAAAAGTGATTCGTCTAAAGCTATTGGAATTTTTTTGTTTAGTTCTGTCAGTCCATCAATATCATCAACACAGAGAGGTTGTTCTAACCAATCTATATTTTTATTATCTTTCAAAATATCAGCCCATCTATTAGCTATCTCTCTTCCCCAAGAACCATTAGCATCTATTCTTAACTTAATATTATTACCTATTTTGCTTAAAATTTCTTCTAATTTTGCTTCTTCCTCATGGTTATTTTTTAGTGCTACTTTCCATTTTAAGGTTAATGATTTTTCAATGTCACAATGTCTTTTTTTAATATCATTTAGATCTGAAACTACATTTTCATGATTTAACAATATGGCTGTTTTACCAATTTCATCAAAGTAGTAGTTTTCTTTAAAAATTATTTTTCCATTTATCTCAGCTAATGCAGAATTTATTGCAGATTGAATGCACGGGTGAAAAATATTTATTTGCTCAGATAAATTAAATTCCTCTATATACTCAGGGATCATATCTAGTTGTTTCGCACACTTTTTTAAGTCTTTTTTATGTAGCGGTGAAACTTCTCCAAACCCTATTTTTTTATCATTACTTATTAATTTAATTATCCAACCCGATTTTGTATGGTAATTGGTTTTAGAATTTTCTACTTTGGCCGATAACTTAAAGCTATAAGATTTTTTTTGAAATATTAAGTTCATTTTTTTAGATAATAATTAAATATTAATCCTGTGATTAAACCAATTCCATTAAGAGTTTGAAATTTTATTGCGACGAATTTGCAATTTTTTATTGCAGAAGGTTTTGCATACGAAGACTTTAATAAATTTATAAGTCTTATTGCTTGAGGGAAACTAAGCAAATAAAGGATGCAAAACACTGGAATAAATCCATAAACTATTGTGAAAAGTTGAAAAATATATATTGTAAAAATTATCCAAGGCACAAATTGAGAACCTTTTTTTGCCCCTAAGCGAACTAAAGGTGAATTTTTCCCATGCTTTTTATCTTCAGAAATTTGATGAAAATGAGAACAAAATAATACAAGAGTTGTTGCCAAGGAAGGTCCTGAACCAAGTAATAAAGAAACTTTCCATGGAATATCTTCGAAGTAAATATTAGACGGATTTAACGCAATTAAGACTGCAGAGTACGCAAAAGGTCCAAATGCAAGCCAGCATAATGGTTCTCCTAAACCTTGATAGCCCAATCTAAAAGGAGGACCTTGATATAAATATCCTAAGAAGCAGCAAGCTGCCACCAAAATAAAAATGTTTATACTTGTTGATACTGAAATAATTAAAATTATTAATAAACCAATAACTAAAGATGTATATGCAATAAATGAAATTATTTTTTTATTTTTTACAAGATTTAGTATTGAATGGAATTTAAATTCATCGATTCCTGTTTCTGCGTCGTATAAATCATTAGTTAGATTTTCCCAAAGTAATATCAAAATTGCAGCCAAAGTAAATGAAATCAAATTATAAATTTTTACCTCTTCATATTGATTGAGTAAGTAAGCCCCTGTTATTAAAACTGGAAGTATGGCAACAGAATAAAGAGGCCATTTTATTGCTTTTTTCCATAATTTTTTTTTATCTTCGTCCATTTTTAATTAACACGCAAAATTAGATAATTATTGAATGTAGTTTATAAATTGAGTTACATTTTTTACTTTATTGCATCATTTTTAGTTATTTTCAATAAGTAATGAAAAATGATTTAAACTTAACAGATTTTTTAAAAGATGTATTTTCCTCTTTCGATAAGAAAGTTGAAAATTCTGGTTTAGTAAGTATTTGTTTTGAGATTCCTTGTATTGATTTATTTCAAGTTTATGAATTGTTAATAAATCAATATCCGTTTTCTTCTTTTTGGGAGGAATCTGATGGCATTTCATATATAGCTTTCGAGAAGTGTAAATATGTTACTCTGGATGGCCCAAAAAGATTTGAGGTAGCAAAAGAGTTTAATTCTGAGAATTTTAAAAATTTAATTAACTTAACTAATGAATCGCATAATTCTGCACTTTCAAAAATTATTTATTTATTTTCTTTCTCTGAAAATTTGAATAATAAGAATTTACCTTCAGATATCCCTAGTTTGGAAGCCATTTTGCCAAAAATATTAATTACTAAAAGTGGCAAGAATTGCTGGTTAAGAATCAATGGTCATGTTGAAGGTAAATCATCATTAAGAACATTAATTGAAGAAATATGGACAATTAGAAATCAAGTTATTAATTCTGGCTCAGAATTAATAAAATCATCTGGCTTAAAAACTAGTTTTGATTCCCCTTTTATTGATGATTTCTCACGCTCCTTAGAAACTTCTAAAACAAACATGAAAAAAGTAGTAAATAGAGGAATTCAATTAGTAGAGAAAGATATCCTCGAAAAGATAGTTTTAGCTAATAGGATTAAAATAAAACTTAAAAATAAATTAAATTTAGTAGAAATTTTAAAAAGATTTAAAAAGAAGCAACCAAATACATGTAGATACGTTTGGAAAAGGAATAGTAAGGATATTTTGTTTGGAGCATCTCCAGAAAAATTATTTTCTTTCTCTAAACCTAATTTAACTTTAGAGGCTCTTGCTGGAACTATCTCTACTAATTCAAATTTTAAGAAACTCTTAAAAAGTACTAAAGACTTAAAGGAACATAATTATGTAATACAACATTTGATTAAATCTTTAGAAGTTTCAAAAATAACAAACTTTAAAAAAAGTGATATCAAGGTAAATTCATTTGGAGATATTTCTCATTTGCAAACACTCATTTTCTCTAAAGTTGAAAATATTTGTCCTTTTGAATTGCTTAAAAACTTACATCCATCTCCAGCTGTTTGTGGATACCCAAAAAATGAAGCATTGGATTGGATAAACACTCTTGAGTCTTTCCCTAGAGGAAATTATGCTTCTCCAATGGGTTGGGTGGATTCATCAGGCAATGCTTCATTTCTTTTGGCAATAAGAGGCGCAAGATGTATTGAAGAAAATATTGAATTTACTGCAGGTTCAGGTATAGTTTCTGGCTCCGTTTTAGAGAAAGAAATAGATGAGATTAAATTAAAATTTGAATCTATAGTAAAACAGATATTTTGCGCTAAAAATCCTAGATAATTTCTACTAATTTTTCAATAACTTCCTCTGAAACATTTTTATTGGATAAATTTTCTATTTCTCTTAAACCTGTTGGACTGGTTACATTAATTTCGCTAAGCATTCCATTTATTACATCAATACCTACAAAAAATAAACCCTCATCTTTGAAGTGTTGAGATAATTCTGAGCAGATACTTTTTTCTTTTTCTGTTAATAATGTGGGTTCAGCCTTGCCTCCCATCGCTAAATTACTCCTAAAATCGCCTCCTTGAGGAATCCTATTTATTGATCCAATTGCTTCTCCGTTTACGATAATTATTCTTTTATCACCCTCTATGACTTCAGGAATAAATTTTTGCATCATAACGGGTAATTCTTCTTGAGAAGTGATTAATTCAATGATTGATTTGATTCCTGGAGAATTTTTATTTATCCTTATAACACCTTGACCACCTTTTCCTCCAAGAGGTTTTATGACTACTTCATTATTTATTTTTGCAAAATTAATAAGATCTTTTACCTTACTCGCAACTATTGTAGGTGCCATTAAGTGGCTGTATCTTAAAGCACCTAGCTTTTCATTCCACGCTCTTAATGATGAGGGTTTGTTAATTACTTTTACTCCTTTTCTTTCGGCAACTTCTAAAAGATGGGTTGCATATAAATAAGCCTCATTTACAGGAGGATCTTTTCTCATCCAAATGCAATTAAATTCGGCGAGAGGTATGCAATCATTCTCTTTGAAAGAAATCCACGGAATTACTTCAACTTTTACGGAAGATGCCCATACTTCATCACCTCTAGCTTCCAGGTCTTGAGGAGTACAACTCCAGATTTCAATATTTTTTTTTGATGATGCTTGCATTAAAGCAGCAGTTGAATCTTTTAAGGGATTTATATTTTTAATTGGATCTATTACGAATAGAAATTTCATAAGATCTAGTTTAATAATGCTTCTAATTTATTTTCATTTTCTAATGCGTAGAGATCATCGCAGCCTCCGATACCCTCATTATCTATAAATATTTGTGGTAATGTTCTTCTACCATCAGCTCTTTCAATCATCAATGCTCTGGCATCTTCGTCGCCATCTATTTTATATTCTGTAAAATTTACATTTTTTTTCTTGAGTAGTGATTTTGCTCGAATACAGAATGGGCAATATTGCCAAGTATAAATTTCAACTTTGGACATTTTTTTAAAATAATACTTAGTTTATACTATTAAACAAAAGTGCTTGTTAGATTATAAATAACGATTAAATTCTATTTTGATAGATATTACAGACTTCAAAAAAGATCTTTCGGAACTAACAGAGCGCCTGGGTAATGCTCAGGATTGTCTTTGACGTTCCAAGATTAAAAGCGAAAAGGAAAGAGTTAGAGCAAATTTCTGCTCAGCCTGAATTTTGGGAAAATCAAGAAGAAGCTAAAAAGCAAATGTTAATTCTTGATGATGTCAAAGCACAACTCGAATTGTTAGATAAATGGAAAACTTTTATTTCTGATGCTAATGCCTCTCTTGAGCTTTATTCTCTAGAACCCGAAGAGGAAATGATTTTAGAATCGCAGCTGGGATTAAAGAAATTAAGAGAGAATTTGGATAAATGGGAATTTGAAAGATTGTTATGTGGTGAATACGATAAGGAAGGAGCAGTAGTTTCTATTAACGCAGGTGCGGGTGGAACAGATGCGCAGGATTGGGTAGAGATATTATTAAGAATGTACTCAAGATGGGCCGATAATAATCAAATGAGCCTTGTCATTAATGAATTATCTCAAGGAGAAGAAGCAGGTATTAAAAGTGTAACGTTCGAAATTGATGGAAAATATGCATATGGCTATCTGCAACATGAAAAAGGAACTCATAGATTAGTAAGAATTTCTCCTTTCAATGCCAATGGCAAAAGACAAACCAGCTTTGCTGGGGTAGAGGTTATGCCAAAATTAGATGATAATATTTCACTTGATATACCTGAAAAAGATTTAGAAATCACAACAAGTAGATCCGGTGGAGCTGGAGGACAAAATGTTAATAAAGTAGAAACAGCAGTGAGAATTGTTCATTTGCCTTCAGGGATTTCAGTAAGATGTACTCAAGAAAGATCTCAATTACAAAATAAAGAAAAAGCTATGTTACTTTTAAAGTCTAAACTATTAGTGATTGCTAAAGAACAACGAGCTGCTGAAGTCGCTGATATTAAAGGTGATATTGTGGAAGCTGCATGGGGCAATCAAATAAGAAATTATGTTTTCCATCCCTATCAAATGGTAAAAGATCTTAGGACTATGCAGGAGACTAACGAGTTAGATAGTGTTTTAGATGGTGGACTTGAGCCATTTATTCATGAATTATTACGTATGAATATTTCTTCTAATGAATCTTTTGAATAACTAATGGAAAATAAAAACGAAATTTTAGAAAAAAAAGTTTCTCCTCCAAGCTTTATAAAGCTTGCTATGAGAAATATGGTAAGGAAAGGCTCAAAAAGTATTTCTCATTTTTCAATAACCTTTCTAGTTTTAATTGGGATATTAATACTTGTGGCCACAATAGGTAAGCCCAATATTCCAGTTTAAGAATGTATGAAAGAAAAAATTATTTCTGAAATAAATTTAGATTTGGTTTTTCAATGTAATGATTTCTCTCAATTTTCAAATAAGTTAAAAGATACTAAAACTTATCTTATTTTTGAATCTATTTTTTGGGAGAAAGTTTTTTTATCTTGGATAAATACTATATTTAAAAAAGAGGATTATGAATTACCAAATTATATTTTTGAAAAAAAATCTTTTTCATTAGGCTTACAGATAATATCTAATCAAGAAATTGCTTCTTTGAATAAGAAATGGATGCAAAAAAATGGTCCAACTGATGTTCTATCTTTTCCAATTATTTCTGATGAATCTCTAAATAATTTAGATCATATAGAGTTGGGAGATATTTTTATATCATTAGAGATGGCACTTGAGCAATCTTATGAATATAAACATTCAATCTATAGAGAGATGATCTGGTTGGCTAGTCATGGATTTTTACATCTTTTGGGATGGGAACATAATAATGAGCATGATTTAGAAAATATGTTAAATTTCCAAGAATATTTAATTACTCGATTAGATTAAAACTCAATGGAAAAAAAAATAAACTATTTAGAAAATAGAAAAGAATCATACAAAACTTCTAGTAATGTATTTATAAGTTTTAAGTATGCTTTCAGTGGTATTAGTTATGTATTAAAAACTTCAAGAAATTTTAAAATTCAATTAATTTTTGCAGTTATAAGTTTAATAATTGGTTTTTTACTCAAAATTAGTCTAAGTAATTATGTTATTTTGATTGCAACAATAATGTCTGTTTTAATATTAGAAATATTGAACACATCTATTGAATCAATCGTTGATTTAGTAGTTAAAAAAGAATTTAGTATTTTGGCTAAAATTTCAAAAGATACTTCTGCAGGAGCAGTATTATTAGCTTCCATTAATTCTGTTATTATTGCTGTATATATCTTTGTTCCTAAAATAAAGTTGTTATTTTAAATCCATATAAATATGTTTCTTGTTATTGATAATTACGATAGTTTTACTTATAACCTTGTTCAATATTTAGGAGAACTTTCAGTTGATCATGAAATAACTAAGGAATTAATAGTTAAAAGAAATGATGAAATTACTCTAGAAGAAATTATCAAACTAAATCCTGGTGGAATTCTCTTATCTCCAGGTCCAGGTAATCCAGATCAATCTGGAATTTGTCTGCCAATTCTAAAAAAATTATCTAAAAATATTCCGACCTTGGGAGTTTGTTTAGGTCATCAAGCTTTGGCCCAAGCTTTTGGAGGTAAGGTTATAGTTGGGAAAGAACTTATGCATGGTAAGACATCCAAAATATTTCATAATCAAAAAGGATTGTTTAAAGATATCGAGACTCCATTTGTGGCTACTAGATATCATAGTCTTATAGTTGATTCAAGTTCTTTACCATCTTGTTTCGACATAACTGCGACTTTAGAAGACTCAACAATTATGGCTATCTCTCATAAAGAATATAAACATTTACATGGGGTACAGTTCCATCCTGAAAGTGTGTTGACGCAATTTGGTCATAAATTAATTAGTAATTTTCTAAAAATGGCTGAACAAAAGTAAAATAAAAAAAAATTAATATTATGATTTCTCAAATTAAAAACTTTTTATTTTTGATATTAGTTAGCTCTTTTTTACCTACCTCATTATTGGCAAGGAACTTAGGAATAAAAAGTTTGGGACATAGTAGTTTTGTAATTACTAGTGCAGATAAATCTATTCTTATAAATCCCTTTAAAGCAATAGGTTGTGCAAGTAATTTAAAGGAGCCAAAAGAAGTCAACGTAGATTTTATTTTGGCTAGTTCTAGGCTTCCAGATGAAGGATATAACCCTAATAATCAATTAATGTTCGTTGACCCAGGAATCTATCAATTTGAGGATATTTTATTAAATGGAATTTCTGTACCACATGACAGAGTATATGGAAGAAGATTTGGGATGGCAACTGTTTGGAGTTGGGAGCAGAATGATCTTAAAATTGTTCATATGGGAGGAGCTGCTGGTGATATTGATATAAACAGTCAAATTATTTTGTCTAGTCCAGATATATTGTTTATTTCAATTGGAGGAGGAATAAAATCTTACAATGGTAAAGAAGCATCAAAAATAGTTAAGCTTCTAAAACCTAATGTAGTTATTCCTGTTCACTTTGAACGCGGCAAAAAAATTAATAAAGAATGTGATTTATCAAATGCTGATTTATTTATCGAAAATATGAAAGATTTTAAAGTAAAATATGTTGGAAAAGATTTTCAAATAAAACCTAAAAGAATCGATCAAAATACAATTTATATTTTCAGTAATTAATTTTTTAAATCTAATATCTTGTAATTGTCCCAGAAAAAAATCATTTGTTCTTTAGTTCCAATACTAACCCTTATAGAGTTACCGATATCTTTTTTGTTTTCCATACTTCTAATAAGAATACCTTTTTCTCTCATCTGTTGTATTAAGATTTTAGGATCTTTTTTTGGCCAAATTAAGAAATAATTACCTCCACTAAAGTGAGTTCTGATTTTTGTTGATTTAAATTTATTTAAAATCCATTCCCTCGCCTTTTTTACTTCTAAAACATAATTATCAATATATGATTTGTCTTTAAGTGCTGCTAATGCAGCTGTTATAGCAAAGCTGTTGACATCATATGGTCCTGTAACTTTATTAATGTACTGAATTAAACTTTTATTGCCAAAAGTAAAACCTATTCTTAAACCTGCTAGACCTGCAGTTTTTGAAAGAGATTGGATTATTAGTATATTTTTATTCTTTTCAAAATCTATCGATTCAAGAAGACTATCTCCATTAAATTTTTCATATAGTTCATCAACAACTATTAATGAATCATCATTGATATTGGCTAAATTAATTATTTCATGAGAGCTTAGAACAGTTCCTGTTGGATTATTTGGATTACAAATAAATATTAGCTTTGGATTATGCTTTATTATTTTTCCCCTAAATTCTTCAATGGGGAATAGAAAATTTTCTCCAATGTAAGAACAACTTATTTTTTTCATTCCTCGGATTTCTGCACAAGGAGAATAGTAACCAAAAGTTGGATTTGTGGTTAGAAATATCTGATCTTTTTCTCCAAAGCAATTGAAAATTGCATTTATTGCTGCATCTGCTCCATTGAAAATTCCGATTTCATCATTACCAAATTTTCTTGAATCAAGATATTTATCACATAAAAAATTTTTTAAAAAATTATATTCTGGATAAATTGATATCTCATCTAATTTTATCGCTTGTAATGCCTCTAAAACCTTAGGACTTGGGCCTAAAGTATTTTCATTAAAGTCTAAGCGGAGTAAATTTCTTCTATTTTCTAAAGGTGCAGAGTAAGACTGCATATTTATTATTTCTTCTCTTGGTTTTGGGAAAAGATTATTTAATGGATCAAAATCATTCATTACATTCTTTCTAAAGTTTCAATTCCTAAAAGCTCTAAGCTTAATTTTAGTGTTTTTGCAGTTAGGTCACATAAATTAAGCCTAGAGATTTTTATATTTTTTTCTTCTTTGAGGATTGGAACTTGATCATAGAATCTATTAAAAGTCTGACATAGCTCGAACAGATAATTGCATAATCTATTTGGCATTAAGTCTTTTTCAATAGAAATTATGACTTCATCGAACCTAAGTAATTTTCTAATAAGTTTCCACTCAGATTTATGTTCATAATTTACATACTGAAAATCTTTAGATTCATAAACAAAATCATTTTTTCTTTTAATTCCTAAAATTCTTACAAGTGTATATAACAAATAAGGCGCAGTATTACCATTAAGGGAAAGCATTTTATCAAAACTAAATTGATAATTAGTAATCCTATTTTGACTTAAATCTGCATACTTAACAGCTCCTAATCCAATAATTCTTGAAGTATTTGCTATAAACTCTTCGGTCTCATAACGATCTTCATCTTCTAATCTTTTTAATAAATCTTCTTTTGCTCTTCTAACTGCTTCATTTAATAAATCTTTTAGGCGTATTGTTTCACCTTCTCTTGTCTTTAGTTTTTTGCCATCAATTCCTTGAACTAACCCAAAAGGGACATGGTCTACTTGACAATTTTCTGGGATCCATTTTGCTTTTTTTGCAACTTGAAAAACTCCAGCAAAATGATTTGCTTGCCCATGATCAGTTACATAAATAATTCTTGAAGCATCATCGCCATTAGGAGGTTTATTGAATCTGTATCTTATAGCAGCAAGATCTGTGGTGGCATAATTAAAACCTCCATCTTTTTTTTGAATAATTAGTGGTAAAGGTTTGCCTTCTTTATTAGTCATCCCATCTAAAAATACACATTTTGCTCCTTGATCTTCTACTAATATTTTTTCTAAATTCAAATCATCAATAACTGATTTTAAGAAGGGATTATAAAAAGATTCACCTCTTTCTTCTATTTTTATTTTTAAATTTTTATAGATTTCATCAAATTCTTTCCTTGATTGATCACATAATAATTTCCAAGCTTTAATCGATTTAATATTTCCACTTTGTAACTTAACTACTTCCTCTCTAGATCTTTTTTGGAATTCAGATTCGTTATCAAATCTTTTTTTTGATTCTTTATAAAATTCAACTAAATCACTTATCTTGATCTTTCCTATTTCTTCTAGATCATTTGAATATAAATCTTTTAGCTGAGTAATAAGCATCCCAAATTGTGTTCCCCAATCACCAACATGATTGAGTCTTAATACTTCATAACCTCTTAACTCGAAAATTCTAGATATTGAGTCACCTATTATTGTTGATCTTAAATGCCCTACATGCATTTCTTTAGCAATATTAGGGCTAGAAAAATCTACAATAACCTTATTGGACAAACCACTATCTAAATCTTTTCTGATTAGAGGTATGCCAGCCCTATTGCATTGAATATTTGACTTAATTTCATTTATTAGAACCTCATCTTTTAATTTTATATTTATAAATCCAGGTCCAGCTATTTCTAGACTCTTACATAATTTTACTATGCTTTTATTTTTATTTAAAAGGTTAATAAAATCATTAGAAATATCTCTTGGGTTCTTTTTATATATTTTAGATAAACTTAAACAAACATTACATTGATAATCACCAAATTCCTCTTTTGATGATTGTGTAATTAAATTCTTGCTAAGAATTGCGAATTCTCCTTTTTTATCATTTTTTTCAAGACTATCTAAAAGAGATTGTTCAAATTGTTTTGTTAATTCTTTAAAAATGATTAGCATTAATTATTCAATTATTTATCTATATGATTAATTAATATAACGCATACTCAAATCAATCCAATTACTTTTGGTGATTGAAGAACTTGTTGAAATCAAATCAACACCTTTTATTAGATATTTACTAATTTCTTGAGGGTTTATTCCAGAAACTTCTATTATCAAATTTTTATTGACTTCTTTTTTTAGACTATTAATTGATAACTCTCTTAATTCTTGAACGTTTTTTTTGATTATTTCAGGACTAAGTTCATCTAATAAGACACTATCCGCTCCTGCTAATACTGCTTCTTTTGCCTGGTCGATATTCTCAGCTTCAATTATGATATGAGTTGTAAAAGGCGAATTTAGGCGAATATTTTGTACTGCATTCTTAAGATTATCTGACCATGCAATATGATTTTCTTTGATCATAGCAGCATCGTATAATCCCATTCTATGATTCACCCCACCTCCACATTTGAATGCATATTTTTCAAATATTCTTAAGCCGGGAGTAGTTTTCCTAGTATCTGCTAATTTTATATTTGTGCCTTCTAATTTATCTGTAAGGTTCTTTGTATATGTTGATATTCCAGATAAATGCATTGCTATATTTAAGCTGATCCTTTCGCTAGCGAGTAAACTTTTTGAAGGCCCATATATTTCTAAGAGTTTTTGATCTTTAACAAATTTATCTCCATCAGAGATATTAAATTTTGGACTGATTTTTAAATCAATTTTTCTAAAAATTTCTTTTATAATTTCAACCCCGCAGAATATACCCTCTTCTTTTGCAATCCAATATGCATTACCATTCTCTTCTGTAATAGAGGAACTTGTAAGATCTCCCCTACCTATATCTTCATCGATCCAATTATCAATGATTTTACTTATTATTGGAGTATTTAAATCCACTAAACTAAGAAATAATTAATTAATAAAAATTAAACTGAAGCTAGAGAATCAACTATATATCACTATGTAATTTAACTCAAATTTATTTACCAATACAAAACTTAGAAAAAATATTATCTAGAAGTTCCTCTGTTAATTCTTGACCAGTTATTTTAGATAAGTTTTGAATTCCATCTCTCAGCTCAATTGATAACAAATCAAATGGCAATTTATTTTCAATTATTTCATCAGTATCATTTAAATTAGATAAGCAAGCAGACAAATTTATTAGATGTCTTTCGTTTAAAAATATATTGATATTTTCTACTTGTTTTAACCCGCATTTTTTTATAATTGTGTCTATTAATAATCTTTCACCATCATTATTCTTAATACTCATAAGAATTGTGTTTTTTAACTCATTTGAATTAATATTTTTGCAATCAATTAAATCTTTTTTATTGCCCAAAATAGTAATTAATTTTTCTTTGGGAATTTCTTGTATTATTTTTTTGTCTTCTTCATTAAATCCTTCTTCAAGACTATAAATATAAATTATAAAATCTGACTCTTTTATTTTCCCAAAACTTTTTTTAATTCCAATACTTTCAATTTGTTCATGAGTTTCTCTTATACCAGCAGTATCAATTATTTTCATTGGAATATCATTAATAGTTAAATTAACTTCAATAACATCTCTAGTAGTTCCAGGAATATTAGTTACGATTGCTTTCTCTTTTTTTGCAAGCAAATTTAATAAAGAGCTTTTACCAACATTTGTTTTACCTATAAGCGCAATGGATATTCCATTGTGAATATATGAATTTCTTTTTGCGTTTTCTATTAGTAATTCTATTTTTTCTTTGACTTTTTTAATGTTTTTTAGATATTTGGTGTAATCAAAATCTGTGAAGTCTTCTTCAAAATCAACTCTCGCTTCTATTTCGCAAAGTTGATTTATAAGGTCATTTTTAATATCATCAATTTTTTTCTTTATTTCTCCTTGAACCCCGCTAAAGGCTAACTCTGCTGATCTGGTATTGCTTGCATTAATTAATTGATTAATCGACTCGGCTTGAGTAAGGTCTATTTTCCCATTAAGAAAAGCTCTTTGACTAAATTCTCCTGGGTTTGCAAGTCTAACTCTAGAATTACTAGATAATAATATCTTTAAAACTTTATTTACTATGATAATTCCGCCATGGCAATGAAGTTCAACTACATCCTCTCCTGTGAAGCTATTTGGGGATTTCATCACTAAAATTAAAACCTCATCTATAAATTTATTTTGTTTATTTTCCTGAATAAAACCATGAAAAACCCTATGTGATTCCCATGCATATTTAGATTTAGTTTGAACAATCTTTTTGCAAGAATTTATTGCCTCTTTCCCTGATACTCTTATTATCGCAACTCCTCCCTTCCCAATACTTATAGCTGAAGCAATTGCGGCTATTGTATCTTCTGTAGTAACTATCGAATCCATCTCTCGCTTTGTTATGGATAATTAAGTAAGATTATCAAGAATTTAATTTTGAAATTTTCTTTCTGAATGAGATTTAAAAGAGATATTACCTATAAGAAAATTCTATCATTATTTAGGAGTCAGAATGGAAGTCCTCTCTTTAATGCTAAAGGTTTAGCTATAGGGGTATTTAGTGGTTGCTTTCCATTTTTTGGTTTTCAGACTTTAATGGGTGTATTTTTTGCGAAAATAGCTAAGGGAAATATTGTTCTAGCTGCAATTGGTACCTGGATCAGCAACCCTTTTACTTATATTCCACTTTATTATTTTAACTATAAAGTTGGTTCGATTTTTTTAAATAATCCTTCTAATAAAATTCTTGAAAAAAGTTTAGTTATTGATGACTTATGGAAACAAGGTAGAATTTTTTCTTTAAAATTACTCTTAGGTTCATCTTGTGTAGGTATTTTATTAGCTTTGATTTGCGGCAGTATTGTTTTCTTTATCTACAAGATAAAAAGTAAAAGATAGATTGATCTGATTTTAAAATTAACTTTGTCCAACTCTGGCAATATCTAAAACATCAGCCATTGATTTAATTTGTTCAATTGTTTTGTGAAGTTGATTATAACTTTCAAGACCTACACAAAGATTTATAATAGCTGGTTTACCATAAGCAGTTTTAACATTGGCATCACTAACGTTAATACCTTTATCAGATAACCGCATAAGAATATCTTTAAGAACTCCAACTCGATCAATTACTTCTATTCGTAGCTGAATTGGAAACTTATTATCGCCAGTTTTATTATCTTGATTCCAACCGACAGGTAATCTTCTCTCTATTGGAATTGGTATTACATTTTCACAATCTTCCCTATGTATAGTTATCCCATGGTTGCCGAGCGACACAGTTCCGATAATATCCTCGCCTGGGAGTGGGGAACAGCATTTACCTATTCTGTAATCAAGACCTTCTATCCCGGAAATTGGTGATTTAGCTGCTGTATTAGATTGATTAGTGGATAAATTATTATTACTTTTAAGAGATTTTGCTATTTCAGAGTCAGAATCATTTTTTACATCTTCTGTTTGTAATTTTATTTCTTCTCTTAGTCTGTTTAATACTTGATGCAAAGTTAAACCACCAAAACCAAGAGATGCAAGAAGGTCTTCAGTAGTTTTTAAATTGCATCGATTCGCAACTTTTTTCATGGCTTCACTAGAAAGTAATGCTTCAAAACCGTTTCTACCTACCTCTTTTTCAAGTAAATCTCTACCTCTTTTAATCGTTTCATCACGATGGCTTTTCTTATACCATTGGCGAATTCTATTTTTAGCAGTTGGCGTAACTACAAAGTTCAGCCAATCCAAGCTTGGAGTAGCATTATTACTTGTCAAAATTTCTATGAAGTCACCATTTTGAAGTGCTGTAGATAATGGAGAAAGCTTTTCATTAATTCTTATTCCATTACAGTGATTTCCAACTTCAGAATGGATTCTGTAGGCGAAATCTATCGCGGTAGATCCTTTCCTTAAACCAACAACATCTCCTTTTGGAGTGATTACAAATACTTCTTCATCAAATAAGTCTTCTTTAATTGAAGCTAAATAATCATTATGATCCCTTTCATTACCTTCTTGTTGCCATTCTACTAATTGTCTTAGCCAATTAAATCTCTCGGCATTACTTTTAGCAGGAGAACCCCCCTCTTTATATTGCCAATGAGCGGCAATACCATATTCAGCAATTTGATGCATCGAAGTAGTTCTAATTTGAACTTCAATAGGTCGATGTCTTCCAATCACAGAAGTGTGTAAGGACTGATATCCATTGGGTTTTGGTAATCCTATATAGTCTTTAAATCTACCTGGAATTGGTTTGAAAGTATCATGAACAACTGCTAAAGCTCTATAACAACTATCTGAATTGTCCACGATAATTCTTAGGGCAGCAACATCATAAATCTCGTGAAAATGCTTTTGTTGTCTTTCCATTTTGCTCCAGATGCCATAAAGATGTTTTGGCCTTCCTGTTATTTCAAAATTTTTCAAACCCGCTGAAATCAAGTTTTCCTTCATAAGATTTAAAGTTACTTTTAATCTTTTTTCTCTATCACTTCTTTTAACGGCGATTTGATCTTTAAGATCTAGATATTCTTTAGGCTCTAGGAATTTAAAAGCTAAATCTTCTAATTCCCATTTAAATCTGTTT
This sequence comes from Prochlorococcus marinus, assembly GCF_001180245.1. GTDB lineage: Bacteria > Cyanobacteriota > Cyanobacteriia > PCC-6307 > Cyanobiaceae > Prochlorococcus_A > Prochlorococcus_A marinus_F. The sequence goes on from NZ_CVSV01000116.1 coordinate 24,455, forward strand.
ATTCCTAGTCGATTAGCTAATGGTGCATAAATCTCTCTTGTTTCTCTCGCTATTCTTAGTTTTTTCTCATCATTTAGCCATTCAATTGTTCTCATGTTATGAAGTCGATCTGCAAGTTTAACTAAGACAACTCTGATATCGCTGGCCATAGCCAAAAACATTTTCCTAAGATTTTCAGCTTGTGCTTCAGTCCTGTTGTTAAAGTGAATGCCGCCTAATTTTGTTACACCCTCTACAAGTATTTTTACTTCTAATCCAAAATTTGTTTCTATTTCGGATAAATCAATGCCAGTATCTTCAACTACATCATGTAAAAGGCCTGCAGCAATAACAGATGAACTAGCACCTATTTCTTTAAGGAGATTTGCAACAGCGACCGGGTGGATAATGTATGGCTCGCCGCTCGCACGGAATTGTCCATCATGAGCTTTATAAGCAAGTTTAAAAGCCTTTACTATAAGGTTTTGATTCTCATCATTTTCTTTATTTGATTTTTCAAAATTATGAATATCTTTTAGAAGCCAATCGGGAATGTTTATTTGATAATTCAAAGATTCACTTTCATATTTTTTGTTTTCAGGCAAAATAGTTTTGGAAACTTCAATTTCTTTTTTTTCTTTTGAATTTGCAGCTGCCTCGGACATTTTATATTGCTTTAGATGTATTTTATTTATGTCTAGAAAAATTTGCTATAAATCATGGAAAAAAATAAAGAAAAAATTATTGTAGTTAAAAATCTTACTGTTAAATATGGTTTAAAACAGCAACCTATTATCAAAAATTTTAATTTGGAAATAGATAGTGGAGATCATTTGGCCATAATAGGACCTTCTGGATGTGGAAAGACCACTTTTGCAAAAACATTAGCAAATATATTGCCTGCAAAGGCCACTTCTAAAGGGTATCTATCGATTTCTAATGTAGATCCTAGGAAAATAAACAATAAAGATGCACAATTATTTAGAAGAAAGAATTTTGGATTTATTTATCAAGACTCTATAAAAAAACTTAATCCGCTAATGAGAGTTGGGGATCATTTATATGAATTATTTAAAACACATGATCAAACTAAATCATCTTTAGCTATTAAAAAATTAGTAAGAGAAGTTTTTCAAAAAGTCGGAATTGAAGAAAGTAGACTTGATTCTTTCCCACATCAATTTAGCGGCGGAATGAGACAGAGAGTTTCTATAGCAATGGCACTTGCTTTGAAACCTAAATTATTAATAGCTGATGAACCTACAACAAGCTTAGATACCAAAACAAGTTTTGAAATTATGCAAGAAATAATTCATCTATGTAATGAATTTGATACAACTTTAATTTTAATTAGTCATGATATTAATCTTGCAGCAAAGTGGTGTAAAAAAGTTGCAATAATTGAAAAGGGATTGATTGTTGAAAAAGGGAATATATTAGATATTTTTCAATCACCAAAATCAGATATCGGGAAAAAGTTAGTAAATGCTTCAAAAATAGTATTAGAACCAAATACTAAAAATAATGCTAGAGATGAGGTCGTTCTAGAGGTAAATAACCTAAGACATTGGTATAAATTAAATTCTTCAATTTTCAAGAATAAATGGAATAAGGCTTTAAATGAAGTTAGTTTCAAGTTATATGAGAATGAGACTCTTGGAATAGTTGGTTCTTCAGGGAGTGGTAAAAGTACATTATGTAGGGCTTTAATTGGACTTCTTAAAGTAAGAGGTGGTGAAATCAAAATTTATGATAAAAATCATGCATCGAAAAAAAATAAATCTTTTAAAAAGAACAATAAAGTGCAAATTATTTTTCAAGATCCTTTTTCAAGTTTGAATCCGAAAATGACGATTAAAAATATTTTGGAAGATATATTTTTTATTCAAAAAATTTCAGATAAAAGAAAAATCAAAAAAGAAATAAGATTAATGTTAAGAAATTTAAATCTTCCCTTAAATAATGATTTTTTTAATTCTTATCCTAACCAATTATCTGGTGGTCAATTGCAAAGAATTTCATTGGCCAGGGCGCTATTGTTGAAGCCAAAAATTTTAATTTGTGATGAGAGTGTGAATATGTTGGATGCTTCAGTAAAAATAGAGATTCTTGAATTACTAAGAGTCTTTCAAGAAAAAATGAATTTAACGATTATTTTTATTACCCATGATTTAGGCATCGCTAAAAGATTTTGTAATAGGTTGCTAGTTATGAATAATGGAAAGATAGTTGACGAAGGAGAAAGTTCTACAATATTCACTAAAACTCAAAACCCGTATACAAAATCGCTTCTAAATTCCTCTTTAAATCTTATTTAACTTTAAGAACACTTAGTAATTTTTGAAAATCTAATGGTAATTCTGATTCAAATATCATTTCTTCACCATTTATTGGATGAATAAGTCCAAGCTTGATGGCGTGTAAAGCTTGGCCATCTAATTTACAGGGTAATTTTTTACATCTTCCATATAATGGATCACCCACAATTGGATGATTAATGTGAGCGCAATGAACTCTTATTTGATGTGTTCGCCCCGTATCTAGTTTGAAACTCATTAATGAGTAATTGCCAAATCTTTCTTCTAATTTCCAATAGGTACAGGCATACCTTCCTGAAGTTTCTTCAACTACTTTATATTTCAATCTATTTAATTTATCTCTGCCAATGTTTCCCACTATTTGGCCTTCTTCAGAATTCGGTGCTCCATGAATTACTGCAATATATTCGCGTGATGCTATTTTTTCTTTAATTTGTTTCTGGAGATTTACTAATGCCTCTTGGCTTTTTGCAACAACCATACATCCGGAGGTATCTTTATCTAATCTGTGAACAATCCCAGGTCTTAGTTTCCCATTAATTCCAGGTAGATCTTTACAGTGAAAAAGTAATCCATTCACTAAAGTTCCAGATTTGTGTCCAGGGGCTGGATGAACAATTAGTCCTGATTGTTTATTAATTACTATGATGTGCTCGTCTTCAAAAAGGATATTTAAATCCATTTTTTCAGGTTTCAAATAAACAAGAGGTTCTGGAGGAGGCATCCATATTTGAATATTGTCGCCATTTTTTAATGGGGTCTTTGCTTTCGCAGTCTTATAGTTTACAAGTACTAAACCTGAATTTATAAAATGTTGAATTCTTGCTCTACTTTGTTCTGGCCTTTTACTTACCAACCATCTGTCTAGCCTCATAGGAAGAGGTAGCTCATAAATAATTTCTATAAGCTCACCTTCTCCAATGCCGAAAGAGTTTTGATTATTTAATTCCATAGTGGGACTTCTAAAGCAATTTTACCCAGCATTTGATTTCTATAATCTTCCAATAACTTATGAGACATTCTCCTTTTATCACCTGAGGTATGTTTTGAAGCTGCTTCGTTGATCCAAGCAGAAGGACTCTTAAAGCCTTTGGTAATATCAACTCCATATCTGTTAGATATTTGTTTAACTGAGATATTCGCATTCTTATCTTTGTTGAGAGTGGATATAATTTTGATAAATCCAATTGCGACGCTCTCTATTTCATAAGCAGCTTCTCCAATATCGTCACACAGTGCAAGATTAAGTGCTGATTTTTGATCTTCTAAATTTGGAGGTATAACACCAGGAGCATCTAGCAGATCTATACCACTTTCTAATTTTATCCATCTTAAATTTCGAGTCACGCCTGCTTTCCTAGCGCTATCTACAACTCTTTTTTTTGCAATTCTATTAATTAATGCTGACTTTCCTACGTTTGGGAAACCAAGTGTAAGGGCTCTAATTGGCCTAATTCGCATTCCTCTAGAGAGTCTTCTATCGTCGATTGACGACCTAGAATCTTTGGCTGACTTACAAATTTCTTTAATCCCTATTCCTCTTTTAGCATCACACCAAAGAGGATATTGATCTTTTGAATTAAACCATTTATTCCAACTATTGATTGTATTCGGGGAGATCATATCTGATCTGTTAATGACAAGAATATGTTTTTTATTATTTATCCATTTATTTAAGTGAGGATGTCCTGTTGACAAAGGAATTCGTGCATCTCTAACTTCTATAACTAAATCTACTTTATTGATAACTTCAGATAATTTCTTTTCTGCTTTTGCGATATGGCCTGGGTACCATTGGATTTTGGGTATGTCCACTTCAATAAATCAAATAAAATTTTGTATTCCTTTTAGTTTTTATAACTTTCAAAAGTATTTACTTCTAAATTTTAGTATAAATTTAATAACTAAAAATTTTTATAATCGTTAATTCTTAAAATTTATTAAGGCATAGGTAACAGTAACTACTTTTTAACCCAATAAGCCCAAATTAACGTTAGGGTCTTTAGATTATAAATACAGCTTGTTTAATGTCAAAATTATCTCTTTCCAGTCTTGATAAGACACATTTAGAAGGAAAAAAAGTTCTTGTAAGAGTAGATTTTAATGTTCCATTAAATGAAGACGGTCAAATAACCGACGATACGCGTATTCGTGCAGCGATCCCAACTATTGAATATCTTATTAATCATTCTGCAAAAGTCATTTTAGCTGCTCATTTTGGTAGACCGAAGGGTCAGGTAAACGAAAAAATGAGATTAACTCCAGTAGCAGCAAGATTAAGTGAATTGTTGGGGCAAAATGTTGCTCTTACTAACAGTTGTATTGGTGATGAAGCAGTTGCACAATCAAATAGCTTATCTAATGGAGATGTTCTTTTACTTGAGAATGTTCGTTTTTTGGGTGAAGAGGAAAAGAACGACCTGGAGTTTGCTGAAAAATTAGCATCACATGCAGATATGTATGTAAATGATGCTTTCGGTGCTGCTCATAGAGCGCATGCTTCAACTCAGGGTGTTACAAATTATTTAAGTCCTTCAGTAGCTGGATTCCTTTTAGAAAAAGAATTGAAATACCTACAAGGAGCAGTAGATTCCCCAAATCGTCCATTGGCAGCAATAGTTGGAGGGTCAAAGGTTAGTAGCAAAATAGGAGTACTCGATTCTTTACTAGATAAGTGTGACAAAATCATGATTGGTGGAGGTATGATTTTCACTTTTTATAAAGCTAGAGGTTTAGATGTCGGAAAGAGCCTTGTAGAAGAAGATAAACTCGAGCTTGCTAAAGATTTAGAAGCAAAAGCAAAAGCAAAAGGAGTAGAGTTATTATTACCCACTGATGTTGTTTTGGCTGATGAATTTTCTCCTGACGCCAATAGTAAAATATCTCAAATTGATGCAATTAGTGGGAATTGGATGGGTCTAGATATTGGTCCAGATTCTATTAAAGTTTTTCAGAATGCTCTTGCAGAATGTAAGACAATTATTTGGAATGGTCCAATGGGAGTTTTTGAATTTGATAAATTTGCAGATGGTACAAATGCAATAGCTACGACTCTTGCGGACTTAAGTGCTTTTTCTGAAGTTTGTACAATAATTGGTGGTGGAGATTCAGTTGCAGCAGTTGAAAAAGCAGGTTTAGCAGAGAAAATGTCTCATATATCTACCGGAGGTGGGGCTAGTTTGGAACTTTTAGAAGGTAAAACTTTACCAGGTGTGGCTGCGTTAAACGATGCTTAGGCTATATCTCATCAACAATATCAATGCTCTTTGTGAAAGTAATCATTCCCTCAGGATGAGCTATGATTCCTGACCAAATTTGCATCCCTGGTTTTGAAGGGGCTCTTGTAATTTTAAAAATCCCTCCAGACGCCAATGGTTCCAATAATATTTCTTGTTCAAACAATGAATTAACTTGATGAGGTTTTATAGCTCCAGCAATAATGACTTCTTCAAGAGGCTTATTTAGAATTATATCGATATCGTATTTTGAACCAGTAAGAACTCTATCAGGAATTTTAAAACTAATATCTATTTTTTTATTATCGTTTCTTATTGTGGTGAATAAATTTTTGATAATCCCTTCACTTATTTTTCCATTTACTATTGAAAATAAATAATCAAATTTGGATTCGAGTATATATATTTCTCCGTTAACTATTTTTTCCCCAGAAACTTTTATTCGCAAAATATCTTCATCTGGAATATTAGATTTTAATCTTTTGATCTTCCATTTGCTGTTAGGGAAATCATTAATAATCTTTGAAAATTGTTTTGGAATATTTTGGTTTTCATCATTTCTAAAATTTTTTTTAATAAACTCTAAGTCTCGCTTATTTAATGAGGTTTCTAAATTTCTTATAAAATCAAGTTTTAAAGTTTGCGTTATTGCTGAATATGGGAGAATGAGATAAACAAATAAGTAGAGAGGGAATCCTATATTTCTGAATAAGTTTAAATTCAACATATTTATCATTTATTATTTTCATTCTACTAATTTAAGTTTTTATGTCTAAAAAAAATAATTTATTAGTTGCAGCTAGTGGAACAGGAGGCCATATTTTTCCAGCTTTAGCAGTTTCTAAAGAGGTGGAAGATGAGTGGAATATTCATTGGTTGGGTATTCAGCAAAGACTTGATGCTAATTTGATTCCCCAAAAATATAATTTGAAGACTTTGAATTTAAAGACACCAAGAAAAAATATTTTTTTGTTTTATCAATATATAAAAATTTTAATGTCAACTTTCCAAATAATTAAGATCTTAAAAGAAAAAAAAATTAACTTGGTTTTTACGACTGGAGGTTATATATCTGCCCCTACTATTGTTGCTTCAAAACTACTCAGTATACCTGTCATTATTCATGAATCAAATTTAATTCCAGGAATGGTCACGAAATATTTTGGTTTTTTGTGTAACTATGTTTTTCTAGGATTTAAGAAAACAAATTCTTATTTAAGAAATTGTAAAACTATTTTCACTGGGACTCCTTTAAGAGATCAATTCTATAAATCCCATCCCTTGCCAGAATGGGTCCCAAAAGGAAAAGGACCTCTTTTAATTGTTATGGGAGGTAGCCAAGGAGCAAAAGCTATAAATCAAATTCTTAACGAATCTCTTGAATTTTTAATGAAAAAACAGTTTCGGATAGTTCATATTATTGGCGAATGTAATCAACAATCCTTTAATGTAAAAAATTCCAATAATTATGTTCAAAAGAAATTTACTAATGAAATCGCAGCTTTGATTCAAAACTGTGATCTTGTAATATCGAGATCTGGTGCAGGAACAATAAATGAACTTATAGAAACTGAAAAACCTTCAATTTTAATTCCATTTCCTTATTCTAAAAATAATCACCAGGAAAAAAATGCAATGATTCTTGCTGAAAGTGGAGGATCAGTTTTAATGAATCAAAGTAAAATTTCTAAAGAAGTTTTTGAAGAAACTATAGAAAGAATTTTTAAGAGAAAATCAAAAAATGGAAAATATTACTATGAAATTTTAGATATTATGAAGAAGAATATGGAAAATAATAATAAAATCAAATCTAAAATTGAGATTAGGAAATTTTTTAATTATTTTTTAAAGGAATTCTGAATTTCTTTACATAAAAGAGTGTTATTTTTCCTACTCTGCAAACTTATTCTTGCCCACTTTTCATCCAGAAATCTAAATGAAGTACATTCTCTAAGCAATATTCCCTTATTTTCTAAGTATTTTATATTAGGCGACAAGGATTTTTTACTTTCTATTAAAAAAAAGTTGGTTGAAGAGTTATGAACTTTAAGGTTCTCTATTTTTGATAATTTTTCAAATACTCTTTTTTTTTCAATATTTATCCAGCTGTGAATCTGTTTTGTCCACTGTTCATAGAATTTCTTATTACTTAGTAGATCAATTCCGGCTTTAATAGAAAATGAATTTAAAGGCCAAGGATCTCTATTTATTTCCCATTCTTTTAGTATTTGCGATGAGCCAATAACGTAACCTAATCTAAGACCAGGAATATTGAAGATTTTGGTTAAACTTCTCAAGACTAATAAATTGTCAAATCTTTGGGTTAATGGTATTAAAGATTCTTTCTCTCCATTAGGTGTTATAGATAAGAAAGCTTCATCACAGATAACTAATTTATACTTTTTGACAACTTCCTTCAATGAATTCTTTTCCCATAATTGGCCAGTAGGGTTATGTGGATTTGTTATCCAAATAACATCACCTTTTGGATGCAGAGGAAATGGTTGAGGAAAAATATCATTCCAGTTTTTTGGTAATTCGCAATGTATAAAATTGCTATTCCAACAATTTAAAGATCTTTCATAATCAACAAATGAGGGAGAAGGAATACAACTTATTCCAAATTTGGATGCTTCATAACCTGCCCAGGTTATTAGTTCAGAAGCTCCATTTCCAGGAAGTATATTGTCTGGATTTATCCCATGAAATTTACCGATTATTTCTTTCAGATCATTCAAGTTTCTCTCTGGGTAATATCTAAATCCAAGATTCTTAATTCCAGCATTTAATGAATCTATTAGTATTTGAGGTGGATCAAACGGTACTAAAGAGGCACTTGCGTCAATAATTTCAGAGGGTAATAAATTTAATTTTTTTGCATTTGCATATACATTCCCTCCATGCTTTAAGTTTGATATTTGCATGGCTAATGTTGAGTAATCATTAGTTTTCGGATTGTTCATTATTTATTTTCTAATTTTTATTTAACCCATTTTAAATCTGATCCAATGGCCTCTTTTATATTAGATAATTGATGTTTATTGAGTTGCTTTAAAATACCTGCCAGTATATTGGGGACTAATTGTGGCCCCTTATATATCCATCCCGTATAAAGTTGAATTAATGATGCTCCAGAACAAATTCTTTCCCAAGCCGACTCTGGACTATCTATTCCTCCAACGCCAATTAAAATAATTTTTTTATCAATATTATGAATATGTTTTATTATTTGATTTGCTTTTTTTTGTAGAGGCTTTCCACTTAATCCTCCATTTTCTTCAGAAAGTAATAATCCTGTTTGAATGATCTTCCTATTTTCAAGACCTAATCTATCTATGCTGGTGTTAGTAGCAATTATCCCATCGATATTTTCCTCAATTATTAACTGGCAAATATCTTCAATATCTTTAAGGCTTAAATCTGGCGCAATTTTTACAAATAATGGTGGACAATTAGCTAAGTTTTTAATTTCTCTAAGAAGTTCTTTTAGAAGAATCGGATCTTGCAACTTTCTTAGTCCTTCAGTATTTGGAGAACTTACGTTTATTGCTGCATAATCACAATATGGAATTAATAATTTTAGAGAAGTTAAATAATCATCTTTTGCTTGAGATAAATCTGTAATTTTAGACTTGCCAAAATTTATCCCTAAACAAATATTCTTTCTATTTTTTTTAAACTCAATTCCTTGTTCTACAAAGTTTTTAACTAGATTTTCAGCACCATTGTTATTAAAACCCATTCTATTTAATGCTGCTTCTTCCTCCGCCAATCTAAACAACCTTGGTTTGGGATTTCCATTCTGAGCAAATTTGGTTACTGTACCAAGTTCGGCAAATCCAAAACCAAAATCTTTCCATACATTTGCAGCATTTCCATTTTTGTCGAAACCCGCAGCTAAACCAATTGGATTACAAAAATTTATTCCACATATGTTCTGATTTAACCTTTTATCAACTACAGAAAATTCTTCATTTAGATTTTTTAAGATAGAAGATACTATAGGCCAATTATATTTTCTTGAACTGAATGATAGGAGACTAAGAGATAAATTTGTTAAGTATTCTGCATCAATTCCAGAGTCTTTTTTTAATACAGGGGTAATCAAGTTTTTATAAAGATTTTTAAATCCCCCCTTCTGATCATTCATAAAAAATTAGGCTTCTTTTTTTTCTATTATCCAATATTTTTTATCTTTAGGAATCAATCTCCAATTACGCCATTCAAAAAGTGAATATTGTTTTATCTTTAAGTGGTTTTCATTACCTAATAAGATTTCTAGTTCAGGTGAACTTAACAGGTACTTTTTTTCTGCAAATTTTTGAATTAATTCATTGCGGGAAAATAATTCCTGAATTTCTGCGGGTGCATTTTTTTCAAAAAAATCAACTGAGGATTCTACTTTTTTTAAGTTACTTTCTATAGATATACCTTTGCTGTAATTAGTTGCAATTTTATCAACCCTATCATTTTGTTTATCTCCGCTATGACCTTTAACATATTCCATTATTAGGCCATTAATTCTTAATTGATCAATTTTTTGCCATAGATCAAGATTTTGAACTGGTTTCCCTGAACTTGTTTTCCATCCATTTTTCTTCCAATTAATAATCCATTTTGTATAACCCTCTATGACATATTTACTATCAGTTCTTAGTTTAAAGTTCTCTTTTAATTTGTAGGTTTTTAATTTCTCAAGAGTTTTTATAGCCGCAGTGAGTTCCATTCTATTATTAGTAGTATTTTGCTCGGAACCACCTATTTCTAATTCGCTGTTATCTTCAAAAATTATTAAACCGCCCCAACCACCTGGGCCTGGATTACCACTGCAAGCTCCATCTGTTGCGGCTTCAATCGCAATACTATCACCATTCATAATTTTTGAAGCCGATATTAAGGTTATCGGCTTGAAAAAATGTACTCTTATTTAAGTGTAACTTTACCGCCAGCTTCTTCAATCTCTTTTTTTAAAGATTCAGCATCTGCTTTGGCAATTCCTTCTTTTACTGTTTTTGGTGCAGATTCAACAAGTGCTTTTGCATCGCCAAGACCTAGACCAGTTGCATTTCTTACAACTTTAAGTACTTTGATTTTTGCAGCTGCATCAAAGCTTTCGAGAACTACATCAAATTCAGTTTTTTCTTCAGCAGCGCCACCATCTGCGTCACCGCCAGCTGCTCCTGGAGCTGCCATTACTACACCTGCAGAAGCTGCAGCAGATACACCAAAAGCCTCTTCAATTTGCTTTACAAGCTCAGATGCTTCTAAAAGTGATAAAGATTTTAATGATTCAAGAATTTCTTCAGTTTTTGCGGACATTTTCTTAAAAGTTAATTAGGGTTTTGATTTAAGATTCTGATTTTTCAGAATGTTGTTTAAGTGATCTAGCAATTCCAGAAGGCACTTCATTGATAGAGATCGCAATTTTTGTTGCTACGCCATTTAGAGCGCCAGCAATTTTTGCCATCAATACTTCTTTAGATGGAAGACTTGCAATTTCTTTTATTTCAGAATCGCTAAGAAGTCTGCCTTCAAATAAAGCTCCTTTGGTCTCGGATTTTTTGGTGTCTTTTTGAAAAGATTGGATTGCTTTTACAGCACCACCAACATCTTCTTTAATTAACACAAAAGCATTGGTTCCGGACAGTAAAGATTCAAGATCATTCCAATTACTATCTCCATCAATAGCTTTGCGCATTAATGAATTTTTAGTAACTTTGCAGATGCCGTTAGTCGTTTGCAATCTAGATCGCAAATCTGACATCTCTTTGATAGTTAAACCTTTATAGTCAAGAACTACAGCCATTTCCGAGTCGTCTAAAAGAGATTTAATCTCAGTAACGATTTTTTGCTTATTCTCTAGTGTTCGGCCCATTGATGTTTTTTGGATCGTAATTTAGGGAGAGCAGGAAATGCGGCAAAGTTCTTTTAAAGAGGCCGCTTTTATTAGATCCAAAAAGAAATAATTTAAGACGAGTCCTCGGTAGGAATTAAAAATTTAGAATAACTAAATCAACCTACTTTCTTTGGCCGTATTATTGCAATTTAAATTATACTACAAAGCGTTAACCTTCAGGTTGGTAATCTTGTACAGCATTTATGTCTAATTGAACTGAAGGCCCCATTGTTGAAGTTACATAAAAAGTTTTCCAATACTTTCCTTTAGCTCCACTTGGTTTATTTTTATCAATTGATTCTTGTAAGGTTTTTAAGTTGTCAAAAAGAGCCTCTTTTGTGAAACTTGCTTTTCCAAAGCGGACATGAACGATTCCAGCCTTATCTGCTCTAAATTCGAGCTTACCAGCTTTGAATTCTTTTATTGCATTAGCAATGTCATTAGTTACTGTCCCAGCTTTAGGATTAGGCATTAAACCTCTAGGTCCCAAAACTCTTCCTAATTTTGCAACCTTTGGCATCATATCTGGAGTTGCAATGAGTAGATCAAACTCCATATTTCCTTTGTTGATGCTTTCTACAAGATCTTCTTCTCCAAATAAATCTGCACCAGCAGCCTTAGCTTTCGATACATTCTCACCGCTTGTAATTACTGCAATTTTGATGCTTTGGCCAGTACCATGCGGTAATGCAACAGTGGTCCTTAATTGTTGATCAGTATATTTTGGATCAATACCTAGACGTATATGTGCTTCAATAGTTTCATCAAATTTTGCATTAGCATTTTCCTTGATAATACTAAGAGCTTCAAGTGGTGCGTAAATGCGATCTTCTATCTTTGTTGATAGAGCCGCCATTCTTTTAGATAGTTTTTTCATAATAATATTGGGTGCAAACGGTTATTGACTAACCTCCCCTAAATAGTGTGAAATTGTGTATTGAACTTATTCAGTGATAGAGACGCCCATATTACGAGCAGTACCCTCAATTACTTTCATTGCTGATTCAACACTAGAACAGTTTAGATCAGGAAGCTTAGTTTTGGCTATTTCCTCTAATTGAGCTTTACTTATATTCCCAACAGAGCCTTTTGCAGATTCACCTGAACCTTTCTCTATACCAGCTGCTTTTGTTATTAAGACGGAAGCAGGAGGTGTTTTTGTGATAAAAGTAAAGCTTCTATCTTCAAAAACAGAAATCTCGACTGGAATTACAAAACCTGCTTTATCTTGTGTCCTTGCGTTGTATTCTTTGCAAAATGCCATGATATTGACACCATGTTGTCCTAAAGCTGGCCCTACAGGAGGAGCAGGATTTGCTTTGCCTGCTTGTAGAGCAAGCTTGATAACTGCAACAATTTTTTTTGCCATTAGATTAGAGAATTTAAGCTGGAGTAGAAAATCATAATTTTACTCGATAAACAAGAACAATTAGAAATTAATTTTGTTTATTGATTTGGGAGAATTCTAATTCTACAGGAGTCTCGCGCCCAAATATTGAAAGTAATGCTTTTAATTTATTTCTTTCTCCGGAAACTTCTATAACTTCTCCCTGGAAATCCTTGAATGGACCGCTAGTTACAATGATTCTATCTTTTTCTTCAATATCTAATTTGATTACAGCTTTTTTCTCTGATGCGCGCTTAAAGATTCTATTAACTTCTTGTCTTGATAATGGTCGAGGTTTGATATGACCTCGCGATCTTCCGCTGCCTCTACCGTCTTCAGCACCAACAAAGTTAATTACATTTGGAGTACTTTTAACAGCCATCATTGTATCTTCATCCAAAATCATTCTTACGAGGACATAACCTGGGAAAACTTTTTCTTCAGTAGTTTGTCTGCTTCCATCTTTTTTTAATTTAATTCCTGGAGTTTGAGGGATTTCAATTTCAATGATTCTATTATTAACACCTAAAGTTACCGATCTCTGCTCAAGAGTCGCTTTTACTTTTTTTTCACAGCTTGATGCTACTTGAACTGCATACCATCTTGCGATGTTTGTATTTGCTTTTGAAGAAGCAAGGTTTGTAGTTAATTCATTACTCATTTTTTCTGGAAGCTTAATTAAAATGTTTATCAATGGATATTCGGGAGATAATTCAACCAAAAATTTGCGAAGCTGCCCATCCATAGAATCTGCTAACAGAAGCAATGGCTGCAGCAGAAAAAGATACCATAATTATAACTGCTACTGATTCGCTAAAAAGTTGTTGTTTGTTAGGCCACACGACAAGTTTAAGTTCATCGTAGGTAGATCTAAAAAAATTATTCTTTTTTTTAGGCTCTTCAACTTCAGGAGAATCCTTTTTAAGAGGTTCTTTATTAGTAGTAGGACTTGTCACAAAATTTTTTTGAAATTAAGCTTTATGCTTTATTTTTTATTTTAGCTTATTGATTTACTCCTCAGCTAGGTTTGAAAACGATCTCATCTTTTTTAGCAGGGTTTAGTTTAATTGTTATATTTTTTTTATTTTTGAAGTTATCCTCTAAAAGTTTTGCAGCCAAGGGATTTTCTATTTGTCTTCTAAGTTCCCTGCTAAGTGGCCTAGCACCATATTCAGGTTCGTAAGAATCGTTTGCAATTTTATCGATAACTTTTTTGTCTATAGCGATATTTATTTTCTGCTCAAGTAGCAGGTTCTTTAAATCTTCTGTTTGTAGAATGATTATTTTTCGAAGTTCATCAATAGACAATGGATCAAACTTTACCACTTCGTCAATTCTATTTAAAAATTCAGGTCTAAAAATTGAAGACAATGCATTACTAATGGAATCATCTAGAGTTTGTTGATCTTTTTCTAACTTTCCCTCACTTTTAGAAATCTTTTGTGAATACTCCAGTATAGATTTACCAGCTAGGTTACTTGTCATAATGATTACCGTATTTTTGAAATCTACGGTCCTTCCTTGAGAGTCCGTTAATCTTCCCTCATCTAAGACTTGCAGAAGGACATTAAATACTTCTGCATGTGCTTTTTCTATCTCATCAAGAAGTATTACTGAATAGGGTTTACGTCTTACAGCTTCAGTTAATTGACCTCCCTCTTCATAACCAACATAACCTGGGGGAGCTCCTAAAAGTCTTGCTACGGCATTTTTCTCCATATATTCACTCATGTCTAATCTTAAAAGTGCGTCTTCTTCATCAAATAAAACTCTTGCAAGAGATTTTGCTAATTCTGTTTTACCAACACCAGTAGGACCCATAAATAAAAAAGATCCAATAGGTCTTTTGGGACTTTTCATACCAACTCGAGCTCTTCTAATTGCAGCAGAAACAGCTTCTATGGCTTTTTCTTGTCCAATAACTTTTTCACTTAGTTCTGTTTCTAGATTGACTAATTTCTTACGTTCATTTGAAACTACTTTAGAAATTGGAATACCTGTGATTTTTGATATAACATCTGCAATATCATCAGGTTCAACTTGATATTTAAAAGGGAAATTTCTATTTTTTTTTATTTTATTAAAGTTCTCTTCAAGTTTTTGTATGTCATTCTCTATTTCATTTAACTCCTCTTCAAGCTTTTCTAAATAATCTAGATCATTTTCAATTTTGCGATTTGATTTATCTTTAATTTGTTTGGTTAGCTTATCTTCTTCTTTCATTAAAATAGATAATTCTTCCATTTCTTCACGTAAATTGTTCCAATTTCCCAAAAGAACGTTCAATTTTGCCTCTGTTTGTTGTCTATTATTCAATAGTTTTTCTTGAGCTTCGATATTTTCTCCTTGCAAATTATTCAATTTTTCATCAATAGTATTAAGTTTGTTTTCTTGTTGGAGAATGATTTGTGGCATATTATTAGACTCGATTTTCAACTGTGCAGCTGCTTCATCAATTAAATCTATTGCACTATCAGGGAGACATTTATCGCTGATGTATCTGTCGGCTAATTTTGCAGAATAGTTTACAGCCTCTTCAGAAATTTTTATGCCATGATGTGATTCATATTTCTTTTTGATCCCTTGTATTATTTTTGCGCTTAATTCTACTGAAGGTTCATTAACAGCTATCTTTTGAAAGCAATTATTTAATGCCTGATCTTTTTCAATAGTTTCACGAAATTTCTCAGGTGTTGTTGTACCTATACATCTAAGTTCTCCTTCAGCTAGTAAAGGTTTTAAGATATTACTGATGTCGGTAGAAGATCTGTCAGAACTTAATATTGAGTGAATTTCATCAATAAATAGAATCATTCCTTGGTTTGGATTATTTAGTTCCTGCATTATTAAGCTTAGTCTTTCCTCTAGTTGACCTCTAAATTTGGTCCCAGAAACTAATGCACCTAAATCAAGTGAAATAATTTTTAAGTCCTTTAAAGTATCAGGAACTTTTTTGTCTACGATTAATTGAGCAAGTAATTTTGCAATTGAGGTTTTACCAACTCCAGGATTGCCAATAAGTATAGGGTTATTTTTGTTTCTTCTGCAGAGTATTCTCATTAAATTATTGATCTCATTTTCTCTTCCTAAAACAGGATCCAGTAAGCCTTTTTTAGCTGATTCTGTTAAATCTTTTCCATAAATTGAAAGAGCATTTTCATCTTTTCCAACTTGTTTTTTGGTTTCAATTTGAAGTTCACTTTTCGGTAATGGAACAATAGCTTTTTTTAATTTTTCTTCTTTTACAAAAGTCTCGTTAGTAGCGATGTTTGATTCAAAATTAGATTGATTATTTATTTCAATTACATTCCCATAATTAAAAGAATCTTTTGTTTGATTAATATTTGGGAAAAACTTTAATTCTTCTTCTAATTTTTCCATCGAAAGGTTTCCTTCTTCAAAAACATAATTTCCAATTCTTAAATCTCTTCCAAGAGCAATTAGTAAATGAGGGATTTCTATTAATCTCGATCCCCATTGAGTCTTAATCTGATTCGCGTTATCTAATAAAATTTCTAAATCTTCTCCGATAGTAAAAATATCTGACTCATTTGTTGGTGTCTCTTCTAAAAAATCTTCCGTTATGTCTAAAACTGTATCTTGGTCGATTGATAATTTTTCAACGAAGGCAAAGAATTCACTTGATGAGAACAATGTATGAATTATGTGTTCAATATTAAATTCGCTATGATCCCATTTTTTTGCGGTTGCTTCCCCTAATAAAAGAAGATTCCAACTAATATCACTAAATAGTTCAGGACTGGATGTAAGTGTTTCTCTCATAAACTATAAAACTATAGTTGATTATTAATTAATATTCTAAATAGGATCTGCATTAATAATCATCCAAAAATTTTCAAATTGTAAGATGAATTTGAAAATTATTTTGATGAGAGGATTTGCGGTAACTTTAGAATGAAAAAAACGTTAAATAATATCTAAGCTCTTATAAAATTTCAAATTATAGTTGGTTAACAAATATATTTCAGATATTAGCCAAATAGTTCAGCTATTAATAGGATTTAAATAGTAATAATTAAATTGTGAAAGAAACTATTGATTTTCTTATTGATACTGTTGAAGCAAGGCAAGTCCTTGATTCAAGAGGTAATCCAACTGTGGAGGCAGAAGTATTTTTGGAATGTGGTGCAAGTGGTAGAGCAATTGTTCCCAGCGGAGCTAGCACTGGTGCTCATGAGGCACATGAATTAAGAGATGGTGGTTCGAAATATATGGGGAAAGGCGTTTTGAATGCTGTTAATAAAATTCATGAAACAATATCGCCTGCTTTATGTGGTTTGTCATCTTTAGATCAAACTACAGTAGATAAATTAATGATTGAAATTGATGGAACTCCTAATAAGTCTAACCTTGGAGCAAATTCAATCCTTGCAGTAAGTCTTGCAACTGCTAGAGCGTCAGCAAATGCTTTAGACATTCCCCTATATAGATATCTTGGAGATCCATTATCCAATCTTCTTCCAGTCCCATTGATGAATGTAATAAATGGTGGTGCTCATGCACCAAATAGTCTTGATTTTCAGGAATTTATGCTTGTTCCACATGGAGTTAATAATTTCAGTGAATCATTAAGAATGGGGACTGAAATTTTTCACTCATTAAAATCATTACTTGATCAAAAAGGTCTATCTACTGCTGTAGGCGATGAGGGTGGATTTGCCCCGAATTTGTCATCAAGCGAAGAAGCAGGGGACTTATTATTAGAAGCAATTCAAAAAGCCGGATTTAAGCCTGGTGAACAGGTATCTTTAGCTTTAGATGCTGCTAGTACTGAATTTTATAGTGATGGTATTTATAAATATGAAGGTAAAAATTTAAATAGTTCTGAAATGATTTCATATCTTTCAAGATTAGTGTCTAATTATCCCATAGTTTCAATAGAGGATGGTTTAGCTGAGGATGATTGGGAGGGTTGGTCAGAATTAAACAAAGAATTAGGGAATAAAGTTCAGCTTGTAGGTGATGATTTATTCGTTACTAATACAGAAAGATTACGGAAAGGGATTATAGAAAAATCTGCCAATTCAATCCTAATAAAGGTAAATCAAATTGGAACATTAACTGAAACTTTGGAAGCTATTGAGTTAGCTAAAATGTCTGGTTTCACAAGTGTTATTAGTCATAGAAGTGGTGAGACTGAAGATACAACAATTGCAGATTTATCTGTCGCCACAAGATCGGGTCAGATCAAGACTGGTTCTTTGAGCAGAAGTGAAAGGATTGCAAAATATAATAGGCTTTTAAAAATTGAGGAGGAATTAGGAAATCAAGCAAGATTCGCTGGAGCTCTAGGTTTAGGTCCCAAAAATATATAGTTTTTTAGCGCTTAAGTTTTTCTAAACGTGAGCCTTTTCTCATACTTAATTGGCACTTTATCCAATCAATACTAATTGGTAGTGCAAAAAAAAGTGGCAACAATGCAAAATTATTTTGTTTGTTGGTTACAAGTAAAGCAGATGCAATTGATAAGCTTCCTATGAGAATTGAATGGCCTAAAGTTTTTTGAGCAGTAAACATTTTTTTGAATTGCCTATCAGACTCTCCCATTCTTATTTGTAATTGTAAATCGCCCTGTTCTAATCTTTCTAAACTTTCATCTATTCTTTTGGGAATCCCAACCGCTTTTGATCCTAGTTCACCTACTTGCCTTCCAAATTGGTTAATTAAATCGTTGGGAGTTTGATTATTTGAGGTCATAAGTTCTATTAAATAAGGCTTGGTAACTGATACAAGGTTAAACCCTGGATCAAGCATTCTACCAACTCCTTCAAAAGTTGATAAAGCTCTCATAACAAAGATTAAATCTACTGGTAGTTGAAATGGCGTTTCATAAACAAGTTCGTATAAATCTCCAGATAATTTTTCAATAATATTTGGACTAAATGGGGGGGTTAAGGCTTCCTTCAGCATCAATCTGACTAATCTTCTGACTGGTCCTACATCAATATCTTTTGAAATTAGTCCAGCTTGTTGTAATTGACTAACAAGTGATGAGGAGTCTCTTAAAGCAGCAGCCTTAACCATTCCCCCTAATCTTGTTTGAAGATTATTTGAGATATTGCCCATCATTCCAAAATCATAAAAAATCAATTTACCCTCATTTGAAACTGCTAGATTCCCTGGATGAGGGTCTGCATGAAAAAAACCGTAATTTACTAATTGTTTTAAATAGCTGATTGCACCTATTTCTGCAATTTTAGATAAATCAATTTCTTGAGATCGTAATTTTTCTAAATCGCTTATTTTTGTTCCTTCTACATAACTTAAGCAAAGGACTTTTTCACTGCTCATATCCCAAATTACTTCAGGAACTTCAACATTGTCATCGTCAAGAAATTGCTGTCTAAATCTTGCTGCATATTGTGCTTCACAATTAAAATCAAGCTCTTTCATGAGAACTTTTCTACACTCTTTAGCAATCTCAACCCAGTTTCTACCTCGACTCCAATTCTTATTTTTCTGCAACAATCCTGCTATTTGCTGCATTATGCCCAAATCGATAATAAATAATTCTTTTAAATTGGGTCTTTGAACTTTAAATACTACTTTCTTACCATCTTTTAAAGTCGCCCTATGAACCTGAGCTAATGATGCTGATCCAACCGGATCAAATATTATTTGATCTATTTCATGAAACTTCGATCCTAGTTCATCTCTTATAGTTTCTTCAACTTGCGCAAATGAAAAATTAGGAACTTGATCCTGCAATTTAGATAATTCCTGTATCCAGGTATTAGGAATTAAATCAGGCCTCGCTGATAATAATTGTCCAATTTTAATAAATGCTGATCCAAGCTTTATTAATTGATTAGTAAACCACCTAGCTCTTTTATTTTGGACCCTACTTTTTTCATCACTCTTAGTTTGGAAAATTGTAAATCTAATATTATCTATCCACAAATTTATTAAAAGCGAAATCAGAGTTATCCAAATGACAAAGGCCCTCTTCAATTTTTTTAAGCGATAATGAAAAATGTGATAACTCATTTAATTTTGATTATTTATAGTTTTATTAAGGAGATCAATTTGCTTATTGATACCCTCAATTTCATTTAAAACTTTTTTTATTTTGGAATCTTGATAAGTATTTGAGGACTCATTATCTTGAATATTTTCCGCTTTTTCCATCCTTGAGGCTTCTTCGATTATGGATTCTTTCAAACTATCAAATTCTTTTTTGAGAATTTCTGGAGCATCCTGAGCAATATTTGTTGCTTCTTCAATTTTTTCAACTAATATCTCGTTTAATTTTTCAGTTACTTTCTTAATGGCAGCTTTTAAAAGGTAGTCAGAGTTGGTCATAAACAATATATTGTTTCTACGGCAATTGTTTTTTCGATATGAACTAATAATAGATCAATACAGAACATTTCAGGTAACAGAATATTTTGATAATAAATTTTTTATGTTTTTCCTATGTAAGTTTGTTTCTATATTATGCTTTTTTCTCTTTTTTCTTTTAACTTATATTTATAAACATGGTTAGGTATTTACATTTAAGATTTCTTCTAACCAAGAGCGCATCTAATTAACTACTAAAAAGGAGTTTTATTAAATTGGAAATCATTGAGTCAGATGTAGTTATTATCGGAGGAGGCCCGGCCGGATGTACTTGCGCACTCTATACATCTCGTTCAAACTTAAAGACAGTAATTTTAGATAAAAATCCATCTGTTGGAGCCTTAGCAATAACCCATCAAATAGCTAATTATCCAGGTGTTCCGGTTGATATAAGTGGGGAGAAATTACTTACTCTAATGAGAGAACAAGCTGTGCAATATGGTACAGACTATAGAAGAGCACAAGTGTTTGGAATAGACGTTAGTGGAGAATGGAAAATGGTTTATACACCCGAAGGCACTTTCAAAGCTAAAGCACTTGTACTGGCAAGTGGTGCAATGGGTAGGCCTGCATCATTTAAGGGCGAAGCGGATTTTCTTGGTAAAGGAGTAAGTTATTGTGCTACATGTGATGGGGCTTTTTATAAAAATAGAGAAGTTGCCGTTGTTGGAGTGAATAAGGAGGCAATTGAAGAGGCAACTGTTCTAACTAAATTTGCATCAACTGTGCATTGGATTACATCAAGTGACCCTAAATCAGATAATGAAGAAGCTATGGAATTGATGGATAATTCAAATATAAAACATTGGAGTAGAACAAGATTATTGGAAATATTGGGTGATGAAATGGGTGTAAATGGGGTTGTTGTAAAAAATAAGCAAGAAGAAAATCCTATCAATTTAAATTTAGATGGAGTCTTTGTCTATATGAGTGGTTCAAAGCCGATTACTGATTTTTTAGGTGATCAAATTGCTTTAAAAGAAGACGGAGGAGTAATCGTGGATGACTTTATGTCTACAAACTCTGATGGAGTATGGGCTATTGGAGATATAAGAAATACACCATTTAAGCAAGCAGTCGTTGCAGCTTCTGATGGATGTATTGCCGCGATGTCAATTGATAGATACTTAAATAGTAGAAAAAATATAAGAGTAGATTGGATTCATTCTTAAAAAAATTTCTGCTTAAATTTAAAGAGGTGTTGCTTCAGAAATATAAGCTACTCCTCCGTAGTAGCTTAAATCGTCCCTGATGTTATCTCTCATTTTATCTATTAATTCTTGCTCACAAAAAACAATTACATGAGCATTTGCTCCTAATCCTGTAAATTCCATATCTTCAGTAACAACTCTTTCAGGACCTCTGCCTGTGGCGTGTTTCATAACGGTATATCCAGGAACATTAGCTTTTTCTAATGTTTTAATGATTGCATCTAGTTCTCTTTCACTAAATATCAAGTCTAATCTTTTCATTTTTTATAGAGGGGAAAGTGGGATAATGGTATTTACTAAACTCATATATATGGGAATGCCAAGAACTATATTGAATGGGAAAGTTAGACCTAGCGTAGTTGAAATATAATAACTAGATTTAGCCTCTGGAACTGTCATCCTCATCGCTGCAGGAACTGCTAAATAAGAGGCGCTTGCACATAAAACCACAAATAAAAGTGCGTTGCCAGGTCCTAAAGATAAAAATCTTGCAACGAAAACACCAATAAATGCATTAAATAGAGGCATGAAAATAGCAAACCCAATCAAAAAAGAACCCGCATTCTTCAATCTTGGTAATCTTTGAGCAGCGACTATTCCCATATCTAATAAGAAGAAGCATTCTGCTCCATAGAATAATTGTCCAGTAAAAGGCTCCATTTTTGCAATTCCTGAGGGATTACTGGAAGCAGTCAGAAATCCCACAATTAAGCTTGAAAGCAATAAATAAACTGATCCATTCAAAAGTGATTCGTGTAATATTGCGCTTAGATGCATTTTTCTTGATTTTGGTCTATTTTTTGGAGCTGCAAATTTCACAAGTAATAATCCAACAATGATTGCAGGAGATTCCATTAAAGCTAAGGCGCCAACCATAAACCCATCAAAAGCTATTTTTTGACTTTCTAAAAAACTTTCTGCGGAAATAAATGTAACAGCACTAATTGAACCGTATGCTGCTGCTATTGCGGCTGAATTAAAGACATCAAACTTAAATCTTAAAATTAAAAATCCAATCAAAGGGATTACTAGTGACATCAGTATTGCAGCGCTTAAAGTAGGCAATACTTGATTTGTAAACCCGCTTTTCTGTATCTCTATACCTCCTTTGAACCCAATAGCTAGGAGCAGATATAAGGAGAAAAGTTTAGGTAATGGAGCTGGTATTTCTAAATCAGATTTAAAAAGTACTGATGTTGCTCCAATCAAAAAGAAAAGAACTGGCGGGGCTAATACATTTTGCAGAATTGGATTTATTTCCATACATTACGAAGCTATTTCATTTAGAGCAGTTTCTAAGGCTTCTTTTCTTGTTTCAATAATGCCTTCAACTCCAAACTTAGCTAATCTATCCTTCACTTTTTCATTTGCACCAGCAACAAATGCTTTTCTGGAATTATTTTTTGCTTCTTGCATCATATCCTCTATTGCGAGAGTCGCCGTGACTCCAAGTCTTGGTACATCAGTGATATCTAATATCAAAACCTTGTAGTTTCTTACGAGCATCATTCTTTCAGATATTCCTTTAGCTGCTCCAAAACTAAGTGGTCCTTTTAGTCTAAACAACATTACTTCTCCTGAACATCTATCCAGAAGTGCTTTTTCATCAGCAGGCAATGCATTTTTTGCTTGATCATCTTTTGATAAAGGATTATCCTCATCCATACCCTCTAGTTGAGTTTCGGTTATTGAATCAATAGTGAGCATATTTGCTATAAATACACCGACTAAAACTGCCCAAATTAAATCCCAAAAAACAGTCATTAAAAGTACGCCGTACATTACTACTGATGTTTTTAAAGATAATTTGTGAGCCCTCCTCAAGAATCCCCAATCAATAATATCTAGGCCTACTTTTATAAGAATTCCTGCTAGCAATGCAGTTGGTATTTGCTCAGCTAAAGGTCCAGCCCCAACTAAAACTATCAACAATACAACTGAGTGAACCATACCAGAAATGGGAGTTGATCCTCCAGATTTAACATTTATAACTGTTCTCATGGTTGCTCCTGCTCCAGGTAAACCTGAAAACAGACCTGCTACAGCATTTCCTATTCCTTGACCAATAAGTTCCCTATCAGAATTATGTTTTGTTTGAGAGATATTGTCTGCTACTAGAGATGTCAGTAAGGAGTCAATAGCGCCAAGCACTGCTAGGACTAACCCTGCCTTGAAAATAATTGGGAAATATTGATTAAAACTTGGAAAATTTAAAGATGGAACTCCTCTCGGAATTTCTCCAATTCTATCAATAGCTCCGTCTCCAAAAATTAAAATTGATATTGGAGTTACTATCAATAAGGCTAATAGAGGAGAAGGAACCCATTGACTTATCTTTCTAGGAGTTAGAAATACTATACCTAGAGTCATTACTGCCACTCCAATAGCAGCGCCATTTGGCTGGAAATTTGAAAATACAGTAGATAAAGATTCGACTACCCCACCACGAGTGCTAATACCTAGTAATGGTCCAATCTGAAGTGCGATGATTATAACTCCAATACCAGACATAAATCCTGACACAACAGAATATGGAACTAGAGTAATATATTTTCCTAGTTTTAGAATCCCAAATAATATTTGCAGTAAGCCACCAATGACTACCGCTGCCATCACTAAAGGTAAAATTTGTCCTGCTGAGAGATCTCTTGGAACCCCCACTGCTGCTAAGCCTGCTACTACGCCAGCAACAGTTACGCTCATAGGACCGGTAGGTCCACTAACTTGAGCAGGTGTTCCACCGAACAATGCTGCTAAAAAACCAACTACTACTGCCCCATATAGTCCATAAATTGCTCCGCCAGGTCCTAACGCAGCATTTCCAAAAGCGAGAGCGAGAGGTAAAGCCACCACTGCGGCTGTAATCCCTCCTAGAATATCTCCTCTTACATTCTTTAGATGAAATCCATTAATTATTTTCAAAGATACTCTCCTTAAAATAAATACTTAACTAAAAGATATTATCTCTTTATGACGTAAATTTGTGAAAAATGAAGTTTGTGCAAAATATTTTTGTAACTTTTTTCGCTTTTTTTAAATAAATTTTAGTTACTTTTCCTGAACAAAAGTAGTCTCTGATTGATTTATGTGCGAGGCAAGCGATTAATGTATTAGATAAATATTTTTCAATTTAATAATATTCAAATGAATTCGATTATTCGTCCAAGAAGATTAAGAAGAACTGAGGCAATTAGAAAAATGGTTAGAGAAAACCATTTGGCGGCATCGGACTTTATCTATCCATTATTTATTCATGAAAAAGATTTTAAAGAGGAAATTTCCGCAATGCCCGGAACTTATAGATGGGATATTAATGGCTTATTAAAGGAGGTTACTAGGGCATGGGAATTGGGAATTAGATGTGTGGTTCTTTTCCCAAAAATTAACGATAGCTTGAAGACTGAAGATGGAGCAGAATGTTTTAATGAGGACGGTTTAATACCTAAAGCTATTCGAATATTAAAAAAAGAGATTCCTGAAATGGCAATAATGACAGATGTTGCCTTAGACCCTTACTCGTGTGATGGACATGATGGCTTAGTTGATGAAACTGGAAAAATATTGAATGATGAAACGATTGAAATTTTAAAAAAACAAGCTTTAACTCAAGCTAGAGCTGGAGCAGATTTTATTGGCCCTAGTGACATGATGGATGGGAGAGTTGGAGCAATTAGGACTGCTCTTGATAGTGAAGGATTTAGTGATGTAGGTATTATTAGTTATACAGCTAAATATTCATCTGCTTATTATGGTCCGTTTAGAACTGCTTTAGATTCGGCTCCTAGAGAAAATAGTAAGAAAGTAATTCCAGACAATAAGTCTTCATATCAAATGGACCCTGCCAATTCAAAAGAAGCTTTAATTGAATCTGCATTGGATCAGTATGAAGGCGCTGATATTTTGATGGTAAAACCAGGAATTTCATATTTGGATATTGTTTATAGACTAAGCACATTTTCAAATAAGCCCATAGCTGCATATAACGTTAGTGGGGAGTATTCCATGGTAAAGTCTGCTGCTATGAAGAACTGGATTAACGAAAAAGATATTGTTTTAGAGACATTGCTTAGTTTTAAAAGAGCAGGAGCAAAATTAATACTCACTTATCATGCTTGTGATGCATCTCAATGGTTGCAGGATACTTAAAAACTCATTATTAACAAAAATTTGGTTTATTCTTATATAAGAAATAAATTAATTGCTTTGTTTTGAAGTTTTCACAAGGAGTAAATAGAATTGGTCACATTGCACTTAGAGTAGAGAATCTCGAAAGGGCTAAATCTTTTTATATTAAGCTGGGTATGAATTTGGTTTGGGATGATAAAGATTGGTCTTATTTAGAGGCAGGTAAAGGGAAAGATGGACTTGCGTTGTTAGGCCCTAGCTACAAAGCTGCGGGACCTCATTTTGCTTTTCATTTTGAAAATAAAAAAGAAGTGGAAAATATGCAAAATGATTTAAAAAATTCTGGTGTAAAAGTTGGTCCTTTACATGAGCACAGAGATGGAACAGCATCTTTTTATATGAAGGATACTGAAGGAAACTGGCTTGAGATGCTTTATGTTCCTTCTGAAGGGATTCAATCGAATGTTTGATTCTTTTTTTTTGTATGCAAGAGAAAAGTTATCCTAAAAAATCATATTCAGATAACACCTTAGAAGAAGAATCTATAAAACTTTTAGAGTGGGATTCATTAAAAACACATTTATCTTCATTCGCCTCAACGGAAATGGGTAAACGATCAATTTTAAGTTTTGTTATACCTTCAGAATACGAGGCATCTAAAAGACTTTTGAATGAAACTGTTGAAATTAATGAGCTAGAAAAAAATTTAGATAAATCAATTAGTTTTTCTGGTGTTTTTGATATTAGTAAAAATATTGAAATTTGTTCGAAGGGAGGTGTAATTTCATCTTCTGAATTGTTAGAAATAGCGAAAACAATTGCTGCAGCAAGAAATTTAAAAAAAATCTTTTTAGATTTTGAACAAAGGCCTTATATTTCATCATTCACAAAAAATTTAATTGACCATCAGAATATCGAAACGATTTTTAAAAAAGGTATTGAATCGAATGGTAGGATTTCAGAAAATGCTAGTAATGAACTATCTATTCTTAGAAAAGAATTTTTATCTAAGAAACTTGAAAGAAAAATATTAGTTGAGAAATTTATTCAAAAGAATTTAGCTTATTTGCAAGATACTACTATTGGAGATCGATATGGAAGGCCTGTCTTGGCAGTGAAAGTTAATTATGTCGGCAAATTTAAAGGAATAATTCATGACTCTTCATCTTCAGGGAATACAGTATATTTTGAGCCTGAAAGTGTAGTAACTAAAGGTAATAAGATTGCTTCTTTAGAGGCTAGGATCACAGCAGAAGAATTTAAATTACTTAAGAAATGGTCTCAGGTTGTTAGTGATAATTCAAAAAATCTTATTGAAATGGCATCCATTTTATTAAGATTAGAAAATGCCCTAACTCGTTCAAGATATTCGAAATGGATTGGAGGTAAAACTCCTACATTTGAGAAAAATCCTATTATTTCTTTAATTGGTTTTTCTCATCCATTATTGATTTGGGAACATAAGAAAAAAGGAGTCCCTCCACCAGTAGCTGTCGATTTTTATATAAATAGAACTATTAAGGTTGTAGCTATTACAGGTCCAAATACTGGAGGTAAAACAGCAGCTTTAAAAGGTTTGGGCTTGTCTTTACTTATGGCTAGAGCAGGATTATTGATACCTTCAACTAATAATCCTATTATCCCTTTTTGTCCTAATATATATGTTGATATAGGAGATAATCAATCATTAGAAGAAAATTTATCTACCTTCAGTGGGCACATGTCCCGCATTAAGGAGATATTAGCTTCACTTGATTATAAGAAAGGATTATCAGTTGTTTTGTTAGATGAGATTGGATCTGGCACAGATCCTCTTGAAGGAAGTGCTCTTGCGATGGCTTTATTAAAAGAATTTGCAAATAAATCTGACATCACTTTGGCAACTACACATTATGGAGATATTAAGGCTTTAAAATATAACGACTCAAGATTTGAAAACGTATCAGTTGCCTTTGATGAGGAATCTTTGAAGCCAAAATATATACTTAACTGGGGTATTCCTGGGAGAAGTAATGCTTTGTCAATTTCAAAGAGAATTGGTCTCGATGAAAACATACTCAATGAAGCTGCAAATTATCTAAAGCCAAAAGCAGTTGACAATATTAACACTATTATTAAAGGACTTGAGGAAGAGAGGATTAAACAACAAAATTCCGCAGAAGCTGCTGCAGAATTGATTGCAAGGACTGAAATATTACATGATGAACTGAAGAGAAATTATGAATATCAAAAAATAAATGCTCAAAAAATCCAGGAAATTGAAAGGTCTAAATTATCAAAACATATTATATCCGCTAAAAAAGAGGTAATAGATTTGATTAAAAAATTAAGAGATAAAAATGTTAATGGAGAGGATACGAGAATTATTGGAAAAAGATTAAAGGAAATTGAGAGGGAACATTTAACCCAAAAAAAATCTGAAAAGTCAATATCATGGAACCCTCAGGTAGGCGATTTTGTAAAGATTAAAAGTTTAAATAGTACTGGACAAATTGTAGATTTAGATAAAAAAGGTGGTTTTTATGAAATTAAATGTGGTTCATTTAGAAGCACATTATCTGTAAATGACTTTGAAGGGATTAATGGAGAAAAGCCTAATTTCAAAAGGTCAAAAATTGAGATCACGTCTTCAAGAGAAGATGTTTCTTTTTCTAAAATCAGAACTAGTAAAAATACAATTGACGTAAGAGGGTTAAGAGTTCATGAGGCCGAAATAATTATTGAGGAGAAAATTAGAAAATTTCATGGGCCGCTATGGATTGTTCATGGAATTGGCACAGGGAAATTAAAGAAAGGACTAAGAAATTGGTTATCAGGTTTAAATTATGTTGATAAGATTGAAGATGCAGCCAACAACGAGGGTGGCCCAGGTTGCAGTATTGCGTGGATAAAATAAAATTTAAAATACCTAGAAAACAATTTAATAAACTTATTAAGTGCAATTTATTGATCAAGCCAACATTATTCTTAAAGCTGGAAAAGGTGGAAATGGAATAGTTTCATTTAGAAGAGAAAAATTCGTTCCAGCTGGAGGACCTTCGGGGGGAAATGGTGGTAGAGGGGGTTCAGTTATTTTGATGGCTGATAATAATCTTCAAACATTATTAGATTTCAAATTCAAACGTGAAATAATTGCTGAAGATGGATGCAAAGGAGGTCCTAATAAGAGATCAGGTGCTTCAGGTGAGGATACAATCCTTAAAGTACCCTGCGGTACAGAAATAAGGGATATTAAAACCGGCATTATTTTAGGAGACTTAACTAAACATAAACAGAGTTTAACTATTGCCATTGGAGGAAGAGGTGGACATGGTAATGCTTACTATTTAAGTAATCAAAATAGAGCCCCAGAATCATTCACTGAAGGAAAAGATGGTGAGATATGGGAGGTTCAATTAGAACTAAAACTTCTTGCAGAGGTTGGGATTATAGGTCTTCCAAATGCTGGTAAAAGTACCTTAATTTCTGTTGTATCATCTGCCCGTCCAAAAATCGCAAATTATCCTTTCACAACCTTAATACCTAACTTAGGTGTAGTAAGAAAAATTGATGGGAATGGTTGCCTTTTCGCGGATATTCCTGGATTAATATCAGGGGCAGCTGATGGAGTAGGTTTAGGCCATGATTTTTTAAGGCATATCCAAAGAACGAAGATACTTGTTCACTTAATTGATGTAATTGCAGAAAATCCTTTACATGATTTTGAGATAATTGAGCAGGAATTAAAAAAATATGGAAAAGGTCTTTTAGATAAAGAGAGGATAATAGTTTTGAATAAAATGGAGCTGGTGGATGATGATTATTTGAAAATAATTTCAAAAAAGTTAGAAGATTTATCTAAAAAGAAAGTTTTAGTTATTTCTTCATCTTTAAAAAAAGGTTTATCTTCACTGCTTTCTGAAGTATGGAAAAGGATCTAACTTAAATTTAAAATTTTTTTGTAAAAAAAAACACTTGATTTAATAATGAAAATTAGTCATAAATAAGATACCACTTTAAATACAATATGAATTTCTATACTTGCTTTGATCAACAAGGAAAAATAATAGCTAGATGTCAAACCATGCAAGATATTGAGGTTTTGAAGAAAATGGGAAGACCAATTGTAGAAGTCAAGGAAATGAAAAATGAAGAGTCGGTTGTATGTTCACTTACAGGAAGTCCATCCGATTTTAATAGAGATTACTAATAGAATTAATAAATAAAAAAAAGGGCTTTTAGAGCCCTTTTTTATTTTGCATATCTATCAAAAGAAAACTTAATCATCATAAACAAGACATTCTGGTTCATCAGGGTTGGCATCGCAGAATAGTTCCAAAGCGTTAGGGTCATGTTTATCATCAGGATGATGATCCTTATACTCTTCGAGTTCTTTTAGCTCTTCAGTTAAATGTCTGACCTTTGGAAGATTGCCCTCTGCTTTTGCAGATTCGATTTCCGATTGATCTTTTTGGATGTGTTCGTCAATGGATTTCATTTTAAGCTTTTCGTACTTTAGTAGACATACATAACATAGTTAATTTCTAATGAAATTGCATTATCTATGAACTAAATAAGTGTTCATTACAACATCATTTTTTTTTGAAATTGATTTATTTATTTTTTTAAGGTCTCTACTTTCATTATTTCCTTTAGCGATGGTAAAACTGGGATTATTTGATTTGGGTTTAAAGGGAATAAAGCTTTGTAGTAATCTTTTTTCCATTCATTGTCGAAACATGTACTAGTTACGTTAGATAATTTAAAGAATTTTAATCTCCATTCAATAATCTTTTCAAAACTTGATAGTTCTTTTTCAGTACATTTGAAAAGTTTGCTGTATATCAATTCCCATCTTATAAGAGTTGGAAAAAGGTAAATATCTGCGTAGGTTAACTCTTCTCCAAATATCCAGTCCCCTTTATTATTCCGAAGTAAATTTTCAATTTCATTTATAGCTGCGAAAAGATTTTTACTTGCTTTTTCGTAAGCTGACTGGTTTCTGGCGAAACCACATTTATATACTCCATCATTAATACTGTTATTGATTAAATCTAAAAATTTTTGATTACCATCTTTAATACTTAATGCCTGATATTTCGATTCACTTTTTATTGAATTGAGTAGTCTTATAATCTTTGAACTTTCATTAGAAAGAATATTTACTTCATCTTTTAAAACGGTAATTAAAAGAGGTAATGTCGCTCTAAAAATAATCTTTTTATTAGCTTTTTTGTAAAGGTCTGAAAGTCTTATACATCCCTTAATCTTTGTATTGAAAATCCATTCGCCATGCTCAACATCTGCCTTTAAAAAAATTACTTTAACTTTTTTAGATAAATCTTTTATTTCATGCACGAGTAAAGTTCTTTGACACCATGGACAAGAATGACCTACTAATAAATAAATTTGTCCATTCTCATTATTAATGTCGTATTCACTATTAATGGTTATACCTTTAGGCCTTTTATAATTACCATGTAAATCTGATGGCGCGAAGCCATTCATTAATTGGGTCCAAAACCAAAACCAAAATTTTCTGGAGGCCTTTATAAGGTATTTATTTTGCATAAAATTTTATTTTTAAAGAAAAAATGACTGTTCAAAGAATACTTATCGTTTCAGGCACTCATGGGAATGAAATTAATCCTGTTTGGGCTGTTAAACAATTTAATAGAAAGGAAAATAGTTTAAATAATGGTATTGAGTATGAGTACATCATAGGTAATCCTGCTGCCTATGAAAAAGGTTGCAGATATATAGATGTAGATTTAAATAGATCTTTTAAAGGAAGTGAGAATTTTGATCAAAACAAGAATAGCCTTTATGAAACTAATAGAGCCAATTTTTTAGTTGATGAATTTGGAATTGACGGATCTAAACCCTGTCAAATTGCAATCGATTTGCACACTACTACTGCAAATATGGGAACAAGCATTGTTATGTATGGGAGGAGATCCAAAGATTTTTGTTTAGCTGCATTACTACAGAACAAATTTGGATTGCCTATTTACTTACACGAAAAAGATAAAGCCCAAACAGGCTTTCTTGTAGAAGCTTGGCCATGTGGTTTAGTTATTGAAATAGGAGCTGTCGCACAAAATTTTTATGATCAAAATATCATAAACAGGTTCTCTCTGATAATTAGCTCCCTAAGAGAAGAGATAGATAAATTAAAAAATAAACTTATAGAACTTCCAGAGGAATTAGTGGTTCACGTTCATCAAGGGAGCATAGATTATCCAAGAGATGAAAAGGGAGATATTGATGGCATTATTCATCCTGAGAGAATAAACCAAGATTGGAAAATAATTAAAAGAGGAGATCCATTATTTCTGGATAGCCAAGGAATAATCCACAAATATGAACGGGACCAAATGATTTGGCCTGTTTTTATTGGAGAAGTTGCTTATAAGGAAAAAAAAATTGCCATGAGCTACACAAAAAAAGAAGTGATTTGTTCAAAAAAACAATGGGTTCAAGAGTTTGAAAGTTTTTAAATTAAGAAACCGGAACAATAAATCGCTGAAAACAAATAAGGATTTTTTATTTTATAGATAAGTTTATTTAATATCTAATACTTTTATTTTTTTTTCTAATTTTTAAACCTTAAAAACCTAAATTCTTTCACTCCAATAAATAACAGCTCCAAAAGCCTCTAATTGCAGTCTTCTATGCTTAGCCTCTCTTAAGGAAACTACCTCTCTAGATCTTTTTCCATTAAGAAGCCATTCGATTATTACCAAGTTGAATCCTCAATAACAAAGAAAATCTTAAGACATGGAAGTTCTTTTCTCCTGTTTTACCAAAAATAAGTTTACTTAAAGAAAAAATATTTACACATTTTTTGCGATTTTGGTCTAAAATCTTCGAAGCGGAAATTTTTTTCCGTTTTTATTTACACGTCTCACTTTAGAGACATACTTTACGAACTCATGACAACTATTCAGCAGCAGCGTTCTTCGCTGTTAAAAGGTTGGCCACAGTTTTGTGAGTGGGTAACATCAACTAACAACAGAATTTATGTTGGTTGGTTCGGCGTCTTAATGATCCCATGCCTACTTACAGCAGCGGCTTGCTTCATCGTTGCATTCATCGCAGCACCACCAGTAGACATCGACGGAATTAGAGAGCCAGTTGCTGGTTCATTCCTATATGGAAACAACATCATCTCAGGTGCAGTTGTTCCTTCATCTAACGCTATTGGTCTACACTTCTACCCAATTTGGGAAGCAGCTACTGTAGATGAGTGGTTATACAACGGTGGTCCTTACCAGCTTGTAATTTTCCACTTCCTAATCGGTATCTCAGCATACATGGGAAGACAGTGGGAGCTTTCATACCGTTTAGGTATGCGTCCTTGGATCTGTGTTGCATACTCTGCACCAGTTTCAGCAGCTTTCGCAGTATTTCTTGTATATCCATTCGGTCAAGGTTCATTCTCTGACGGAATGCCTCTAGGTATCTCTGGAACATTCAACTTCATGTTTGTTTTCCAGGCAGAGCACAACATCCTAATGCACCCATTCCATATGGCTGGTGTTGCTGGTATGTTCGGAGGATCTTTATTCTCAGCTATGCATGGTTCACTTGTTACTTCATCTCTTATCAGAGAAACAACTGAGACAGAGTCTCAGAACTATGGTTACAAGTTCGGACAAGAAGAAGAAACATACAACATCGTTGCAGCTCATGGCTACTTCGGTCGTTTGATCTTCCAATATGCAAGTTTCAACAACAGCAGAAGTCTTCACTTCTTCTTAGCTGTATTCCCAGTTGTTTGTGTATGGTTAACTTCAATGGGTATCTGCACAATGGCATTCAACCTTAACGGTTTCAACTTCAACCAGTCAGTTGTTGATGCAAACGGTAAGATTGTTCCTACATGGGGTGACGTTCTTAACAGAGCAAACCTAGGTATGGAAGTAATGCACGAGCGTAACGCTCACAACTTCCCACTTGATCTAGCAGCAGCTGAGTCTACAACAGTAGCTCTTTCAGCTCCAGCTATCGGTTAAGCTTAAAGTTCTTAAATCTACATGCCCCCTTTTTGGGGGCTTTTTTTTGTTTAATTTTCAATTGGTTTCATATAATGTTTATATATAGATAAAACATTTGATATTTCTATGAGTAGTAGTTTTGGAAAAATTTTTCGTGTTAGTACTTTTGGAGAATCACATGGTGGTGCAGTAGGAGTTATCCTTGATGGATGTCCACCTAAGTTAAAAATAGATATAAATCTAATACAAAATGAATTAGATAGGCGCAGACCTGGCCAAAGTGACATTACAACACCCAGAAATGAAGAAGATAAAATTGAAATATTAAGTGGGATAAAGGAAGGTTTAACACTTGGAACTCCAATAGCAATGTTGGTAAGAAATAAGGATCAAAGACCAGGAGATTATAATAATTTGGAGCAGGTATTTAGACCTTCTCATGCAGATGGTACATATCATCTGAAATATGGAATTCAGGCAAGTTCTGGCGGTGGAAGAGCCTCTGCTAGAGAAACAATTGGGAGAGTAGCTGCTGGTGCTGTAGCAAAACAATTATTAAAAACCTTCTCTAACACTGAAATACTATCTTGGGTAAAGCGTATACATGATATTGATTCTGATATAAATAAAGAGAAGATTTCTCTCAAAAAAATAGATTCTAATATTGTTAGATGTCCTGATGAAAAGGTATCAATAGAAATGATCGAGAGAATTAAGGAATTAAAGCGTCAAGGAGACTCTTGCGGCGGTGTTATTGAATGTCTAGTAAGAAATGTTCCCTCTGGTCTTGGAATGCCTGTTTTTGATAAATTAGAAGCTGATTTAGCAAAGGCTTTGATGTCTTTGCCTGCCACGAAAGGCTTTGAAATAGGTTCAGGTTTCTCTGGAACTTACTTAAAAGGAAGCGAACATAATGATGCCTTCATCAAGTCTGATGATACTAGTAAGTTAAGAACAACATCAAACAATTCAGGCGGTATACAGGGCGGAATAAGTAATGGTGAAAATATCGAGATGAAGATAGCTTTTAAACCTACAGCAACCATCGGGAAAGAACAGAAAACAGTAAATGCTGAAGGTAAAGAAGTACTTATGAAAGCAAAAGGGAGACACGATCCATGTGTTCTACCAAGAGCAGTTCCCATGGTTGATGCTATGGTAGCTTTAGTTCTTGCTGATCATTTGCTTCTAAATCATGCTCAATGTGACTTAATAAATAAGTAGTAGTTTTGTTGAATAAATTATATTTATCCTTAACTTAATTATTTTTGAGCCATTCATATATTTTTAGATCAAATTTTTTATTTTTGATAGCTTTATCTCCAATTACGACTGCTTTATAACCTAAAGATTTATAAGTTTCTAAATCATTGATTGATAGTCCTCCAGCAGCAATGAAATCAATATTTTTATAGTTGAGTATATTTATCGAACTATCTTTACTTTTTATTGGGTAAATTTTGATAATGTTGCAATTTAAATCTATCGCTTCCTTAAGATCTTTTAAATTATTAATTCCAGGAATTAATAAATAATTTTTTGACTGCGCATAATTGAAAAGATCTTTATCCCAAAATTTCATCATCGAAAAATTTAATCCAATTTTTAAAGAATCTTCTATTGATTGCTTATTAACTATGGAGGCAGAGCCTAAATTAATCCTTGGATATTTAATTTTGATATCGGATACAAAATCGAACCAATTTTTGTCGTTAGACCAACTTATTTCAATATTCTTTAATCCTAATTGTACTAAGTTTTCTAATTCTGCAAAAAATGAATTTCTCATATAGGTATTTGAGTAAATATTATTTTCAGGTTTTATAAGTAAAAAAAAAGACCCAATTTTCAGGTACTCCGAAAAAGAATCTTCTTTATTATTCATTAAAAATTTAAAATTTCGCGTTAAATATAGTTTGCGACTTTTACTTCTGAGCGGTTAAGCAAATCTTGGATATCTTCAGTGTCTATAGTTTCTCTTTCAATTAGCATTTGAGCCATTTCGTCTAGAACAGTTCTGTTATCTGATAAAACTTTTGTAGCTCTCTTATAGGCAACATCAACAAGTTCTGAGACCTCAACATCAATAGTTGCGGCGGTGTCTTCAGAGAAGTCTCTTGTAGAGCTCATATCTCTTCCAAGAAACATTCCTCCTTGAGATTGACCTAAAGCGACTGGACCTATTTTGTCACTCATACCGAATTTAGTGATCATTTGTCTTGCTACATTAGCAACTTGCTGTAAGTCATTTGAAGCTCCAGTTGTAACTTCTTCTTCTCCATAGACTATTTCTTCGGCAACTCTTCCACCAAGAGCTACAGCCATTTGATTTTGAAGGTAAGAACGAGAGTAAAGACCAGATTCCATTCTTTCCTCACTTGGAGTAAAGAAAGTTAAACCTCCAGCTTGACCCCTTGGAATTATTGAAACTTTTGCTACGGGGTCATAATCAGGCATTAATGCTCCAACGAGTGCATGACCAGCTTCGTGATAAGCAACTAATTCTTTTTTCTTATCACTGATGACTCTATCTTTCTTTTCTGGACCTGCCATAACTCTTTCAATGGCATCGCCGACTTCGTCATTACTTACTGTATCTAAATCTTTTCTAGCTGCTAGTATTGCTGCTTCATTTAAAAGATTAGCTAAATCTGCACCAGTAAACCCTGGTGTTCTTCTAGCGACTTTAT
The DNA here is from genome assembly GCF_001180245.1 of Prochlorococcus marinus. Lineage (GTDB taxonomy): Bacteria > Cyanobacteriota > Cyanobacteriia > PCC-6307 > Cyanobiaceae > Prochlorococcus_A > Prochlorococcus_A marinus_F. The sequence goes on from NZ_CVSV01000116.1 coordinate 60,638, forward strand.
CTAAATCAACGTCTTTTGAAAGTGTTTTGTCTTTTGCATGAACATTTAATATCTGTAATCTCCCAGCGTAATCTGGTCTATCTACTGTGACCTGTCTATCGAATCTTCCTGGACGCATTAAAGCTGAATCTAAGACATCAGGTCTGTTAGTGGCAGCAACAATTATTATTCCTGAATTACCTTCGAAACCATCCATTTCGGTTAAGAGTTGATTTAATGTTTGCTCTCTTTCATCATTTCCTCCGCCCATACCAGCACCCCTTTGTCGACCAACTGCATCTATTTCGTCAATAAATACAATACAAGGAGCATTCTTTTTAGCTTGTTCAAAAAGATCTCTTACTCTGCTAGCTCCAACTCCTACAAACATCTCTACAAATTCAGAGCCAGATATTGAGAAAAAAGGTACACCTGCTTCTCCAGCTACTGCTTTTGCTAATAATGTTTTTCCTGTACCAGGAGGGCCAACAAGAAGAACTCCTTTTGGAATTTTTGCTCCTACTGCGGTAAATCTATCTGGACTCTTAAGGAAATCTACAACTTCTGTGAGTTCTAATTTTGCACCTTCCACACCAGCAACATCTGAAAAAGTTACTTGTGTAGATGGTTCCATTTGCAGTCTAGCTTTGCTTTTACCAAAACTCATGGCAGGGTTGCCACCCCCAGCATTACCACTTTGGGATCTTCTGAAAAGAAAAAATAGACCTCCAATCAAAAGTACTGGAAAAATTAAGCTACTAATAGCCTGTTGCCATGGATTAGCTAATTTTGTAGGAGTTACAGCTATATCTACATTATTCTCAGTAAGTATTTTTAATAAATCTTTGTCAGGGGCTAAATTGACTTCAGACCTGCTCCCATCATTTTCAACAACTTGAGCTGTGGCATTATCTGGAGATATTAGTACTCTGCTTATTTCTTTATCTTGTACTGCTTCTATAAAATCACTATATCTCAAGGTCTTTGTAGAATTTTCAGTACTAGGTTTATCAAAAACTGAAGTACCAATGAAAATTACTGTAATAACGGCTAGGACATAAAGTCCTACGTTTCTCCAACGTTTGTTCACGATAAAAAATCTTTAATAAATCTATAATACTAATAATAAAACAATATTAGGAGCGTCTTAGAACATCTACTACACTTTTGAATGCAAACCATTCAGGAATTGGTTCGCCGTTCCTCAATTTCTTTCTAAATTCAGTACCACTAAGTTTCATAATTTCATAATTAAATTTTTCAGCTTCTTCAGCTGTTATGTATCCTTTTTCCTTCGTATAAACTAAATTTTTTGAAGGAACAGTTTGCATCATCAATTCATCTGCACACTTATTCGCAAAATTCTGGGCGTCATATGGACCATAAAAATCTTCACCAGTTGATGAAGACTTACAACCAGCCATATCTCTACCAATAATAAAGTGGGTACAGCCGTAATTTCTTCTGATTATCATATGTTGAAGGGCTTCTCTTGGCCCTGCCATATGCATTGAATAAGGTAAAAAAGCCCATTTTATTCTTTCATCAGATATTTCCTCTTCTAATTCTTTGTAGGTTAAATATCTAACTTTTCCAGGAATATCATCTTGTTGAGTTGGCCCACAAGTTGGATGGACTAAAACAACTGAGTTAGAGGAGACATTATCTGAAAGTAAAGCATTAGTAAATAATTCATAATGTGCTCTATGAATTGGATTTCTGCATTGAAATGCAACTACATCATGATTTGATGGCAGTGTAGATCTAACTTCTTCAGGGGTTTTGCAGGGGAATTCTCTAATTGGTAGTTCGAAACCATAAACTCTTCCTCCGATATAAAATCTACCTCTCTCGTTAAAAATCATCTTAACAGCTGGATGATCTAAAGAATTAGTACCATAACAAAGTTCAGCTTCTAAGGATTTGTCAGGCTCCCATTTAGAGCTAACTTCTAAAACTGCTATTTTTTGTTTTTTATAGGTAAGTAATATTGTCTCTCCAGTTTTTACACTTTCATTATTTGAATCAAATACAATAGGCAATCCAAAAAGCAACCCGCTTGTATTTCTATTATTTTTAATGACCGAATTGTAGTTATTTTCATCCATAAAACCTTCTAATGGAGAAAAAGCTCCAACCATCAAAAGTTCTACATCGCATGCATTTCTCTCGCTACATTCAAACTCATAAGTAGCTTTAGAAATAAGTTCATTTTTAAGGTTCTTATCTTTGATAATTAAATTTTTTAGTTCCCCTCCATAAGGTGGTATGAGTCCATTAGTATCTGTTTTAGTTTTTTGTTGTAATTCCATTTTTAAAATTGATAAAGAAAAATTTTGAAAAAAAAAGAGGGGTTTAACCCCCTTTTTCTTTTGAGTAGGATTTATGCCTTTCTACCGTAAAGCTCCCCGATTATTTTTACATCAAGTGGATCCTTTGAACCCATATCTGTATCTGAAGGTTGGATTGCTTCAAAAGTTCCAGCAAATTCGTCTGTGTCAGAATCTACATTGTTGATTGAAAGAGTAATAACGCCAGTACCGTTTACATCAACTTTAATATTTTCTTTTGCAAGTTCTTCGTCATCGCCTCCTAATGCAACTAAACCTTGAGCATATTCAACACCAGTATTTTTAGCTCTTGCCTTAGGATCGAGAAAGTCACCAGTTCTGTAGTTAGGTGTAAATGTTGAACCACTAACCTCAGTGCCTGGCTCAATTGATGAAGGTAAATCAGCTGTAAGATCTTTTGCTGAGAATGCAAATGGCACCTCTAAACCACCAGGAGTTAATACAGTAATAAGTTGAAAATCAATACCACCTTTTTCAGTGAAAGTTCCTGAATCTATATCTCCATAAACTTCTGTCACTGTGGTGTTATTTCTAGGACTAATAATTTTTGTAGAAACAAATTCTGCAGCTTTTCGCTTTGTCCCTGGCACTTTTACATAAACTTCTGTTGGATGCATGCATATACCTTTAAGGCTATCTCCATTCCCTAAAGATATTGATCCGACAAGAGATGAGTCTAATGTAGGGCAATCATTAGCTTTTCCTGTGTTAACAACATCTGTGAATTGTGCATTTCCTCTTTCAGAAAAAGCAAATGTTTTAACAGGTACGAAAGCAAAAGTTATACAAATTGAAATAACAAAAGCTAAGAAAGAACGAATTCTCATAATTAAAGTTGCAGTAAAGTTCTGTGACGATAGATTAAAGGTCATCTAATAAGTTCAGTACGGATATTACAAGGGAAAGGACCATAAAAGATAGAACTATTAAATCCTCGAAACAACCCGTAGCTTTTTAGATTTTAAAAAACTGGAATTATTTTAAGCTATCACATTATTTTTAATGATTAAGATTACAAAAAAATACAAATTAAAAAAATTTTTTTTATTTTTTTAATGAAATAATTTGGGTTATTAATTTATTTGCTAAATCAATTTTTGATGTTTTGTTAATATAGTGTTCCATATTATTAGTATCGAATAACCAACCTTCATTTTGTGCCAAAAAGCCAAATCCTTGGCCTTCAAGATCAATTGGATTTGCGAATAGATAATCACAACCCTTTTGGATAATCTTCTCTTTAATTGTCATTCGTGCTTCTTCTATAGATCCTGTAAAAGCACAAAAGCCTACAAAAACTTGGTTATCTTTTTTTGATTTACTAATTGTTTTTAAAATATCTGGGACTAGCTCAAAGTTTTTATTCAGATGAGCATTAATTTGATTTTTTGGAATTTTAGCTGAAGTATCAGAGGTTATTTTGAAATCAGATACTGCTGCATTCATGAAAAAATAATCGCAATTTGATATTTCATTATTAAGTGCCCTAATTAAATCAACACTAGTTTCAATTTCATATCTTTTTATTCCATCAGTAAGATTCTTATCGATTTTCAGAGGGCCATGTACATATTTTACTTGTGCTCCCCTGAACCTCGCTACTTGAGAGAGAAGTAGGCCCATAGCTCCAGAACTTTTGTTAGTAATATGTCTTGCCGCGTCAATTTTCTCTGAGGTACACCCTCCAGTTATTAAAATTTCTTTATTAAGTAAATCTTTGCGATATTCATTTTGTTTATGTGAAGCTATAAATTCAAGAGCTAATTGGATTAGATCATTAGGAGGTATCTTACCGATGCCAATAGCATCACATGCTAAGAGGCCTTCACTTGGTTGCAAAGACAAAACATTTTCGTAATTCTGTAAATTCTCATAATTTGTTTGGACAGCTTTATTCAGCCACATTTGTGTATTCATTGCTGGTGCAACAATAATGGGCTTTATATTTGCTATTAAGATGCTTGGGATTAATCCCTCTGCATTTCCAGTTACCCATTTTGCTAATGTTGTCGCTGTTAAAGGAGCGATGATTAAAATATCAGCCCAATTACTTAGTTCTATGTGAAGAGGTGTTGATTGACCATCAGACCATTGATCATTTTCTAAAATGCACTGGTTTCTGCTCAAAATAGAAAGAGAAAGCGGCTTTATTAATTTTTCTGCATTTTTTGATAAAACACATCTTATTTCATAATTTTCTTTCGCTAATTGGCTAACTAATAATGGAATTCTTACAGCTGCAATACTTCCAGTTATTAATAAAAGAACCTTTATTTTTGAGTCCGTACTTTTAGTTTTCATCGAAGGGTTCCTGATCGAGGAGATGGGTATAATTAGTCGTTAATTCAGGCCTATTGATTGCAAGAGCCCTCAGTAAGTGCCAGTCTTTTAAACCATCAAATGGACTATTATAATTATCTTCCTCAAGCCTTTTAGCAAGCTCAAAGGTCATTTCTTCATCAAAAGAATTTACTAGTTCCTCACTTATTTTATTTTCAGAAATGAATTTCATATTGAGTAAAGTCAATATACCCTAATAATAAAGCCTCAAGTAATTATTTAAAATTGATATAAGAATTAAGTACATATTTCAAGGATATGATAATTTTCAATTTCATAATCTTTTCAAATTGTTGTTAGGTCATTTATCTTCATTCTCAGTCATAAATATGAAAACTCTCCTTTTCAAAAATATTCTTTCTTAGAATATTTGCAAATATTTATATCATGTCGCAAACCAAAAGAGAGCAAGTCATTAGTCACATACGCTATTTAAGGCAAGAGCTCAGAGAAATGCATTTAGGAATAAAAGAAGATGACCTTTTCCCTGAGCCAGGCGAATTAAGAGGGTTGATGGCTCAGTTGGAAGCGTTACTTGAATTAATAGAAGGAAATACTAAAATTCAATCAAACTCAGAAGCAGCTTAGTTTAATGCAAAATGGTTGTTAAACCTCAAAAGACAAAATTTCAGCTAAAAATTGTGGAAAATATTCAGACAATAAGTATTTGGGCTAATAATCCATGGCGAAGATATTCAACATCATTGATTACACTTTTAATCGGATACTTTTTTGGAAGTTCTCTTGGTATGGTAAGTGCTGTTGTGGAACTCATGGATCCAGTAGCCGCTTTTTTATCAGTAGTTTTTATTGAGTTTTTAATCGTTTTGAGAAGAAATTTTAGATTTGAAAGGAAAAAGAAATTTTTAGTACTTTTATTAGATTCTTTAAGATTAGGATTATTTTATGGTTTCTTTACAGAAAGTCTTAAGTTGCTATAAATTTACTTGTTGTGTTTCTGTAATAAATAAAGCAAAGCCATTCTTATAGGGATACCATTTGCAACTTGATTATTAATTAAGCAATTAGGATATTTATCTACCACTTCGCTGCTAATTTCAATATCTCTGTTAATGGGACCGGGATGTAGAATTGGAATTTCTTTTTTATTTAAAGATAATTTCTCTGGGGTTAAGCCATAATCCAAACTATATGAATCAATGCTACTTAGTAAATTTTCCATCATTCTCTCTTTCTGGAGTCTTAAAACAATAATCGCATCTGCAATTTTTATTGATTCTTCTAATGATCTAGAAATTGTTATTGAACCTCTTGATTTAACAGGATCTTCTGTTTGATTTGGCGCGGGGGTTTTTAAAAAATTGATAAATTCATCAGGTATTAATGTCTTAGGACCACATAAGATTATATCGGCGCCGAATGCACTCAAAGCCCAAAGATTTGACCTGGCAACCCTTGAATGATTAACGTCGCCAATTATTAAAATTTTTTTGGAATTTAAAACCTCTGGATTCAGTGTTTTTTGGGAAAAGAATTTTATCAATGTATAGATGTCAAGCAATCCTTGGCTGGGGTGACTATGTAATCCATCTCCTGCATTAAGAACCGAAGTCTTGGCATTTATTGCATCAAGTTTTTTTGCGATTTCAAAGGTTATGTAACTTGATGAATGTCTGATAACTAACGTATCTGCCCCCATAGCAGAATAAGTTATGGCTGTATCAATTATTGTTTCGCCTTTTGTTAAAGAGCTGGAGGATGGCGCAAACGTTTGGACATCAGCAGAAAGTCTTTTTGCTGCAAGCTCAAAACTATTTTTTGTTCTTGTACTAGCTTCAAAAAATAAAGACGTTACCAAAGTCCCTTGTAAGGCCGGTAGCTTTTTTGTTCCTGCATTCTTTAGTGCATCAAATCTATTAGCTAATTCAAATACTGACTCATAATCTTTAATTGAAAAATTAGCTAGGGTGTGGATATGTTTATGAGGCCAAATTTGCATTACGCTTAAAAAGATAAATGATTATTGAAATTTAGGTGTTCTGTCACCTTTTAATCTTTTACTTACACTCCTACTATTTTTGAGATACCAACGCCATTTTATATTTTTTGCCTTTGATATGCCAATTCTCGTAGTTTGAATGAGATCTTTTTCTTCTAGAGTGGATTCTCGTGGAGAAATCCATAGAGATTTGTTATTAAGAACTTCAAGTGAGTTAAATGAAATGTCTACTCTGAATGTTTTAGTTACCAGGCCAGGTCCAGAAGCTAATCTTTCATTCTTATTAGAAATAAAAACTGATCTTATCAAGACACCACTCGCAAAATTTTCTTTATCAGTAACTATGTTTAAACAATGATGGATGCCATAAGATTTGTAAATATAAAATGTGCCAGGTTTGCCAAATAATGATTTGTTTGATTCAGTCATTTTGCGGTAGCCATGACAGGCCTCTTCTTCCTGTGAATAAGCTTCAGTTTCAACAATAATCCCTTTAACTTGATCTATCTCATTATTTTTTTTTATGAGGTGACAGCCTATTAAATCAGGTGCAACAAGTTTAGAGTGCCGATAAAAAAAATTTTTTGGAAATAATTCTTCTTCTATTTTTCAATACCTATCTAGTAACATATTTAGCTGAGAAAAATAATTAAGGCTATTAATTGATATTGATTTTCAAAAAGATGTGATTATTTTTTAAATTATTTGAAATTCAAAGGATATGTAAATAAGTTGTTCTTTATAAACTATTATTTAATAAGAAAGAAATTAAAGGTATGACAAAAATAACTAAAGAGGAAGTAAAAAAAGTTGCTCATTTAGCGAGATTAGAACTTAACGAGTATGAAATTAATAATCAGGCAGAACAATTAGAAAAGATATTGGACTATATAAGACAACTTGAAAAAATTGATACAGATGATGTCCCCTGTACAACGAGAGCTATAGAAGTTGTAAATGTATTTAGAAAAGACGAAAAGAAAAATTCTGATTGCAATGAAGAACTTTTAGAATTGGGTCCATCGAGAGAAGATAAATATTTTAAAGTACCAAAAATTATGAATGAGTGAGAAGGTTAGTTGCTTCCAATAAATGTTTTGTTGACTATCTTTAATAATAATTTTTTTATTTTAAATCCTGGATATAAATTTATGATTTTTCTTATTTTCCCCCTCTTTTTGCTATGACTCCTTACACCTATTAATAAATCATAAATAAAGTTAAAAATGTCTTCTTTACTTTCAAATATCCCAACCCTTTGAGGGGAGCCTTTTTTATCTAATAAAGGCTTAGTTTTTTCATAAGCTATTTTGTATTCAAACCAAGGAATCGAAGGCCAAAGATGATGAATGAGATGGTAATTTTGTCCCATTATTAATAAATTCATAAATTTGCTTGGATAAACTCGAGAATTTATCCATTTATTTCTTGATCGAAATGGTCTATGGGGTAAATAATCAAAAAATATTCCTAAAGTGACCCCTACCATTAATGCTGGGCCGAACCATAAATTATAAATTAAATTCATAAAGTCAAATTTCAAACCTGCCAAGATAATTGTTATGAATATGGATCTTTCAATTCCCCATTGTAGTAATTCATATCTTCGCCAGAGTTTTCTTTGAAAGAAAAACAACTCATGATAAAAAAATCTTGGAGCAATTAGCCAAATTGGACCAAAAGTACTGACAATATGATCTGGATCATTTTTGGGGTGATTTACGTGAATATGATGTTGTAAATGAACTCTTGTAAAAACTGGGAAGCTAAACCCCAATAGAATAGCCGAGCCATGACCCATTGCTTGATTTATCCAAGGAACTGGATGAGCAGCTTTATGACAGGCATCATGAATAACAGTACCTTCAATATGTAAAGCTAAAAAAGCAGTGGCTACAAGTAAAGGTAAAGGCCAAACACCTCTATACCATTGCCATATGCTAAGAAAAGCGAGAAAATAACCGCCAAAAAATAAACCTAATGTTGGATTCCAAAAACTTGGCGGATCTACGTAATTTTTAATCTCTTTTTGCCAATTAAATGTTTTTGAAGAATTAGTATTTTTCGTTGTATTTTTACTGGTTAAGTTTGAAATCGTTTCTTTTACTCTTTAAACAATATAACTAATATTTTAAGATGATTGTATGTTCAAATATAAAAAAATTATTTTAGGAGATTCTTAATTTAATTTTAATGTGTCAAATTAATCATCTTAAGAAAAAAAATTTTTAAAATAAACCTCTTTCAATTATTATTTTATTTAAGCGGTCGTGGCGGAATTGGTAGACGCGCGAGTTTTAGGTACTCGTATCTTCGGGTGTGGGAGTTCAAGTCTCCCCGACCGCACTTAAGGAAATTCTGATAGATAGTTTGTTTATTGATATCAACTCTTATACTTTAATTAAGTAGTTAATTTAATGAATAGTTTGATATTTTATTTGGGAACTTTTTATATTTTAGTGGGCACCATTTTTCTTACTGTACCGATAATTTATCTTGAGCTCGGTAAACCAAAAGACTTAATAAAAGCTTTTTTAAATTTATTAATAGGTTTGATATTAATCATTAAAAATAAAACAATAGATGAATCATTTTTTGTAATTCTCCTTTTTTTAACGGTGCTAGTTGTTTTTTATCTAGTAGAGCTTTTTTTATCTAGATGGTACCAATTGACAGATAACGAAAAGAAAAAATTAATTACCTTTTTGGAGTTTAAAAATAACTTTTTGAAAATATTAGAATCCATAAATCTGGTATTTGGTGATTTAACGAAACCTTCAAATTTTTTTAATTTTGGTAGCAATAATAAAAATACAACCCAAAAAAAGTGGGTAAGGAATGATAAAAATGATAATATAAAAGTCTGAAATCAAAAAAAAATTGCTTATTTGAAACATCTCCAAAAAATTACATGTCAATTAAGGAAGAATATAATGAATTAGATTTATTTAAATAATTCTTTTGATCACCAATATTTTTTATATCGTTGTATGAAATCTCAAAATAGCAAAGAACAAAAATCAGAATTTTCTTATAAAGAGACTCTAAATTTACTAAAAACTGACTTCTCAATGCGTGCTAACTCAGTTGTAAGAGAACCCGAGATTCAGAATTTTTGGGCAGAGAACGATATTGATTTCAAATTAGGTTCAAGTAATTCTGGAGAAATATTTACATTACATGATGGTCCTCCTTATGCAAATGGAGCGCTACATATGGGTCATGCCCTTAATAAAGTTTTAAAAGACATAATAAATAAGTACAAAACCTTAAGGGGATTTAGGGTGCATTTTGTACCAGGTTGGGACTGTCATGGATTACCTATTGAATTAAAAGTTCTTCAGAATTTAAAATCTCATGAAAGGAAGAATCTTGATACTCTAAATTTAAGAAGAAAAGCAACAGATTATGCTCATATCCAAATTAATAACCAAAAGGAGGGTTTTAAAAGGTGGGGCATATGGGGAGATTGGAATAACCCTTATTTAACTCTTAAGAAAAGTTATGAATCTGCTCAGATTGGAGTATTTGGGAAAATGTTTTTAAATGGCTATATCTATCGAGGTCTTAAACCTGTTCATTGGAGTCCAAGTTCAAGGACTGCACTTGCAGAAGCAGAATTAGAATACCCTGATGAACATTATTCAAAAAGTATTTATGTTTCATTAAAAATCACTAAAATACCTAAGGAAATTCTATTAAATTTCATCCAAGAAAATCTTGATATAAAAAAAGATTTTTTTCAAAATAATTCTTTCATAACTATTTGGACCACTACTCCTTGGACCATACCTGCAAATGAAGCTGTTGCAGTAAATCCAAAAATAAAGTACGTGTTTGCTATCGATGAAGAGAAGCGAATTTACCTTTTTGCTAAGGATTTATCTTCTGAAATAAGTAAAAAATTGAATAAAGATTTCAAGGTGCTTTTAGAAGTTAAAGGCTCCAAATTGGAAAATATTGAATATCAACATCCCTCTAAGAATAAAAATTGCAGAATTGTAATTGGAGGAGATTATATAACTACAGAATCAGGGACTGGAATTGTTCATACTGCACCTGGTCATGGGATAGATGATTTTAATGTGGGTCAAAAATATGATTTACCAATAACATGTGTGGTTGATGAAAAAGGTAACTTAAATGAATATTCTGGTCAATTCAAAGGATCAAATGTTCTAAAAGATGCAAATGATTTAATTATTGAACATTTAAAAGGAAATAATTTGCTTCTAATTAAAGAAAATTATAAGCATAGATATCCGTATGATTGGAGAACCAAAAAACCAACTATTTTTAGGGCAACAGAACAATGGTTTGCATCTGTAAATGGCTTTAGATCATCTGCATTAAAGGCAATAGAAGATGTTGAATGGATGCCAGAGACTGGAAAGAAAAGAATTTATTCTATGGTTGTTGGTAGAGGAGATTGGTGTATTTCTAGACAAAGGTCATGGGGAGTCCCTATTCCAGTTTTTTATAAAAAAAATGGTAATGATATTCTCCTTAACAAAGAGATAATTAATCATATTCAAGAACTTTTTAGTGAACATGGAGCAGATATTTGGTGGGATTGGGATGTCAAGAATCTTTTGCCAGAAAATTATGCAAAAGAATCTGATTTATGGAAAAAAGGAACAGATACAATGGATGTTTGGTTCGATTCAGGATCTAGCTGGGCCGCAGTATGTGAACTAAGAAGTGAATTAAAGTATCCAGCAGATCTTTATTTAGAGGGCTCAGATCAACATCGAGGATGGTTTCAGTCTTCTTTGCTAACATCTGTTGCAGTCAATAATAAACCTCCATATAAGAAAGTTTTAACTCATGGTTTTGCACTTGATGAAAACGGAAGAAAAATGAGCAAATCTTTAGGAAATGTTGTTGATCCAAATATAATTATTAATGGAGGTAATAATAAAAAAACTGACCCTGCTTATGGTGCTGATGTTTTAAGGCTATGGGTAAGCTCTGTAGATTATTCCGTAGATGTTCCAATTGGTTCAAATATACTCAAGCAACTTTCAGACGTTTATAGAAAAGTTCGTAATACTGCAAGATATCTACTAGGTAATATTCATGATTATGATCCTAAAATTGATAGTTTTGAAATTGATCAATTGCCTCTCTTAGATCAATGGATGTTAGGCAGATTAGTTGAGGTTACAGATCAAATATCAAATGCTTATGAAAATTATGAATTTTCAAAATTTTTCCAAATCTTGCAAAGTTTTTGCGTAGTAGATCTATCAAATTTTTATTTGGATATTGCGAAGGATAGGTTATACGTAAGTTCTAAATCACAATTTAGGAGAAGATCTTGTCAGTTCGTCATGTCAAAAGTTGTTGAAAATTTAGCTGTACTTATTTCTCCAGTGCTTTGTCATATGGCTGAAGATATTTGGCAAAATATTCCATATGCAACTAACGAAAAATCAGTATTTCAAAGAGGATGGCCAATATTTTCGGAGTCATGGAAAAATCAAACACTTAATGAACACATTGCAAATTTAAGAAATTTGAGAGTTGAAATTAATAAGGCAATAGAAGGATGTAGGAACAAACAAATAATCGGCGCAGCTTTGGAAACTGAAGTTAATTATTTACCTGAAGATAAAGCTTTAAAAGATTCTCTTACTTGGCTAAAAGAATTTGGCAATCAAGAAGTAGATTTATTTAGAGATTGGCTTATAGTTTCAAACTTCCAAGTGGTATCTGATTTGGTTGAGAATTCTCTGATTATAGATAACAATGAACTTGGTAAAATTCAAATTATGAAAGCTCAAGGTCAAAAATGTGATAGATGTTGGCATTATCAAAAAGAAACTTTTAATGGAATCCAAAATACAAAATTATGTAAACGGTGTTCAAATATTATTAATTTTGAATTTATTTAAATCCAGTTTTTTTGATTCAAAAAGAAAACTGAGTTTTGATTTTCTCTTATAAAATTTTCTTCGGTTTCTCTTAACGGCGCTTTATAAAGTTTAAAGTTTGTAATTATATAAGTAAATGCTATTACTTTTTTTTCTGAATCTATTTCGATTGGATGAGTTGTTGAGCTACTGTAACCTCTGAAAATAAGTATTTCTAATTGTTCTTTTTGATTTTTTTTTAGAATGAATCCCTCTAGTTTAAGTATCCTATCAGGTATTTCTGAACTTATTTTTTCAAGACTATTTATTAAATCAATTTTTGCCATTTTCTGAGAAGCAGGAGTTTCTTCCATTTTTAGGTAATTTGATTATTGACCATTGAATAAGGCCTAAAATATAGATTAATAATGAAAATAATCCTAAGAATTTTGATATCGTCTGGGTAAAGTTAGCTCCAAAGAAAAAATTAAATAAATTTTTTATAATAATATATAAATTTGAAGAAGGCTGAAGCCATATTCCACACGCATCCGAATTAATAAAAGAAAAACAGTTGAGGTTTTGTAAACTCTGAATAAAGAAATTGAGAGATATAAAAGTTATCGTCCATCTCCATATTTTTGTCGTTGTGACAAGGGAGTAAGAAAAATCATATTCTCTTAATTCATCATTAATATCGTTCCAAAACCAAACTGAAACTGTCATTAATAATGTTGAAATATTTGTTATCACAAGAGCATAATTATACTTTCCTATTAAAAGTAAAAGGCTTATAAAAAATAAAAGGGATATTTTCCAATAAATTGATAGAAGTTTAATAACTGCTTTATTTCTTTTTTTAATTGACCAGAAGGATAGAGTAACAGGAATACCAATAATGAAAATTATTGAAAGTTGAAAGGATAGCCAAATAGAAAGTTGATTAAAAACGTTCAAAACTTTTTCTTTTTAAATACATAATAATTAAACATCAAACTCTGTTATTTTTGAACTTACTATTGTCATAGTTATGAATATTATGCATCCTTATATTATTGCATAGGAATATGTTGATAATTGTATGAGACAGCATGTTAATCCCCTTAGTAGTAATTTCAATCAAATTGAGAGAATACCTTCTTTGAGCGAAATGTTTTGTGATTCTAAATCGAATCTTCATTTGGATATAGGTTGTGCTGCAGGTGAGTTTCTATTTGATTTGGCTTTAGTTAATACCAGTTGGAATTATTTAGGAATTGAAATTCGTGAGAAGTTAGTTAAAAAGGCTAGAAAAAAATTGGTTGAAAGAGAAATTAAAAATCTATATTTTATATTTGGTAATGCTCATAATATTTTGAATGATGTCCAAAGTAAATTTATTCTCAAAAATCTAAAAAGTCTTTCTTTTAATTTTCCCGATCCATGGTTTAAAAAGAGACATTATAAAAGGCGTGTAATTCAGCCAGAATTTATTAATAATCTTTCAAATTCATTGCAAAAAGGAACCTTGATTTCTGTAAAAACGGACGTAAAGGATTTATTCGATTATATGGATTACACCATATCGAATAATTTCTATTTTAAAAAAATAGATAAAAAAGATATTAATTATTCTGAAAGTTTTAATCCAAATAATTTTCAAACTAATCGGGAAAAATATGTGATTATTAACCAACTTGATATTTTTGAAAGGATTTATATAAAAATTTAACTCATCATTAATTTGTTATTTTATCCATTTCTAAAAAGAGTTTGTTTGTTATTTCGCTTGATAAAGAATCAACTTTCTTGGGATTTTTGGCCTCAACTAGGACTCTAATAACGGGTTCTGTGCCGCTAGGCCTTATATAAACTCTACAATTATCCGAATATGTTTCCTGGAAAAACGATATTGTTTGATCAATCAACATTTTGGTTTCTGGATTTAATTTATTAATATTAAAATTTAGTTTGATATTAGTTAGTTTTTGAGGATAAGGTTCGAAACTGCTTTTAAGCCAATCATTTAAATGAATATTTTTCTTTTTACAAAATTTAGAAATTTGAAGTGCAGTCAATATCCCATCTCCAGAAAAGTTATTAATTTTTGAAAGTATATGACCTGACTGCTCACCTCCTAAAACTGCTCCTTTTTCCTTAATTGCGTCATGCACATGTTTATCTCCTACATTAGTTCTATATAAAATTCCTCCAATTTTCTTCCAGGCTTTTTCAAAACCTAAGTTTGCCATTTGCGTTGATATTAGTAAATTATTTGTGAGAATTTTTTGTTCCAAAAGTTCTCTTCCCCAAAGAAAAAGAATGTGATCTCCATCTAAAACATTCCCTTTTGAATCTATGCCAATTACTCTATCAGCATCCCCATCGAAGCTAAAACCCATATCTGCAGGACTCTCTCTCAATGCTTTTTTTAATGGTTCGAGGTTAGTAGAACCACAATTCATATTAATTTTTAATCCATTTTTAGAGTTATTGATAACTCTTACATCAGCACCAAGAGATTGGAAAATATTTTTTGCGCATGTTACTGCTGATCCATAGCATGTGTCTAATATTATTCTTAACCCGCTTAGATTTTCTCCACCCATTGTTTGGATTAGGCTTTTGATGTAAATATCGATGAATTCTTTATTTGTATTTCGGGGGATCACTTTTTTAGGAACTGAAATATTATGACTTAACTCTGCAATTAATTTTTGAATTTTATTTTCAAAATATTTGGTAATTTTTTGACCATTATGATCAAATATTTTTATGCCATTATATTCTGGCGGATTATGACTTGCAGATATCATGATCCCACTACTTAGGTTTTCTTGTTTGATTAAAAAAGGTATAGCTGGGGTAGGGCAGATTCCAAGATTTATAAATTCTTTACCGCTATCGTTTATACCTTGAGTTATTGCCTGAAGAATAATATCTCCACTAATTCTTGTATCTCTTCCTATTATTATTGGACTTTTATTCTCTAAGATCGAACCTAAAGCATATCCCACTTTGTAGGCTAGTGAATAGGTTATCTCTTCATTAAATCTTCCTCTTATTCCATCAGTTCCAAAGATTGATTGCATAATTAGATTTCAGGAATTGAAGAAATTTTGATAATTATTTATTTATTATTTTATCAGTTGATTAAAAGCTTATCGATTTCAATTCTCTTTATTTGTTTAACTTATTTAAGATGTTTTTAGTTAGTAATTTCTTAATAGTGCAATCTGAGAGTCGAGAGCAAATTTTAAAGACAAATTTAAAAACAATACTGATTTTAATCATATCTATTGTTATCATTTCAATGTTTTTGTTCAGAAATTTCTTTTTTAAATCAACTTATCTTTTAAAGAGTTTTGGAGAATTGTCCGTTGACCCTGAAATAGCTTTTACAAATAATAAGCCCACATTTCTAGAATTTTATGCTGAGTGGTGTGAAGTTTGTAAAGAAATGGCTCCACAAGTTTCTGCTTTTAGAGATGAATACGAAAAAGATATTAATTTTGTTTTTTTAAATGTTGATAATCAAAAATGGGGTAATTACATCCAAAAGTTTGCAGTCAACGGGATTCCTCAAGTTAATCTTTTTGATAAAAAGGGTAATCTAATATCCACTTTTGTTGGTAAACAAGATGAAATAAAAATAAGAGAATCCATTAATAATTTAGAAAACGAAGAGAAACCATATGAGGAAATTATTAATGCTGAATTTTCAACAATTCAAGAAAATAAAAATAATGAGGTTAATCCTCGAAGTCATGGATAATTTTTACCATTCTAAAGATTTTGATACAATTGGAAAACTTTGTTTAAAAATAGACTTGCAATTTTGGGCTATAGACTTGTGTTCTTTTTGGGTGCCGTGAGCTGATCTTAAATGAATGTAATGGATCCACGATCTGCATGATCCAGACATGTAGATTCTTGTTGGAGTTGCTAATGGTAAAACAAATCTCGCACATTCTTTGGCCACGCCTTCAGCAAGTAAATCTTCATATAATTCTGAAGCAGCCTGAAAATGTAAATTAATTTTTGCATTGAATCTTTGTTTTAAATCATCAGGGAGATCAGGAATTGAATTTTGCCTGTTTTTAAAATCTTGACGCCTTAGCTCAGGTAAGGGGATATTACCCAATTGAGAACTATCTGCATATCTTTGTGAAAATTCCTGGAAAGTAAATGATCTGTGTCTCAAAATTTGGGCAGCGATTCCTCTGTTAGTTTCTATTTGTAAGGTCATAAATGATTGTTCAAAAACACTCCAATGTTCATTTTTAATGCAATAACTCAATAATTTCGAATAGTCTTCATTTTCCTGATTTTTTGGATTACTAACTCTTGCAATGTAAGCCATTGTTTTTTCTGCATCAGGAGTTAGCGAAATTAGTTCAACTTTACTCATTTTAGATCTTTGCAAGAGTTACTTTTTCTGGTTGGTTTTGATATTTACCTCTTCTATCTTCGTAGGTTGTAGAGCACGGATCACCTTCAAAAAAGAGTAGTTGGCAAATACCCTCCTCAGCATAAATTCTGCAATCAGCACCTGAACTGTTACTAAATTCTAAAGTTAGATGACCTTCCCAACCTGCCTCTGCGGGCGTTGTATTCACAATAATTCCAAGTCGCGCGTAAGTACTTTTGCCTATACAGATTACAGTAATATTTTCTGGTACTTTCATCTTTTCTAAAGCAACTCCTAAACCATAGGAGTGAGCAGGAAGAATAAAAAAGTCTCCATCCTTATCATTGTGAAGAACAGTTTTCTCTAAATTATTAGGATTAAACTTTTTGGGGTTCATCACTGTCCCGGGGATATGTCTGAAAATTAGGAATTCTTTAGATGAAAGTCTTAAATCATAGCCATAGGAGGAACATCCGTAACTCAAAACTGGCTTTTGTTTATTGCCAGGCTCAAGATGTCTCACCAAATTTGATTGAAAGGGTTTAATCATACCTTCCGAAGCTTTTTGATTTATCCAGAGATCATTTTTTAACATTGTTTTATGAGCGAAGTTCGGTAATTTGGTTAGCCATTAATAATAAATCTTTAGGTATATCTGTACCAGTAAGAATTACATCTCCTGATATAAATCGGTTTTCAAGTGTTGAAATCAAATCATCTTTATTGATAAATTTCATATCAATAGCTAAAAAAATTTCATCAAGAATGATTTGGTCATTCTCTCCAGACTGTAGTTCCCTTTTACAAAAATTCCATAATTTAATAGTAGATTCATAAACAGATTTTCTTAAAGTTTTATTCTTTTCAATTTCTTCAGAATTATATTGATCAAATGAATGCGATGATCTTACCCAGGTCAAATTACCGCATAGCTTTACTGCATGATCAACTCCTTGATTGACCCCTCCTTTCATAAATTGTATTAGTAGCACTTTTCTACCAAGAGCAGCATTTCTTAGAGAGTCTCTAATCATAGATGTGTAGCTACCTCTATATGAAGATTGATAGATTTGAATTTGTCCGTTTTGTGGAAATTTTTTTAGGTTATTTTTGTTAGCAGTATTTGTTTTTACAACATCAAGGTTACCTTTGGAATAGATATGAGATGAACTAATTACCATTATTTAGATTCTTTCTATATGCAGTATAATTAGAATCTAATAACGCTGCATATAGTGTAATTTTACTTAAAAAAGGTTTAAGCAACTTGAAACTTACTGAAAAAAGCTTGTTGATAAACTTATAAGAATTGAAAATTGTTACTGTTGATACAAGATATTTTAGGGTGTCTCCTTAAATTTTTTAATAGTCAAGATATTTATGATACCTGCTTCACGAGGATTCAACCGCTTTAGTTCGCAACAATCCGGACAAAGTAAAATTAACTCTGTTGGAGAACGTTTTCCAATCAATAGAACTTTAATGGAAGTTATTAAAGGTCTAGATGGTGCAAGCACAGAAATGGTTGAGAGATCTAAAACAATATTTTTCCCGGGAGATCCTGCTGAAAGAGTTTATCTTATAAGAAGAGGAGCAGTAAGATTGTCAAGAGTTTATGAGTCAGGTGAAGAAATAACTGTTGCTCTCTTAAGAGAGAATAGTCTCTTTGGTGTTTTATCTCTTCTTACAGGCCATAGATCCGATCGTTTTTACCATGCTATAGCATTCACTAGAGTTGAAATGATTACAGCACCTGCAAATTCTGTTTTAAGAGCAATAGAGGAAGATGCATCAGTAGGACTATTACTGTTACAGGGGCTTTCAAGTAGGATCCTGCAAACTGAAACAATGATAGAAACTCTTACACACAGAGATATGTCTTCTCGTTTAGTAAGTTTTTTAATGGTTCTTTGTAGAGACTTTGGAGTTGCAGGTGAAAAAGGTATTACGATAGACTTAAGGCTTTCACATCAGGCAATTGCTGAAGCGATAGGTTCTACAAGAGTAACCATTACAAGATTATTGGGTGATTTAAAGGATTCAGGGCTTCTTAATATTGAAAGAAAAAAGATCACAGTATTTGATCCAATTGCTCTTGCAAAAAGATTTAATTGATTCATCATAAATTATGATGTATTGAGTATATGGAAAAGTGTGGCTTGGATTTTAATTGTTTTTTTAATATTACTCGGGGGATTAATTGCACCATTTGGGGATATTCTTGGAACAAAGATTGGTAAAGCAAGATTTAGTATCTTAAAATTAAGACCGAAAAAAACAGCAACTATAATAACTATTTTTACCGGTGGATTTATTAGTTCAATATCAATAGGGTTATTGATTTTAGTAAGTGAAGAATTTAGACAAAGGCTTTTTGTTGATATTCCTTTTTTGCAAAAAACTTTAGATGAAAGTAAAAAGGCATTAATCCCTTTACAGGAGGAACGAAAGGAACTTGAGGGTAAAATTATTCAAAAAGAAAAGGAGTTAAATCAATTAAAAAATAATATTAAAGAATTTAGGAGAGGAAATATCGTTATTAAAAGAGGACAAACTTTATTTATTGCTGAGGTTGATTCCAGCTCAAATATAAAACTTGACTTGACAAAAATTTTTAATGAAGCTGATAAATTTGTTAGAAAAATTGTTATCCCAAATAATAAACAAGCAAGAAATATTCTTTTGTGGAGACCCAGTGATATTAAAAAAATTGAGACAATAGCTGCTAGCGGTGGTAACTGGGTTTTATTAATTAAATCAGCAACAAATGTTTTAAAAGGAGATAATTATGTTTTTGTATCTCCAGATTTATTAGAGAATAAATTTATAGTAAAAAAAGGTGATGTTATTACAAGTGCTAATCTGGTAGCAAGTGAATTAAATAGTAAATCAATAAATCTAAAAATTAAATCATTGCTTAGAGAAACAAGAGATGAAATTAAGTCAAAAGGATCACAAGTTACTGAAATTAATACAAGTGGAAATTTTGTAAAAAAGATTAGAGACTTTCTTAAAGAAAATCAAAATATCAAATTTAAGTTGGAAGTAGTATCTTTAAGAGATAGTAAAACTGTAGAACCTATAGTCGTTGAAATTAATATTTTAAAGATTGCAGTTTAAATGTCTAGAGTAATAAGTATTGACCCCGGAAAAAGTAAATGTGGCTTAGTCTTAGCTGAAATAAGTGAAAAAAAAGTTAATAAAGCGATAATTCTTAAAAGTGAATTAATTGGGAATTATGTCAGAAATTTGATTACTGCTGAGGACATATCAAAAATTATTATTGGCAATGGGACCACCAACAGGGAGATTAGAGAAAAACTAGATTTTTTTAAAAAAGAAATAATAACTTTTGAGGAAAAGAATACTACCTACAGGGCTAAATCAAGATATTTCGAACTGTTTCCAATAAGAGGTCTCAAGTTTTTAATTCCAAGAGAGGTTTTTATTCTTAATAAAAACCTTGATGCGATATCAGCTTTAATAATTTTAGAGGATTATTGCAAAATGAAGTTTACTTTGAATGAAAATCTAGATTTTAAAACTTGGCTGAAATAGTGAACTTATACTCATTCCCCGTTTCAAGTTCATAATCTTTTTTCAGTAAAAATTTCAATAAGGCATTCTCAATTAATGCTCTTCCTAAAGGTGGATTTACCTTTAATAGACCTTTATTAAAGGAGTATATAAACGTCCATTCAAATTGACTAGCTTCCACAACCCCCTGAATTTGCTTTTTTGAGAAGCAATATTCCTTAACACTCACATTTGCAATAGTTTCAGGTTTTGAACGCATTTCCTAAGGTTGGTCTTTGTCAAAAGAATTTAATTCGTTAATTATATAATCTTCTTTTTTAGTATTTAGCTGTACAAGAGATTCAATGACTCTCTTGTACACTTTGTCTAATATGGATTTTTCTTCTAGAGAAATATTTCCTAATACATGTGAAATGGTATTAAAATTATTTTTTCCTTTTATTGGAGTAGGTGAACCAATACCAATTCTTATTCTCTTAAAGTTTTGTGTCTGCAATTGTTCAATAATGCTTTTAAGCCCGTTATGTCCCCCTGAGCTTCCTTTTCTTCTAAATCTTATTTTTCCAAGGGGAAGATCTTTATCATCGACTATTATGAAAATCTGATCTAAATTGATCTTGTACCAATCAACTATTGCTCGGACTGCATCACCACTGTTATTCATAAACGTATTTGGTAAGAATAATCTGAAAGTAGAATCATTGATTTGAAATTCTGAGCAGGAACTTTTAAGCTTATCTTTAAGCAAAAAATTTGAATTATATTTTTTCGAGAGATGTTCAAGAAGTAAAAATCCTATGTTATGTCTACTTTTTGAGTATTTTTTACCAGGATTTCCTAATCCAATTAAAAATATGTCTTTCATTGTTTATTTCTAAATCTCATTTTGTTTGAGAATTATTAATATACAAACTATAACTAATTAATAAAAACAAAATTAAAAAAAAAAGCTTTTTGGCAACTTTACATTAACCAAATAGCTTTTAGAGAAAATTTCAGAAATTTAGTTTCCGTTCCAATCTACTGAGAAACCCTGTAGTAGTAGGGATTGGTTGTAAATTTGTAGAAGAATAACTAAGAATACTAAAAGTAGTAGACCAATTACTGTCATTACAGGAACTGCTCCCCAACCAGGTACAACTTTTCCTTGACCTGAATTGCCAATTGCTTTTAAAAGACTTCCTAATGCTGTTTTTTGACCCATGTTAAATCACAAAATCGGATATTATTTCGCTATTGTATAAGAATAAATACATAAATTGTTTACAAACTTAGCAAAATTGATGCAAACTTTATCATCAGCTCCAGATCCTGCAGTTTCTATTGCTGTAACAATTCTGGCTTTACTCTTAGCTTTGACAGGTTTTGGTCTATGGACTGCCTTTGGACCTAAAGCAGCAAAGCTTACTGATCCTTGGGATGATCATGATGATTAATTAATCCTGAAAGTATTTCAAAATTTACCAAAAATACAAAAAGTAAACAATTAACCATAGTTTAATTATAAATTTAATAGGATATAAATCTGTCAGCACTAGTATTTCCATGCTCGCTTTAAAAATTTCTGTTTACACCATCGTCTTTTTCTTTGTTGGAATATTTCTTTTCGGATTTTTAGCAAGTGACCCAACTAGAACCCCTAACAGAAAAGATCTAGAAAGTCCTCAAGACTAATTTTTTTAATTAAATTCTTAAATTGATCTTAGGTATATCGAAAAAAATAATATTTCTCTCTTTTCTTTTTATTAATTTCATTCAGCCATCAAAATCAGCTGAATTAGCAAAAATTAATAAAAATATTAATAACCGGAATATTGATATAACTTTATCAAATAAAAATAATTTAAAAATCCCATTAAATTCACTAAGTAATGATTTAGATGTAGATACTGATTATTTAAAATTTTTAAAGAGAAAAACAAATTCATTTTTGGTTTCTAAAGCTGAAAATAAACAACAGTTAATAATACAATCGGATAAACAGTCCGAAATAAGCGATGTCATCTATGCAGAGGGCAATGTTTCTGTTTCTTATAGAGGCAAACTCCTTAAAGCTGATAAATTAATATATGACAAGTTAAATAAAAAAATTGAAGCAAGTGGAAATATAACATTCATATTTGGAGATCAAATCTTTAAAGCTTCACAACTAGAATACAGCTTTATTAGTGAAAAAGGTTATCTATTAGATGTTGAGGGCGCTATCAATACCAATACCTTGATTAATGATATATCTTCAAATTTCAGCTTATCAGATTCTAAAAAGTTAGAGAAATTAATTGATTTCAATAAAACGGAAGTTATAAATACTCCTGATAATGTACAGAATTGGGTGTTTTTTACAAAAAAAATGATTATAGATGGTGATAAATGGAAAAGTAAGAAGGCTATATTTAGTAATGATTTACTTGAATTAAAGCAAGCAAAATTAGCAATAAATTCATTAGAAGTTTTTCCCATTAATGAAAAACTTAGATTTAAATCTTCATTAAATTATTTAATACTTGACGAAAAAGTATCAATCCCCTTTTGGATAGGTAGTAGAAATTTTGATTTTAAAAATGTTCAACCTGCAAATACATGGAACTTTGGATATGAAAATTTAGATAAGGATGGGTATTTTATCGGGAGGAGAATTAACTCAATAGACATAAATGATGATGTTGTTCTTGATTTAGAACCTCAATTCTTGATTCAACGCTCACTCAAAGGCCATACAAAAAGTTTCGTAAATAAGGGGGAATCAGTAACTTCAGATAGGGTAAAGAGAAATGCAAGTTTTGAAGATTATTTTGCACTAGAATCCCAGATTAAAGGCACAATAAAAAATTGGGATTTAAAAATAGAAAAGAATTTAAATTCTCTTGATTTGAATAAATTTTCAGATGCATTTAGATTTAAAACTGTATTGAGTAAAGAAATTGATTTATTAGATTCAGAATGGGAAAAAAGTTTTTATGGTATTTATAGAGAGAGGGTTTGGAATGGTTCTTTAGGTGAAGCAGAAATTTACTCTGGTTATGGTTCAAAATTGCATAAGGAAAATACTTGGATTACTGATGGCATCAAAAAGTCAGAATTTTTATCATTAGATTTGGCTAAAATAACAGCTGAAGCTCTAAATACTAAAAATCTCTTAACTAATCTGAAGGGTAATTTGTTTTATTCTCTTGATCAGAAATTTCCAGTAAGTATTTTAAAACCTAAAAAGAAATCTATTGATATTTCATATAAGTATATTCCTGAACCAATCACAAAAGGCTTAAGTATTAATACAAGATTAGAAGCATCATATTCTTTCTATGAAAATGGAGATCATCAAGAATATTTAGGGCTAGGTATAGGTCCAGAATTAATATTTGGAAATTTTAAAAATAAAACTTTTGACTATACTCGTATAAGTCTATTACCTTTCTATAAATTTGATAGTGGCAAAAGTGTTTTTAAGTTTGATCAAAATTATGAAGACTTGACCCTAAATATTTCTTATGATCAGCAATTATATGGACCAATTATTCTCAAAAGTTTTGGGATTTTGAACTTAACAAATGATTCAAATGATTATGGTGAATTTATAAATTCTAAAATTTCTCTAAATTGGAAAAAAAGATCCTATGAAGTTGGTATTTTTTATCAACCTCATAATCAATCTGGAGGTATTTCTTTTAGTCTCTTTGGATTTAAATAGCTATAACAATCTAGTATTAAATTTTGTATAAGGTAATTGGGTAAATTTATTTTTTATTAAATTTTCATTCTCAAGCAGTGTTGAAGTAGCATCCCATTCCCCTGATAAAAACATTTTTCTTGAGCTTTCCTTAATCTCAAGATTGAAATTTAAATCTTTTGATTTTGCGAAGGATTTTTTCAGGTCAATTTCTAAAAATAAAAAATTATCATCTTTATGTTTTTGAATTTTTTGTATTCCTTCTTTCGCAAGGGTAAAACATGGAATTCCAATTGCAATACAGTTACTATAGAAAATATCAGCGAAACTCTCTCCTATAATTGCTTTTATACCCCATCTCAGAAGTGCTTGAGGAGCATGCTCTCTACTGGAACCACATCCAAAATTGCTATTGACAATAAGTATAGAGGCATTTTTGTTTTCTTCTAGATCAAAAGGATGCCTTCCATTTAATTTTTTTCTATCATCTGCAAAAACAGATTCACCCAATGAATCAAAGTTAACACACTTCAAAAAACGTGCTGGAATTATGCGATCTGTATCAATATCGTTACCAACCAATGAGATACATTGACCATTCACATTTGAAATTTTCCCAATTGGTGGGGTAAACTCGGATTTCATCAGCTGATAAATTCTCTAACGTCGCTGACTTTGCCATTAATTGCAGCAGCAGCAACCATTGCTGGACTCATAAGAAGTGTTCTTCCACTAGGAGATCCTTGCCTACCCTTGAAATTTCTATT
The DNA here is from genome assembly GCF_001180245.1 of Prochlorococcus marinus. Taxonomy (GTDB): domain Bacteria; phylum Cyanobacteriota; class Cyanobacteriia; order PCC-6307; family Cyanobiaceae; genus Prochlorococcus_A; species Prochlorococcus_A marinus_F. Next base: position 85,484 of record NZ_CVSV01000116.1, read on the forward strand.
ACTAGAACTAGCACTAACTTGATTGCCTATAAGCTTATCTGAATTCATTGCTAAACACATTGAACAGCCAGGCTCTCTCCATTGAAATCCAGAATCCTTAAATATTTGATCTATACCTTCTTGTTTTGCTTCAGCCGCTACTTTTTCTGAACCTGGAACTACAAATGCTTTGACATTCTTGGATACTTTTTTGTCTTTTAATACTTGAGCTGCAACTCTTAAGTCACTGATTCTTCCATTTGTGCAACTACCTATGAAACAAACGTCTATAGGAGTATCTTTTATAAATTGTCCTGGCTTGAAACTCATATATTCATAAGCCTCTTTTGCAACTAATTTGTCATTTGGGGATAAATCATCTAAAAGAGGGATTTGTTGATTAATGCTTATACTTTGGCCGGGAGTAATCCCCCATGTTACCGTTGGTTCTACTTTAGAAGCATCTAATTTAATGACATCATCATAAATTGAATTTTCATCACTTTTTAATGATTTCCACCAAGTGAGAGCTTTATCCCAATGCTCATTTTTTGGAGCACATAATTTATTTTTGATGTAACTAAAGGTCTTTTCATCAGGGTTAATGTAGCCGCATCTTGCTCCTCCTTCAATAGACATATTGCATATAGTCATCCTTTCTTCCATTGATAAATCATCTATTGCAGGACCTGCGAATTCATAGGCGAAACCTACTCCTGCCTTTACACCAAGTTCGTTAATGATATGGAGTACTAGATCCTTAGCATAAATACCCTTAGATAATTTATTATCACACCAAATCTGCCTCACTTTTAATTTGTTCATGGCGATGGTTTGGGTAGCAAGAACATCTCTTACTTGACTTGTACCTATCCCAAAAGCAATTGATCCAAAAGCTCCATGAGTTGAAGTATGAGAATCTCCGCAAGCGATTGTCATTCCTGGCTGTGTAAGTCCTAATTCTGGTGCTACTACATGAACTATTCCTTGATTACCACTACCAATATTAAAAAATCTTATTTTATGCTCTAAGCAATTCTTCTCAAGTGTTTCAATCATCTGTTCAGCGAGATTATCTTTGAAAGGCCTGCTCTGATTGTCAGTTGGCACAATATGATCAACGGTAGCAACAGTTCTATCAGGGAATTTAACTTTTAATTTTTTGTCTTTTAAAGCGCCAAATGCTTGAGGACTTGTAACTTCATGGATAAGGTGAAGACCAATAAAGATTTGATCAGATCCACCTGGAAGTCTTGAAACTTTGTGTAAATCCCAAACTTTATCAAATAAGGTATCTTGACTCAATTTGTAAAAATAGTTACTTACTATTCGATAATAGGATTAATCTGAGGCTGTTCAAACACAGATTTACACTTAGTGTTTGAATTTCTACTCTATTTCGTGTTGAGTTAAATAGTTTTTTTATATTAGTTACATGATTATTCGGCCCAGAAATTGATATATAGACAAGTCCGACCGGTTTATCTTGACTACCTCCGTTAGGACCAGCTATTCCACTAATTGCTATTGCCCAATCTGATCCTAATTTCTCTTTTACATTAATTGCCATGGACTCACAAACTTCTTCAGAAACAGCTCCATATTTTATAAGCTTCTCTTTAGAAATATTTAATAATGAATTTTTTAGCTCATTACTGTAGGAAACTATACTACCTTTAAAAACTTGAGATGAGCCTGATATTGATGTTAGTGATGATGATAGAAGGCCTCCCGTGCAGGATTCAGCAAAAACAATAGTTTGTTTCCTCTCGGTTAATTCTTTTATTAAAACGCTAGGAAGGGTATCATTATCCTCTCCAAAAATAAATTTCGAAAAATCTTTTTTTAATTTTTCTTTTACAGGTTTAATTATATTTTTGGCTTCTAGATAATTCTTTGCTCGCGCTGTGATTCTTAGTTTAACCTCTCCTAAGTTTGCATATGGAGCAACAGTGGGGTTATCAAGATTTAAAAGATCGTTAATTTTTTCTGCAACACAAGATTCTCCAATGCCTGAAAATTTAAGAGTATTTGAATAAAAGGAATAATTATCTGAAAATTTGGTTTTAATGAAATCACACGCCGTCTCTTCCCACATAGTTTTCATTTCACTTGGTACTCCAGGGAAAGTAAGAATAGTAAATCCTTTTATTGGTTCCCATATCATTCCTGGAGCAGTGCCCCTAGGGTTATTAATTATTTGAGCATTTTTTGGGAAGAGACATTGTTTCCTTAAGCTAGATGAATCGTCCTGGAGTTTTGAGTTTGACAGTTTTTGTTTGATTTCATCCCATAAGTGCGGTCTTTCAGAAAGAGTTACATTAAAAGACTTGGCTATTGCTTCAGTAGTTAAGTCATCTGGTGTTGGTCCCAAGCCACCAGTTGTAATTAGAAGATTACTCCTTTTCGATATTTCTTGAATTACTTTTATAATTCGATCACAATTATCACCTACGGTTGATTGCCTAAAGTGATTTAAGCCTAATTGAGATAACTGTTCAGAAATCCATTGAGCATTTGTATTTATAATATTTCCTAAGAGTAGTTCTGTTCCAATAGAAAGAATTTCAACTCCCTTGGAGTTAGGACTCATTTAATTGATGCTTCAAGTTTGCCTTCATAAAGAGGAAAACGATTACATAAGGTTAAGACTCTTTCTTTACATTGACTTTCAATTAGTGAATCGGCTGGATTAAGTAATCTATCAGCAATAATTTCGCCAACTTCAGCAAAAGCATTCTCATTAAAGCCTCTAGTAGTTAATGCAGCAGTTCCCAATCTTAGTCCGCTGGTTACAAAAGGTGATTCAGGGTCAAATGGAACGGTATTTTTATTTGCAGTGATGTTCACTTCACTTACAAGTAAGTCAGCAATTTTACCAGTCATATTGATACTTCTTAAATCGAGTAAAACAATATGGTTATCAGTGCCTCCACTCACGATATTGATACCTCTATTTATTAAAGTTGAAGCTAGAACTTTTGCATTTTTTATTACTTGTTGGGAATAATTAACGAAATCTGGCTGCAAGGCTTCTCCAAATGCAACTGCTTTAGCGGCAATTATATGTTCTAGGGGCCCACCTTGAGTTCCAGGGAAAACAGATTTATCAAATTTCTTTCCAAATTCTGCATCTTTACATAAGATAAGCCCCCCTCTAGGCCCTCTTAATGTTTTATGAGTAGTTGTTGTTACTACATCACAATAAGGTATTGGATTTGGGTGAAGTTTACTAGCAACAAGACCGGCAATATGTGCAATATCAGCCATTAAGAAAGCACTAACTTCATCTGCAATATTTCTAAATGACTCAAAATCAATTGTTCTTGGATAAGCAGAATATCCGCATATGATCAATTTTGGTTTTGTTTCAAGTGCTATCTCTCTTATTTCATCAAAATTTAATTCACTAGTTTCTTTATTTACACCATAGTGAACTGCATTGAACCACTTACCACTCATATTTACTGGAGAACCATGAGTTAGGTGCCCACCATGAGATAAATCCATCCCCATGATTGTGTCGCCAGGTTTAAGTAGACTTAGGAAAACAGCAGCATTTGCCTGTGCTCCACTATGGGGTTGAACATTAGCCCAATTTGCATTAAATAATTTTTTCGCTCTCTGTATAGCTAATTCTTCGATTTCATCAACAAATTCACATCCCCCGTAATATCTTTTTTGAGGTAATCCCTCGGCGTATTTATTTGTAAGGACAGAACCTTGAGCCTGCATAACGGCAATTGATGCGAAATTTTCGCTTGCGATTAACTCAAGATGAGTTTCCTGCCTATTTTTTTCAGAGTTGATAAAGTTTGATATTACTGGATCACTTTCTTTAAGATTTTGAAGAATATTCATTGAATTTGAGAAGTAATATCCATAATATAGACGATATTTTTTAGAAAAATATAAAAAGAATATTTCAGAATTTTAAACGCGCCTGGAGAGATTCGAACTCCCGACACCCTGATCCGTAGTCAGGTGCTCTAATCCACTGAGCTACAGGCGCATAATTATGTAATATCTCTGTTTCAGGGTCTCTTAGTCAACTAGATTTCGGGTAAAATGTCTATTGTTAACAATCAAATTATTAATATGCCTATAAAGTGGTACGGAAATGGTGATTTAGAAGATCCCATCTATAAACATTTTTCTCGAATAGTAAATTTTGTTATTCACTGCATGATATTCACTGCGATTGTAAGTGGCACTTGGCTTTTAAAAGAGATTAAATATCAAATTGGCTATTTTAATAATTTTGCAATTGTCTGGTCAGTTCTTTTGGCCTCCCATTTACTTTTCGTAATTATAAAAAAACCTAAAGATACTTCAAAACAATCAACTTAAATCAATTTATATTTATGGACTCTCAGATACGTATAAGTGATCTAGAAAATATTATTTCCGAAAAGATTTTTATTAAAATAGAAAAGTGGAATTTGTACCTTGGAGACGCTGGCCTAGCTAGGCATCTTGCTATTGAATGTATCAGCAATAAAGATCAAGCCCCATTGGAGGCGGCAAAATTAAGTTTGAAAGCAATAAATGTAAAAGTAGGGGATGGTGTTAATAGTATTCCACTGATTAAATTAATCACTAACTCACAAATTTTTGAATTAGAGGAGATTTTGGAAGGTTTTTTTAAAAACTAAATCTCTTTTTTTGAAACTTTAAATTTATTTACTTTCAAGCATTTTGTAAGTAAAAAATAAACTACAAAAAAAGTTAGAGTTCCAAATACTAATAATAAAAATTCCGCGAGATTTGAATTGAGGTTATTCGTAATTTTCAAAATAGTAAAACAAAGTGTGCTGTCTATAAATACTGCTAATGACATGAGGCTAACTTTCCTCAATAATTTCAAGTTAGGCAAAATGATATTCTCATTACGCAGATTAAAAGTAAGAAAAATACAAACTATAAAGTTGACTATTCCTGAAGATAAAATTATTCCCACTACTCCGAAATTATAAGGAGAAAGATTACCAAAATTCTTAATTGGGGCACCAATTAAAAACCAGTCAAAAAAAATATTAAATATTATCCCTGCAAATGAAGACTTAAAAGGGAAGTTTGTTTTCTCTATTGAATAGTAAGTTCTTACTAATAAATCTCTATAAAGATAAAAGGGTATCCCAACTGCATAAGCAATTAATATATTCTTTACTTTTAAAGTTGCTGAATAATCAAAAGATCCCCTTTGAAAAACTAATTGTACGATTTGACTATTGAATGTTATGAAAAATCCGGTTAAAAAAATAGCTGTCAAAAAACAGGACTCTATCCCAGATATCAATTTTTTTTGGAGTCCTCTTACGTCTTTTTTACTTTTCAATTTAGAAAACTTTGGAAGTAATGGCAGAATCAATGAGTTAGATAATATGCCTAAGGGGGCTTGTATAAGAAAGTTTCCGTAAGCTAGTCCAGATGCTGCGCCTTGAAAACTTGAAGCGAAAAACATATCGATAAAAACATTTATTTGATTTAGACCTGATGAGATGGATGCTGGAATAATTAGCTTGAAAATCCTCCTCTCTTCATCTTTAAATAAGTTGAAGGTTGACTCTAATCTCAAGAGACCAATTTTATTTATTTCCCAAATTTGAACAACAAACTGAATTAAAGTTCCTGTCAAAGTTGCAAATGCCAGTAATCCCTCGTAAGTAAAGAAAATAGAAGATGTATTTTCTCGGTTGAAAATCCAACTAAAAAAAATAAAAAAAATGATAGTTACGCTCGTTATTGCTGGACTTATACTTGATAAAAAGAATTTTCTTTGGGAATTTAAGGCGCCAAAGCTTAAACCTATGAAGCCGGATAAAGGTATGCAAGGTGTGAGTATTTGTAATTGGTACGTGGCAATAGATTTAGCTTCGTAACTTAAATTCGGGGCTAACAAATCAATTAATAAACTGGAATTCGAGTAAATCAATATGGCTAAAATTAATAATAATATTGAAAGTTTTATGCTTACTTGAGTTAAAACAATCCCTCCATTTTTTTTGTTAAGCGGAGTTAAAACTGCAACGACTGCGTTATGCAATGGACCATTAATACCCCCAATGATTATTATCAAAAAACCAGGAATTATATATGCATAATTAAACGCGTCGTAAGTTGCACCAACCCCAAAAGCAGCAGCTATAAATATTTGTCTTATACATCCAGCTAATTTACTTAGACTAGTACCAAACGAAATTGAAAAAACATTATTTTTTAAAAATGAATGCATTTGGATTCGTCTAAATTTTTCAATCAGTTTAAGTTTCAATTATATTTGATTTCTAAATAACGACATTTTTATGAATGATCGAATAATTGATTTTGATCCATTAATTGAAGGGGTTTTAATTAAGAGGTATAAAAGGTTCCTTGCAGATATTGAATTAGAGAGTGGAGAGGTAGTAACTGCTCATTGCGCTAACACTGGCCCAATGAAGGGACTATTGAGTGAGGGAGCAAAAGTAAGAATAAGTGTCTCTACTTCTCCAAAAAGAAAATTACCTTTTACTTGGGAGCAGATATGTGTTTTTAATGAAGAAAATGAGGAGGTTTGGGTAGGTATTAATACTCTATTTGCAAACAAGTTAATCAAAAGGGTGATCGAGAAAAATCTTCTAACAGAAATAATAGGTGAAATAGAGACAATTAAATCTGAAGTTCCTTATGGAAAAGATAAAAAAAGCAGAATTGACTTTTTTTTAACCCCAAAATCTTCAAATCCTGATAAACGTAACATTTACATAGAGGTTAAAAATACTACTTGGATTAAAGAAAATGTAGCTCTATTCCCAGATACAGTCACGGAAAGAGGCCAAAAACATCTCATGGAATTAAAGGAATTAATTCCTGAAAGTAAAAGTGTTTTAGTACTTTGTATGACGAGAAAAGACGCCTGTTATTTTGCCCCTGGAGATGAAGCAGATCCCTTATACGGCAGTCTTTTTCGGGAATCTCTAAGTTTAGGAATGATTACTATCCCATGTTCTTTTGAATTTCATAAAGACCACGTATCATGGAAAGGAATTAAACCTTTGAAATAAATGAAATCTTGATAATTTGAAAAGCTTTTAAAAAAAAATTTTTTAATTTAACAGATATAGTTTTAAGGTGCAACTATAAAATTGGTAACAACGACTACTAGACACTAATTAGTTTTTTGAGCAAAATTGAATATGAAAGGAAACAGCACAAACTGTTTTTTTGCAGATCTAATTTTTTTTTATGACCACTGCTTTGCAAACGCCTCAAAGGCGCTCTAGGTCCAGATTACAAGAAGCAAGTCTTGTTAATGGACCTATGCTCCTTTTGAGGAGTATTCGAGGATTTAGTTCAAACCGCTCAATGTTGTGGCTTGCGACTGTTCCTTTAGCTCTGTTCGGTTTAGGTATTTTTAATCTTTCAGCTCACGCAGCTGATTTACCTGAGTTGAATGCAGCTTTTCTTGCTAACAATTTATGGCTTTTGATCGCTACTATTTTAGTGATCTTTATGAACGCTGGTTTCGCTATGGTTGAGGCAGGTATGTGTCGTTCTAAGAACGCAGTAAACATCCTTGCTAAAAACCTATTCGTATTTGCTCTAGCTGTAACCTCTTATTGGTTTATCGGCTATTCATTAATGTACGGAGGTAGTGTTGCTGACGGATGGCTTTATTTTGGAGGCTTATTTTTTGATCCAACAGTTACCGCAGATATGGTAACTGATGCTGGATTAGTCCCAACAGTTGATTTCTTGTTCCAGTCTGCATTCGCAGGAACTGCGGCAACTATCGTATCCGGTCTTGTTGCTGAAAGAGTTAAATTTGGAGAATTTGTTGTTTTTGCTGTTGTATTAACTGCATTTATATATCCAATTGCTGGTAGCTGGAAATGGAATGGTGGTTGGCTTGATTCTTTAGGTTTTGTAGACTTTGCCGGCTCTTCAATTGTTCACTCAGTTGGAGCATGGGCGGGTCTTGTAGGAGCTATGCTTCTTGGACCAAGAATTGGCAAATACTCTGATGGGAAACCACAAGCTATGCCAGGACACAACATGGCTATAGCTACTCTAGGCGCACTAGTTCTATGGATAGGTTGGTATGGTTTTAACCCCGGTTCTCAACTTGCTATGGATCAATGGGTTCCATATGTTGCTGTAACAACTACTTTGGCAGCAGCAGCTGGTGCTATTGGTGCAACTATTGTTTCAACATTAACTTCTGGTAAGCCTGATCTTACAATGATAATTAACGGAATCCTTGCTGGTTTGGTTAGTATCACTGCTGGTTGCGGTGATATGACTCTTGCTGGAGCCTGGTTCGCAGGACTAGTGGGTGGAATAATCGTTGTATTTTCTGTTGCAGCACTTGATGCCGCTGAGATCGATGATCCTGTAGGCGCATTCTCTGTTCACGGAGTTTGTGGTGTATGGGGTACTGTTGTTATCGGTCTTTGGGGTACAGCTGTACAAGGTGATGGAGCAGGTATGGGATTGTTCAATGGCGGAGGTATTACCCTTCTTCTAGTTCAAGCTCTTGGTGCCGCAGCTTATGCTATTTGGACACTAGTTACTTGCTGGATTGCCTGGTCCGTAATTGGAGGATTATTCGGTGGAATCCGAGTATCTGAAGAGGAAGAGACTCAAGGCTTAGATATAGGAGAGCATGGAATGGAAGCATATCCAGACTTTGCATCTGCTAAGTAATCTAACTCAAAATTAATTTAAGAAACCTGACTTATGTCAGGTTTCTTTTTTTTTACGAAAAATTATTTAAAACGTTGTAATATGGGAAGATGGATACTCAAGCTTTTAGAAGATCTCTTCATCATTCTGATAGATACAATAGAAGGGGTTTCGATTCTCCAACAAAAAGAGCTCAAGCGTTAGAAGAAGCTTACCAAAGTGATTTGATAAGTTCTATTAGAGATAATGGTTTTACTTACACTAAAGGCAGACTAAATATTAAGTTAGCCCAAGCCTTTGGTTTCTGTTGGGGAGTTGAAAGAGCTGTAGCAATGGCTTATGAAACTAGAAGACATTACCCTAATGAAAATATTTGGATAACAAACGAAATAATTCATAATCCCTCGGTTAATGATCATTTAAGAAAAATGAATGTGAAATTCATTTCAGCTAAAAATGGAATCAAAGATTTTTCTCTAGTTTCTAATGGTGATGTTGTTATACTTCCTGCTTTTGGAGCTACCGTTCAAGAAATGAAACTCTTGCACGAGAAAGGTTGTCATATCATTGATACAACTTGTCCATGGGTTTCTAAGGTTTGGCATACAGTTGAAAAACATAAAAAACATGTTTTCACATCTATTATCCATGGAAAATTTAAGCATGAAGAGACTCTTGCTACAAGTTCATTCGCTGGCAAATATTTAGTTGTACTCGATTTAGAAGAAGCAAATTACGTATCTGAATATATTCTGGGGAGAGGTAATAGAAATGAGTTTATGAACAAATTTGCTAAAGCTTGTTCTAATGGATTTGATCCTGATAAAGATTTAGATAGAGTTGGTGTTGCAAATCAGACAACTATGCTTAAGAGCGAGACTGAAGAAATTGGGAAGGTTTTCGAAAGGACTATGTTAAAAAAATTTGGACCAGAAAACTTAAATAGTCACTTTTTAGCTTTTAATACTATTTGTGATGCAACTGAAGAAAGACAAGATGCAATGTTTTCTTTGGTTGATGAGGACCTTGATATTCTAGTAGTTATTGGAGGCTTTAATTCTTCCAACACTACGCACTTACAAGAAATAGCAATTACAAAAAATATTTCTTCTTTTCACATTGACACGCCTGAAAGGATATCAGTCAAAGAAAACTCAATATTTCATAAACCACTAGGATCAGAATTAGAACTTAAAAAAGACTTTCTACCTAGTGGAATAATTAATGTTGGAATTACCTCAGGTGCATCCACTCCTGATAAGGTCGTTGCGGATGTTATTGAAAAGTTAATTGATATTGCTTCCTGAAGTTGTTATTTATTCATAATTTGCTTAGTTTTTTTAATTTATTAGTCAGATAATTCCAAAAGATCTACTTTATTAACTAGAATAATGAAAAATTAATGAAGTATGGAAGACAAAGCACAAACTAATCAGGTGCAAACTGCAAGTATGAATAGAACTAAAGCGCCTCAAAAAGTTGAAGTTGTAGTTGCTAATTCATCTTCAGGGTCAGAAGTAAATATCCTCGGAGAACTATCTATTTTTGTTTTAAGAATAGGTTTTTGTGCTTTGATGATTCATCATGGCCTAGAAAAACTTCAGGACCCTCAGGGTTTTGCTGAGTTTGTAGTTGGAAAGTACTTTCCATTTTTGCCAGGTGATCCTGTTATTTGGACTTTTGGAGCAGCAATTACTCAATTAGTATGTCCAGTAGGATTGGCTTTAGGGATTTTTGCGAGGCTTTCTTCTCTTGGTTTATTCTCCACCATGGCATTTGCTGTTTATTTTCATCTCCTAGATACAGGATTAGAAGGTTTTCCTCTGGCAGTAGTTGAAGGTCACAACTATGCCTTCGAATTGTCTTTCATTTACGGGGCTATTTCTCTCTACTTTCTATGTGCAGGTCCAGGGAGGCTATCTTTATTCAGAAAAACTAACAAAATTACATATTATCCAAAATCAACATAATTTAATGTAAAAAGTGTCTTTTCTGGGTAAATACCATTGAGATTCCTTTTGAATTACACATATCAATACTTTCTTGGTCTCTTAGACTTCCTCCGGGTTGAATAATAGCTTTTATTCCATACTCATTTGCTAGCTCTACAGTATCTGCAAATGGGAAAAACCCATCGCTGGCCAATACAGCATCAGAAGATAAATTTCCAGCTGCTTTTAACGCAATTTTTGCTGCTCCAACTCTATTCATTTGTCCAGCTCCAATACCAATTGTTCTTTGGTCTTTTGCAATAACGATGGCATTAGATTTCACATGTTTACAAATTTTCCATGCAAAATTTAGATCTAAGTTAATTTGATGGCTCGGATTTTTATTAGTTACTGAAATCCAATTTTCAGTTTTTTCTTCACTATCGTCATTATCTTGAACTAGTAATCCTCCCATTATTGATTTAGTGGAATTTTGATTCTTTTTTGGAAGTAGATCTTTTGATAATTTTAAAATTCTTAAATTCTTTTTAACTTTTAAAATTTCTAGAGCTTCCTCATCAAAAGATGGAGCGACAATACACTCTAAGAAAATATCTTTGAGGTGAATTGCGGTCTCACTATCAACATTTGAATTAAAAGCAACTATTCCTCCAAATGCACTAACAGAATCGCATTCCAAAGCATTCAAAAATGCTTTAGAAGTTGAATTGCTTATAGAGGCACCACAAGGATTATTGTGTTTTAAAATAACAGAGGCAAACATTTCGGTTGCAAGTTTATCTTTTTCTCCGTAGCCAAATTCTATAACTGTTGAAAGTGCCGACTCTAGATCTAATAGATTGTTATAACTTAAGTCTTTCCCCTGTAGTTGTTCTGCTGAGTTCCATCCAATGTTACTTAAACCGTACCAGAAAGCTTTTTGATGTGGATTCTCCCCATATCTTAAGGTTTTGATTAGTGGATAGGATTCAATATATTTGGAAGATTGTAAATCTCTCTCTTTTCTTATCCAATTAGATATGGCAGTGTCATAATCTGCTGTATGTTGAAAAGCTTCAAGGGCTAATTTTGCTTTATATGAGTCTTTCAATTCGCCTTTTTTACTTTCTTCAAGAAAATTTTGATACTGACTAGGATCTACTAAAACGGAAACATCTTTATGATTTTTAGCTGCAGAACGAATCATAGATGGCCCTCCGATATCGATATTTTCAATAGCATCTTCCCATTTAGCTCCCTGATCTACAGTTTTTTTAAAAGGATATAAATTTACAACTACTAAGTCAATTAGCTCAAGATTGTTAGCTTCTATATCTTTTTTATGTTCCTCATCAGTTCTTTTAGCTAATATTCCCCCGTGTATTTTTGGATGTAAAGTTTTAACTCTTCCTCCAAGAATTTCTGGTGAATTAGTAAAATTAGCAACTTTAATAACTGGAATTTTAGCCTCTATAAGATGTTTTGCAGTTCCTCCACTTGATAGAATTTTATAATTAAATTGCTCCACCAATTCCTTACAAAATGGGATTATATTTTTTTTGTCAGAGACACTTACTAAAGCTAATGGAGACATTATGGGAAAGTTTACTTACTTAAGAATATAAACATGAAATATGCTATCAATCATGAATTTGTCTCGATTAGCTCTCAAACTGCAACTCATAGAATTATTTTGATGCATGGTTGGGGAGCTGATTCAGATGACCTTTTAACATTTGGTAAGGAGATGAATGAAAAAATAAATCTTGATTTTGAGCTAATTTCTTTGAGGGCTCCAGGATTACACCCAAGTGGTCAGGGAAGACAGTGGTATGGATTATACCCACATGATTGGTATGGAGCTGAGGTTGAAGTAAATAAACTTTTAATTACATTAAAAAATTTTGATACTGATCAGATTCCATTAAGAAAAACAATTTTATTGGGGTTCTCTCAGGGGGCGGCAATGGCAATTGATGCGGGATTTAGGTTAAATTTTGGATTAATTGTTGCTTGTAGTGGTTATCTTCACCCCAACTGGACCCCAGGAGAAAAATTCTCTCCATTGATTATTAGTCATGGTTTATTCGATGATGTCGTGCCTATAGATGCCTCTAGGACTATTTATGAACAGGTAAAGAGTAAGTCTTCTAAATTTTGTGAATTATTAGAATTTGATGGAGTTCATCAAATTGATTCAAATTTAATAAATTTTATAAGTTCAAATATAAGTAATATTTTTTAAACAAAAGCATATTCATATTCTTCAATCTCTTCCCAATCATCCGCAGTAAGTTCTAGACCCTCAAATATTTTTTCTTCACCAATTCCTTCAACTACGACTTTTAGTGATGGAAATAGAAAATGATTTTCTTCAGCATATTGGGCGCTGAATAACCCTTTTTCACCCCAAAAAAATCTATCGGTGGTGTGTTCATTTCTTCTGACATTGAAAACTGAAGGAGCAGAGAGACCATTTTCAGCTATGAATCTTCTTGCTGCTGTAACTGGTTTATGTTTGCCAGTTTCGATATGATAAATAGGTACATGTGCCATTACCCTTTGGCCAGCCAATCTTCTTCTGCTGATTCTTTTTCTTTTTTTTGACATTGATTGGTACTCCTGAAATTATTAATGAGATTAGTCTTATTTATTTTTACTAATCTTATATATGTGATTTTAAATTCACTTCAGATTACATAGAGGACCCATCAACCCCTGATGTAGCTTAAAATATGATTAAATATTCATATTTAAGGCTGGCTAAAGTCAGACCTCTTTATATATCTTAATACTTTTTTCATATTTTACAAGCCCTTTTTCTAGTTTTTTTTAAAAAAATTTTCTCAAAATTTCATTAATTATGAATCTTTCAAAAAAATTTGAAGAATTAATTTTAAAACAGCTAGAGAGTTTTGGTTGCTCAATGGGCGTGACTAATTTAGTTATGTATCTTGCTTCAGCTAAGCAAGGAACTAAAGCTTCTTTTGAAATGATTGGTCAATGGCCACAAATTGATAGGTTACTTACTTCAATAGAAGAGGATCCTTCACTAAAGGTTTCATCGCCTGATAGAAGATGGTACCCACTACAAGAAAACGATATTTTACTTGGTGTCCTTAGGGTAGAAACTGATTTGAAAGGTGAGAATTGGCCAGTATCTCTCGATTCTAGATTAAAGGCCCTTTCAACATCTTTAGCGAAATGCGTCTCTATTGAATTAGAACGTCAAAATAAAAATGAAGAAGTCAATTATTTAAAAAATCAGGTCAATGTCATAATTCATCAATTAAGGAATCCATTAGCTGCTATTAGGACATATGCAAAATTATTAATAAAAAGACTCGGTTCAGATGATGATTCTATTGAAATAGTCGAACGCATGATTCTAGAGCAAAAACAAATTAATCAATATATGGATTCTTTTGCGCAATTAAATTCACCTATTCAACTTCCTCTGGAAATTGGTGAGGAAAGATTATTATTACCACCTAATTTAGATAATAAAAAGGTAATAACTGTTCAGAGTTTATTGAGTCCAATATTAGAGAGGGGTAAAGCTAATGCGGACTTAGAGAATAGAGATTGGACTGAACCTTCTCATTGGCCAGATTGGACTGTTTCGCCATTAGAGGCAAAATATGCTGTAATTGCTGAAATTGTGGCTAATTTATTAGAAAATGCCTTTAAATATGCCCAAAAAGATGCTGAAATTGGACTCGGAATTACGAGTAATGGACTTTATATATTTGATGATGGTAAAAAAATAACCAAAAATGAAAATGAGAAAATTTTTGAAAAAGGTTTTAGAGGATCAGCCGCTAAAAAGCAGGACGGAACTGGTGTGGGACTTTTTTTAGCGAGGAAATTAGCGAAACAAATTGGGGGAGATTTGAGATTGCTGGAAAATAACTCGATTGATAATAATGAGAAATCAAAAAATCTTAAGAAGAAAAATATTTTTTATTTAGAACTACCTATAAAAGAATTGCATGCATAAACATCATTGCAGTTTCAACTAGTACAACACTTGCACCGCAGGCATCGCCGTTGAAACCTCCAATTTTATTACCCAGTATGTTTGGGATGGAATAGCTTAGAAAAATACCAATCAAAATAAGAATTAAAAATTTAATTAATTTTGCTTGGGATGTAATAGAAATAAATTGGTATGCAATGAAAATTAAAAGAAAAATAATGGAGATCAAAGATTCTTTTTTAAATCCATTCCAAAACTTTTTGTGACTAATAGATTTTTTCTTATAACTCATATATTTAAACTTTTCTATAAAAAATAAATTTGAAAATCTTCCCCAAAATAAGCATATAGGTAAGACAAAAATTATGAGGTTTTGAATTTTCAGTATGCAAGCAATTTGAATTAAAGTTATAAAAACTAAAGCTTGAACGCCAAAGGAACCAACTTTACTGTCTTTCATAGCTTTTAAACGTCTCTTTTTCCCAGCAAAAATACCATCGAAAGTATCCATTAAACCATCGAGGTGCAGACCACCAGTAATTAAATATCCCGAAGCCAAACAAATTAATGCAGATGCATAAATTGACCATGAATTTGTTCTTAAAAAAAGAAAAATATAACTCTGTATTGTTCCAATAAAAAATCCCAAAGGCGGTGCAAATTGTGCAATATTTTTAAATTCGGGATTAATTAAAGGTATCTTTGGAAATGTCGTATAGAAAATCCAAGAGCCTGCCAAATTTTTTATAAAATATTTTTTGATGAGATAAAAATAGATTCAATATTAAATAATAGGTTAGATTAATGAAAAAGGATCAAAAAATTTTATAAATTATCGTGTTTGAATTTGAAATTACATCGAATTGCAGTAATACAGGGGCAAGAACTGGTATATTTCGTACACCAAATGGTGAGGTAAATACACCAAAATTTATGCCTGTGGGTACTTTGGCAACGGTTAAAGGAATTTCATCTGAGCAGTTAAAGACTACAGGATCAGAAATGATTCTCTCAAATACCTTTCATCTTCATTTACAACCTGGAGAAAAATTAGTAAAAGAATCTGGCGGAATACATAAGTTCATGAATTGGCCTAAGCCTATTCTTACTGATTCAGGAGGATATCAAGTTTTTAGTTTGGCTAAATTAAACAATATTTCTGATAAAGGAGTGGAATTTAAAAATCCAAGAGATGGTAGTCATGTATTTTTATCACCTGAAAAAGTAATACAGATTCAAATGGATCTTGGATCGGATGTTGCGATGGCTTTTGACCATTGTCCTCCGCATACAGCCAACGAAAATGATATTGAGGACTCTTTACAAAGAACTCATTCATGGTTGCAAAAATGTGTCGAGACTCATCAGAAATCCAATCAAGCATTATTCGGTATAGTTCAAGGTGGTAAGTATCCAAGATTGAGAGAATATAGCGCAAAATATACAAGTTCTTTTGATCTCCCTGGAATAGCAGTTGGAGGTGTAAGTGTTGGTGAGGCAGCCGAAGAAATACATAGTGTAATTAATTACGTTCCGAAATTCTTACCAATAAATAAACCAAGATATTTAATGGGAATTGGCTCTTTAAAAGAAATTGCTTTGGCTGTTGCAAATGGATTTGATATATTTGACTGTGTTTTGCCTACAAGACTAGGAAGACATGGGAGTGCATTGTTTAATGATGAAAAATTGAATTTGCGAAATGCTAGATTTAAAAATGATTTTTCTCCAATTGATAAAACTTGTAAATGCGAGACATGTAAATCCTATTCTCGCGCATATTTGCATCATTTAATTAGAAATGACGAAATATTAGGCCTAACCCTCATAAGTTTGCATAATATTGCTCATTTAATAAGATTTACCAATGCAATTTCTACTGCAATTAGAGATAATTGTTTTACAAATGATTTCGCTCCTTGGAAAACATCCTCTATTGCTCACTATACGTGGTAACGTCTTATCATAATTAACTAAATTATCAAAAAAGGTGCTCATTCTATTTAATACATTTGCTGAATTGCCCGAGGCTTATAAGGCCTTTGCTCCAACTGTTGATGTTCTTCCACTTATTCCTTTATTTTTCTTTTTATTGGTATTCGTTTGGCAAGCTGCAGTTGGTTTTAAATAAAATTCTTTTAGTTTAGATTGTTTGTATTAGAAGGGATTTTCAAGTAAAATCGCATCTCCAGAATTATCTACAGCACTCTCTATAAAATCAGCAATTTTTAATGCTCTTGAGGCTTGCTCACCATCTACCTCCGTTATTTCTTTGCCCTGAACGCATTTAAGAAAATGCTCCAGTTCTGCATAAAGAGGTTCAATGGAGGTTGTGCTAACTTCTTCTACATATCCATCATTTCTATAAACTAATTCTCCATGCTCTGCTGTGTATGATTCATGAGATTTTCGATGGATTTGTAAAGTGTGATTTAAGAAATCAGTTTCTACTAGTCCATTTTGGCAGTGAGCACTTAAATTTCTAATTTTTTTGTGACTCATTTTGCTTGCAGTTAGGCTTGCAATAACATTATTTTTAAAAACTAAAGTAGCATTGACATAATCTATTAATCCTTCGCTATTTCTTCCTCCAACTGCGGCTAATTTTTGTATTTTTGAGTTTACAAGTTCCAAAATAAGATCAATATCATGAATCATTAAATCCATTACTACAGATACATCATTTGCTCTGTTTGCATGAGGACTGTGCCTCCTTGCTTCTAAAACAACAATTTCTTCATTATTTACTATTTTATTTAATTCTCTAAAAGCAGGATTAAATCTTTCAATATGTCCAACTTGTAATAGACAGTTACTTGCATTAGCGGCCTCTATTAAAGATTTTGCTTCCAACTCGTTAGCTGCAATTGGTTTTTCAATTAGAACGTTAGCCCCTCCCATGAGACAATCTAGTCCTACTTTGTGATGAAGAAGTGTTGGGACAGCAATACAGATAGCATCAACTTTTGGAATTAAGTCCTTATAATCTTTGAACCATTCACATTGAAATTGGTCAATAGCTAATTTGCCTCTCTCTTCATTTGGATCTGCGACTCCAATGAGATTCGCATCTTTGAGTAAACTTAGTACTCGAGCATGATGCCAGCCCATATTCCCTATACCTATGACTCCAACCTTTACTGGTGATGAGGTTGGCTGCATAATTTTGAATCCATATATTTATTATCATTATCCTCTATGAGGAGTCACATTTAGCTTTTTGGAAGGATTATTTTAACACGATCAATTTTTGGACCTGACATAGAGATAACTTCAAATTTAATGTTATTAAAGTTTAAAACGTCGCCAATTTTTGGAACCATTTGAAATTTTTCTAACATAAATCCAGCAAGGGTATGATAATCAGTACCTTCTGGAATAGAACATCCTAACTTTTTATTGATTTCGATAATTTCTGATTTTCCAGCTATTGACCATTTTTTAGAGAAATTATCTAACATTCTCATGTCTGAATAAATTCTATTATTGAGCATTTCCTCTCCAACTATTTCGCCATTTAGATCAGCTGCAGTTATAAGTCCCTCTGTTCCACCGTGTTCATCAACTACAAGTAAGAACGGATTGTAGTCTCTAACTATTGGAAATATCTCAGCAAGTGAACATGTTTCTATTATTTTTGTTACTGGCAAAAGGAATGGCTCTAATAATGTATCGGCTTGCATTTCACCTTTTGATATTGGCTTAGCTAGGTAGCGTAAATCTAATACACCTAATACATCATCTAAAGAATCACCAATCACAAAGAAGCGAGCATGTCGAGTTTTATCTACTTGTTTCATAAGTTCTGAAAAGGTTATATTTTTTGGCAAAGTTACCATTTCAGATCTTGGAATCATCACTTCTTTAACCTGTGTATCTTTTAAAGCGAAAACTCCTTCAAGAATATTCTTCTCATCTGGTTTTAAACCTGTTACGTTATCTGTTTCTATAAGAGTTTCTAATTCTCCAGCAGATAAACCCGAGTTTAAAGAATCCCATTTGTTATTTAAATTGAACAAACCTAAACATGCGCTAGCAAAAAATTCTATTGTTTTCACTATAGGATTCATAGCTTTTCTTACGGCATCGAATATTGTGGTTAACCTTAATGCAGCAGATTCTGGATTGTTAATTACTAAAGCTTTTGGAATAAGTCCAGAAACAAGAGTAACAACTAAAACAATAAATAAAAATAATAGAAGATCATAAAATCTATTTGATAAATTATTGCTTTTCCAATAATCATTAGCCAGGTTATTGCTGAGCCATCCAATTGCAATTAATGAAATTGTTACTCCAAATTGAGAAGCAATTAATGAAGATCTAAATCGTTTTTGAATTTTTAAAATTGAAAATGCTCCTTTCTTTTTTTCTTCTATTAACCTTAAAACTTTACTTGGTCTTATTAATAAAAAAGAGAGTTCACTCGCTGCGAAAAAAGCTGGTAAAAATAAAAGAAATAAAAGTAGAGTTATTTTCATTCAATGACAAATGAATAATGGGGGTGGCGAGGATCGAACTCGCCTTAGCCAAATTATGAGTTTGGTGCATTCACCAGATTGCTACACCCCCAAGGGAATTTATGTAATTTTAATTACATTGAATTTCAATATACAATATAAAAATAATATTTCAAAAAACACCTCATTAGGAAGTTTTTGTGAGATTTCTTTTTTTTCTTCTAATCTTTAAATATAAATTTAACTTTTACTAATGGGCAAATTTTCGGCTAAGTATGATTTAAATAAAGCAAAATTGTTAAAACAGTTAATTGAAAAATCTTATAAGAAAGGAAACTTCACTTTATCCTCAGGAAAAAAAAGCAGTCATTACTTGAACTGTAAACCAGTTTCATTAAATAGCGAAGGCTTAAACTTAATAAGTGATTTATTTTTAGAGTTAAAGGACTCAAGATCAAAAGCTGTAGCAGGATTAACATTAGGTGCAGATCCTTTAGTAAGTGGATTAATTGTCAAAGCAGCTTTGCATAGACTAGACCTTGATGGTTTAATAATTCGCAAAGAAATCAAAAAATACGGAACCAAAGCTGGGATAGAGGGCCCTACATTAGAGGAAGGAACTTTGGTAACTGTTTTGGAGGATGTCGTAACAACTGCTGGTTCAGTCATAAAAGCAATAAAAAAGTTACGCGAAAATAATTATGTTGTTGAGGAAGTTTTGTCTATAGTTGATAGGCAAGAAGGGGGATTAGAGGCTCTTGAAGATGAAAATGTTAAATTAAAGAGTCTTTTTACAATAAAAGACTTTTTATAATTATTTCAAAATGCAAGATAGAAAAAAAAAGTTTTGGCTTGAAAAATTTGATTGTTTTTCTATTACTGGAAAAGATGCCAGAAAATTTTTGAATGGAATAACAACTGGTAATATTCTTAATTCAGAAAATAAAGTTATCAAAACTTGTTGGTTAACTCCAAATGGAGTTTTAAAGTCATTAATTGAAATTATTTTTTTAGAAAGAAACTTAGAAGTAATTATCTTAGCCGGTAATACTAATGAAATAATAGATTACTTTAATCAAATTATTTTTCCAGTGGATGATGTATATCTAAGTGAACCTTTCTTAATAAATAGAATTCAGGAAATTGATGAATCTAGTTCATGGAGACATTACCAGCCTATTTTCTTCAAAACAGAAGATAAAGAATTTGAATTATATAAAAATAAACTAAATTTACTAAATCCCAATGATTTAAAACTTTGGAAGATTAATCAGGCAATACCCTCATTAGGAATGGAAATAAACGGAAAAAATAATCCTCTTGAGCTTGGATTACAAGATCTTATAGATTTTAATAAAGGTTGTTATTTAGGGCAAGAAACAATGTCAAAAATAAAAAATGTTTCTTCTTTAAAACAGGAAATAAGAACTTGGAAATCATTAGAATCTAATTTGAATTTAGACGTTGAAGATAAAAATTTGTATATAAATTCTGCTAAGGATATTTCTGTAGGCAAAATCACTAGTTTTTTTAAATCAGATTCTCAAATAAAAGGTTTAGCAATGATAAAAAGAAAATATTTAGAGGAAGGAAGTTATTGTTTTTCAGAAATTTTTGGAAAAATTATTATCAATAAATCTGTAGGATCAATTTTTCTTTAATTGATCTTTGATTAAATATTCTGAAATTTTTAGAGTAGCCAAACAATCATCTTTGTTATATTGGATAATTTTTTTTAAAAATATTTCGTTTTCTGTAATTTGATATTGAATCCACCAATAAAGTGCTTTCGAGCCACTTACATTTTTCTGCACCCATTCGAATCCAAGCCAATTAGAAACAGTTTTTAAGCCATAGTTTTTTAGTGGTAATATCCAAGACTTTCTTATTAAGGTATGTAAGTCAATAAATCTTGAGGCAAGTAGATCAATTTCTTCAAAACTAAAATTTAGTTCTTTAGCAATATTAATTATTGATATTTTTTCAGTTTCCCCGTAATGCAAAACTGGCCATTCCTTGTGTGAAAAAAGTATTTCAATAATTTGCCTGTAAGATTCTCCTGTATTGTTTTTAAGATTTAGAATTGGTTCGTAAATAAGATCTTCTTTTTTTATAGACAAATTATTTACTTTTAAAAATCCATATAAAAAATTATGCTTTTCATCTGGATTTGACTCAATATCAAATACATAAAATCCCGAACATATTTTTTCTAATAGGTCTTCCGTATTATTATTAGAAATGAAACATGGTTCTCCAGAGATATATGCTTGTGCTTGCTTTACAAATATGGATGCTTTTTCATACTTTTGATCGTTGAATTTAGATAATTTCTCTCCAAGTTGTTTTGCGTTGCACGAAGCTAATGTTTGGGTATTAGTTATTCCTTTTGCTTTGAGTAATGAGGCCGTTTTGGACCCTATTCCATCTATATCTGTTAAATATCCATTTTCTTTTGCTTCTTTGTCACAAAATTTTTGCCAGGAACAAATAGTACATTTTTTTCTATCTTGAGTTATTTCTGGTAGAGATCCTTCTAAGCATTCATTCAAATTTAATAAAACATTTAAAACTTTTTTTCTTAATTTTTTATTTAAATAAATTTCTTCAACTTTAACTTTTTTATCAAAAGTTGAAATTACTAATCCTTTCTCAATTTTAGATTGTTGAAAAGATTCCAACAGCATAGAACAAAAAGCTAAGTCGAATAAATGTTCTTTTGTTGTTTTGTGGCCTAACTTATAAACAGCAGGTAAATATTTATATTGTCCCCATTTACTTTTACCTTTAGTCTTTACGAGTAATTGTGGACGTATCTCTGCGTTTATATTTTGGAAAAGATTCCCTTTGATTTTTAATCCAATTACCCCTTGATAACCATTTTTACAGGCTTTTAATCCTGTATATATTTCACCATTACAAAATTCAGAGAAAATTTGAAATTGATTAATTTTATCTATAGCTTTATGAGGAGACCAAACTTCATAAGATTTTTTACCCTTAAAATCGAGCCATGCTTTTCTTTTGCATCTTGTAAAATTTTTTAAATGAAGAGAATTCAAATTATTTTTTAAGGGCGGTTTTAAAATTTACTCATAATAAATTAGTATAGACAATTAAAAGAAATCAAGGAAACTTTAAATTTGACAGCTGATAAATTAGACAAGATAAAATTTGGAACTGATGGTTGGAGAGGAATTATAGGTTTTGACTTTAACCTATCCAATCTTTCAAAAGTTGTTGTCGCTGCTTGTCAGGAGTTGCATTATCAATACTATAAAGAAGTTAATTCAAAGAAAATTATTATTGGATATGATCGCAGATTTATGGCTTGTGAATTCGCAAAGCAAATAGTGCCTTTTGTAAGAGGATGTGGTTTCGAGCCGATCTTATCTGATAGCTTTGTTACAACACCCTCTTGTAGTTTCTATGCCAAAGAAGTCGGTTGTCTTGGAGCGTTAGTAATTACAGCAAGTCATAATCCATATAATTGGCTAGGTCTGAAAATAAAGAGCTTTAATGGGTGTTCTGTTGACGAATCTTTTACAAGTGAAGTTGAAAAAAGATTAATGCTTGGAAATTCAATTGAAAAAATAGATGGTGTTAATCAATTGGTAGATATTAAGAAATTTCATTTAGACAGAATTAAATCCCTTTTTGATATTGACTATATTTCCAAGAGATTAAAAAAAATGAAATTGAGAATTTTTGTAGATTCTATGCATGGTTCAGCCGCAAATTGTATGGCTGAGATCTTTGCTTCTAATGATTTAGAAGTTATTTCAGAAATCAGGAAAGATGCTGATCCTTTTTTTGGAGGAAAACCTCCTGAACCTCTTTTGAATTATGCAGATGATCTAAAACAAACACTAATGAAAAATTCAACAAATGAAGTGAAAACTTTAGGAATTATATTTGATGGTGATGGTGATAGAATTGCGGCAATTGATGAAAAAGGAAGATACTCTAGTACTCAAGATTTACTCCCATACTTTATTAGCTATTTGGGCGAAATTAAAAATAATTCTTATCCAGTTTTAAAGACTGTTAGTGGTTCAGATATTATTAAAAATATATCAGAGAGTCAAAATAGAGATGTTTTTGAACTCCCAGTTGGCTTTAAATATATTGCTGAAAAAATGATTAAAGAAAAAATATTTATTGGAGGAGAAGAATCTGGGGGAGTTGGTTTTGGTGACTTTATGCCTGAAAGAGATGCTCTATATGCAGCGATGGTTTTATTAAATGGAATTGCTGAAAAATCTCAATATTTATATGAAACCTTAGATGAAATTCAAGAAGATTTTGGGCCAAGTTTTTATAAAAGAATTGATATTAAATTTCCTAATCAGTCAGAAAAAAATAACGTAAAAGAATTTATCATTGATAATATTCCTGAGAATATTAATAATCACAAGTTAAAAAGTATCTCAAAGATCGATGGAATAAAGTTGAGAATTGATAAAAATTTTTGGCTTCTTTTTAGGTTTTCAGGAACGGAACCTCTTTTAAGGTTATATTGTGAAGCACCAAAAGAATCTTATCTAATTGAGGTATTAGAGTGGGGTCAAGAATTTATTAATTTGCCAGGAAAATAAGGATGAAAAATTTATTTTTAGCGAGTAAGAATAAAGGTAAAATTGAAGAATATAAGAAATTGCTTGCTGGAGTTAATTGTAAATTGTTACTCCAGCCAGAATCATTAGAAGTTGTAGAGGATGGACTGACATTTAGAGATAATGCAATAAAAAAAGCGAGTGAAGTTTCGAGAAAAACGAATAATTTTTCAATAGCAGATGATTCAGGAATTTGTATTGAGGCACTAGGTGGTAAGCCTGGCATTTACTCATCTAGATATGCAGAAAATGATCATAAGAGAATTGAACGAGTTTTAAGAGAACTTGATGGAGTTCAAAATAGAAGTGCTTTTTTTATTGCTAATATTTGTCTTTGTTCCCCAAATGGTGAAGTGATTATTGAATCTGAGGCTAAATGTCATG
Organism: Prochlorococcus marinus; assembly: GCF_001180245.1. GTDB lineage: Bacteria > Cyanobacteriota > Cyanobacteriia > PCC-6307 > Cyanobiaceae > Prochlorococcus_A > Prochlorococcus_A marinus_F. The sequence continues at coordinate 109,500 of NZ_CVSV01000116.1, forward strand.
GCAATATCATTTTAAACCCCAGAGGAGAAAGTGGTTTTGGGTATGATCCAATTTTTGAAGAGAGTTCTACCAGATTAACTTTCGCAGAAATGAATAATGATATTAAAGACTCTTGTAGTCATAGAGGTAAGGCATTAAAAAAAATTATTCCAGATTTAATTAAAATTTTTTCTTAAATTCAATTAACCCAAGATCCATGAAGGCCATGGGGAATTGAAATGGGTAATTCATAAACAGCCAATTCTTTTAAGTCTTTTGCGTCTAATATCACTAGATCGCTTCCTCTTCTTTCTCCGTTCCATAGAAGTATAAATAAAAATCCCTCATCTTCTTTTGAAGAGTTTTCTGATGGAACCATAATTGGTTCACTAACAAATCCACTTGGACCTGCTGACCAAAAAATCTCTTCCTTAGAAGTTAAATTTATTTTTTTTATTGCTTGAAGTGGAGCGTTCCCCAGCTTTTGAGATGTACTTGCCATCCAACTAAAAGTTGCTTTTAATCCTAAGTTTTTAGGGTTAACAACAGCAAATTCACAACATTGTTCACTGAAAGTTGCAAGATCACAAGTTTTTGTCTTTAGATCGATAATTGATCTTTTAAGTTTTCCTTCTGGATATTTATCAAAGTCAATATCCCTAAAATTCTCGTCTGGACCAACTGATGGGAAATCATCATAAAAAATACTATCCAATACGATTTTGGAATCTTTTTCAAATGCATTTACATGATGAAAAACGAATCCTTCTGGAGCGTCTATTGTTAAAGGAGGCTGTCCTCTAAATAATCCACTTTCTCTGGGGATGATAAAAAACTTTGCCTTTTTATTTGGGTTTGACTTTAGACATTGTGCTGCTCCTCTTTGACCCATTACAAATGGAAGAGGATTGAAATCAATAGCATTCTGTAAAAATATTGCCCAATTAGTTGTAATTGCGAAATCATGAAGGAATGCAAAGCCATTAAAGGTATCTTTTCTGTCAAAAATGAGCTCTCCAGAATTTGTACCAGCATTATCAAATTCCATTAATCTAATGGTACTTTTTGGCCCGGTTTGTACTCCAAAAGTGACTAAAAGTTCTGAAGATGCATTTGAGTTTAGGTCTGATTTGGGATGAGCACTGAATGCTTCGTTAGGCTTGAGTACTCCTTTTAATGTTGTTAAACCAATAGTTTCAAGACTATCAGGATCCATTGCATGTGGACCTGCTGCTTCCCATAATGCGAGAATTTCATCTCCTAATTTAATTACATGTGTATTAGCGATATTCTTGAATTTTAGATCTAATGCATTATTTAAAATTCCTCCATTTTTTTGTGTTCCAAAAACACCTCTATAAATAAATTTATCAATTTTTTCTTCTTCCAAATAGCCTTTAGTTTTAACAAATCTATTTGTTAAGAATGGCTGACCATTTTCGAATTTTATGGATGTTATCATCCCATCACCATCAAATGGATGATGAACCCATTGTCCACCTCTCTCTAATATTCCAGGTCCATTTCTTAATAATGTTCCATTTAGATTTTTAATATTATTACCTTTGCTAATTTTTAGAGGCTCTTTAGTTAGCTCCTTTTTTACATTTTGATAAGCACTTGACCAATCTTCTTTTTTAAAGATATGAAATTTATCAATTTTTTTATCCTGTAAATTAGTCACAACAAAGTAATTACTTTATCCATCTTCGCCAAAAATTAACTGAATTGTGGCTGATTCGAAAAAATTCCTATTTTATTTTTTTTCTAACATTCCTTTACTACTTGGAATTGAATCAGATCTTCTTAGGTCTATCTCGGTAGCCATTCTCATTGCCCTTGAAAAAGCTTTAAAGCACGCCTCCACTATGTGATGTGAATTACTTCCTCGTATTTGATTAATATGCAGAGTAATACCGCTGTTATTTACAAAGGCAATAAAAAACTCTCTTACTAGTTCAGTATCATAATTTCCTATTCTAGGGGCTTTCAATTGAAGATCATAAGATAGATGCGGTCTGCCAGAACAGTCTAATGTGACTTGAACTAATGCTTCATCTAATGGGGCAAAGAAATGTCCAAATCTGCTTATTCCTTTTCTTTCTCCCAAGGCTTTTGAAAATGCTTTGCCTAATGCGATGCCTACATCTTCATTTGTATGATGATCATCAATATGGGTATCTCCAATTGCTTTTATTTTTAAATCGAACAAACCATGACTGGATATTTGATGAAGCATATGATCTAAGAATGGTATCCCGGTATCAATCTCAGAAATTCCATTTCCATCTAAGTTTATAAATACAGAAATATCTGTTTCATTCGTTTTTCTTTTTATTTCAGATTGCCTTAGAGGTGACATTTTATGCAAAAAACTTAGTTTACATTCCATTAATGCAGTAACCCGCATCAACATAAATTGTTTGGCCTGAAATGCCGCTAGAGAGATCACTTAATAAGAAAGCAGCTGTATTCCCTACTTCTGTTTGAGTGACTGTTCTGCGTAAAGGAGCCTTTTCTTCAACATTGTGAATCATATCTAAAATGCCACCTATAGCAGAACTCGCAAGTGTTCTTATAGGCCCAGCACTTATTGCGTTAACTCTAACTTGTTTTTCGGGACCCAGTTCTGCAGAAAGATATCTTACTGAAGCTTCTAAAGCTGCTTTAGCAACTCCCATCACGTTATAGTTAGGAATCGCCCTTTCTGAACCTAAATAAGTTAATGAGACAACTCCAGCACCATCACTAAAAAGTGGTTTTGCTGCTTTACATAAAGGTGCTAACGAATACGCACTTATATTAAGAGCCCTATCAAAACCCTCTGAAGTGGTAGCACTATAATCTCCAATCAATTCATCGCGTCCAGCAAATGCTAGGCAGTGAACTAATCCGTCAATTTGCCCCCAATTGTCTTTTATATTTTTAAAGATATCTTCAATTTGAGCTGGATTTTGAACATCAAGAGGCAAAAATAACGATGGGTTTAAAGCTTCAGTTAGTTCTCTAACTTTAGACTCGAATCTTCCCTTATCATCAGGCAAATATGTGATTCCAAGTTCTGCGCCTGCTTTTGAAAGTTGTTGAGCGATACCCCATGCTATTGAACGATTGTTGGCAATTCCCGTAACAAGAATTTTTTTGCCAGTTAGATTTAGAAGCATTTTGTTTATTATTTCTATTATTCTCCTATATAAAAGTACCTATCTTTACGGATTACTGCAAAATATACAATAATTTTCAAATATCAAAGAATTTTTAACTTGAGCATGGTAAGAACAAATTCTATGGTTTTGGAATTAGGTTTTCAATTACCGAATTTCGAAATGTTAAATGCTAATTCTTCAAAAAATGAATATTTTAGTTCCCATAATCTAGATAATCGGCATTTACTATTAATGTTTTTTTGCGCCCATTGCCCATTTGTTAAATATATTGAGAATCAAATTTTCACCTTTAGTAAAGAAATTGAAAATACAGTTCAAACAGTTGCAATTTCTAGTAATGATATTGTCACTCATCCTTCAGATTCTCCTAAAAATTTAAGATTACAAGCACAAACACAGGGATGGAGTTTTCCTTATTTATATGATGAAAATCAAAATTTTGCTAAGAAATTAAAAGCGGCTTGCACCCCAGATTTTTATCTTTTTTCAAATGAAGGAGATGGTGATTTTTTATTGTATTATCATGGCCAATTTGACGATAGTAGACCAGGTAATAATATCCCTCCATCTGGAAAAGATTTGCGCGCTGCCGTAAAAGATTTGAATCAAGATAATTCTTATCCTTCAAATCAGATACCTTCTTTAGGTTGCAATATAAAATGGACTCCTGGGAAAGAACCAAGTTGGTTTAAATGAATTAAAAATTTTTTTTACCCATAGAAATATGGTTTAGGGTTAATATATTTACTATGCAGATACCTCCATTTACTTTAGATAGGCAGTTCCAAGAAATTGGCTCTGAAATTGAGAGCGAGGTTTCTAAAGTTTTAAAAGGGGGCCAGTATATTGGAGGACAAGAAATTGCCAAATTTGAGGAGAGTTTTTCAAATCTGATTGGTGTTGAAAATACTATTGGATGTAATAGTGGAACTGATGCTTTAGTATTAGCTTTGCGCGCATTAGATATTGGTGTGGGTGATGAAGTTATTACCTCATCTTTTAGCTTTTTTGCAACTGCAGAGGCAATTAGTGCAGTTGGTGCTAATCCTGTTTTGGTGGATATAGATCCAGAAACTTATCTCATTAATGCTGAACTAATAGAACAAGAAATAAATTCTAATACCAAGGCAATTATGCCAGTACATCTATTTGGTAATGCAGTGAATATGACCTTAGTAAAATCTTTGGCCAAGAAATATGACTTAAAAGTAATCGAAGATTGTGCTCAGGCAACATGCACAATGTGGGAAACTTCCAAAGTTGGCAGTATCGGTGATATCGGCTGTTTTAGCTTTTTCCCTACTAAAAATTTAGGAGCTGCTGGAGATGGTGGAGCGGTAACAACTTCAGATCAGAAGATTGCAAAAAAAATTAGAGAACTGGCTGTTCATGGCAGCCCAATAAGATATCATCATACCCAAATTGGATATAACAGCAGACTTGATACCATTCAAGCTGCCATATTAAACATTAAAATTAAATATATTTCTAAGTGGATTAATAATCGCCAAAAAATTGCTAATAATTACCTTGATTTATTAGAAAAAAATCCATTTATTAGTTTTCCAAAAATTAGCTCTGATTCAATTTCCCATTCTTGGAATCAATTTGTAATCAAATTAAGAAACGATAAATATTTTTTTAATCAAGATCTTTCAAATTTATTTGATACTGATTGCAAAAAATACTATTCCTTAAGGAATTTGGTAAAACAACAACTTTTTGAAAAAGGTATTAATTCAATTATTTATTATCCAATTCCAATACACGCGCAAATAGCTTACAAAAATAAAAATTTTTCTAGAACAAAACTCATTAATACAGAGAGGATCTGTACAGAAGTTCTTAGTCTTCCAATGTTTCCTGAAATTTCTTATGAAGAGCAAGTTTATGTAGCAGAAAATTTAAATAAAGTTTTAAAGAATTGTATAGAGAAAATTCAAATTTCAGCATAAAGTGATTTAAATAATCTTTGTTGTATTTTGTGATTGACAATAGGGCTTGAATAATTATTTTTTTCTAAATTAGATATCTCTCCATTTAATAATTCCGAATTTGACACTTTAGATAATTCAGGAATCCAATATTTTATATATTCGCAAATAGGATCAAATTTTTTTGCTTGGGTATATGGATTAAAAATTCTAAGTGGTTTTGGATCCATACCGCTACTGGCGCTCCACTGCCATCCCCCATTATTTGCCGCCAAGTCTCCATCAACCAAAGTTTCCATAAATTTTTTCTCACCAATTTGCCAATTGCATATAAGATCTTTTACAAGAAATGAAGCGACTATCATCCTACATCTGTTATGCATCCAGCCAGTACTATTTAGTTGACGCATTGCAGCATCAACTATAGGTACTCCAGTCTCTCCGTTGCTCCAATGCCGAAACCATTCATCATTGTTTTGCCATGGAAAGTAATCCCATTTTTTTCTATATGGACCTTTCTCTAGCTCTGGGAAATGGAATAAGCAATGTTGATAAAATTCACGCCAAACAAGTTCTTTTTGCCAAGTTTCAATTGACAGATAATTTTCTTGATTTGCAAAATCTGAATTTAAATTTAATGTGGCGTTCCAAATTTTTCTAATGCTAATGGTGCCGAATCTGAGAGATGCACTTAGAAAAGATGTCCCATTATGGGAAGGAAAATCTCGTGCAGAATTATAAGAATATATTTTTTTTTCGTTAATGAAGTTTTCTAATAATGTTTCTGCAGCTTTCTCTCCAGGTCTACATGGACAAATATTCGAACCAGGAAATTTGATATTTTTGATAAATTTCTCTAAAACCGAATCAGATGAATTTATTGTATTAATTTCTTTGAGTTTATTATCTATATCTTTAAACTGGAAAGCAACTTTATCTTGGTCATATGGACCTAATAAATTCATTTTTGATTTAAGGTTTTTATAAAAAGGCCCATAAACTGAATAAGGTTTATTATTTCCGGAAAATATGTTTAAAGGTTCTATTAATAAGTGATCCCAAGTTTCAATAACTTGAATATTTTGTTCTTTTAAATCTTTTTTTATTTGTAAATCACGATTAATCTCATAAGGTTCAATTGATCTATTCCAAAAAACAAATTTAGCATCTATTTTCTTTGCTAATTTAGGTATTATTAATACTGGATCTCCTTTTTCCATAACTAATCTACTACCCATTTTTTTCCAGTTATTTCCTAATTCTTGAAGTGAATTTCCTAGAAACCAAGCTCTTGAACTCGCATTGAAATCGTGTGAGTAATTTTTATCAAATATATAAGTTGAAGTGATAGCATTTGATAATGAAAATGCTTTGATTAAAGCTTGATTATCAAATATTCTTAAATCCTTTCTGTGCCAAAAAAGTATTCTAGGTTTATTCATAATTTATCTAAAAATTGTTTAGCTCTAAACCAAGCCGTCACGGTTTTTGCGTCAAGAATTTCATCCCCACTAGAAATAAGATTATCTAGTTCGTCGGGATCTAAAATTAATACTTCTATATCTTCATCTACATCTCCTTGAACCACGGAATTGAGTTTCTTTAAATCACGAGCTAAAAATAAATAAATTTCTTCATCTGCATACCCAGGAGCAGGGACAAGAGTGCCTAGTTCATCCCATTTGTTTGCACTAAATCCAGTCTCTTCTTGTATTTCTCTTTGAATTGAATTAATAGGTCTTTCACCTATTTCTAATGTACCTGCTGGAAATTCTAATAAATACCTTGAAATAGCAAATCTATATTGCCGAAGAATGATAACTTTATTGTCTTTTGTAATAGGTACGGCTAATGCTGCCCCAGGATGCTTAATGTATCCATATTCACCTTCATGTCCATTTGGAAGCTCAATTCTATTTATTTCGAAACTAAATTTTTTAGACTTTAACTCAGATATTTTTTCTTTAAAAATGGATCTTTTTAGAAGGTTTTTATTGTCCATGAATATTAAAATAAAAACAGCCTAACAGTTATTTTTTGGTTTTGTAAATCAATTAATAGACCATTTTGGATCATCAAACTTTGTGATTTTTTGGCTTCTACTTAAGATTTCAGATAGTGGTGTAATAACGAAATTCCGATTCATGAATCTAGGGTGAGGTAATGTTAATTCCTCGTCAATCGTATGAAAATCTTCCCACCAAAGAATATCTAAATCGAGACATCTTGATAACCATTTCTTACCCTTTGGCGTCTTTTCTCGTCCGAAAAATTTCTCCAACATTTTTAGCTCTTTTAAGAGTAATTTCGCTTTTTTATTTGATGGTTTAGGGAAAGAGTTACTTTTTACAAGTAATAGTGTATTTAAATAATTTGGCTGCTCATTTTCAACGCCATAGGGTAATGTCTCATAAATTGAAGACCAAAAAAAGTTTGCATGAAATTTGCTTTTCTCTTCTTTTTGTTCTTTAGAACTATTTCCCCAATCATTTATTATTACCTCTATTTTTGGTTTGCAAATTAATAGTGACTCAAAAGGGCTTCCGAATTTACTATCAATATTTGCTCCGAGGGATATACATAGTCCATTTTTGATATTAAGATTTGATAATTCCACTACAAAAAACAAAGTTATTGGATAAATTCTATATCAGGCATTTTTAAAGTGATTTTGAACCCCGAGTTAAAAGAAAAAGGAGAAATAAAAGATTTAATGAAGTCAAAGGATTCTTTTAGAGCTTTCCCTTTGGCCGCAATTACAGGACATAGCTTATTAAAATTGTCTTTACTTTTAGCAGCAGTTGATCCCAGTTTAGGGGGAGTGATTATTGCTGGCGGAAGAGGTACTGGTAAGTCAGTATTAGCAAGGGGACTACATACTTTACTTCCTCCTATAGAGGTATTAAATAATGATTTAATACTGGAAAAGCTAACTAAGAAAAATAGTGGAACTTCATTAAGACCTATTGGTAGGAACCTAGATCCAGATAAACCAGAGGAATGGGATATTAGCACTAATAAATTGTTGGAGGAGGTAATTGGACCTGATTATTTGAATCAAATTGAAGAAATTCCGAAAAAAGTAAGAGAGGCTCCATTTATTCAAGTTCCCATTGGCATAACTGAAGACAGGCTTGTTGGATCAATTGACGTCGCTGCATCATTAAGTACTGGGGAACAAGTTTTTCAACCTGGAATTCTAGCAGAGGCTCATAGAGGTGTTCTTTATGTAGACGATATAAATTTATTGGATGATGGCATTGTAAATTTAATTCTTGAAGCCACAGGAAGAGAGAAAAATAATATTGAAAGAGATGGTTTAAGCCTTTCTCATCCCTGTAAGTCCCTTTTAATAGCAACTTATAATCCTGAAGAAGGTGCTCTAAGAGATCATGTTTTAGATCGTTTTGCCATCGTGCTTTCTGCAGATCAATCTATTGATAATGCTCAAAGAGTTGAGATTACAAAATCTGTTTTATCGCACGCACAAAATAATATTAAATTCTCAGAAAAATGGTCTGAAGAATCTGATAATTTATCCACTCAATTAATTTTGGCAAGGCAATGGTTAAAGGATGTCAAGATAACAAAAGAGCAAATAACCTATTTAGTTAATGAAGCCCTTAGAGGAGGAGTAGAAGGTCATAGATCAGAATTATTTGCAGTAAAAGTAGCGAAGGCTAATGCAGCTCTTCGAGGCGATGAGAATGTAAATTCTGAAGACCTAAAAGTCGCAGTAAGATTAGTTATTCTTCCACGAGCCATGCAAATACCGCCAGAAGATGATGATATTCAACCACCCCCTCCAGAGGATCAGAGTCCCCCACCCCCACCTCAATCAAACAATGAAGAGTCTGAACCTGAGACAAGTGAAAATGATAATGAGCAAGACCAAGAACAAGAAGAGGATAATTCTGATGGAGAAGAAGAATCTACTCCTGAAATACCTGAAGAATTCATATTAGACCCTGAGGCATGTATGGTGGATCCTGATTTATTGCTTTTTTCATCAGCTAAAGCTAAAGCAGGGAACAGCGGGAGTAGATCAGTCATATTTAGCGACAGTAGAGGAAGATATGTAAAACCTATTATTCCAAGAGGTAAAGTTAAAAGAATTGCTGTAGATGCTACCCTTCGAGCTGCCGCTCCTTATCAAAAATCAAGAAGATTAAGGAATCCTAATAAATCAATAGTTATTGAAGAAAATGATTTTAGGGCAAAGCTTCTCCAAAAAAAGGCGGGGGCTTTAGTAATTTTTCTGGTTGATGCTAGTGGCTCTATGGCTTTAAATAGAATGCAAAGTGCCAAAGGTGCTGTAATAAGACTTTTAACTGAGGCATATGAGAATAGGGATGAAGTAGCTCTTATTCCTTTTAGAGGTAATCAGGCCGAAGTGCTTTTGCCTCCAACAAGATCAATCACTGCTGCAAAAAGAAGGTTGGAAACAATGCCTTGTGGTGGTGGATCTCCTTTGGCACATGGACTGACACAATCAGCAAAAGTAGCAAAAAATGCTCTTTCAACAGGAGATATAGGTCAAGTTATTGTTGTAGGGATCACTGATGGCCGAGGGAATGTACCATTAGGATTATCTCTAGGACAAAATGAGGTTGAGGGAAAAGATAAGGAAAATGAAAATGTCGATTTAAAACAAGAGGTTTTAGATATCGCTGCAAAATATCCTATGCTTGGGATAAAACTCTTGGTAATTGATACAGAGAGAAAATTTATAGCAAGTGGATTTGGTAAAGAATTAGCAGAGGCTGCTCAAGGGAAATACGTCCAATTGCCAAAAGCTACAGATAAAGCAATCGCAGCTATGGCTTTAAATGCTATCAATGAATTCTAAATATTTCTTATGGATAAATCTCGTTAAGGAATTTTGAAAGTCCAATCGTTAAATCTCTTATGGATTTAGTTAATTCTTTATCTTGTGTTAATTTTTCAAAATCATCACTCATATCATCTATTTTGGTTGAGATAGACCTTGCAGCACTAATTGTCAATTTAATGTCATTTAGGGTTTCCTTATCATCAATACTAGACAAAATGTTATTTAAATGATTAGCTGCAATTGTAATTTCTTTAATCAGAGGTTCAACTCTTTGTAGTTCTTGTTTCGATAAATAAATTAATTCATCAAGATTTTCTTGTGTTGTATCAAATTGGTCAATTGAGTTAACGATGTTTTCAATTAGGTTTTCTTGATTTGTGTCTTTTAAAAGTTGACTTATTTTAGTAGTTATATTTGAGAGACTAGATAGTTGCTTGCCTGTGATAGTGTCTCCCTGACAAATAATTAATTTGGTATCGCATTTTTCGGATATAGGTTTTGCAATGTTTTTAGGGATTGTCTTGTCATTAGTTTCTAAAGCAACTTGCACATCACCTCCAAGGAAAGAATTTGTTACTACCCTTGCAAATGCTGGCCTTGGAAGAATAATATCAGGATTATTTAAAACTATTTTTGCTTTAATTGATTCATTCGTAAACAAGATATCCTCTATTGATCCAACTAAGATTCCTCTGTAAGTAACTGGAGATTTTTTTGATAAACCGCTTGCGTTATTGAATTCAGCAAAGAGGTGCCAATTTTTTGAAGATAATCGCACTCCTCTTAGCCAAAAAGAAAAAAATGCGAATATTAAAATTCCTCCTAATAAGGAAAAACCAACTATTGAATCTCGTAAGCTTCTACGCATAATTGCTAAATGTCTTTGGGTTGCATTGGACCATCAAGTTTTCCATTTCTAAATTGAAATACATAGGGATCCTTACTCCTTTTAAAATCATCAATCGAGCCTGCCCATCTAAATTTGCCTCCATAAAGCATTAAAACTTTATCTGAAGTCCTTTCTATAGTACTAAGAACATGGCTAACCACAATAGATGATCCACTAGCTTTATCATTTGTCTTATTAATTAAATCTTCAATTCTTGATGAGGCAATTGGATCAAGGCCAGCAGTTGGTTCATCAAAAAGTAATAAAGGTTTAGACTTTGCATTGAGTGTTTGATCAGTAATTAACGCTCTAGCAAAACTAACTCTTTTTTGCATTCCTCCGCTTAATTCATTTGGAAGTTTATTCTCAACATTAAATAATCCTACCTCAGCTAAGCATTCACTTACTATTTCATGAATTAACTTTTTAGATAGGTTTTTATTTCTCTTAAGGAGAAAACCTACATTTTCTTCAATAGTTAAAGATCCTAATAAAGCCGGGTTCTGAAAAACTAGTCTTACATCAGGAGGATTATTTTGATCTAATCTTAAATATGTTTGCTTCTCACCAAATATTCTTAATTCTCCTTTGGTAGGTAATATGAGTCCTGCCAATATTTTTAGTATGGTTGATTTACCAGAACCTGAGGGGCCAACAATAGCTAATTTCTCTCCATCATTAAGTTCAAAATTTATTTGATTAAGCACATTAACTTCGCCCCAGCTTATTGAGAGGTTTTTTGTTTCAACTGCATGTTTTGATTTTTTCAAAACTTATATAAAGACAATCTACATATATTATTTTGCCTATTTTTTGAAATAAAAAAAGGATGTATGAATTTGATTTATAATGTTTCTATATAGTTTTTAAATTTGAGAAAAATAATTTAAGAGGTTTTTTAATGAATAAGAGTAAAAAAAGGGTAAGAAGGTATTACAAAAATTTTAAAAAGTCTAAATTTGACTTATTAAAGAAAATCTTAAGAATTTTGAGTTGGCTTTTGCCAGGATTGGTAATAAAAAGATGGATGTTTACATCTGCGATAGGGTTTTTGACTACATTATTAGGCGTGGTAATTTGGACAAATTTAAAGCCGCTCTATTGGCTTATTGAAATCTTCTTCTCGGTAATTACAGGTTTAACTAGCATTTTGCCTGTCTCATTCATGGGACCATTGATTTTTGTTATTGGAATATTATTAATAGGGATTGGACAAAATAGAAGTATTAATTCTATTCAAAAAGCGCTTGTTCCAGAAAAAGATACATTTTTAGTTGATGCATTAAGAGTTAAAAGTAAATTAAACAGAGGTCCTAATATTGTGGCGATTGGGGGCGGTACAGGCTTATCTACTCTACTAAAAGGCTTAAAAAATTACAGTAGTAACATTACAGCAATAGTAACTGTATCTGATGATGGTGGAAGTAGTGGAATTCTTAGAAAACAATTAGGTGTGCAACCTCCCGGAGATATTAGAAATTGTTTGGCAGCCTTATCAAACGAAGAACCTACCTTAACTAGATTATTTCAGTACAGATTTTCAGGAGGAAGTGGTCTGGAAGGTCATAGTTTTGGAAATCTATTCTTGTCAGCTTTAACAACAATTACAGGCAGCTTAGAAAAAGCAGTTCAAGCCTCTAGTAAGGTTTTAGCGGTACAAGGTCAAGTTTTACCTGCAACAAATATTGATGTTATGTTATGGGCCGAATTAGAAGATGGTGAAAAAATTTTTGGTGAAAGCAAGATCAGTAAAACTAAGAAATTAATCTCGAGGATTGGTTACTTACCAGAAAATCCTTCAGCTCTTCCAAGTGCTCTTGAATCTATAAAAGAAGCTGATTTAATTGTTCTTGGCCCAGGTAGTCTATACACTTCTTTATTGCCTAATTTGTTAGTACCAGAGATAGTAGATGCCTTATTGCAAAGTAATGCTCCTAAAATTTATATAAGTAATTTGATGACTCAGCCTGGAGAGACAGATGGACTTGATGTCTATCAACATGTCAAAGCAATAGAAAAACAATTATCAAATTTTGGAGTTAACACTCGAATTTTTAATTCAATCTTATCTCAGATTCAATTCGAAAAGTCTCCATTAGTAGACTATTACGAAAGTAGAGGGGCAGAGCCTGTCCAATGTAATAAAGAAAAATTATTATCCGAGGGTTATTATGTTTTGCAAGCACCATTATATTCAAAAAGAATTACTCCAACCCTTAGACATGATCCAAGGAGACTAGCCAGGGCAGTAATGTTTATTTACCGCAAATTAAAAAGATTAAGTTAATAAGCATCTTGAAGTTCATAGAAATCTGGCTGAATATAATCTTTTCGCAAAGGCCATCCTCTCCAATCTTCAGGCATTAATAATCTTTTGGGATTGGGATGATCAATAAAATTTATTCCATACATATCAAAAGTTTCTCTTTCTTGCCAATCACTTCCTTTGAAAATTTTATATAAGCTAGGGATTGATAAGTCAGAATCTCTTTTTAAGAAAACTTTTAATCTGACTTCTTTAATTTTTTCGATTTTTTGTAAATCATCAACAGTTATAAAATGGTAGAAACTTACAAGATTTTTGCCTGGTCCCTCATCATATCCTCCTTGACATTGGAGATAGTTGAAACCGTAATTTCTTAAGGCAGATACTGCCTCATATAATTTGTTAGGTTCAACAGAAATGTTTTCAATTCCTATGTGATCATCAGGTAAAGATTGATTTGAAATTCCATCTTTAGACAAAGATTGGCTTATAAAGCCTTCTTTTTCTATAGAAGTGTCTGAGGATTTGGCTAAACCGTCTTTTTCCATTAATTTTCTGCAGTATCAATAATTTCAGCTTTTACGTTCGTCTCAGGCAATTCAGTTATTTTTTCTTTTTTGGAGGAAGGAATGGCGTTAGCTGAAGTTTTGTTTAGATATTCACCCGTATTTTCTGAGAAAACGAGATTCATTTCATGATCAGATGTTATGTATCTGTGTGTTTGTTCAGTTTTTGTGCGCTCTAAGATTGATTCATTACCAACTTTTTTTCTTAATTTGATTACTGCATCAAAAATTGCTTCTGGTCTTGGTGGGCATCCTGGAAGGTATAAATCAACTGGTATCAATTTATCAACACCTCTTACAGCAGTTGTAGAATCTGCACTAAACATTCCCCCTGTGATTGTGCAAGCACCCATAGCAATAACATATTTTGGTTCAGGCATTTGTTCATAAAGTCTCACTAGGGCTGGGGCCATCTTCATAGTTACTGTTCCTGCAACTATTATCAAATCTGCTTGCCTTGGCGAGCTTCTAGGTACTAATCCAAATCTATCAAAATCAAATCTAGATCCGATTAAGGCAGCAAATTCTATAAAACAACAAGCAGTTCCGTACAAGAGAGGCCATAGACTGCTTAGTCTGGCCCAATTATGAAGATCGTCTAAGCTTGTCAATATGATGTTTTCGCTTAAATCTGTAGTAACTTGGGGTGCCCCAAGAGGGTTGCAAGTTCCTTCTCTAATTTCTCTTATTGCTTTTGGGGATAATTGTGGATTCAATTTTTTAGCTCCATTCTAAAGCACCTTTTCTCCATGCGTATGCCAGGGCAATAACAAGTATTGCTATGAAGATTAAAGCCTCAATAAAAGCTAATAAGCCTAATCTATTGAAGGCAACAGCCCAAGGATAAAGGAATACTGTCTCAACATCAAATATAACGAAAACCAAGGCGAACATGTAATAACGAATATTAAATTGAATCCATGCCCCTCCGATAGGCTCCATTCCAGATTCATATGTAAGTTTTCTTTCCCCTGTTCTGCCTTTTGGGGCAACGATGATATTAGTAACTAGAGCTAATACTGGAACAGCTGCAGCAATTAGAAGAAAACCTAAAAAGTATTCATAGCCAGTTAATAAAAACATCTTAAAAAATTAATTTTGAATAAAAGTCGCTTAATTAAGCAAAATCTTTTAAAGTTCTTAAAGAACAATAATAAACCGTGAGTGAAAACATTCAACCAGCCTCTGAGGAAAACAAAATAGTTGAAGATTTTGAGAAAGATGAACTTTCTGAAAATACCTTAGGAGTAAATGTTGAACAACCTGCCCTTAATCTAGAACAAAATAGATTCGAATGTAGAAGTTGTGGATATATTTATGATCCTTCTGAAGGAAATAAAAAATTAAACATACCTAAAAATACCCCTTTTTCAGAATTGGATGGGAATACCTTCGCATGCCCTGTTTGTCGAGCTGGTAAAAATTTTTACAAGGATATAGGTCCTAAATCTAAACCTAGTGGTTTTGAAGAAAATTTAGTTTATGGCTTTGGTTTTAATAGTTTACCTCCTGGACAAAAAAACATATTGATTTTTGGAGGTCTGGCTTTTGCTGCTGCTATGTTCCTTTCTTTGTACTCTTTGCATTAATATATACAAATGAAAAAAATTATTACTAGTATTCCCAATCTTCTTTTATCAGTTCTTATTTGTTTTGTATTGAGCAGTTGTTCATCTACAGGAGTAAAGATGAGTGATAGTAGCCCTTGGAAGACAATTCAGTTTGAGGACCAGGCTAATGCTTTAGATGTTGATTTTATAGATGATAAAAATGGATTTTTAGTAGGTTCTAATAGACTTATTATGGAATCTAATGATGGAGGAGAAACTTGGGAAAAAAGAAATTTAGATTTACCAAGTGAAGAGAACTTTCGTCTTCTGGATATTGATTTTAAAGGTGAAGAGGGGTGGTTAATAGGTCAGCCTTCATTAGTTATGCATACACTTGATGCAGGAAAGAATTGGACACGTTTATCTTTAGGTAACAAATTACCAGGCCAACCATTTCTAATTACAACTGTAGATGCTGGTGTTGCAGAATTGGCTACCACTGCAGGTGCTATTTATGAAACATCTGATAGTGGTGAATCATGGAATGCAAAAGTTGTAGATGCATCTGGTTCTGGAGGTGTAAGAGATTTAAGAAGAACTAATAAAGGAGATTATGTCAGTGTTAGTAGTCTAGGTAATTTCTTTTCTACTTTAGAAAAGGATAGTGATGCATGGATAGCTCATCAAAGAGCCAGTAGCAAAAGAGTTCAAAGTATTGGTTTTAATCCGGAAGGAAGTTTATGGATGCTTTCTAGAGGAGCAGAAATTAGATTTAACGAAGATACTAATGACCTAGAAAATTGGTCAAAGCCTATTATTCCAATTCTTAATGGATACAATTATTTAGACATGGGATGGGATCCAAATGGTGATATATGGGCTGGCGGGGGTAACGGAACTTTAATAGTAAGTAAAGATCAAGGTAAAACTTGGAATAAAGATCCTATAGCTTCTGAATTGCCAACAAACTACATTAAAATAGTTTTTCTTGATAAGGAGGCTTTAGACAATCAAAAAGGATTTGTACTTGGCGAGCGTGGTTATATTCTTAAATGGAATAGCTAACTCTGAAAGAATTGAGTTAATAGTAAAAAAAAAATTAATTTTTGAATGATTTAGCAACTGTCTGTAACCAACCTGTTAATTTCTTCGCGAACTTATGATTTTACACTGTAAGATCATAGGGTAAACATTTGTGATTATGGCCGCAGGTTCAACGGGTGAACGCCCATTTTTTGAAATAATCACCAGTATTAGATACTGGATTATTCATGCAGTAACATTACCAGCTATCTTTATAGCAGGCTTCTTATTTGTATATACAGGCTTAGCCTACGATGCTTTCGGAACTCCTCGTCCAGATAGTTATTTCCAATCATCTGAATCTAAAGCACCTGTTGTAACACAAAGATATGAAGCTAAATCTCAACTAGATTTAAGAACAAAATAACAATGACTAATTCTCAAGCTCCAATGCAGGCTGCGGAAGTCCGCGTTTATCCTATATTTACTGTCCGTTGGCTAGCAGTTCACGCTCTAGCTATTCCATCAGTATTCTTCTTAGGTTCTATTGCTGCTATGCAATTCGTAGCCCGATAAATTTAACTATCATGCAAGTAAACGAAAATCCTAACAAAGTTCCAGTTGAACTTAATCGTACAAGCCTTTATTTAGGCTTATTATCAGTCTTTGTATTGGGAATTTTATTTTCCAGTTACTTTTTCAATTAAATTAAAATTATGAGTAAATTAAAAGGACCTGATGGAAGAATTCCAGATAGACTTCCTGACGGCAGACCAGCAGTTGCATGGGAAAGAAGATGGACTGAAGGGACTCTTCCTCTATGGCTTGTTGCTACAGCAGGTGGAATTGCAGTTATCTTCGTTTTAGGAATATTCTTCTATGGTTCATACCAAGGCGTAGGAGCTGGAGGTTAACAAATCCTTACCTTAACCTGATAATCACTTATATCAAATAAGCCTAATAAGAATCAGTAAATATCCTTAGCTTCTCTTTTGTGGAGCTTGGGATATTTTCTTTTTTGGTTATCAATCCATCTTTTAATGAAAAATGAGACTTACTTTTTGGTCTTTCTTTTTCAATTAATTTAGCTACTTCAAATATTATTTTATTAGCCACTTCAGTATTTGATCTGAGATTATCCAAAACCATCTCTACAGAAACTTCTTGATGAGTTTGATGCCAGCAATCATAATCTGTAACCATAGATAAAGAGGAGTAAGCTATTTCAGCTTCTTTAGCTAATCTTGCTTCTGTGTGGTTCGTCATTCCAATTATTGAACATCCCCAACTCCTATATAAATTAGATTCTGCTCTAGTTGAGAAAGCAGGACCTTCCATTGCTAAATAGGTACCCCCTCTGTGCAATTGTCTACCGCCAGGAATATTTTTTTCTCCTATTTCACTTAATATACGTGATAAATTTGTGCAGAAGGGATCTCCCATGGTTACGTGAGCCACTGCTCCATCGTTAAAGAAGGTTGAAGGTCTATTTTTTGTCCGGTCTATAAATTGATCTGGAACCACTATATCAAGTGGCCTTATCTGTTCTTGTAATGAACCAACTGCTGATGGAGCAATAATCCATCTTACTCCTATTGATCTTAGAGCCCAAATATTAGCTTTGTAAGGGATTTCAGAAGGATTTAAACTATGTGTTCTGCCATGTCTAGGAATGAATGCTATCTCTAGGTTTCCAAGTTTATATACTTTTATTGAATCAGAAGGTTTACCATAGGGAGTATTGATTTCTAGTTCTCTTAAGTACTCTATTTGATCCATTGAATAAAATCCACTTCCACCAATCACTCCTAATCTTGATTTTTCAATTGGTAATAAATGTTCTTTATCCATAGTGATGTAAATGACTGTTAATCATCTTGTATTAATTGGAGGAGGACACTCAAATGTTTCTTTATTGAAGAAATGGGTAATGTTTCCGAAATTAATGCCAGAAATTCCTGTTTCAATTATATCTAGAGATTCTCATTTGGTTTATTCGGCGATATTCCCATCGGTGATTTCAAAATCAATCACTTTAGAGGAGAGTTTAATTGATATAAAAACTTTAGCAAAAAATGCAAAAGTATCTTTTATAGAAGAAGAAGTTCAGGATATTGATTTCAATTTAAAGAAAATTGTTTTAAGTAATAGACCTTCAGTTAATTATTCGAAGTTGGTGCTTAATTATGGAAGTCAAACAATAATTCCAAAAGAATTTGAATCACTAGTTAAAAATCGAAATGCTTTTTCAATTAAACCTTTTTTAAAGGCTTATGACTCAATACTAAAAGAGGACATTTTTGATTCAGTTAATGAACTTCCGTTTGTAATTGTTGGGAGTGGCCTTGCTGCAATTGAAGTATCATACGCTTTGAGAAAAAGATGGGGAGATAGACCTTTAAAACTATTATGTGATTCAAGAAAAATTAATAATACAATTCTAAAAAGTTTACGGAATTCCAATATTGATTTAGTTGAAAAACTTAATTTTGATTATGGCAAGATTCTTTTATGTACTGGAAATACATCTCCATTATGGGCACAAAAAAAATTTTTAGATTCGGATTCTCATGGCAGAATAATCACAAATCAGAATTTGCAGATAAAAAGTTTCTCTGGAATCTTTGCTGTGGGTGATTGCGCAGTTGTAGGTTCAGCAAAAAGACCAGCATCAGGAGTTTTTGCAGTAAAAGTTGTAAATACACTAGTCCAAAATCTAAAAAAAGATATAGAAGGGAGATCATTAAAAAAGTGGTTTCCTCAAAAGATCGGATTGCAAATAGTAAATATATTTCCAAGCCATCATCCAAAGGCTTTTGCTATTTATCGCAATTTTGTTTTCGGCCCTTCGTTTCTTTTTTGGATTTTAAAGAATAGGATTGATCTCAATTTTATTAAAAAGTTCAGATCAAAAAGGCTAATTATGAAAAGTCGTGAAAAAAATATTTCATTGAATGATTGCAGAGGATGTGCAGCTAAAATACCTCAGTTTGTTTTGAATAAATCATTAGTAAATTCTAATTTAAATTCTTTTGCCTCATCACCTGAAGATTCAGTTGAGATATATCAAAATGGTCAAGATATTATCTTGCAAAGTGTAGATGGATTTCCTGCTTTGTTAAGTGATCCTTGGCTTAATGCAAAAATTACTACTTTGCATGCTTGCTCAGATTTGTGGGCATGCGGAGCAAAACTTTCATCCGCGCAGGCTTTAATTTCATTACCAAAAGTTGAGAGGGAATTTCAGAGTTACCTCTTTTCTCAATCACTTCAAGGTATTAAATCAACAGTTGAGGATCATGGAGGTGAATTACTTGGAGGCCATACTTTCGAGGCAAGAAGTTTAGTAAATAAACCTTATTCATTAGGAATAGATATTTCTTTAACAGTTCAAGGTATTTTAAAAAATGGAGCAAAACCATGGCTTAAATCTGGAATGAATATTGGAGATATTCTCATGATGTCTAGGCCTCTGGGCGTTGGGATTTACTTTGCAGGTCAAATGCAAAATATTAATATGCTAGGTAGTTCTTCTGAAATAATTAATAATTTAGTAAAGAGTCAGCAATATTTGATTGATGAAATTTATCTTTTTCAAAATCAATTTAAAGAATCATTAGTCAGTGCTGCGACTGACATTACTGGATATGGATTTATTGGACATCTTAAAGAAATGGTTGAATCTTCTAATTTATATAGGCAAAGCAAAAATCTCAAGCCACTAAAAGTTTTATTAGATTTATTTGCATTTAAAGCGTATCCAGGTGTATTTGATTTAATAAGAAAAGATGTGAAAAGTACTTTCTTTGAATCTAATCAAGAAATTTTTGACAAAATTTGTAAAGTAAATAAGCAAAAAAGAATAATTAATTTTTTAAACGAAAATTCAATAGATCAAGAGACTTTTGACGAGAAAATATCATTACTATTAGATCCTCAAACATGTGGACCCTTGTTAATTAGTTGCAATCGTAAATATGAAAATGTTCTAAAGGATAAATGGTACAAGGTTGGAGAAGTTGTAAAAATGTAATTAATTTCTATTTAATTTGTCAATCTCCAAATATCTTAATCTTTTGATTTCCTTACCCATTTTCTTCCCTGGATCCCATCCTTCTTTTTTTAATGTTTCTCCATCTTTTTTTGATTTTACGTATTTGTAAATAAATAACCACTTAAATAATTTACGCCAGTATGGTCCTCCATCACAAATTAATAATTTGACTGTCTCATCATTAAGGTTTCTGTCCTCAATAAATTCTGTCCAACTTGATGGAGAAAAATGATTGAAATTTTTTTGATTTGTATTTAATATCTTTTTGATATTTAAATAATCTTCTAATATTTTTATCTCACTATTATTTACCAAAAATCTTTGGCAGGCTTTTTCTAAATCTTCTGAATCTTTTAATAAGTAAAGCATGTGATTTCCCTTTAACTTCTTAATCCAATTTAGTCCTCTTAAAAACCTTCTATCGACTTTAATATTTTTATTTAAAATTGAGATAATTTCCCATTTATGAATTATCGAAATTACATTAGTCAAATTATCGTGTTTGCATATTTCAGCTAGTTCCATTCTTATTCGTATCCCTAGTCCAGGAGGAAAAATTATTTTCTGATGAGTTTCTGAACTTTTCCATGGCCATTGTCTAACTGTTTCTTGAGATTGTTTGAGGGAATTATTTGAAATATTGAAATCTAACCTTGAAGCATATTTTGCACATCTAATTAATCTACTTGGATCATCTGAAATACTATTACTATGAAGTAAGGTCAATCTTTTACTTTTTATATCAGAAATTCCTCCATAAAGATCATAGATTTTCCTTGTCGAGACCTCGAAGGCTATTGAATTTATAGTGAAATCTCTCCTCTTAAGATCCTCCTCAATAGTACTTTTATTTACTGTGGGATTTAAGCCTGGAGCAGAATAAATTTCTTTTCTTGCAGAAGCAATATCAATTTTATAGTTATTAATATTTATTTCGACAGTGTTGTATAAATTAAATTCCTTAATTAGACATAAATCTACATCTACAATATTTTTTTTTATAAATTTTGCAAGAGAAATAGAGGATCCTTCAATAACAAGATCAATATCAACAGGTTTAGAAAACGATTTTTTGTGGAATTTACTAATTAATAAATCTCTTAAGTATCCGCCAACAAAAGCTACTTTAGTATTCTTATTAGATTCAATGTATTTAGCAATTAGGTTATATAGATTAAATGGAGTTTTGATTAATTCCCCTTGGATGTAATCAGAGATATCGTTCATGAGTTTTAACTTACATAACGAATTGGAGCTAATCTGGGATCTAGAATTTTACTTCCTTTATCACCAAATTTTACTGCTAAAGATATTTTTTCCCCACTCCCAAAAATATGTATGATTTCACCTTTCCCAAACTTTGAGTGTATTAGCTTATCTCCAACTATCCAGCTTTTACCTTTACTGGGACCTGAATATAATTTCCTTACTGCATTTATTGGTTTGTTAACAAATTCATTTGGATTATTTCGATCAACTCTAGTTAAACGATCAAGATGCCAATCTCTTTTAATTGAAGCACCACCAGTTTGTGGTAATTCGCCATCCATTAAATCTTCAGGTATTTCTGAAAGAAATATTGAAGGAATTGTTGCTTCACGCATTCCACCCCATAATCTTCTTTCTCTGGCATGACTTAAGAAAACTCTTTCTTTAGCTCTAGTAATACCTACATAGCATAATCTTCTTTCCTCTTCAAGAAGTGAGGGAGTATCTACTGATCTATGGCTAGGGAAGAGACCTTGTTCTAGCCCAGTGATAAAAACATTTTGAAATTCTAAACCTTTACTATTATGCAGAGTCATCAAAGTTACAGAGTTGGGATTATTTTTCTTCGTATCATTATCAGTTGTTAAGGCTGCTGTAGAAAGAAATCCCTCTACATCTCCACTTTCTGTTTCTTCTTCATATTGAGTTGCTGCATTAATTAGTTCTTGTAAGTTATTTCTTCTATCCTCAGATTCTTCAGTACCACTAGAAAGCAAGTCACTTAAATAACCACTTTTTTCTAGTATAAGTTGTAATAGTTGAGCGGGGCCTGCATTTTCTAGGTAACAAAGTAGATCATTCATAACTTCAGTAAATTTATTAATTCCTTTTGATGATCGGCCTATTGTTTCTTCCAGACTTTGCTTATCATTAAGAACCTCCCATAATGGGATATTTAACCTATTAGATAGTTCATTCAGTTTTTGAATAGTAGTCTTACCAATCCCTCTTCTAGGAACATTTATGATTCGTAAAAGACTAACATTATCTGAAGAATTAACCAGAACTTTCAAGTATGCTATTGCATCTTTAATTTCTCTTCTATCATAAAAACGCAATCCTCCAAAAATTGTATAAGGAATGCGCCACCTTACAAGAGATTCTTCTAATACTCTTGACTGAGCTCTGGTTCGATATAAAATTGCAAAATTTTTCCAAATTGGGTTTTGATTATAGTTATTGAGTGATTTTATTTTATTGGTAATTGCTTCTGCCTCGGAAATTTCATCATCACAGCTGAGTAACGTTAAAAGTTCCCCTTTTTCTTTAGTAGCCTTTAAAACTTTGTCAATTCTTTCAGAGTTGTTTTCAATTAGTGAGTTCGCAGCATCAAGGATATTAGAAGATGACCTATAATTTTCTTCTAATTTAATTAAAGATGATTTTGTATCATCATTAAATGAAGTTTTAAAATCCTCTTGAAAACCAATTAAAATTCTGAAGTCAGCTGCTCTGAAACTATAAATACTTTGGTCAGCATCACCAACTACAAAAATTGACCTATCTTCCCAATTGAAGAATTTTTTTGGTTCGGTATTTCCAGCCGTAATTAATTTTATAAGTTCATATTGTGTTCTATTTGTATCTTGATATTCGTCAACTAAAATATGTTTAAATCTTTTGTGCCAGTAATCTCTGACTATATCATTTTGCCTCAATAAGAACACAGGCAAAAGTAGAAGATCATCAAAGTCTAAAGAATTATTTTTCGAGAGCGAAATTCTATATCTCTTGTAGGCTTCAGCAACTGTTTTATCAAAATTATTATCTGCTTTTTCTAAAAGATCATTAGAAGTTAAGCATTGATTTTTAGCATTACTTATTAATCTCTTAATCTTTTTGGGATCATATCTTTTAGGGTCAAGATTCATATCTTGACTGATAATTTCTTTTACTAATGTTTGAGAATCTGTTTCATCGTAAATTGAAAATTGCCTTGTCCATTTTAGGCCTTCTGGATCAGTATATTTTTCAATATCGTATCTCAGAAGTCTTGAAAATAAAGAATGAAAAGTACCTATCCAAAGGTTCTGAAGCCTTTCTTGGTGAACGTTTGTTCTTAATTGATTTTGATCAATTTCTTTGAGAGTTGTCCAAGGCTGACCAAATTGATTTAAAGCTAATTCTTGGGCTAGAAGAACCTCTAATCTTGCTTTCATTTCTTTAGCAGCTTTGTTAGTAAAAGTGACAGCAAGAATGTTATGGGGATCTATAGAGTTATTTTCAATAAGATTTGCAATTCTGTGTGTAAGAGCCTTAGTTTTTCCGCTACCTGCACCTGCCACAACTAATAATGGCCCATAAACATGTTTTACTGCTTGAAGTTGCTCATTATTTAAAGATTTAAAAAGAAAATTGTTGTTTTGAGGCACTTTTGGAGGGGTTTTCAAAAATTAGACTTTACTATGAGGTTCAGATTCCGTTTCTAGGTCTTCTAACGCTTTTTTTAAATTTATAAGTTCATTATTGTTACTAATTATTTCTTCAAATTTATTTTGAGGCATCCTTAATTTAATACTGCGGTCAAGAATTTCTTTTTCCAATCTCTTTTTGTATGAGGAAATAAGTTTCTTCGATAATTTTAAATCTTGTTGATCCAAAACTTTATTAAAAAGTAATTTTATATTAGCGGAAAAAATTTTTTTATTTGAACTATTTCAACTATCACTTTGGAATAAAGTTATTAATTAAGAAGCATTGCGTTAATTTTGAAATTGTATTGTTTTTATTAGCTTTGTATTATTCTAAGATTCTAACTTAAAATTTTACTTGAGGAATGTCAGTTTCAAAGAATAATCAACTAATGTCTGCTGATATGAAATTAAATGATCTAAGTAATATAAAAGAATTTATAAATAGTGCAAACTCAAGATTAGATTCAATAACCTCAATAACTAATAATTCGCATGCAATTGCAGCAGACGCTGTAACAGCGATGATTTGTGAAAATCAAGATTCAATTAATTCAAAAATATCTTTAAATACAACTAACAAGATGTCCGTTTGTTTAAGAGATGGAGAAATAATCCTAAGGATTGTTGCTTATCTTTTAATTTCTAATGACGAATCAGTTTTAGAAAAAAGTTGTTTGAAGGATCTTAAAAATACTTATCTTGCTCTTGGGGTGCCTTTAAGAAATGCAAGAAGGGTTATTGAATTAATGCGAGATGCAACAATCTCTGATTTAAATTCTACAGTTAACAATATGCAAGGAAACAAAAGCTTCCTTCCTGATTTAATTTCTGAAACAGAGTTTCAATTTGAAAGGATAATTAATCTTTTAAACTAGCTAAATTTCTTATTTCAGAAGTATGGGAAGTCTGTATGACTGAGTTATTTTCCAGATTTCTAATAGTAGAAAATCTGGATCTTATGTGAGTGGATAAAAAGGAAATTCTTTCTTCAGAAACTGTTGATTTGTAAAAAGTTTTAATGTGTAAATTATTTTGTACATCAACGAAATAATTTGAAGATGAAATAAAAGATTCTGTATAACCTTTATTTCGTAAAACAATTCCTGAATTTTCATCCTTGGGTAAAAATATCAAAATTGTTTCATCTTCTTCACTCATATCATCATCTTCCCAATCACTAATAGCTTGCCATTTTATATGAATTGCTATGCTTTTTATGTTTAAACTTAGTTTGTAATTTTTAAAAATTTCAACAACTTTTTTATTTTTCGGGTTGATATGTTTTATATATATTTTACTAATTGAGTTTTCAAATTCCTGAAAAGTTAAAGTATGAGTGCTTCTTATTGATTTCCACTCTCCTATACATTTATCAAGAAATTGATTAATTGTTAGATTCTTCGTCAAGTTTATCTTCTTCAGAATGATTTTCTGCTTTTTGAATCATTCTTACCATTGAATCCACCATTAATCTCTTTGCGGAAGTAACTTTTAATCCAGAAGGTGTGGTTGATATTTGTTCTCCAGGGCGAGCATATGAAGTTGGTCTAAATGGATTCATCTAAGAACTTTAAAAAATTAATCGATTACTATTCTTGCATGAATTCTTATTCATATAGTTGTTGTTTGCAAAAATGTCATATCTCTATTGTTTTTTCTTATAAAATTTTAACTGTTTTGTTATTTAGGCATTTTATTTTTTGCTAATCCTGAAAGAGTCGCTAGAGCAAACATTCCCAATAAAGCAATTCCTAAAAATAATCCTGCTCCCTGGCTAACTCCAGCTCCCACTGCTACAAGTATAGAGTCACTGATTAGAAGACTTATTAATAATGCTGGAGTAAATATTTTCCAGCGAGTACCTCCAATACCAATTGCGTAGCTTAGAAAATCAAAAAGGCCAGTCATTAGTAACCCAGTCATAAGAAAGAAATTTTCTTCTAGTTGGTTCTGATTAAAACTTTCAATTTTTTTCATTGCTTTCGGGCCTACTAAATTACGTACAGGAAC
This sequence comes from Prochlorococcus marinus, assembly GCF_001180245.1. Taxonomy (GTDB): domain Bacteria; phylum Cyanobacteriota; class Cyanobacteriia; order PCC-6307; family Cyanobiaceae; genus Prochlorococcus_A; species Prochlorococcus_A marinus_F. Next base: position 135,455 of record NZ_CVSV01000116.1, read on the forward strand.
CCGACCATAATTTCTTGCAATAAAGAAGGCAGCTTGGCAAAAAATAATATCAGAAAAGATTATTGTCATGTAACCTTTTTGAAATCCTAGTAATGAACCGGCTAGCAGAGAGTAAGCTGAACTTGGAAGGGCAGGTAAAATAATACTTACTCCTCTGAGTATGAATATTCCAAAAGGAGCCCAAATCCCCATACTTTCTACTTTGTTCCTAAGAGGTTCAATCCCATAATTTTGGATTAAATAAATCAATACTACAAATATTGCGATAAAAAAAACTATTGAAAGAAATTTCTGTATTTTATTCATTATTTTTCTAATTAACTTATTGGAAGTAGGTTTTAATTTAATATTTGATTGTATCTATAATAGAAATACTAATCAATAAAAATTTTTACAAACTTTTAATCTTATATTTCCTACTAATAAAAATTTGTATTCCATCAGTAGTCATGATTCATTCTAAGGATAAAGTTAATTCAATATTTTTTAGAAATATCATTAATTTAGTCCTTTCGATTATCGTTTTCTTTTGTATTTCAATAAAAAAATCAGAAGCTTTGCCTCATGAATGGGTTGGAGTCCCTAAAAGTGAATACGGAGAGCAGTTATGGGATAGGCAAAGTATAAAAAGGAATGAAGATGGTTCTGTAAGAGTATTGAGTAAATTTATTCCCAAAACAAAAAGTGAAATTACTAAGGATATTCTCTACACAATGGATATAAATTGTTTTGAAAAATCATTTAGAGATGTTGATGTCTCAATAGATAAAGTAAATAGTAATTTCAATGATTTAGCCAATTGGCAAGATCCAAATGGAGATAAACTGATTTTGGGTGTTATTGGTCAAGTCTGCAGAGTCGAAAACTAAAAATTTAAAGTTATAAAAAAATGCGAAAAAATAACGAGTTCTCAATGATTTGAAAGTATAAAACCCTGTTTAAGCAGGGTTTTAAAGGTGCCAGGACCCAGATTTGAACTGGGGACACGGCGATTTTCAGTCGCCTGCTCTACCAACTGAGCTATCCCGGCTCTAACCTATATACTTTAAATTAAGATGTGTAGTTTGTGAAACCCTTTTAATTAAAAATTTTAAATCTTCATCAAATATTTTAAAAAATCTTTATTTTGAATTAATCGCTAACAAGGCAGTACCAAATGAAGTGGTTTTTTGGCATGAAATTATAGGTATGTTAATAATGTTTTCTCTTATTTTTCTCCACTGTGGGTTCTTTGAACCTCCACCAATAGTAATAATTTTTTTTGGAAGTGAACCTGTTAGTTCGCCTAGCTTTTCCCATCCTTTCAATTCGATCCTAGCTAGCCCTTCGAATAATGCATGTAAATAAAGTGAGTCGCTTACTGGCCTTGGACCAAGTATTGGCTCTAAATTAGAATTATTAACAGGGAATCTCTCTCCTTTACTATTAAGAGGCAAAAGATTTAAAGAAGTGTTTTTCGATGGATTTATTTGTCGACTGAGCTCTTTTATTTCTAAATCAGTGAAGAATTGAGATAAGATACCACATCCCGCGTTTGATGCCCCTCCACATATCCAATTGCCGTCTACTATATGGTTTGTAATTCCTTGTTTTTTTATAGGGTTGTCAATAATTTTCTTAACTACAAGAGTTGTTCCTAAAACCGTGAGACCATCTTCTTTACCTAAACCTGCAGCTATTACACTTGCATTAGAGTCAGTGGTGCCTGAGATTAATATTAATTTTTTATTCAAGTTAAATCTCTCTGCTAAATCACAATTCACTTCTCCAATAATTTTCCCACTTTTTATTATTTGAGGTAAGCATTTTTGCCATGAAGCATTGAGATAGTTTTTAGGCCATGATTCTTTTTTTAGATCCCACCCAAGTTTTAGATTATTGCCTTCTTCTCCATAACTCCAATCTTTTAAAAACCAACCAGTGATCCAATCAGATTGATGACGTAAAAGTATATTTGTCCCATATTTATCTATTAATTTTAATGCTTTAGCAAGACTACTATATGGAGTTTGCAGATAATCTTCTTCAGGAGTTAGTGATTCAAGAAGGATCTTATTTTCGCTACATGCTTGGTCATAAGGTATTGCTTCTCCTAGCGGCTCTCCTTGCAAATTTGATGCTGTTAAAGTTCCTGAGGTGCCGGAGATAGCCAATTTATTAAGGTTAATCTTCACCTCAATAGGTAAACTAGCTAAGAGATTCTCACAAGAATTGATCCAAGAATTTGGATTCTTAAAGCTGTATGAATAAGGTACTGAATTTGAATATACTAATCTCTTATGAAAATTAATTATTGATATTCTTGCACCACTGGTTCCAAAATCTAACCCTCCATAAAAATTATCAGGCATAGAAAAAATATTTTATAAAAAGATTTTGGAAGCCTCTGCTAATTTGGCTGCTTTGTCTTCTACATTTTCCCAAGGGAGCTCAAGATCTCTTCTGCCAAAATGTCCATAGGATGCAGTCTTTCTAAAAAAAGTACCTCCCATTTTTTTTGGTAGATTTCTTAAGTTAAATTCTTTTATTATTGCTGAAGGTCTTAAATCAAAGTGCTCTCTAATAAGCTCAGTCAGATTAGCTTGTGAAATAACGCCAGTATCAAAAGTTTCTACGAGAATGGAAATTGGCTTTGCTACTCCAATTGCATAACTTAATTGTACTTCTGCTTTTTTTGCTAATTTTGCCTTAACTATACTTTTAGCTACATAACGTGCAGCGTAAGCGGCTGATCTATCAACTTTTGTGGGATCTTTACCAGAAAATGCTCCTCCTCCATGTCTTGCATAGCCACCATAAGTATCTACAATAATTTTTCTGCCAGTTAGCCCTGCATCTCCTTGAGGCCCTCCTACGACAAATTTCCCCGTAGGGTTTACTAGAAATCTTGTTTTACTAACGTTTGGTTTGATTTCTAAATCTTCAGTAGCAGGTATTACAACATGCGTCCATAAATCTTTTTTTATTCTTTGACGAATTTCTTCTTCATTTGTTATGCCGTCTATTTCAGGATTATGTTGAGTTGAAATTAAAATAGTATTAATAGAAACAGGCACCCCTTTTTCGTAATCAATACTTACTTGCGTTTTACCATCAGGGAGAAGATAATTAAGGATTCCCTCATGCCTTACTTTAGCCAGTTGAATGGCTAATCTATGAGCCAAGCTAATAGGTAAGGGCATTAATTCAGGCGTCTCATCGCATGCATAACCGAACATTATGCCTTGGTCACCAGCGCCGGTATTATCTTCCAAATCATCATTCACATCATCTGCATCGTTTACTCCTTGAGAAATATCTGGTGATTGCTCGTCAAGTGCTACTAAAACAGCACAACTATTTGCGTCAAAACCACCTGCTCTATAGCTTTCATATCCAATTTCTTTTATTACATTTCTAACAAGTTTTATATAATCGATTTTTGCTTTTGAAGTTATTTCTCCAGTAAGTAAACAAAGACCCGTATTAACAACAGTTTCGCATGCAACTCTGCTTTCTGGATCCTCTGTCAATAAAGCATCTAAAACAGCGTCACTTATTTGATCACATATTTTGTCAGGATGCCCTTCAGTAACGGATTCTGAAGTGAAAATGAAATCACTCATTAACAAATAATTTTGAAATTAGATACTATCCTAAGTTAGAACTTTGTTACAAATCAATTATTGTAAATTAAAAAATACTTGTAAAAGAATAATGAGGCTTAAGTTTCGGTATGAGTTCACAAAATAAATAAGTAAATTTATACCGTTTCAGCTGAAGCTGTGGGGATCTCTTCGTTGTCATCAATCTGTTCAAATAACATTTGTTTATATTTAGCAGCCATTTCTTCAGCTTTACTAAAAACTTTTTGAGGGTCGGTTAGCATATCTCCTGGTTCAGGTTCAAGTGCTTTAGTAGATAATGAAATTCGCCCTCTTTCTGAATCAAGGTCAATTATCATGACTTTCATTTGGTCACTCACATTTAAAACGTTATGAGGAGTCTCAATATGTTCATGACTAATCTCAGAAATATGCAATAGACCACTAACTCCACCAATATCAATAAAGGCTCCATAAGGTTTAATACCTTTTACAGAGCCAACAACAACTTCTCCTACCTCAAGTCGGTTCATTTTTTTCTCAACTAAAGCTCTCCTATGGCTTAGTACTAATCTATTTCTCTCTTCATCAACTTCAAGAAATTTTAAAGGCAAATATTCACCTTCTAAGTCATCTTTAATTTTTCGAGCACTTATGTGAGAGCCTGGAATAAAACCTCTCAAGCCTTCTACCCTAACGAGAGCTCCTCCTCTATTTGTTGCGAAAACTTCAGAATATATAGTTGCATCTTCTTTTTGGAGTTGTCTAACCCTTTCCCATGCTCTTTGATATTCAATTCTTCTAATGGAGAGGGCTAATTGGCCGTCTTCATTTTCTTCACTCATTATGAAAAATTCTCTACTTTCTGAAGGTTGTAAAACATCATTAAGTCCTTCAACTCTATTTATTGAAACCTCCTGAACAGGCATAAAAGCAGCTGTTTTTGCCCCTATATCTATCATGGCCCCTTTTGGTTCTAAAGCAAAAACGGTACCTTTAACTAGGTCGCCAGGCTTGAAGTTATAGTCATACTTGCCTAAAAGTGATGCAAATTCTTCTTGTGTAAATCCTGCGTTGTCAAAATCCGTATTTTTTCTGCTAGAGGAAGAATCTGCTGAAGGTATATCGCTCTTCTCGAATGATAAATCTTCCTCATTTTGAGATGCTGAATCGTTATCTAACTCAGACGAATTTTTAATTTCTTGGTCTTCAGAAAGTTCTTTTATTGTTTGGGAAGAATTTTCGTTCATTTGTTGTATCGCAGACTACCTAAGGTAGTTAGAAAGGGATGCTACTAGCCTGCAAACCAATAGCAAAAACATTTGTGATATGTATTCTACACTTTAAGATGCTGAATTTTATGAAATTGAAGCTAATTGGTTTTTTGAACTTCCTTTTAGAGATTCAAGAGTTGAAATAAAATCTTTTACCCCATTAAATTTTCTGTAAACTGAGGCGAATCTTATATAAGCGACTTCGTTTTCTTTCCTAAGATTTTTAAGTATTAATTCTCCGATTTGTGAAGATTTAATATCTTTATTAGAATCTTGAACGATTTGAGATTCAATTCCATCTACGAAATTAATAATTGCTTCACTGCTGAAATTAGTCTTTTCGCATGCTCTTGATATGCCAGTAAATAATTTTTGTTTATCAAATAATTCTCTGCCACCGTCTTTCTTTATAACTGAAACTGGCATTGTTTCCACTCTTTCATAAGTTGTGAATCTAAAGCTGCAATTTAAGCACTCTCTTCTTCTGCGAACACTTTTACCACTATCAGCAGATCTAGATTCCAAAACTCTGCTATCTGTATTTTGACAGGTTGGACACTGCATATGGTGAAATAAGTTGCACTTTAACTCTAATAGTAGAGTAATATCCTAATTATGAAAAGTAAAAAAACCTCTCGTTAGAGAGGTTTTTTTTCAGAGTTCATTTTCTGTCGAATTTAGGTGGGTCTCTAAAGGCGACAGCAAAGAATAAAGTAACAACTGCGAGAGTTAGAATAAGAACGTAAGCAAAAGCTTCCATAAGATTAAGTGAATAAGTTTAGTTTAAACCCTTCCTGGGATTCTTCTTGTGGTTTCGTCACCAAGTTTCTTGAATAAACCAAATTCAACTTGGTCTCCAATCTCAGCATCAATACCAGCAAAGGAATTTCTGTAAAGGGTTCTTGAAGCATGCCACCAGTGGCCAAACAAGAATAGCAATCCGAAACATAAATGTGCATATGTAAACCATGCTCTCGGTGAGCTTCGGAATACACCGTCAGATTTATATGTATCTCTATCAAACTTAAATGCTTCTCCTAGTTGAGCCTTTCTAGCTAATCTTTTAACTACTGCAGGATCTGTAAATGTTTGTCCATCTAAGTCTCCTCCATAGATAGTTGCAGTAATGCCAGTTTGCTCAAATGAGTACTTTGCTTCAGCTCTTCTAAATGGGATATCTGCCCGTACATTACCTTCTTTGTCTTCAAGAATGACGGGGAAGTTTTCAAAGAAATTAGGAATTCTTCTAACTTCTAATTCGTTACCTTCTTTATCTTGGAAAGCAATGTGACCTTGCCATCCAGTTGGTAGACCATCACCATTAACAAGAGCTCCAACTCTGAATAGTCCCCCTTTAGCTGGACTATTACCTACATAATCGTAGAAGGCTAATTTTTCTGGAATCGATGCATATGCCTCTGATTTAGTAGCACCATCATCAATAGCAGCTTGTACTCTTCTGTTAATTTCAGTTTTGAAATAGCCTGAATCCCATTGATATCTAGTAGGACCAAAAAGCTCTATTGGGGTGGTTGCTGAACCGTACCACATGGTTCCGGAAACAACGAAAGAAACAAATAATACAGCAGCTAAAGCACTAGCGAGAACTCCTTCGAGACTTCCAAGTTTTAATGCTCTGTAAAGTCTTTCTCCAGGCCTGTTGGTAATGTGAAAAATACCTCCAATAATGCCCATAAGTCCTGCTGCAATATGATTAGCTACGATACCTCCTGGATTAAAAGGATTAAATCCTTCAACTCCCCACGAAGGTGCTACAGGTTCTACATGACCACTTAAACCATAGGGATCAGAAACCCAAATCCCCACGTTTGCGCAATGAAAAGCTCCAAAACCAAAACATGTGAGTCCTGCTAAAAGAAGGTGGATTCCAAAAATTCTTGGTAAGTCAAGAGCAGGCTCACCAGTTCTTGAATCTTCCCATAGATCTAGGTCCCAGTAGGTCCAGTGCCAAATAGAGGCCAACATCAATAGACCACTAAATACTATGTGAGCTGCTGCAACCCCTTCGAAACTCCAGAATCCAGGATCAACTCCAGTAGCACCCGTAATATCCCATCCATTCCAACTACTTGTGATTCCTAGTCTTGCCATAAAAGGCATAACGTACATCCCCTGTCTCCACATTGGATTGAGAACAGCATCAGAAGGATCAAAAATGGCTAATTCATAAAGAGCCATTGAACCGGCCCAGCCGGCTAATAATGCAGTATGCATAAGATGCACAGCAAGTAGTCGACCTGGGTCATTAATAACTACTGTGTGAACTCGATACCAAGGCAATCCCATCGGTTAATTTCTAGTAACTATGCTGAGTAAACAGCTAAACATCACGATAGTAAGGGTTTTTTAGTCTTTGAGGGATTTTTGTAAATAAATTTATTTTCTTGCAAAAATTGGGCAAATCCATTGGCAGAACAAAGTTTACAAGAAATTTTTAGCTAAAAACTGTTAATATTTTGGTCACAATTCTCAAAGTAAAACGCCAAAATAAGGAAAATAACAAAAAAAATGGCAACTATCAGATTTATCCGTGAGGACTTAGAGATTCAATGTAATCCTGGTGAAAACTTAAGGGAATTGGTAATGAAAGAAAACTTACAACTTTATGGTTTAAAAGGTATTCTGGGAAATTGTGGAGGAGCAGGACAATGCAGTACTTGCTTTATTTCAGTTGAAGGTGGAAACAAAAATTCTTTGAGTCCTCTTACATCTGTTGAAGAAGAAAAACTAAAAAATAGACCAGAAAATTGGCGCCTCGCATGTCAAACATTGATAAAATCATCTGCCGTAATTTTAACAAAACCACAATCTCCCCCCTCAAATTTGGAAGAACTAAAAAAAATTAGTGAAAATAAAAAATTACCGCGATAAATTGTTTAAGACTGTTAATCAGTTTATAAAATTTGTTTATTTTTCCACTTTATTCCAAGTTATATGTCTATAGTCTTAATACCTAACATAGAACTACCAATTAAATGGAAACAACTAACTTTGGATTTGTAGCTAGTCTTTTATTTGTAGGGGTGCCAACAATATTCCTGATTGGTTTATTTATTTCTACACAAGATGGAGAAAAATCAAGCTTCTACTCTGACTCTAGTAAAGGTAGGCTTGGGCCAAAACGCTAATACTTTAATAAATGCTTTGCATTTCTGTAGAGGAATTTTTATTTTGGAAAAAAAGGCAACTTTCTAAAGGAGGGGATCAACCATCTCTTGATGTTTTAGTTGATTGTATGGGCGGTATGACGTCTAGTTATCTAAACTTGAAAAGTATAAATCCTAAGGAAGAAATACATTTAAAAAAAAATTTAGAATTTTTAGAATCTATTTGGGATGATCATTTACAAAAATCTTGCCCAATTCAGTATCTTTGTGGAATAACTTTTTGGAGAGATTTAAAATTAAAAGTTACAAACAAAGTACTCATTCCCAGACCAGAGACAGAGCTCATAGTTGATATCGTCTTCAATATATTTCAAAAGAAATCAGAAAAATTATTTTTTGCTGAATTAGGAACTGGATCAGGTGCAATTAGTATTGCTTTGGCATTGGCTTATCCATTTAGCGAAGGAGTGGCAACTGATATAGATCAACACGCATTAGAAATTGCTAAAAAAAATTTTATAAATTCTTCTAAACAATCAAATTTGAAATTTTATTGTGGAAATTGGTGGTCACCTCTTGAAAGTTTTAAAGGAAAAATAGACCTCGCTATTTCAAACCCGCCCTATATTCCCAGAGATACTTATGAAAAATTACCCAAAGAAGTTAAGAATTTCGAACCTAAAGTCGCATTACTAGGTGGCGAAGATGGTTTAAAACATATTAGGGAAATAATACATAAAGCACCATTATTCTTAAAAGAGAATGGTTGGCTAATTTTAGAGAATCATTTTGATCAAAGTGAAAAAGTAAAACAACTACTTATTAAAAATAAATTTACATCAATAGAAATTGTGAAAGATCTTTCAGGTATTGGTAGGTTTACCATTGGAAGATATAAATAAATTATTATAGGTTCTTAATCTAAATGAATTTAGTAGACTGCAAAACTGCTTGGAGGACCCTTAAAAGTGGTTTGCCTATAATTTTCCCAACAGATACTTTACCTGCAATTGGATGCTTACCAAAATTCTCAAATATTATTTATGAGTTTAAAAAAAGAGATAAAAACAAACCCTTAATCCTTATGGGATCAGAACATAAACATTTAGTTGATTATGTTCACGAATCAGCAAAAGAAGATTACGAAAATTTAGCCTCAAAATATTGGCCTGGAGCTCTGACAATTATTATTCCTGCTTCAGCAAAGCAGACTGCACACCTTACTAGTAATGATCAGACTATTGGGTTGAGAATTCCAAATTCAAATATGGCACAATCTCTTTTGAGAGAAACAGGCCCTTTGTTAACTTCAAGTGCAAATATTTCAGGTTTTAAAGGATCAATTACAGCTGAAGGTATTGCTCTAGACTTCCCTTCTATAAAAATTTTGGGTCCCATCCCTTGGGGGAAAAGTACTGGAAAAGCTAGTACTATTATATTTTGGAAGAAGAGTGGAAATTGGAAACTGATTAGAGAAGGAGAAGTAATTGTTAGGGAATTGTATTAATGTTTTTATTATTATTTTTTGTTTTATTAATTCAATTTTTTACTCATTGGATATTTGAACCCCTTGCATCATTTTTAGAGTATATTCTGGAAATAAGATTTTTTCCTTTTGTTGCTCTGATAGGTTTAGTCTTTTTATTTTCAGCAAGAAATATTAAACAGAATTAAATAAATCAAAATGCCGGCTAACAGATTTGAACTGATGACCTTCGCTTTACAAAAGCGCTGCTCTACCGCTGAGCTAAGCCGGCAATCTCTTCATCTTACAATTAGGGAGGGTAAATTATCAGTATTTTTTTAGCTTTTTTTTAAATTTATTACTTTTTGATATCTTTGTTAGCTTTATCAGTTTTATCAGTTTTATCAGTTTTTTTGAATTTTATTTCTCCTGAAATAGTTCTTTTGATTGGCAAATTGGCAACTAGTGCAGTCATTCTATCTTCAGTTTCCAAACTTACTGCCACCTCCTCAAAATCAATTTCAACATATTTAGCAACTACATCAAGGATCTCTTTCCTCATTTTATCTAAAAGATCAGTTGTTAAGGAACTCATATCAACTCTGTCATGAGCAAGTACAAGTTGTAATCTTTCTCTAGCTGTATTCGCACTAGACGTTTCTCTGCCTAGTAATTTATTTATAAGATCTCTGAGAGTCATCATTTTAAAAAACCTTTGTTTGCATTAATCTCATGAATTTATCTTTAAGACTTTTGCCTTCTTTTTTAAGATCGATAATTGGTACATCTTTATTTGTAAGTCTTTTAGAAACATTCAAATAACATTTTTTTGCAGGAGATCTACCATCTGAAAGTGTCAGTGGCTCTCCTCTATTTGTACTTATTATTACCTGTTCATCTTCTAAAACAATCCCTAATAAAGGCAAAGAAAGGATCCCTTGAACATCTTCGATCGATAACATTTCTTGACTAGCCATCATGTTAGGGCGAACTCTATTGATTACAAGTTGAATAGGCTCAATATCTGAAGTATTAAGAATCCCTATTACTCTATCCGCATCCCGCACTGCCGATAATTCCGGGTTCGTTACAACAATAGCTTCTTTACAGGCTGCAAGAGCATTTTTAAAGCCATCTTCTACACCAGCAGGACAATCTACTAGTACAAAATCAAATTTCTCACTAAGAAGCTCACTAATTTTTTTCATATCTTCAGGTTTCATCCAATCCAACATCCTTGGATCTCCAGCAGGTAGAAGAGCAAGATTAGGTTCCTTTTTATGTCTAACCAATGCTTGGTCAAGACGACAATTTTTGTCTAGAACATCTTGAGCCGTATAAATGATGCGATTTTCTAATCCTAGAAGAAGGTCTAAATTTCTTAAGCCAAAATCAGCATCTAGTACAGCAGTTGTTGCTCCGCTATTAGCAAGTGCTATTCCTAGGTTTGCAGTTAAAGTTGTTTTGCCAACTCCTCCTTTACCTGAGCAAATTAATATTGTGCGAGTATTCTTCCCCACGATTTTTAAGATTTTACAAATAATAAAGCCGCTTGCAGAAAGTTAAATATTTTAAAGATTAAGTAATTCTTAAATTTATCTATTTTGAATTAATTTATTGCAAATTATTGATTAATTTTTATTTTCGATTAGGTGTGGTTTGATAATTATCGTTTGTTTATCTATTACCGCAATTTCTGGATAATAATTTTTGGGTTTTTCTTTTGGTCCTATAGCTATCACATCTGCAATTCTTAATTGTAAAGGGTTTAGATAAAGTGATCCAATAGATGCATTTTTATTTCCACTTTTACCTGCGAATGCGATCCCTAGTAATTTTCCCCAAACATAAATATTTTTCTTAGCGGAAACTATTGCTCCTGGATTAACGTCTCCAATAATGCATAGGTTTCCATTTGAAGATATTCTTTCACCGGATCGTACCGTTCCTTTGTGAAGAATATCGTCTTTCTTTTTTGAATTTAACGATAGTAACTTTTTTTTAATCTCTTGCTCTTTAATAAAAACTGAATCAATTTTTAAAGACTTCCCACTTAATACTGTATTTCTATTATTCGAGTAAATGCGCAAAGAACAAACATTAATTTTGATAAGTTGGGTTTTTAATTTTGCTAATTGATGAGAACTTATTGACTCGCTGACGGTAAAAATTTTTGCTTCTAAAGGTTCCTTGATTGAAGAAAACCTTTTGAAAGTTTCATAGATATTATCTAAATCTAATAAAGAAAAGATCTCTAAATATTCACTTTTAGTATTTTTTAAAACGATTTCCATTGAATTAAATCTAGGAATTGTTCTTTATTAATGAAATTTCATTTTTAATTTCATTTTTGATCATATCTGGATAAATGATAAAAGAGCTTTCCTCAGATCTCATTAAGGTTTTTATTAATGCAGAACTATTTTCTAATGCGCTTTGATGAGTGCCGTCCCATATTTTTAACGCATTATTAGATTCAAAACCTTTAAAAGATTTTTCCTTAATCCCACAAAATATTTCTGAATCATAACCATTCTTTTCGCATAATTTTTTGGCAAATGCAAGGATTTTTAATCTATTCATCTTGCTTAAAAAACTTATGTCCGATGCCTTTAATAAATCTCTGTCAATAAACATTTTGCACAGTGTAGAAAGTGGCTCAAAAGATTCATCTTTCCATCTAATCAAATGATAATAAAAAGTTATATCATCATTTCTTATAAAATCATCAAAATCAATCTTTGAAGGTGAAAAAATCCATTTATATAGATAATTATCTAACCAAATATTCTTTTCATAATTATGTTTTATTGTGTGTAATATTTTTTCTAGAATCCATGTTGATATTTCATTTATCTTGTGATTGTAGATAGTTCTATACATCAAGTTTCTAAGAACAAGGAAATGCTCAATAGCGATCACTCCTTTTGGTTTGATTCCAATATTCCCATCAGGTGAAAAAGTAAGAGCTGAAATTATTCTCTCTAAATCTACTAAACCGTAATTAGTACCTGTGTTGTAACTATCGCGTAAAAGATAATCGAGACGATCGCAATCAATCTCACTACTTATCAATGTTTTCAAAGGTTTTGAAAATATTTGTTTTGATTGAAATAATTCACAAATTTTTCTGGGTAAATCCTTGTCGTAGTTTTTGAGGATTGAATTTATTGGAGAATAATTTGTAACTAATTTTTCAGACCATTGTTCGTGATCATGCTCGAATATTGTTTCGCTGGTATGGCTTAAAGGTCCATGACCTAAATCATGTAGTAGAGCTGCTCCATAAAGAATAAATTTATTTTCACAAAATGAAGATTTACTTTCAATTAATCTCTTAAAAATTTTTCTAGCTATACAAAAAACACCAATTGAATGAGTAAATCTACTCGATTCTGCACCATGAAAAAGTAATGATGCCGCTCCAAGTTGTTTTATTCTTCTTAGCCTTTGAAAAGCGACTGTATCAATTAATTCCATAATCATTAATTCTTCTGGCTTTCCTGCATCAAATACTATTTCTTTATGAATTGGGTCATGAAAAATTCTTTTAATACTCATATTTTTAGATTTTTTTATTTTCAATCTTTAGCTATTTAAAGATTTAATTTCTTCATTGCTTAATTCAATTGTCTGAACTGGAACTTCTTCTTTTTCTAAAAGCGACCCTAAAAATAATTCCGCATTCCTCACCCATTTATCGTCAGTACTTCCAAAATCACTTGCATCCGGTAGATCAAGTAATTTGTCAGGTGTTATACCTTGGCCTTGAATATTGTTACCATTTGGTGTTATGTAACTAGCAACTGTTATCGCAATACCACTATCTTCTCCCAAACTTTTTAGGGATTGAATTAAACCTTTACCATAAGTTTTTTCTCCCATAAGAATTGACCTCTCATTATCTTTTAAAGAACCTGCAAGTATTTCACTGGCACTTGCAGTGCCTTTATTTACTAAAGTCACCATTGGTCCATCAAAAGATGTCTCTTTTTGAGAAATAATTGCATCTTTGATTCCATTTCTATCTTTAGTCTCGACTACGGGTTTCTCACTCAATAATGAGTCTGCAACTGCAATACCTGAACTTACTAATCCCCCTGAATTATTTCTAAGATCCAAGATTATGCCCTCAACCTCTTTCTCTTTTAACTCTTGAAGAGCCTCTTCAACTTTTTTAGGTACGCTTTCGCTAAATTGAGTTATCCTTAAGTATCCTATTGTGTGAGAATCGTCTCTTAATCTTTTTGTTCTAACTGGCCTGAGATCTACTGACCTCCTCTCTAAATCGATTTCCCTAATTTCTCCTGATTCCGTAGATAATTCAACTAAAACTTTTGTCCCTGATTCACCTCTTAACTTAGAGGCGGTACTTGCAAGCCCTAATTTTTCTGATGAGATTCCATCCACTGTCTCGATGATGTCCCCGCTTACTATTCCAGCTTCTTCAGCTGGCGACCCCCCAAGAGTAGAAATAACTTTAACTTTATTGTTATCATCTTCACCTAATTGAAGCCCAACACCATTAATTTCACTACCAAAATTACTTGATTTAAGTAGCTCATAATCTTTAGGGCGTAAAACTCTCGTGTAGGGATCGTCTAGAGGTCTTAACATGTCTTCAATCGCGGAATAAGCCTCTTCACTTGTTTCAATTTGTTTCTGTAACGTTTTTTGTCTAATTCTTTTCCATTGGATTTCATCAAACTTTTCTGGATCATAAAAACCTTCGTTTACTAAGGTCCAAGCGTCAAGTACTAATTGCCTGCTATCACTGAGAGCATCCACTCTTTCAATCAACAAAAGATTGATAGAAAAAACGATGATCATTGAGGCAGTGATGAAAGTTTTGAATGTTAAAAGTTTGTTAAAAGATGAATTCATTGGGTTAAGTGTTAACACCAAGTATAAGAATTTTAAGTAAGCTCTTTATATCAAAGCTAATTTTTTTTTGGATGGCGAATTCTTCATCTGTTTATGACTGGTTTCAAGAAAGACTTGAAATCCAAGACATAACTGACGACGTAACTTCCAAGTACGTACCCCCTCACGTAAATATTTTTTATTGTTTAGGAGGCATAACTTTAGTATGCTTCTTAATTCAATTTGCAACAGGTTTTGCAATGACTTTTTACTATAAGCCTACTGTTACACAAGCTTATAGTTCAGTTAGTTATTTAATGACCGATGTAAGTTTTGGATGGTTAATAAGATCTGTCCATAGATGGAGTGCATCAATGATGGTTTTGATGTTAATTCTTCATGTCTTTAGGGTTTATCTTACAGGAGGATTTAAAAGGCCAAGAGAATTAACTTGGGTTACAGGTGTTGTAATGGCAGTCATAACTGTCGCTTTTGGAGTGACAGGTTATTCCCTACCTTGGGATCAGGTGGGTTATTGGGCAGTTAAGATTGTTTCAGGTGTTCCTGCTGCAATACCAGTAATCGGAGACTTTATGGTTGAACTTCTTAGAGGTGGAGAAAGTGTTGGACAGTCTACTTTAACAAGATTTTACAGTCTTCATACTTTTGTATTGCCATGGTCATTAGCAGTATTCATGTTGATGCACTTTTTAATGATTCGTAAACAGGGTATTTCAGGTCCTTTATAAACCCTTATACTTAAACCATTATTAGTTTTTCCATATGTCCACGTTAAAAAAACCAGATCTGTCTGATCCAAAATTGAGAGCAAAGTTAGCTAAAGGTATGGGCCATAATTATTATGGAGAACCAGCTTGGCCAAATGATTTACTATATATCTTCCCTGTTGTTATCTTAGGAACTATTGCATGTGTAGTTGGATTAGCAGTTCTTGATCCTGCAATGTTGGGAGACAAAGCTAATCCCTTCGCAACTCCCTTAGAAATACTTCCTGAATGGTACCTATACCCAGTTTTTCAAATACTTAGAGTTGTTCCTAATAAACTTTTGGGTATTGCACTTCAAACATTAATTCCACTTGGATTAATGATTTTACCCTTTATTGAAAACGTTAATAAGTTTTCTAATCCATTTAGAAGACCCATAGCAATGTCTGTTTTCTTATTCGGAACTTTTTTAACGATATACCTAGGTATTGGGGCATGCTTGCCAATTGATAAATCACTAACCCTAGGACTATTTTAGACTCAAATCTTAAACATATCTAGATCGTTATACTCATTCCTTAAAAAATGATTCATTAATAAAAATCCAACAATTGTCCAAGTTTGATATGTTCTTGATTGTTGCCCAACCCAAGTACCAGTAGGACCATCAAAATATTCTGCCCATTCTTGCTTAGGCAATTGATTAAGTTGACACCAATATGATTCCTCAATTAAAGATTTCATTTCTTCCATGAGGATCACATCTTCTGAACCATAATGTTTTTGATGTAATAGGACAGCAGTACCAAAAAACCAAAGTAAGCTTGGCCAATGACCACCGTTATGGTAACTCCAAGGCCAATTTTTTGGATCGGATCCAGTTTTATTTTGCCATTCCTCGACATCCATATGAGGATGACAAATTCTCATAGGCATCTGAGCCATTAAATGCTGTCTGTTATGTAAAACTAATCTAAATAAAGCTCTTTGTTCTTCAGGAGGCAGAACTCCAAACATACATGCTAAAGAATTGCCTAAACTGTAAAATCGAAAGTCAGGCCTTCCTGTCCTAATATTTCCTATTAAGTAACCACCTCTATTCTCTAACCAATCTTGTAGCCATGAGGGAACCACTTGAGGTTGAACGTTAAATTCATTGAAGTGTTGATCATCACCATACTGCTCAGTTGGCCTTCTTCTTAAAATTTGCATTGTTTGGCTGGTAACCCAATAATGCTTTAAAAGAAAACTTCCTAAATCCTTAACCCATTGATTTGTAAGAACAAGTCTTTGATCTAAAAGTCTACTTACATGATCTGCTCTACTTAATTCCATTAAGTGAATGCAACTTTTTAAACATCCATGAAGTAAAACTTCAACTTCTAGTGGTGCGCCCCATACATCCATAGGTCTATCAATCATAAATGCGCAATCTGGAACAAAAAGTACTGGAGTACCCTCAAATGTTGGATGTAGAACTAGATCTAGTAGAAGTTGAATACCTCTTTGAACGCTTTGACTTTTCCCAAAGGCATAATCACCGCTCTTATTGACATAATACCAACATAAAATGGGCCACCATAAACTTGCATCGGCTGAAGTAATCCTCCCTATTGATCTCTGACCATAGTCTCCAATGAGCTGTCCATTTTCTTCAACAAAACTAGTAGGAAATACACCACGCGTTTGGTAATTAGAGCTTTGTAACTCAAGGCATACACTTAGGAACTTTTTGACAATTTCGTAACGTTTTTGGGTAATGAGGTAAATCATTACAGGAACATTGTCTCTTAAAAATATTTCTCCATAATTTAATTTTTTATTTTTTGTTGGATGTTCTAGTGCAGCGACGCTTCCTACTAGCTCGCCTGATATCTCAACCAAAGTCTTCTCGAAGTGTTTTTTTGCATTTGTTACAATTTTTTCCTCATCAGAACTTGGTCTTACTCTTAAATTTTTTTGACTAAATCTTTCTGCCATTTCATTTATATCCCTATATTTAAGCCTAGTTGTTTAATGAGACTTTGATCAAATAAAAAATTAATAAAAAATTTTTGTATAAAAGGTTGCACAATTACAGTCGGATGGTTTAGTATTTTCTTCTGGGCAGAAATATACTTTTTGCATTATTCAGGAAATTATCTTAAATCTAATTTTTGGTAAATGAATGAATTTTTTGAAGATTTGATTTAGATCATTTTTTTCAGCCAGAAGAAGGTTTTTACCTTCGAATAGAGTTGATCACTTGTTGTTTAACTCTGCACCTAGAAAATTTAAAAACTTAGGAACTGATGCTTTTATTGCGTCAAGAGCAACTAAAATTTTTTAGTTATCTCAAGATGTATATGCAATAAAGGTGTGAGGTCCCGTCAAGAATATATAAAAATGTCATCAATTGCTAACTTTTAGCTTTGATGCAAACGGATCTGAGATCTTGGAAAGTCACTTTAAAATATTTTTAATGTGCACTCAATGTAATCCTTAAAATTTAAGGAGGCTGAAACTAAATTCAAAAACTGAAGTTTTTATTTGGATAAAGCAATTCATTTTGAGTAGATTTATCTACAAAAGGATTTGAACACAACGGAGAGTTTGATCCTGGCTCAGGATGAACGCTGGCGGCGTGCTTAACACATGCAAGTCGAACGAACCT
>NZ_CVSV01000117.1 GCF_001180245.1 Prochlorococcus marinus
AAAGGAGGTATGACTCGGATCGAGGATGGAGCAACTATTATTGGTCCTTCCATGATTGGACCAAGTTGTTGCATTTGCGAGGGCGCAACTATAGATAACTCAATTATCTTTGATTATTCTAAGATTGGTAAAGGTGTAAGACTTATGGATAAGTTAGTGTTTGGTAAATATTGTGTCGGGAAAAATGGAGATCATTTTGATTTGCAAGATGCATCTTTAGATTGGTTAATAGCAGATTCAAGAAGATCTGATTTGACTGAGCCATCACCTCAGCAGAAAGCTATGGCAGAATTATTAGGTACTGATTTGATTAATATTCCAGACTAAGATTAGCTTTTTCAATAATCTCAGGAATTAAATGCTCTGCTTTTACGGCCATTAGATGAACACCATTT
>NZ_CVSV01000118.1 GCF_001180245.1 Prochlorococcus marinus
TTTGGCAAACGAACTATTTTATAAAGATAAATATTCCATATTTTTAAGGAATTTTTAGATACCAAATATCAAATGCTTTTCTTTAAATTAGTTTTGATTAGAAGTAGCTATATTTTCCCTTGAAATTTTTTAACGATTATTTGGCTATTAAATAATAGAATGCTTAATTAACCTATTTGGCCTTTTTATTTTTTAGTATATAAGATATTTATTTCTAATAATAATGCGTAAGTTTAAAGATAACTTTTCAAGCGAAAGTTTTTATCCAGATAGTAATTATTATCTTGACCAAGATAATACTCCAAAAGAGGACTCAATTTCAAAAGA
>NZ_CVSV01000119.1 GCF_001180245.1 Prochlorococcus marinus
CAAAAATTAGCTGCTACAGGATTTGCTGACACTTCGAGAGTTGGCGGAGGCAATGAACAACTAGGCCTAGATTTAGCTATTAATAATCAGATTAATGTTTTAAATTCCATAAATAATTTTAAAAATAAGCTGAATATACTGGAATCTCTTATTAAAGAAAAAAATTGGGATTTACTTTCTAAAAAACTTGCTGAAGCAAAAGAAAACAGACAAAATTTTATAAACTAAAATTTTCTATACCTTTGGAAGCTAAAATTTGCCTTGAAACCATTAATGCGGACTGACTAACACCTGCAGTCCCCTCTCCTGGATAAATCGAATCTCCACATAACCATAAACCTTCAAAAGGTGTCCTACTTGATAATCCAAATAAACCAAAAATATCTGGATTTTGACCAAGCCCGCCTACTATTCCATTAGGTCTTTTTGTCCATTTTTCAAAGCCCAATGGAGTTGCTAATTCTCTATGTAGCCATTTTTCAGGATCAATATCAAATTGACTTTCCAATTCAAGGGATATTTTTTTCATGAAACCATTTTTTTTCTTTAAGTAAGTTTGTTTATCTAGATCAAACCAATCTTTAGTTTTGGTAAAGATACTGGCAATTAAAGTAACCTCACCTTTTGGCGCTCTTCCGTCACCATCATCACTAATTGATACAAATAACGAACAAAATTCTTTTGAAACAAATTGATAATGATTGGAGTATGTTTTTTTAATATGTTCCTTTTTTAATGCTGAATAAAAAACTACAGCTCCACTTGGATCAGGCAAATTATTAAGTCGATTTTTATAATTTTTTTTTCTTTCTAAAGGATCTTTCAAATGCTTGAGCAAAGATTGTGGAGGTGCGGTATAAATCACATCTTTTGCTTGATAAATAAATGATTTTTTTTTCGAATTAGCAGATAGTTGCCAACACATATTTACGTCGTCAAAAGTTATAGAATTGACTTCTTGTCCAAAAATTAAATTAACTCCAGTTTTAATTAATGAACTTTCTAATGATTCACTTAAAGACTGCATAGATTTTTTAAGATGCCACAGACCATGTGGCTGTTGACACATCTGAAGAACAGTAGATCCATATAATGCTGCAGTACTATAAACGTCCTCTTGAGAATAAAGTTTTAGTTGAAGATTTAAGAATCTAATCAAGCGCTCATTCTTGGATAATCCACATATCCGCAATAGATCAAAAAT
>NZ_CVSV01000120.1 GCF_001180245.1 Prochlorococcus marinus
GATTTATAAAGCCAATTACTTTCTGTCTTAATAAGATCTCCATCCCAAATTATTCCAGCCCAATCTAATTCTAATCCCTGAACTTGAAATTCAGTCGCAGGATCTTCTAGTGCAAAGCTAGATCTGATATCCTCTTGATTATTTAAAAACCAATTTGGTGAATCTTTCTCACTTACTATTCCAGGAAAAAGACCAAGAGGTTTTAATCTTTTTGCTTTTGAGGAGATCAAGAGCCCATATCTTTCTGAACCTCTCGCATTTTCTCTTAACCAATCTTTCGCTTTTGAAATAGACCTAGTTATTTTTATTGGATATAAATGATTTATTTCTTTAATAGATTTTGCTGCTTGCTCTTTTTCGTCTTCAAGCAATGATGATATCGCTTTTGATACTTTCTCTGACCTGAATGATCTAATCGATACACCTAAATGAAGATTTTCATTCTTAAATAATCTTTCTCCTAACT
>NZ_CVSV01000121.1 GCF_001180245.1 Prochlorococcus marinus
AATGAATGAACTAATTTTTTATCATAAATATATCCAATAGCCCTTCTCCTAGAGGCCAAACTTCCATCTTTGGCAAGTGAAATCATTCTTTCAGCTTCATTTCTTAAAGCTTTAGCACGAGCTTTTGTTGTAGTTACTCTACCTTCCCTGATTAGTTGAGTAGTTAAACCTCTTAGAAGTGCTTTCCTCTGGTCAGCAGGTTTACTTAATAATGGAATTCTAAGTTGGTGTCTCATAATCTTTAAAGTTGTTAAACAGATGTTCTGCTTTGTGGAATAGAAATGCCGATGCGCTCAAGAGCTTCAATAACCTCATCTGCAGATTTAGAGCCAAAGTTCTTAATTTCAAGAAGATCTTCATAACTGAAGCCCATTAAATCTGAAACTGAGTTAACTTGCGCCCTTTTCAAACAATTATATGCTCTAACGGACAAGTTTAGCTCTTCTAGAGGAATTTGAGCTTCAGGAGATGGTTCAGGTTCTTCAGGAATTTCCTCAACCATTGTGACAGTAGCAAGGGGTTGAAAGAGTTCTATTAAATGATTTGCAGCCTCAGCAATAGCATCGTCAGGACTTGTTGAACCATCTGTTACGACTTCCATTTTTAATCTTTCTCTTCCCGATCCACCTTCTGCTACAGCAGTTTCATCAATCGTAAAATTCACTCTCTTCACTGGCATAAATACAGCATCTATTTGAAGTAAATCAATAGCAGTTGTCTCTTCACTCTTACGGTCTACGGGTCTATATCCAACACCTCTTTCAACATGGATTTCCAACTCTAAATTATGACCTTCTTGAATAGTCGCGATCGGTTTTTCGCCATCAACAATTTCAACTTGAGAGGAGAATTGGATGTCATTCGCCTTAACCTCCATTGGACCACTCGCTACTAATCTGCCGATTTCGAGCTCTGGATTTGAGCTATTTATTGATAGTTGCTTGCAATTAAGAAGAATATCTAAAACGTCTTCTCTAACTCCAGGAATAGTGGCATATTCATGATTAATTCCTGCTATTCTTACTGCAGTAACTGCACTCCCTTCAAGTCCTCCCATAAGGACTCTTCTGAGGGAATTGCCCAAAGTTGTGGCTTGTCCCCTTTCTAGAGGACCAATTAAAAAAGTTCCTGTTTGGGAGCGATCATCTGCTACTTGATGGTCGATTCTGTCAATCTGGTATTGCAACACGGAAAATAATGAGGTTAAGAGTTTTTTTTGGGGGGGGG
>NZ_CVSV01000122.1 GCF_001180245.1 Prochlorococcus marinus
GGTGGTGGCAATAATGAATCTAATAGCTATAACGCTAATAAATCTTCTGGATCAGAAGGTTGGGAAGATAGAAGTTATGGCAATTCTTCTGAAAACTCTGAATATGAAAATGGTAGGAGCAGGAGAAAAAGGGGAGTGTCCAATGAAAGCAATGCTTCAAATGAGACAAATTAATAACCCATTTCTTTAAGCGCCGTTGTTAATTTAATTAGATATTCAATAGATAATTCTTTTTTTAAAGATTTATTTGAAATTTGATTTCTCCAGATTTTAGCTTTTGGTATACCTTCTACTAAATTTATGAGATGTTTACAAATATCCCAAGATTTTCCTCCATTACTTAAATGCGCTTCTATATATGGAATTAGGGAGAATATAATTTTAGAAGCAGATTTTGGCTTTTTATTAATTCCATAAATCTTTTGATCAATTTCAGACCATCTTAAGGGATGTTTATAAATTGACCGTCCAATCATAACCCCATCAAAATCGTTTAAGGCTTTTAATGATTGATCGATATTTGTTAAACCCCCATTGATTTCTATTAATAATTCTGGATTTGTTTTTTTCAATTTTTTTACTACATCATAATTTAGTGGAGGTATGGTCCTGTTTTGTTTTGGATTTAGACCTTTTAATATTGCTTTTCTTGCATGAACTGTAAATCTGTCTGCGCCAGCATTTGCGATAATTCTTACGAAATTATTCAAACTAACAAAACTATCATCA
>NZ_CVSV01000123.1 GCF_001180245.1 Prochlorococcus marinus
GCAAGGAGGTTTTAAGGGAATGCTATAGCTCTAAAGTACTATGACTATAAAATTACCTGAAATATTTGTTTCTAATTCATTCTCATCCCATTGAGTTTGAGTTCCAGCATAATTAATTGTGAATTCATCGACAAATGAATTGTAGCCAATATAAGTTACATTTGTAGAAATATCTATACTTGTGATGCTAGTTCCAATAAATATATCATCTCCAATTGAGGTTAGGCTATCTGGAAAACTAATAGTTTGTAAGTTTGAGCAATAAGCAAATACCGCATTTCCAATTGAGTTTAGTTCATCTGGTAATGTTATGCTAGTTAAATTGTTGCAGCCTAAAAATGCTCGGTCGCTAATATAACTAACT
>NZ_CVSV01000124.1 GCF_001180245.1 Prochlorococcus marinus
AAGGGTTAATATCATCTATGGATGTAATGAAAGATGTTCATATTGTGTAGTCCCCTCTGTCAGAGGGAAAGAGCAATCAAGATATCCAAATGCGATAAAAAGTGAGATCCAAAAATTAGCTGATGATAATTTTAAAGAAATTACTCTTTTGGGTCAGAACATTGATGCTTATGGTAGAGACCTTCCAGGAACTACAAAAGAGGGGAGAAAAGAGAATACCCTAACTGATCTTTTATACTATATTCATGATGTTAAAGGAATTCGCAGAATAAGATTTGCTACTAGTCATCCAAGATATTTTTCAAAAAGGTTGATTCAAGCTTGTTATGAACTTGATAAAGTCTGTGAACATTTCCATATCCCCTTCCAAAGTGGAAATGATGAAATTTTAAAGCAAATG
>NZ_CVSV01000125.1 GCF_001180245.1 Prochlorococcus marinus
TTTACAGCATTGAGCATTAATTCAATGCTCATAAGAACTCTGACTGCATTTCTGCTATTTAATAATCCCCAAATACCAATGCAAAATAGTGCTGAAGAAACTATTAAAAAAGCTTGAAGAGGAATTGATTCTAAATTCATAATAAGAAACTCAAAAGGTTAATTTTTATTTGTAAGTAATGGTTCTGATGATTTTTCAATTAACTCTTGATCAACAGGTAGTCCTGTCGAAATATCTTTGCTCATTACATCTCTTCTAGCTAAAACAATAGCC
>NZ_CVSV01000126.1 GCF_001180245.1 Prochlorococcus marinus
CTGTTCAAGTGAGATGCCTCTCTCCCTAGAGGCGGATTTATGTGTTCTTAATTGAGAAAGAGCTACCATAGCAGCTCTAGCATTATTCAAAGGTGTTTTACTACCCAATCTTTTTGCTAAAACATTTTTTATGCCGGCTAATTCTAAAACTGTTCTTATTGAACCACCAGCAATTACACCTGTACCTGGGGCAGCTGGTCTAATTAGAACATTTGCAGCACCATCTCGACCTAAAGATAAAGTCGGTATTGAATTATTTGGGGTTAAAGGAACCTTAACAAGATTCTTTTTACCATCTGAAACTCCCTTTCTCACCGCACCAATAACATCCCCTGCTTTACCAACTCCAACTCCAACTTGACCTTTTTCGTTACCTACTACAACAATTGCTCTAAAACTCATTTTTTTTCCACCCTTAACAGTCTTAGAAACGCGTCGAATTTGAACAACTCTTTCTTGCCAATCAGAATCTCTCTCTAGATTTTTTGAATCACCTCTTCTATTTCTTTTTCGATCATTACGATTATTCTTTTTTTGTTCTACGGGCGTAGCTCCAGGAACATTATCGTTCTTGGATTGAATTTCTTGTTTTGTTGGAGTGTCAGTCATAGTAAAAAATTAAGAGTTAGAATTCTAGGCCAGCTTCACGAGCAGCATCTGCAAGTGCTTTTACTCTCCCGTGATATAAATTACCTCCACGGTCAAAAATTACTTGCTTAATACCTTTTTTT
>NZ_CVSV01000127.1 GCF_001180245.1 Prochlorococcus marinus
CCATATTAGGAAGTGCATCTTTTACAGTTGCTACGATTACATCCCCGACATGTGCATACCTTCTATTAGAACCTAAAACCCTAATACATTGGAGTCTTTTTGCTCCGCTGTTATCGGCAACTGTTAAATAAGTTTCTTGTTGAATCATTTTTTAACCTCCTCAGCCTGACTTGTTTTATTGAGAATCTCTTCTATGGCCCATCTTTTATGAGCACTAAGCGGTCTGGTTTCTCTAATTTTAACTCGATCACCTAAAACACATGTATTTTCTGGATCATGCGCCTTGTATCGAGTAGTTCTACTTACAATTTTTTTATAAGTGGGATGTGGATATCTGTTAATAACAGCAACAACAACTGTTTTATCCATTTTGTCGCTTACAACAGTACCAATTCTTTCTTTAAGTGCCATAACTAATAATTAATCAGAAGTTGTTTTAGAAGCAGATTGACTCTTACTGAGAGTGAGTAATTGCGCAACTTGTTTCTTGATAATTTTAAATTTATGAGTTTCATTGAGCTGTCTTGTAGCTTGCTTGAATCTCAAGTCAAAAAGATCTTTTCGTAACTGATCAATCTTTTCAGTAATTTGTTCAGAATTTAATTTTTTAAATTCCTTAAGAGACTCTGAGTTTT
>NZ_CVSV01000128.1 GCF_001180245.1 Prochlorococcus marinus
TTTTGAAGATGCATTTGATTTGGATGATCAAGATTGGATTGATCAAGAATTTGACATTCCGAAATATCCTGAAAAATATCTAAGGAGAAGATCAATTGCACAACCGATTCTTAAACGTACAACAACATTGGGTGAACTTGTAAGTCAGTTAGAGTCCATAGCAGAAGTTATAGAAACCCAAGATCTTCTGCTCATGAAGAGA
>NZ_CVSV01000129.1 GCF_001180245.1 Prochlorococcus marinus
CTCTACTTTGGAAAAGTTCAGATCAGAAAATTATTAAATTGGATGCAAAAGGATTTGTACTTGGACTACAAAAAGATGCTGAGTATCATTGTGGTGAAATCAAGCTTAATCAAAACGATTTAGTTCTTTATTATACAGATGGAGTAATTGATACTTCTAACTCTTTAGGACAAAGATTTGATGAGGAAAGATTAATTAAAACCCTTTCAAAATTATGCAAGCAATCTTATACATCTCAAGAAATTTTAAATAAAATATTTAAAAAGTTAGATGATTT
>NZ_CVSV01000130.1 GCF_001180245.1 Prochlorococcus marinus
CTAGTCCACCTTCTGAAGATATTCACTATTGCATAGAAGAAAAGCTGATAACTTTAATTGGTGAAACTGGAAAGAAATTACACACAGGCAGAAGTAGAAATGATCAAGTTGGTACAGATTTAAGATTGTGGTTAAGAAAAGAGATTGACAATATTGAAATTTTAATAAACGATTTGCAAAAATCCTTTCTACGTCTTGCGCAATCCAATATTCATACCTTAATTCCTGGATATACCCACATGCAAAGAGCTCAACCATTATC
>NZ_CVSV01000131.1 GCF_001180245.1 Prochlorococcus marinus
GGCGAGCGAACGGGGAACAGCCCAAACCGATAGTCTTGACTATCGGGGTTGTGGGACAGCAATATGGATCAACAAGTCTAGAAGAAACGTTTGAATGGCGTGCCACAGAGGGTGAAAGCCCCGTAATCGAAAGATAAGTTGACCTAGCTGTATCCCGAGTAGCACGGAGCACGTGGAATTCCGTGTGAATCTGCGAGGACCACCTCGTAAGGCTAAGTACTACTGTGTGACCGATAGTGAAACAGTACCGCGAGGGAAAGGTGAAAAGAACCCCGGGAGGGGAGTGAAATAGAACATGAAACCGTGAGCTTACAAGCAATGGGAGCCCGACTAATCGGGTGACCGTGTGCCTGTTGAAGAATGAGCCGGCGACTTATAGGCACTGGCGGGTTAAACCGGAAATGGTGGAGCCACAGCGAAAGCGAGTCTTAATAGGGCGTTTGTCAGTGTTTATAGACCCGAACCCTGGTGATCTAACCATGGCCAGGATGAAGCTTGGGTGATACCAAGTGGAGGTCCGAACCGACTGAAGTTGAAAATTCAGCGGATGAGCTGTGGTTAGGGGTGAAATGCCAATCGAACCAGGAGCTAGCTGGTTCTCCCCGAAATACGTTGAGGCGTAGCGTCTAGTGCTCCAGCAGGGGGGTAAAGCAACCATTTCGGTGCGGGCTGCGAAAGCGGTACCAAATCGATATGAACTCTGAATACCCTGTGTGTAACTAGGCAGTCAGACTGTGGGGGATAAGCTCCATAGTCAAGAGGGAAACAGCCCAGACCGCCAGCTAAGGTCCCAAAATTAACGCTAAGTGATAAAGGAGGTGGGATTGCCCAGACAACCAGGAGGTTTGCCTAGAAGCAGCCATCCTCAAAGGAGTGCGTAATAGCTCACTGGTCGAGCGATCCTGCGCCGAAAATGAACGGGGCTAAGCGTTATACCGAAGCTGCGGATAAATTTATTTATGGTAGGGGAGCGTTCTATGTAGGGTGAAGCGTTAGCGTAAGCGGACGTGGACAGCATAGAAGTGAGAATGTCGGCTTGAGTAGCGAAAACATGGGTGAGAATCCCATGCCCCGAAACCCTAAGGGTTCCTCCGGCAGGCTCGTCCGCGGAGGGTTAGTCTGGACCTAAGGCGAGGCCGAAAGGCGTAGTCGATGGATAACAGGTCAATATTCCTGTACCAGATGTGTTTTGAGAAGGGGGACGGAGAAGGCTAACCAGGCCAGATGTTGGTTACTGGTTCAAGCGTTCGAGGCTTTGAGAGATGGAGAAAACATCTTGAGCTAAGGCGTGAGTACGAGCTGCTACGGCAGCGAAGTTGGTGATGTCATGCTTCCAAGAAAAGCCCTATACTCGTTAAGACACAAATGCCAGTACCCGAAACCGACACAGGTGGGGTGGTAGAGAATACCGAGGGGCGCGAGATAACTCTCTCTAAGGAACTCGGCAAAATGGCCCCGTAACTTCGGGAGAAGGGGTGCCAGCGAGAGCTGGTCGCAGTGAAGAGGCGCAAGCGACTGTTTACCAAAAACACAGGTCTCCGCTAAGTCGCAAGACGATGTATGGGGGCTGACACCTGCCCAGTGCCGGAAGGTTAAGGAAGCTGGTTAGCTTTTAGTGAAGCTGGCGACTGAAGCCCCGGTGAACGGCGGCCGTAACTATAACGGTCCTAAGGTAGCGAAATTCCTTGTCGGGTAAGTTCCGACCCGCACGAAAGGTGTAACGATTTGCGCGCTGTCTCGGAGAGAGGCTCGGCGAAATAGAATTGTCTGTGAAGATGCGGACTACATACACCCGGACAGAAAGACCCTATGAAGCTTTACTGTAGTTTGATATTGTGCTCGGGCTCTGAATGCGCAGAATAGGTGGGAGACGTTGAAATAGTGCTTGTGGGTACTATTGAGTCATCGGTGAGATACCACTCTTTTAGAGCTAGGGTTCTAACGCTTACCCGTTATCCGGGAAGCGGACAGTATCTGATGGGCAGTTTGACTGGGGCGGTCGCCTCCTAAAAGGTAACGGAGGCGCACAAAGGTTCCCTCAGGCTGGTTGGAAATCAGTCGTTGAGTGCAAAAGCAGAAGGGAGCTTGACTGTGAGACCTACAAGTCGAACAGGGACGAAAGTCGGTTTTAGTGATCCGACGGTTCTGCGTGGAAGGGCCGTCGCTCAACGGATAAAAGTTACTCTAGGGATAACAGGCTGATCTCCCCCAAGAGTTCACATCGACGGGGAGGTTTGGCACCTCGATGTCGGCTCATCGCAACCTGGGGCTGAAGTCGGTCCCAAGGGTTGGGCTGTTCGCCCATTAAAGCGGTACGCGAGCTGGGTTCAGAACGTCGTGAGACAGTTCGGTCCATATCCGGTGTATGCGCAGGAATATTGAGAGGATTTCTCCCTAGTACGAGAGGACCGGGAGGAACGCACCTCTGGTGTGCCAGTTATCGTGCCAACGGTAAACGCTGGGTAGCCATGTGCGGAGTGGATAACCGCTGAAAGCATCTAAGTGGGAAGCCCACCTCAAGATGAGTATTGCCATGGCTTAAGCCAGTAAGGTCACGGGAAGAACACCCGTTGATAGGCTCTACGTGGAAGCTTGGTAACAAGTGCAGCGGAGGAGTACTAATAGACCGAGGGCTTGACCAAATAAACTTAATTTATTGTTTTTAATATATAATTTTCTATGCAGTTCTCAAGGTTCACACTATCCTGGTGTTCATGGCGATGTGGAACCACTCCGATCCATCTCGAACTCGGTTGTGAAACGCATCAGCGGCGAAAATATTTAGGGGGTAGCCCCTTGAGAAAATAGCTCAATGCCAGGT
The DNA here is from genome assembly GCF_001180245.1 of Prochlorococcus marinus. Classification (GTDB taxonomy): domain Bacteria; phylum Cyanobacteriota; class Cyanobacteriia; order PCC-6307; family Cyanobiaceae; genus Prochlorococcus_A; species Prochlorococcus_A marinus_F. The sequence continues at coordinate 2,822 of NZ_CVSV01000131.1, forward strand.
AAAAATATTTAAAAGGGTTTACTCATGATGAGTAAGCCCTTTTTTATTTTTGGCATTTTGGACACCAATGGGTACTTCTTCCAGTAATTTTTTGTCTTTCAATTAAATTTCCACATTTACGACATTCTTTTCCAGTTCTCCTGTAGACATTTGTCTGTAAACCAAAATTCCCATTTTCTCCTTCCAAGTCCCTAAAATCACTAAATGTAGTACCACCAGAACCTATACTTTTTTTTAATATAGTCACAATAGATTCTTTGAGCTTTATTAACTCATTCTTTTTTATTGTTCGAGCTTCCCTAAAAGGGGAGATGCCAGCAGAGTATAAACTTTCATCAGCATAAATATTACCAATACCTGCCACTATTGTTTGATCTAATAAAATAGCTTTTATAGATTTTGTTCTTTTTGAAATAACTTTCTTAAGGTAATTTGCATCAAAGTCTTTAGAAAATGGTTCTGGTCCTAATGAACCTAATCCTTTTATTATTTTGTTAAGCGATAGGTCTTTATTAATCCACCACATTTGGCCAAAACTTCTTACGTCAATGTACCTAAGCTCATTATTATTTTTATCGAAAAATCTTATTCTTGTATGTTGACAAGGATGACTTGCGTTTTCAATAAATTTAAAATATCCAGTCATTCTAAGATGAACTACAAGAAATCCGTTATTTTTTGAATTTTCTAAAAGAAATTGGGCATTATCATTTTGAACTTCTTTTAATTGAGCTATTAAATATTTTCCTCTTCTATCCCATTTATAAATAAGTGAGTTCAGAAGTCCTTTAATGAATTCTTCTTTGTTTTTTGGGAATGCAATAGTTGAATCCCTACAGATTTCTACTTTTTTAATAATAAAGTTATTAAGTTTTTGCTCTAAACCTCTGCGAACTGTCTCTACTTCTGGTAATTCAGGCAATTATTTAAGCTTTCTCTAATTCACTTTCAGCGAAATTATTTGTATTTGCTCCACCATCAGTTCCGCTTATCCCAGCGTAATTTACTTTATCGAATCTGACTACACAGTTATATTTAATGCCTGAGGTGTCAACTGAAGCAACTTTACCGATTTCATTATACCAATATGATTCTGGTCTTTTTACTCTTACGAGATCTCCTCTTGAAATAGCCATTACTATTAATTTAACTTTTTGTAGAATAACTCATCATTAATATTCTTAGACAAATTATTCACACATATTAATTAAAGTTTTAACAAAAATCATTTATTAAATTGTTTTCGAATTCTTCTTTAACAGGCTTACTTCCCATCCATTTCCTGCCAGGTATTCTTACATCTAATTCATTTTTATCACAATTGATTGAAATAATCAGTTTTTTATTTTCTTGATTTAGAACGTTTAAAACTTTTCTACCTTTAATATCTTTATATGATTTACTTTGGATAATTATAGGACCATAAATTTTTTTATCTAACTCAATTAATTCATTATTTTTTTTATTTTCAGTTGTTTCATATTTTTCTGAATTAATTGTGTTCTTTTTTCTTATTGTGAGCTTTTGACCAATTTTTATTGAATCAGGATTATTGAGATTATTAATTTCTGTCAGTTCTTTTACTTTTAAATTATATTTGTTCGATATGTCAGTAAGATTTTCACCAGTTTGAACAATATGATAATTTTTAATTAAATCTGATTGTTTTGTGAGATTTTCAGGAGAATCGGAGATAATAAGATTTTGGCCAATAAAGATATAATCTTCATCTTTTAAGTCATTCAATTTAATAATTAAATCTTTATTAATTGAATAGAATTTTGAAATACTTGATATTGTATCTCCACTTTTTACAATATGAATTTTTGTTATTTCACTTTTTTCTTCAGTAATTGATTCTTTTCTAGCAATATTCTCAATTTTATTTTTTGATGAAGATATCTTTTCTTCTGATTTTATCAATGAGTGATTAAAAAGATTAATAAATATGGCAATTACTAAAAATGCAAATTTCATAAAACTCACTATTTATTTAAAGATAAACTTTAAATTTAAAATCGCTAGGTTTTTGAAAACAATTTAAGTAATTTAAACCTGAAAAATAAACTTTAACAATTTCTTTACTCTTTCATAAGGGGGATACCGCAGATTTGAATCAAATAAAAAACCTTTAAAAGTAATAGATTTTTGATTTGAAAAATTTCGAAAACCTTCTTCTCCATGAAATTTACCAATACCACTTTGCCCAACGCCTCCAAACGGTAAATTTGGAATAAGGACTGGTAACATCACATCATTTATACAAATTGTTCCGGAGCTGGTTACTTTTGAAATATGATTATGGATTTTTTTATTGCCTCCAAATAAGTAGATTGCTAAGGGTTTTGATGTTTGACTAATCTGTTTTAAAGCTGATTCCTTATCATTAATTCCAACTACAGGAAGTAGTGAACTGAATAATTCTTTCTGCAAAATATCTTTTTCATTTAATTTAGTTCTCAAAATTGTCGGAGATATTTTCAACTTTTTTTTACTAAAAGTCCCCCCAAATAAAATTCTTTTTTCTTTTTCATATTTTTTGAGAATTTCTACAGTTGAGGTAAATTGTTTTTTCTCCAATCTTGATAGGTTTTCGGAAATAATTGGATTATTTCCGTAAAAACTTACTATGTATTTCTTTAATTTTTCTATAAAAATATTTTCAATTTCTTTATCTACAAAGATATGATTCGGAGCCATGCAGGATTGACCAGAGTTAAAAAATTTACCCCAAACAATTCTTTTTGCAGCCACTTCTAAATTCGCATTCTTGAAAACAATTACAGGATTTGTTCCGCTTAACTCAAGAGTTAATGGAGTTAAGTTTTTTGAAGCTAATTTCATTATAGATTTTCCAGTTTCAGTACTACCTGTAAAAAAAATGTGGTCAAAATTTTGTTCAATTAATTTTATGGATTGTTTATTATCACCCTCTACTGTCATTAGAACATCTTTACGGAAATATTTGGAAGTAAGCTTTTTAATAAGTTTTGAGGTCGCAGGACATTTTTCTGATGGTTTTATAACTGCAGTATTTCCTGCTGAGAAAATATTTACCAATGGCTTTAAAATATAAAGTAATGGATAATTATAAGGACCAAGAATTAAGACACACCCAAGAGGTTCATATATAACTTTGGAGGATGATGGAAAAAGATAAAAAGGGGTGTCAATCTTTTTTGGTCGCATCCAAGAATTGAGTTTCTTTTTTATAAGTGAAATTTCTTCTTTCACTAAAAGGATTTCTGAAAGCCCTTCAATTTCGGATTTGCCGAGATCAATAAAAAGTGATTTAATTATCTCTTTTTTATTTTCATTTAAAAGTTGAGAAACTATATTAATCTGATGGATCCGCCATTTTATATCTTCCGTTTTACCAGTGAGAACTGTATTTTTTAATTTATAGATGTCTTCTAAATGAAATTTATCAGAAATTTTCATTTTTTACCTTTGGATAGTATTAAATATATCAGAGGATAAATTTTAAATAACTGAGGTTTTTAGGCAATTAAATCAAAGCGAATGATTTATGAGAAATAATCAAATTTATTAATATTGTCTTTAAAAATTCAAATTTTTCTTGGTTAGTATATTTCTATGAGGGAAAATTTTTCTATTAGATTGATATCTATAAATGAAATACCAGAAGTCACAAACTGGGCAAGGTTAGAAGGATTTTCTCCTGGAATGGATGATGTATCAATTTATAGAAATACAGATAAACAAGGGATATGGGTAGCTTGTCTAGATAATAATCCTATAGGCTCTATTGCGTGTATAAAATATAATTCCTCTTATGGTTTTATAGGCTTATTTATCGTTAAAAAAGAATTCCGAAATAATGGGTATGGAGTGAGATTATGGAAACATGCTCTAGAATACTTGAAAAATGTTGCTTGTATTGGTCTTGAGGCTGCCCCAGATAGATTAAATGATTACGCAAAGTGGGGATTTAGAAAATCTTCCATTACAAATCGATGGAAATTAAATGGTTCTCAAGATTTGCCATTGAGAAATTTCTATAAAGATCAATTTCATTCTTTTAAAGTTGTCCCGGGTAATAAAATTTCCTCTGAAGCAGTTTTAATTTATGATGATCAAAGAGAACCTAGCCCCAGACCACATTTTCTAAATGACTGGTTGAAAAATTCTCATGGTAATGTCAGTGCAATTGTCGATAAAAATGGGATGTGCCATGGATTCGGCAGGATAAGACCTTGTGTATTAGAGGATAATGAGCAAGGCTGGAGAATTGGCCCCCTTTTAGCGGATACTCCACCACTTGCTGAATTATTAATAAGGGAGTTAGTTGGTGATTTAGATGCTCAAATCTTATTGGATTGCTCTAATCTGAACCCTTATGCAAATTATCTTTTATCAAGTTTGGGATTTGAGGAAATATCAAAAACTTACAGAATGTATAAAGGCATTCAACCTCCCTGCCCTATGAATCAAGTATACGGACTTGCCTGCTTGGAACTGGGGTGATTTCCTTTAAAGCGTTTATTTTTACTTTTGTTTCTGTAATTCTGAAAGAAGTTTGTTTGATTAAGATTAACTTCCAGAAGGTTTCAAAATTTTTTCTACAATATCGGCGTTGATTATAGTGATCTCTCCATTGTCAATATTGGCAACTTGAAACAAGGTCCATGAATTTGGATTTCTAGCTCCTCCAATACAGTCGATAACTTGACCGACCCAATAATTTTCATTCTTTTCCTTAGTATCTTCGCAATTTTCTTTTTTAATTGCGACATAATCACCAGGCCTAACGAAAAGAAACTCAGGAGTTGCTGAGTTCACAATAAATAACTAATAGTATATATGTACTATAGCAAGTTATTAGTTTTGTTGCTGAATTTTGAATTATTTAGCAAACTAGGAGTAATTCTAAAATAAAATGGAATCAACTGAAATTGCTATATTTTCAACATTATTAGGATTAATTTTAGCTTTAACTGACGCTTATATAGAAAGAAATATTCCTGGATAATATTTCCAATTCATTTCTTAAATTAAATAAGATGTAAGTTGATCTAATATGTCGGCACGGTTGGAAACTAATTTTGTAAAAACTAAATATATCAACCCTCCCATTGCGAGTCTTCCGTTAATTTTTTCTAACTGCTTTAGTTTTCTCAAAAATTACCCTTGCTGTTGTATAAAATTTAAAGGGTATAGAAAATAAAAAAGTATTGATTACTTCAGAATTAAAAAAAAATAAGTAGAAATATTGTTTCAAACAAGAATTAAATTTAAAGCCAAGCTTCTTTCATCTCAAAATAAAGTTTCTCGCTCTCAGCAGAATTAATTTTGCTGTCTGAATAGGATTGCTGCTGCTGCTGTTGTTGTTGCTGAGTTGAGTTAGTATTTGAATTTTGGACTTCGCTCATTAGAGGGAATTAATATTTGTGTTTATTCTCTCATATTTAGAGCTTTTTTTGTCAACTTAAATTCTTAAATTTTATTTAAATTTTCTACGTTTTTAATTTTCCTGTTTTGAGTGAATTTATTTCGCTACAGTAGTTTTGGTATAAAGGAATTTAACTTCCCAATATACAATTCCTAGGAAAATAGCACTTGCAATAATAATTTCAGAAATGGCTAACATTTTATTTTTCAATACTAATTTAATTTTGGTATCAAATTACACAGAATGCAATAGGTACTAATTACATTTTAGATTTTAAAAAATCTTATTTAATAAAATAACGCGTCGATATAATATAAAATTTTAAGTTAGATACATAATTATTTCTGTGGGAAATTTGATAAATTCAACAACTCTTATACCTTTAATACCTTTAGTAACCTCTTTTTTTATTCTTATTTTATTGGCAAGTTTTAACAGAACACTTAACAGGTTAACAAAACCAGTTACTGCACTGGTTGCATTATCTTTATTAAGTTCTGCTTTTATAAGCTTATTTGACTATTTTAAGAAAATAGAACAAGAATTAGTTTTATCTGAATTTCTCAAGTTTTTTGAAGAAAAAAATTTAGTTATACATCTCAATTTAGTAAATGAAAAAATTATAATTTTTTTCTCATTAATAATGATATTAATTATTGGAATATCTTTTTATAAATTGCCTAGAAAAAAAGGTTTTGTCTCATTAATGATTAGCCTAGGATTAATTTCTTCTTCGGTGATACTCTCAATATTGCTAATAGATTTCTCAGCACTAATCTAAACTGTTGTAAGCATTGACAAAGCTTCGTTAAGTTCTTGGACATGATTCAATTCATCTTGAGCAATTTCTTTAATTTTTTGATCATTTGGATTATCTATTAAATATTTGGAATAAGTTTCAAATGCATGTTCTTCGATTTTTATGTTGACATCATATGCATTGGCTGGAGAGAGGAAATAATAAAAAACCATGATCCAGTAATAGACAAGAACAAGGTGTCTCGCAAAAAATCTATCAATCCAGAACCTATCTCCTCCTCTTTTCTCCATTTCTTTAAGATGCTCAGTTTCGTTAATAGCTTGATAAAAATGTTCTTTCATTAAAATCATTGTTTTCTCATTTTTAATTCCTAGGGATTCTTTAAAATGAAGAACTGAAAGAAATGCAAAATAAGGTGATCTAGCTATAACTTCTAAAACCCAAAATCTTTGTAAAGATCTACCAGAGTATATGAAATCTAAGAATTTAACTGTACTATTCAAAATCAAAGAATTTAATTTCTTCATAAATTTGATTTTCTTTAAGTATAATTACTTAGCTATTAGAGGACTATAATTTCTTGAAGTAATTAACCAAAATTAATATTCAAGTCTAAAAAATTGTTACTTCCATTGAAATATTTTTTTTTCATGCATTAATTGGATAGATAAAAATTTTATATGACAACTACTGAAAAAATTGCAAATGCCAAAAAGAGGATTGATGAATTAGAAAGACTTATAAAATTTTGGAATGATTCAGACCATGATGAGGCAAAAATTGTAAATTTTTCAAGGAATATTGAAAATAAAGTTGCTTAGATTATGAAGATTAAGGTTAATTAAGTTTATCTACTGAAATTTATTTAATATCTTAGAGGTTTCGAATAGTGTTTAATTTATAAATAGAGCAATTAAACCTATTTTCAAAAACGGTAAGTAAGAAATAATCTAAAAGAAAAATAAATATGAAAACCTTTTCAAAAAAATATTTAGTTCCGATTAAATTTATACCATGGGTTTTTTGGGTATTTATATCTTTTATGAGTTTATATTTGTGTAAGATAGCCTGGGTAAATTGAATAATTGATAGATCTAGCTTCTTCTTAGCCAACCAGGAGCACCGCCAAACCAATCAGATATATCATCTTCATTAGGGTTGAAATGATTTTCTTTATCTAGTCCATCTATCCCAAATGATTGTAAGAGGTTATCAATCCCCCCATCACTTTTTGTACCATTCCTTCTAAAGCTGTTAGCTTTTTTCAGCCAAAGAGAAATTGTAGAATTATGGTGTGCAAATTTCTCAACAAATATCCTTTCTTCTAATGTAATTGATCTATCTTGAGCAATTCTTTTAATTATTCCTTGGATTTTTAGTCTTTTTGCATTACTAAGCATTTTTGATCAATTCTTTATTCTTTTTTATAGGAAGGAATACTAAATATATCTTGTCAATGTTAATTTCAACAAATTGACTATTTTAAAAGGTTTTTAAGCAAGAAAAGTTTTAAGACACTAAAAAAAGGGATCAATAAGTTACGCATGATACTTTTATACATTTATCAAACTTATAATTCCTACAAAAAAGATAAAAAAAATCAATTCATTCTCAAAGAGATTTTAAACTTAAGAAAAAGCCGATCCGATTGTTGCATAATAGTAAAACTGTACTATTATTAGTACAGATGTATTATTAAGATATGAAAGTGATTTCGTCTTCTCCTTATGCTCCTTTTAATTCAAAAGAGTGGAATTTTCTAATAAGCAAAAATGTAAAGTTTGAAAATACTCCAATAAAGATTCAAAAAAAAATTTATAGAACTTCTACTCTAAAAAAGATTGAAAAAGATAAAGTTTTGCAAGAGAAGATTGGATTGCACCAACAAATGCAACTTGTATTCGGATAGGAAAATATTAACTAACAATCTTTTTATTGAATATTATTTTACGAGATCCAATTTTTTGTTAGATTAGTAGAAATACAAGAAGGATTTAATTTGGCTGTTGATCGAGAACTTTTAAAAGAAGTTACCCAAGAACTTTGGAATACCGTAAAAAAACTAAGACCTGAAATAGATCGGCAAACTAGACTTCAATTAGTTTTAAAGGCCTTATTAACTATTGGAGATTTACCAGATCAAATGCAAGCTGCCATGGTAGTAGGTGTTTGCGCAGAAATGGATAAAAGTGATGTTGATAATGTTGAAACTAATTTACAAACTAAAGATTCAAGCGGAGTTGATACTTCTACAGGCAGAAAAGTAGTTAGAAGAAGTTCAGCTAAATAGACCTAAAACGATCACCCTTTAATTTTCTTTGATTCGTTTTTGTTAAGTCTATTGAATAGGTAATATGAAATTACAAGTAAGAGAGGAACGAATATTGAATGCAGAGTCATCATTAATTCTGTTTGGCCCATTCCTATAAGATTTGACTCGTTTGGAAGTTGTTCTGACCAAGTGCCAACTAAATGCCAGGCTTGAGGAATTGATAAGAAAAACATATAAGAGCTATAAGTTAAGTTTATGTTCAGATAAAGATTATCATTATTGAACGTTTTTGCTTTCTTTATTCTTATTTCTTAACTAAGTATTTGTAGAGTTATAAAAAATAACTTGATTCATAAATTTATTTTCTTAAGAAGAGTTTTAAACTCTTTTTTACCAATAATTTTTTCAGCTGCGTAAGCGCCACTTGCCGAAACAGCAGGAATTCCAATACCTGGAAATGTACTTGCGCCGCAAGTAAATAAATTTTTCACTGGAGTTTTGCAGCCTGGGAAAAGACCTTTTGCTGCAGATAATGCAGGGCCGTAACTACCGCAATAGGTATTGGTGAATTTTTTATGAGTGATTGGGGTTCCTAGCATCTTTAAATCAATCCTTTCATCTATATCAGGGATAAATTTTCGCACTGCATTAAGGAATATTGAACATCTTTCTTCTTTCAAATTTCTATATTCTAATTCCTTTGGATTTAGGTTTTCCCAAATTTCCCAAGGTTCATTTGCGGGAGTATATCCATGAAGAACATGTTTTCCTTCAGGGGCCATATTTTTATCTAAAACAGATGGGATTGAAAATACGACTATATTTCTTTCTGCGGTTATACCTTTTTCCCACTCATCAACATGTATTGCATGTATTGGCAAATTTTCAAGACCATCAGCATCAAAACCTAGATGTATATGAAGGAAAGAATCACATTTATTAGGGTTCAAAACTTTTGTATTCCATTTTTTTGAAATTTCATTTGGAATTAACTTTTTTAAATTCCAAACATCAGTATTCGTGACAACAGATTCACAACTATAACTAGAACCATCATTCAGAGTTATACCTGTGGCTAAATTTTTATTGAAGTTAATTGTCTTTACTCTCGAAGAAAGAATTAATTCTCCTCCATTTTTTTTAAATCCATTAATTAAAGCTTTTACGATAGATTCACTACCTCCTTTGGGGTATTCAAGGTATGAATTTGGTTCAAACCATTCGTTAAATAAGGTAGCCATCGCAGCTGTATTTGTATCATGCATTGACATACCACTTATCAAAAAGCTCAATAGATCAACCCAATTCCTGAGAAAAGGATCCTCTAGATGATTATTTACTAAATTCCCAAAGCCTTTATTAATTTTTGGTATTTGATTGATATTAGGTAAAAATTTTGAGATTAAATTTATTAAATCTAAGAAATTTATTGATTCGGGAGAAAATGAGAGTAAAGGTATTTCATTTATTATTTGGCTAAGAGGTTTTATTCCGGAAATAAATGATTCCCATTCTTTAACAGATTTCTCACCTCTTAAAGTTTTAATAGTATTTTTAAAAGGTTCTTCCCCCACATCAAGATTAAAATTGCCTTCTGGGACAATTACTTGCCAACCTTTGTATTGAAATAGTTCAACTTCTTCATCAAGTAATTTAAGAATTTGCCCTAGGGGATTAGTTGTCGGCCATTTACCTATTCCACTCCACAATGAAGGACCTGATTCGAAAGTGTAACCATTTTTTCTGAAACTGTGGGCAACACCTCCAGGTTGGCTATGAGCTTCACATATAAGTACTTTTTTACCTGATAAAGCGAGAATCGAACCGCAACATAATCCCCCTATTCCACTACCTACTATTACGACATCGTACTTTTCCATTAAATATTAACTTTACTCTTCTCTCAGAACTAATTAGTTTTAGACAAATGTATTAGTTGAAGTTGTAATACTTAGTACAACAGCTAGGAAAAATATGTAAGGGACTGCCTTTAAAGGGATGTAGCCTTGACTTTTAGAAATAAAATCCATTACTTTAGTTACTTTATGTAAATATATTAACGAGATATTGTTCCTTATGTGTGCCATCAAATTATTTTTTTGGAAATATTTTGAAATAAAGAAATCTTTTTGGAGATATTTTTAACTAAGAACATTTTTTTTTGAGTTATCTTAGTATTTGATTCTTAGATTAAAATCTATTATGAAACAATTTCCTGATATTAATGAGATAAAACTTTTAGAAAAAAATTCTCAAAAAAACGGTAGCGGAATCTTATATGAGGAATTATTAGGAATATGGAAGTTTAATTATGTATGGGGAAAGGAGTCAGATGAAATCAAAAATATACCCAGTTCTATTCTCCAAGTATTGTCGGCAAGACTCGAATTAAGAAATAAAAATAAAGAGGATCAAATAAATTATGAAATAAAAAATTCAATTAATTTCGGATTATTAAATATTACTTTTATAGGCAGTGCAGAATTAAAAGGGCTTAGACCTTTATTGGCTTTTTATTTTGAAAAATTGAAAATTAGTATTAGTAGTTTTCCAGTATTTAATAAGGAATTAAAAAAACCAGAAGAAAAAAAAATGCCTTTTTTCTCTCTTGTAGGAATTAGCACTAAAGATAATTGGTTATGTGCTCGAGGAAGGGGCGGAGGGCTTGCAATATGGGTTAAGTCTTAATTTAGTGATATTCTCCTGGATGATCTACCTTTCTTACGGTAACTTTATCAACTTTTTGTCCATTAAATCTTAAGAGATCATCTCCGGAAAAGTCATAACCTAAGCGTTGACCAATAAGGGCTACATCATCCGCTGTAGAGGATGTTGTAACCTGCTTTTTTAAGTCTTCATCAGATTGCATCTTGATTAAAAATTTTCTTATTTCAGAAAAACTCATTACTAGAATTTGATTGATTGATTTAAAAGAAATTTATAAAATCTTTTTCTTAGTAAGAACAAGATAAATAGATAATCATTATACTATTTTTATGACTTACTTATTCCTATATATAGTTGGCATAATTTTAATATGGTGGATATATCGTGTTGGTTGGCTTGAGGCGCTCAAAACAGTAGTTAAAGTTATAGTCCCCTCAGCGCTTATTATTTTATTTAACGTAAAAGCAGGAAGATTACTTTTTAAAAGTCCTGTAGTTGGATTATTAAGCGCTTTGCCTACCTCTATTTTTATTTTTAGAGGTTCATTGCCTTTAGTTAGTTATATAAATAACTGGATTGAAAATAAAATAAATAAGTATGATGATTCGGAAGTTATAGATACTGATTCTGTGTCTTTAGATGATTAATTTAGTTTAATTCAATCAAAGCCAAGAAATAATTCTTTGTGTACAACAAGAACATCAAATAAAGTTGTTCTATGAATAGGACTTAATGGGATTTTGTCTATATTTAATGCTTCTGCACAAATTAAATGAGCATCCCATCTTGTATTGTGATCACTTATTTCAATTGACCACTCAATTACTTTTTTGAAATGATCTGGCATCTCCGAACCAATTTTTCTGCAAATTTGACATAAAACTGACAAAAGAGGAGGTTTTGATGGCCTTTTTAAATCTTTAATAAGACTAGGTTGTGTAAAAACACTTGTATAGCGGATGTAGTCTATCAATTCATATTCTTCTTTAGTAAGAGCTGCTTTATCTAATGCTCTTTCAAATTCGTCTATGGGGGTTATGGGCCTATCCAAGATATTATTTTTTGCTGTTTTCTGAATCTATTTTTTCTTGATTAATTTCGTTGGTTTGATTGCTTTCTATAGATTTAGGAGATTCATCTTTATCTTCTTCGTTCATAACTTGGTCGATTTCGTTTTGAAATTCATTCGATGCTTTTTTAAGACTTTTCAAAGTTTTACCAAGCTGTTTCCCTAATTCTGGAAGCTTTTTTGGACCAAAAATTAAAAGAGCTAAGATAAGTATTACAGTAACTTCAGGCAAACCTACACCAAAAATATTCATAACTGATAACTATTTAACTAATAAGGCAATCTAGTATTAAATATAGTCAAATCATGTGAAAATTTCATTCTCGGAAGAGCTTTTTTTAATATTAAAAAATTTTGAAAAATATTATTGTGATTAATACTCCTTTAAAGAAAACTAACCAAAGTAATTGATAATCACTCAATTTGAATTTTTTTTGGTACCAATTTATAAGAGTTTTATGTTTGTCTATTAATTTTCTCATTTTCACCGAGACTATTTATTACTAACACTTATTTTATCTTAATTTCTTTTAGTATTATTTTATAGAAATCCTAGATTCAATTCATAATAGATTATTCTATTAAATTTTAATCTTTTCTAAATTAATTTTTTTTCTAAACTATTCAAACCATTTGCTAAATATCTACTATCAAAAAAAAATGAAGTACTTATTTGTTGTTTTTTACCTTTTTTTTCAAATTTATCCAGCTGAAGCTGTTACCACAAAAATGTTTAAAGTATTGGATACGTGTGCAAGATATCGACTAGGTGAAATTAATGCTAATGAGGCTATAGAAAAACTAAAATTAAAATTAACGAATCCTTCCAATATTCAGCCAAAGGACCTTGTAAAAAAATATTGCTCAGTATTTACTCCAAATGAAAAAATTGAATTTTAATCTTAGCAATACTTATTTAATTATTCTTTTTTGAATAATCTTTGGCTTTGTTTTGTATTTCTTTAATTTTTTTAAAATTAGTTATTTTTAAGTTAAAAATAACTCCCAAAAAAAGAATTAGAAATAAAAAAATATAAATTATTAATTCCATATTGTTGAATTAATAAATTTACCCTAGTTTATTTCAATAATTTTTTAGTATCTTTTAAAACAAAAAAACTGACTTTAATAACAGTTATTTACTTTAAGGCCACAAAAAAAACATACTAACCTCTAATATGGAATTTTATAAGAATCATTGTGCAGATTGGAGATAAAATTCCAGAATTTTCTTTACTGGATCAAAATGGAGTTAAAAGATCAAATAAGGGATTAAAAAATCCCCTTGTTTTGTTCTTTTATCCAAAAGATGATACGCCGGGTTGCACTATAGAAGTTTGCGGATTTAGAGATAAATATGACTTATTTAAAGTATTAGGGGCACAAGTTTGGGGAGTAAGTAATGGAAGTACCTCAAGTCATTTAGCATTTGCCAATAAAAATAAATTACAATATCCATTACTTTGTGATACGAATGACGCTCTTAGGAAAACTTTTAAAGTACCTAAAGTATTAGGTTTTATGGATGGTAGGGTAACTTACGTTATCGATCGCAAAGGGATAGTTAGGCATGTTTTTAGAGATTTATTGAATGGTCCTCAACATATTAAAGAGGCTATTAGAGTACTTAAGGAAATTCAAAATCAATAAATTATTATTTAAAGAATTTTAGATTAATAACTTTTGTTTTATTATAGTTTCAGCTTTTTTTAAGTATATGAAGAAAATGGGAATGCAGGCTGTTGATCTTGCTATTGAAAATGGAGTGGATCTTGACGGTACTCCAATCCCTCAAAAAATGCTAGATCTATACAATAGAATTATGGATGAGGAGAATAAAAGACAAAGGAGTGGTGTTAAAAAATCAATGAGAAATAGATGCGTCAAAACCGGTTCTAAGCATTTTGATAAAGAAACATTGAATCAATTATTAATAGACTCGGGATGGGAAGGTCTTAAAGAAAAGGAAATTTTATTTTTTTATAACTAAAAAAATCTTTTTAGTTATTTTAAAAATTATATATGGTAATTTTTTACTTAAATTAAAAAACTGAGAACTAATAAAATATTTTTTAGATCTAATTTTTTTGAATTATTTAAACCATCCTTTTTTGGTAGTGGATATTATTTTCTCTTTTTCAGCTTTTGTTTTATTAATTGCTTTTTTGAAAGCCAAGTTGGCTTCTATAACTGTAACTATTGATATGAAAAAAAGACCAGAAATTCCAATTATTTGTTCATTTTGAGAAGGCTCTGAATCACCTTGTAAAAAAATACCTAAAGCGAACCAAGCAGTACTAGCAGTGAGGGTAAAAAAATAGGGTTTCCATCTTCTTTGATATAAGTAACCCGATCCTAAACCAGGAAGAAAATTTAAAAAAGATGCTACCCACCCTTTTGAAGATGCAAGTATTTCATCTCTTGTGGGATAAGACATTTATTTTAGGTATTTATTAAATGCGAATTTATATAAGCAAAAGATATTGCTGCACAAATTATCCAACTAAAGGGTAAGAACATTCTTATTTTTTCTTTGTTGTTGTTCATTTTTTAATTATGGAAAATATTTTTAAAATCTGTGGATTTAATATATCCCTTACAACTATAAGAATTAAAAAAAGACGGTTTTTAACCGTCTTTGAAAAAAGTAATTTCTCTAAAAATAAATTATTTATCTTTTGAGGCTGAGAGTACTTTAAGTTCTTTTTTTACTTCTTTTTCTCTCTCTTCAAGATGTTTTAGTTGAGCTTTAAAAGCATCTTCAAGTCTTACTTTTTGTTTTGTAATTTCATCAAGCTCTTCTTGATGTTGGTTTTTCTTTAACTCCTTCATTTCACTATCGGAAATAACATATACAGGGCGATATGAAGGTGTTTCAAAAAGAAGATCAAACATTGAATACATAAGTGACCTTTGAATTAGTACAAATTCAATATCTGATAATTCTTTGAAATATGAAAGGATAAATACCGAAGATATTGATACGGCAAATACACCGAATTTCGGTTTACCTAACTTAACCGCCCAGTATTTACCGATCGAATTTTAAGTTATGTTTTAAAGTATTAAGGAGATTATTATAAAGATCTAAATCAAAAAGAACTAAAAATGGATTTAAAAATTACTAAAACATTAGTAATCCCATCCAACGAAATTAAGTGGCGATTTTCCAGATCCTCCGGTCCTGGAGGACAAAATGTAAATAAAATTGAAAGCAGAGTAGAGATTATTTTTAATTTAGAAGATTCCAAAGTATTAAATGATTATCAGAAAGAAATTCTTAAGAGAAACTTGAAAAATAAATTAGTGAATAATAGCTTACGTTTAACGTTTCAAGAACACAGAAATCAATTATTAAATAGGCAGCTAGCTTTAATAAAATTAAGTTCAATAATAAAAAATGCTTTAACTAAACCTTTTAAATTAAGAAAATATACACAACCCACTAAAGCATCACAAAAGAAAAGAGTTGAGGTTAAGAAAAAACGTGGCGAATTGAAAAAAAGTAGACAAAAAGAAAAAACGTATCAAATATGAATAAACTAAATAAATATTTTCCTCGTAGATTGCAACTAAACATGTGATAAATTTAATTTAATTTTTGGTTTATTGAATTCAACTAATGATTTCTGGTTAATAGACTCCAATTTTGTAGGGGTGATGCGTTTCTACAAAGATAATGATCATTCTGATAAATCTATTGATTATATGTTTATTGAAGAAGGAATTATTATGGGAATGCATGGAGAAAATGCTCCTTTGATGAAAACTAGAAAAAAAATTTTTATAGAAGAAGCAAGATTATTGTGGCAAAAATTGTTAAATGAAGGTTGGCAAAAAACTAATAAAAAATGGTGAGTAGATTTTACAAAAACTTTTTTAATTTCAGAAAATAAATGAACCTTTAGGGTATAGCCTGGAAATTTTTTCCTGTTGTAAATATTTCTTTTTTTTGATGTCGTTTTCATATCTTCTCAACATCATTAGATAGTTTGTAACTCCAAAAATTACTAAAAAGACAATAAATCTTATTCCTGCCTCAAAGTTCATATGAGAATTCAGCTTTATTTTAATCTGACAATTACCAATCAAAAATCAATCGGTATTTATATCTAATTAAAACGTCTAAGGAAATTTTTTTTTGATTTTACTGCATAAAAAATACATAACAAAAGTAATATTAAAATTGCACTAAAGCTTCCGATTGGGTTCGGAATATTTTGTGTAAAAGGACCTGCTAAGAAAGAAGGTGTATTTTCTTTGAATTCTATTAATCCGTTATTTATAAAAAACCAAATACCCACAAGTCCCCCATGAAGTCCTATGCAATTCCATAGAGAACCTTTATCTCTAATTTTGACTAATGATAGAAATATCCCAAGTAAAATAAATCCTAAACGTAATCCTATTATGTTCCAAAATATGTCATTTGATAAATTATGAACAAAGCTAAAAACTATAGCTTGTAAAGCTATTGATATTTTTGTACCATATTCAAATTTTAGTTCTTCTAGTAACCATCCTCTAAAAATTATTTCCTCTGCGAATCCAACACCTAATCCTAGTACAATAGAATTTAATAATATTATTGGCGAGAATTCACCTATCCAAGAAATATAATTTTTTTGCAATAGTGGTACCAGAATTAGAATTATTAAAACTAAGGAAAATAAGATACCTTTAGAAAAATTGACAAAGTTTTTTAAAAATTTGTCTTTAGTTATCCCAAGAAGTAACCAAGCACTTGTTTTGTTTCGTTTTATATAAAACCAATATGGGAGTAAAAAGATAAAAAGAAAAAAAGTAATAATAGTTCCAATTAAGGATAAATTTTCTTCTTCAAAATTAAACAATAGAAGTGGCTGAGATAAAGCCCAGCCAATGCCATAAAGAATTGGAATAAAAAATATAGTGGATAAAAATCTTGGTCTTAAAAGAAAAAAACTTTTAATTAATATCATTAAATTTTTCATTTTAGTTTGAATATTAATTAACCCCAGCCTTTGCCTTTTATTATTCTAACTACTTGTTCAAAAAGTTTTAGCTTTTTCTTTTTACTATAGTTTATGTTTTTTGAAAGATCCGATAAATCTTTATAAAATTGCCGAGTTATTTTATCTTCTTTATCACTAGGCCATAGTAAGTCTGACCCCTCTTCATATTCTTCTTTATATCTTTCTTTATTCAAATTTTTTTATATCGTAATAATTTAAATTTTACTTATTGCAAATGCTTAAAAGTGATGTTTATTAAATTTGTTTATTTATTTAAAATTTATGCTGATTAATCTTTCAACTTTAATTTTTACATTATTATCTCCATTGCTTATTTTTGCAGTAATAGTATCGGTTTACTTATTTCATTAGGAAGTATCTAACAAATTAAATTAATTATTTTAAGGGTGTATTATGCCTACTTTTTCTAATGCAAATGATAAAACTGCAATTACGGCCATTACTGTTAAGATCTTGTTCTTTTTGATGAAATCCATAATGCATATTAATAATCTATTTATTAAATTCTTATATAAAATAATAAATAATTAAAACTATTATAACAATTAGAATGGAACCCATATATGTAGGAGATTTACTACCCTCAATAGCTTCTTATAAAAAGATAATTGAAAAATATGATAAAGGTATAAAAGAAGGGGAATTTTATGAAGAACTTATAGGCGGAGATTTTAATTACCCTGATTGGTAAATATGCTTACTACAAAAATAACTTTTGCCTTGGCAGATTGGATTAGAGAGTGGCGTAAGTGCCGGGATAAGAATCCTTCTATTGATGAGTGTGTAAAATTTGTTCAGTGGAAATTGGAAGATTATAAACTTTCTGATAGTGAAAAAAGAATAATTGAATCTATTTTGCTCTATGAATCTGAATAAATAAGAGATTATAGACTTTATTATTTCAATTTATCTATAAAAAACAAAGGATCATTTAAATCCTCTTACAAATTAAGAAAAAAGTAAATCAGCATATTTACGGATTTACTGAAAATATAAAAAGGAGTAATTTATAAATGTTGAGTTCGGAGGCAATCTAAATGATTGATAGTCCGCCTGAAATTTAGCAAATTCCAAAATATAGGAAGCGTATTCCTGAGAATGGGATTATTCGAAAATTAAAGTTCAATCAATTAGTCTGATAAGACTTCGCTTTATAATTACTAGCGACAATAGGGACTGAAATTATCGAGAGAAATCCCCGAATTCACGTATTCTAGGTTTATGAGTAAATAGACTTTAAAATATGTAATTACAAATCCTGTAAGAAGGAAATCAAATATCAAAAAGGACTGTACAAGCAGTCCTTTTTTTGTTTAACAAAATACTTCTAAACTAGACTTCTTTTTGGATAATATGAATAAATAAAGTGATTAAAAATATTTAAAAATGAAAGATCAAGTCTTGTTTCCGAAAATTGAAGTACGTGAAAAGGGTTTTTTACAAGTAAGTGATATTCATACGATTTATTGGGAAAGATCTGGTAATCCAAAAGGCAAAAAAATTCTTGTTATTCATGGAGGTCCAGGAGGAGGAAGTCAACCAAGATATAGAAGATACTTTGACCCAGATAAATTCGATATTATTCAATTTGACCAAAGAGGTTGTGGTTCTTCAACTCCTTTCTCCGAATTAAAAGAAAATACGACCAATCATTTAGTTGATGATATTGAGAAATTAAGGATCCTTTTAAAAATAGATAGTTGGCATTTGTTTGGTGGATCTTGGGGCTCAACACTTTCACTTATTTATGCGATTAAAAATCCCTCAAGAGTTATCAGCTTAACTTTGCGAGGAATATTTTTATGTAGAAAGTTTGAATTATTGTGGTTCTATCAATATGGTGCAAGTGAGATATTCCCCGATGAATTTGAAGAATATATTTCTGTAATACCAAAAGAAGAAAGAAATGATTTAATAAGTTCTTTTTATAAATATCTAACATCATCAGATGCAAATCTTAGATCAAAAGCAGCAGCAGCTTGGACAAAATGGGAACTCTCAACAAGTCATTTAATAAATAAAAAATTTGATTTTGATAAGTCTGCAGTTAATTCTTTTTCAGATGCCTTTGCAAGGATCGAATGTCATTATTTTATTAATAATATTTTCTTAGAGGATGATTTTATTTTGAAAAATATAAAAACAATAGAATCGATTCCAACAAAAATAATTCAGGGTAGGTATGACGTAGTATGTCCTGTTAGGAGTGCTTGGGATTTAAATAAAAAATTAAAGAATTCTGAATTAATTATTGTTGATGATGCTGGTCATTCAATGAGTGAAAAAGGTATTACTATCGAACTAATAAAAGCTGTAAAAGGAATTCAAAATCTCTAAAAGAGAGAATATCCCTTTAAAATTTAAAGGCCATTATCTTCAATATTTTGTGCAATACTTCTAAGAAGTTCGACAATATCAGAATCTTCGCATTTAGTATCTTCTTTGAGCAAAATGCACTCGTCTCTAATACTTACATTAGTACTCCACCATATACCTGAACTATTGGTATCATCCCATTCAAATCTCTCAGACATAATTAATGAAATCTAATAAATACATTAAAGCTTGCATTAGTTCATCGTGGATTTATATATTTAATTTTAAAATTTAAAAAACTTTCCTAGGCATTAAAAGGAATCTAGAAATTTCTGACAATAAAATTTAGAAATCTAATTTCAGTTCGTATTGTTTTTCTTTTTCCTTAGAAACAGTTTTTTTATTATTTATGTTTTTTCTAAGCCTTTTTCTAGAGCCATGCTTTAAATAAATTTCTTTTGAGATATCCCAATATCCATCCTGTTTTGTGATTTCCTGGATTTTCTTCTTTGCAGTTTTAGTGCTATTTGGGATGTCAATTATTGGTCTTGTGTAATTAATTTGTTCATATTCTTCTTGATTAAATCTAGATAATAGCCATGGTTCATGAATGAAATTAAGTGATATATGCTTTAATTCTGGTATCCATTTTTTTATAAATTTTCCTTGAGGATCATGATCTTTTCCCTGCTTAATAGGATTATAAATTCTATTGGTATTTATAGAAGTAGTTCCAGATTGCATTTGGCATTGGTTCCAATGTATTCCAGGCTCATAATCTACAAATTTATTTGCTAATTCAGAACCTGAATCTTGCCATGGTAGCCATAAATTATAGCTAGCAAAAGACATTAACATAGCTCGCATCCTAAAGTTAATCCATCCATTCAAATTTAATGAGCGCATACATGCATCTATAAAAGGAAAGCCAGTATTACCTGAACTCCATAAATTTAGAAATTCATTATTTTTTTCTCTAATATTTTTAAAAAAAGGATGGAATTCCCTAAACTCAAGTTCTGGTTCACTTTCAAGTTTCTGAATAAAATGACAATGCCAAGTTAATCTGCTTTTTAACATCCTGGAATTATTGTTTTTTGATATATTTGCCTTTTTAAAAATTTCTTTTAATGAAATGCATCCCCAACAAATATATGGGGATAGTCTTGAACAACTATCAAATGATTTTTCTGGGCTAGAAATATCTTTTGAATAAGAATCTAATTTATTACTAAAGAAGTATTGCATTCTCTCTAAACCTTTCTTTCTTCCACCTTGCATTCTTCCCGGACAAGTTTCTTTTTTAAAGGTAAAAATTTCGTCTGAGGGTATTTCACCAATACTGTAGTTAATAGAATTAATTCTTAATGGAGCCTTAAAAAAGTCTTTTTCGGCATTTTTTTGCCACTTTTTAGACCAATTATTCCTATCTAAATTTCCTCTAAAAACTGAAAATTGTAGAAATTCCTTCCAAATAATATTTTTGCTTAAAGCCCATTTTCTTACTTTTTGATCTCTTTTATAAGTAAGCCAATCTCCGGTTTCTTGATGGCTATATATACCTTTGATTTTAAATTTTGAACTAATTTCATCAAAAATATTGATAACATTGCCAGTCCTAATAATTAATGGTTGTCCAATCTCAGCAAGTGCATCTCTTAAGTCTATTAAACTTTCTTTGCAAAATTGCCATTGTCTATCTGAATGAGTATTTTGGCTCCAAATATCTAACTCAATAATATAAATAGGTAAAATATCATAATCTTTAATAGCCTCACAGAGAGCTTCGTTATCAAAAATTCTTAAATCTTTCTTAAACCATAAAATATTTATTTCTTTCATAATTTTTTCTTTTAATCCTAGAAAAATAAGATTAAGTTTGTAGGTGAAAATATAAAAAATTTTAGAATAACTAAAAATCAAAAAAATGAAAATAACAAAAAAACTTTGGAAGGATAATTATGAGATTGCTTTACTAAGTTTAAATACAAAATTTGTTCAAGGTTTAAAGAATGGAAGTCTCCCTAAAAATATATTTCAAGAATATTTAGCTCAAGATTATTTCTTTTTAGAGACTTTTGCTAAGGCTTATGGTCTTGCTGTTTCCAAATCAAAAGATAAGTACTCAATAAGGAAGTTAAGTGAACTCTTAATGGGCGTTTCAGAGGAGTTAATACTTCATGAAACGTATGCAAAAGAATGGGATATTGATTTGTCTAATAACTATATAAAAAAAGCCACTAAAAATTATACAGATTTTCTTGATGATACTTCCAAAAGACTTAGCTCCGTTGAAATAATGTTTGCAATGACTCCATGCATGCGACTTTATTCTTGGATAGGAAAAAGTTTGTATAAGGAGGATTTTGACATTAAATATAAAGAATGGATAATTACTTATTCTGATGAGAGCTTTGAAAAGCTAGCAGATTCACTTGAAAATCTTATTGAGACTAATAAAGAAACATATGATATTAATCAGGCCAAATATTTATACAGGAGAGCTATGGAATTGGAGTTAGATTTTTTTAATGCATATTCAGATTTCTGATTTAAATTAAAATTTACTTATAGTACTTTCAAAAACAATTTAATAAATTATGTATTCTAAAATTGCACTTTCAATAGGTGGTAGTGACTCCGGCGGTGGAGCAGGTATACAGGCTGACTTGAGAACTTTCATGGCCCTTAAAGTACATGGATGTTCTGTTATTACATGTATTACAGCACAAAATAGTGTAGAGGTTTCGTGCGTTCAGCCAGTAGAGAAGAATACTTTATTAAGTCAGTTTGATACTTTATTTGCTGATTTTGGTATTGATGCCTTAAAAACTGGAATGTTATTAAATGAAAGGATAATCAATGATACTGCTTCAAAATTAAATACATACAAAATAACCAAAATTATTGACCCAGTAATGGTTACAAGAACTGGTTCTAAATTACTGGAAGATTCTGCTATTAATGCTTATAAAAATCTCTTATTACCAATTGCTGATTTGGTGACTCCAAATATTTATGAAGCAAATCTACTTTCTGGTTTAGAAATAAGGAGTAAAGAAGATATCGAAAATTCAGCAAGAAAAATTATTGGTCTTGGAGCTAAAGCGGTACTTATAAAAGGTGGCGGTTTAAAAGATATGAAAGGGAAGGATTTTTTCCTTGACTTAAATGGTAGAAAAGAGTGGTTATTTAATAATTTTATAAATACAAAAAATACCCACGGAAGCGGCTGTACTTTGAGTGCTGCTATTTGTGGTTACAAGGCTTTAGGTTTTGATCTATTTGATTCCATACAAAAAGCGAAATTATTTGTTGAGAAATCTTTAGACAATTCTTATAAAATAGGCTCTGGCCCTGGTCCCTTAGGCCATCATTAATTATTTATAGAAGTGGAGTTAGAACCACCATTTTCTGTAGGGTTTTTTTAAAAATAAGATTTCTTCAGTCTCCCATCCGCCCTCCAACCACTCAAGATGCTCAAGTAATAAAGACTCACTTTCCCTTTTGCTTAATTGCCCGATTCTATTAGCAATACCATCGAACCTTACTTTCATCAATTCCTCAATCTTGATGTTATTCATAGGTTAAATAATAAATTTTTTCTACTCTTACTTGTATACATTTTCTTGTCAACGATTTAATTTTATTTGTTTACTAGCAGTTTTTAAATATGTATTAAATACAACTTTTTAAAATAGATAGTAATTAAGACTTATTCACATAGATTTAATTAAAGACTAATTTATATAAAAATACTTCAACTATGAATAAAGAAGAAACATCAAATCAAAAAACTATTTTAAATGTAGGCTATTGTGAAACGACCTCTGAATGGCTCAATAGAATCATTACTGAACTGGCAGATGAAAATAAAAATTTTGTAGATTTGTCAGTTATTTGTGCTTAATTTTTTAGAAAATATAGTTTATTTTGATTTTTTTTCAGTTTGCTTTTAATTATAAGAGAAATTTAAAAGATATTTTGTGATGTGAATCCTAATAAAAAAAACATAGAAATAATTAAACAATTCAATTTATCTCCTCATCCTGAGGGTGGATGGTTTAGAGAGATAGTAAGGAGTGAGAATTCTCTAATAAGAGAAGATGGCCAAAGTAGAAACTTTATTACGGGAATTTATTATCTTTTGGAGAGAGATGCAAAAAGTGCTTGGCACAGAGTAAAAAATGCAGATGAAATTTGGATTTATTTAAGGGGTGATCCTCTGAATTTATGGTGCCTAGATAATGATAATAAGTTAATAAGAAATTTAATTTTAGATTCCAATAATCCAGTAGAAATGATCCCATCTGGATATTGGCAAGCTGCAAAAAGTACAGGCGAATTTACTTTAGTGAGTTGTTGTGTTGGCCCCGGCTTTGATTTTAAGGATTTTGAATTACTCAGAAATACAAATCATACTTCTAGATTGGATAAAGCAATTAATGATCTTATTTGAGACATTTTTTTGTTTATATTTTTGAAATTATCCTCTAGATTTATAAGGCTACTCAATCAATCTATATTTAATGAATGAAAATTCTGTCAAAACAATTGGTATCAATGATGAACCAAGAAAAGATTCATACTTAGTATATGTAAATCAGGCTGATGGATTAAAAGGCATCCTTAATAGAGATTTTGATGAATGGTCAAATTTTGATAGTTGGAAAAATTATTTCAGTTCAGCAATGGATTTTTTCTAGAGCTTTAGAGGTTTTCAGAGGTAAGAAAATTGATATTAAATGCGACTGATGTGAATATAATGATTTAATCCCAAATGATTTTGAGAGTATTAAAAAAGAAAAAAGTTTTGGTAAAAAAAGTGCTTACATGATTGAAAAAGTTGTAGATGAAATTGTATTAGCTAAGGCAAGAAGAGAAAGTGATGGAACATATTCTGCGTAAGATTCATAAATATATATGAAATGAAAAATCTTTTACTTACCAGTGAAAATTATCAGAAGAACCAATCGTTAAATTTCTAGTTGACATCTTATGGAACTTAAAGTGTACCGAATCACTGAACTCCTTTTCATCTGAGTAATTAACAAGATCCACTGGGTCGATGTTTTCATCGAACCATGCATCATATTCAATATGGTTTGGTTCAGCAAAATAACTCATATCCAATTAATAGCTTTCAAAAAACATATAAACGGTACAAGCGATACCAAATTAACATTCTTAATTTTTAGATAATCCATATTTTTATTTTTTTCATAAAGATTAGTTGCTAGAAAGATGGGAGAAATATCTGTAAATTAATGTCTCTAGATACAACCATGGTTTCTATCCATCCCCACTTCACAATCAAGGATGGGAAGATGGACCAGTGCATAGCTCTCTTAGAAGAAATTTTGGTACTGACAAAAGCTAATGAACCTGACTGCCTTTTTTTTAATATCACTACATGCGGTTCAAATAAGGCTTATGTAAGAGAGGCATATAAAGATGGTGCTGCCGCTTTATTTCATCTCAAAAATATGGGACATATGATTCCCAAGCTTTTTGAAGTGTCAGATATTACTGTGCAGGTCCAAGGCCCAGCTAAGGAGATTGAACCTTTGAAGGAAATACTCCCAGACGCTGATTTCTATGAAGCAATATCTGGATTCTGATAAAGGGTGTTTTTATTGACATTCGATAGCTTGGGGCTTTTAGCCCCCTTTTTTATTTAGGAATTCAAAATAAATTAATCTTCCATTTACTTATATCAAGTAGCTTTATTTCAGCACAAAAATTATTTTTATGGCATCAACTTTTTATATTGTTCATCATGAATTTAAGGCAGGAAAAGCTGAAAAATGGTGGGAAACAGCTTATGCGGCAATGTCACCAGGTGGTGGATGGGATGATGCGGTAGCAGCTAATAAAGAAAAAGGATTTTTTAACCATTCTGCAAATGCAGTAACTAAAACTGGCCCTGTATATTGTTTTTGGGAAGTAAAAGAGGGTATTTCAGCTGAGGAGTTTCAGGAGTTTATAGACGGTCCCTCTGGTCCAGGTTTTGGACAAGATGCTCTGATGAATATCTGTAAACCAATTGACACATCATTAATGAATGGACAAACGCCTTATCCACCAGTTTTTTCTTGATTATTGACAGTCGATCTAAAATAAATAGCAATTAGCTTTTTTTTATGACTATTGAAACTACTGTTTTCACCTTTAAACTTTCAAATACATTTGAGGAGTGGGTAAAAATGTTTGATAGTCCAGAGATAGATGAATTTCATAAAACGGTAGGACTTACTCCTCTATATCGTGGCAAAAGTTTAATTGATCCAAAAGAAGTTATTGTTATTCATCAAGCTGAAGAAGGTGTGGCTAAGCATGTTTTTTCAGATCCAGAAACCATCAAGAATATAGAATCTGGAGGGCATATTTATAGCACAACAAAAATCACATGTTGGGTTTCTGATTAGTCGAAAAAGTAACTATGCAAACTTACACAAGTTTAATGCGTAACAAGAGTCCCATATAAGATCTTTAAAACAAAATTTGGTTATAACAGAGTTTAAGGATAAGGGTATTAACTAACTAGTTCGACTAAATTATTAATAGGAATCTGAGTGCTAGAGGTAACCACAGACATAAAAGAAGCAATAGTAAAAGGGTAATAGCATGAATATTTGGAATGTATTGCTCTTTTAAAATTTGTGTCTTCATAATCTATCTAGCCTTCTTAAGTTTGATTTCTCTTCTGATAAGCAGAGCTATAACTACAACACACATGTTCATTAGAAATACGTCTAATGGCATTTGATAAAAAAGTCTCTACTCAATTAATAGCAAGATTTTTGATCTACGAATCAAGAAATGATTACTAATATTTATTGGCTTAATAAAACGAATTTAAAAATTAAATTTATGCTTAAATATCTCAGTTCACATAACTATTAAATGGCTTATTCAGAAACAAGAATAGTAATAGGCGGTCTAGCCCATGTACCTGTTCTTATTTTTATAGCCAATTTTATAAAAGGTAAGTTTGGAATTAAAACTCAAGAGACAAAAAACACTTTAGTCAAAGGAGAGCTAGTTAAAATTATTGAGGTAAAAGATACTGTAGTTAAAGAAGGAAAAGCAGAAGCTATAAAAGAAATCTCTAGTAAGCTGGACAGTATCGAAAAGAAGGCTGATAAGCTTTATGAAAAGGTAAAGAAGAAAAAAAAGGATAAGAAGAAGAAAAAAAAGAATAACTAGATTGAGATCCTATCAAGCATTAATATGTCTTGAGCTTGGATTGTATCTCTCTTATCTTCATCTTCGGGGTCTTTATAAGATTCAATTTCAGCTTGAATTTTTCTCTTGTAAACTCCTTTGATATAGTCCATTTCTCTTTTGTCTTTGTCCAGAATTGAGAATGGTGATCTTTTTAAGTTCATAACTTTATCCTAATAAATAAGTTTTGATCAGCTCCATTTTTTATCAGATTCAACAAAGCTATCCAATGTTTGTTGATTCCTTATTTCTTCCTCAAGAAGTTCTTCTTCTGATCTTTCTTCAATCTCAGATTTAAGATCTTCTTTTAGAGTGGATTTGGTAGACATTTGCTCATGACGACTACAATAATGTTCTAACTAGTTAGAGAGGCCATTCGACTAATAAATATGTACGGTTTGAGGTACTCCCATATACGGATAAAGGATCAACAATTGAATTTGAATATGGTTAAAATCGAAAAAATCGCGATTAATTTTTTCCCCCTTTAAAAATCATTAGTAAAGGCAGACAAATAAGCATAAGACTCCCATCAATTAATAAAAAAGTATTCAGATGCATTTACCCATTCCCTCGGGGGTAACCAAATTAAGGGGTATGCCTTTTTTTACGGGCTCTTTTCTCATATCATCCATCTCTTTTCTGATTTTGTTGTAATATGCCAACTCTTCTGGATCATCAGAACCAAGGCCATAATTCATGGTCGCTGCAAGATAAATTCGGTGCATACGGTATGACGATAGTGGCATTACTAAAGGCAAATTATTTTAAATATATTTGAATTTTAGTTAAAGTGCTGATCTACGAGATCTCATTTATATTAATCAATTGCTCAAGTGCCCTCGTCGGGACTTGAACCCGAGACCTCTCCCTTACCAAGGGAGTGCTCTACCGCTGAGCTACAAGGGCAATTTTAAAGTGGGCCGGGTTGGATTTGAACCAACGTAGGCAGAGCCAGCGGATTTACAGTCCGCCCCCTTTAACCACTCGGGCACCGACCCCCACTATTTGAACTTATCAGTTAATGGACACTTTGTGTGAAATTGTTTTGGTTTTTTTGTTTCTTTCTAGATAGCATTTGTAAAGAAAAGACTTTATTGATGATGAATATTTTATTGATAAATGGACCAAATCTTAATCTTTTGGGCACTAGAGAACCTGAAATATATGGTAATAAAACATTGAGTGATATAGAAAAAGATTTAACTAAAGTTGCTAAAGAAAAAAGTATTAATCTTGAATGTTTTCAAAGTAATCACGAAGGAGAAATAGTAGATAAAATTCAGGAGTCTGTAAAAAGTATCCAAGGTATTCTTATAAATGCTGGTGCTTTTACTCATACCTCGATTTCTATTCGTGATGCTTTAATTGGATCAAAAATTCCTTTTGTAGAGTTACATATTTCAAATATTTTCAGTAGAGAAGATTTTCGTAAAGAATCTTTTCTTACAGATAAAGCTGTAGGAATTATTAGTGGATTTGGCATATCAAGTTATTCCTTAGCTCTTGAAGGAATTATTGGATATTTAAGTAGTAAAGATTAAATGCTAGTCCATTTTAAAAGGCCCACTTCTCATATTAAATATTTATCGTCATTTACCTCAGATGAGTGGATCAAACTCGCATTATCTAATCCAATAGATATTCTTATTGACCATGCTCATTGTGAAAGAAAAGCAGCTGGAGTAGCTATTCAATTGATGTTTAGATATCCATCAGAACCAAATCTGGCAGAAGTTTTAAGTCCAATAGCGAGAGAGGAATTAGAACATTTTGAAAAAATACTTTATTTTTTGAAGGATCTTGGACATTCTCTTGAGTCCTTAAAACCACCTCCATATGGAGCTGAATTGTCCAAGAATATAAGAAAGGAAGAGCCCAATAGAATGCTTGATAGTTTCTTAATAGCAGGACTTATTGAAGCAAGAAGTCATGAAAGATTAAGCTTGCTTGCGCTGAATTATGAAGATAAATCGTTTAAATCCCTTTATGAGTCTCTGCTAGAGAGTGAGGCAAGACATTTTGGAGTTTACTGGAAACTAGCGCAAACTAAATTCTCTAAAAATCAAACCTCTAAAAGGTTAGAGGAATTGTCTGAAATTGAGTCAGCAATACTGGCTGAAACTTTTATATTGCCAAGGGTACATAGCTAAAGTTAAAAAAATAAAAATGATAATAAAAAAGTTCTTAAATTTACTTAATCCATATAAAACTGATTTACCAACATTCACCATCGTTGGTGTAGGCCCTGGAGATCCATCGCTTTTAACAATTGCTGCTGTGGATGCAATAAAAAAAGCGAAAGTTATTGTTTTCCCAATATCAGATGATAATAAAAAGAGTTTTGCTGCGGAAATAGTCAAGAAATACACCAAATTTAAAAAAAATATCCCAATCATCTTTCCAATGGCTAGGAAGGATTTCGATCCAGATGAAATATGGTCTAATGCTGTAGAAAAAATTGTGAAATTTGTACAAAATGGTGAATCAGTCGTTTTACTTTGTCTTGGAGATACTTCACTATTTGCAAGTTCTTCTAATATCTTGAGGTTAATAAAAAATAATCATGCTGAAATTATTACCAAAACCATACCTGGTATTTCCTCTATTTCAGCGGCAGCAGCTTTGAATGATTTTGATTTGGTAAAAAAAGGCGAGACATTAATCATCAAAGAATGCCCTTCTTCAGAATCTGAACTAACAACCCTAATTAGGGAAAGTAAGGCAAATAAAACGGTATTGGCCATTATGAAAGTTGGCAAAAGATGGAATTTAGTTAGGGAAATTTTAAAAAAAGAGGATATCATCAATACAACATTAATAGCTTTGAGTGTTGGGATGCCTGATCAAATTATTCAATATGCATCACAATATAATGAAGCATTTATGCCTTATTTTTCTTTGATTTTGATAAGGTTAGATTAATGTATAAAAAAGAAAAATTAGTTGAAAATAAATTTACATGGCCAATATGTAAGGATCTATTATTTCTTGTTCTCGAAGATAGGGTTAGTGATGTTTTTGTTTGTGAATTGGTTTGGGAAAGACTTTTTTATACTAAAGAACTCTCTATAAATGATTGGGTCTTTAGCGCATTAACTCCTTCTTATTGGTCAGAAAAATTTGAAATAGCTCCTCAAATCATTTCAGAGCGACCAGCCTCAATACATTTGACTCGATCAATTCCAAAAGAATATAAACAGGGATTGAAAAATTTTCTCAATTTTAAAGGTTATAAGATTAATGAACTATATCCAAGAAGAACTAGAAGAGCGACGGCAGTAAATTGGTTGATTTATTGGGCGATTGAAAATGATTGTTTTTCAAAAGATAATGGATTAATGCCAAATCCTACTTCACCCCCTGTTAATCCAGTTATAGGACATTTTGGCGATCCAGAAATTAAATAAGTTTTTTTTGAAAAGGGTAAATGATTCTATTAAAGGTATAGTTGTAATGGATACTACTTTCTTTGGAGAGAAGAATTGATTCTTCCTACAGTAGCAATTATCGGAAGACCTAACGTTGGGAAATCTACCTTAGTTAATCGTCTTTGCCAAAGTAATGATGCAATAGTATTTGATAAGCCAGGTGTTACAAGAGATAGAACTTATCAAAATGCTTCATGGGGAGGTAAGGAATTTCAAATAGTTGATACTGGAGGTTTAGTTTTTGATGATGATAGTGAATTTCTCCCAGAGATAAGGACGCAAGTTTTCTTAGCTCTAGAAGAGGCTTCACTCGCGTTACTGGTGGTAGATGGGAATCAAGGCGTTACTGATGGTGATTTATCAATAGCAAAATGGTTAAGAAACTCAAGCTGTAAAACTATTGTTGCTGTTAATAAATGTGAATCGACTACTCTAGGAATATCCCTAGCTTCAGAGTTCTGGAAATTAGGATTGGGCGAACCTAACCCTGTTTCAGCTATTCATGGTTCAGGTACTGGAGATCTTTTAGATCTCGTTATTGGCGAACTTCCTGAAAATAATATCCAGGATGATGAAGAAAAGATAATGATGTCTATTATTGGTAGGCCTAATGTGGGTAAATCTAGTTTGTTAAATTCAATCTGTGGAGAAAAAAGAGCAATAGTTAGTGATATTAGTGGTACAACAACTGATTCAATAGATACGCTCATTAAAAAAGGTGATATTCATTGGAAAATTATTGATACCGCAGGGATTAGAAGAAAAAAAAATGTTAAATATGGCACTGAATTTTTTGGTATTAATAGGGCTTTTAAATCTATAGATAGAAGTGATGTTTGTGTTTTAGTTATAGATGCTATTGATGGAGTAACTGATCAAGACCAGAAGCTGGCTGGGCGCATAGAAGAACAAGGCAGAGCTTGCATAATTGTTGTTAATAAATGGGATCTTGTAGAAAAAAATAGTTCAACAATTTATCAAGTAGAAAAAGAACTTAGATCTAAACTTTATTTTTTACACTGGTCAAAAATGATTTTTATATCTGCCCTAACTGGTCAAAGGGTTGATAATATTTTTGAGCATGCTCTTAATGCTGTAAATCAACATAGAAGAAGAGTTACAACATCTGTAGTTAATGAAGTACTTAAAGAATCAATCAGTTGGAAAAGTCCTCCAACAAAGAGAAGCGGAAAGCAAGGTAGGCTTTATTACGGTACTCAAGTAAAGAACAAACCTCCCACTTTTACTCTTTTTGTAAATGACCCTAAATTATTCGGAATAACTTATAGAAGATATATTGAAAAACAAATTAGAGTAAATTTAGGCTTTGAAGGCACACCCCTCATTTTACTTTGGAGAGGGAAACAGCAAAGAGCTTTAAATAAAGAAGTCGAAAGAGAAAATATTGAGTTAATTCAAAAAGATTAATGAATTTGCTAACCAAATTTTCTGTTGGTCAATACGTTCATGGTAATAGAAGTTGGCTAAGAATTATAGATAGTAGATTAAAAATAATTATCGTAATGATATTTTTAATCACTCCAATCTGGGCAGGTCCAATATGGAGATTGAGTTTAGTTGGTTTTTTACTATTAATTACTTTTTTAAGTTTATTGCCATCTAGAGTATGGTGGCGATCATTATTTTTTCTCTCATGCTTGTCACTTTTAATTGGATGTATATCAATTCTCGCCTCTTCTGATATTCAATCTCTTGATGGCTACTTGAGAAATCCCAATGAGTTGCAAGTAGTACTGGAAAGCCAAAAAGAATGGAATATTTTGCAAATTCCTTCGCAGAAGATATGGTTTATAAATTTTGGTCCCTATAACTTATCAAGAAAAGCCTTTGAACTAGGAATAAAAACCTCCACTTTGATATTTACCGTTATTCATAGTGTGAATTTGATGCTTTTAACCACATTGCAGGAAGACATTGTATGGGGATTAAGTTGGTTTATGTATCCATTAAGAAAGATTGGATTGCCAACTAGTAAGTGGCTGTTTCAGTTGTTAATTGCATTACGTTTTATTCCTCTAGTGCAGGAAGAACTTCAAAATATCATTAAATCAGTGTCGGTTAGATCAATAAATTTTCGAAATTTAGGATTAAAGAAATCTTTTAATGTTTTGTTAATCTTAGTGGAGAGGTTATTTCAAAATATTTTTCTGAGAATTGATCATGGAGCAGAATCATTACTTTCAAAAAAAAATATTATTATTAAAACCAACAGATTTAGAACTCTTTATCCTTCAAAATCACTCAATGTAATTGTCAATACATTATCGATTTGTTTTATTTGCATAGCAATTTTTCTTAGAAAACTGTATGGTGCATTATAAATAACACAATATTTAGGTTTGAGTTCTGAGCGTTATTTAAACCATCCAACATTTGGTATGTTGTACCAAGTCTCTCCTGGAAATGATGGGAGAGATATTTACGCGACTTTATATGCTCAAAAAATGTTTTTTTTGGTAGAAGTTAGACAGAGAGAAGTTTTTTTTGAAGTTATACCTTACTTAGATGCTCGTAATCAGGCGGAATTAAACCTTCAAAAAGCTAGAAGACAAGGATCTGAAGAACTATCTAAATGGGAGAATTTATTTACGCAAACTTTCTTATAAAATGTGAACCCTGCAAATTATTTAGAAATAAAAAATAAAATTCCTTCAAATGTAAATATTCTTGCGGTAAGTAAAGGATGTAAAAGTCAAGAAATCAAGACTATTCAAAATATAGGTCAGAACGATTTTGGTGAAAGTAAGGTTCAAGAGGCGCTTGAAAAACAATTAACCTTAAAAGATCATAAACAAATAAATTGGCACTTTATTGGAAGAATACAAAGTAACAAAATAAGAAAAATAGTTCAAAATTTTAAATACATTCATTCAGTAGATTCATTTGAAAAATTGCAAAAGATTTCTAATATTTCACGTGAAGAGAAGAAAAATCCATTAATAATGTTGCAGGTTAAGTTGAGTGATGACCCTACTAAAGGAGGCTTTAATCCTGAATTTTTAATAATGAAATGGAGGGAAATTCAAGAGTTGAAAAATATTTCATTAACCGGTTTGATGACTATTAATCCTAAAGGACTTAGCTCTAAAGAAAATTCAGGGTTGTTCAAAAAATGTCGTGCTCTCGCTGATTCACTGCAACTACAAGATTGTTCAATGGGGATGTCTGGTGATTGGGAGGAAGCTATTGACGCTGGATCTACTTGGTTAAGATTAGGAGCATTAATTTTTGGAGGTAGATCCTAATTAGTTATTTTTTTATAAAAATCTTATCTATAAACTTGCAGTTAAGTTCAACTAACGTTATTTAAGTATAGGTAGTTTATTCATTTAAAAAATGAATCTATTACTTAAGGTTCTTAAACCTTAGTAATCAATTTCAAGAGGATTTAAAAGGTGTCACTTATTTCTAGATTAAAGGCAGTAGTTGCAGGGGATGAGTATCTCGATGATGATTTTGATGAGTTGGATTATGCTTCAGAGGATGAATTAAATGATATTAATAATTTCAAACAAAATCCAAAGAATGCAAATGCCCTTGCAAATTCCAATCCATT
The DNA here is from genome assembly GCF_001180245.1 of Prochlorococcus marinus. Taxonomy (GTDB): domain Bacteria; phylum Cyanobacteriota; class Cyanobacteriia; order PCC-6307; family Cyanobiaceae; genus Prochlorococcus_A; species Prochlorococcus_A marinus_F. Next base: position 36,569 of record NZ_CVSV01000131.1, read on the forward strand.
CGATTTTATGAATAACAACAGATCATCAAAAGTAGTTGGTATGCCTGGAATCTCAAATTCATCCTCAGAAGTAAGCTTAATGGAACCAAGAAGTTTTGATGAGATGCCTCAAGCGATACAAGCATTAAGAGAAAGAAAAACTGTAATACTCAATTTAACTATGATGGATCCTGATCAAGCTCAAAGAGCGGTTGATTTTATTGCTGGGGGCACATATGCAATTGATGGACATCAAGAGAGAGTAGGTGAAAGTATTTTCCTTTTTGCTCCAAGTTGTGTAAATGTAACTAGTTCTTCCCCAGAAGAAGCTTCTCCTTCTTCTGTATCTACAGAAAACACTCCACAATATAGTTTGGGCAAAAATACCACTCCTGAACCAGCATGGGGTAATTCTAAATTAAGTGCTTATTCATGATTAATCTGTGACAGATAAAATTGCGGTAATTGGTTTTGGAAATATTGCAAGTGCTATAGTTACACCTCTATTAGATAACAAATTAATTCAGCCAGAGAATGTTTTTTGTGTTGTAAATACAGAAAAAAGTTTAGAAAAAATAAAAAATAACTATAAACATAATATAAACGTTTATAAATCAGGTTCTAAAGAGTCAAAAATAATTTGGGATTGTCAATATAAACTTCTTTCGATAAAACCCCAACAATTAAATGACATAAGTGAGGCACATCATATAAAAAATAAGGACAATTTAATAGTTTCTATTCTTGCCGGAGTTTCAATAAATAGACTTGCTCAAAAGTTTCCTAATCATAAATGTGTGAGAGTGGTTACAAATATTCCAATAACTATTGGAAAAGGTTTAACAGGGATTTCTTGGGGAGAAGAAATTACAGAAGATCAGAAACAATTCACAAAAAAATTATTTGAAAATACTAGTAAAATTTATGAATTTACTGAAGATTACCTTGATATATTTTTAGCTTTAACTTCATCAGGTCCTGCAATTATTGCTTTAATTATAGAAGCATTAAGTGATGGAGGATTAAGCGGGGGATTACCAAAAATAATTTCAGAGGAACTTGTTATGGAAATGATACTAGGGACTATTTTTCTAATAAAGGAAAATAAACTTACTACATCTGAGCTTAAAAATTTAGTAACTTCGCCAGGTGGAACAACTATTTCTGCTTTAAGGGTTTTAGAAAAAAAGAGTGTAAGGTCAGCATTAATTGAATCAATAGTTTCAGCTAGTAATAGAAGTAAGGAGTTTCGTTAGGTTTTTGAATTATCTTTTAAGTTCATATAAACTTTTTCAAGTGAATTTATATTTTTAGTAATTGTGTATCTCTGAAGTATACGACCTCTAGCTTTCTCTCCAAGATCTTTTGTAAATGAAGGGTGTTCTACAAGAATTGGGATTATAGTTTTTAATTGTGCAGCCACATTATCAGTTGAAATTACTATTCCTGCTCCGTTATCTAAAACTTCACCGTCAGCTCCAGCATCTGTAGCTACACAAGCAGTACCAGCAGACATTGCCTCTAAAAGTGATAATGATAAACCTTCTACTAGGCTTGGTAAGAAAAAAACTTCTGCTATTTGCATTATTGCTATCCTAGTTTCTAAATCTAATTCGGCACCCCACCAAATTAATTTCTCATTGCCAAGGTTAGAAAAACTATTTTCAAGTGTTGGCTTCATGGGTCCATCCCCAACAATAACTAATTTGCAATTTTGAGTTTTTGTTTGGCGCCAAGAACGTAAAAGTGCCTCGATATTTTTCTCATTTGCAATCCTTCCCATATATAAAAAGATTCTTTCATTTCCAAGTTTGTTTTTTACCTGATCATATTTTTTACTTTTTTCGCAAAAAGGTTTCCAAATATTTTCATCAACGCCGTTTGGAATAACTATTAGTTTTTCTGTAGGTACGCCTAATTTATCAAGAACATTTTTTTGAGGTTCAGAAAAAATAATTATTTTATCGAACTTTGCTAAAGATGGAGCATAAAGTTGATAGGTTAATTGTTGAGTGCTCGCAGTTAGATTTCTATTTTTTGCATCAAATGGTGGATGAAATGTTCCTATAAGAGGAACATTAATTTCATTACACAGCTCTGGAAGTCTAAAGTCTAAAGGAGATAAAGTTAGGCTTGCATGTACTATGTCAGGTTTTAATCTTTCCAATGATAGTCTTAGCTCTTTTTCCGCCCTTGGTGAGGGTATTGTATAAACTTGAGATTTAATTAAATATGGGAGACTTACATCAGGATCATTTGCAAGAAATAATGGTTCTGATGAATTTGAACTAGAGGGATTGTCGAAATGAATAAAACTAATTTTATGCCCTCTGGCCTTCAATTCCTTAGTAGTTGAATTGCCATAAGTTACATTTCCGCAAAAAGGGGATTTTTTACCCAACCAGGCAATATGAACCACATTAATTGATTTAGCTATTTATAAAGTTAACAGTAAGAGCCGCTATGATCATAATTTTTAAATTTTTTTATGATTTATAAAAATCTTAGTTATATATTTCTCTCAACATTTTTAGTGAAGATAATTCTTTCTCTAGTTGAGCAGAGATCCATGTCTCAATAATAAATAATATTTTAAGCCAGACTTTTTTTGGTCCCAATAACTCTCCATTAGATTTTATTGGTAATTCGGGGAAAAGAAGTCTTTGTAATAGAGCAACTTCAGATGCATTTATTTTTAGATTACTTTGAGGATCTTCAATTGAGGAAAACCCTTCACTTGGCAAATAATAACAACGCCATTCCCAATTTCCTAAAGGCGGAATAATAGGTTCTCCAGTTTTACAGCAATGATGAATTGGTAAATTTATACCTCCAATGGCTAATAGATGGATTAAAGATTGAATACTCATTGAGAGCATTTTAATATCTTCTTCTTTAGATTCTTCATACAAATAAATCCTATCTAGATGTGCAAGAACACAAGATAAATAGTTTTGTTGCTTATCATTATTACCTACTAATAAAAAAGTTAATTCAGTTATTGCTTGCGCGGCTGCAAGACATTCAATATTTTTCCCTAGACCAGAATAGCTTTTTAATATTTTAATTTGACGTACAGATTTAAGATTTCTTTTCCCAAAAATTTGCAGACTTAAATATGTTAATGGAGTAGCTGCGGCAAGACTACTTTTAGGACGTCTAGCACCAGGCACCGCTAATCGAACAATCCCCTGCTCATCAGTAAGAATAGTTATTAATCTATCATTCTCGCCTAATGGAGAAGCTTTAATACAGAGACCCTCTAGTCTGCACTCACCAGAACCAGACATTTAAAAATTTATTTCTTGGAAAATCTCACAAAAATTAGAAGTTCCAACGCAACTAATTCCATTATCAAACAAATCAATAACTTGTGTAAGTTTTTTTATACCACCTACAACTTTTATTTGATTTTGAGAGCCTGTTATTTTTAGTATTTCGGGGACATCATTAGATGTAAGAGGAGATCCAAACCCGTCCCCGAATTGAAAATTTTTTATTCCTAATTCCAAACATATTTCTATCGCATTAATAAAAACTTCTTCTTGTAGTTTTGATTTATTTATGATTATTGAAACTGGTAATCCAGATAATTTAACTTGCTCAATTTCAGCAGCGAAAGTTTCTAAATTTCTTTTGGATAAATTGATAAAGTTTGGGATATATTCGATTCCTTTTGCACCCTTATCTTTTGCAAAACAAACTAATTCTACAATAAATGAAACTGGTAAATCTGCTAAAGGGTAAGAAATAAGTGCGTTTATATCTGCACTGTAATTACCCAAACAGTTTTTAAGATCAGTTAAATAATTTAGTGAAGTAGAAATATTTTTGATATTGTATTTTCTTATTAAATCGCAATTCACACAGAAATCTTCCCATGATAAGTAAGGGTTAATAATAATCGCATGAATTTTCTCGTTTAATTCATATTCAATATTGGGCATTTAAAACTTATTTAGATTGAATCAATCCATAACCTCCATGATTCCTTTTATATATAACTTGAAGTTCATTATTTTTCTTGTTTCGAAAAACATAAAAATCATGATCAATTAAATCTAATTGTTTTCTTGCTTCGTCTGATGAAATTGGAATCATTTCAAAGTATTTATTTTTTATAGATGGCTCAGGCAGACGTGCTTCAGTTCCTTCTTTAAAAAAAGCTTTATCCAAAAAATTTGATTCCATACTTTCAATTGGTAAAGAATCTTTATTTTTAAATTGTTTATTATGAATTGTTTTATTGTTTCTTTCTTTGTATTTGCGTAATTTTCTACAAAGTTTATTCGAGACTAAATCAATACTTGAGTATAGATTTTCAGTTTTTTCTTCAGCTCTAATTACGGTACCATTTGCAAAAATAGTAACTTCTGCAGTTTGGAACGAGACTCTTGGATTCTTTTCAATTGAAAGGTGTATGTCAGCTTCTTTAACGATATCCTTATAGTGATGTGTTGCTTTTTCTATCTTTGCCTCAGTATATTCTTTTAATGCTCCAGTGAGCTCAAGATTCTTTCCATGGATTAAAATTTTCATAACAAATCTAAAAATATTTACTTACTTTCTAAATCTACTTAAATATGGATAATAGAACAGCAATAATTAAACAACCTGATAATATTTCTTCTTTTAATGATGTTTATAAATTACAAAAAGAATATCAGGAGGCATTGATTTTAGATAATTCTAACCCTGATTTTGTTTGGATAGGCGAGCATCAACTTTGTTATACATTGGGGAGAGGATCTAATTACGATAATTTACTATTTTCTCTAAATGATACTAAATATGATGTTTTTAAGATTGATAGAGGTGGTGAGGTAACTTGTCATATGCCAGGACAATTAGTAACGTATTTGGTTTTAGATTTGAAAAATTTTAATAAAGATTTAAATTGGTACTTAAGAAAAATTGAAGAAATTATTATAAGAATCCTTGGAGCTTTTAATATAGATTGTCACTCTAGAAAAGGGTTTACTGGTGTTTGGATAGGAAATAAGAAAATCGCATCAATTGGAATTGGGTGTAAAAGATGGATTACGATAAATGGATTTTCAATCAATATTGACTGCGAATTAGAAAACTTTAATAAGATTGTTCCTTGCGGAATAGAAAATTGTCTTATGGCAAATATTATTGATTACAATAAAAATTTAAATATTCAAGAAGTCAAGAGAATTGTTAAAAAAACCATCGAGGAAGAATTTAATTTTGATTTTATATCAAAATAGAAATTAAAATTTCAAAATCAATTTGATATGGGTGATTTAGCGTATTGGCCTGCAGCCAAACCTCTTTCTAAAAAAAATACATTTGCCAAAAATAGAGATTTTATTAAGAACCTTGATCATATAGATCAAATTTGGGAAAAATTAAAATTTAAATGTGGTGATACTTTAGCTGTTTGCGATTTAAGAGGGAAATACAAAGAAAAATTTTCTTATTCTGAGCTGGCTGATTTAATAACAAAAGTCTCTTTTTCTTTCGAAAATTATGGTTTAAAAAAGGGGGATGTAGTTACTGTAATATCTGAAAATTCTCCAAGATGGCTAGCAGTAGATCAAGGCTTAATGCGTTTAGGCGCTATAAATGCAGTGAGAGGTATTAATTCTCCTTCAGTAGAATTAGACTATATTATTGGGCACTCTAATTCAGTAGGACTAATAGTTCAATCTAGGGAAATTTGGCTAAAGTTAAACAACAAAGAAGAATTAAAAAAAAGACTGAAATTTATAATCAATTTAGAAGATGAACAATTTGAAAGTTTAATAAGTTGGAGTACATTCTTAAGTTCAGTAGAAAAAGAAAATTCACAAAATAATAATCTTGAAAAATTTAATCCAGAAATTGATGACATCGCTACTATCCTTTACACTTCTGGGACGACCGGAAAACCTAAAGGTGTGCCTTTGACTCATGCAAATTTTTTACATCAAATAATTAATTTAGCCTATATCGCTGATCCAGAACCAGGGACCTCTGTATTAAGCGTTTTGCCTATCTGGCATTCTTATGAGAGAAGTGCTGAATACTTCTTTTTTTCATGCGGTTGTTCTCAATACTATACAATTCCAAAATTTCTTAAAGATGATATTACACAAATAAAACCTGTTGTCATGGCTACTGTACCGAGACTATGGGAAGCAATACATGATGGTTTTTTTCAGGCTTTGAAAAAAATGCCTTCCAAAAAGCAAAAACTTATTAAGTTTTTGATAAGTAATAGTTCAGTTTTCAAAAGGAGTCTTAGAAAGATAAGAAATATAGATATAAATCAAATAACTTTTAAATCAAAAATCCCCTTGCTGGGTGCTGTTATTAGCCGATATCCTTTACATAAATTGTCTACTATTTTTTTATGGCCGAATATTCTTAGACAACTATGCGGAGAAAAACTGAAATTTCCCATTAATGGTGGAGGTGCATTGCCAGAACATGTAGATCTTTTTTTTGAATCTTTAGGTGTAGATGTTTTGGTGGGATATGGACTCACAGAAACTAGTCCAGTATTAACTTGTAGGAGAAGAGAATTAAATGTTAGAGGATCATCTGGGCAGCCTCTTTCATTTACTGAAATCAAAATAGTGAATGATGATAAAAAAAAGATTCTGAAGTTCAGAGAAGTCGGGAAAATACTTGTTAGGGGGCCGCAAGTAATGAAAGGTTATCTTAATAATGAAATAGCTACAAATGATGTTTTATCCAAGGATGGTTGGTTTGATACTGGTGATTTAGGTTTTCTAATACCAAATGGTTCTCTCTTTATAACGGGAAGAGCCAAGGATACAATTGTGCTATCAAGTGGTGAAAATATAGAACCAAATCCGCTAGAGACTGAAATTCTTAGTTCTGAATTTATTAATCAGATTCAATTAGTAGGACAAGATAAGAAATGTTTAACAGCCCTTGTAGTTCCTAATGTCGAATTGGTTAAAAGCAAGTTTTTGGAAGAAGACCTTTCAAAATTAAACCTGAATAAGAAAATTGGTACATTTTTTAAATCACAAATTAATAATTTGCTTAAAAGTCGATTAGGAGCAAGATCAGAAGAACAAATATTAGATTGTTATTTTGTTGATGCCTTTACTCTAGAAAATGGGTTATTAACACAAACTCTTAAACAAAAAAGAAAAGAAATAGAAAAAAAGTATTCATTACAAATAGAAAATATGTATGAAAACAAATTTAGTAAGAAAATTTGATTTGTTCTATCTATATTGAATAGGTAATTTAATTTTTTATGGAAACAAAAAACTCAATATCTATAAAGCGCTCAATAGCTATTAAAGCTGTAGTTACACCAACTTGGAAGGAAGATGCTGAAAAAGAATTAAGTAAAGCAATTTCAAACATTGATCAGCAATTATCGCAACTGGAGCAAGAGGGGCAGCAAATAGTAAATAATATTAGATCCCAATCGGTTAATCCCCTAGATCCAAGGGTTCAAGAACAGGTTAGTCAGGTGCAACAACAAGTCGCAGCAAAACGAAATGAAATTGAAGAGCAAAAAAGAAATCTTCTTCAACAACAGAGTCAAGTTCGCGAATTAAAAATGGACGAAATTGTTGATCAAGGGCAAGTGGATAGTTTCTGTGATGTCACTGTGGGAGACAATCTTATTGAAAAAATGCAAGTATCGATTACGGTTAAGGATGGAGTTATTCAATCTATAGATAATAATTAAATAGAAGATTTAGTATTTTTGATAAATATAAGTAAATCTTAATTTCGAAAAGTTTTAAATTCTAATCGATCTAAATTATTACTTTCTTAAGTTTTAAGAGTTCCCACTGTGAAGATGATTTCGTATAATTAAAACAAGAGTTTAAAGGGTTCTTAACCATAAAAACTGTAGGAAGTTTGGTAGAAATCCCTTGAAACTTATGCAATAACAATTTTCTTATGTCTCACGAAATATTCATGCCTGCCTTGAGTTCTACTATGACGGAGGGCAAGATTGTGGAATGGTTGAAAAATCCAGGAGATAAAGTTGAAAGAGGTGAATCTGTCTTGGTTGTTGAGTCTGACAAGGCAGATATGGATGTTGAATCTTTTCAGGATGGATATCTTGCGGCTGTTTTAATGCCTGCTGGCAGCACTGCACCAGTAGGAGAGACTATCGGTCTTATTGTAGAAAATGAGGATGAGATAGCTTCTGTTCAAGAACAAAATAAAGGAAATCAACCCGAAGTTTCAAGTCCGGATCAACTTGAATTGGTAAGCAATAAAACTGAAGAAAAACCAGTAGTTCAGACTGAAAATATCAATAAAGAAGCTGAAGAAGTCGTCTTAAAGAGTGAAAAGCCTGCACCATCTTTTAATAGTGATCAAATTAATGCTGCTACGAGTAATGTTTCTTCGAGGGTGATTGCATCTCCAAGAGCTAAAAAACTTGCCTCTCAAATGGGTGTTGATTTAGCAAAGGTTCATGGATCCGGACCTCACGGAAGGGTTCAAGCTGATGATATTTTAAAAGCTAATGGCCAACCAGTCTCTATACCATGGATAGGTGAAGGTGGTTCTCCTGCAAGTATCCCTGGTGCAAATCTGGGAGTTGAAAGTAAACCAGAAACTTCAGGAAATAGTTTTGGTAATCCCGGAGAAACAGTTCAATTTAATACTCTTCAAAAAGCGGTAAATAAAAATATGGAATCTAGTTTAGATGTGCCATGTTTTAGGGTGGGGTATTCCATTAACACGGATAAATTAGATAATTTCTACAAAAAAGTAAAACAGAACGGAGTTACTATGACTGCTTTACTAGTAAAGGCAGTTGCAAAGACACTAAAGAAACATCCGCAAGTTAACTCAAGTTTTTCAGAGAACGGAATTTCTTATCCAGAAAATATAAATATTGCTGTTGCTGTTGCGATGGAAGATGGTGGACTAATAACTCCAGTTTTAAAAGAACCATGCAATACTGATTTATTTGAATTGTCTAGGGAATGGAAAGATCTCGTAAAAAGATCAAGATCAAAACAATTAGAACCTGATGAATACTCAACGGGAACCTTCACTTTATCTAACCTTGGGATGTTTGGAGTTGATAGATTTGACGCAATTCTTCCTCCAGGTACCGGTGCTATTTTAGCCATAGCATCATCGAAACCAACCGTTGTTGCTAATAGTGATGGTTCAATATCTGTTAAAAAAATAATGCAAGTAAATCTAACAGCTGATCATAGAGTGATCTATGGAGCTGATGGAGCTTCATTCTTAAAAGACTTGGCTTCCCTGATTGAAGATGAGCCAGAGACTCTTGTCTCCTAAATTTAATTGATTTCTCAAATTAATAATGAAGAAAGAGATTATAAGCTTGAAGCTTATGATTATCTACTTGATCCTTCATTAATTGCTAGTAAACCTTCTGCAATTAGGCATGAATCAAGATTGATGATAGTTAGAAATAGTTTTTTAGAAGAAGACTGTTTAACTAATAAATTTACCAAGGATCTTTTAGATGAATTTAGAGAAGGGGATCTTGTGATTGTAAATAATACTAAAGTTATGAAAGCTAGGTTAAAGATTGAATTAGAAAATAAGACATTAGTCGAATTATTAGTTTTAGAAAGATCCCATGAATGTGTTTGGTTATGTTTGGCAAAGCCAGCAAAAAAGTTAAAAATAAATAGAAAATTAAAATTAAAATCTCCATTAGCACAAGATATTAATTTGATTGTTGATGGAGTTGATGAAGAAACTGGAGGGAGATTTATTAAATTTCCGGAAAATATAACTTGTCTCAATTCAATGAATGAACTTCTTGATAAATACGGGGAAATCCCTCTTCCTCCTTATATAAAAAATTCCGAAGAAGAATCTTTTCATGAGAAAAGTTATCAAACTGAGTATGCAACAAATCCGGGGGCAGTTGCTGCACCAACAGCTGGTTTACACTTAAGCAAAAGTCTTATTTTCAATCTAAAAAAAAAAGGCGTAATAATCTTACCGATAACTTTGCACGTGGGTTATGGAACATTCAAACCAATTGATCAAGAAGATTTAAGTAACTTAAAACTTCACAAAGAATGGGTAAGTGTTAATAAGGAAGTAGTGGAGGAAATAAAAAGAATAAAGAAAACAGATAGAAAAATAATTGCTATTGGTACAACTAGCGTAAGAGCTCTTGAAAGTTGTTATTCTTACGAAATTAATGACTTTATTCCCATAGCTAAATATGTAGATTTAGTAATTAAGCCAGGTTATAAATTTAAAGTAGTTGATGGATTATTAACTAATTTTCATCTCCCTAAAAGTTCATTATTACTTTTAGTAAGTGCAATGATTGGTAGAGAAAGATTATTAGATCTGTATAAAAAAGCCATAAAAGAAAAATTTAGATTCTTCTCTTATGGCGATGCGATGTATATTTCACCAGATTCACTACTGGAGAAAAAATAGATTTATGCTTTGACTGGTTCTTGAATGATTCCGCTTGGGACTTCAGTAAACATAATTGACGATAAATACCTCTCTGCTAAATCAGGTAGAACAACTACAATTGTCTTCCCAGCATATTCATCTTGTTCCGCTAATCTAACAGCAGCAGCAGCGGCAGCCCCACAAGATATTCCTACTAATAGACCTTCCTCTTTAGCTAACCTAAGAGCCATCTCAATTGATTCGTCATTTGTTACTTGTTCGACCTTATCAACAATTGATAAGTCAAGGTTCTTAGGAATAAATCCTGCTCCAATTCCTTGGATTTTATGTGGTCCGGATTTAACCTCTTCTCCATTCATTGTCTGTGTAATAACAGGACTGTGTGATGGTTCTACAGCTACAGAAGTAATATTCTTGCCCTTCTCTTGCTTAATGTATCTTGAAACTCCTGTAATTGTGCCGCCAGTTCCAACCCCTGCAACTAGGACATCAATTTCGCCATCGCAATCATCCCAGATTTCTGGTCCAGTAGTTTTGAAATGAATTTCAGGGTTTGCTGGATTATCAAATTGACCTGGCATGAAATATTGAGAAGGATTACTTTCTGCAATTTCTTTAGCTTTAGCTATCGCTCCAGGCATACCTTTAGATGCCTCTGTTAAAACAATTTCAGCACCCAAGACTGCCATAACCCTTCTTCTTTCAATCGACATGGATTCTGGCATTGTAAGGATCAGTTTATAACCTCTTGCTGAAGCAGTAAAAGCTAGAGCAATTCCTGTATTTCCAGAAGTTGGCTCAACAATAGTTTTGTCTTTTGTAAGTTTCCCGCTTTTCTCGGCATCCCAGATCATGTTTGCGCCGATCCTACATTTGACACTATATGCGGGGTTTCTACCTTCAATTTTTGCAAGTACTGTAGCTTTCGCGTTTTTAGTAACTGATTTTAATTTTACTAATGGAGTGTTTCCAATAGCAAAACTGTTGTCCTCATAAATTTTTGCCATTTACATATTGAGAAAATATATATTAATACTAACTATTATTCAGAAAAAGAGTATATAAGTTTCTATACGGTAAATACTAGGAATTTAGAAATTATTTAGTGCTTCAGAAAAGGTTTTCCATAATTGATCTTGGTCTTCTAATCCAACTGATACTCTAATAAGGTGCGAAGGTATACCAAAACTTTCAGCCCAATCCAACTCGTCAAAATGAGCTAGTAAAACATAAGGACAAACTAGAGTAAATTTTGTACCTAAACTAGGTCCTTTAGATACTTTTAGAGAATCATAAAATTTTTTAGCTTTGTTCAATCCTCCATTTAATTCAAACGATAATAAGCAGCCGTATCCCCCATTAGAAGTAAGTAAAGAATTAAAATTTGGACAATTTTCAGGATGGAAAATATTTTTAATCTCGCTATGATTCTCTAATCTTTTTTTTAATTCTAAACATGCTTTATTTTGTTCAAAAACTCTTTGATTTACATCTCTACTAACTTTCTCTAAATAAACTATATCTCCATCGGAAAGTATTGGAATATTAATCTCGTTTAATGCATTTCTAAACTGATCAATCCATTTGCTTTTTGGATTTAGTATTAATGATCCGGCAAGAATATCACCACTACCTGAAAAAATTTTTGTAAGTGAAGTAAAAACTATATCTGCATGTTCTATGGAATTTATATTTAAATTCGAACCAATTGTATCGTCAACAATTAAGGGAATATTTAGCTTTTTTGCAATTTTTGAAATTTTTTTAATGTTTACACATTTGAGCATTGGATTACTTGGAAGTTCAATAATTAATGCTGATGGATTTATTCTTTTGATTTCTAATTCAATATCCGCGCAATTTTCTTCTGTAATTAACTTTGCTCCGTGAAAGATTTTCATTGGTAATTTAAGTACATCTACATATGGAAAACCAACTTGGAGTGTTGGTTTAGCTGGAAATAATTTATATATGATTTCTAATGATGTATGCAATGCAGACATTCCAGATGAAGTTAAGTGAATATCATTAGAGTCAATTTTTGTAGATTTAGAAATTCTATTTTTTATTCTTTGAGAACATTCATTTACGTAAGATTTTGGAGGGCAATCTTCAAGACCTAGTTCTATAGCGGCAGCTCTTGAAGATAGACCAAGACCAGTATGTTGCCAAAAATATTTTGCATAAATACTTCCTTCTTTTTCAGTTATTAAGAAAGCTAAATTATTTCTTTTTTCTATTAACGAAAATTTTTCAGAAGTATTTCTATCAATGTATTTTTTAGCTTTAAAAGCTATGCCTTCATTCGGATATGGCCAGATACTTTTATTGTTGTAGTAATTTTGCTTTTTTACTTTTTCGCATAATCTTTTCACTATGGGGTTTAGCCCGAATCGTGGGTAAATGGACTTCAATAAATTCATGCATTCTTGATCTTTTTCCTCGTAATTTATTACATCATTCCAAGTTGGTAATGCTACAGAAACGGCATGAATACTATCAGGAATTGCATATCCCAACTCTAAATTTTTCCATATAGGTTTTTTAAGTAAATCTCTCAATTTTCAGAATTTGTTTAGAGCAAATAAAATGTCCGAGATTAAATCGTTTGTATCTTCACATCCAATTGATAATCTGACAAGAGCATCATCAATCCCTAGTAGATTTTTTGTTTTATCATCAACAGAAGCATGAGTCATCGTTGCAGGGTGACAAATTAAACTTTCAACCCCTCCAAGGCTTTCTGCTAGAGAGAAATATTTGAGAGATTTGCAAAATTTAAAAGTATCCTTTTTATTTAAATTTAATTTTAGGGTGATCATTGAACCTCCAGATTTCATTTGCGATTTTGCTAAATTAAATTGCGGATGTTCTTGATTAAAAGGGTAAATTACTTTACTAATAATTTTATGATTACCTAATTCTTCAGAAATAAATTCTGCACTTTTAGTTTGTTGTTCGATTCTTAATGGAAGAGTTTTTACTCCTCTCGTAATGAGCCAACTATCAAAAGGAGATGGTTGAAGCCCGAGAGCTTTTTGAGAGAAAAGCATCTTACTATTCCATTCCTCATTATTTGTAAGTACTGCTCCGCCAAGTGCGTCACTATGTCCATTAATAAATTTTGTGGTGCTTACAACCGATAGTGTTGCACCAAGGTCCAATGGTTTTTGAATAAGCGCTGTAGAAAATGTGTTGTCTACAACTACTGGTATTTCGAGTTTATTCGCTTCATCACAAATCGCCTTAATATCAAGTACCTTCAAAAGTGGATTAGTTGGACTTTCTAGCCATATCAAGGTTGGCTCGAAGTATGAAATCTTTTTGATATTATTTTCGTTTGTAAAATCTGTGTATAAAACTTCTAGCCCAAATTTCTTGAAAACTTTTTCGAACATCCTCACTGTACAACCATAGAGATTTGACTCGCAGAGTATCTTGTCACCCGATTTTAGTGTTGATGAAATTGCAGTTACCGCGCTAATTCCAGATCCAAAAACTGTACAGTATTTAGAATCTTCTATTGATTTCAGGACGCTTTCTAGAATTCTAAAGTTTGGATTGCCTGATCTGGTGTAGTCGAAATTATCTTTATTTCCATGTTTAAAAGTGGATGTAGAAAAAATAGGAGGCATAACGCATCCAGTTTCTTCTGCAAATGTTTCCCCATGGTGAATAGATAGGGTCTTAAAACCTGGCTTTTTGATATTATTTTCCTTATTTCCCATTATTTTTAAAAATAAGAATTAAATTAAATCTCTCATTTTTTTTAATGAGAGATTTAATAATCCAAAGAAAAGTAGTATTAAACTTTTCTTGAATAATATTCAACAACTAGTAGTTCGTTTATTTCAAGAGCCACCCACTCTCTATCGCATTTTCCATTTATTTTTCCCGTTAATTTAGGTTTGTCTAAATCAAGATGAGGTGGAACATTTGCTAATCCAGGGAATTCTATATTACCTTCAACAAGTTTTTTGCTTGCTTTGTTTTCTTTAATTCCGATTACATCGCCTGATTTGCATTGATAACCAGCAATATCAAGAACCTTTCCATTAACGGTTACATGGCCATGATTTACTAATTGCCTTGAGCCTGGAATGGTACCTCCAAAACCTAATCTAAAACAAACATTATCAAGTCTGTTTTCCAAAAGTCTTAGTAGGTTAGTTCCTGTAGATCCTTCTTGAGCTCTAGCTTTTTTTACATAACGAACTAGTTGTTTTTCAGAAACTCCATAATTAAACCTAAGTTTCTGCTTTTCTTCTAGACGAATTGCATATTCTGATCGCTTGCGACGGGCTTGGCCGTGCTGACCTGGAGGATTAGACTTCTTTGAAGCTTTCCTGGTGAGACCTGGTAGTTCTCCCAAGCGACGCGTAACCCTTAATCTGGGGCCGCGGTATCTTGACATAATTTTAAATTAAATAGAAATTTGCAATAAATTGGATAATTGATTAAATTCAATTAAACTAATTACTACTGGAAATATTATTTTACATCATTAAAGTGTTCAAAACTATTAATAAATCAATTACTTCTATACTTCTTTTTATGATTTCGTTTTATCAAAAGTGGTTTTCTCCTTTTTTTGGACCAAGATGCAGATTTATTCCAAGTTGTAGCTCTTATGGATATGAGGCAATTACTAGACATGGTCCTTGGAAGGGAGGGTGGTTAACTTTAAAAAGATTAAGCAAATGTCACCCTTTAACTCCCTGTGGATGTGACCCTGTGCCTGACTAAATGAATGAAAATATTTATTTTTGTTAGGCAGGGATGTTGCCTTTGTGATTCATTAAAAAATAAATTGGCAAAAATAAATCTTAATGAGTTATTCCCTAATCTAGAAGAGCTTAAAGAAATTGATATAGATAGGGTCGATTTATATAAAGATAAATATAAAAAATATGATTATGAAGTACCTGTTATTGCTATTGAAAGAATTAGGTCTGAGGAGATCATAGAATTGCCTCGCATTTCTCCAAGATTAAAAGATGATCAATTAAAGAATTGGTTTCAAAAAAATATTAGTACCATTCTGAAGAAATAATTTTTTTTATATGAGATCTATAAAATTACATAAACTTTTAGATTTAGTAGGAATTATTCCTTCATTAGATTTAATCGATCATGAAATCAATAATATTTCTTTTAACTCTAAAGAAGTAAAAAAAGGAACTTTATTCTTAGGAATGCCTGGTTTAAATGTTGATGGAGGAAAATTTTGTATTGAGGCAATTGAAAATGGCGCGGAGGCTGCCATTATTGGGCCTGCTGCAAAAGAGAGAATTGGATCTATTGATCGAGAAAGGATTTTGGTTATTGAGGATAATTTAGATTATATTTTTGGTCAAATTGTCGCTGAGTTTTGGAATAGGCCTTCAAGAAAACTTAAACTTATTGGTGTTACCGGTACTAATGGAAAAACGACAATTACTTTCTTATTGGAATATCTTTTAAAAAAATTAGGGAAAAAGACTGCATTATTTGGGACCTTGTTTAATAGATGGCCTGGCTTCTCAGAAGTTGCTTCTCATACAACTGATTTCGCTGATAAACTTCAAAAGAAATTAAATTCTGCTGTTGAGGCAGAATCTGAATTCGCGATATTAGAGGTAAGTTCTCATTCTATTGCTCAAAAGAGGATATCAGGATGCGAATTTGAGGCGGCTATTTTTACTAATTTTACTCAAGATCATCTTGATTATCACTCAGATATGGAATCTTATTTTCAAACAAAAAGAAAATTGTTTTTCCCACCTTACTTAAAAGAAAAAGATGGAATTTCTGTATTAAATCACGATGACCATTGGATATCTAAATTATCGTCTGATCTTGAAAA
The DNA here is from genome assembly GCF_001180245.1 of Prochlorococcus marinus. GTDB lineage: Bacteria > Cyanobacteriota > Cyanobacteriia > PCC-6307 > Cyanobiaceae > Prochlorococcus_A > Prochlorococcus_A marinus_F. The sequence goes on from NZ_CVSV01000131.1 coordinate 52,779, forward strand.
AAGATCTTCATTAGTGTCTACAAAGATTACTGAAAGTGAATTTGAAAATGATGATTTTTTTTTCGTAACAGATAAAAAATTTACTGAAAGTGGTTCCACTTGTATTTTTCATACACCTAGGGAAAAAATTCAACTTTTTGTTCCACTTGTTGGTGAATTTAATTTAATGAATGCGATTCAAGCAATAACAATTTTGTATAAACTGAATTTTTCTTTAAAAGATTTATCAAAGTTAATACAATCTTTCCCTGGTGCTCCTGGGAGAATGGAGAAAATACAAATTGATGATAATGACGTTTCAAGATCTCTTCCAACAATAATTGTTGATTATGCCCACACTCCTGATGGATTAAAAAAAGTTTTGCAATCAATTAAAAAACTTTGTGAAGGGAAACTAATAACTGTTTTTGGCTGTGGCGGAGATCGTGATCGTAGTAAAAGGCCTTTGATGGGATCAATAGCGGAAGAGTTGTCTGATCAACTTTTTATAACTTCAGATAATCCAAGATCAGAAGAACCCCAAAAGATAGTAAATGATATTTTGATGGGTATAAAAAAAAGAGAAAAAATAATAATTGAAATTGATAGATTTAAAGCAATAAATGAATCTATTAAATTTGCCAATAAAAAAGATATTGTTTTAATTGCAGGAAAAGGACATGAAGACTACCAAATTCTCAATGATAAAGTTATTAATTTTGATGATAGAAAAATAGCTTATAAATTATTAAAAGAAAAAAATAAATCTCAATAAAATTTCCTAATTAAATAAGAAAGATTTTACGCAAATCATGAGAAAAGTTTCTTAAAATTAGAGGAGTTAATTTTAATAAAATGAAAGGCTTAGCCTTAGTTGTAGGCGCAGGTGGAATTGGAACACAACTTGCTAAAGATCTTAATGAAAGTGAAAAAGATTTAGATGTTGTTTTGTGTGGAAGAAAAAGTGAATTTAATCCTTTTTGGGAATTAGATATAGAGGATTCTCAATCCCTTTTGCAGTTGAAAAATAAAATATCAAATCATCCTTCAAAATTAAGGCTAGTTGTTAATGCTACAGGTAGACTTCATAGTGATTCTCTTCAACCGGAAAAGAGATTACAACATCTTGATAAAAAAAATATGATGGAAAGTTTTTCAATAAATGCCTTTTCTCCTATTTTATTAGCTAAAGCGGTTGAAGAATTTATACCAAAAGATTTTGATTTTAATTTTGCAAGTATAAGTGCAAGAGTTGGTAGCATTGGAGATAATCAAACTGGAGGTTGGTATTCATATAGAGCTGCAAAATCTGCGCAAAATCAGTTTTTTAAATCTTTAAGTATTGAATGGGCTAGACGTTTCCCAAAGGCTGCTATCACATTGCTTCATCCAGGAACAGTAGATACTGATTTATCTAGACCTTTTCATAAATTTGTTCCAGAACATAAATTATTTAGTAAAGAAAAATCCTCCCAATTTCTGATCAATATTATTAAAAGTCAATCACCAGAATCTACAGGAAAATTTATTGCATGGGACAATTCGGAGATACCTTGGTAAACTAAATTTTTTTATTTATAGATCTTTAAGTCAATATTTTTTTTATTTCTTTAGCAAGTAAATCAATCTCAGCTTCACTAGTTATTTGATGTATGCATGCTCTAAACCATTTTGGATCTTCTAAAACTCTAATCCAAATTTTCTTTTCTCCAAGTTTCTTCACAAATTCATCCTTATCTTCAATATTTTCGATATTAAAACTAACAATCCCATTTAAATATTTTTTTTCTAAAACTAATTCAACACCCTTTAATTGATTTAATTCATCCCAAAGTTTTCCACTTAATTTTTTGATATTTTTGTTTTTTTCTTTTTCATGGCAGCCTTTATCCAAAAGATCTAAAGAATTCCGAAGCCCAGCAAGTAAAGGAATACAAGAGGTAGCTATTTCAAATTTTCTTGCATCATCATGAAAAAGATTATCTGAAGGCTCATAAATGCCTTGTTCTTTTTTTAATGATTTCCAACCAATTATTGTTGGATCTGTTTCATGAATAAATCTATCTGAGACATAAATGGCTCCAAGTCCTTCTGGTCCACATGCCCATTTATGAGAAGTTATTGAATATAAATCAGAATAAAAAACTTCTTTTTCAATATTTATGTGCCCAAAGGTTTGAGCACCATCAACGAGTAAATAAGAATCTTCTCGATTATTTTTTAATTCGATAGAAATTTGTTTTAAAGGAATTTTATATCCAAAGTTCCATAAGATATGAGAAATAATTAGGATCTTAGTCTTACGATTTAGATTTTTCAAAATCTCTAAAATTATATTTTCGTCGTTTAGATTTTTAATTTTTTGGATTGGCAAAATTCTGAATATTAATTTATTTCTTCTGCAAAATTCTCGACTTGCAGCTACTACTCCAGGATGCTCACAGTCACTTATTAATAACTCTTCTCCCTCTTCTACTTTTATTCCCCAAAAGGGCAAAATCATACCGGAAGAAATATTTTCGGTTAAAGCTACATTCTTTGAATTGACACCTAATTTTTGAGCAATTATTCTTTTTGTGGTCAATATTTCTTTGTAAATAAAAGGCCACATATCATTGGTAAATGGACCTAAATCTTGGATAATTTCCCAAGTTTTAACTATTGCTTCTAGAGAAGATTTTGGTAATGGTCCTTGACCACCATAGTTGAAATAATACTTATTTTTTAATGCGGGTATTTGATCTCTTGGATTATTTCTCATAGAAATTTATAGTAAATTTTCAACTCTTGAATTTTTTTAAATATTGCCCACTAAAGTTACTGTCCTAAATTCAATATCCTCAATTACTTTCCAAGGTTCAGAACTCCTTTCTGCAAATTTTAAATTTTTAAATCCTAGTTCTTTAAAATCACTTATAAACTCTGGCTCATACCATGCTCCACTAATACATCCTGTCCATAGATCATGATCATTTTGCAATCTTAAAGGAACTTTTTTGTTAGAGACGATATCGCTAATTGCAATTCTTCCATTATCGTTTAAAACTCTTTTTATGTTATGTAGAAGGTTATTTCTAGATTCTGGACTTACCAAGTTTAAAACGCAATTACTTAAAATAATATCTACTGATTTATCTGCGATTAATGGATTTAAATCTTTATCTAATTCATCAAGTTTTTCAATTGAACCTTCTAGAAATTCTGTATTGTTGAAACCTATATTTTTTGTAACTTCTTTAGAGGCTGATCTAGATAAAGAAAGCATGTCAGGATTCTGATCAACTCCAATAACTTTCCCTTCTTTTCCCACAATTTGGGCACAAATGAAAGCATTTTTGCCGCTACCACTTCCAAGATCTAAGACAATATCATTTTTTTGAACATATTTTGTTGGATCACCACATCCATAGTCTCTTTCTATAACCTCTTGAGGAATTGCTTCAAGTAAAACAGGATCAAACCCAACTGGTGTACAAAGACAACTTTCTTTTTCTTGTGCGGCTGAGCCATATCTTTCTTGAATCGCATCTTTATGATCGAATTGATTAGGTGCTTTATTCGATGTGTTTGTATTACAGCAACTTTCAGACATATTTTTTAAAGGACTCTTGATAAATATAGCCAAAAAAAAAGCCCCTGAAAAAGGGGCTTTTAATTTGTTTAATTAAATTATTTAGTGTAATTAACACCTCTGTAATTTAATTCTGCTTTTTCATTACTTGAAGAAGCGTCATCCATTCTCTTGGTGTATACGTTTCTTCTGTAGGTAAGTTCAACAAGTTGCTTTTTAGCAGCTTCTTTGTTTTGAACGTAGTTTTTACCTCTGTAAGTTAAAGTAGTCATGTTTCGATGTGACAACACGGCCATCCCCCGTTCCATGGTATGACTCGAACTGCGCCCTCAAACGAGGGTGAACGAAAAGTAGCAATTGCTACAAAATAATTATAAGCGTATTTTTAACTGCATGTCTAGCTTTAACAAATAGAAACGAAGATTTAATATTTTTTTAATTATTATCTTAGGTAAATTTTTTTATAAATAGTCTCTAAAAAGGTTTATGTTTATATTTGGTTTAATCTTCATGTAACTATTTATTTATGACAGGTTTTTTATATTTCTTGGGAAATACTTTAAGGTGGCCAGTTTTAAAGCCAAAAGAATTTTTTTCACTACATGCTTATTTTTCAATTATTTATTTGATAACTTTTACTTTGAGTAAATATGATGTAAGCCAATCAAATTTAGTTTTTACTTTAGGAATTCTTGCACCTCTTTTAATCGCTATTGGTCAAGGACTTCCAATTGATTGCCTTGATATGGAATCATCTTTGTTGAAGGAATTAAAAACTAAATAATATATATTTCAGTTAAAAATTTTTATAAAACTTGGACAACTTCGCTTATTTCAGGAATCATTTCTTTTAACTTTCTTTCAATACCCATTTTGAGAGTCATAGTGCTACTTGGGCAACTACCACATGCTCCTTGAAGTCTGACTTTGACAATTGGACCATCTATTTCTGCAATCTCCACATTACCTCCATCAGAAATTAAAAAAGGTCTTAGCTCGTCAAGGACTTTTTCTACATTTTCGTTTGTCAGCGAGAGTGTTTCAGTACTCATAATTTTGTATTAACTTTATAATAAGCCTAGAAAGAAATCTGATTAATTGCAAAAAAGATAATTTTCTGTTGTGACTTCATCCAAAAATTCCACTAATGACAATAGTTACTTTGATGCAGTCTTAGTAGGAGCAGGGATAATGAGTAGTACTTTAGCCCTCCTAATTTCAGAAGTTTTACCAGATATAAAATTTCTTATTATAGAAAAATTAAATGCTCCAGGAAGTGAAAGTACTGGCGCTTTTAATAATGCAGGTACAGGACATGCCGCTAATTGCGAATTAAACTATACCCCTTTAGATGAAAAAGGAAATCTAAAAATAGATAAAGCGCTCTCAATAAATCGTTCTTTTGAAACATCCATGTCTTTATGGGCCTCATTGTATGAAGCTGGGAAAATTGATATTAAGAAGTTTCTAAAATTTATTCCTCATATTAGCTTTGTGTCTGGTCAGGATAATATTTCTTTTTTAAAAAAAAGATTTCAGAAAATGACCGATAATCCTGAATTTATCGATATGGAATTTTCTACATCTTTTGATCAAATTTCATCATGGGCTCCTCTAATAACAAAAGATAGAAATCAATCTACTCAAATTGCTGCTACAAGAATAGGTAGAGGAACTGATATTAATTTTGAGGCTTTAACTAAAGAGTATTTGTCATTAGTTTCCTTAAACAAAAATGTTGAAATTAGATACAAAACAGAATTATTAGATTTAAAGAAAATTGATAAAAAACAATGGGAACTAGAAATCAGTTCTGAAGGTAGAAAAACTTCAATTAGAACTGGTTACGTTTTTCTTGGTGCTGGTGGAAAAACAATTAATTATTTACAAAAATCAAAAATTCCAGAAGCAAAAAGTTATGGTGGATTCCCTGTTAGTGGGAAATGGCTTATTTGCGAGAAAAAAGATCTTACAGAAAAACATAACTCAAAAGTTTATGGTAAAGCTGATATTGGATCGCCACCAATGTCTGTGCCTCATTTAGACACCAGATGGATTGATGATAAAAAACTTCTTTTATATGGACCTTTTGCTGGATTTACAACGAAATTTCTAAAACAAAGCTCATACTTTGACTTATTTAGTTCAATTAAAAAGAATAATATTTTTTCTATGTTAGACGTTGGTTTCAAGAACAACGATTTAATTAATTACCTAATATCACAATCATTAAAGAACCATAACTCAAGAGTTGAGAATTTAAAGAATATGATGCCATCAGCTAATCCTTCTGATTGGTATTTAAAGAATGCTGGTCAAAGAGTCCAAATAATTAAAAAAACTGAAGGTGGTGGTACTTTGAAATTTGGAACTGAGATTGTAAATTCATCTGATGGATCATTATCTGCTTTGTTGGGAGCCTCTCCGGGAGCAAGTACTGCGGTTTCAATTATGGTTGAGGTTCTTGAAAAATCTGCTTTATTTTTAAACGATAACTATAATCTTAAGAAAAAAATAAATGACTTAATTTATCCAGAACTATCAGTCTCTGAAAATTACAGTACCTTCATAAAAGAAATTAAAAAAAGAAATAATTCCATTTTTGGTTTCCATCCATAATTCTAATTAGCTAATATTAATCAAGATGTAATAAGAGGAGATTTTTTCTTTCTATATGACTGATATATCGGTTTCAAAAATTAGAAATTTCTGCATAATCGCTCATATTGACCATGGTAAATCTACCCTTGCAGATAGGTTGCTTCAAGATACTGGTACTGTGCAGCAAAGGGATATGCAAGAACAATTTTTGGACAGTATGGATCTTGAAAGAGAGAGAGGAATTACTATCAAGTTACAGGCCGCAAGGATGAAATATAAAGCTGACGATTCCCAAGAATATGTTTTGAACTTAATAGATACTCCAGGGCATGTTGATTTCTCTTATGAGGTTAGTAGATCTCTTCAAGCTTGTGAAGGCGCCTTACTTGTTGTTGATGCAAGTCAAGGAGTAGAAGCTCAAACCTTAGCTAATGTTTATCTTGCCTTAGAAAATAATCTTGAAATAATTCCTGTTTTAAATAAAGTTGATTTACCAGGGGCTGATGCTGAAAAAATAAAACAAGAAATAGAGGAAATTATTGGACTTGATACATCTAATGCAATAAATTGTTCAGCAAAAACTGGAGTTGGTATTAAAGATATTTTGGAAGCAATCGTGAGAAGAGTACCTCCTCCTCAAGATGAAATTAAACTTCCTACAAAGGCACTGATTTTTGATTCTTATTATGATCCGTACAGGGGAGTTATTGTTTATTTCAGGGTGATATCTGGGTCTCTAAATAAGAGAGAAAAAATATTATTAATGGCAAGTAAGAAAAATTATGAACTCGATGAGATAGGAATAATGGCCCCTGATCAGCAGCAAGTTGATGAATTACATGCAGGAGAAGTTGGTTATTTAGCTGCTTCTATAAAATCAGTTGCTGATGCGAGAGTAGGAGATACGATTACTCTTTTAAATTCACCTGCCAATGATCCTTTGCCTGGATATAAGACAGCAAATCCTATGGTTTTTTGTGGCTTATTCCCGACTGATGCTGATCAATTCCCAGATTTAAGAGTATCACTAGAAAAATTACAATTATCTGATGCAGCTTTAAAATATGAGCCCGAAACCAGTAGCGCAATGGGCTTCGGATTTAGGTGCGGATTCCTAGGACTTCTTCATATGGAGATTGTTCAAGAAAGATTAGAAAGAGAATATGACTTGGATCTAATCGTAACGGCACCATCAGTTATTTATAAAGTTAATTTAAATCAGCAGGAACATATCTTTATTGATAATCCTTCTACAATTCCTGATCCACAACTTAGAGAATCAATAGAAGAGCCTTATGTAAAAATGGAAATTTATGCTCCCAATGAATTTAATGGAACATTAATGGGTTTATGTCAGGAAAGAAGGGGTGTATTTATAGATATGAAATACATAACAACAGATCGAGTTACCTTGATTTATGAAATTCCATTAGCAGAAGTTGTTACAGATTTCTTTGATCAAATGAAAAGTAGAACCCAAGGGTATGCATCAATGGAATATCATTTGATTGGCTATAGAAAAAATGACCTTGTTAGATTAGATGTTCTAATAAATTCAGAAAGAGCAGATCCATTAACTTCTATTGTTCATAAAGATAAGGCTTATGGAATTGGCAGAAGTTTAGTTGAGAAATTAAAAGAACTTATTCCAAAACAACAATTTAAAATACCTATTCAAGCATCAATCGGTAGCAGGATTATTGCAAGTGAAAGCATAAGTGCTTTGCGAAAAGATGTTTTATCTAAATGTTATGGCGGGGATATTTCTAGGAAAAAGAAACTTTTAAAGAAACAAGCCAAAGGTAAAAAGAGGATGAAGGCAATGGGTAAAGTTGAAGTCCCTCAAGAAGCTTTTATGGCAGTCTTGAAATTAAACCAGTAATTTCTTTTAATTTAAAATTTATAGCTATTTATTTCTAAAAGAATTGGGTATATTTCATTTATATCTTTAAAAAAAGATTTTGGATATTAACTCATTTAAGCGTGTCGGCGCAAATATCAGAAAAGCTGGATTTTTAATTGTACTTTTTTATCTTCTTGTTGTTTTAATAATGAAATTTTTAGAGGCCAATAATTTTTTTGGCTATTCATTTTCAATGTTAAGCAATGATATCTTTGCCCCTCCTTCTCTTAATCATTTTTGTGGCACAGATAGATTAGGAAGAGATGTTTGCTTAAGAACTTTGCAAGGATCATCATTAGCGATAGAAGTTGTATTCTTAGCTATTCTTTTTTCATTAAGTTTGGGTTTGCCATTGGGATTATTAAGTGGATATTTTGGTGGTTATTTTGATAAATGTTTATCACTAATAATGGATACTATTTTTTCAATACCTGTAATTTTACTTTCAGTTGTTGTGGCTTTTGTATTGGGTAAGGGTATCCTTAACGCGGCTTTGGCATTGTGTATTGTTTACTCTCCTCAATATTTTAGATTAATCAGAAATCAGACAATATTGGTTAAATCCGAAACTTATGTGGAGGCAGCTCAAGTTGCAGGAGCTGATGTTAAAAAAATTATTTTTAAATATATTCTCCCAAATGTAATAACACCATTGCCTATTCTGCTTACCCTAAATGCTGCAGATGCTGTTTTGGTATTAGGAAGTTTAGGATTTTTAGGCCTTGGCGTTCCTGCGGATGTCCCAGAGTGGGGAAGTGATTTAAATCTGGCTCTTGCCGCTTTACCTACAGGTATCTGGTGGACGGCTTTGTTCCCAGGTTTGGCAATGTTTTTTTTAGTTTTAGGTCTTTCTTTTATCGGAGAGGACCTTGAAGAAATTTTTGATAGTCAAAATTCTTAATAAATTTAGTTATCTGTAACAGGATCAAGTTCTCCTTGATCATTCAACTTTGGATATTCTTTAGCTGATTTTTTATACACCGCAGCTAATTCTGGGTAACACCATTCAAAAAGTGTTTTTTGATATTCATCCATATTTAACCCTTCTCCATTAGCGGGCAATATACCTTTATTTTTTCTTTGGCGAACAGCTTCAAATAATAATATAGAAGCAGCAACTGAAACATTCAGAGATTGAACCATACCTCTCATAGGTATAAAAATTGATTGATCAACCATTGATATAAGTTCATTACTTAGTCCCCATTTTTCTGCTCCTAAAACAAAACATGTATTTTGAGAATAATCAAAATTTCTATAATCTACTGATTCACTATTAAGAGTCGTTCCATATAATTTAAAGCCCTTATTCTTTAAATCAGATATTGCAGTGATAGTGTTTTCATGATTATTCAGTTTTACCCATTTTTGACTTCCTTGAGCTGTACTATTAAAAGTCTTAACAGCATTCGTTTTGCTAATAAAATTTGCTTCGAAAACTCCTGCCGCATCACATGTCCTTAATATCGCCGATAAATTATGTGGTTTATTGACATCCTCAACTAAAACAGTCAAGTTTTTCATTCTGCAATCTAAAACATTTTTGATTCGTTCAAATCTTCTCGGCAAAATTGACATTTATAATTAGTTCACACTTTTAAATTATATTTAAAAAATATTGATTACCTATTAAATCTCTTGGTTTATAATATTTTGGTAGTTTAATTTAACTCAATGGCATACATAGAATGGGACTATACATTAATAACAAGCATGGTAGAAAAACAAGGTTGGAATTTACCTGATCGTGAATCGGAAGAATGGAATAAATTTAACGATGAATTAGGAGAAAAAATGCGAGGTGTTGGACTTATTTTTGAAAAATATTGTAAATTCACCCCTGACGTAGGAGAAGGAGTTCATCTTCTAGATGACTGATCATAAATAGTTTTAAACCATTGATGTATCCCTTAATCAATGGTTTATTAATTAACAAGATAATATAATTTCACTAAATTAGAACTGGCAATTATTAAGGCTTTATAAAGCTTGTACTCTAAAAAAATTTTTTTATTCCACAAAAAAGTTATTTAATTTCTATATTTGAATAAAAATATGAAAAATAAATTAACCTTTTTATTCGATGGTGGTTGTCCACTTTGTTTGAGGGAAACAAATTTTCTTAAAAAAAGAGATACCTTAAATCAAATTGCATTTATAGATATTAATAGTAAGGATTATGATCAAAGTCTTTTTAATGACATCTCATATTCAGAAGCTATGTCAAACCTGCATGGGATTATTGAAAATGGTGAAATTATTAGGGGACTAGATGTACTTGCATATTCTTATGAATTAGTTGGTTTAGGTTGGGTTTATTATCCCTTGAAGATTAAGCTCTTATCTCCATTATTGAGATTGGTTTACAGATATTGGGCAAAATATAGACTTCAAATTACAGGTAGATCCGATATTGAAAAACTTTGTACCTCACAATGTGAACAATAAATATGGAAAGTATCGATATAGACAGAATAATAGAAATGTGTTGGGAAGATAGAACACCCTTTGAAGCTATCGAGTATCAATTTGGTTTAAAAGAGGAAGATGCGATAAAAATTATGCGTCAAAATCTTAAACCCAAATCTTTCAAAGTCTGGAGAAAGAGAGTTTCGGGAAGAAATACAAAACATATGGCCCTTAAAGATTCAACTAGATTTAAATCTACTCATAAAAGAAAATTATAAATTTTGAAAAATCTTTCTACTAAAACTTGTCCTGTTTGCAATAGGCCATTTGAGTGGCGTAAAAAATGGAAAAAGTGTTGGGATGATGTTATCTACTGTTCAAAAAGATGCAGTAACAGAAAGTCGCAAAGATGAAACAAATATCAATTATTTTCCCCAATCAACTTTTTAGAGAAAGCCCAATCTTAAAAATAAATTGTGAAGTTTTGATTTTGGAAGACTCATTATTTTTTGGAAATGATAAATTTCATAAATTAATTAACCATAAAAATAAGTTAGTTTTTCATAGAGCATCTATGCTCGCTTATAAAAATTATTTAGAAATATCTGGCTTTAAAGTTTTATATATCGAAAACAAGAATAATGTTTCTACAGTTGATCATTTATCGGAACTTATTAAAAATAAATATCAGAAAATAAATCTCATTGACCCTCATGATTTTTTAATAATGAAGAGGATTAATAATTTTGTTGAAAGTAATAATTTAGCTTTAAATATTTTGCCTTCTCCTATGTTTATGAGCTGTGAAGATTTAAAAGATTTATTTGCATCAAATACAAAAAAACCTCTTATGGGGAGATTTTATGAGAATCAAAGAAAGAGCCAAAAGATATTAGTTAATCCTGATGATACACCTGAAGGTGGTAAATGGAGTTTCGATGAAATGAACAGAAAAAAATTACCAAAAAAAATAAATATACCCGATACACCTAAATTACAAAAAAATAAATTTGTAGTTAATGCAGAAAGGTCATTAGCCAATTTTGATATTGAGTTTATTGGAGAAAGTAACAACTTTTTATATCCAACTAATTTTGAAGAGGCAGATGCATGGTTAAATGATTTTTTTAAACATAGATTTTTCTTATTTGGAGATTATGAGGATGCTATTTCTAAAGAAAATTCTTTTTTATGGCACAGTTTACTTTCTCCTCTTTTAAATATCGGCTTATTAACCCCAGATGTAGTAGTAAATAAAGCATTACTTTTTGCAAAAAATAATAATGTTCCTATTAACTCTCTAGAGGGTTTTATTCGGCAAATTATTGGATGGAGAGAATTTATTTGCCTCGTCTATAAAAAGTACGGAACAAAGATGCGAAATAGTAATTTTTGGAATTTTGAAGATAAGCCAATTCCAAAATCTTTTTATCAAGGAAATACAGGAATTGAACCAGTAGACGTTGTTATAAAAAATATTATTAAATTTGGTTATTGTCATCATATTGAGAGGCTAATGATTGTTGGCAACTTTATGCTTCTATGTAGAATTCACCCCAACCAAGTTTATAAATGGTTTATGGAAATGTTTATTGATTCCTATGATTGGGTTATGGTCCCAAATGTTTACGGAATGAGTCAGTTTAGTGATGGAGGTATCTTTTCAACAAAGCCATATATATCAAGCTCTAATTATGTAAAGAAAATGTCTAATTTCAAAAGTGGCCCATGGTGTGAAATATGGGATGGCTTATTTTGGAAATTTATTAAAGATAATGAAAGCTTTTTTAGAAAGCAATATCGTCTGGCAATGTTAACGAGAAATCTCGATAAAATGTCAGAGGAAAAATTAAATAATCACTTAAAAACGGCCGATAAATTTTTAAGAGATATTCAATAAATTAAGAGTAATAACCTTCAGTTGTCTTTGAAAAATTAAAAGAATATTATGTTAAGAAGAAATATTAAGTACGGATGTTAATTTAGAAAAAATTAGATTTATCTAATGGAAATTGGAACACTTTTTTTAAAAAGTAATTCGACGGGAATAATCACTTTTTCTGAATTAGATTGGATAACTACACATCAATCTAATTTCACTAGGCTGGAGGAATCCATAGCAATTAAACTAGGCAGAATGCTTGATGCAGGATCTATCAATATTGGTTGCCGTTTGAAATCCTGAATAAGTTTTTATTTTAATAATGAAGTATCAAAAAGAGAAAAAAAAATTTTTTCGGGAAAGAATCCATTCTTTAAATATCTTTCTTTTTTTAGGATTTAATCTTTCACTTATCTCTATCTTAGGTTTTATTTGGTTTAATTCTGCAATTGAAAAAGTAGTTTAAATTTTTGAATTTTTTGTATATTAAAGTTATATTTAAAAAATTAATTATATTTTGAGCATAGGATATTTACAAAGAAAGGCAGCTTGGGAAATTTTATTAAAAGTTAGTTCTGGTGATTTTTCTGATCATGCTCTTGAAAAGGTTTTAAAAAATTATCAATTTAATCCTCTTGATATAGCTTTTATTACGGAATTATCTTTTGGATGCATAAGGTATAGAAAATTTCTTGATCTTTGGACGGATCATACATCAAAAATTACTCATAAAAAGCAGCCTCCAAAGTTAAGATGGCTTCTACATATAGGTTTGTATCAACTATTGAAAATGGATAAAATTCCATTTCCTGCTGCTATTTCTACCACTGTAGAAGTAGCTAAAAAAACAGATTTAAATGGTTTAGCGGGAACTGTTAATGCGATATTGAGAAATGCATCAAGAAAATTAGATCAAAAAATCTTTCCGGAATTATCTTCTGATAGAAAAGAAAGAATTTCATATCTTGAATCATTTCCATTATGGCTTGTGAAGGATCTTTATAGATGGGTCGGCAATAGCGAGGGCGAAAATATCATTAAGGCATTTAATAAAAAACCATCAATTGATTTGAGAATTAACCAATTAAAAACTAATTTAGATAACTTTTTGAAAGTACTTCATGAAAATAATATTGATGCTGAAATTATTAATGATTTACATAATGGAATTACTTTAAAATCTAATCCAAGATCTATAAAAAATTTACCAGGGTATAGTGATGGACTTTGGACAATTCAAGATAGATCTTCTCAGTGGATAGCACCTCTTTTAAATCCAAAAGAAGGTGAAAAGATTTTAGATGCTTGTGCAGCTCCAGGAAGTAAGTCTACCCACCTTGCAGAATTAACAAATGATAGTGCTGAAATCATTGCCGTAGATAGATCAGCAAAAAGATTGAAAATACTGCAATCAAATTTAGAAAGGTTAAATTTGAAATCTGTCAATACACTTAAGGCTGATGCTACTAGTTTGATTGAATTAAATCCTAAGTTTATATCTTATTTTGATAAGATTTTATTAGACGCTCCATGTTCGGGCATTGGAACCCTTTCCAGGAATCCAGATTCTAGATGGTCTTTAAGTAAAGAAAAAATAAAATCTTTAACTTTATTGCAGGAAAAACTTTTAGATAGTATTTTCCCTCTTTTGAAAAAAGATGGCACTTTAGTTTATTCAACTTGTACTATTTGTCCCGATGAAAATAATCTATTAATTGAACGATTTATTAAAAAAAACAAAACTTTAAAATTGGTTAGCCAAAAGCAAATTTTACCTAGCTTGGATTATCCTGGTGATGGATTTTACTCTGCAATAATTTCTTATAAATCTTGAAAATATAATTTATTTTTAAATTGGAATTTTATAAATTTCAGATATGAACTTCTTCCATAAATAAGCTGCATTACCACTAGATAATGCAGATTCCTTATTATCGTCGTAACCTATCCAGATCCCTGTTGTAAGGTTATCAATGGAACCAATAAACCAGAGATCTTTATTTCCATCAGATGTTCCTGTTTTCCCATAAATTTTCTTTCCTTTTATTGAGGCTGCTTTTGAAGTACCTTCTTTTACAGATTTTTTAAGAAGTTTATTTATTTTCTTGTTTATTTTTAAATCTAATATTTTCTTGGAAATAGATTTGTTTTCCCAAATAGGCTTTTTTTTAAATGATTCTATTTTTTCTATGATTTCAGGGCTTTGAATCTTACCATTATTGTTTATTGCAGAATATGCATTTGTGATGTTTAAAAGATTATCTCCGTAGGAGCCAATAGCTAATGATGGGAATTCCTCAAACTCTTGCTCGTAACCTAGTCCAAATGAATTAGCTAAATTAATAATTTTTTTTAAGCCGATTTTTTTTGTTATTGATATTGGAACGATATTTGATGAACTTTTAAATGATTCAATCAAAGATATTGAACCTCGATAGTCTTCTGAAAAATTTTTTGGGCAATAACTTTCCCAGCATTTTGGTAAGTCTTCAAATTTATCGCTTAATTTTATTCCTTCTATTAATGCAGCAGTATAAGGGATTATTTTAAAAGTAGAACCTAAAGGTCTTACAGATGAAATCACTCTATTGTATTCATTAATTGATGGATGTTTGCTGGTTATCATTGTCCTAATTAGTCCTGTGTTTGATTCGATAGATAACAGTGCAAATTCAAGTTCTTTAGGCCCAGCATATCTTGATATTTGTTGACCTTTTTCTTGCCAATCTTTGTTTATTGAAGATTTAATTCTTAAAAACTTATAATCATTTTTACTTCCGATTCTTTTATCTGTTTCCAGAAGAATAAAGTTAATTAGTAATTTATCATCTAAAAAATTATCAGCTGTTTGATAATTTAATTTTATTTTTTCTTTAATAGCCTT
The DNA here is from genome assembly GCF_001180245.1 of Prochlorococcus marinus. Taxonomy (GTDB): domain Bacteria; phylum Cyanobacteriota; class Cyanobacteriia; order PCC-6307; family Cyanobiaceae; genus Prochlorococcus_A; species Prochlorococcus_A marinus_F. Next base: position 68,008 of record NZ_CVSV01000131.1, read on the forward strand.
ATTCTTATTTGCAAGAGAAATATATCCATCAACATACATTGATTCAAGAACTTTATTTCTATTTTTAATAGCTAGTTCTAAATTTTGATAAGGTGAATAAATTGATGGAGCTGGAGCTAATCCTGCAATTAATGCGATCTCTGATAATGTCAATTCTTCTATAAATTTTCCAAAATAAACCTGGGCGGCCTCGTTTATCCCATAAGCTCCTGATCCTAGATAAATATTATTTAAATATAATTTTAAAATTTGATTTTTGTTATATCTAAATTCAAGTATGAGTGATATAAATATTTCTTTGATTTTTCTTTGAAAACTTAAATCATTATTTAGAAAAAGTAATCTAGCAACTTGTTGTGTAATCGTACTTCCTCCCTCTCTAACATAACCACTTCTAATATTTTTAATAAGGGCACGTGAAATACTTTTTAAATCTATTCCATTATGTTTATAAAATCTTTTATCCTCAGAAGATACAAAAGAATGTTTAAGAAAAAATGGAATTTTATTATTACTATTATCTATTTCAAATTTGCGGCTTAATTTGCTTAGTATCTTATTATCAGAGGATGTTATTACATAAGAATATTTGGTTTCCCGAGACTTTTTATTTTTAGATACGTCAAATTTTAAGGTACTAGATATTAGACTAAAAAAATAAAAATATATCCCAGAAAAAATTAATATTGGAATTATTAAAACAAAAGATTTGAATTTAATCTTTTGCACCTTAAGCAACTAAAAAACTATGTCCTATCGCTAAAGCTGTAACTAACATTCCAGTTATAAGGAACGGTTGGGCACTTGCTTGATATTTGACATCAAACTTTAGAGGATCTCTTAGTAACCACATATCTTGAAATGTAATTTGTGGAATTACCAATAAAACCAAAATTACAGAGGCTAAATGTTGGCCAATAACGACTAACACTACAACCATTGCTAATTGAAAAATATCAATCAGTCCTGCACTTATTCTACTTGCATTTTTAATTCCAAATACTACTGGTAGAGAATTTAAGCCTAGCTTTGAGTCTCCTTCAACACTTTTGAAATCATTAATAACAGCAATTCCAAGTCCTGAGAGGCTATAAGCAAGTGTTAGTATCGCCGTCACGATTGTTAATTTCCCAAACAAGGCTTGTCCTGCCCACCAAGGTAAAGCAATATAAGATGCCCCTAATGCATAATTTCCAAGCCAACCATTCTGTTTTAATTTGAGTGGTGGAGCAGAATATATATAACTAACAAAGGAACCTCCTAATGCCAAAAGTAAGACGGAGGGGAAGCTGTGCTTAGCATATATATCTAATAAAAAAGCAACTATTAAACCCGCTATAAGTAATACCCAGATTTGTATTTTTACATCTTTAATTGAAATTTTCCCAGAAGGAATTGGTCTATTCGGTTCATTAATTGCATCAATTTCTTTATCAAAAAAATCATTTATGGTTTGGGTATAACCAGCCAGAAGCGGTCCACTCATCAACATACATGCTAATGAAGCTAGAACATTACTAAATGTCCATTCAAAATTCCCACTTGCAGCTGCTCCACAAATAACTCCCCATATCAAAGGGATCCACGTTATGGGTTTCATTAACTGTATACGGAGTTTCCATATACTCGATGTTTCAGAAGCACCCTTAATTCCTAATAGTTGTTTTGGATCATTCACTTTACTCTTTAACCTTTCTCAATTTCTTCTGGGAAAAACCAATTTTGCTCACCATTCTGAAATTTTGCGGTGATTCCAATACTTCTGCCGTCTGTCATTTTATAGCCAGTAATTACGGCTTTAGGACTCGAGGATATTTGATCTATTAATTTTGCTGGTAATCTATCTTTTACTTTGTTAATGTTAATTTTGATTTTACTACCGATTTTAGGTAATAAGTTTGTTTCAGCCATAAGAGGTAAAATGGAAGCTATTATGCAAGATTAACAGCATTTGGACAATTTTTACTAAAATGGTAGCTCTTCGTTTAATTCCTTGTTTAGATGTCGCCCATGGCAGAGTGGTTAAAGGTGTAAATTTTGTTAACTTGAGAGACTCAGGCGATCCTGTTGAATTGGCTTGTAGGTATTCTGATGAGGGCGCAGATGAATTAGTATTCTTAGATATTAGAGCTAGTGTAGAAAATAGAAATATATTAGTTGACCTTGTCTCTAGGACCGCAAAATCAGTAAAAATCCCATTTACAGTAGGTGGAGGAATAGATTCTGTTTCTTCAATTAATGATCTTTTGAGAGCTGGAGCAGACAAAGTGAGTTTGAATTCTTCTGCTGTTAGAAATCCAGATTTAATTTCTAAAAGTTCTAGAGAATTTGGCAATCAATGTATCGTGATAGCAATTGATGCGAAAAGAAAAGTTAATAAGACTGATGAATGGGAGGTATATGTGAAAGGAGGGAGAGAAAATACTGGAATAGATGTATTAAGTTGGGCAAAGAAAGTTGAGGAGTTAGGCGCAGGGGAAATTTTACTTACTTCAATGGATGGTGATGGCACGCAGAATGGATATGATTTACATCTGACTGAATCTGTTGCCAATATTGTTAACATCCCAGTGATTGCTTCTGGAGGAGCGGGTTGTTTAGAAGATATCTATGATGTTTTCAATGAAGGCAGGGCATCTGCCGCACTTTTAGCATCATTACTTCATGATAAGAAACTTTCTTTAAGAGAAATAAAGACTTTCCTCCTAGAAAAAAAACTTCCAATTAGACCATATGAATAAAAAATTTAATTTAATACCAAAAAGAAATAAGTTAAAACTTTAAAAATGAAATTCACAAAAACTATCGAAGTCAAAAATATATTTAATAAAATTTCTCATAAATATGACTTTTTAAATAATCTATTAAGTTTTGGGCTGCACAGATTATGGAAAAGGAAATTAGTTAATTTATTGGAACCTTTAAATGGTGAAGATTGGGCTGATTTATGCTGTGGAACTGGAGATTTAGCATTCTTAATTTCTGAGAGAGTAAGTCCAATGGGCTCAATTACTGGAATTGACAGTGCAGAGGATATCTTAAATATTGCAAAGAAAAAATCAGAGCAAAAAAAAAATAAATTTATTAAGTGGGAAATTCAAGATGTATTGGAAATTAATGATCATTCAAAAAATTTTGATGGGATTTGCATGTCATATGGACTTAGAAACTTGAATAATGTTGAAGAAGGAATAAAAAAAGTTTTTTATCTTTTGAAGGATAAAGGAAGGGCAGGATTTTTGGATTTTAATCACTCAAAAAAAAATTCTTTATCAAATATTTTCCAGAAAATTTATTTGAGATTAATTGTAGTAACCATTTCGCAGCTTTTTAATATGGGTCCAGAGTACGCATATATTGAGAAAAGTATTAGAAATTTTCCAAAGAAAAAAGAATTGATAAATATTGCTATGGAAGTTGGATTTAAAAAAGCTGAATATAAGACTATTTTGGGGGGGCAAATGGGAATACTAATTTTAACTAAATAAAGAATTTAGTTATTTATTTTTCTCCAACAAAAAGAACACTTTCCCCATCTTTTGATTTCGCCCTCAGGAGTTGGGGAATTACAGAAAGTACAAATGCACATATTATTTTGATGGATTCTGCTTGGATGATTCGCCCAAATTATCTTTGCATTATTAGCTTTAATATTTTTATTTTTAATTTCATAATTTTGTATTATTTTTATTTCATTCAAAGTTATTCCAATTTTCTCGATTCTCTCTTTTAATTTATGCTTGTTATAAATTAAAGCTTGTCGCCACTGTGGATGATTTACTGCAATAGTAAGTATTTTTTTTTCAATATTTAATGGTTTGCATTCTTGAAATAGTTCCAAACCGATTAAGTTCTTCCAGTTTTCATTGATTTTGGAAAGTTTATCTAAATCTCCCCATGATTTTTTGAAATTATCAAGACAATTTTTTAATGGATGTGGATTCCTTTTATTCACTATTGGCAAATACTTTTTGTCCAATTTGTAAAATTTACTTATTAAGACTAAAGTTAATCTAATCTTCGAAAAGATGCTCGTTGTTTTAATAAAGAATTTGTGAAAGTTATTGGACCTGCAGCTAAGACAGTTTTTTATTTAAAAAAAATTCAGGGTCAATATCCAAGCTGGAGACTTCTTTACAAAATAAAATGTAAAAGTACCGAAAATGAGCTAACAAGCCTGCTTGGATATTCTGAAATAAAGAAAAATCAGCCAGTAGCGATAATCGCAAGAGAACAGTTCTTAGGGGTTGGCCAAAACTCAAAAACTTGGTTTTCTCCAAAAGGCGGGATTTGGTTAAGTGCAGCTTACCCAATATTTTCAAAAGAATTTGCATGTCAAATATTTAATTTGTCTTTAGGCATTAAGTTATGTGAAATGCTTAGACAAGAGAATATAAATGTTTGTTTGAAATGGCCAAATGATATTTTTTTTGGTTCAAAAAAGTTGATTGGATTTTTACCAAGGGTGATAACAAGAGGCAAAGAAATTATCTATGTAAGAGTAGGACTTGGCATGAATGTTTTAAATTACACTCCATCAGAGGGTATTTCATTATCAAAAGTACTTCAAACTAAGAATATTAATCAACATTATTGGACAGCCAAAGTTCTTAAAGCTTTTTATGATTCAATTGAATGTAATAAAAAGAAAGAATATGTGATTAAATCTGCAAATAAGTTTCTTACTAAAAGTTTTTTACCTAGTGGTTATTGTCCTCATAAATGGAAAATTAAAGATATTGATTCCAATGGGAATTTAAGAATTGAAAATGAAACTCAACTGAAAGTAATTAGAAGGTTTTGAATTTAATTTACTTTTAATTCAACTATTCTTCCATCTTTAAATTTGGCTATTTTTTTTGCGCGATTTGCAACTTCATCTTCATGGGTAACTAAAACTATAGTTATTCCAGATTCATGCAGTTTGTCAAAAAGATCTAATACATCTTCAGTGGTTTTTGAATCTAGTGCTCCAGTAGGTTCATCTGCTAATAAAATTGCAGGGTTATTTATAATAGCCCTCGCAATAGCAACTCGTTGCTGTTGACCTCCGGATAATTGGTTTGGACGATTATTCATTCTTTCTGAGAGGCCAACTTTTGTTAAAGCATTCTTACCTCTCTCTAATCTTTGCTCAGGATCAATACCAGCATAAATCATTGGCAAAGTAACATTTTCAAGTGCAGTTGCGTCCGAGAGAAGATGAAATTGTTGAAAAACAAAGCCTAATTTTTGGTTACGTATTTCCGCGAGCTCATCATCAGATAAATTCTCAACAGGAATTCCATTTAATTTATAAATACCTTCAGATGGTCTATCTAGACATCCAATAATATTCATAGCTGTACTTTTGCCTGAGCCACTAGCTCCCATTACAGCTAAATAATCACCTTTATAAATTTCTAAGTTTATGCTGTCTAAGGCTTTAACAGTTAGATCTTCTTTCCCATATGTTTTAGATATATTTTTTAAACTCGCGACTTTCTTAGACATTTATTGAAGAACTCTTCTAGGAAATATTGTTTGCTGTAGCAATAATATCTTGTAAGAAAGGAGTTTCTGAAACAGCTGTATTAGCTAATTTAAAAAGAGGATTAGAAAGGATTCCTCCAAGAGCGGTTACTGCGACACAAGTATAAAGTGCAATTCTCAAGGGAGGTAATCCTACAATTCCCCAATTAATTTCAGGATATGATTTGACTATTTCAGAAGCTTCTTGTGGTTCTTTAACTACCATCATTTTTATCACTGAAATGTAGTAATAAATAGATATAACTGAAGTTACTAAACCAACTATTACTAATAGATATTGATGATTTGCCCAACCTGCAAAGAACAAGTATATCTTTCCAAAAAATCCTAGCATTGGAGGTAAACCTCCAAGAGATAGAAGACAAAGGCTTAAGCCTAATGTAATTAGAGGATCTTTTTGGTAAAGTCCTGAGTAATCAAGAATTCTGTCAGAACCAGTTCGAAGTGAGAAAAGTATTACACAGGAAAATGCACCCAAATTCATAAACAAATATGCAGCCAAATATAAAACAGCCGCTGATAAACCATCTTGTGTTCCAGATACTATTCCAATCATTACGAATCCTGCTTGTCCAATAGAACTGTAAGCTAGCATCCTTTTCATTGAGGTTTGAGCTAGAGCTACAACATTTCCTAGAGCCATGCTCAATATGGCCAAAATGGTAAATAAAAGTTTCCATTCTTCGTCAAAAGAAGAGAAAGTTGTGCTTAATATTCTTATCGCAAATGCAAAGCCCGCTGTTTTTGAACCAACAGATAAAAAAGCTACTACAGGTGTAGGTGAACCTTCATATACATCAGGAGTCCATTGATGAAAGGGAACAGCAGCAATTTTAAAGGCAACTGTTGATAAGACAAATACAAGAGCTAGTGAAGTAATAAAGGATGGCTTATTGATAATTTCTAAACCTATGGTCGCTAAGTTCGTTGAACCACTTAATCCATAAAGAAAAGAGGATCCATACAAATAGACCGCAGCAGCAGCTGATCCAACAAGGAGGTATTTTAAGGCCGCTTCTGAACTTCTTGGATCTCTCTTGAGGTAACCAGAAAGTAAGTAACTTGCTACGGATAAAGTTTCGAGAGATATAAATACACTAATAAGGTCAGTAGATCCACACAAAAGCATTGCGCCAAGGGTGGCCGAAAGAACTATCGCAGCAAACTCGCCAATTGGGCTACCACTTTGTTCTGTATACCGCCAACTTATCAGTAAAGATACTAGGGTTGATAAAGAAATTATTGCTCTAAATGCTATTGCCAAATTATCTGAATTGAAGGACCCAAGGAATGCGCTTTCTACCGGATTACTCCATTGCATTGCCAAACTAACGAGTGAGCTGCCTATTGATAAATAGCAAATTATTGGTGCCCATTTTGATGCAGTTTTTTCTCCAGCTAAATCTACAAGAAGTGTTCCAACAATGCCTAATAGAATAAAAGCCTCTGGAATAATGGCTTGAGCATTTAGATTAATTGTAAAGATTTCGTTGGGCACTTTATTAAATTGGATTAAATTAGATGTTTGATTGTAAGGGTCTAAGAGTTAATCTTAACTTGATTATAATTTGTGGGTATGATTTTTGAAATTTTAAGAAGAAGTTACTTGAAAAAGCTTCAAATAATCATAATATGCCCTAACTGAACAAAAACACCAATTTTTGAAATAAACCTTGGATCACACACTTGTTATTGTTGAAAGTCCCACCAAAGCAAAAACCATCAGAAAGTTTTTGCCTTCTAATTATGAAGTTCTCGCTTCAATGGGACACGTAAGAGATCTTCCAAAAGGAGCTGCTGAAATACCAGCTGCGGTTAAAAAGGAAAAATGGTCAAGGATAGGAGTTAATACAACAGAAGATTTTGAACCACTTTATATAGTTCCAAAAGATAAAAAAAAGGTTGTTAAAGAGTTGAAAGATGCATTAAAAGGTGCAACCCAGCTATTACTTGCAACTGATGAAGATAGAGAGGGAGAGAGTATTAGTTGGCATCTCCTGCAAATACTTAAGCCTAAAATACCAACTAAGAGAATGGTTTTTCATGAAATTACAAAAAAGGCAATTAATAAAGCTTTAGACCAAACTAGAGATATTGATATGGAACTTGTTCAGGCTCAAGAAACAAGAAGAATCTTGGATAGGCTTTTTGGATATGAATTATCTCCTTTACTTTGGAAGAAGGTAGCCCCCAGATTATCTGCTGGTCGTGTTCAATCAGTTTCAGTAAGGCTTCTTGTTAGGAGAGAGAGAGAAAGAAGATCTTTTAAAAAAGCTAGTTACTGGGGTATTAAAGCCTCCCTTGTGAAAGATAATGTTACTTTCGAAACAAAATTATTCAGTTTAAACGGTCAAAGAATTTCTAATGGTTCCGATTTCGATGAACAGACCGGCAAATTAAAACAAGGAAATAAATCTTTAATAATTGGAGAAGATAAAGTAAATGATTTACTGAAGACTTTTTCCTCAAAGGATTGGTTAGTCTCAAAAATCGAAAAAAAACCTTCCACTCGTAAGCCAGTCCCTCCATTTACAACTAGCACACTACAACAAGAAGCAAACAGGAAGCTTCGTTTGTCTGCAAGAGAAACTATGAGATGTGCACAAGGGCTATATGAGAGAGGTTTCATAACATATATGAGGACTGATTCAGTTCATCTTTCAGAACAAGCCACAAGAGCTGCTAGAGAGTGCGTCAGTTCTATGTATGGAAAAGAATATTTATCTAACTCACCAAGACAATTTAATTCAACTGCAAGAAATGCTCAAGAAGCACACGAAGCTATTAGGCCTGCAGGTGAGGCATTTAAAACACCAAAGGAAACTAGTCTTACTGGTAGAGACTTGTCTCTTTACGATTTAATTTGGAAAAGAACTGTAGCTAGTCAAATGGCGGAAGCTAGGCTAACAATGATTAATGCTGAAATTAGAGTGGGGGATGGAATATTTAAATCGAGTGGAAAAAGTATTGATTTTGCGGGATTCTTCAGAGCTTATGTGGAGGGGAGTGATGACCCAAGTTCGTCCCTTGAACAACAAGAAATTATTCTCCCAAACTTAACAACAGGAACATGTCTTCAAGTTACTAATAAGGAGTCTACTTTTCATGAAACTAAACCTCCTGCAAGATATACAGAGGCTGCATTAGTTAAGGTCCTTGAAAAAGAAGGGATTGGAAGACCTTCTACCTATGCAAGCATCATAGGGACAATTGTGGATAGAGGTTATGCAAATATATCCTCCAATACTTTAGCTCCAACGTTTACAGCTTTTGCTGTTACCGCGTTACTAGAAGAACATTTCCCTGATCTGGTTGATACTACATTTACTGCAAAAATGGAATCTTCATTGGATGAAATATCTTCAGGTAATCTTGAGTGGCTACCCTACCTAGAAACTTTCTATAAAGGTAAAAATGGTTTGGAGGTAAAAGTTCAGAAAACAGAGGGTGATATTGATGGTAAAGCTTATAGACAAGTTGATTTCGAAGACCTTCCTTGCGTAGTAAGAATAGGCTCTAACGGACCTTGGCTAGAGGGTACAAAAATTGATGAATCTGGTAATGAAATTCTGGCTAAAGGTAATCTTCCAATGGATATTACTCCTGGAGATTTAGACATAAAGAAAGTTGATCAAATTTTAAGTGGGCCATCAGATCTTGGAACTGATCCAAAAACTGGGGAACGAGTCTTTTTAAGATTTGGCCCTTATGGACCTTACGTACAATTGGGAAATAATGATCAAGATAAAGCTAAACCAAGAAGAGCTTCATTACCTAAAGAGTTGAAAACTGATGATCTAACTCTAGATGAGGCTCTTGTACTTTTAAGTTTACCTAGATTGTTAGGAGTTCATCCTGAAGGAGGAGTTGTTGAAGCTGATAGAGGAAGATTTGGCCCTTACATCAAATGGATCAAAAATGAATCTGAATCTGAAAATAGATCACTAAAGAAAGAGGATGATGTTTTTACTGTTGACATAAAACGAGCATTAGAAATTCTTGCTATGCCAAAAATGGGTAGAGGTGGTCAAGAGGTACTTAAAGACTTTGGAAAACCGAAAGAATTTAAAGAAAAAATTCAAATATTAAATGGAAGATATGGCGTCTATTTAAAATGTGGCAAAACTAATGTTTCCATTGCTAAAGATACTGATATAGAAAAATTTACCATAGATGAAGCAGTATCTCTCTTAGAAGAAAAACTAAAAGATAAAAAAGGTGCAATTTTAAAAAAAACAAAGATTAGTAATAAAAAAACTATAAGGAAAAAGAAAAGTTAGAAAAAATATGATTTTAAAAAAAAAAGAATTTTTTTTATTAATATTTTTAATTTTCTTGCAATCATGCTCTGGAGGGAGGATTGGAAATTTTCTTGAAAGTAGTTTTAATGATTTAGAAAAAACAAGGAAAAATGAAGATTTACAAAATAACTTATTAAATAAAAACGATATAAATTTAGAAAAAGAAAACAAAAAATTTGATGATAAAAAAAATAAAAAAATTAAAAAAGTAGAAAAGCCAAAAAATGTTCCTGAAAATAAAAACGATATAAATTTAGAAAAAGAAAACAAAAAATTTGATGATAAAAAAAATAAAAAAATTAAAAAAATTAAAAAAGTAGAAAACCCAAAAAGTGTTCCTGAAAATAAAAAGGATACAAATTTAGAAAAAGAAAAAAAAGAAATTAATGATATAAAAAATAAAAAAATTAAGAAATCTATAAGAAAAAAAAATATGGATCTTCAATCTTACAAAATAATATTCATCTTAAAAGATGTAGATCCAAAAGATCCTACTGAAGAGTTGAGTTCCATATTAAGTAATTCTGAGGTAAATTTTGAAATAGAAAAGATTGAACGGATCTTAGATTCAAAAAATAAAAGTATGAATAAAAATTAATTAAAAATATTTAACAAAAAATGAAAATAACAACAAAAAATGAAGCATTAAATATCGTCGAGACCTCTTATTTAGCATCTCTTTCATCTTTATTATGGGTTGCATTATATTATCTGCCAATTGGGGGAGCTTTATTAAGATTGATTTTACCTCTCCCAATGATCTTGTTGCACTTGAGAAGGGGAAGTAAAATTGCATTGGAAGGACTTTTAATACAATTTCTACTTTTATTCATAATTATGGGTCCTATTAGAGGAACTTTATTTTTATTTCCTTATGGGATTTTGGCTTTTTGGCTAGGTTGGTGTTGGTTTAAAGAAAAGAGTTGGAAAATTAGTTTAACTGGGGGTGTTGTTATTGGAACCCTTGGCTTTTTAATAAGAGTAATAGCATTATCTACTTTGGTTGGCGATAATCTTTGGGTGTTAATTACTAGAGCGAGTTATGGTCTAATAGAAAAGTTAATTGGATTATTTAATTTACCTTTATATCCCTCAATTTTGAGTATACAACTAGGTGCAATTTTATTAATAATTTTTCAAGAAATAGTTTATGTTTTAACTGTACATGTAGTTGCCTATTCTCTGTTTCCTAGATTTAAATTAACTATCCCAGATCCTCCAAGATTGTTAAATAGCTTAGTTGATTTTAATAATTAAAAAAAGTAAGAATGTACAGTAAAGAATTAGGGATAAATTTTTTTGGAAATAAATCCAATAAAAAAAGACAACTCAATAAGATAGAAATACTGAAAAAGAATATTAAAAATTTAAAAATATTTCTTATAATTGCTGGCACTAACACATCACAAATTCCAGGAATTTCCGCAGCAGGTATTAATCCAAAATCGAGGAGAAAAACTGCTCTCGCAGATGCTGAATTTTTACTTGAGGGTGCTTCAAAAGATCACAAATATAAATTGCCTCTTCTCAATGCAGGAGTAACTCCGGCCCTAATCAGTCATGTTTGTTCAAAGCTGATAAATACTTATCCAGTTATTGTTCCTCTGGGAATAGGAGCAAAGCCTTATTTTAATCATTTGGTTGTAGAAGATAGAAATTTGGGCCCATCAAATTGTCTTACTACTGGTAAATCGATGACTAAAGAGAGAGTTTTAAATCTCTATGAGAAAGGTCTTGCGATAGGAAAATCCTTAAAACAATCAGTTTTAATTTCTGAATCTGTACCTGGGGGCACCACAACTGCTCAGGCAGTAATGGAAGCTTTTGGTTTGCAGGTATCTAATTTAGTAGGGAGTAGTTTATTTAAAGCTCCAAGAGAACTAAGAAGGCAGATAATTAAAAGGGGACTTTTAAATGCGAATTTTAAGGCTGATTTTGACTCTTTTGATGTTGTCGCGGCAGTAGGTGATCCTTTCCAAGCTTTTTCAATGGGTCTATTAATTGGTGCCAGGTTAGCAAAACAACCTGTAATATTGTCTGGAGGAAGTCAAATGTTAGCAGTCATTTTGCTTGTATTAGAATTTTTAGGCGAAAAAAATAAAGATGAATTTATTGAAGATGTTTTTATTGCAACAACTGGGTGGCTTGTGAAAGATAATTCTCTAAATGATTTAGTAAATCTAATTAATGAAAAATATGATGTCAAATTATTAGGTTTAGCAAGTCCTTTAAATTTTAAATCTTCAAAATACAAAGAATTGAAGGATTATGAATTAGGTCATGTAAAAGAAGGTGTAGGTGCTGGTGGAATATCATTGCTTGCTTTCTTAGATGGATTTAAAAATGAAGAAATAGTTTCATTGTGTCAACAAAATCTGGAAATGATGAAGGGCCTAGGTCAAATTTCTTTAGAGAAGGATTGCTGAATGTTTTCAAAATTTGCAACCAGAAGAGAATTTTTAAATTTTGGGAAGCTTTCGCTTTTATTTTTCTTAAACTCTTGCAGTAATCTGCCTAATAAAGTAAAAATTGCATTACAAAATTCTTTTTATCCAGAATCTTTTAAAGATACGATTCCAAAAGATTGGAAGCAGGAAAAAATTAATTTTGAAAATATTCAGCTACAAAAAAATAGAAACACAATTTTGAATTCTGACTTTACTTTAATAAATGATGGATGGATTTCTAGTATAGATTTTTCAGAATTTGAAAAAATAAATGAATATGCACTGTTCGAAAATTTGGATAAGAGATCAATAGATTTTTTGGGAAGCTTTAATCAAAATCAGAAGAGTAAATTATTTCCTATTGGCGTAGTACCCTATACAATCATCATTAAAAATAATAAAGAATTAATAACTTCAGCAAGAACATCTTGGAATTTTCTTCTTTCTGAAAAATTAACTGGGAAAATTATTTTTCCTCAAAGTCCCAGAATAATATTGTCAATTGCTCAAAAAATTAATTCATCTAATTCTTTAAAAAAACTCAAAAGCCAAGCTATGTTATTTGATGATAAAAATATGCTCAATTGGTTGATTAATTCTGATGCTATTGTCGCAATAGTTCCTTATAGTCTTTGTTCAAAATATTTAAAAATAGACCCAAGGCTTTCTTTAGTTTTCCCTAGCCAAGGCGTACCTTTGATGTGGCATTTTCTACTTAGTCGATCAAATCTAAATAATGCAATATTAATGAAATGGATTAAATCTTTAGAAAATAAATCAATAGTAGATAAATTAGTTAGCCAGGGTTGGTATCTTCCATTCAATAGTGATTATTTGCAAAGTAAATATAAAACTGAAATGCTCCCCATCTCAGGACCTTCTGAGAAATGTTGGGAAAATAGTTGGTCTTTCCCTGTCTTAACAAATGAACAAAAAATTAATCTTAAAAATATCTGGAATGAGTCCTTATCCCCATAATCTTTTTGTAGGATTTTCAATTAATAAGTTATGAGTTTCCTTTAATAAATTTGGTATATCTAATTTACTAGGACATTTAGGAACACATTTATTACATTCTTGACAAAATGAGGAATTTTTTTCTTCCCACCAGTGGCCAGCTTTTCCTATTAAATTGTATCTTTCTTTTGCAAATTCTAATTGGCCATAACCAACAGATATATTTCTTAAACGAAGTATTTCTGGAATAGGCACTTCATTTGGACATGGAAGACAAGATCTACATTGTTCACATTTGGTTGAGTTTAATCTTTCATTAGAAACTTCCTTAATTTTATTAAGGGCGCTTTTTTCAAGTTTTGTAAGCTTCTCAAATGAGTTTCTAAGTTTATGCGCAAATTCAAAATCTTTTTTGTTTGTCGCCCCCAAGGATAAAGTTGTAATGCCTTTTGCGAGAAGAAATCGATACGCTAATTCTAATGGATGAAAAGGCTTAGAGGCCTCTAACAAAATATCACTTGGAGAATACAATCTACCGCCTTTATCTGCAGGTGATATTGCTAAAACTCCCATACCTTTTTTTATAGCTTCCTCTGCTAAAGCAATCTTAGATTGATCTAAATAATGTAAATGAAGACTACAAAAATTAAAAACTTCACAGTTAATTGCATCTTGAATTAGTGAATAACTTCCGTGAGAACTAAAACCGACTTGATCAACTAGTTCCTTCTCAAGTATCCACGAAATGAATTTCTTACCCTCTCCAGAAATAACCCAATCTAGATGTTGTTTTAAGTTGAGTCCGTGAATTGCAAGATTATTAATTTTCTCGCGATTTAAATTTTTAAGAGACTTTTTAAAATTATTTTTTAAAAAGGCAAAATCTCCCTTTGGTAAAACTTTGGAAGTAATCACCCAATTTTTTTCTTTTATATTCTCTTCTATTGCTAATTTTTTTATTGAATTTCCAATAAGTGATTCAGCATCACCATAAGAGGGTGCTGTTTCTATGTGGTTAATTCCTACATAATATGCATTTTTTATTATGCTATACATTTTTTCGAGACTTTCAGTCGCTCGCATTGTCCCCAAAGTGAACAAGCTCACTTTCGCCCCTCTACCAAATGATCTTTTTTGTGAATTAATAATCATCTAAATATGATCAATTTCTTTTTATTTACTCTTTAATTTATTTATAGTTGAAAATGATTTAAAGTAAATTAAAGTAAATACAAAATTTTGCAAAAATATTTTTTTAAACTATGTTTACAGGAATAATTCAATCAGTTGGAAAACTAAGACAAGAAAAAAATATTTTAGAAATTGAAATTCTAGATAATTTATTTGATATGGCAATTGGTGACAGCATAGCTGTTGATGGAATTTGTTTGACAGTTAAAGAGATTTTTCAAAATAAATTTACTGTTGATGTTAGTGAGGAGACATTAAAAAAAACAACTTTAGGAGTAAAGTCGAACCTGAATCAGATTGTTAACTTAGAGCCTGCTCTTAGGGTGTCTGACCGTCTAGGAGGGCATATAGTCAGCGGACATGTTGATGGCCTTGGAACAGTGGAGAATATAGAAAAATTAGAGAAATCTTGGCTCTTATCAATAAAGTGGAAAAATAATAATTTTTCAAAATATGTAGTTAATAAAGGTAGTATTTGTGTAAACGGTATAAGTCTTACGATTGCAAAATATGAGCGGGAAGGAGAAATATTTACTATTGCGATAATTCCTCATACTTGGCATAAAACAAATCTGAATAAATTAAATATCGGTGACAGCGTAAACCTTGAGGCAGATGCACTAATTAAATATGTAGAGAAATTACTTTTATTTAATAAAAATAGTAATAAAGATTTATCTTCTAATAATATTTCTTCCGAGTGGCTTAAAGAAAACGGTTGGTAAAATATATTTTTTAATTTAATGGAATCAGATAAATTGTTTTTGACTCTTTTTTAAGATCGATTTTAAATTCCTGACCAGGTTCTAGACCTAATTTTTTGGTGTAGGCATGACCAATTAATAGGTTCCCATTGCCATGAACTTTAGTTTTGAATTCTGTCTGTCTGCCTCTTGAAGCTCTATTACCATTTTTCCCCAAACGACCCTTTCCTATTTTGTAACCCTTAGCTTCGATAAGCGCCCTATAGAAACTTTTTCTTAAGATTCTTCCACTTGGACCTACGTACCCACAACCTTTTGCTATCTCATCTTCAGATTTTTTACTTAATAACTTTGCTTTTTCAAGAAGTTCTTTTCCTTCTAGCATTATCTGACAAATTCATAATTATATATTCTTACTAAAAAGGAGAACTGTGGCAATATAAATTAATAAAAAATATATTTAATTTTTGAAATTTAGTTTTTTATAAAAGATACAAAATAATAAATAAAACAACCCATATTCCATCTACAAAATGCCAGTACAATTCAACAGCTTCCAATGGAAACATATTTTGACTGGTTAATCTTCCGCCATTCATTCTCGATTGCCAAGCAATAATTAAAATCATCAAAGTGCCTAAAGTGACATGTAATCCATGAAAACCAGTAAGAGCATAAAAAGTACTTGCAAATAAATTATCGGTTAATCCAAAAGGTAAATGAAAATATTCAAATAATTGACATATTAAAAATATAATTCCAAGAAAAGCAGTAAAAAATAACCATTTTTGGGAATCTGAGTTTTTATCTTTTAAAAGTGCTTTGCCTGCTTTATGGAAAGTTGCACTACTAACAAGTAACAAAATTGTATTGAGAGTAGGTATTGGTAGTTCTAATTCATAAATAGCACCATCTGGTAATGGATTTACTGCTTTATAAGTTAAATAAGCAGCAAAGAATCCAGCAAAAGTCATTCCGTCCGCAATTAGGAAAGTTATAAGACCAAACATTCTGAAGTCTTCATGTGTTTCATTAACTTCAGAATTATTTTTTTGAATTTCTTTTGAGCTATCTAGTGTTGTCATATGTTTTTATTTCTGTTCAGAAATTTCTTTACCGTAACCATATGGTTCTTCAACTAATGGAGCTTCTCCTTCCCAATTTTCAACTGGAGGTGGAGAAGATGTTAACCATTCAGGTGTAAGAGCATTCCATGGATTATCTCCAGCATTTTTTCCATTTCTCACACTAAGGAATACGTTAATTAAAAAAGGAATTGTACTTATAGCCATCAAAAGAGCCCCAAGGCTACTAATTTGATTAACGAACTGGAATTGAGGATCATATTCTGCAACTCTTCTTGGCATTCCATTTAAACCAAGCCAATGTTGAGGAGCGAAGCACAAGTTAAATCCAATAAAAGTAATGATAAAGTGTAAAATTCCTAATTTTTCATTGAGCATTTTCCCAGTTACTTTGGGGAACCAATGATAAATGGAAGAGAAAATAATAAAAACAGTCCCTCCATAAACTATGTAATGAAAATGGGCTACAACGAAATAGGTATCATGTACGTGAATATCGAAAGGTACCTGTGCCAAAGCAACCCCTGTAATACCTCCAAAAACAAAATTTATAATAAATCCGCAAGAGAATAACATTGCACTATTGATGGAAATTTTACCTCCCCATAATGTTGCAACCCAATTGAAAAATTTTATACCTGTTGGAACAGCAATAAATGCTGTTGCAATAGTAAAGAACAATCTCATCCAAGGGGGGGTCCCACTTGTAAACATGTGATGTGCCCAAACAACTAAACCTAAAACTACTATCCCCATTATTGAAAAAACCATTGTTGTATATCCAAAAAGTGGTTTTCTAGCATGTACAGGAAGTATTTCACTAACTAAACCGAAGGCAGGAAGGACCATAATGTATACAGCAGGATGAGAATAAAACCAAAATAAATGCTGATAAACTACGACATTGCCACCTAAAACAGGATTGAAAAAACCTGTATTAGCGATGATATCGAAACTAAGTAGAATTAAAGTGCCTGCTAAAACAGGAGTTGACAAAACAACTAATAGACTTGTCCCTAGCATTGCCCAACAATACATTGGCAATTGCATAAGTTTTAATCCTGGCCTTCTTAATTTGATAATGGTCGCGATAAAGTTTATTCCACCAAATATAGAACTGCCTCCAAGTAATAGAACGCTCAGAATCCAAATAATTTGTCCTGATTGAGGAGTAGTTATGCTCAAAGGAGGATAAGCCGTCCATCCAGCCTGAGCAGCACCCTCAACAAAATAGCTTGCTACCAGCATCAAACCTGAAGGAGGAATTAACCAAAAAGCTACAGCATTCAATCTTGGGAATGCCATATCTCTAGCACCTACATAAAATGGAATTAAATAATTTCCAAAAGCACCGTTAACTACAGGCACTATCCATAGAAAAATCATTATTGTTCCATGAAGGGTTAAAACTTGGTTATATACATCTCTCGGCATAAAGTCAGACATCGGACTAGCTAGTTCAATTCTTATAGCGCTAGCTAAGGTTCCGCCTATTAAATAGAAAAGAAAACCGCAGACTAAGTATTGTATCCCAATTACTTTATGATCAAGGCTAAAACTAAAGTATCTAAGCCAGCCTTTAGGTTGAAGACTTTCATTATTAGTTTTTTGTGGATCAATTGATATTGTCATAAATTTACCTCTGGTTTTTTATTTTTGTTAAACCATTCGTTGTAATCAGATTCTTCTTCAACAATTATGGAGGCTCTCATTCCTCCATGATATGGACCACATAATTCTGCGCAAATAATCGGATATTTTCCTACTTTTGTTGGAGTGAAATTTAGAATAGTCGGTTGTCCAGGAATAATATCCTGTTTAATTCTGAACTCTGGTACCCAAAAAGCATGAATCACATCTTTGGATTCCATTTTCATTGATACTTTTTGATCAACAGGAACGTGTAGTTCACCTGATATGAAATTGCCCTTGGGATAATTGAATAGAAATGCAAATTGCATAGCTGAAACTTCAATTGATAAATTATTTATTGCTATTTCATTATCAGAGGTTTGACTTATTCCAGCCCAAATTTTTTCAGTATTAGAACTCATCATTTCGTGGTTATGATTTAGTTCTTTCATCCCTCCCATTCGATCGTAGATGTTGTAGCTATATAAACCAATTAATAAAACAATTATTGAAGGGATAATTGTCCATACAATTTCTAAGCTTAAATTTCCCTCTAAGGCTATGCCATCGCCTATCTGATCATTTCTTTTCCTAAACTTAAATAAGCTGTATATAACAGCTATTGTCATTCCTATAAAAATGATTAATCCAATGATGAAAAGAATTTTAAAAAGTTCATCGTAAATTGGTGCGTTAATACTTGCTTCAGCTGGGAGCAAATTTACATTAAAACCAATCCAAAAAGATATAGCAAAAACAAGGGAAATAATTAGAATTAAATAAAAGTTTTTATTTAACAATTGAGCTCTAAAAATTTGTATTTATATCCTCAAGATATTCAATTTTTTTAATCCTGCATCCTTTGTTAAAAGAAAAACATTTAAATTCACAACTTCTTAAGATTTATGAAATAAAAGGCGTATTATTAATAACTTTTTAGAGTTAATTGTCAGGGAAAAAAGATTAAATTAGTAAATTATTTTTTAAATTAAACATATTAATTTTTAATTAATGTTTGGTTTTTAAATCTAATTTATTATGCAAAATAATAGGTTTTAACCATTTGATTAATAATCAATTATATAAATCAAAATATCTGACAATTTTTAAAAGGTTGGGAAGTCATAGTGTAATGGCACTTATTGCACTAATCGTAATTGGAGGTGCTACTAGAGTCATGGAGGCTGGACTTGCCTGCCCAGATTGGCCATTATGTTATGGATCTTTTTTGCCTTTTAATCATATGAACCTAAGAGTATTTCTAGAGTGGTTTCATCGTCTAGATGCTTTTCTGGTTGGCATATTAATTCTTTTTAAATTTTCCCTTTCAATTATATGGAAAAATGAAATTCCAAATTGGTTACCTAAAACTTATTCACTATTACTTTTTCTCGTTATTGTCCAAGGATCTTTAGGAGCTTTAACAGTAATAAACTTGCTTGATTCATATACTGTTACTGGCCATCTTTTAATAGCTTTTCTACTTCTCATCACAACAATTTCAATAAATCAAAATTTAGAAAATGACGATATAGAAGAGCCATTAATTTGGTGGAGATTTTTATTGTTTTTTCCTCTTTTACTTACTCTTATTCAATCTTTTATTGGAGTAAGGCTTTCTTCAACCTGGTCAGCACATATTTGTTTATCTTTTAATAAACAATGTCTAATTCTAAATACTCATAAATTATTTGCTTTTCCAATTGCTTTTTCAATTCTATTGATTATTGCTACTGCAATTTATAAGAGAAGTTTGCTAAATGAAAATTGGAAATATCTCTCAGCACTTATTTTTCTATTGTTTTCCCAAATTGCTTTGGGTGTTTTAAGTCTTAAAACAAATTTGAATGAACCTATTTTTATTATTGGTCATCAACTTAACGCCTCTTTATTTATTGCGATATTAACAACATTAATTTTTAGAAATCCTTTTACCAAAAAAGGTCTAAACCACTCCCTAAATTCTCAAATGGTTGGTATCAATTCATGAACAGTAGTAACTTAGAAAACTTGAACTATAAATCTTCAATTAGGGATGAAGTTGTACCTTCTAGAAAAAAAATAACTTTGCCGCCTTGGCTTGAAGTGGCAAAACCCAGATTAATCCCACTTTTACTGGCAACAACTTTGGGAGGAATGGCTTTAACTGAAGAATGGCCTTTGTCTTCACCGAAACTTATCTGTACTTTAGGAGGCGGAGCTTTGGCAGCAGCAGCAGCTGGAGCTCTTAATTGCTTGTGGGAAATGGAGTTAGATAAGAGGATGACAAGAACTAGCAAAAGAGCATTGCCAGCTGGAAAGTTGTCATCTGAGACTGTATTTTTAGCTGCCGTATCATGTACTTTGGCAGCCTCGATGCTTTTAGTAAGTGGTGTAAATTATTTGGCTGCGGGATTAACTCTTCTTGGTTTGTTTAGCTACGTAATTTTATATACAGTTATTTTGAAACCTCGTACAACAAAAAATATTGTTTTCGGAGGAGTTGCTGGTGCGATACCACCTTTAGTTGGAGCATCTGCTGCTACAGGGCATGTAGGTCTTAGTGGTTTGTGGTTGTTTGGTTTAGTAATGTTATGGACCCCAGCTCATTTTTGGGCACTTGCAATTTTGTTGAAGGATGATTACGCATCAGTTGGTATTCCTATGCTCCCCTCTGTTAAAGGATCTGTTTTTACTGCTAAAGCGATTTCTCGTTATGGATGGGCAACAATTTTAATGAGTCTTATGGGAGTTTTTGCCTTGCCTGAAGGGGGTCTTTTATACGGAATTATGTTATTGCCATTTAATGGAAGACTTTTGCAATTAATAAATGAATTAAAGAAATCTCCTGATGATCTTTCAAGAGCAAAGTCTCTCTTTAGGTGGTCTATTCTATATATGTTTGGTATTTGTCTTTTGTTATTAATTTCCAGAACCCAACTATCTGTAGAATTTGAGCAGCAATCTATGCAGATATTTTTATCTATAGTATCCCTGCTTAGTAATTAAATTAGATGTAAAATGTTTTTTAAGTAAATTGTAAGTTTGATGGATTATATAAAAGTAAAAGGGCTTTCAAAATCTTATTCAGATATCAAGGCATTAAAAAATTTAGCGATAGAAATTGAAGCTGGCACATTATTCGGAATACTAGGCCCAAATGGTGCTGGCAAATCAACACTAATAAAAATACTTGCTACTTTAATAGAGCCTGATAGTGGAGAAGTTTTTATAAATAATATTAATGTGATAAAAAATTCAAGGAAAATTAGAGAATTAATTGGTTATGTTGCCCAAGACATTGCACTTGATAAAATATTAACTGGACGAGAGCTTTTGGATTTTCAATCAGATTTATATCACATCAACAAAAATAAAAAATTTGAAAGGATAAATAAATTAATAGATCAATTAGAAATGAATGATTGGATTGATCGTAAGTGCGGAACTTATTCAGGGGGAATGAAAAGAAGAATAGATCTAGCAGCTGGACTTTTACATTTGCCCCAAGTATTAATTTTGGATGAACCTACAGTTGGTTTAGATATTGAAAGTAGAAATATTATATGGCAACTTTTGAAAGATTTGAGAAATAATGGAATGACCATTATTTTAAGCAGTCACTATCTTGATGAAATAGATAAATTGGCAGACAGATTAGTGATAATTGATGATGGAAGAGTTATAGCAAAAGGGACTCCTGCAGAGCTCAAAAATAAATTAGGAGGAGATAGAGTAACTTTGAAAGTAAGAGAATTTAGTAATCAGGAAGAAGCGAATAATATATCTAAAATTTTATCTTCAATAGATGGAATTAGTCAGATTATCGTAAATGAAGCTCAAGGGTTCTCGATAAATTTCGTAGCAGATAAGCAAAAAGATTTACTTACGAAGCTAAAAGTTGAATTGGCTTTCTCAAAGTTTGAAATTTTTTCTCTTACCCAAAGTCAGCCAAGCTTGGATGATGTATATCTTCAGGCAACTGGGAAAACATTATTGGATGCTGAAATTTCTATGGCAGGGAAAAGAGACCTAAAAAAAGAATCAAAGCAATCCATGCGATAAAAAAACTTTTGGTTAACTAACTATAATGAATACTAATTACGGCTAATTATGGAATTACAACAGTATAATTTATTTTTTTTATATCAAGAAACATTTGCCTTAACAAAGAGATTATTTATTCAATTAAAAAGAAGACCATCAACTCTTTTCGCAGGAATATTACAACCAATAATTTGGCTTTTTTTATTTGGGGCATTATTCTCTAAAGCTCCTGAAGGTTTTTTACCAGGTGTTGATTCTTATGGTAATTTTTTAGGAGCAGGACTTATTGTTTTTACTGCTTTTAGCGGAGCCCTAAATTCTGGTCTCCCTTTAATGTTTGATAGAGAGTTTGGATTTCTTAATAGATTACTTGTGGCTCCTTTAACCAGTAGATTATCCATAGTTTTATCTTCTTTTTTTTACATAACAATCTTGAGCTTTGTTCAGAGTATTGTAATAATGATTGTTTCATACATTTTGGGTTATGGATGGCCCAACTTATATGGTTTAGGAATTGTATTTACAACACTAATTTTATTAGTTCTTTTTGTGACATCAATAAGTTTATGTTTAGCGTTTGTTTTGCCGGGACATATTGAATTAATCGCTCTTATATTCGTAATAAATTTACCTCTTCTATTTGCGAGTACTGCTTTAGCTCCAATCTCTTTTATGCCAAATTGGCTGGGCTGGTTAGCTTCATTAAATCCATTAACTTTTGCTATTGAACCTATTAGGACTGCCTATACACAAACCATGGATTTAGAATTAGTGGCTTTACATGCCCCATATGGTGATTTAACTTGTAAGAGTTGTATCTCAATTTTATTTTCTTTAACAGTTTTATCCTTGATTATTATAAGGCCTCTGTTAAATAGAAAGTTAAATTAGAAATTTTATGCTTTTAAAAAATCATTTAATAGAAGTTTTTAAAAAAGCCTCTTTAGAAAATAATTTTTTGCTTAAAGAAAATGTTGTTCTTAAGTGGGTCCATAGATTTGGGATTGATTCATTAAATGATTTATTAATCCATAGTTCACTACAAAAAGAAAATCAGTGTGAAGAAGAAAATCAAGAACAGATATCTTTAATTGATGAAGTACATGAAGAAAATCAAGAACAGATATCTTTAATTGATGAAGTACTTATGAAAATAATGAAGAAACAAAGATGGAATCAAATGGCCTGGAAACTCCTAGAAGCAATGAAATATCTAGCAAAAATCAAAATTCTAATAAAATAAATCAATTTACTGAAACCCCAAAATTACCCCTACCTTACATTAAAAATTTAAGAAAGTGGATTAACAACGATAAAAAAGCTAGTTAGCTTTTACATCATACCCGGCATTCCCATGCCACCCATTCCTGGCATTCCCATGCCACCCATTCCTGGCATTCCCATGCCACCCATTCCTGGCATTCCCATGCCACCCATTCCTGGCATTCCCATGCCACCCATTCCTCCCATTGGATCTCCACCTGGTCCTTCAGGGGCTGCAGCTTCAGGCTCTGGAATGTCTGCCATCGCAACTTCTGTTGTAAGGAGCATAGCTGCAATAGATACTGAATCTTGAAGAGCTAATCTTATTACTTTGGTTGGATCTAAGATTCCTGAATCTTTTAAATCCTCATATTTTCCTGAATTAGCATTAAAGCCTTTATTAAGTCTTTTAATTTCAGCGACAACTACATCTCCATTAAAACCAGCATTTTTTGCTATTTGTTTGGTTGGTTCCAAAAGGGCTTCTTTGACTATATTTATCCCTGTTCTTAAATCATCTGAAGATGTTTCACTTAAATTTAAAAGGTCATCTGATATTTCGATTAAAGTTTGTCCTCCTCCAGAAACAACACCCTCTTCAATAGCAGCTTTCGTAGCATTAAGGGAATCTTCGATTCTCAACTTTTTATACTTCATCTCTGTTTCTGTAGCAGCTCCTACTTTGATAAGAGCTACTCCTCCGGCTAGTTTGGCTATCCTTTCATTGATTTTATCCTGATCATACTCAGATTCAGTTATATTAACTTCCCTCTTTAATTTCTCTACTCGCGCTTTAACTAAATCCTTAGTGTCTTCGAAGGCAACAATTGTAGTTTTATCCTTTGTGATAGTTATTTTTTTTGCTTTGCCTAAATCATTAATCGATACTTTATCAAGTTTCATTGATTTATCTTCGCTAATTAACTTAGCCCCTGTAAGAATTGCAATATCCTCAAGGGCAGCTTTTCTTCTCTCCCCAAATAACGGAGCTCTAACGGAAGCTACATTTAAAACCCCACTATTCTTATTTAAAACCAGAGTGGTTAAAGCCTCTCCTTCAATATCTTCAGCAAGAATTAGAAAAGGTGAGCCTGCCTTTTGAATTTCTTCAAGTATTGGAACTAGATCAACTAAAGTTGAGATTTTTTGATCAGTTATTAATATTTTAGGGTTTTCAAGTTCACAAACTTGTCTTTCTTGGTCTGTTACGAAATATGGAGAACTATAACCTCTATCAAAAGACATTCCTTCAGTTATATCTAATTCTGTTTCTAATGATTGAGATTCTTCAACAGTTATTACACCATCTGAAGTAACAATATCCATTGCTTTTGAAATTATAGATCCAATTTCTTCATCACCTCCAGCACTAACTGTTGCAACTTTTTGGATATCAGAACCACTTAATGAAATACTTTTGGAACTTAATTTTTCTAAAACAAAAGCTAGGCCTGCCTCCATACCTTTTTTTAACTCCATAGGGTTGGCACCAGAAGCAATATTTTTTAATCCCTCCTGAACCATCTTCTGAGTCAAAATGGTTGCTGTTGTTGTCCCATCTCCAGCAGACTCTTTTGTCTTGGATGCAACTTGTTCTATTAATTTCGCACCTAAATTAGAAATAGGGTTTTCAATCTCGATCTCTTTAGCAACTGTAGATCCATCTCTTACTATATCCGGCGAACCAAATTTCCTTTCTATTACAACGTTTTTTGCTTTTGGCCCAATAGTAACCTTTACTGCATTAGCTACAAAATTCACACCTTTTTCTAGCTCTTCTCTTGATTCGTTAGAAAAACTTAACTGTTTAGCCATGTTTACTCGATCTTTAGTCTTATTCTAATCTCCCATAGAATCATTTTTAAGGGATATTTAATTAAGTGGGGAAAGCCGAATTTCTTTTCATGAGACGTACCAATTAACTCAAATAAGAGTATCTTTAAGTTATGGAAGAAACAAATAATCTTATTTTTACTCTTACCGCAATCCTCGCGATTGCTATGACATTAATTTACTTTCCTTTAAGATTTTTCTTGACATTAACTGCTAGAAGTCGAAGACTTAAACTTTTACAGAAAATTAGAAGGCTAAGAGATGAATTAGGCCAGCCTTATGAAAGTACATAATTAAATACTCATACCACCGTCTATACTTATTGTTTGCCCTGTAATGTAGCTTCCAGCATTACTTGAAACTAAGAATGACACTAAGTTTGCAATTTGAGTACAACTTCCTAATTTTCCTAAAGGGATAACTTTAAGTATCTCTTCAGTATTAAGTTTTTCAGTCATTTCTGTTTCTATAAAGCCTGGAGCTATTGCATTTACGTTTATACCTCTTGAAGCAAATTCTTTAGCACAAGTTTTGGTGAATCCAATAACTCCAGCTTTAGCTGCAGAATAATTTGCTTGACCGGGATTACCAATTATTCCAACAACAGATGAAATATTTACGATACTACCACTTCTTTTTTTCATCATAAATTTTGAAGCATATTTTGTACAAAGAAAAACCCCTTTTAAGTTTGTATTTAATACATCATCCCATTGTTCCGATTTCATTCTCATCAATAGTCCGTCTCTAGTAATACCAGCATTGTTAATAAGAATATCAATGGAGCCATTAATTTTTATGATTTCTTCAAAAGCTGAACTGACGGAATCCTCTCTTGATACATCAAATTTTAATTTATGAGCTTTACCTCCCGAAATTTTTATTGAATTTACAACTTCTTCAGCTTTTTCATCAGAAGAAGAGTAATTAATAAACACTTCTGCTCCTAAGCGGCTTAGTTCTAAAGCAATTTCTTTGCCAATTCCTCTGCTAGCTCCAGTGATTAAAGCAACTTTGCCTGATAATGAATCTGTATTGGACATTATGAAATTTTATAATTTTCAATCGTAGTACTATTTGTGTAAAGATATTGCTTTTATTTATAATTGTCTAGAAAATATTAAGTCCTTCTATTGTGCATTTTTTAATAC
Source organism: Prochlorococcus marinus (assembly GCF_001180245.1). Lineage (GTDB taxonomy): Bacteria > Cyanobacteriota > Cyanobacteriia > PCC-6307 > Cyanobiaceae > Prochlorococcus_A > Prochlorococcus_A marinus_F. The sequence goes on from NZ_CVSV01000131.1 coordinate 94,130, forward strand.
CAGCTGCAGGGAGTGGTACCAGAATGAAAGCTGGAAAAAATAAATTACTTATTGATTTAGAGGGAGAGTCTTTGATTTATTGGACGCTTAAATCTGTATTTTCTGCAAGCTCAACAAACTGGGTTGGAATAATTGGGCAACCGAAAGATAAAAATTTATTATTAAACTCAGCAAAGGAGTTTGCTCAAAAAGTTCATTGGATTAATGGTGGTGACACCAGACAACAGTCAGTTTTAAATGGTTTAATAGCGTTACCAAAAGATGCTAAAAAAGTTTTAATACATGATGGTGCTAGATGTCTAATTAATCCTGAATTGATAGACCTTTGTGCCAATCAATTAGATGAAAATGAAGCCGTAATTTTGGCTACTAAAGTAACTGACACAATAAAGATTGTTGATAATGAAGGTTTTATTAAAGAAACACCAGATAGAAATTATTTATGGGCAGCGCAAACTCCTCAGGGCTTTTTAGTAGATAGATTAAAAAAAGCTCATAAGATGGCAATTGATAAAAACTGGAAAGTCACAGATGATGCCTCACTATTCGAAATGCTTAATTGGAAAGTGAAGATTATTGAAGGAACTTATTCAAATATAAAAATTACGTCCCCTATAGATTTGAAAATAGCAAAACTTTTTGTGAAGAATCCTAGTTAAAAAGGTGTATCGATACTAAGAATGCCGTTATCACCATTTAAGGTGGCTTCGTATCCTAAAGGAATGCAAGCATTCCCCGATATGTGGCCTATTGGTAGGTCAAAAAGAATAGGAAAATCAAACTCTTGGAGTCTTTCAATAATGCAGTTTTTTAGTAAATCTTTCCATTCAAGGTCGCAGGAATCATTAGAAAAACTTCCGAATCCAATACCAGCAATTTCAGTAATTGTTCTAGTCATTCTTAGGTAAGTCAACATGCGATCAATTTTATAAATATCTTCATTAATATCTTCAAAAATTATTATTTTCCCTTTACAATCTGGAAAGTGATTAGTACCAATTAAAAAAGTAGTAATAGTTAAATTAGAAACGATAATTTCTCCTTTAGCTTTCCCACCTCTTAACGGAATTCCTCTTATGTCCTCAACATAGCCTTCAAAAAGTAAATTTCTTAATCTCTCAAGACTCCACTCTGGCTCTTTGAAAAGGCTTGTAACCATGGGCCCATGAATAGAACCTATAAATCCTTGAGAATATTTAGATAGTAATAAAGAACATGTATCTGAGAATCCAAGCATTAAACCATGCTGCCAAGAAGGTTCTTTTTCTAATATTCTTGCTGAACCCCAGCCTCCTTTTGCAAAAATTATTAGCTTACTATTTTGTGCTTTTTCCAGTTCTTCAAATCTACTTAGATCATCACCTGCAAAATAACCAAACTTTTTTGACAGAGAATTATTTTCATTAATTTCCAAGCCCCAGTTTTTTAAGATTTCTATACCTTTTTGAAAATTTTCTACTTCATCAATAAAGGAGCCAGGAGCTAAAATATCTATTAAATCACCTTTTTTTAATCTAAAGACCATTTTTAGAATTTATGAGGCAATAATAATTCCCAATAAAAGAAATCCTCCATAAATTGATTGATTTTTGAAGTGATTCCCAATTTTTTTTATAGACTGCTTCTCTTCAGGGAATACCTTTAGTATATCTCGCTGCATTAAGATTGCAGTTGACAGCCAAATTGGCCAAAAAATAAAATTCATTTGATTAATAAATCCGCATAATGCAAGAAAAATAGAAGTTAATAAATAACAAATTTGAATAGTTATTCTTGTATTGTTCTGAAGGTTAACAGCGGAACTATTTATTCCAATTTTGATATCATATTTTTTATCTGCTAAAGCATAAATTGTGTCAAAGCCAAAAGTCCAAAAAATAGTGGCTAGCCAGCAAAACAATAAAACAATGCTATTTAAATTGCCTTCATTTGCGGCCCAGGGAATTAAGACAGCAAAACCCCAGCATATTGATAAGATTAATTGAGGATATTTAAACCATCTTTTGGCAGAAGGATAAATTAAAATAATAGGTAGAGCTAAAAAAGCAAGTGAAATGGAGAGAATTCTGCCAGGTTCAGGCAGTGACAAAGTTAGAAAGAAACTACATAAAATCAAAAAGAAAAGAATTGAATAAGCTGTTTTAAGGCCGATTTTATTTGCGGCTAGAGGTCTATTTTTTGTCCTGAAAACTCTTTGATCAATTTTTTTGTCCCAAATATCATTAACTACGCAGCCTAATCCACTTACTAGTAGCCCTCCCAGGATTATTCTTAGCAACATTAAAAATGTTGGATTAGCATCTGGGGTTAAATATAAACTCCATCCAGCAGGAATGAGTAAGATAATTCTTCCAGTAGGCTTATTCCACCTTAATAATTCAAAAAAAGGACTTAATTTGATTTGTAGATTTTTATTTTGCATATGACCTATTGTATATTTCATAACTTTAAATAATCTTACTAGGATTAAATGATTTCTATTATTTAATAATCAATCTTGGGTATATTTATTAATGGATTAAAAATATCTGTATCTTATTAAAAGAAATGATAGAGAAACAAGATTTAAGATATTTTCAAGAAAATCAAATTTTAGTAGCTTCTATAGATATTGGAACTAACTCTACACATCTCTTGATAGCAGAAATTAATCTAGAGTTAAAATCGTTTTCAATAAAATTCACTGATAAATCAACCACTCGTCTTGGAGAAAGAGATGAGGAGGGTAATCTTACTGAAGAATCAATCCAAAGAGCATTAGTTACTCTTAAGCGATTTAAGGAATATTGTAAAAGTAATGGAGTAAAACAAATAGTAACAGCAGCAACAAGTGCAGTTAGGGAGGCTCCAAACGGGCAAGATTTTATTAGAAGAGTTCTTGATGAAACTGATATTCAAATAGAAATGATAAGTGGTTCTGAGGAAGCCAGATTAATTTACCTTGGTGTTCTTTCTGGTATGGCTTTTGAAGATCAGTCTTTTGTAATCATAGATATTGGAGGAGGATCTACAGAGTTAATACTTGCAGATAAAAAAGATGCCATAGCTCTTACCAGTTCTAGAATTGGTGCAGTAAGACTTAAAAATGATTTTTTAAATAAAGATTCTATAAATTCAGAAAGATCAATTTTTCTAACAACTTTTATCAAAGGATCTTTAGAACCATCTGTTCGAAAAATAAAGAGTAGATCTAAGGGAGATAAGCCTTTATCTATGATTGCAACCAGTGGCACTGCAACCTCATTAGGAAATTTGATTTCAGATGATTTAGGAGAATCTAAACAAAAGTTGCATGGTTATAAATTTAAAAGGGAAAATTTGCAAAATTTGTTGGAAAAACTACTCAAATTACCGGTTTCTGAAATCAAGAAAATACCTACATTAAGTGAGAGAAGAGCAGAAATAATTATTCCAGGAGCATTGATATTAAGCACAGCAATGGAGATGTTGAACTTTAATGAATTAATAATAAGTGAGAGGGCTCTTCGAGAGGGTTTAGTTGTAGATTGGATGCTTCGTAAAGGGATAATTAAAAACGAGTTAAATATTCAAAGCAATATTAGAAAAACAACTATAGTTCATCAGGCTAGAAAGTTTGGAGTAGATAATACAAGAGTTGAGAAAGTTATTGATATTGCCTTTCAAATTTATGATCAGACTAAAAATATCTTTCATAGCGATAATGACCCTAAAGCTAAAGAACTTCTTTGGGCAGCTTCTAATCTTTATAATTGCGGGAAATTCGTGAATGTAGTTTCATATCACAAACACTCTTGGTACTTAATTAAAAATTGTGAGTTGTTGGGATATTCTGAAGCAGAAACAAATGTTATTGCTTCAATTGCCAGATACCATAGAAAGACTCTACCCAAGAAAAGACATGAGTCTTGGCAAAACTTAATATCTAAAGAAGATAAAACATTAGTTCTTGAAATGTCATTAATTTTGAGACTAGCAGCATCTCTTGATCAAAGACCTGATAAAGTAATTTCCTCAGTTCAAATAAAATTGCAGGAAAACATTCTTACATTTGAACTCCTACCTTTCGATAGAAACAATGATCTTCTACTTGAAAAATGGAACTTAGGATTATGCCGTAATGTAATAAAAGAACTAAAGAATTTAGATTTAAAAGTTATTTAGTTTTTTTAATAAGTTCTTGTTTTGGAGTTTGATTTTTAGAAGAGTCTGAAAATAAATTGAAAATTAAGGATGATGCGATTAGTCCCAGAAAGCCTGAAATTAAAATAAATGTTAGGAACCCTACTGGATTAAGATTCTTAGATTGCCTAGGCTTGTAATTTTTTTTGGAAACTTCTTCAACTATTTCTTCAATTTTCACTTCTTTCTTCTCTGTTTTGAATTCAGCCATTATAAAATCTGTATCAAGTTTGAGCTTCTGTGAAATCCTTCTAATCATTGCTTTGACGAATACCTTTTCAGGTAGCTTTTCTTCGTTACCCTCTTCTATGGCTTCAAGTTGATGAGCTCCAATTTTTAAATCAGAAGCCAATTCTTCAATAGATTGATTTCTACTTAACCTTGCCTCTTTAATGAAATTTCCAATTCTCTTTAAAGAGGAATTTTCTCCTTTATTGTTGTTTTCCGAAACAGATTTTATTTCTTTCAAAGCAAATAAATTTTTACTAATTATAGTGATTAATATTTTTCTATCAACTTTAAGATTATTTATTCCTAAAAAGATGCCTATAAGATGGATTATAAAGATTAGATCTTTTTTGAAAATTACTAATTGCTGGGCTAATTATATAAATGGTTGTTCTAATTAGTTTTTTCTCAATAGAAAATTTTTCCATATCTTTTAATTCTATTAATGATGTCCAACCATCATCCCAAGATACTCTAAATCCAACAATAACTTTAGTCTCTGGAGGGTAAAACTCTAGTAGAGTTTCTTGAGACCTTTTCACATGCCTAGCACTTAGATATAGACATATAGATGAATTGTGTTTCGCAAGATCTTTCAGAGATTCTTTTTCGGGCATCCCTGTTCGCCCTCCTGCTCTAGTTAAAATTATTGTTTGCGTTACGTCAGGGATGGTTAACTCAGCTTCATGATATGCTGCAGCAACTTGAAAAGCACTTACTCCAGGAACAACCTCAATTTCAATTTTTTCGTTTTTTAAAATTTCGATTTGCTCTCTAATTGCTCCAAAAAGACAAGGGTCTCCGTCATGCAACCTCACAACAGTTTTCCCTGCCTGAAATTTTTCTATCATAATTGAGGTGATTTGCTCTAAGTTAAGTGAACTCGTTTTTATTTTTTCAGAACCTTCTTTAGCAGAATCTAAAATCTTTTCCGGAATTAGAGAATCAGTCCAAATAATGACATCTGCAATTTTTATCTTTTTTAATGCTTTTAAAGTTAATAATTCTGGATCGCCTGGACCAACGCCAATAAAAGAAATTTTGTTATCCATTCTTTCTATTTTTTCCACTATATGTTCTTAATCTTAAAAAAAATATTCCAATTAATCCAGAAGAAAATAGAAAAATACTTATAAATTGAGCCATTCTTATGCCGCCATTACAGAAAGGTGGAAGTCCACCAACGCATAGTGGGTCAGTTCTTAAACCTTCAATCCAGAATCTTCCAAAGCTATAACTTATTAAATAAAGACAGCTAATAAAGCCAGGCCTGAAAAAATCTGTTTTAGTTTGTTTTTTAAAGGTAATAATAAGGACGATGAAAATTAAAAGATTCCACAATGACTCATAGAGAAATGTAGGATGAAAAAATTCATAATTAATAAATTCTAAAGGCCTATTTTGGATAGGTATAAATAATTTCCAAGGCAAATTTGTAGGAACCCCAAAGGCTTCATTATTGAAAAAATTTCCCCACCTTCCTATTGATTGTCCAAGAATAATCGAGGGTATTAATATATCTATAAAAGTTTTTAAATTAATTTTTTTCGACTTACAGAAATAGATAATAGATATTAATCCTCCAATTAGACCTCCATGGATTGCTATGCCTCCTTCCCAAACTGCAAGAAAAGAAGGTATTTGAATGATGTTATTGAATAGTTCAAAAGAAGTAAAAAAGTTTTCTCCGCTATATTGCCTCCACTCAAAAATTACGTAATAAGCTCTAGCTCCAATTATTGAAGAGATTATTAATGATGGAAGTATTTCACTAATGAAGTCTGGGTTAATATTTCTGGCCTTTGCTAGTTTTTTAGAGACAAATAAGCCTATTAAAACTGAAACCGAAATAAGAAATCCGTACCATCTAATAGTTATAAATCCTAAATTTAAAAAAGTTTCTCCTGGAGATTGTATAAAAGCTTGAAGTATAAGCATTAAGAGAAAGTTAGATACCCTCTGCTGCTTGCACTTTTTCTACTTGTTTTTTCTTTAATACTAAAAGTATTTGTGTTAAGCCTACACCAATGAAGAATGCAATCAATCCAATAACTCTGTAAGGGCTCTGGAGTACAACCTCAGCATCTAATTGTCCAAAGCCACCAACGTTGGGATCATTAGTAAGAGGGTCACCTACATTAATTTTGTCTTGCGCTTTAACGATAAGTTGAGGACCAATAGGGACTTCTTCAGTAGTTATTTCACCATTATCGTTTTCTATATTGACTTTATAGCTACCATCTTCATTTGTTTCTATTGAATTTATAGTTCCTGCGGTGGAAGAAGTGAATACTACATTATTGCTCTTGTCTCCAGTTGGATATACCTGACCTCTACCTCTATTGCCTCCAATATGTAAAGAGTATTTTCCATAGTGATATTCTTTATTAGTGGATGGGTCAGGGGAAAGTACAGGGAAAACGATTTCTTTATTGGTATCGCCAGGTAAAGGTCCGACAATAATGATATTATCTTTCTCTTCACTGTAATTAGTGAAATAAACCCCTTCTGTCTCCTCTTTTATTTCTTCGGTCCATCTTTCTTGTGGAGCAAGTTTAAAGCCATCAGGCAGCATTACAACAGCACCAACTTGTAATGGGACTTCCGAACCATCAGCCCCTATCTCTTTTAAATCGTTTTTGTAGGGTATTTTGACTACAGCTTTGAAAACACTGTCTGCTCCAACAGATTGGGGAACCTCTGCAATTGTAGGCATCTGAGCGAGATGACAATTTGCACAGACTATCTTACCTGTGGCTTCTCTTGGGGATTCGTAGTTTTGCTGCGCCCAAAATGGATAGGCAAAACTGATCTTTGGATAAAATACAATGCTTGAAATGAAAAGCAGAGTACAGATAAATAAACTTGTTTTTTTCATGATTTGATTTTTAAGACCTTTCATTTTTTTATGCCCACCATGGATTTTCATTAGTTCTAAAGTCAGTTTCTGACCATTGTTTGACGAGTACAGCATCATCTTCAATATCGACATGAGCTAGAGCTAAAGATAAAGGCGCAGGCCCTCTTACTACCTTCCCGTTAGTATCGTACTGACTGCCATGACAAGGACATATGAATTTATTAGCACCACTATCCCACGGGACAACACAACCTAAATGAGTACAAATTGCATTTAAACCAAATTCTCCTATTTCCCCACCCTCATTAACTATTAAATAAGTAGGATCTCCCTTTAGACCCTGAACTAAACTTCTGTCTCCTGCTTGATGGGTAGCTAACCAACCTGTCTTAGTTATTGGATTACCTAATTCATCTTTCGCAGAAGTTCCACCTCCACCACCTCCTGCTCTTAGAGGCATGAAATAATTCGCTACAGGGTAAAGGGCTCCTAAAGCTACACCAGTTGCAGTTCCAAATGTAAGAAGATTCATAAATTGCCTTCGACCCATAGAAGGCACATCATTGGAACTTAATTGAGTCATTCGCTACTTGGTTCTGTTATTTATTAGTTATTATGGAGCAAATAGTTCAATTTCTGTTGCAAATAGATAGGACTTTTAATAATTTAAAGTAAAAGTTTAGGAAGTCTTAATTAATTGATTTAAATGAACCCATTGCTAGTAGATGAAGTTATACATTATTTGATTCATCGCTGGGGAAAAAAATATGATTTTAGACTCTTTAGAAGAGGGAAATTCGTGTATTTTCAAATGATGTGGGGATTTCTTGGACAGGAATCATTCCCTTTAAGTGAAGTTGAATATAAAAAATCGATAGCTGATAAAATCGAGATTTTAAATAGATGTGGATATTCAGAAGAAGTAAGGGAATGGCTAAAGAAAGTCAATGCTAAGCCAAGGTTAGGTAGAGCTGTCAGCTTGCAATTAGATCTTAATGAGAAGATGAAAGAGTTTTTGACTTAAGATTTTCTGATAAGTAAGTTAATCCAGTACCCACAAAAAATAAAAACACAATCGATATAGATAGCAATGACATAGTCAATGGGTCAGTTGAAGGGGTAATCACTGCAGATAATATTGCAGAGGAAATTACAACTATCTTCCAATTTGAAATCATTTTTTCTGTTGTGATTATTCCAAGAGAACCAAGAATAAATTGCAATACTGGCAATTGAAAAGCTATTGCAGTGCTAGACATTAATAAGAGAACAAAATCAAAATATCTTTCTATAGACCAAGTTGGTTCAACAATATCAGCACCGAAACTAATGAAGAAATTTATTGCTGCAGGGACTAATATCCACCATGAAAAAATTAATCCTAAAAAAAATAGAAGACCTGAACCAAAAACTGCAGGCAAGATAAGGCTTTTTTCTTGTTTTGTTAAACCAGGAGAAATGAATAATATTATTTGATAAAAAATATAAGGCATAGAAACTATCAATCCGCTGTAACCTGCAACTTTAATAGCGACAAATAAAAACTCTCCTGGAGCAAGTTGTAGTAAATGAATATCTCCAGCTGGAATTTCTAAAAAAGATATTAATGGCTTTATGATGAGAAAACTAAAGAATATTGAAATAAGTATTGAGTAAATTGAGTTTAATATCCTTTGACGAAGCTCCTCTAAATGATCACTAAAAGACATCGAATCTGATAATTTTTTTTCACTTTGACCTGTACCTTTCATTATTATCTGATAAAAATTGTGTAAGAAAAAGGTTTAAAACTACTAATGTCAAAGTCTAATTTATTTTTTGATAAACTTAATTATTTGCTTAATTTAGGATTTGTTGGATCTGGTAATAAGAAAGGAGGGGCATCATTTAAAGATGATTCACCATAAGTTTCATATTCTCGATATCCACCCATTTTCCCATTTGTTTTCATTAAAGCGCTTACGAAGGCAAGTAGTAAGAAAACAGTAGGGGCTCCAATTATTAATGCAGCACCAAATAGATATCCAACAATAAATTCTGGAAAACTATGATTTCCTAAAAATTCATGAGTGCCTAAAAGAAAATCAAACATTTAGATTTAAAAATTTTTTTTATTATAAACTAAATTACTGTTTTAAGATTTTTTTTAATGTAATCTTCTCCTCTTGTAGGATTTCCCCAAATAATTTCTCCATTTTTAAAGGAAACGCAACCCGGTCCTCCGTTTTTGATTTTTTGCAAATCTTTAATCTTTACTAAATTAATTGGAACTTTAATGTTTCTTTTTGCCTTGCTAAATAAAGCAGCTAAATCTGCAGCTATTTGAAGATCTTGTTCAGATGCTACTTGAGATGAAGACTTCAAAACTACATGACTGCCTGGTGATTCCTGTGCATGAAACCATAAATCGCCTTTTTTTGAGAACTTAAAGCTTATTAAATCATTTTGCCTCATATTTCGCCCTACCTGAAGCTTTAATCCTGTGGGAGTTTCAACTTGAATTGGTGAAGACTCTATTTCATATGTACTTTTCTGATCTTCTCTTTGTTTTTTGATATTGATATTAAATTCGCTACAAATTTCTTCCATAATTTCTTCTAGTAGTTTGATTCTCATAGAAAGTTTTTCATGATTTAAAGAAGTTAAATTTTCTATAAGCGTAGTGAATTCTTCTAATCTCTCTATGTTTGTTTTGTAAATACTTAATCTTTCTTTTATTAAATCTCTAGATCTCTTTAGTTTTTTTGATTTTTTATATAATTTTTGTCCCTTTATAATGTCTTGTTTTTTAATTTCATGTGAGGCAAATATATTATCAGCTTTTTCTTTATATATCTCGTAGTTTTCTGAATTTTTCAGAAGATCATGTTGAATATTTAAATTCTTTTTCTCAGTATTGGTCTGTTTAAAAATTATCCCTTCAATTTTCTTTTCCAATAATTCAAGTTTTTTTTGTTTCAGATGGTAACCATAATAATTTTCTAAGCTTGTGCATAAATCTATTTTATTTTCGCAATTAATTTCCTTATCAAAAAACCAAACGCAATAAAAATCTTTGTTGAATGTAGAAAAATTAAAGTTATTGTTTTTAAACCTGTTTATCCAAATCTTCCAATTTTTAAATATCTCCTTTAAGTCTGAGTTGCTAATGAAATCAATATTTTTTTCCATTATTTCTGAATCAACAGTTGCGCTAACAACCTCTAATTGTTTTGTGAGGATAGGGCTTACTCCTTGATAGGTATTTATTAAACAGTATTTCAAAGACTCAGGTACTATTGAAATTGAGTCTTTCCATGATTGAAAAGACTCATCTTCTCTAGGTTGTTTTTTGAGATTGACTGGAGGGCCAGAATAAATTGATCCTGTTGAAATTGTTCTAAAACTAGATTGACTTGATTTAATTTGTTTACCAACGGCAATTATTTTATGTTTATTATCCAGATAAAAAATATTACTATGTTTTCCCATTAATTCAAAAATTAAATACTTATTAATTTCATCTCCAGGTTTTTTCGCAAAACTAAATTTTATAACTCTCTCGAAATCATCTTGATCAATCGAAATTAAAGCCATATACTTTAATCCGTATCTTATTTGTTTAGAAAGTGTGCTTTCTCTCCCAATCTTTTCTGGCTTATTTATCTTTAGTATTCTTGGAGAGTCTCCATTCCATGAAACTTCTAACCATGTTTGAGAATTAACTCCTCTGAAACATAATTGAATTGTATTAGGCTCTGGTTGTTGGGCAGTCTCAAACTTTGTAGGTAAGATGTTCTTTACCAAATAATGCAAGACAGATCTAATAGAAGTAATATCCATTATCTGTGGAACACCTTTTTGCATTATTCCTACTTAATTCACAAGATGTCTATTTTACTGTAAAAAATTTAATATGAAAAATCAAAAAAAACTTATTATCCTTACTGGACCCAGCGGGGTAGGTAAAGGAACAGTTGTTAAAGAAATTTTATGTAAAGAAAAAAATTTTTGGCTTTCAATATCTGCTACTACTAGAGAACCTAGAGAGGGAGAGAAGGACGGAGAAAATTATTATTTCTTAAACAAAGAAAAGTTTAAAGAAATGATTGAACAAAATCTTTTCCTTGAATGGGCTCAATTTGCTGGAAACTACTATGGAACGCCTTTATCTTCTGTTAATGAGAAAATAAAAAAGGGATTTATCGTACTACTTGAAATTGAAGTAGAGGGTGCAAGGCAAATAAAAAATAAGTTTCCTAATTCACAGTCAATATTTTTACTTCCTCCGGATAAAGAAGAGTTAGAGAGAAGAATAAGAAATAGAGGTACAGAAAAAGAAGAGGCAATTAAAAAAAGACTATCAAGGGCTAATTATGAGATTTCAGTGTCAAATGAATTTGATTTTGCATTAACAAATCATAATGTTGATGAAACAGCAAAAAAAATAATCAAGTTAATAAAAACTTGATTATTTTCTATTTATCAACTCATTGGATGGAATAATAAATCTGGGAAAAACCTATTAAATTCAATAATTATTCCAGCTGTAAGGCTTAGCCAAATTGCTGCTACCACTGGAGCAGATCTGACAAATTTTGTGTTTAGAATTTTGAACATTTTTTTTATGAAAGTTTTTTAAGAATGTTTAGCGAGGACCATTAAGTGTAATATTGTTATCTTTCTCTCTTAAATCTCCATTTCTACCTTGTTTATTAGCAAGAAGAGGCCATTGGGCTCCTTTTACAAGACATTTTCTTGCTAAGTCTAGGTCAATAATGATCTCAAGATCTGCTGGATTCTTAGTCTTTTTTGATTCAATGAGATACTCTCTTCCTGACCAACCTATAATTCCAGCAATGTAAATGAACAATACGCCGGGAATAAGTAAATCTCCTTCATGACCTCTATTTAGAAGAGCCCCCCATGGCTCTAGAGGAGGTCCAATTATTAAATGAGGAAGACCATCATCTCCACATGATGCTTTTCCATATCTTTCAAATCTTGCTATGTCTTTTTGAGTAGTTGCAGAATTTGCTCTCTCAATGAATTTAGGATTTTCAGAGCATTTTGTGAGGGCTGAAGCGGTATATTCTGTGCTAGCTCTATCTGCGTTTAAGGCAGGCCCATTTGCAGCTAGAGCAATTGGAGTAATTCCGAGGAACAGAAAAACTGAGGTTATGATTGAAAAAAAGAATTTCATAAGTTGCAATCTTTAATTCCTTATAGTGTGTTAAGTAAGAAATTAATATTAAAATAGAACAAGTTGAATCAAAAATGCATAAAGTTTTAGCTATTGAAACAAGTTGTGATGAGACATCTGTCTCAATAGTTTCAAATATTGGCGATACTTTCAGAATACATTCAAATATAATTGCCTCTCAAATTGAAGATCATTCAAAATGGGGTGGAGTTGTGCCTGAACTTGCAGCTAGAAAGCATTTAGAATTATTACCTTTTGTTTTAGATAAGGCTCTAGAAGAAGCAAAAATTAAAATTGAGGAAGTTGATTATATTGCGTCAACTGTAGCTCCTGGATTAGTTGGTTGTTTACGAGTTGGCTCTATAACCGCAAGAACACTTTGCATGTTACATTCAAAACCATTTTTGGGAATTCATCATTTGGAGGGGCATTTATCTTCAATTCTATTTTCAGAAAACTATCCAAAGAAATCTTTTCTTACATTACTTGTTAGCGGCGGGCATACTGAATTGATAAAGGTAGATGATAGTAGGGGGATGCAAAGACTTGGGAAAAGTTTTGATGATGCTGCTGGAGAAGCCTTTGATAAAGTTGGCAGACTATTAGGTCTTAGTTATCCAGGAGGGCCGGCAATTGAAAAGATTGCTAAAAATGGGGACCCAATGAAATTTAATTTACCAAAATGTAAGATCTCTGATAAAAAAGGTGGATTTCTAAAATATGATTTCTCTTTTAGTGGTTTAAAAACTGCCGTATTAAGATTAGTTGAGAGAATAAATTTGGCTGGGAAGACCGTTCCAATTCCAGATATTGCTGCAAGTTTTGAGAGAGTAGTGGCAGAGGTCTTGGTAGAGAGAACAATAAAATGCGCGGAAGATCATTGCTTAGATAATGTAGTTGTGGTTGGAGGAGTGGCTGCTAACAACACATTAAGAAAAATGATGATTAGTGAAGCTAGTAAAAAATCTATTAAAGTACATTTAGCGCCTCTTGATCTTTGTACAGATAATGCGGCAATGATTGGAGCGGCGGCTTTGTTCAGAATCAAATTTAAGCATCATTTAAGTTCCCTTAAATTAGGTGTTGTAGGAAGACTATCAATTGAACAAGCAAATACCCTTTACGAAGAAAAACCGCCTTTCTAATTTCAATGAACAAACAACCTAAAATCGAGATTAAAGAGACAAAAAACTTCGTTGATAAAAAGGAATTGAATTTGTGGAAAAGAGGTTTTACCCCTCAAGCTGAAATATGGAATGGAAGGATGGCAACTGTTGGTATAGGAATTATTTTCATAATTATTGCTTTAATAAGCCAGTTTTCTTAAAAGAAATAAAATTAATTTTCTTAAAAGTATTTTTGAAAGAATTTTTAAAAACTCTTGTTCAGCCGGTGAATTAAATTAAAAAGTATTGTTTTTATTGGACTAGAGATAAGATTATTGATTTAATCAAAATAATGAATGTTTTTATTATTTATAATTTTATATGACGCCTGAAAGGCTTGGCTTACTTTGGGGGATAACTGTATTTGCAGGCGCTTGCGCTCGATTATTCTCTTCTTTTACAGGATTCCCAAGTGTTGTTATTTTATTGCTTTCTGGATTATTAATTGGAAGATCAGGATTGGGACTTGTTGAGCCTTTAGATCTCGGGCAAGGGCTTGAAACTATTGTTGGGCTTTTGGTCTGTTTGGTTCTTTTTGAAGGGGGATTAAATTTAAAACTGCCTGAGGGGAATATAAGAAATACTGTTTTAAAAATTTCATTGGTAAGACTTTTTATTTCATTATCAGCTGGAATTTTCATTGCTCATTGGCTGGCTGGCCTCTCATGGCAAGTTGCAGGAATATATAGTGCCATAGTTTTAGCTACTGGACCAACAGTTGTCTCTCCATTAGTGGAACAAATAAAATTAGCTTCCCCACTCTCGGAGGTTTTAAAAGCTGAGGGATTGCTGCTTGAACCAATTGGTGCAGTACTAGCATTACTGCTTTTAGAATTAACTTTAGGGGACCTTCATGGGATTAACGATGTATTTGTAGCATTAATGCAAAGATTAGGGGGAGGAGTTTTAATCGGATTAAGTGCAGGATGGTTACTATCAGAAATTTTAAAAAAAATTAAAAATGAAGCCTCATTTGGTACAGAGCTTCAAGTTACCCTTGGATTTATTTTCCTTGTGTATGGTATTTGCGAATTTTTTTTACCAGAATCAGGCTTGCCGGCTTCAGTCGCGGCAGGTTTTATTGTAGGCAAAAGAGAAGTTATAGATAAGGAGAGATTGGATAATCTAATAGGTGAATTAGCCCAATTAGCAATAACAGTACTTTTCCCTCTTTTGGCCGCTGACGTTTCTTGGGGTGAATTAAGTCCGCTAGGCTGGGGAGGGGTTGTTTGCGTTTTTATGTTGATGGTAATTGTTCGCCCTATTTCTATCTGGATAGCAACAATGGGGAGAGACTTGAACTTAAAAGAAAAAATATTTTTAGCCTGGGTAGCCCCAAGAGGTATTGTTACTGCAGCTGTAGCTTCTCTTTTTTCTATCAGATTAGAGCAGGCTGGTATCCTTGGGGCGGGCCGTCTACAAGGTTTAGTCTTTCTTACTATTTTGATGACAGTAGGGATACAGGGACTTTCAGCTAAACCTTTGGTAAATAGACTTAAATTAGGCCAAAAAAATAATTCTGATTGATTAAAGACACCTCTTAATTCGAGTTCTATCAGTTTTACTCTCTGCGAAAAGCTCCCAACTTTGAATTAAATCTGGCCCACTGAGAGATCCAAAAAAGGCTACTCTTAATGACTTCATTAAAATCCCTTTTTTAATATTATGCTTTTTTGAGATTTCGTTTATTATTTCTTTGGCTTTCTCTTTATTTAGTTTTATAATGTTTTGCTCAATTAAATAATTTAAGATTATTTTTAAAGATAATTTGCTTTCCTGGTTTTCCAAAAAATCTTGACCTTCTTTTTGAATTGTAGGTATTAAGAAAAATGGTTTTGATTGATCAATTGAATCTTTTAAAAGAGTCATAGAGTCTCTAATCAAAATTGCTAATTTAATAGCCCATTCTTGAGATGGCGGCTCCCAACCATTTTCATCCCAGTATTTTCTCATGATCTCAATTAACTTTATTGATTCCATATTTTTTATATATTGAGAATTAATCCAGTTGAGTTTTTCCCAACTAAATTTGGCTCCAGCTTTATTTATTTCTGATAAGTCAAAAATTTCAGATATCTCTTCAAGTGAAAGTATTTCTCTGTCAGCAGATTTTGGAGACCAACCTAAAAATGCCATATAATTCGATAGGGCCTCAGGTAAATATCCCATTTCTCTAAATTCATCGATTGAAGTAACGCAATCTCTCTTGGATAATTTTTTCCCTTCGCTATTAAGTATTAAGGGTGTATGCGAAAAAGTTGGCAAATTAAAATTTAATGCTTTATAAAGCAATATTTGTTTTGCAGTGTTCGAGATATGGTCTTCACCCCTTACAACGTGAGTAATATGCATGAAATTATCATCAACTACAACTGCAAGATTATACAAAGGATCACCAATCTCATATCCCTTAGCCCTTCTTGATAAAACTAAATCACCGCCCAAATCCTTTCCTTGCCATTTGATTTCACCTCTTATCTGATCTACCCATTTAATAATAATTTTTTCATCAATCTTAAATCTTATTACTGAAGTCCGTCCTTGGGATATGAATGTTTCTATTTCTTCTTTTGAAAGACTTCTATGTCTATTATCATGCTTTGGAGGTAATCCTTTCTTTTTTTGTTCTTCTCTTAATTCAGATATTTCATCTTCTGATGTAAAGCACCTATATGCAGCTCCACATTCCAATAGTTTTTTGATATAACTTTTGTGAATCGAAATTCGGTCACTTTGCTTAATAGGTTCTTCATCCCATTTAAGTCCAAGCCATTTCAAGCCCTCTAATATATTTTTTGTATATTCAGATTTAGATCGAAGAAAATCTGTATCTTCTATTCTGATAAGAAATTTTCCACCTATTTTTTGTGCATACAACCAATTGAATAGTGCTGTTCGCGCTGTCCCAATATGAAATAAACCCGTTGGACTCGGGGCTAGTCTTAAACGTTTTTCCAAATTTCTTTTAGAAAAAACGGGACCGACGGGATTCGAACCCGCAACTTCCGCCGTGACAGGGCGGTGCTCTAACCAGTTGAACTACGGTCCCAGAGTTTTGTTCTAAGTTTATTTAGAACTTCATTCTTAAAATTATCAGATCATAATACTTAATTTATGGGGTTGTAATAAAAAAAATTTATTAATTTGAGGATTTACAGAAATAATTAGTTTTTTAACTGCCTTAGTGTATACAACTATTTATTTTTGAGGTCTAAAACCAGCAGGTTCTATCAACCTAACTTGGTTGCCTCTAGCAGTAAATTCTCTGCCTTGGTCACTTTGTACGACAACTCTCCCACCAGACTTAACTCTGATAACTCTTGCACGAACCCATCCTAAAGCTGCTGATTCGAGGACTTTAACTACGTCCCCAGGTTGAAGATCTAACTCCATCTTATGAAAAATGATTTACATAATGTTGATCAAACGCGTCGTGGAGGACTTGAACCCCCGACATCAGGTTTTGGAGACCTGCGTTCTACCAACTGAACTAACGACGCATTTAAATAATTATAAGCGTCTTTGTGACCAATAAGTTGATTAATTTACAACTTTATCGATCAAAGCGTTGTTTTACGCGAGTAGCTTTTCCTACTCTATCTCTAAGATAGAATAACTTAGCTCTTCTTACTTTACCTCTACGTTCAACTTTTAGAGAGGCAACCTGTGGACTATGTAGCATAAATACTCTTTCAACACCTATACCCTGAAAAATTCTTCTAACTGTAATAGTCTGGTTAATTCCTCCATGTCTTTTTGCTATGACAACGCCTTCATAAGGTTGGACTCTTTCTTTATTACCTTCTGTAATTTTCACTCCAACTTTAACAGTGTCACCTACATAAATTTCTGGTAATTCTTTTTTTAATTGTTCGTTTTCAAATTCCTTAATAAGATTGGATGCGCTTAAGGTTTGTGTAGTCTCAGAAACCGTATTTTTATCTATTTGTTCAACTGCTACATCAACTGATGCGTCGGCTTTAATACCGGTTTCTAAATCCTTCTCTTGTTTCTCTTTGGCCATTTTGGTCATTATTATCCTACAAGTTCTATATCTTAACCTTTTGACTCGCCTTTAGTAACCTTTTTGGTAAATGAAATTGTTTTTGAAAACATTTGGAATCCTGTGACGAGCATCCATAAAACTCCAAGGGAATTAAATATTACGTATATAAGTTCCCCATTATCTCCAAGCCATTCGCCCTCGTGGAGAGACATTAACCAATGAACTTGTTCTCTAGAGTACCCCAGTAAATCTTTTGAAACCCTATAAAGAAGACCAGTAATTGAAGATATAAATAATGGAAGAAAAATCCAGGGCGCCAAAGCCTTATGAAATTGCCTAGAATTAAATAAAGTTTTCATTTTAGTTTCTTTCCCGTTGTTATTGATAGATTTAAAGTAGCCAAGATTATAAAGGCTATTTTGAAGATATTCACTTATTACTATTATTTATTCCAATGAGACATTTTGCAGATCTTTTGTTAAATAAAAATAATTCTAAAGCTAATGATCAAGTTCCTTTTATTCAGAGGAGAAGAGGAATCGAAATAAAGTCTTCTCGGGAAATAAATTTGATGAAAAAATCTAGCAGAATTGTAGCTACTGTTTTGAGAGAAATTAATGACTTAATTAAACCTGGAATGAGTACAAAAGATTTAGATGATTTTGCAGAAAAGAGAATAAAAAGTTTTGGAGCTGTGCCAAGCTTCAAAGGCTACCATGGATTCCCTTCTAGTATTTGTTCTAGTATCAATAATGAGGTTGTCCACGGTATTCCAAATAAAAATAAAATAATTAAAAATGGTGACTTGGTTAAAATTGATACAGGGGCATATTTAGATGGTTTCCATGGAGATAGTTGTATATCAATTTGTGTAGGAGAAGTTAGTCCAAAGGCTCAAAAACTTAGTGATATAGCTTTTAAAGCATTGTATGCGGGCCTTTCGAAAATCAAAGCAGGTAATACACTTCTAGATGTGGCTGGAGAGATCGAAGACGTTGTTGTAAAAAATGGCTTTAGTGTTGTAGAAGACTATACAGGTCATGGAGTTGGCCGAAATCTTCATGAAGAACCATCGGTATTTAATTTTCGAACCAAAGAATTGCCTAACGTCATACTTCGCGAAGGAATGACATTAGCGGTGGAACCTATTGTTAATGAAGGGACTAAATTTTGCAAAACACTAAATGATAGATGGACCGTAATAACAAAAGATGGAAAACTATCGGCCCAATGGGAGCATACAATAGTTGTTTTAAAAGATGGTATTGAAATATTGACAGATCGAGATTTTTAGGCACTAAGATTTATATTTATAGATAATTTGGCAATATAAAAAATTAAAAAATTCTTTTAATGGGAAAAGTAAATATGTTAAAGGGTTTGGACTAATTATTACTAAATAATTTTTTGAATTGGCTAAATCATAAATTTTTTTAGAAACAAATTTGGGACTCATTATTCCGATAGGATTTAATTCTGATTTAAAAGGCCCTAAGATGATTTTTTTAATTATTAATTTTTTCTTTGTATTTTTGTCCAGTAGATTTTTTTTGAAAGAAACTAATTGACCAATAAGGGATTTACTAATCTCATATGACGGATTTAAGGCGGGTAATATTTCTGCTTCAGATGTATTTATCCAAATCTCTTTTTTTATTTGTGAATCATTGCTTAGAGCAATATCTTCAAATAAATTTAAAAATTTGAATTTGCTTAATGCATTTATCTCAATTGAGTTTTCATAATTAGAATTTTCTCTACTCAAATCATAGATACCATGGTTCAAAATTAAAATGTCTATATTCTCTAATTGTTTTTTTAATGACGACTCCTTCCCACATTCCCATTTAATCCATTCATTTGGAGATTCAAGATTTATTTCATAATTAGTTTTACTATGAGTAAATCCAATCACTTTATATCCTTTTTGACGAAACAACTTTGTTAATTCTTTCCCTAGCGCACCTGAAGCTCCAGTAATCCCTATGGTTTTTTCGTTTTTGGTTGGATTTATCATTTTGCTTGATTTTTATGAGATACCAAAGAATTAAAATAAATTTATCAAAAAAAGATTATTTATTTTTTTTATTTGATTAAAACTCATAAATAAATATTTGTTTAGTTCTGAAAAAAATATTATCTTAAACCTATTAATAAATAATTTACTAAATTATGAGCGATATATTATTAATTGGCTCGTGTGAGCCATTTAGTGGTAAGTCTGCAATGGTTCTTGGGATAGCAAAAAAACTTTTACAGAAGAAAAAAAAAGTACGCATTGGAAAACCTTTAGCAACTTGCATTGAACTTACAAATCTCCCCTCAATGTCTTATGAAGGATTAATAGATGATGATGTTAAGTTTATTGGATCAACGTTAAATATCGAAGAGGAGAATTTAATTTCTTCAGTAGGGTTATTGGATAATATCTCAGCTGAAAAAAGAATCTTCAATAAAGACTTACTCCCAGGAAAAGGTTTTGATCAGATTGAAGGATTGGTTAATGATGATTTTGAAGGTCTTAATATTTTAGAGGCAGCCGGAAGTCTTCATGAGGGTATGATTTATGGCTTAAGTCTCCCACAACTAGCTAAGGATTTAGATGCGAAAGTTTTAATTGTGAATTTATGGGAGGATTGTAAAAGTGTTGATGCATTACTTGATGCGAAAAAACAATTAGGTGAGAAATTGGCTGGAGTTGTATTAAATGGAGTTTTGCCGCAAGAACTCGAAAAAGTAAAAAATGAAATAATACCCTCTCTTAAAGATCTGGATATTGAAGTGTTTGGAGTGATGCCTAAATCACCACTTCTTAGAAGTGTCACTGTAGGCGAGCTTGTAAGAAGACTTGATGCCCAAGTAATTTGTTGCCCTGAAAAAGATCAATTGCTTGTTGAAACATTAAGCATTGGTGCGATGGGGGTAAATTCTGCAATGGAATTTTTCAGGAGAAGACGAAATATGGCTGTAGTTACTGGAGCTGATAGAACTGATATCCAACTTGCTGCTTTGGAGGCTTCGACTCAATGCCTTATTTTAACTGGTTTAGGAGATCCTTTGTCACAATTGATTCATAGAGCGGAGGAATTGGAGGTGCCAATCTTAAAGGTGGAATTAGATACTCTTTCCTCCGTGGAAATTATTGAACAAGCTTTTGGTCATGTCAGAATACATGAATCAATTAAAGCTTCTTATGCTATTCAATTAGTTCAAGAGCATGTAAATCTAAACAGAATTCTCGAAAAGATAGATTTTCCCTGCAATTTTTCAGATAAATGCTAATTTCAAATATAGGAACTTTATTATTTTGAGTCGCTCTTTAGATCTACCAGCAACCGAAGGTGTTGATGCCTTAGCTCAAGAACTTGCAAAACTCCAAGATAATGGGAAAAGGAGAATTGCTTTTTTAGGTAGTAGACACGTACCGGTCGTAGATATCCACTTAATTGAGTTGATAGCAAGGTCGTTAGCAGAGGAAGGACATAATATCCTTACGTCTGGGTCTCAAGGTGTTAATGCAGCTGTTATTCGAGCTGTCTTAGATATTAATCCATCATTATTAACTGTTTTATTACCACAAAGTCTTGATAGACAAATTCCTGAAATAAAGGACCAACTTGAGAGGGTTATGCATTTGGTTGAAAAAAGTGAAAATGATGAATTACCTTTGCCACTTGCAAGTAGTCTTTGTAATCAAGAAATTATTACTAGGTGCGATCAATTAATATGCTTTGCCTTTCACGATAGTGAAACTTTGCTAAATAGTTGTAGATGTGCTGAAGAAATGGGCAAAGTGGTTAGTTTGTTGTTTTTTGATTAAATTAACCCATTTCCCCTTATTAAAAGATGATTTATGCTAATAATATTTAGCGTTTAATAATTTACCATGGCAGAAAGTTTTTCATTTGATGTAGTTTCTGATTTTGATAGACAAGAATTAGTCAATACTTTGGATCAAGTTAAAAGGGAAATTTCTCAGCGTTACGATTTGAAGGGCACGGATACTTCAATTGAATTAGATAAAGAAAATATTTTTATAATCACCAATAGCGAACTAACCTTAAATGCTGTAAATGACATAATTAGACAAAAGGCAATAAAAAGAAACTTATCTTTGAAAATATTTGACTACGGTGAACTTGAAATGGTTAGCGGTAATAGGATTAAACAGACAATTTTATTAAAACAAGGAATTAAACAAGAAATTGCAAAAAAAATTAGTAAAAATATAAGAGATCAAATAAAAAAAATTAATGTCAGTATCAATGGAGAAACTCTCAGAGTAGCTAGTAAGAGCAAAAATGATCTTCAATTAGCAATTAAGCTTGTTAGTGAGTTGGAAGAGTCTTTGAACATTCCCCTAAAAGCTAATAACTTTAGATAAAATTTTTAATAGGATTATTTTAAAATATGGCAGATCATTCAGAATCTCTCATTAAATCACTCATTAAGAAGGTAAAAGAATATCCTCGTTTTTCAAAAGGAGAAATAGAGAAATTTTGTTGGATGGCGGTACATGAGCATAAGCATGGTGTTTTACCCTCTGAATATGACATAAGGGAAATAGATGAGGATCTTTATTTAGAACTTTTGCAAGAATTTAAATCAAATATCCATTAAAACTATCTGTATTTAAAATCACAATTATTAAAAAAATATTTTAATTAAATGTCTTATTAATGCACTAATTAGTCTATTTAAATATGATTAATTAAAAGAAAAAATTTAATGTCAACATCCTTTAAAAATGTCACACCAACAGGTCCTGGTGGGACAGCAACCCTTTTGATTGTATTGTCTTTTACTGGGTTTCTTTTACTTACCCAATCTCTTTTTGTTGTGCCTTCAGGACAAGTTGCAGTTGTTACAACTTTAGGGAAAGTAAGTGGGCCATCAAGGAGAGCTGGTTTAAACTTTAAACTTCCATTCATTCAGTCTGTATATCCATTTGATATAAAAACTCAAGTTCAACCTGAAAAATTTGAAACTTTAACTAAAGATCTTCAAGTTATTAGAGCTACCGCTACTGTTAAGTACTCAGTAAAACCTAACGAAGCAGGTAGGATTTTCGCAACAATTGCAAGCAGAAATAGCGATGTATATCAGAAAATTGTTCAGCCATCTTTGCTAAAAGCTCTTAAATCAGTTTTTTCTCAATATGAGCTAGAAACAATTGCTACTGAATTTGCAGTGATTTCTGAGAAAGTAGGAGATACTGTTGCAAAAGAACTTAATTCATTCGACTACGTAGATGTTAAAAGTTTAGATCTTACTGGATTAGAGATCGCTGAAGAATATAGAGCTGCTATTGAACAAAAGCAAATAGCTGGTCAGCAATTACTTAGAGCAAAGACAGAAGTTGAAATTGCAGAACAAGAAGCACTTAGATATGAGACATTAAATAGAAGTCTTGACGATCAGGTGCTTTTCAAATTATTTCTTGACAAATGGGATGGAAGTACACAAGTTGTTCCTGGCTTACCAGGTTCAGAAGGAGGTAGCCCCCCAGTAATAGTTGGTGGTAGAAGATAATTATTTAGATATAATGTTTCTAAACTTCTAATCATTTACTCATTTTTCTTTAAAGAAAGATTGGTAAATGATTATTTTTTTATTGCATTGAAAGATTCGTCAAAAGCCTCAATAGTTTTATCGATTTCTTCTTCGCTGTGAGCTAGTGATGTGAAACCAGCTTCGAAAGGACTTGGCGCTAGGTAAATTCCTCTTCGAAGCATTTCTTTATGCAACTTACCAAAAAGTTCGGCATCATTTGTT
The DNA here is from genome assembly GCF_001180245.1 of Prochlorococcus marinus. Classification (GTDB taxonomy): domain Bacteria; phylum Cyanobacteriota; class Cyanobacteriia; order PCC-6307; family Cyanobiaceae; genus Prochlorococcus_A; species Prochlorococcus_A marinus_F. The sequence goes on from NZ_CVSV01000131.1 coordinate 117,508, forward strand.
TTTGCTTCATCAAAGTTCCTAACAGGCCCATCGCATAAGAAAAATCCAAACATAGCACTTACACTTCCACCGTTGATAGCAATACCGTTATTTTCTGCAGACTGAATTATCCCTTCAATTAATCTAGAAGTTGTTAAATCAAGTTTGTCGTAAGTACCATCTTGTTTGAGCAGTTCAAGTGTTTTTATTCCAGCAGTCATTGCAAGAGGATTGCCACTCAAGGTTCCTGCTTGGTATACAGGCCCTGAAGGCGCTACCATTGACATTATTTCTTTCTTGCCCCCATAAGCTCCAACAGGTAGGCCTCCGCCAATTACTTTGCCAAGGGTGGTTAAATCAGGAGTAACCCCAAACTTTTCTTGAGCACCTCCATAACTTATTCTAAATCCAGTCATTACTTCGTCAAAAACTAACAAGGATCCATTCTCAGTGGTTAATTCCCTTAATCCTTCCAAGAATCCAGGTTCTGGAGTAATAAATCCAGCATTTCCAACTATAGGCTCGAGTATAACCCCCGAAATGGCATCAGGATTTTCAGAAAATAATTTTTTTACTGCTTCAAGATCATTGTAAGGAGCAGTAAGTGTGTTGGCAGTTGTTGTCCGTGGAACACCTGGAGAGTCTGGTAAACCCAGAGTGGCCACACCTGATCCTGCTTTTACTAAAAACATATCTGCATGACCGTGATAACAACCATCAAATTTAATAACTTTATCTCTTCCAGTAAAAGCTCGCATAAGTCTCAAAACAGCCATGCATGCTTCAGTTCCACTATTGACAAATCTAACCATTTCTACAGATGGGACTGCATCTATTACCATTTCAGCAAGTTGGTTCTCTAGAACGCATGGAGCACCAAAGCTAGTGCCTTTCTCAATTGCTTCCTGTAACGCAGTTGTGACTTCAGGGTGGGCATGTCCACATATAGCTGGTCCCCAGCTTCCTATGTAGTCAATATATCTATTTCCATCAATATCCCAAGCAAAAGGACCTTTGACTCTATCAAAAACAATTGGCTGGCCTCCTACAGACTTAAAAGCTCTTACTGGAGAGCTTACTCCTCCTGGCATTAGTTGTTGGGCGGCAGAGAAAATTTCTTCTGATTTTGTGTAATTTAATATGTCAGTCACAATTTAGCTAAATGATGTTTTGAGAAAAATCTAGTCATGTTCTAAATTAGAAATAAGTAAAAATTTTGTCAATCAGATTGAAATTCTACATTATGATATTTTTATTGCGATAGTTTGGATTGTAAATTATTAATTTTAAAGAAATCATTATAAAAAACAATCACATCTTAGATAACTCTTTATTAATAAGCGTTTTCAAGCATTTAAGAAATTCAATTTATTTTATTTATATTTCGAAGAAATTATCCTCATCCTCAAAAAAATCTGCATTTATTTCGTTTAAGTTAAGATCTATCATTACTGGCGCATGATCACTTGGACGCAAATTTCCTCTAGGGGAGCTGTCTATGACACAACTTTTAAGTTTTGATGACAGTTCTTTGCTGATATATATGTGGTCTATTCTCCAACCTTTATTTAATTCAAATGCATTGTTACGGTAATCCCACCAACTCCAATGGCCAGTATTTTGTTCGAAAATCCTGAACGAATCTATTAATCTGTTTTTCAGAACATTATTTAGTGCATTTCTTTCTATCTCAGATGCCATTATTCCTCCTTCATATTTCTTTGGATCATGAATATCCAAGTTAGATGGAGCAACATTAAAATCCCCCATAAGACAAATTAATTCTCCTTTTTTTTCTTGCTCATCCAAAAATGAAGCTAAACAATTTAACCAATTGATTTTGTATTCGAACTTGCTAGATTCTAGAGAAGATCCATTTGGCACATAAACATTTATGATTTTAATACCATTAATATCAGCAGAAATCAGTCTTTTTTGATCAACGAAAATCTCTATATTTTGATTAAAGTCGGTACAACCGTAGAATCCTTTTTTAACACTTTCTGGCTTTGTTTTGGAAATAATAGCCACACCATTGTATGATTTTTGTCCATAGATCTCTACTAAGTATCCTAATTTTTCAAAAGCTTCGACAGGGAAACTATCATCTATCACTTTAGTTTCCTGCAAACATAGGACATCTGGATTGGCTTGATTAATCCAATCTAATATTTGTGAAAGTCTGGTTCTTATCGAGTTAACATTCCAAGTTGCTATTAACAAATTTCCACCAAATTATGTAAAATTAAAATAGCAAGAAATTTTGGCGTTAAAGAATTTTGAAATTAAATAAAATGAAAAATTACTTTTGCAAAAGCGTTTTTAAACCAATTACTGTTGTAATTTTTTTTACTTTATTAACTTCCTTAAAAAGTGATTATCTAAATGCTGAATATTTATTTGAAGAAATAGAAATCGATACCTCTACTAAAACAGAAGATGATAGTTCAGCTCTTCCAACTAATCCTTTTGAACTTGTGGAAATGATTCGGAGACAAAATAGTATGAATGATGCGACTGATCCTTCTGATGCAATTGACGATGCGTTAAGGTCTTTCAATAGTTTGGAGGAAAATATAGAAATTTAATACGTTAAATTGTTATTTTCAAATTTTTTAATATGTTAAAAAACCCTATCCCAAAAGTTACTAACCGATTACAGCACAGAGCAATCGGTATTATTAATGGTAAATTCACTCCCCTTAGTAATGAACAATTAAATAGAGGCTTTTTAATTGACAATAAAGACGAAAAAATTGAAACAGTAGTTCTTGGTAAAGCATTATCACTTTTAAAAAAGCATATTGATTTAAATAAAAGTTATTATTGGATTGTTTATCCAAAGAATAAAAATACTCAAAACTTGCATTTACAGGTTGCTGGTATATGGGATCCCTATCAACTTAATGATTTCCCTAATGATTCTCCAAAAACTAACTTCTCAAAATTATTAGAAGAATTAGATTTAAAAGATAATTATTTTTCTGTTAGAGGAGAATTAGTTTTTGTTAACACGCAAAAGAAAGAAATTATTATCAAAATATGTCCTGCTATAAAGTCAAAAAATTTAAAAAATAAAAATTTTAAATTAGTCATAAAAGGAGAGCTTTCTCTTGAACTTTTGCATAGCTTTGTAAGTTTAGATATCAATAGAGATGGAAATTCTTTGCAATTAATAAATTACGAAGTGATTGAAAAAAATCTTTCTAAAATAACTAGAATGAGAGCTTGATTTCCTCCGCAATTTTGCCAGTTAAGAAATATTTGATTTATGGATGATGTTTTTATTGAATGTTCTCCAGGTGTCTCTGGAGATATGTTGTTAGGAGCTTTTTATGATTTAGGGGTGCCTAAAAAAGTTATTGAACAGCCACTTGTTGATCTTGGATTGAAGGATCTATATCAACTAGACTTTAAGGAATCAAAAAGTTGTTCAATCCGTGGCATCAAGGCAAAGGTTGATAATGTTGACCCTAGTCCTATTAAAAGAACTTGGAGAAGTATCAAGGAACTTATTCTAAATGGCCACCTTGAAGATAAATTAAAAAAAATAATTTATGAAGTATTTGAATCTTTAGCAATTGCGGAAGGAAAAGTTCATGGTACTAAAGCTGATGAAGTTCATTTTCATGAAATTGGGGCTATAGATTCATTGGTGGACATAATTGGAGTATGTGCTGCATTGAATTACTTAAATCCAAAGAGGGTTTATTGTAATGAACCAATGTTGGGGAATGGTTTTGTTCAAACTGAACATGGAAAATTATCTGTACCACCTCCTGCCGTAATAGAGCTAATAAGACAAAAAAATATCAAGGTTTTATCAAGCCCTAACTCCATAGATGGTGAACTCTCAACACCAACTGGCATTGCTTTACTTGCTAATTTAGTCGACTATCTTGAACCTCCTTTAAAATATTCTATTAACTCTTATGGAGTCGGCATTGGTAATCTTAAATTTACATTCCCTAATTTGGTAAGAGTTTATAAAATTACTTCATTTGATGATTTTTCTATTAACGAAAATGAACAAATTAGTCCAAAGTGTGAAGAGATATCTATTCAAGAAGCATGGATTGACGACCAAACACCCGAAGATATATCTAATTTTGTGGAGAAACTAAGAATTGAGGGAGCTTACGACGTTTCCTATCAAGCTATCAATATGAAAAAAAATAGAATTGGATTTTCAATACAAGTAATCTTGCCCATAGAGAAAAAAGAGTTTTTTAGGAGATTATGGTTTGATTATTCCAACAGTATTGGGGTTCGTGAAAGGATCCAATCTAGGTGGGTATTACTTAGACGCAGAGGAGAATGTTCAACGAATTTTGGAAATATAAAAGTTAAACAAACTTTGAAACCAGATGGATCAATAATTACGAAACCAGAAAATGATGAGGTTTTGAGATTACAAATAGAGCATAAAATATCAACGTACGAAATAAGAAAAATAATAAGAGATTCAAGCAAAAATTTTAAAGCATTTGAAAACTGGAAATGAGATTTAGCTTTAGTAATCAATCACATCTTAAATTCTTTAAAAAAATTAATTTTGGTTGTTTAAAGAGTATTTTCTTTATTACAAGCTTGTCCTATTTTTGCATATATTTTTTTAATAATATTGATCAAATTTCTTTTGATGTCAATTTAGAAAGAGATGGAATTAATCTATTTTTATCATTTTTATTTTGTATTTTAAGTATTTATCTGAACGCTTATGCATGGAAATATATTGTTAGATGGTTCGGGAAAGAATTTAAAAGTAATAATCTAGTCTCATTTTATGTTTTAACCAATATTCTTAAATACGTTCCAGGAGGAGTTTGGCATTTTGTAGAAAGATTTAATTTTATAAAAAAAATAAGTAATCCTCATATTGCATTGTATTCGACACTTATAGAACCTTATTTTATGTTGTCTGGATCTTTTCTCTTGGCATCGATGGGATTAATATTTTCACCATTTTATATTTTTTTAATAGTTCCTTTGGTTTTCCTAAATAGGAAATTTATTTTTCGGATATTAAAAATATTAGGGTCTCTTAAGGGAAAAGTATTTGAGGTCTTGAGACTTCCAAATTCAAAGGACCAATTTGAAGAGAGAATAAATATTATTTCATTTTTCCCTACTAAAGCTTTATTTCTTGAAATTGGATTTGTTTTATCTAAATTTATTGGTTTTTATATTTGCTTAAATACTTTTTATGCGAGTAATACTCTGAACATTATATTTTTATTGGTAATCTTTTCTTTGTCATGGTCTGTAGGCTTGGTAGTTCCAGCAGCTCCAGGAGGAGTTGGTGTTTTTGAGGCTTGCCTCCTTTTATTTATAGACAAAAGTATTCCACAAAATATAATTATCATTAGTTTAGTTTATTTTAGGGTTATATCTACCTTGGCAGATTTGTTCTTAAGCCTACCTTTCTTAATAAGAAAACTTTATAAAAGAATTTAGTTTTTTTTCTCTAAACTTGGTATCAATGTTATTGAAGCAATAAGGCCTAAAGTCATGATAATAATGGCTGGTAATATTGCCTCTACCATTCTTTCATCTCCAGCATATTGATATATCCTCACAGATAATGTATCAAAATCAAATGGTCTCAAAATAAAGGTCATGGGTAATTCTTTTATCGTGTCTACAAAAACTAAAAGTGATCCTACGAATATTGGTCCCTGAAGAAGAGGAAGATGAATTCTTTTGATGATGCCCGGCCAATTCTCTCCTAGTCCAAGTGCAGCTTCATCTAGACTAGGAGAAATTCTCTCAAGACTTGAATCAATAGAACCCTTAGAAATAGTTAGAAATCGAACAAGATAACCCCAAATTAGTAAGCAAATAGCAATGAAATTCAATTTTGGAGAAGAAATGCTTATTAAAGATAAAGCTAATACAGTGCCTGGAATTGCATAACCTATTCCCGCAAGGTTTGTTATTAGTCCTAGTAATAAGCTTTTATTTGGACGTCTTGCTAAGGAAATTATTAAGGAAAAAAACATCGTTATTAATGCAGTAAAAAATCCTAGACTTATGGTCCTGAATGATAGGGTAAGCAATTCTACTGATAACCCTTTTTGAATTTGATCGATATTGAGCAGAACCCAAAAACATGGTATTCCAAAAGAGAAAATTGGAGGAAATAAAGATATTGTGATTGCCAAAAGAGCTCTTGTTTTTTTTAATTCCCACCCTTGGGAATCTTTTGATGCAGGATTTTCACTCCACCGCTTTGATTTTCTTCTCGAGAATTTTTCAAAAATAATTAAAGTGAAAATTATTAATAAAGCTATCAAAGACAGTCCAATAGCACTTTTTGGATTACCCTCAATTATCCAATTTTCGGCTATACCAGTAGAAATACTTGGAATATTTAATAATGCAAATGTTCCCAACTCATTCATTACTTCCATACACATTAAACTTATGCCTGTTATGAGTGCTGGTAACACCATTGGAAAAGCGATTTTAAAGAAGCTCCTCCACGGCCCAACTCCTAATCCTCTACTAGCATTGATTTGATTAACTCCAAATTTATTAAAACTTTCGTTAGCAAGAATGAATACATATGGATAAGTAGAGATTGAAAGTATTAATACCCCCCACCATAAACCGGTTACTTGATACCCAAAAATACTTCCTAAATCCTGCAAAACAGCGGTTATTAGGTATGCTGGGGCGGCTAGTGGAATGAGCTGACAAATACGGAGAACTTTTCTGAACTTAAAATCACAATTTGAAAGTAACCATCCATTTAAAGTACCTAATCCTCCTCCTAAAAAACTTGTTAGTACTAAAACTTTTAAAGTTTCTAATACCTCTTCTCCTCCAGCAACGCCTAATGAAAAATTCCCACTTACAACATATTGGACTCCTTCAAGAAGAAAATTGGAAATTGGAATGATTACTAAAAATGCAACAATAAACGAAGTAAAATAAAAAAGTTTTAATTCGTTTATTGCTTTTTTAAATCCTTTAATAAGTATTTTCAAAAATTAATTAAATCCTAATATGTAAACACTAATCTGAACTAAATCTACATGATGAAAGTTGATTCTTAATAGTTTGATGATCTAAGTTTTTACCAATTAATACTATCTTATTAGATTTTTCTTTTGTCCATTCTTCATCATCTAGAGAAAATCGTTTTCCAGATAGGTGAAAAATGTGTTTTCTATCACTTTCCATAAACCATAATATTCCTTTCGCTCTAAATACATTTTGTGAGATTTGATTATCTAAGAAATATTGAAACTTCCTTAAGGAGAATGGTTCAAATGTCTCATAAGAAACTGATGTAAAACCTTCTATATTATTCAAATCGTGAGAATGGGAAGAGTGATCGTGAGAATGGGAAGAGTGATCGTGAGAATGGGAAGAGTGATCGTGAGAATGGGAAGAGTGATCGTGAGAATGGGAAGAGTGATCGTGAGAATGGGAAGAGTGATCGTGAGAATGGGAAGAGTGATCGTGAGAATGGGAAGAGTGATCGTGAGAATGGGAAGAGTGATCGTTTGAATTTTGTTCTATATTTTTTTTATTTTTCTCGAATTCAAAAGTATCCGTCTCAAATAGACCAACGCTCATTATTGTATGTAATGAAACTTCACTATTAGTTGATCTCAAAATCCTTGGTTCTTTTTTTATTTTATTTATAAACTCCTCTATTTTATTTAGTTGTTCTTCATTTACTAAATCAGATTTATTAAGAAGAAGGATATCTCCGTATAAAATTTGAGAATAGGCGACACTTGTATTATTAATTTCAAAATCAAAATTTTCTCCATCAATGACAGTGATTATCGAATCTAATCTTACTTTTTCTCTAAGATCACCAGCGGCAAAAGTCATGGCTACAGGTAATGGATCTGCTAATCCAGTTGTTTCAACAATCAAATAGTCTAATTTTTCAGCTCTTTCTAAAACTTTGGATACAGTATTCAATAATTCGCCATTGATAGAGCAACATATACATCCATTATTTAATTCGATCATATCTTCTGAGCCTTCTATTATTAAGTCATTATCTATTCCGATTTCTCCAAATTCGTTGACTAAAACAGCTGTTTTAATACCAACTTGATTTTTTAAAATATGATTCAGAAGTGTAGTTTTGCCAGAACCTAAAAATCCACTAATAATAGTAACTGGCAATAAATTTTTAGACATTTAGAATAGTTGAAAAAAAGCTTAAATTTTTATTGATCGAAAATTTTGTTGATTTCCCAAGCTAATGTTTGATCCAGATTCGTAATACCTCCTAGATCATGTGTATTTAATTTAATTATTACTTTTGCATAAACATTCTCCCAGTTAGGATGATGATTATATTTTTCACAGATTAAAGCAACCTTAGTCATAAAAGCAAAGGCTTCAATAAAATTAGCGAAATTAAATTCTCTTTGGATTTGTTTAGATTTAATTTCCCAGCCAGGTATTTTGACAACTAATTCATTCAATTCTTCATCTTGCAAAATGTAGGGTTCCATTAAATAAGAAACTAACTTATTACATTATAAATATCTTACTTTTTCTCACCAATTATATGAACATTAATTATTCTTTCCTTTTGATCAAATCGATGTTCCCATAAATAAATTGCTTGCCATGTGCCAAGCATAATTTTCCCGTCTTGAAAACTCAAAGATAAACAAGTGTTTGTTAGGGATGTTTTAATATGTGCTGGCATATCGTCAGCCCCTTCTTGATAATGTTTATAGGATATTTCCTCTCTATTTTTTGATAAGGTTAAGTAGGAATCATAGGGAACTATCGATTGCATATACTTTTTTAGGTCCCTAAGAACATTTGGATCTGCGTTCTCATTAATAGTTAAACTGCAACTTGTATGAAGTGAAGTTAAATTTAAAATTCCGGAATGAAAATTATTTTTTTCAACAAATAAATTTACATCATATGTGATATCAATAAAACCCTCGCCATGGGTTATGAATTTTAATTTTGAAAATATTTGTTCCATATAAGTTAAAACTTAATTAATCAATATCCTATTATGGATAAAGATGCATGTTTTACTGCAGACATTAAAATTTTTATCTTAAGATAAATTTAATTTCCATTTAAATCTTTGGCTGAAACTCATTGGAATAAGCTGGGTGCTTATCTGAAAGAAACACAAATATTAGGTTCAATCCAAAATACACTTTATTGGGATCAGAATACTGGAATGCCAAAGAAAGGTGCTTCTTGGAGGTCTGAACAACTTACTTATATTGCAAAAGTATTGCATGAAAGAAATTCTTCCGAGGAATTTTCTAATTTAATACAATCTGCTAATAATGAACTAGCAGATATTGAACGAAATTCCGATAATCAACTTTTCGTAAAAGATAAAGAAAGAAATATTAGTCTTTTATTGAAGGAATTTAATAGAGAAAGAAATTTAGATCCTAAATTAGTTGAGTCTCTAGCAAAGGCAAAATCTAAAGGGTATGGGAGCTGGCAAGAAGCTAAGGAAAAATCGGACTTTAAAATTTTTCTTCCTTTCTTTGAAGAATTAGTTAAATTGAGGATTGAAGAGGCAAAACAAATATCAGATCAATATTCACCATGGGAAACTTTAGCCCAACCCTTTGAGCCTGAATTAACTTTAAAGTGGCTGAATAAAATGTTTCAGCCTTTGAAAGATACTCTCCCAGAGTTGATTAGAGGGATTAATAAATATAAGAAATATCAATGGGATTTAAGTCCAGAATCTCAACATAATTTATGTTCTCAATTACTTGATGAGTTTGGGAGAGATAAAGATCTAGTTGTTGTTGGTAAATCTCCCCATCCTTTTTCGATTACATTAGGGCCTAATGATTACAGGATTACGACAAGAATTGTTGAAGGTGAACCGCTATCAAGTTTTTTGGCAACTGCGCATGAGTGGGGACATTCTATTTATGAGCAGGGGTTGCCATCTCAAAGTCATCAATGGTTTGCTTGGCCTTTAGGTCAAGCAACCTCTATGGGTATTCATGAAAGTCAATCTTTATTTTGGGAAAATAGAATAGTTAAATCCAAATCTTTTTCAAAAAGATTTTTTAACAAATTTGTTTCGGCTGGATGTTCTCTTGATAATTATTTAGAACTATGGAAATCTATTAATCATTTGGAAGCAGGATTAAATAGGGTTGAAGCGGATGAATTGACTTATGGCTTACACATATTAATAAGAACCGAACTTGAAATAGATTTAATTGAAAGAGGGTTACCTGCTGAAGATATTCCAACGGAATGGAATAAAAGATATGATGAACTCCTAGGAATTAAACCATCTAATGATTCAGAAGGTTGTCTTCAAGATGTTCATTGGAGTGAAGGGGCGTTTGGATATTTCCCCTCATATTTGTTAGGACATGTTATAAGCGCGCAAATATCTTCTCAAATGGAAAGAGACATAGGGTTGATTGACAACTTAATTGAAAATGGTGAATATCAGAAGATCATCTTTTGGTTAAAAAATAATATACATAAATATGGCAGATCAGTTAATTGTATGGAGTTGGTAAGAGCTGTAACTAATGAAGAACTATCGCCAAACTATTTTATTAATCATTTAAGGTCTAAAATAAATGATTTTTGCTGAAACATTACTTTTAAAGAATTTGGTTAGGTGTGAGGATGTAAGATAAACAAAAATAATTTTTTGATGGCAAATCTAAATCAGCCCCCAAGCAGGGTTACCCCAAATTTATTGCACATACTAAATGCTTTCACTGACAGCTCAAATACAATAATAAATACTATTGTTGAATTGAACTCTAATACCATAAATAAATATGAATTAATTACAGAAACTGGCCATCTAAAACTTGATAGGGTAGGTTATTCATCACTTGCGTATCCTTTTGCTTATGGATGTATTCCAAGGACATGGGATGAAGATGGAGATCCGCTTGATGTTGAAATTGTTGGGGTAACTGAGCCATTGATACCCGGATCTATTGTGGAAGCAAGGATTATTGGGGTAATGAAATTTGATGATGGTGGAGAGGTCGATGATAAGGTAATAGCGGTTCTCGCAGATGATAAAAGAATGGATCATATCTCAAGTTATGAAGACCTTGGCGATCATTGGTTAAAAGAAACAAAGTATTATTGGGAGCACTACAAAGATCTAAAAAAACCAGGAACATGTACTGTCAATGGTTTTTTTGGGATAGAAGAAGCTGTTAAAGTGATTAAAGATTGTGAAGAGAGATACAAAAAAGAAATTGATCCTAAATTAGTAAATTAACTAATTTTATTTTTCTCTAAATTTTTCAAATATTTCTCTTAGTATTTCTTCGGCACCTTGCTGCTTTAATTTTTTAGCTAGTTCTTTGCCTACTTCTTCGGGATCATTAATAGTGCCAATATATTGATCTTTAATAAGCCTTTCTCCATCAAGAGATGCAACCATACCAGTAAGGCAAAGTTGTTCATTCTGAATTTTACTATTCACACCTATGGGGACTTGGCATCCACCTTCAAGCTCTCTTAAAAAAGACCTTTCTGCTAGACATCTTTGACTGGTGGGTCTGTCTTCTAAGATATTTATAATTTCTAAAACTTTTTTATCATCAGATTTACATTCAATGCCTAGTGCCCCTTGGCCAACGGCATGAAGGGAAACTTCACTTGGGATAATCTGGTGAATTCTTGATTCAAAGCCTAATCTCTTTAAACCAGCTGCCGCAAGAATTATACAATCAAATTCTCCTGCATCTAATTTTTCAATTCTTGTAATAACATTTCCCCTGATATCTTTGAAAACAAGATGTGGGTACTTATTTCTTAATTGTGCCAGTCTTCTTAGGGAGCTTGTTCCAACAATCGAACCTTCAGGTAAGTTTTCTAATTTATAACAGTCATTTTTTTTGTTTACTACTAAAGCATCTGCAGGATCCTCCCTTTTTGTAATGCATCCTAATTTAAGGCCATTAGGCAAATTGGTTGGTAAATCTTTTAGAGAATGTACTGCTATATCTGCATGGCCTACGAGCATTTGTGCTTCAAGTTCTTTTGTAAATAAGCCTTTGTCGCCTATTTTTGCTAAGGCTACATCAAGGATTTTGTCACCTTGAGTTGCCATAGCTTCTATAGATACCTCTAAATTGGGAATATTCCTTTCTAGTTGATCTTTAACCCATAAAGTTTGAACCATTGCTAGCTTACTTCTTCTACTAGCTATTTTTAGCTTAAAATTAGTCATTAAATATTATTTTGAGTTTGAATTAAAAATTAAGTCGAGTTTATTTTAAGCTATTATTTTGCCAGTTTTTTAGGCTAATTATTATACTTAACTTTTTTTATTTAATATATTCTTTTAAAACCCCATTTCGATTTGGATGTCTTAGTTTTCTTAGAGCTTTTGCCTCTATTTGTCTAATTCTTTCTCTAGTCACATCAAAAATCTGGCCAATTTCTTCAAGAGTTTTCATTCTTCCATCATCAATTCCATATCTCAATCTGAGAACATCTCTTTCTCTTGGACTAAGAGTGGCTAATACTCCTTCCAAATCTTCTCTTAGTAAGGTTTTAGAAACATCTTGCTCTGGATTTTCTATATCAGCCTCTATAAAGTCTCCTAGCCTTGAGTCTTCTTCTTTCCCTATTGGAGTTTCTAAAGAAATAGGAAGTTGCGCACTTTTAGCTATAAATCTTAATTTTTCGATTGTCATTTCCATACTCTCAGCGATTTCTTCTTCACTAGGTTTCCTGCCAAATTCTTGGCTAAGAACTTTTGTGGTTTTTTTAATTCTGGATATTGTCTCGTATAAGTGAACTGGCAATCTAATAGTTCTACTTTGATCCGCAATTGCTCTTGTAATGGCTTGGCGAATCCACCAAGTTGCATATGTAGAGAACTTATAACCTTTTTCATGGTCGAATTTTTCCGCTGCCCTAATTAGACCCAAACTTCCTTCTTGGATTAAATCTTGAAATGATAAACCTCTGTTCATATATTTTTTAGCAATGGAAACAACTAATCTTAAATTTGATTGAACCATTTTTTCTTTAGCTCTCCGACCTAAGAGAAGTCTTCTTCTGAATTTGGGAAGAGGCATATCTATTAACTCGGCCCATTCTCTTACAGATGGGAAATGTCCTTTTTCTGACTCATATTGAGTTGCAAGCTCTTCTAATTGGAGTAAGTCAGCAATTTTTCTTGCAAGCTCAATTTCTTCATCTGGTCTTAAAAGTCTAATTCTTCCAATTTCTTGGAGATAAACTCTTATTGAATCTTCAGTGTAGATACCTTTTGGCCCAAGTTTTATATTCCCAAGTCCTTTATCTTCTTCTTCAGAATCACCAAATTCATTATTGTTATTTTCAATATTGCTTTCGTTTAACTCAGCAGATTTCCGTAAAGTTTGATTATTTTTATTACTATCTTCTTCAACTACTGTTTCTAAATTTGTATTAATTTTTTTATTGATCTTTTTTTTTGAACTAGGCTTGGATTTCTTTGATTCTGCTGCGACTGGACACATAATTAACTCCTTTCTACGGTGAATTTAACTAGATAAAATTTTATTTAGGGCTAATTTGAACAATTAGTAGTAAAGTCCCCTTAATGTTTAAAAAACTTTTTCACAAAATGAGAATAAGAAAAGTTTTCTAAATTGTTGAAAAATTTAAATAGTGCTATAGATTACCTAAAGTAAAAAGTCTTGGGATTTCTCAGACAGGCAGATCATTTTTGAATTTTCAGTCAATGATCAGAGCTTCATGTCTCCCTTAAGAGCAGGATACTTACAATGTGCAAAAAACACTTTGTGGAATGTTCAACAATCCAATACTAAGAAAAAGTTTTGAAGCCGGCAAGTAATCAGTTATTAAATATCTCCTATAAATTGGAAATTTTGCTCGATGTAGGTAGTACTAATGAAAGCTTTTACTATTTAGATGGAAATAATCTTGGGGCAGAAGTTGGAGATATTGTAAGTGTGAGACTTAGGGGGAGATTATTGAATGGGTTGGTGATCTCCAAAAAAAACTTTTCGACAATCAATAATAATGAATCAAATATTACTGGAGGGAAAAGCATAAGATATTTGTTTGTTGAAGGTATTTTGCAGAAAAAAATAATAGATGAATCTTGGAGAGAATTGATAGACTCCCTAGCCTCTTTTTATATGGTTAGTAATTTAAAAATGTTTAAAACTGCATTTCCTCCTGGCTGGATTGGTAAATATAAAAATTTCTCTAAAGGTTTAAAAGATCAAATATGGATTGAAACTAAAAAAGAATTTGATATTAAGAAAAATGGATTAACCAAAAAAGAATTTTTTTTAATGGATACTTTATCTAAAAAAGGTAATTGGCAAAGTGAATTAATAAAGTCTGGTTTTAATTACACTCTAATTAACTCAATGGTCAGTAAAAATTATCTTGCTAAATCTAAAAGAAAAAAAAATATAAATAGTAAATTAAATTCCTTTGTAAAAGATCATATCGCAACGAAAAAACCAAATCTTACAAATGAGCAAAAAATTGCATTTCAAGAATTTCAAACAATGAAACCAGGAGATGCATTACTTCTTTGGGGCGAAACAGGTTCAGGTAAAACAGAAGTGTATATGAGAGTTGCTGAAGATCAATTTCTTAAGAAAAAAAGTTGTTTGATACTAGCCCCAGAAATTGGATTAATTCCTCAACTTATTGATAGGTTTAGTAGGCGATTTAATAATGTTGTTTACGAATATCATAGTAATTGTTCTCCCGATCATAGAACTTTAGTTTGGAAGAAAATTATTAATGCTGATGAACCTTTAATAGTAATAGGTACAAGGTCTGCAGTTTTTCTTCCAATTAAAAATCTGGGATTAATAATAATGGATGAAGAACATGATGTTTCTTATAAGCAAGATAGTCCTATGCCTTGCTATGACGCGAGAGAGATTGCTATTGAAACTGTAAAAAGGAATTCTGCAAAGTTAATTTTTGGGAGTGCAACCCCATCAATGAAGACTTGGAAAAAGTGTATTTTTGAAAGGAATTTTAAATTGGTAAGAATGATTCAAAGGATATCTAGTAATGAGACTCCTGAAATAAAAATTATTGATATGCGGGATGAGTTCAAGAAGGGAAATATGAAAATTTTTTCCAATGAATTATTACAGTTGCTTCCTCAACTACGCTTAAAAAAAGAGCAAGCAATAATTTTGATCCCAAGGAGGGGGCATAGTGGATTTTTAAGTTGTAGAAATTGTGGATATTTAATAAATTGCCCCAACTGTGACGTTCCTTTATCAGTTCATCTCGGATCACAAGGGAAAAAATGGTTAAGGTGTCATTGGTGTGATCATAAATCAAGATTGATCAATCGTTGCCCAGATTGTCATTCAACTGCTTTCAAACCTTTTGGAATTGGTACGCAAAGGGTAATAGAGTTTTTAAATGAAGAATTTCCTGACTTAAGAGTACTTCGGTTTGATAGAGATACAACTTCAGGAAAGGATGGTCATAGAGATATTCTTTCAAAGTTTTCTAAAGGTGATGCTGATATTCTTGTCGGTACTCAGATGCTGGCAAAAGGTATTGACATCCCCAATATTACTCTTTCAGTAGTTATTGCAGCAGATGGTTTGCTTCATCGCCCAGATATTTCAGCAGAAGAAAAATCATTACAATTATTTTTGCAAGTAGCAGGAAGGGCCGGCAGGGCACAAAAAAAAGGGAAAGTAATTTTTCAAACATATAAACCTAACCACCCGGTGATTTCGTATCTTCAAAAAAGAGATTATGAAAGATTCTTAATTGAAAATTCGAGATTGAGAAAGGATGCTAATTTATTTCCATTTTGCACAATTTGTCTACTTAAATTGTCAGGTGAAAATTATGAATTAACTGAGTCAATTGCAATAAAATTAGCAAAATATCTACACAGTTTTTGTGAGAAAAAGAACTGGAAATTAATTGGTCCTGCCCCTAGTTTAATAGCTAAAGTCGGTAAAAAATTTAGATGGCAGATATTAATACATGGTCCTGAAGGAACAAAGATACCTTTACCTGATAGATCAATATTATGGAAACTTATTCCAAAAAATGTTTTTTTAACAATAGATGTTAATCCAGCAGAGTTGTAATTACTTTGATGGAAGCTGAGGTAAATCTGAACCTAATTTAAATCTATAGAATCTTAATAAATAAGCCAATAGTATAATTATTAAAATAATAGATATCCCAATCAAGAGTTTGTTGAGGCTCCAGAAAGAAAATTCAAGACTATTTATCTGCCCTTGATTTAAATCCCAAATTATTAGATTTTTTGTGATTTCTAAATTTGAATTATTTTTATCGGTAAGGATAGCTTTATTAGGGTGAATAATTTTGAAAATGAGTTCTAAATTATCAATGCCTTTAATAGAATTTAGATCCAAATCTAACCTGTAAAAGTATTTTTTAAAAAAAATGAAGTTTTTTTGAGTAGTATTAATTTCTATATTTGTTGATTCTCCCGCTAACTTTCCAGCTGTATTTTGGGTGATTTTAAGAACTTGCTTTGTATCCTCTAAATTGAGATTTTTATGTTTCAAAGAAAAGGTTGAGTCGTCTTGTTCAATTTCTGCTTCAGGAAAAATATCTTTCATCTTCTCTTCAAATTTTAATTGCCAAGGAAATTTCTTTATGTATTTACTCTCTATTACTAAATTATTAGTTATTGAATCAAGTTCACTAAGATCAAGGGTATCCTCAATTTTTACGCAGCCACTTAAAAGTGGAATTAATAATAATAGTATTAAAACAATGATAAGTGAAAAGCCTTTCTGAAAAGGTTTTGTGTCACCAGTTGGTGTCTCAGTTACATTAATAAATTTTTTTTTCTTAAATACCTCTTTTTTTTTGCGCAGTGAGTTTAGAGATTTTTTATTGAGTGATGGGTCGCTTTCAAACTGTACGTTCCAATTTTCTGGCTTTTTAATATCAGGAGAGTCTATAACTTCCATCAAATATTTTGCATTTTCTCTCGTCTTATTATCGTAAGATTTTAGAAGTTCTTTACAAAACCTTTTAGCCTCCTCCCTTTTATTGATACCACATAGAGCAGTAATTAAGATTGTTCTTAAATTTACTCCCTCTTTGCTTGATAAGGGAAATGATTCGATTATGGGCAAAAGAAATTCAATACAATAATGATACTCACCTTTAGCTAAAGCAAGTTCTACTTTTTCTAAAACTTGCTCATAAGTTTTCATGGGTTAGGCGACTATCATTGTACCTATTCCGGAATTTGTAAAAATCTCAAGAAGTAATGAATGTTCTATTCTTCCATCAATTATGTGAGCTGCTTTGACTCCTTGGGCTAAAGCTCTTATACAGCATTCTGTCTTTGGAATCATACCTTCAGTCACAATTTTTTTATCAATAAAATCCCTTGCCTCTTTGAGATTAGTTTTTTCAACAAGACTATTTTTGTTATCTTTTTCTTTTAAAATTCCTTGAGTATCTGTAAGAAGAATAAGTTTTTCTGCATTTATTGAAGCAGCAATTTCTCCAGCAACAAAATCTGCATTAATGTTATGGGAAATACCCTCCAAGGTTGATCCAATGCTAGAAATAATTGGGATGTATCCTTTAGAAATAAGAGGATCTAATATTTCAGGATTGATTTTTGTAACCTCTCCCACTAACCCATGGCTACCATCTCCTAGTTCTCTAGATTGAATTAAGTTGCCATCAAGACCTGATATTCCCACAGCTAAGGATCCAGTTTTATTAATCCCTTTTACAATTTGTTTGTTAACTCTACCCATTAGAACCATCTCGACAATTTCCATTGTTTTTTGATCAGTAATTCTTAATCCATTTTCGAATTTAGGAGATATTTCTAATTTCTTTAACCAATTATTAATCTCTGGTCCACCTCCATGAATTACTATCGGACAAACCCCAACGGTTGATAAAAGTGCAATGTCTCTAAAAAAAGCATTTTTTAAATTATCATTTTCCATAACAGAACCACCATACTTGATAACAATTTTTCTACCTGAGAAACTTTGTATATATGGAAGTGCTTCGCTTAATATTGATACTCTTTGAGAATCATTCATTATTAAAATTCATTAAAACTTGATTGAATTGAGAAATTAGGTTTTTACAAATATATCCCTTTATTCAATAAAAGAGAATAAAATCAAATTCTTTTTTATTATCGTCGATAATAAATTCTGATTCAAGACCTTTGACGAAAAACCTATTTAATCTTTCTTGTTTTTCAATCCATTTTTCTAGAGGGACAGCGTTTAATTCGAAACGCATTCTGAGACCATTTTTTTCTTCCTTTGTAATTTCTTCTATTTCTTTTAATTGAGGGGGGTTATCCTCGTCCCACAAATTTAAAGATTCTAATGACGATTCAAGATGAGCTTTTATCCCATACCTCCATCTCGTAACATCTTTAACTAATGCTGTTAGTTCTTTTGGTCTATTAAATTTATTTGTCGCAAAATTTGTCTTGTCAAATAACTCTACAGGAGGTATTTCGGAAGTCTTTAAGCCTAAGCCAATTAGGAAAATAGGTACTCCATAAAAAAAAGTAGGTACACTTAAATTCACTGAGTCTGTAAAATAAGCAGTCATTCCAACAAAAGCTAACATACCCCCAGCGGTTACGATTAAGTTTCCAGGCGATAAGTATTTCTTCATTTTGATTTAGTAGAATGAGTTTTAAATGGGCTAACAAGTATTATGCAAGATCCTAATACTGCAAATCAAGGAGATTTAATTTTTAAACTTGATCAAGATAGAGCATGGCTACTAGAAAATCTTGATAAGGGTAAATGGCCAGAAATCAGAAGCGAACTTGCCGCGCTTGAAAGAAAAATAAGCAAATTAATTATAAGTGTTCAAGAAAATAATGTTGATATTTGATTTAAAAAGGTATTTCGTCCACTTCAGGTACCAAAGGTGAACTATCCCAACTAGATTTTTTGGAGGTTTCTTTATTTTCAAATGATTCATTATTTTCTTTTTGATCAGACTTAGTAACATCAACTGGCGATATTTGATGAATTTTTGAAGCTGTTAGTTCTGGTTGCTTTTCTTTCGTTCCGTCTTTTCTAGTGACAGAATTCATCTTTAATCGTCCCTCAATAACAATATTTTGCCCCTCCTTTAGTTCATCTACCATTTCTTGGGCAATATTTCCCCATCCTATGATCTTGAGATCTCTGGTTGGATCTTCAGTACGTAATCCTTTAAAATTAACAATCATTTCTGCAATTGGAGTTTGGTTTTCTTTGGTATACCTCATTTGCGGAGCGCTATTAATGACCGCCTGAATTAAACAATGATTCATTACTTACTATTTAATTAAAGACATACTGATGCAGAATCAAGGAAATTGCTATAAAAATGTTTGGATCCTTTCAGGAACTTCGGATGGACCTGTAATAGCTAATAGGCTTCTTGAACTTAATTATTCAGTCTTTGCAAGTGTTTTAACTTATAAAGCAGGGCAAGCTTATATTGAAAATCCAAAGTTACATATCATTACGGGGAAATTAAATAATAAAGATCAAATAATTAATTTCATAAATAAAAATAAAATCACATGTGTTATCGATGCTACTCATCCGTTTGCCGCAATAATTTCTAAAAATCTTAATAATGCATGTAAAGAGATTAATACACCTCTTTTACTATTTGAGAGGAAATCTCTAATAAATAAAACTAATAATTTTTTTTATATTGATCATTTAAAGGATATAAATAATGTTGATATTGAGAATAAGAATATTCTTCTTGCAATAGGATCAAGATTCCTTAACGATACAGCTAATTATTATATGAATTGTAAAGCAAATGTATTTACGAGGGTACTTCCAACTTACGAAAGTATAACTAAAGCTTTTGGATCATGTGTTAAAAATACAAACATAGCGATACTTGAACCGAGTAAAAATAATAAAAACATTTTAGAAAAAAAACTTTGTGATTTTTGGGAGATAGATTATGTTCTATGCAGAGAATCTGGAAGTTATTCACAGAAAAACTGGGAGAGTATAGTTTCTGGAAGTAGAATGAAGTTATTTTTGGTTAAAAGGCCGAAAGTTAACAATGATTATTCTTACTCTTTTGATCAACATCACAATTTGATAAATCACATAATTAAAAAATATTGATGTTTAATTCATTATGGAAATATTAGTTATTATCACAACTGAATCAAGTAAAGCGAATGCTTTGCAAATGGCTAAATTACTAATACAAAATAAACTTGCAGCATGTGTTTCGATAAAGCAAATTTTTTCAATTTATAAGTGGGATGATGATATTGAAGAAACTAAAGAGTTTGAAATCACAATAAAAAGTAAACTAGAATTTAAAGATTGTTTAATTGATTTCGTAAATAAAAATTCCACATATTATATCCCTCAAATTATTTACAAAAAATACCATGCTGAGATGAAATATTATGATTGGTTGAATAAGACTATTTGATTAAATCTATTTTATTAACTCTTTAAGATCAATATCTGTTCTAGATCCTAATTGCGTAATTATTTGTCCTGCGCAAATTGAAGCTATCTCTCCGCATTTTTTGAGGGAACAATTGTTTATTAATCCATGGATAAATCCTCCCGCATAGATATCTCCCGCTCCTGTAGTATCAATAATCTTGCCTTTCGTTATTGACTCAATTATTTCAACATTATTTTTGTTAACGATCAGAGAACCATTGCTTCCAAGTGTTACTATGACTAATTCACATAAGGAAGATAGGTTTTCTTGGCAGCTCGCTAATTTGTCTTTTTTAAATAGACTCAACACTTCGGATTCATTACAAAAAACAATATCTACATATTCATAAATTAATTCCAAGAAACTCTCACGATGTCTATCTACACAAAATGAATCAGACAAAGAAAGGATTATTTTTGTATTAGATTGTTTTGCAACTTGGGCGGCTTTAATAAAAGCTTTTTTAGCTAATTCGCTGTCCCATAAATATCCTTCTAAATATAAGTATTTACTTTCCTTAATAACAGTAAAGTCAATGTCCTTTGGTTCAAACTCTACAGATGCTCCTAGGTAAGTGCACATAGTTCTTTGTGCATCAGGTGTAACCAAAATGATTGAATGAGCTGTTGGAGCACCTTCAATAGTAGGTGGAGTATTAAATATAGTTTTACTTTTTTTTATATCGTCAGAAAAGAAATTCCCAAATTGATCATTTTTCACTCTTCCTATAAACTGCACATCATTGCCTAATTCTGCTAAAGAAACAACGGTATTTGCTGAGGACCCACCTGAAATTTGTTTGATCACTTTGCAATTTTCTAACAATCTCTGAGATTCATCAGAATTAATTAGATTCATTGATCCTTTATCCAGATTATTTATCTCAAGAAACTCATCTTCAATACTTACAATAATATCTACTATTGCGTTGCCCAGACCAATGAGATCGACTTTTTTATGTTCAAAATGTCTAAAGGATTCCTTCATTAATTTGGAACTAAATTACCTTAGCAGTGCTCTTTTAGGACCATGTATTGGGTCTTCAATTACTATAGTTTGATCTCTATTCGCCCCCAACGAGACAATGGCAATTGGTACCTCCATTAATTCAGCTAAAAATCTTAGATAATTCATAGCATTTTCTGGGAGATCAGATAGTTTTCTGCAATCTGCAGTTGAACATTGCCAACCTTTTAATTTTTTGAAGATTGGCTTACATTTTTTTAAGTCATCTGAATTTGTAGGAAAGTAGTCTATTTCCTCTCCATCGAGATCATATGCAATGCAAACTTGAATCTCATCTAACTCATCTAAAACATCAAGTTTCGTAACGGCTAAACAATCAAGACCATTTACAGATACAGCATATTTACCAATAACTCCATCAAACCACCCACATCTTCTCCTTCTCCCAGTAGTGGTTCCAAATTCACTGCCTCTATCACAGAGTTGATCATTAATACTTCCTTGTAATTCAGTTGGGAATGGTCCTTCACCTACTCTTGTGGTGTAAGCTTTTGCGACACCTATGACTCTATCAATTAAAGTTGGACCCACTCCAGCTCCAATACATGCCCCTCCTGATATAGGGTTTGATGAGGTAACAAAAGGATAAGTTCCATGATCTAAGTCAAGTAGAGTCCCTTGAGCACCTTCGAAAAGAATATTTTTCTTGTTTTTCGAGGCTGTATGGATAGTCCTCGTACAGTCAACAACATGCTTTGATAATCTTTCACCATAGTCAAGATATTCTTCAACAATATCTTCTAATTTAAGTGGTTTAATGCCATAGATTTTTTCTAGTAGACCGTTTTTTTCTCTTAATGGAATTTCGATCACATCACTTAGCCTTTCCTTATTGAGCAAGTCTCTTATCCTAATGCCATTTCTTTGTGATTTATCCGCATAAGTTGGGCCAATCCCACGACCTGTTGTCCCTATTTTGTTTGAACCTCTATCAGCCTCCATCGCTTCATCTAATATTCGGTGGTAGGGCATTGTTACATGTGATGTTGATGAAATTTTTAATCCTGAGATATCAATTCCATTATCAATTAACATGTCAATTTCTTTAAGCAAGATTTTTGGATCTACTACAGTTCCCGAACCAATTAGACAAGAAGTATTTTTATAAAGTATCCCTGAGGGAATTAAATGTAATTTTAAGACTTTATCATCTACGACAATAGTATGACCTGCATTTACTCCCCCTTGATAGCGCACGACAACATCTGCCGATCGACTAAGTAAATCCGTTATTTTACCTTTTCCTTCGTCACCCCATTGGGCTCCGATTACAACAACATTGGCCAATTTTAGAAGAGCATTATTTTTGTGAGAATATTCAATATATTCAAAAATCTTGGTTTACTTTTAAAAAGTAAATGAATTGTATCAACTTTCTCTTAGAACCATTTTTTCAGCAAGAGAAAATTCTTTGGTTAAACGCTCTTTAAGTTTATCTGGCAAAGGTCTACTTGCAAAGTTTTTGTAATGACCTGCCATAGCATTTAAGGCTGTTTGCATTGTGGTAAATGATTGCGTTTTATTCACCATCCCTCTATTTCTATATCTGGAAATATAGTCAGTTATGAGTGTAAGAGCTTCACTTCTTACTTCATCTTTATTTGGAGAATCTTTTGGAGTATCAACAGCTGTTTGTAATGTTTTAACAACTGAAATTGTATCCTTTGTATAGTCACCTGTCATAGCGGTTTTTGCAGCTATGGAAGGGGAACTAAATAGTGTAAAAACAACAATTAAGGATATTGCAAAAGATATAGCTTTGGTAAGATTCTTAAAAAATAGTTTTGATGTCCATTTCAGTAACATAACTTAGCTCCCAAAAAAAATAAGCCTCAAGACTTTCTATTGTACATTATTTCAGATTCGGAAATAAATGTTTCTAACAATTTATCAGTACTAATTTTAAGCTTAGTATTATTTGTCCTGCATAAAAGTTCTACTTTTTTATTAATAGAATCTCTGCCAATAATTATCTGGAAAGGAATACCAATTAATTCTGCATCTTTAAATTTCACTCCAGCTCTATCGTTTCTATCATCAAGAAGGACATCAATTTTATTAATTAAAAAGTTGTTATAGATATGCTCAGTAAGATCAATTTGAATTGGATCTTTTAGGTTTGTTGGGATAATAATAACTTCAAAAGGAGAAATCTGGATAGGCCAACAAATGCCTTTTTGATCATGATTCTGTTCGATAGCGGCTTGAGCTATTCTTGTCACTCCTATTCCGTAACAACCCATCCATAAATTTTTTAGCTGACCGTCCTTATCAGAGAACTTTGCATTTAGTTTTTCACTATATTTCTGACCAAGTTGGAAAATATGTCCAATCTCGATACCTTTTTTTTCTTTAAGTTCTTCATCATTATTAATACTTACTTTATCTCCTTTTTTGGCATTCCTGATATCCCCAATTAGATAGTCTTTCGATTCAAAAGAAAATTCTTGAAAAACTTTATGGAAATTAAATTTATTCCCACCACTTATAAAATTTGAAAGGTCACTTGCAGAATGGTCAATTATTCTTGTCCATTTTTTATCCCAATTAGAACTAGCTTTAATAGTTTTATTATCTAAATCTGGCCCGATAAAACCTAAAGGAAAATTAACTAGGTTTTTTTCGATAGTATTTTTGTCTTCAATCTTTTTAAGATTGAGGAGATTGAAATTATGAAGTTTATTGATTAAGTTAAAAAGCTTTACTTCATTAATATGTTGATCGCCTCTTATGCATGCAAGAATTGGGACCTCAAATTCACCTTCGAACTGTGCAAGGAATATTACTACTTTAATAAGCTGACTAGGGTCTAAATTGTTATTATCGCAAACTTCTAGGATTGTTTTTTGCTGAGGTGTTTCTAACCATTCTGCAAGATTTTTCCCAAGTGGAATAGGTTGAGAAGGGAGAGAAACAGCTTTTTCAATATTGGCAGCATAAGAACCACTTTGAGTAAATAAAATGGAATCTTCCCCAGAATCAGCTGTGACCATAAATTCTTTAGATGAGGCGCCTCCAATTGCCCCACTATCAGCCTCAACTCCTACTGTCTGCAGTCCACAAGATTTAAAAATATTTTCATAAGCATTGCCCACCTTTTCATAGAAAGAAGCCAGATCGTTTTCAGAAGCGTGAAAAGAATAACCATCTTTCATTATAAATTCTCTACTCCTCATCAATCCAAACCTTGGCCTTATTTCATCTCTAAATTTTGTTTGAATTTGATAATAACATTGTGGTAATTGCTTATAGGAGTTGATGGTCTCTGATGCAATACTCGTGATAACCTCTTCGTGAGTTGGAGCTAAACCAAATTCTTTACCTTGTCTATCTTTGAGATTAAACATTATTCCTTCCCCTGCAGTATATCCTTCCCACCTTTCACTTTTTCTCCATAAATCTGCAGGATGAAGTTGGGGTAATAGTAATTTTGTACAACCAATACTATTAAGTTCTCTCTCTATTATTTCGGATATTTTTTCAATAACCCTAAGCATTATTGGCATATATGCATAAATACCGCTGTTAACTCTGCGAATATACCCAGCTTTTAAAAGTAATTGATGTGAAATAATCTCTGCTTCAGAAGGTGTGTCACGAAGTGTCCCCAGAGGAAATGAGGTTGTAACGCGCATACAAAAAAATTCCTTAATAATATTTAATTTTATCAATTAAGATGGAAAATTAATTTAAAGTGTCTTGAGTCCCTCAACGCGGCTAGTCTAAAAATATTGTTTCTGCTAACTTCTTCAGTAATGAAGTTCAAACTCTTTTAAAAGTTCATTATTACTAAAACATTTTCTTAAGTTTATGGAAAATATAGATTCCAATATTTCAAGCGAAGAGGAATTAGTAGGTATTGATGAAGTTCAAAAATTTCTACACAGATCAAGAGCTTCTGTCTATAGGTACACAAATACAGATTTAAGAAATTTAAACCCTAGTTTTAATCCAAGAAAACTAAATCCCGAATTTAGAACTGATCAAAAAGATCCTTTAAAGTTCCATCCTAATGAAGTGGCAAGGTTTGCAAAAGATATTTTAAGAATTAAGGAGGTTACTGTAGAGGTCTTTAATACACCTTCATCCGCTGCTCAAAATGTACTGGTGCAAATATTAGACGAACTAAAATCTATAAGGTCTTTGCTAGAAAAAGAGTAATTAAAAAGTTACTAATCAATGTTTTGATTTATTGACATTTTGAATGTAGGATAATGGTGTTTAATTATCTCCTTAATCTTTACCAATAAAGAGTTCTTGAGTTACACGAAATCAAAGCAGTTTATTCAAAGTAAATCAAGCGAAGAATCTTCTCATGGTTCTGCCCGAAGTGATTTTGAAAGAGATGATGATGACCCCTTAAGTATAAGGAGTTTATCAATAACATCTTTGGGTATTATTTTTGCCTTTTTGACAATTTTTTTACCTTCAATAAGCATTTTAATTGGCAGACCTTTATCTCAAGGAAACGAGATAATTCATAATCACGATTTTAAAAAAGATGGACCTTAGTTCAATACCTCCATCTCCAATGAAGGGAATAGTGAATATTGTTGTTGAAATACCTGCAGGGAGTAGGAATAAATATGAATATTGCTCTGACGCAGGAATAATGGCCCTAGACAGAGTATTACATTCTTCAGTGAGGTACCCTTTTGATTATGGTTTTATCCCAAATACCCTCGCTGATGATGGAGCTCCCCTTGATGCAATGGTGATAATGGACGAACCTACTTTTGCGGGTTGTCTAATAAAAGCTAGACCTATTGGAGTTTTGGATATGCATGATTGTGGTGCTTATGATGGAAAACTTTTATGTGTGCCTATGGCTAATCCTAGGCAGGCTAATATTGTAAGTATTAATCAAATTGCTCCTAATCAGCTTGAGGATGTTGCAGAATTTTTTAGAACTAGTAAAGGACTCGATGGAAGAACAGTTCAAATTGATGGTTGGAGGGATTTTGATGTAGTTGAAAATTTATTGCAAAGTTGTAGGCCCCCAAAAAAGAAAAACTTTAAAGTACTTAAGAAATCAAATATTAGTAAATTAAATTGAAAAAAATAATTTTTTATAGTTATTTAAAATGCTCTACATGCCGAAAAGCTGCAAAGTGGCTTGAAAGCAAAGATTTTGAATTTCAGTTAATTGATATTGTAAAAGAACCTCCACTTGTTAATTATTTAAGTCTTGCCTTAGAACAATACTCTGATAATAAGAAAAGGATTTTTAATACAAGAGGTAAAGCCTTTAAAACTCTTAATCTTGATATTGATAGTTTGTCAAACGAAGAAATTATTCAACTTCTTTTAAGTGATGGCAAATTAATAAAAAGACCATTTTTGATTTACGAAGAAAAAAAAGTAATATTAGGTTTTAACGAAATTGAATATGAAAAACAATTTATTTAAGTTTAGAAAATCAAGACTTTATTAATTCTATGCCTGGTTCCATAAAAAGTTTTTTAAAAGAATGGGGTCTGCTAATTCTATTAACTTTTTTTGTTTCTTCTTGCAGATCATTTTTGGCAGAACCACGTTATATCCCTTCTGGTTCAATGCTCCCAGAATTACAAATAAATGATAGGTTAATTATTGAAAAATTTTCGTTAAGAAACTCTTTACCAAAAAGAGGAGATATTGTTGTTTTTAACTCACCTTACTCGTTTGACAAAAAATTAATCTCATCAAGATCTAAGCCTTTACCAAAAAAAAGAAATTGTTTTTTTATGAGTTTTCCTCCAATGTCGTTTATTCCTGGTTTGAGGGATAAAGCTTGCGATGCATATATTAAAAGAGTGGTGGCACTTCCAGGCGAAATTGTAAGTGTAAACTCTAATGGTGAATTAATAATAAATAATAAATTAATTCCTGAACCCTATGTCTCTTATAAATGTTCATTAACCCTATTTAATAATTGTGGTAAATTTGAAAACATAAAAGTGCCAGAAGATCATTTTTTAGTTTTAGGTGATAATAGGGCAAATAGCTGGGATGGAAGATATTGGCCTGGAAGTAAATTTCTTCATAAAAAAGAGTTAATTGGCAAAGCATATTTCAGATTTTGGCCTCTTAGTCAAGTTGGCTTTTTCAGTAAATGAAGCCTTTTCCCTGACTCTGACTTCATCAAAATAAATTTTTGACAAGGTTTAATTTAAAGTGCTCCTGAAGCAGTTGAATCAAATATTCCCCCTAGGTGTGTTGTAATGTTAAGAGCACTAATCACAGGTGGCTTATTGGGATCATTAAAAAGATCAATTATAGTTATGCCGCCATTACCCTGTTTTATCATCCAAATATTTGAATAATTAATCCCAAGGATATTACAAATTAGAGTTTTATTGACTGCATCATGAGCAACCATGAGGGTTTGATCATTATCCTTTTGATATAAACAAATTTTGTCAAAAGCTTCTACTGACCTTTCTGATACATCTTTTATACATTCACCTTCGGGCATTATTACTTCTTCAGGTTTATCATGCCAATTTTTTAGTAAAGCAGGCCACTCTTCTCTAATTTCTGCTTCCAATTTCCCCTCCCATAATCCGTGACTGATTTCTACTAGTGAATCTATTTTCTCAATTTTTAAATCTTTGTTATTTTGAAGGATTATTTGTGCAGTCTCATAAGGCCTATGCATTGAACTTGAAAATGCCTTATTAAAAGAAATATTTCTTAAATATTCAAAAGTCTTTCTAGCTTGATCCTTTCCGTTTTCATTTAAAGGGATATCAATTTGGCCTTGAAATCTACCTTCTTTGTTCCAGTTAGTTTCACCATGCCTTATAAGAAATATTCTGGAATCTCCAATTTTATTTGGAATATTTTTATTAAGATGGGAAGTTTGATTTAAGCATTCAATTTGAGTCTTATAAGAGTTATCTTTCTTTGAAATATTGAGTATCGAGAAAGAAGCATTTTCTAATCTTATTTTTCTAAAACCTTGCTTAGGCTTTCCTAATAACAAAAGTATTAAACATCTGAGAATTGCATTATGTCCAACAACTAAAATATTTACATCATCTTTGTCTAGATAAATTTTTAAAATATCTTCTAAAAAATTTGTTGCTTGAAAAAATAACTCTTGAATTGGTTTATAAGTTTTATTATCGTTTCTTTTTAAGATAAGATTTTCTGGATCATTTTTCCATGTAGGGTAAATTTCTGGAAATTTCTTTTTTATTTCATCAATTTTTAGACCAGACCATTCATTAAGATCTACTTCTAGCAAATTGTCGTCGAATAAAATATTTTGTTCTTTATTGAAGGCCTTTTTAATTGTTTTTGCAGTCTCTGCCGCTCTGACAAGTGGGGAGGAATAGATTTTATCGAAGTTTATTTTTGATAATGCTTTTCCTGCTTTTTGGGCTTGTTCGTATCCTTCATCAGTTAATAATGAATCGTCTGTTCTTCCTTGAATTAATCCTTTAGCATTGAAACTGCTTAGTCCATGCCTAACTAAAACTAATCTTATAGCCATTATATAAATTTGAAAATTAAGATAATTTAATCATCTCATGGAGTGATTAAAATAGATACATAAATATAAGGAAATTCAATGATAACTAACTATAGTTTTCAAGAATATAATAAGTTATGAACTTTAAAAATACTTCTAAGTCAAAACTCACTTTAGCTATTATTTCTATCGTCATAACTTTTTTTGTATGGCAACAAGGATTAAGAGACAGTTTAAATAGACCATCTGTTTCATTTGATATTAGTCAAAAAGAGCAAGAAATTGCTGAATTATCTGTCCAATCAATACCTTTAAATCTTAAAAAATTTTTTATCATTAATGATCCTGTTGATCAAATAAATAAATCACTCTCTGATGTCTCATTTGAAGAGCTAACAGAAAGAAATAAATTAATTCGAATAATTACTTCTGAATCAAATGATCCTTTAATTTATAAAAATATATCCAAAGATTTTGAAGATAAAAACTATAAATTTCTGATTGATGAGCTAGAAAAAAAATCTGATAATAATACATATAAAGTAAATTTCGAAAAATTTGATTTATTTAAAGGTGATAGATTTTTATATCACCTTTTAAGCCGCAAATTTGATTTTGACGATAGTGCATTAATAACAAAATCATTTTCACGTAAAATGTTTTTTAAAATATTAGCCATAAGACTAATACCACTTTTAACAATACTTATTGGCTCTATTCTCGCTTTAAAAATATTATGGACAACCATATCTTTGAAAAAGTTTGGTTGGCAAGAAATTAAATCCTTAGATTTAGAATTAATAGATATGGTTTTATTAATTGCAGGTGGATTTGTTGTTTTAGGAGAAGTGGTATCACCTTTATTTTCTATCAGTTTGGTCGAACTTTTTTCTAAAAATATCTCTAATGAATTGTCTCAATCTTTAAAAATTTTCTTTGGATATCTTTTTATGGCTATTCCTCCATTATGGATAGTTTTTTATCAAATTAAATCCTTGAATGGTGAATTTACTTTTAAAAAGGATTATTTACAGTTCAATTTTTTGCCAATAAAGTATGCAATTTTTCAGGGAATTAAAGGTTGGTTAACAATTGTTCCTTTTGTTTTATTGATTTCTCTTATTATGAATAGTCTGATCGATAATCAGAATGGTAGTAACCCCTTGCTGGAAATTGTTCTTAACAATAATAATTACTTATCATTTTTTCTATTATTTGTAACAACAACTATATTAGCTCCTCTATTTGAAGAGATTATATTTCGCGGTATTTTGCTTCCAACTCTTTCAAGAGATTTTGGAGTAATTTCGGGCATAATAGTTTCAGCTTTTATCTTTGCATTAGCCCATTTAAGTTTGGGAGAAATGCCTCCATTATTTGTTCTAGGGATTGGATTAGGGATTACAAGAATTGCTTCTGGAAGTTTGTTTTCTTCAGTTATCATGCATTCTTTATGGAATGGATTGACCTTCTTAAATTTATTCTTATTGAGGACATAAAGAATTTAATTTTTTACTTGCGAATCAAACAAAAAAATGTTTATTTAATTAATAACACTTCTTTTATTTAAAAATAAATCATAGATGAAACCTTATGGTAATCAACTTAATTTAAAAAAAAAAGTTTCATATGAAAGTAAAAAAAATTCCGAAAAAATATCCATAATTAATATTAAATTAGTACATCAAATTTTCGACACCATTAATATCTCTCTTTTGGTATTAATTTTCACCTTATTTTTCTTATCTTTTAATAGTCAAAGAAAATGGTCAAATACATACAAAAACTTATCTAAAACAATATCTATCAATAATAATCTCATTGATTATATTTCTAAAATTGAGGAATTTTATATAAGTGAACTTGAGTCTCTCCATATTTATAGAAAAACTAAACCTGAAGATTTAATCTATCTAGATAAAATTCCAGAAAGAAAAGAAAGTTTGTTTAAGAAAAATTTAAGTAGTTTCATTGAAGGTTTTAGTGATAGCAAATATCAAAGGGGCTATTGATGAAAAAATACAAAAAGATTGTTCGTCTAATACCCCTTGATCAAAGAAGATTTAAATTTCTCTATATTTTTAACTTACTATTAATATTTTGTTTGTTCGGTAGGTTAGTTAGATTGCAAGTCTTTAACGCCTCTGATTTGCAAAGGAAAGCTAGATTAATACAGTCTTCTAAAACTAATGCCTTAAAAAAAAGGAGAGCAATTGTTGATAGAAATAATAGACTAGTTGCTTACGATAAACCGCTCTATAGATTATGGGCCCATCCAAAATATTTTAATTTTCCTGGAGATTCAATTAACAGAGTTCGCAGTGTTGAAGAAGTTATAGAAAAATTGTCACCTATCTTGGATATAAATGGTGAAATACTATTGAGTAAATTTAGTAATAAAATGAGTGGTATCAAGCTTTTGGATAAAATTTCCGAAGAAAAGGCTGAAAAGATTAAAAACCTTCAAATAAGTGGCATTGATTTATTTAAATATTCGCAGAGATATTATCCTCAAGGCAAGCTTTACTCTAATCTTGTCGGTTTTGTTAATGATGAGAATATAGCTTCAGCAGGTTTAGAGCTTCATTTAGATAATCAAATTAAAGTTTTTAATAAAAGTAATTTAATAAAAAGAGGAGGAGATGGAACTCCTTTACCGGATAATTCAGCTCCAGGTGATTTTGTTTCTGATTACAAAAGTTTAGGCCTAACTATAGATTCAAAATTACAGAAAGCTTCATTCAGTGCATTATCAAAGCAAGTAAGCAAATGGAAAGCAAAGAAAGGATTTGCCATAGTTATGGATGTTAATAATGGTCGGATTCTCTCCTTGGTTACAGTACCATCTTACGATCCAAATAAATTTTGGCAGTACGATTCTGGACTTTTTAGGGGTTGGTATTCTCAAGATTTATTTGAGCCTGGTTCAACTTTTAAACCTATTAATCTTGCCTTGGCTTTAGAAGAAAAAGTAATCCAGAAAGATGGACTAGTTGAAGATATTGGAAAAATTAATGTTGGAGGATGGACACTTTCTAATTGGGATAAACAAGGTAATGGATACATTGACTATCCAAAAGTTTTGCAGGTTTCAAGTAATGTTGGGATGGTAAAAATAATGCAAAATTTAGACCCTTCAATTTATTGGGATTGGCTAGAAAATTTAGGTATAAATAAAAATTTAGAGACTGATTTATTTGAATCAACTGCTGGCCAACTAAAGAGAAAAGATTTATTTGTAAATCAATCAATTGAGCCTGCTGTAACTTCTTTTGGCAAAGGTTTCTCAATCTCTCCACTTAAATTACTTCAACTTCATGCGGCTCTAGCAAATGGTGGTTATGAAGTTACTCCACATGTAACCTCAACTTTCAAAGAAAGAGTTAATAAAAATCCAAAAAAACAATTTTTTTCACACGAAGTTTCTAAAACTGTTCTTGAATGGATGGAAAGCGTAGTTGATAAAGGTAGTGGATCTGGAGTGAAAATCGAGGGTTATAGAATAGCGGGTAAAACGGGCACTTCCCAAAAAGCCTTGAATGGTTCCTATACAAATAAAAAAGTTTGCAGTTTTGTGGCGACCTTACCAGTTAATGATCCTAAATATGTTGTCCTTGTAGTCGTTGATGAGCCATCTAAATCTTATGCATATGGTTCAACTGTTGCTGTACCAGTTGCTAAAGAAATTATCGAGAGTCTGATAGTAATTGAAAAAATACCTCCCAAGATTAAAGATCATGGAATGATTGTTAAAAAACTCTAAAATTTTCCAATTTTATAAATATTTAGTTCATTATCTGATGATTTCATTAGGAATAAAAGCTAGTTTATGTATATACATGATTATCTAGATATGAAATCAATTTTAGAACAATTGTCCTCAATGACTGTTGTTGTTGCTGATACTGGAGATTTAGATTCGATAAAAAAATTTCAACCTAGGGACGCCACCACCAATCCATCTCTAATACTAGCTGCTGCTAAGAACCCTGATTATGTGAAATTAATTGATAAAGCTTTAGAAAACTCAGAAAATGCATTGCCCCAAGGATTCTCCGAAATTGAATTAATAAAAGAAACTGTTGACCAAGTTTCAGTATTTTTTGGAAAAGAAATATTGAAAATTATTTCAGGGCGCGTATCTACAGAAGTTGATGCAAGACTGAGCTTTGATACCGAAGCTACGGTAGAAAAAGCGAGAAAATTGATCAATCTTTACAAAAATTTTGGAATTGAAAAGGAAAGAATTTTGATTAAGATTGCTGCAACTTGGGAGGGAATTAAGGCAGCTGAAATTTTGGAAAAAGAGGGTATTAAGTGCAACTTAACTTTACTTTTTAACTTCTGCCAAGCGGTAACCTGTGCCAATGCAAAGATAACTCTAATTTCTCCGTTCGTTGGCCGTATCTTAGATTGGCATAAAGCAAAAACTGGTAAAACTAGTTTTGTTGGTGCTGAAGACCCTGGTGTTATTTCGGTTACTCAAATATACAAGTACTTTAAAGAAAAAGGATTCAAGACAGAAGTAATGGGGGCTAGTTTTAGAAATCTTGATGAAATAAAAGAATTAGCAGGTTGCGATCTTTTAACGATCGCACCAAAATTTCTTGAGGAACTTAAAAAAGAAAAAGGAGAGTTAGTTAGGAAATTAGATGTAAGTACCCAAATAAATAATTCTATTGACTATGAATTTGAAGAAAAAGATTTCAGATTAAGTATGTTAGAAGATCAAATGGCAAGTGAAAAGCTTAGTGAAGGTATTACTGGATTCAGTAAGGCTATTGAAGAATTGGAAGAACTGCTACTAAAGAGATATTCAGAGATTAAAAATCACAAATTGATTTCTGCTAACTAAATTTAAGTTTGAATTGAAAAGAATTAAGTCCTACTTTTTGTTAAAAGCCGTCTGATAACTCTTTTCGCAATATCTTCGTAACTCATTTCTCCCGATAATATTTGAGCAATACGTTTAGGTGCTGTTTTTCTTTTGATCCCTAATTGATATCCAGTTCTGGGAAATCTATAAAATACTTGGGCTATTCTCCTCCCCCAAGCCATTGATTTCCCCCAAATGTTGTTAATTTTTTTTGTATAAAGATTTAAATCATCTACTTTTCCTAACAGGGACTGGTCTATGTATTCTGCAGCATAAAAACTGCTAATTAAAGATGGTCTAATTCCTTCAGCTAAAAATGGATCACATAGAGATGCTGCATCTCCAACCGCTAAAACTTTGTCACCATTAATTGAGTGGAAGCCATTCCATATTCTCAGTTTCTTAATAATTGTTTTATGAGGAAAATCATCAAAACCGAAGCTTCTGATTACTTGTTTATTTATAGTCTGATTTTCTAAAAGACCATTATTTATAAAAGTACCTAAACCAATATTTAAGCTTTCTCTTAAAGGGAATGCCCATGCAAAACCATATTTTATAAATCCAAACTCAAATCTAACTGCATCTCTAGGTATTTCACCTAACCCTTTTAATCTTAATGAGAGTGTGTTTGCAAATTTCGGTTTTCTTGGTCCTAAATTGAAATAACTCGCCCATTTCGATTGGGACCCATCTGCAATTACAAGAAATTTTGTAATATATTTCATTTTGTTATTGCAAGTAATTTCCCATTTATCATTTTTTTTTATGATTTTTTCTATTAATAATGGCCTCATTATCTGAGCTCCATTACTCAAGGATTCATCAAGTAATAATTGATCTAGTTTTTCTCTTTTAACTATCCAAAATGGGGATTCACCAGTCAGATCAGCAGTTACATTATCTGCAGCCTTCCATCTGAATTCAACATTCTTAATTTTTGATTCAATACAATCTTCAATATTTAAAGGAAGAAATCTTTGCATTGAAGATGCCATCCCCCCTGCACATGGTTTGTAATCTTGAGATTTTTCTTTTTCAATAATTAAAACTGAATATCCTTTCTTTGATAGGTTAAGGGCAGTGGAAGATCCTGATAAACCTCCACCAATTATTACAACATCAAATTCTATCAAACTTTTAGAATTTCCTTCTCTTTTTCAGACAATTTAGTTTCTATTAAAGCAATATATTTATCGGTAATTTTCTGAATTTCAGATTGATTATCTCTCGATTCGTCAATAGAAATAAGGCCATCTTTTTCTTCTTTTTTTTCTTTTTCAACAGCTTCTCTTCTGATATTTCTCAAAGCTACTTTTCCTTCCTCTGCATATTTAGAGGCTAATTTACAAAATTCTTTTCTTCTTTCTTCTGTTAAAGGAGGAACATTTATTCTTATTACTTTCCCATCATTATTTGGAGTAATACCTAAATCACTCATAGAAATAGATTTCTCTATCGCTTGTAAACATGAAATATCAAAAGGTTGTATTGAAATTGTTTGCGAATCAACAGTGCTTATAGTGGCAAGCGATTTGATTGGTGTTTCTGCTCCATAGTACTCAACACTTACTCTGTCTAATAAGGAAGCATTAGCTCTGCCTGTCCTGATTGTATTAAAGTTTCTTTGTGTGGCTTCAATACTTTTATTCATATTTTCTTGAATTTCTTTTTCTTTCATAATTAAAAAATAAATGATCTTTAACTAATTAAAGAGCCTATTGGCTCACCAGCAACAGCTTTGGAAATATTTCCTTTTTTGAATATATCAAAAACCATAATTGGGATATTATTATCTTTGCAGAGTGCAATCGCAGTACTGTCCATTACTGCAATTTCATCACTAAGAACTTGTTGATAACTGAGAGAGGAATATTTTCTTGCATCTTTAAATTGATTAGGATCACGATCGTATACTCCATCAACTTTAGTAGCCTTCATAACAACTTCAGCGTTTATCTCTGCTGCCCTCAAAGCTGCCGTAGTATCAGTTGTAAAAAATGGATTTCCGCATCCACCTCCGAAGACTACAACTCTGCCTTTTTCTAGGTGCCTCATGGCTCTTCTTCTGATATAGGGTTCTGCAATTTCCTGCATTTCGATTGCTGTTTGCACTCTGGTTGCAACTCCTACTCTCTCAAGACCATCTTGAAGTGAAATTGCGTTCATTACTGTTGCAAGCATCCCTACATAATCAGCAGTCGCGCGATCCATTCCGTCTGCAGATCCTTTAAGCCCCCTAAAAATGTTTCCACCACCAACAACTATTGCAAGTTGTACATTATTTTCGACTACTTTTGAAACATCCTCTGCAATTGACTGAACTATAGCAGGATCAATACCATAAGGTTTTTCACCCATTAGTGCTTCACCACTAAGTTTTAAGAGAACTCTTTTGTAAGCCATTCAATAATTGTACTTTTAAGACCTTAGCAAGTAAATGCACCAATTTTATTTTTTGTTCAGATATTGCTTGCGTCTTTAAACATTTCTAAACTTGCCTAGAGAGAATTTTAAATAATAATTTACTTCAACTAAAATTCAACACACTTTTGCGCTTTTATTCCTTGTTCTTTAAATGGATGTCTTATTAGTTTCATCTCAGTAACTAAATCAGCGTAATTAATAATTGAATCAGATGCTCCCCTTCCAGTTAAAACAATGTGATTTTTTCTATTATTAAAGCTTTTTAAAAAGGTGATTATTTCTTCGGGAGCAAGATAACCAAGTTTTGTGGCAATATTAATTTCATCAAGAATGATAAGTTTATAAGATTCGTTTTGGATGTATTTTTTGGCTAATTGCCAAGCCTCTTGAACTAATTTTTCATCTCTTATTCTGTCTTGAGTTTCCCAAGTAAATCCTTCTCCTAATGAATGCCAAGATAGGTTTGAAGAAAAGTTTTTAAGTGCTTTTTCTTCTCCAGTAGTCCAACCTCCCTTGATAAATTGAATTATCGCCACTTTATAACCATGCCCTAAAGTCCTTAAAACCATACCTAAAGATGCAGTTGTCTTGCCTTTGCCATTTCCTGTAAAAACAATCAATAATCCTTTTTTTGTTTTTCTAATTTGTAGTCTTTCGGCTTGAATATCTTTTCTTTTCCGCATTCTTTTTTTATATGAGCTCTCATCGCTATCTGGTGAAAATTTACCTCCCATTCCAAGTTTATTTGCTTGATTATCGAGGTTAAGTATTTTCTCGGAAAATGGAGGTTTTTCTTGCATATGACCTTTAATTTTATTTAATCATTATAAATCTTTAAATATTTTTAACTCTTTTAACTTTTAAAAGTGCATTATTTACTGCCTGTTGTTGATCTCTTTTAGTAATCCAATGGTGATAAGTTTGAGTATGTAAACTAACCGAATGCCCCATCATTCTGGCAGCCACAGTATCAGGCAAATCATAAAAAATTGTTCTAACTGCCCAAGCATGCCTTAGATCATAAGGTTTTATTTGCAAAGAGTAACGCTTAAACTGGTCTGTAATTTTTTTTCCAATATTCTGTAAGGTTGTAACTTTAAGGTCTTTATTAATGTTTGGTAAAAGTTCTGGATTTCCGCCAAGTTTTGATAATTCGAACTTTTCCACCCATTCAGGATGAAATGGCCAAACTTGGTGTTCCCCAGTTTTAGTCGTAGGCAAAACTCTTATAATTTTGTCCCCAAAATTAGTAAGAGAACTTAAATCGCAAAAAAATACTTCATGATTCCTTAATCCATATGTAGCCATTAGACCAAAAACAAATTTCCAAGACTTGTTTGGTATCTTTTCCCAAAGTTTCTCTATTAATTCGTCTTTAGGGAGATCTCTAAATCCAGCTTTGTTAAGACCATATCCCCTAGAATTTAATTTCCAATCTTCCGGTAGTTTAATGTCCAAAAACTTAGCTAAAACACTTAGAGAAGTAGCGCATTGTTTCCTACTTCTCGTACCTTCTTTATAACTTTCAAGTGTTTTTTGAAATATTTTTTCTAAAGCTTCATTTTCGTGATCACTATAAACATCTAGGATTCTTTTCATATATGGTTTGTAAGAACTTCTCCAAGTAGTTTTTCTAGTGCTGGTTCGAAAATCACTTTTACTTTCTTTAAAAAAGAATTCCTCGAATTGATTTAATCTTTTTGGGAATTCAAAACCATCTTTTATTTCCTTTTTATAAGGGTTGGCTATCCAATTAATCCAATCAAATTGATTTAATTCCAATTGCAGATTGATTAATTGCAATTTTTTTTTGGCTTCCTCTAATCCAGAAATATCAGCCTTTAAGCCAAGAGATATTCTTTGAATTTTAAAGTTATTGTTATCTTCTTTGGAGGGTAGTGAACCACGAATATTTAATTTCTCTCCTCTTTTCTCAATTTTAAGCTTACTGCCTTTAGTAGCAAATTTGTCATTGACATTATTAATTTCCTGAATTACGTTCATTTACTTATATAATTGACCATATAATGACGTTTTTAATGTTGATTTTCAATCTCCATAAATTTTAAATGGATAAAATAGGCGTCTTACTAATGAATTTAGGAGGGCCTGAACGCATTACTGATGTCGGCCCATTCTTATACAATCTTTTTTCTGATCCAGAAATTATCAGGACACCGTTCCCTGTTTTTCAAAAGCCCCTAGCTTGGTTAATTAGCACTCTTAGGAGTACTACTTCACAACAAGCTTACCTCTCTATAGGTGGAGGGTCACCTATCAGAAGGATAACTGAACAACAAGCAAGAGAATTACAATCTAAATTAAGGGACAAGGGGTTTAATGCCACTACCTACATCGCTATGAGGTATTGGCATCCTTTTACAGAATCTGCAATTGCAGATATGAAAGCAGATGGCATAGATCAAGTTGTTGTAATACCCTTGTATCCGCATTTTTCGATAAGTACTAGTGGTTCGAGTTTTAGAGAATTAAAAAAATTGCGAGATTCTGATGATGAATTTAAGAAGGTTCCAATGAGATGTGTAAGGAGTTGGTTCAGTCAATCAGGTTATTTAAAGTCTATGGTCGAATTAATTTCTGAACAGATTTCACGTTGTGAATCACCTTCAAAAGCTCATATATTTTTCACTGCTCATGGAGTTCCTAAGAGTTACGTAGAGGAAGCTGGAGACCCTTACAAGCAACAGATTGAAGATTGCTCCTTATTAATTATAAATGAGTTGGAAAAATGCTTAGGTCATAGTAACCCTCATACACTTTCTTATCAAAGTAGAGTTGGTCCTGTTGAATGGTTGAAGCCTTATACAGAAGAAGTGTTAGCTGATCTTGGAAGGTCAAATGTTAATGATCTGATTGTGGTCCCTATAAGTTTCGTTGGAGAGCATATCGAAACATTGCAAGAAATTGATATTGAATATAAAGAAATTGCTGAAAAGGCTGGTATTAAAAACTTTCGGAGAGTTAAGGCTCTAAATACTCATCCTACTTTTATTGAAGGTCTTAGTGATCTAGTGATTTCCTGCTTGGAAGGACCTCTAATTAATATTGAGGAGGCTTCTCAGTTACCTGAAAAAGTTAAACTTTATCCTCAAGAGAAGTGGCAATGGGGTTGGAATAATAGTTCAGAGGTGTGGAACGGAAGGGTTGCAATGATTATTTTTCTTGTGCTTTTTATTGAACTTATTTCAGGCTCTGGGCCTTTACATAAATTAGGCATCTTATAAAGAAAAATTGATATTTATTTGAAAATTTTTAAATTTTTTAAAAGGTTTATTTGAATATATTTCTGACATTACATTTCTAAATGAGGCAAAAGTATTTAATTGAGTTTAATATTTATAGTAAATATTGAATTTCTTTAGTGACCCTTACTTCGAGATCCTTTTCAAAGGGTAGTTCAAAACATGAAAATCCAGTTTGGATAACGGGTGCAGATGCACTAATGGATTCTTTAAAAATTCATGGAGTAAAAGTTATATTTGGTTATCCTGGTGGAGCCATACTACCAATATATGACGCTGTTCATAAGGCAGAACAAGATGGTTGGTTAAAGCACTTTATGGTTAGGCATGAACAAGGTGGTTCACATGCGGCTGATGGATATGCAAGATCTACTGGTGAAGTAGGAGTATGTTTTGGAACCTCAGGCCCAGGGGCAACAAATTTGGTAACTGGAATTGCCACTGCTCAAATGGATTCAGTCCCTCTAGTTGTAGTTACAGGTCAAGTCCCAAGACCTGCTATAGGGACAGACGCTTTTCAAGAAACTGATATTTTTGGGATAACTCTTCCAATAGTGAAACATTCATGGGTAATAAGGGATCCTTCAGATATTGCGAAAGTAGTATCTGAGGCTTTTTTTATAGCCTCATCTGGAAGACCTGGTCCTGTTTTAATTGATATACCCAAAGATGTAGGTCAGGAGTTCTTTAATTACCAAAGAGTTTTGCCTGGTGAGATTATTCCTAAAGGATTTAAAAGGAATGGAGAAATTAATGATTGCGATATCAACAAAGCAGTGAAACTAATAGAAGATTCTGAAAGACCTCTTCTATACGTAGGAGGTGGTGCAATATCTTCAGGAGCTCATGATGAAATAAAAACTTTAGCAAAGAATTATCAAATACCAGTTACCACGACCTTAATGGGGAAGGGTGCTTTTGATGAAAAAGACAATTTATCAGTAGGGATGTTAGGAATGCATGGAACTGCTTATGCAAATTTTGCTGTTACAGAATGCGATCTTTTAATTGCTATTGGGGCTAGATTCGATGACAGGGTGACAGGAAAATTAGATACTTTTGCACCTAATGCAAAGGTAATTCATATTGATATCGACCCAGCAGAAGTTAATAAAAATAGACGTGTAGATGTTGCAATTGTCGCTGATGTTTCAAAAGCTGTCCTGAAAATTAATGAACAATCTTTAAAAAATAAATTTACTTGTCGTACGAAAAACTGGTTAGAAAAAATTGATTTTTGGAAACATAAACACCCTTTATATGACCCGCCTAAAGAAGGAGAAATTTATCCTCAGGAAGTTCTTTTAAAAGTGAGGGAACTTTCACCAGAAGCTTATATAACTACAGATGTAGGACAACACCAGATGTGGGCAGCTCAATATCTTAGGAATTCTCCAAGAAAATGGATTAGTAGTGCAGGCTTAGGAACTATGGGTTTTGGATTGCCAGCGGCAATTGGAGTAAAAGCAGCCTTACCTAATTCAGATGTAATTTGTATTGCAGGAGATGCAAGTGTCTTAATGAATATTCAAGAATTAGGAACTTTATCTCAATATGGTCTAAAGGTGAAATTGATTATTATCAATAATCGCTGGCAAGGGATGGTAAGACAATGGCAGGAAAGTTTCTATGATGAAAGATATTCCTCATCTGATATGAGTTGTGGTGAACCTGATTTTGTAAAACTTGCTGAGTCTTTTGGAGTTAAAGGGTATTTAATTTCTGATAGAAAACAATTACAGAATGAATTAAAAAATGCGCTTGATCATGACGGCCCTGCCTTGATTAATATTCTTGTAAGAAGAGGTGAAAATTGTTATCCAATGGTTCCTCCTGGTAAAAGTAATGCTCAAATGGTTGGATATGTTAATTGTGAAGACTAATTTTTTAAAATTCCTCATTTTAAAAAATTAACTTTAAGTTAATTTTAAAATCTTAGATATTTCTGAATTGAAAAAATTATCAAAAATTTTAATTATAATCTGTTTGATTGTTCTTAATCCTGTAATAGTAAACTCGGCCGAAATTCTTCAAATTAAAAGTTCAAATACTATTTTGGTGGGGGATCAAAATAGAAATTTAACTATTGGATTATTTTGTGTAGATGTAAATGAAAATGATGAGATTGAAGCAACTAATCTACTTAAGAGTGAATTCCCAAGGGGGAGCAAAGTGAAAATA
This sequence comes from Prochlorococcus marinus, assembly GCF_001180245.1. GTDB lineage: Bacteria > Cyanobacteriota > Cyanobacteriia > PCC-6307 > Cyanobiaceae > Prochlorococcus_A > Prochlorococcus_A marinus_F. The sequence continues at coordinate 159,179 of NZ_CVSV01000131.1, forward strand.
AAGCCTTTTGGTTTCAAAGAGAATGTTTTGATAGCAAAAGTCTTTAATATTAAAGGTACTAAGGAGATGACGGAATTATTGGTCGCTAATAACTTAAGTAATGAAATTTGTCCAAGTTAATTATCCTATGAGCAAATAAGATTCCATTGTCTTGAAATTGTTTTGCTCCTTCTCCAGGAATAAAATTCATTATTGAATTTGTATGTGCATAAATTTGAGATGTCTATATTTATATGAGGGATGTTCTCATTTAAAAGTTGTCTATAGGCAAATCTTTTTAGATCAAGTTGATTTAAGTTTTGCTCTCTAAGGTGATTTGAATCATTAAAACAAAAATCTTTTTTAGTTTTAGTCAATTTGACAGTTATGTTTTTGTTTTCGGCCTTTCTATAAAATTCTTTGAAAGTAATTTTATCAACTAGATAATATTCCTTGGAAATCGCTGGTCCTATTGCAACAAGTAAGTCATCTCTAGATGTCCCAAAAGTATCGAAAATTTTTACCAGATTTTTTATTATTTTTTTTTCTAAACCTTTTCTTCCACAATGCAAGGTTGCTACATTTCTTGTACTTTTATCTGCAAAAAATATTGGCATACAATCAGCTGTATAAACCCATAAGTTTTGACTGCATTTATTGCTAACAAGACCATCTGCATCAGTCTTAGTCCCTTTTTGCGAGTGAGATCCAAACACTATTACATTACTGTGAATTTGATTGGAAACACAGTTTATAGAATTTTCATTAAAGTGATTACCTAATAATTGAAGAAATTTCTCAGAGCAAGACTTCGTGAAGTATGCATGTTTGAAATTATTTTGACTAAGAATAGGTGATGAATAATACTCAAATTTTTTGTTTTGAATATAAATTTCATCTTTTGAGAAATATATTTCTTTGTAAGGAATAGTTCCTGCTCCTAAACTGAATTTATGTAATTAATTCAATATCCCTTAATATCCAGAATCCTGCAAATTTTTCGATATATGGCGTTGACTGTATGGAAATAAATTGATAACCAAGAGAATTTTTTTTATTCTCTAAAAACTTTGTATTCAAAATGTTTGCATCTTTTTCTGGTAAATCGGTTACTAGCCACTTATCATCTTCTGAAGCTTCAAGTATGAGTTGTTTCTTATTCATGACTAGTTTAATAGGTTCTAAACAACTGAACCATGCAGAAAGTGCTAAAGATCTATCTTTGCTAAAAAGTCTTAATCCTGGAACTAAATAATTATCATCTAAATCTTGCTGAATTGGGAAAATATCTCCAAATTCTATAGGCCAATTTTCTGCTGATTTTAATTCGCCAATTGATATTTCAGAGATAGTTAAAGCATCGCCCCTCACTGCTTCTGGCAGAGGTTGAGGAGGGTTTTCCATTTTAGAAGAAAAAGTAGGGGCTAATACACCTCTTACATAACCTTTTTCCTTTGGATAAATCTCTTTCTCGAGAAATTCAATTCTATCTAATAAATCGTAAGTTCTCCTACTTACAATAGCCTCAATACTAAGGGCCTCTAGAGATTTTTTAATGATCGATTTCATTGACGACCTCCAGAATCGAACTATTGAAGGTTTCTCCCACCCTTGTTTTTTTGCTTCACTTATTGCTTCATTTAGTGCTTTTGTAAGCCATACTGAGTTAACTTCATTGGCAGGGCATTTTTTATTCCAAAGAAAAATATCTTCTGTCTTATAACTTCTTGTAGAGCAAATAATTAACTCCCACCTTTTTTTTCCGTTTGATTCAATAATTGGTCTTGAGTAAAAGTCTAATTCCCAATCTGAAATTTTTAATTTAATACTTGACTCTATTTTTTTGTTGATGTTCATTTATCTTGTTCTTTTTTATCGAAAAGTGCTTTAGTTTTTAATGCTCTCTCGGTGGCTTCTTGCATAACTTTTTGCTTATCAATAATTAATTCTCCCGCAGAGTTTTCCAAGAGTGCTGTATTGAGGCCAATACGCCCTTTTTCGAGGTCAATTTCAGATATCAAAGCTTTTATAATTTCCCCTTCTCTAAAAACTTCACGTAAAGAACGAATCGATCCATTTGTTAGTGAGGATTGATGAAGAAGTCCACTAGCTCCCCCTAAATCAATAAAAAAGCCATATGGTTTTACAGCTAAAACTTCTCCTTCAATTAATTGACCTAATTCTAGACTTGTAAGTTTAGAAACTAATGATGCTTTCTTCTCAGAGAGAACTAATTTTCTGGATTCTGGATTAACCTCAAGAAACGCCACTTTTAGATTTTTGCCAACAAATGATTGATAGTCTTGACCATCTTCAAGTTGGGATCTGGGGATAAATCCTCTTAATCCATCTACATCACAAGTAAGCCCACCTCTGTTAAATCCATTAATTAAAACGCTAATTAATTCTCCATTTTTTGCGAAACTTGAGACTTTCTCCCAACTTTGCCTAAGAATTAATGCCCGAGCGCTCACCGTTACCATCCCATCAGCATTTTGTTCTTTGATAACTAAAACTTCCATTTCAAGGCCTATAGAAAACTTTTCTTTAAAGTTAGTTATGACACCCAAACCACATTCTTTTTTGGGCATATAACCAGGTGCCTTTCCACCAATGTCAACATATAATCCATCACTTTCGATTGCTATAACCTTACCTGAAATTGTTTCTCCAGTAGCCCCAATTGGCTCATTTGCATTTAAAGCCTCCAAAAAAGCACTTTCATCAAAATCGAATTCATCAACTGTTCTTTCTAATTGAAAATCTGTATTTTGCTCAGAAAAATTAAGCGGTCTTTTTAAGTCTTGTTGAGTTAAATTTTGTTGATAAATATCAAAATCCTTAGTCTTTTCACTACTGTCCTCAATTTCTTTTACTGAATTATCTTCAATGATTTGGGGTTTGATTGCAATATTTTCTTTTTTTATATCTTCTTGCGAATTGTTTTGCTCATTATTTATTTCTTGAGAATCTTTCTTGCTTATGTGAAGTACCTGAAGAGGTTTTTTATTGCCCTTTGGTTGGATATTATCTTGGGCATTTTTATTACTAGCTCCCATCGTAGGTAAAATAAGAATAATTAATTATTAACATACTCTAAATGTTAGTACTCAAAATTAAAATTAATGAACTTTAAACCAATATCTAATAAATTTGAATATTTAAATTGGCAAGAAATTGAGAGTATTGCAAAAGAAAAAAGATCAACAGTGATTTGGCCATTTGGAGCTGTTGAGCAACATGGACCTCATTTGCCTCTTGCTACAGATAGTATTTTTGTTGATGACATCATTAGCGAAGTTTTTAAAATATTACCTGCCGATATTCCATTAAAAAAACTTCCAACTCAATATATTGGGTTTTCGCCAGAACATAAAGGTTTCGCTGGGACAATTTCACTTTCCTCAAATTTAATAACCTCAATGGTTAAGGAAGTCGGAGGTCAATTATCTGAAATGGGTTTTAAAAGATTGATTTTAATAAATGGACATGGAGGTCAAATCTCACTACTAAATACAGCGGCAAGAGAGCTAAGAAGTTTCTCACCAGGGATAGCAGTTTTCCCCTGTTTTCTATGGAGTGGTGTTAATGGATTAAGTGAGTTGTTAACAAAAACTGAAATCGAGGATGGGCTTCATGCTTCTTTAGCTGAAACAAGTTTGATGCTCGCTTTGAAACCAGAATTAGTAGGTGATGAACGCCCAAATGAGACCATTAAAGGAGAAATCCCAGAAGGCTGGAGTCTAGAGGGGAATGCACCTACTGCTTGGCTTACTGACGACTTCAGTAAATCAGGTGTTATTGGAGATAGTAGAGGAGCAAATGAGTCTTTAGGAAAAAATTTAAAGGAATTATTGATTAATCATTGGTTCAAATTGATTATGAATCTGATGCAATCAGATTGGCCAAACAATTCTTAAATAAATTTTAAGTAAAAAATGTGACTTAACAATTGAAACTATTTTCATGATATTTAAATAAACTCTCTATAATCGTGTAATATTCATGCATAATGAGCTAAAGATTACTGACATGCAAACTCTAGAATCAAATAAAAAAACTATTGATGAATCGATTAATCCGATTTCTTTAGATTTACCCGACTTCACTACAGATTCTTATAAGGATGCATACAGCAGAATTAATGCGATTGTTATAGAGGGAGAGCAAGAGGCTCATGATAATTACATCTCAATAGCAACTTTAATTCCAAATGAGTTAGAGGAATTAACTAAATTGGCGAGGATGGAAATGAAGCATAAAAAAGGCTTTACTGCTTGTGGAAGAAATTTAGGAGTAGTAGCTGATATGGATTTTGCTAAAAAATTCTTTTCTAAATTACACGGTAATTTTCAAGTTGCTCTTGAAAAAGGAAATTTAACAACATGTCTTTTAATACAAGCAATCTTAATTGAAGCATTTGCAATTTCTGCTTATAACGTCTACATAAGAGTTGCGGATCCTTTTGCAAAAAAAATAACAGAGGGAGTGGTTAAAGATGAATATCTTCATTTAAATTACGGTCAAGAGTGGCTTAAAGAAAATCTATCAACTTGTAAAGAGGAATTAATGGAAGCTAATAAGGTTAATCTTCCGTTAATTAAAAAGATGTTAGATGAAGTAGCAGATGACGCATCAGTTTTAGCTATGGACAGAGAAGAATTGATGGAAGAATTTATGATCGCTTATCAAGATACATTGATGGAAATAGGTCTCGATAATAGAGAAATTGCAAGAATGGCTATGGCAGCTATCGTCTAATTACATTTCTAATTAATTAAGGCTTTTAATAATTAATCAAACCTATTTAAGTAGTTACCTCTGTGCTATTGTTCATAACATTGTATAGAAACCATTTATAAATTTTAAATGTTTGGGTTAATAGGCCACTCAACCAGTTTTGAAGATGCAAAGAGAAAAGCTTCGATGCTAGGCTTTGATCATATTGCTGATGGAGACTTGGATGTTTGGTGTACTGCTCCTCCTCAGCTTGTTGAAAATGTAGAAGTTAAGAGTGCAACTGGAATATCTATTGAAGGTTCTTATATAGATTCGTGCTTTGTTCCTGAAATGCTTTCTAGGTTTAAAACCGCTAGAAGAAAAGTACTAAATGCTATGGAACTAGCTCAGAAAAAAGGAATTAGTATTACCGCTTTAGGAGGATTTACTTCTATTATTTTTGAGAATTTTAATCTTCTACAGCATAAACAAATTAGAAATACTTCATTAGAGTGGGAAAGGTTTACTACTGGCAATACTCATACCGCCTGGGTTATTTGTAAGCAACTAGAAATAAATGCTCCTCGAATTGGGATAGACCTTAAAAAAGCAACTGTTGCTGTAATTGGCGCTACAGGTGATATTGGTAGCGCTGTTTGTAGGTGGCTTATCAATAAAACTGGGATTTCAGAACTTCTTATGGTAGCAAGACAACAAGAGCCTCTGGCGCTGTTACAAAAAGAATTAGATGGTGGCACCATAACAAGTTTGGATGAGGCATTGCCTCAGGCGGATATTGTTGTGTGGGTAGCAAGTATGCCTAAAACTATTGAAATTGATACTGACAACTTAAAAAAACCATGTTTAATGATTGATGGAGGATACCCCAAAAATCTTGATGAGAAATTTCAGGGTGAAAATATTTATGTTTTAAAAGGAGGTATAGTAGAGTTTTTCAATGATATTGGTTGGAATATGATGGAACTTGCGGAAATGCAAAACCCTCAGCGAGAGATGTTTGCTTGCTTTGCAGAAGCTATGATTTTAGAATTTGAAAAGTGTCATACAAACTTTAGTTGGGGAAGAAATAACATTTCCCTTGAAAAGATGGAATTTATTGGAGCAGCTTCTTTAAAGCATGGTTTTTCCGCCATTGGACTTGATAAGCAGCCTAAAGTATTAACTGTCTAAATCATGGCTAAACGTTACCTTCTTGATTTTGAAAAGCCTCTTGTTGAACTTGAGAAGCAGATAGAGCAAATTAAAGAATTAGCTCGAGATTCAGAGGTAGATGTTAGTCAACAGCTACTACAGCTTGAAACCTTAGCTGCTAGAAGAAGAGAAGAAATATTTAAATCTCTCACCCCTGCTCAAAAGATTCAGGTAGCTAGACATCCTCAAAGACCAAGTACTTTGGACTTTGTTCAAATGTTTTGTGATGACTGGATCGAATTACATGGAGACAGAAATGGTGGCGATGATATGGCATTAATCGGGGGGATAGGTTCGATAAATAATAGACCAGTGTTGATGTTAGGGCATCAAAAAGGAAGAGATACAAAAGAAAATGTAGTAAGAAACTTTGGGATGGCAAAACCAGGCGGTTACAGAAAAGCTCTCAGATTAATGCAGCATGCAAATAGATTCGCTTTGCCAATTCTTACATTTATTGATACTCCAGGAGCTTATGCTGGTTTACAAGCTGAAGAACAAGGTCAAGGTGAAGCCATTGCAAGAAACCTTCGAGAGATGTTTGGATTGAAAGTTCCAATTGTTGCTACTGTCATCGGAGAAGGAGGTTCAGGAGGCGCACTTGGAATAGGTGTCGCCGATAGGTTACTAATGTTTGAACACAGTGTTTACACGGTTGCTAGTCCAGAAGCATGTGCATCAATTTTGTGGAGAGATTCTGCGAAGGCACCAGAAGCGGCATCAGCACTTAAAATTACAGGCAAAGATTTACTTAAATTAGGTATTATAGATGAGGTTTTACCAGAACCTTCTGGTGGGAATAATTGGGCTCCTTTAGATGCTGGTAACACACTAAAAGAGGCTATTGAGAAACACCTGAATGCTCTACTTCAAATGCCTGAAGACCAATTAATTGAGGAACGATACAAAAAGTTCAGGGTTTTAGGTAAATTTATCGAAGCAAATAATATTGAAGAGATTTATAGTGAAATCCCCCAAAAAACTGAATAACTTGAAACTAGCTTTTATAACGGGTGCTACGAAAGGTATTGGTAGATCTACCGCAATTACTTTTGCCAATGCTGGCTGGGATTTAATTTTACTCTCCAGGAATATGGATTTAATGGAGAAACTAAAGAGCGAACTGTTGACCACTAAATCAAAAATTAACCTAGTAAAATGTGATTTAACTAATCCCCTAGAAATAGAGCATTGTGTTAAAGAGGCAATTGAGAAATATGGATGTCCTTCAGTCTTGATAAATAATGCCGGTTGCGCATTTAATAGCCCTTTAGTCGAAATGGAATTAGGTCAATGGGAACAAACTATTCAAATAAACCTGACAAGTGTTTTTCAAATTTGTAGTTCAATAATTCCTCAAATGAGAAAAAATGGTGGTTTAGTTATTAATGTAAGTAGTCATGCCTCTTATAATGCATTCTCCCAATGGGGAGCTTATTGTGTTTCAAAATCTGCATTAGCTATGTTTACTAAATGCTTGAGAGAGGAGGAGAGATCTAATTCAATAAGAGCTTGCACAATAACTCTTGGTTCAGTCAATACTCCTCTTTGGGACTCCGAATCAATCAATTCTGATTTTGATAGAAATTCTATGCTCTCCTCAAAGGAGGTATCAGAAACTATTCTCTACATGGCTAATAAACCTCAATCACAATTGATTGAAGACTTGACTTTGATGCCTTCTGGCGGAGCCTTTTAAACATTCTGTTTATCTGATTAATCTTAAAACAGTGATTTTTTTTAGTACTATTAGAACCCGATTGAACAAGAGAATGTGATATAGTATATGAGCAATTAAGCTTTAGGAAGATACAGTAAATTAAGTTGCATACTATTTTCTGTTTAGAATTTTATGACCTCTACATTACCCAACGATAATATTAGAAACTTTGACGACCAGATTACTAATAAACTAATTTCTGAAATTATAAGAGACAGAATTAAGAATTCTGGTACAAGATTTAGTGCGAACGATAACATTTCTGATTTTATAAATCCTGGTGAATTAGAAATTTTAGAAAAAGAAGTAGCCTCAAGAGTTAAAGACCTACTAAAGTCCCTCGTAATTGATGTTGAGAATGATCATAATACTCAAGAAACTGCTGAGAGAGTTTCCAAAATGTATCTAAACGAAGTTTTCAAAGGCAGATATCATGAACAACCTAAAGTTACAAGTTTTCCTAATGACAAGAATCTTGATGAAATTTATACAGTTGGTCCAATTTCGGTCAGATCTGCATGTTCACATCACTTAGTACCAATTTTAGGAGAGTGTTGGATAGGTATTAAACCTGGAAATAAAGTCATAGGACTTTCAAAATTTGCGAGAGTTGCTGATTGGGTTTTTTCAAGACCCCATATTCAGGAAGAAGCTGTAATGATCCTTGCAGATGAAATTGAAAAACTTTGCGAACCTAAAGGTTTAGGCATTATTGTAAAGGCCCAACATTATTGTATGAAGTGGAGGGGAGTCAAAGAACCAAATACAAGCATGATTAATTCTGTTGTGAGAGGCGATTTTAGACACGATTTAAGTTTAAAACAAGAATTTTTTGAGCTTGTAAAACAGCAGTCCGCTACTAATAATTACTAAAATCTTTTTAACAACTTAAAAAGATTCTCTGTTTTTTTTATATCTTTTAAACCTGGAGATATTTCAATACTACTTGAAATATCTAACCCATCTGGTTTGAAGTCAGTAAAGATTTCATCAATCCATTCAATTGATATTCCACCTGCCAACAACCATGGTTTGCTAAATTGCAAATTCTTTAGATAAATAGAATTTATTTTTTTCCCTGAACCTCCATAAGTTTCTTTATTCCAAGAATCAAGTAGTATCGCATCTACAAAATCTTCAAAAGGTTTTATTTTATCTATGTCCTTTTCCGTTTTTATTCTGAAAGCCTTCCATAGGCCAATATGGGGGATTTTTTCCCTTATTTCTTTGCAATAATCAATATCTTCATCTCCATGTAATTGAATGATAGTTTCACTTGGTTTGCCTAAGAAGTTTTTGATAATTAAATCTATAGGACAATTTTGCACAACAGTTACTCTATCGATTTTTGGATAAAAGTTTTCTAGGGTTTTAAATATTTTTTTCTTAATTTCAGCTGATACATACCTTGGCGACTCTTCAACCGAAATAATGCCAATAGCATTCGCTCCTAATTTAGCGACTTGAAGAGCTTGTTCTTCAGAAGTTAGTCCACAAATTTTAACTAAAGGATTAGTCTTGGGCATATCATTATCCTGCATGTAAGATTAATATTATTGCTAAATATAGCGGAGATTATTTTTGAGAAGTTGGCAAATTTTTAAAATATGGGGAATTCCCTTTAAAGTTCATCCCTATTGGTTTGTTATTCTCTTTTTATTCTCATGGAGTATTAGTAATCAGGTAAATTTATCTTCTGGCGATATCTACAATAATAAAGAAGCTTGGATTATAGGGTTTTTAACGTCTTTTTTCTTATTATCTTCAATTATTTTTCATGAGGTTTTTCATACTTTTGTTTCACTTAATCAGGGTGTAAAAATAAAAAAAATTACTTTTTATTTTTTAGGAGCAATTTTACAAATAGATAAGTATTGTCAAACTGCTTTAGGTAATATAAAAATTGCAATTGTAAGACCTCTTTTGTGTTTCGCTACAGCATTTATCTTACTTTTAATTTCTAATAACAGTGCATCTCAGGAACAAATAGCAATTAATGTAATTTCAAGAGTAGGTATATTTAATTTATTCTTAGGCTTCTTAAATTTGATTCCAATTGGTTCTTTGGATGGAGGGAATTTATTAAAAAGTATTATTTGGCATTTCTCAGGCAGTAAAAATAAAGGAAGAAATTTCCTCAATAAAGTAAATTTATTTTTATCTTTTTTTGTTTTATTTTTTGGAATAATTTGTTTATTTAGATTTAACTTTTACTTTGGTTTTATTCTTTCTTTTTTGGGCTTATTTGGAATTAATTCTTCAAAATCTGAAAGTCAATTTTTTAAAATTGAAAATATACTTAAATTTAGTAAAGTTTCTGAGATCAAATTAAAACCTTTAAGGAAAATTGAATATGATTCAAATTTCTCAGAATTTAATAAGTTAATAAAAAATAAGAAGGATGCATCGGATAAATATTTTTTTGTTACTAAAAATGGTAGGTGGACCGGTTTTGTTGATGAGAATATTTTAAAAACTGTTTCCTTGAAAAAATGGGAACAGAACTTTGTTGGAGATTTTAAGAAACCAATCGATAGTTTTGAAAGTGTATCTTATAACGATAAATTATGGATAACTATAGAAGCACTTGAAGAAACAAATGAAGGTTATTTATTGGTTCTAAATGCTGCAAATATCCCTTTGGGGATAATCGATAGGTCAAAAATTGGAAACTTTGTCTTGAATAAATTAGGTTTTAATTTGCCTTCAGATATTATTAACAAATTAAACTTTAAAAATAATTATCCCTTAGGAATTGAATTACCGAGAATAATTAATTCAATGAAGCAGAAAGGAGATCTTTAATAATTCTTGCCATTAAAAATTTCTATTTTTTATTATCTATGGCAATATTTTTGAAAGTTATATTTGATTTATTTTCCAGGAATGAATTTCTCAAATGTTGAACTATTTCATCATTTGTTAATTTTAAATTTATTTTTGGTGGAGCTTCTTCTTTGAATAATTTGAACCACAAATCTCTTGAAGGATTAGTTTGAATTTCTCCATGTTGAAGGAATGCACCTTTTTTACGAAATTGAGCACTACCTATTCTCTTAAACCCATCCTGATCAACCAAATCGGAAATTAATGAAGTCCCAAAACAATTCGTTTTAATACTTGATTTTCGTAAATTACCATATTGTAAGTTTAGACCTAATTCTCCAAAACTTTTAATTAACCAATTATTAACCATTTCATAACTTAAGACTTTATAGTAAGTTTTTTTAAATGTTAATGCATATGTTATGCCTCCTGAATGCAGAACAGCTCCCCCTCCAGAGGGACGTCTAACAATATTAATTTCCCCATTTGATAATAAATTTTTCCAATGAAGAGGAATTTCCTTTTGGTGAAAGCCAATTGATAGCCAATCCCCAGTCCAATAGTAGAACCTTAATGTGAGAATTATTTCGGGATTCGAAATTGTCTGATCTAAAGAATTTAAATCTAAAGCCATTTGATCAAATCCAGGTAAATTATTTGTTGAAAAAATTAAAGCCTGATTTCCAATTCCCAAAATTAACTTTGTAGGTTTATATATGATAATTTTCAATAAATTTTTTCTTTCAATTTGTTAATTACGTAACATCATTTTGTAATAGTGTTTCAAATCTTCTCTTTTCGGTGGAGAATATAGAAAATAATTTTTTTACCATGGAGCCAACTCAAACAATAAATCTTATTGCATTAAGCCTCATAGTTGTTATGCATGCAGGAGTTTTAGCATTAAGACTAGGAATTAGTTTAGGTAGGAACTAAATTCTATTAGAAAATTTAAAATTTATAAGGTAATAATAAAGTAAGACTGAATTGATTTATTCAGTAAAAATATCAATTACTTAATTTGTCAAAATCTTTTTATAAAAATAGTATTTTATTCAAAAAATATTTTGGGTCTGTATTTCTAAAAAGACAACAGAAACAGGATAATTTTGTATCATTGATTTTTTTAATTATAAAAATTAGCTTTTCCCTTTTAGCAATAATAAGCCTGATTAAGCTTGGCTATAGTTCTAAAGTAAGGTTGACCAGATTAAGGGAAATTGAAGAATCATTTTTATACGAAAAATATAGATTTAATCTTTTAAAAGATAAGTTTGATGATTTATTCTCTTATGAAGGTGCGCAAAGATTTATGAAGGATCAGGATCAAATAATTTCTAGGGACATTATCAGAGTAATATGGCGTTGATAAGGATGATCTTGAATCATCCTACTTTTCATTCTTCAATTAACTTTTTTGCTAGTGAGTAAGAACATTAAGGGTTTAGTTCTAATAACAGGAACAACTTCAGGCGTTGGATTAAATACTCTAAAACCTCTTTTAAGATTTGGATGGGAGGTCATAGCAGTAAATCGATCAAATAAAAGAGCTATAAAAATAGCTGAGGAATTCTTGACAAAAGAGGAAGTTGAAAATGTTCACTTTATAGAAATAGATCTTTCTAACTTGAATGATGTGAGAAAAGGTTGCGATGAAATATTAGAAAGATTTAAGAAGCCAATAAATTCTCTTATTTGTAATGCAGCAGTTTATAAACCGAGACTAAAGAGACCTGAAAGGTCTGCTCAGGGATTTGAAAACTCTATGGCAGTAAATCATTTTGGGCATTTTCTTATGATAAACCTACTTATGGAAAATATTTTATCTTCTGAAAGAGAAATTGTTTTAAATGGCAAATTAACTGTATTCAAGCCAAGGATTACAGTATTAGGGACTGTTACGGCTAATTATTCAGAACTTGGAGGAAGGATTCCTATTCCTGCTCCAGCTGATTTGGGAGATTTATCTGGATTCAAAAATGGTTTCTTATCTCCAATAAGTATGGCTAATGGAAAGAAATTTAAACCTGGTAAAGCTTATAAGGATAGTAAACTTTGCAATATGGTGACCGTTCAGGAATTATCAAAAAGATATCCTGAAGAGAAGATTATTGTAAATTCTCTATATCCTGGATGTGTTGCTGATACAAAACTTTTTAGAGATACACCTTGGTTATTTAGATTCCTTTTCCCGATATTTCAAAAATTCATAACAAAAGGATATGTTTCACAAAGACTGGCAGGAGAGAGAGTCGCTAAAGTGGCAACTTATAAAGAATTTGCTAAACCATCAGTCCATTGGAGCTGGGGAAATCGTCAGAAAACTGGTAGAAAAGCTTTTTCTCAAAAGTTGTCAAAAAGAATAATTGATACGAAGACCTCTCAACAAACATATGATTTAACACGCCAATTGGTTGGATTAGAGTAATTTAGACTAATCAAATCCTAATAAATCGAAAATTTCTCTATCTTTAAGTGGATTACCTTCTAAAGGCTCTACTTTTTCAAGCATATTTTTGGCAAGAGATAAATATTCATTTTGAACTTCAATAACATCTTCAGTAGGTTCCATTTCAAAAATGGTGCATTTTTTTAGTCTTGATCTTCTAATGGCGTCGACATCTTTAAAGTGGGCCATAGTTTTTAAACCTGTTCTTTCATTGAATTTATCAATTTGATCTGTTTCTTTTGATCTATTTGCGACTACCCCACCTAATCTGACTTTATAATTTTTTGCTTTTGCTTTAATTGCAGAGACAATTCTATTCATAGCGAATATCGAATCGAAGTCATTAGCAGTAACAATTAGACAATAATTTGCATGTTGCAATGGAGCTGCAAATCCTCCGCAAACGACGTCTCCTAGGACATCAAAAATAACAACGTCAGTATCTTCTAATAAATGATGTTCTTTTAATAGTTTAACTGTCTGACCGGTTACATATCCCCCGCACCCTGTCCCAGCAGGAGGACCTCCACTTTCAACGCACATTACGCCATTAAAACCTTCAAACATGAAATCGGTTGGCCTCAATTCTTCGCTATGAAAATCTACCTCCTCAAGAATATCGATAACTGTAGGAACCATTTTGTGCGTTAAAGTGAAAGTACTATCATGTTTCGGATCACATCCAATTTGTAGAACCTTTTTACCTAATTTTGAGAATGCTGCAGAAAGGTTTGATGATGTAGTTGATTTCCCAATTCCACCTTTCCCATATACGGCAATAACTAAAGCCCCTTCCTCAATATTTATTTTTGGATCTTGCTTTACTTGAACACTTCCTTCTCCATCAAGAGGTCTATTTATAGTACTTGTCATTTAAAGCATAAAACACATTATTATTTATATTCTTGCAGCGCAAATACACATGAAATATGTTTCTAAACAAATATGTATTTAATTGTATTAAAAGCCGGAAATTTGTTCTTATAACTGAATTTTTAGGATTAAATCTATTAGATTATGAGTGGAAATACTCATGACTTAATTTTAGTTTATTAGTAAAAACTAACTGAAATATGCTTTGGCATCGTAAAGAGTTTCATCGCTTATCTCTGGAATTCCTCTCAAGATTGCATATTTTTCAGTATTTGTTTTAACTTTACCTCTTACAAAAAATGGAACTTTTGTTAATTCAGCTCTACCAGATTCAGTCCATATAATTCCTTCTTTACTATTTTTTTCTTTTTTTTCGTCAGAATTTAAAATGTTATTTGTGTTTGTCGCTGTATGTCCCAAATGGCTTTGATGACCATCAACAAACTCAAAGTCATGTTTGAACATATCAATAAGATGCTCTTCTAAGCCCATCATTAGGGGATGTACCCAGTCATCAAAAATCACATTTGCTCCCTCCCAGCCCATTTGAGGGCTATATCTTGCAGGAACATCTTGAACATGCATTGGAGTACTAATTACTGAGCATGGAATGCCGAGTCTTTTTGCACTATGCCTTTCCATTTGGGTCCCTAAAACTAGTTCAGGGGCGGTTTTTTTCATGGCATCTTCCACTTCTAAATAATTGTTAGTTATCAGAGCCTCTAGATTTAGATCTTTTGCAGTTGCTCTTACTTGCCTGGCCATCTCCCTGCTGTAAGTTCCAAGACCCACAACTTCAAAACCCAATTCTTCCTTGGCAATTTTGGCTGCGGCAATTGCATGTGTTCCATCACCAAAAATAAAAACTCTTTTGCCAGTCAGATAATTTGAGTCAACTGATTTTGAGTACCAAGGAAGCTTTGATTTATTCTCTAATTCTTTTTTATTCGTCAAAGGAAGATCTAATTTCTTATGAACTTCATTTATAAATTCAGTTGTATTTTTTATTCCAATTGGAATAGTGTTTGTATATTCCATTCCAAAGTTCCGTTTAAGCCATTCGCATGATGCTTCCGCAATTTCTGGATAAAGACAAATATTTATTTCAGCATCAATTAGTCTTTTAATATCATCTGGACTAGCACCTAATGGCGCAACTACGTTTGTATCTATTCCTTGCTCTGAAAGTATGCGTTGGATTTCGATTACATCATCTCTGCATCTAAATCCTAGTAATGAAGGGCCAAGTATATTAACTTTTGGTCTCCTACCTAATTCCCTCCACCTAAGGGGATTAATTTTGTCTGAAGAACTTACTTTTTCTTTTAAAAGGGTTCTTGTTAGTTGATAAAAGGTTTCTGACGCCCCCCAATTTTCTTTCTTGCTATAAGCAGGTAATTCAAGATTAACAATAGGCATATCAAACCCCATCCCTTTAGCAAGTGCTCCAGGTTGGTCTTGGATAAGTTCTGCTGTACAACTTTCTCCGACTAAAAGAGTTTTGGGTTTGAATCGTTCAACGGCTTCCTTGATATTTTTCTTCACTAATTCTGCTGTATCGCCTCCAAGGTCTCTAGCCTGAAAAGTTGTATAAGTTACAGGAGGCCTTTGCCCCCTCCTCTCGATCATGGTAAAGAGAAGATCTGCATATGTATCTCCTTGGGGGGCATGAAGCACATAATGAATGTCTTTCATTGACGAGGCAATTCTCATAGCACCAACATGTGGTGGTCCTTCATACGTCCAAAGAGTTAATTCCATAGTTTTTAATGCGTTACTAAAGTTTTTGAAGTTAGTATTTGATTTCTTTTTAAAGGTTTGGAGAAGAGACCAGCCAAATCTGCGGCTTGATCAATTCCATGAATTGGACTAAATACCATTTCTATTGACCACTTAGTACTAATCCCCTCCGCCTCAAGTGGGTTAGCTAAACCCATGCCACAAACTACTAAGTCTGGATTAGATTCTCTCACTCGATCTAATTGTTTTTCTACATGTTGCCCTTCAACAATTTTTGTATTATCAGGTAATAAATTAATCTCCTCTCTCATTAAATCCTTATTTAGGTAAGGAGTGCCTACCTCTATAAGATCCATTTCGCATTCATTATGCAAGAATCTTGCCAAAGATATCTCTAGTTGCGATTCAGGAAGAAGAAATAATCTTTTCCCCTTAAGTATTTTTTTGTGTGAATCAAGAGCAAGTTTTGCTCTACTGATTAAAGGCGAAATAATTTCATGAACTTTAAGTTCACTAATTTTGAAAGCTTTCGCTGCAGCTAAAAACCATTTTGTACTGCCTTCGATACCTAGAGGAAATGGAGCTGAAATTATTTCACAACCCCGATGTTTGAGGTCTCGTACCGTATCACTTAAATAAGGCTGAGTTAATAATACTTTTGTATTTTTGCCAATCTTTGGTAATTCTGTTGATTGTCGTGGTGGAAAACTCTCAATATTTGAAATTCCTAAATTTCTAAAAATCTTTTTAAACCTATCCTCTACATTATTTGCGAGAGTCCCAACTAATAATAATTTTTCCTCTTTTGATGACTCCATTAATGGAATTAAAGCTTTTAAGGCGCCATCCTCTCCTTGGGTAAACGTTGTTTCTATCCCACTGCCAGAGTAATTAACGAACCTTACTTGACCTAAAAATCTTTTATTTAATTTCTCTGCGACAGTTGCAAGATCTAGTTTAATTACTTCACTTGGACAAGATCCAACTAGAAAAAGAGTTTTTATTTCTGGTCTTCTTGCAATAAGATCATTAACCACTCGATCTAACTCTTCATGAGCGTCAGCAAGACCAGCTAGATCTTTTTCTTCAAGAATAGCTGTCCCAAATCTTGGCTCAGCAAAAATCATAACTCCAGCAGCGCTTTGAATTAAATGAGCACATGTCCTTGAACCTACTACCAGAAAAAACGCATCAGGCATTCTTCTGTGGAGCCAAACAATTGAAGTTAAACCGCAAAAAACTTCCCTCGGTCCAGTTTCTTTATTAAATTCAACTTTACTCATTAAAAATTTTCAAGAGCTTATATTTCAAGCTTGCATAAACTTTTTAATTTAAGAAAGTAATTAATAAGTTCTCTTACAAAATGAACACATTTAAAAAACTTATATGAATGTTTAAATACTTAAATGGGAATTATGGAAAAAACTTTTTGGGCGTATTTTAATTTCTGTAGAAGGAACTTCCTTGACTTGTTTTTGATATTTTCCATACATTTCTAGCTATTTTCGTTGCTAATAATCCTGCTCTTTCTAACTTAGATTTTCCGGGCTTTGCTCCAATTAAAGCTGTCACTTCTGAAGTAGTTAAAGGTGCTCCAGTATTTATAGCTAATTGCGTTAACTCCAATCTATCTCTAAGGTTCTTAAGATTTACCTTCTCGATTTTATCTTCTTCTAACCAACTAAAAGATGGATCTTTCTGAGATAATTTTTGCATCAAGCTTAAGCTGACTAATCCAAGAGTTTGATCAGGAGTTAATTCTTTTTCAGTGCCAGAAACATTTGGTTCTTTTTTTTGAGAAGTTCCCATAAAAATGCATATCTTTTACTTGAAGTTATCGTTTTGTGGGAAGCATGCAAGTAAATTTAATGGAAAAAATGAACCATTATCCGTTATAGTCGCGTGAATGGAACCAACTTCTAGCTTAAACAGAGGGGAACGAAAGAAAGGGAGTTCTCTTGTCACAGGATCTGAGGTACAATCTCAGGCTAGTGGTGCAAGCTGTTTTATTACAACTGACTCAGAAAAGTCGTTGGTATCCAGACAAGCAAGTCAAGTAGAACAAATTGAGTTAAGAACATATGTTTTTTTAGATTCTCTTCAGCCTCAATTGGCTGCATATATGGGAACTGTTAGTAGAGGTTTTTTACCAATCCCTGGAGATTCATGCCTATGGATGGAAGTTTCACCTGGGATGGCCGTGCATAGAGTCACTGATATTGCCTTAAAGGCTAGTAATGTAAGACTTGGACAGATGATCGTTGAAAGAGCATTTGGTTCTCTTGCCCTCTACCATAAAGATCAAAGTACTGTTTTGCATTCCGGGGATGTTGTCCTAGATGCTATTGGTAGTGAAGTTAGAAAAAGAACCAAACCTTCAACAAGTTGGACAGAAGTTATTCGAGCTATTACTCCAGATCATGCTGTTTTAATAAATAGACAAAACAGGAGTGGATCAATGATTCAATCTGGTATGAGTATGTTTATATTAGAAACTGAACCGGCTGGGTATGTCTTAAAAGCAGCAAATGAAGCAGAAAAAGCATCAAATATAACTGTTGTTGATGTAAAGGCAGTTGGAGCTTTTGGTAGATTAACTCTAGCAGGGAAAGAAGGAGATGTAGAAGAAGCAGCAGCTGCTGCTATAAGAGCAATTGATGAAATTTCAAATTATTGAGAAATTTTTTAATTTAAACCAATTTCTTTTTTTAGATAAGGTGACATAATTTTTGCAGCTTTACCCCTGCTTCCTAGCTTACTAAGTTGCGATTGTGAGAGCTCTCCATAAACACAGTTTGCTTCTTTTACCCAAAAAATAGATTCGAACTCCCCATGTGGATATTTTGGGGTCTTAAGAATTTCTCCCCAGCATATTCCAGTTGTATCCTTCACTAAGTTTCCTGAGGGATCACATAAAACCATACAACTTATAAATCTTGCGCTCCGGTAAGGACTATCAGAAAGTTCATTAATTAATTTTTTAATTTTTTCAGCGTTGGTTTTGGCATATCGAGCAGAATATATGCCTGGTCGGCCATCTAAGATATCAACTTCAAGGCCTGAATCGTCACCTAATGCCCAAGTTTTTGTCTCTAAAGCGGCTGCTTTTGCTTTTAAAAGTGCATTCTCAAAATATGTGTTTCCAGTCTCTTCGACATTTAAATATTCTGGTTGCTTCTGAACCCTTAAAGACAAAACATCCAGCATTTCTGAAATTTCAGAAACTTTGCTTTTGTTGCCACTAGCAATAGTTAGGACTGGAAGGTTCAAAATAACAAATAAATTTATTGAGAATATTATCTTACTTTAAAGCTAGATACGGAGACAGGAAAGGTTGAACATTCCACACCTGTGTAGACAGGGCCTGCCTCGTACGGAAATAACATAATGTAAATTTTTTCTTAACACAACAGTATGTTTTGATGCACTAACTAATTTGCATAAGTATTGACATATCAATAGTACCAAGGGTGATAAGTTTAACTTATGAATGATAGAAAAAACATTAATGGAGATTTTATCGAAAACGCTTGACTTATAAGTACTTAATGAAGCATTCTTCGAATTGAACATTCCACATTTAGTATTTAGTAGACAATGGCTACAGAAACAATGGGTATCGCTCTCGGCATGATCGAGACACGCGGACTTGTACCTGCAATCGAAGCAGCAGACGCAATGACAAAGGCAGCAGAAGTTCGCCTTATTGGTCGTGAATTCGTTGGCGGCGGTTATGTCACAGTATTAGTTAGAGGCGAAACAGGCGCAGTTAACGCAGCTGTAAGAGCTGGTGCAGATGCTTGTGAAAGAGTTGGTGACGGTTTAGTTGCAGCTCACATTATTGCTCGTCCTCACAGAGAAGTTGAACCTGCTCTAGGTAACGGTGAATTTCTTGGTCAAAAGGACTAATTAAGTAAAGCAAGATTTATAAATTTTGCACAATAATTATTTTCCCTACACAGACCTAAATTTATCCTTATGAGTAAGAAGTATGATGCAGGGGTAAAGGAGTACAGAGATACCTACTGGACTCCAGAATATGTACCCCTAGACACCGATTTACTAGCCTGTTTCAAATGTACAGGTCAAGAAGGTGTCCCCAGAGAAGAAGTTGCAGCAGCTGTTGCCGCTGAATCTTCAACAGGTACTTGGTCAACAGTTTGGTCCGAGTTACTTACAGACTTAGAATTTTATAAAGGACGTTGTTATCGAATAGAAGACGTTCCTGGAGATCCTGAAGCTTTTTATGCTTTTATTGCATATCCTCTAGATCTTTTTGAAGAAGGTTCTATTACAAACGTATTAACATCTCTAGTAGGAAACGTTTTTGGATTTAAAGCTTTAAGACACTTACGTCTAGAAGATATTAGATTCCCAATCGCTTTCATCAAAACTTGCGGTGGTCCACCAAATGGAATTGTAGTTGAAAGAGATCGTTTAAACAAATATGGAAGACCTCTTCTTGGTTGTACCATTAAACCTAAATTAGGATTATCTGGTAAAAACTATGGTCGAGTTGTATATGAGTGCCTTAGAGGTGGTCTTGATTTAACGAAGGATGACGAGAATATAAATTCTCAACCATTCCAGCGTTGGAGAGAAAGATTTGAGTTTGTTGCAGAAGCAGTTAAGCTTGCCCAGCAAGAAACTGGAGAAGTTAAAGGTCACTACTTAAACTGTACTGCTAACACTCCTGAAGAACTCTACGAAAGAGCTGAATTCGCTAAAGAGCTAGATATGCCAATCATCATGCATGATTACATAACTGGCGGTTTTACTGCAAATACTGGATTAGCAAACTGGTGTCGTAAAAATGGCATGCTTCTACATATTCATAGAGCTATGCATGCTGTTATTGATAGACATCCAAAACATGGTATCCATTTCAGAGTTCTAGCAAAATGTTTGAGACTCTCCGGAGGAGATCAATTACATACTGGAACAGTTGTTGGAAAACTAGAAGGTGATCGTCAAACAACTCTTGGTTACATTGACAACTTAAGAGAGTCATTTGTTCCTGAAGATAGATCAAGAGGTAACTTCTTTGATCAAGATTGGGGTTCAATGCCAGGAGTATTTGCCGTCGCATCAGGTGGTATTCACGTTTGGCATATGCCTGCACTCTTAGCAATTTTTGGAGATGATTCTTGTCTTCAGTTCGGTGGAGGAACACATGGTCATCCATGGGGTTCAGCTGCAGGAGCTGCAGCTAATAGAGTCGCTTTAGAAGCTTGTGTAAAAGCACGTAATGCTGGTCGCGAAATCGAAAAAGAGAGTAGAGACATTCTTATGGAAGCTGCTAAACACAGTCCTGAATTAGCTATTGCTCTTGAAACTTGGAAGGAAATTAAGTTTGAATTTGATACCGTCGACAAACTAGACGTTCAAGGTTAAACCAGATTTCAATATTGAGGAGATTCTCCTTCTCCTCAAACTTCTACAAACCTCGTTCTATTACGAGTATTTTCATTCACATTTAAATTAATTATGCCTTTCCAGAGCACAGTAGGCGACTATCAAACAGTTGCAACCCTGGAAACATTCGGTTTCTTACCACCGATGACCCAGGAAGAAATATACGATCAAATTGCATACATAATTGCTCAAGGCTGGAGTCCTGTTATTGAGCATGTTCATCCTAGTGGAAGTATGCAAACTTATTGGTCTTATTGGAAGCTCCCATTTTTTGGGGAAAAAGATCTTAACTTGGTTGTAAGTGAATTAGAGGCATGTCATAGAGCATACCCTGATCACCATGTAAGAATCATCGGATACGATGCTTACACTCAAAGCCAAGGAACAGCTTTTGTAGTTTTCCAAGGACGTTAAATCTACTTTATGTAGTAAGTATCTTTCTCCAAAAAATATTTTTGGAGAAAGTTTTTTCAAAAGAGTTTCACATTTGAAGATTATGTCAAAAAAAACCAGTAGAGAGATTGCATTAGAAAGAAGAAAGGCGATGAGTGATAGCGGTAAAAAAGCTGCTGCTTATTCTTCAACTACTAAAGATAGAGTTCGATCTTCTCAAGATATACAGATTTCTGGGACTCAGTCTTCTCCTAATAATCAAAATATTTCTAAACCAGCTACAAATCATATTCCAAAAACTCAGGTTAACAGAAAGTCTTCTTCAACAACTTTATCTAGTAAAGAGTTGGTAATAGAGAGAAGAAAAGCAATGTCTACCCATGGCAAATCAGCTATAACTTCATCCGATAGAACCCGTACTGATGCTAAAAAAGAAAGTCCTGTAACCACAGTTAAATCAACAATAAGTAAAAAACAAGAAAGTCAAGGTTCAACTATTACAGAATCTAAGTCTCTAAAACCAAACGTTAAAAGAAGAATTAATCAGAAGAGAAAACCTATAACTAATACAAGTAGAGATATTGTTTTAGCGAGAAGAGAAGCTCAATCTAAGCATGGAAAATCAGCAACTAAACAAAATACCAGTGCAGCTTCTTTAGCGAGAAGGGGAGACCCAGATTTAAGTAGTAGAGAGATTTCTCAGAGAGTGAGAGAGCTAAGAAGTAAAACTGGTGCCACAGGCAAAAAAGGTAATGGTAAATGTAGACCATGTGGTCCAAATAAAAATGGAGCTAAACAAAATATTGCTGACGCTAGCTGGAAAGTTGGTAAAAGTGAAACTGATTCCGGTCAAATAGTTACTGGAACACAAGCTAATAGATCTGTAAAAACCACAGGTAATGAAGCAAGTACATGCAGAACTGTCACTGGCACTCAATATATGGGAGCAGAAGTAGTTGACCAATTTTGTCAAGATAGACCAAGTTATAAACAACCACTTAGATCTACTGTTACCTCTACAACATCAGGTAATAAAGTAACTGGAAATGAAGTCGGTAGATCTGAAAGGGTCACAGGCGATGAGCCAGGGACTTGTAAAAACCTTACAGGTACTGAATATGTATCTGCCAATCAATCACAGAAGTATTGTGGTGATGTTTCAAAAAATCCTTCAAAGGTTAAACATAGTACTACAACTGATGGATTAAAAGTATCTGGATCACTTCCTGGTAGATCAACTCTTGTTACTGGAGATGAATCTGGTTCTGGACATCAGTTAACTGGAGATCAATATCTTGGCTCAGAGCCAAATCCAAAAGGTAAGGTATTTGAAAAAGTAGGGAGTTACAACACTCTTAATGGGAATAATGTAACTGGTACAGGTGTAGGACGATCAGACCATATGACAGGTAATGAACAGGGGAGTTGCAAAAATGTAACTGGTGATGAGTACATAGGATCTCAACAATATGAGAAGTTTTGCGGTTCAAAACCAAAACCAGAAGCTAGAAAAGTAGGTTTAAGCCTTTCTTCAAAGTCAAATTTAATAAGCGGGACTATGACAGGAAGATCAAAAATAGTAACTGGAGATGAACCAGGTTCATGCAAAGTGTTAACAGGAACACCATACGCAGGCTTAGATCAGATTAATGATAATTGTAGTACTGAGATTTCTGAAGATATGAAATCCCGATCAACAGTTAATTCTGGAAATAATTCAAATGCCAGACTTACAGGACAACAACCAGGAATTGGAGGAGTAATGACTGGTGCTAAGAAAGGTGCGTGTAAAAATCTAACAGGGACTCCTTATGTTGGTGGAGATCAGTTCTCACAAGCTTGCGATAATCCTCCAAATGATACTGCTTATGCAAATCCAGAAAAATCAGCAGGTAACTCTTGGAATGAATTCTCTGTTAAATCACCATCAAGAGATAAATATTCTGAAAAAAATACTCAAGGAGTTACAGGTAATGAATATGAAAATGGTTCAAAGGTAACAGGACCTTTTGATATGGCAGTTGATAAGGTCACTGGGACTGAAAAATTTAGATTTGAACCTAATAAAAATATTACTTATAAACAAAAAATGGAAATTGAAGAGGCAGACCGTGTTGCAAAGACACCTGAAAAAAGAGTCGCATCAAGGATTACTGGTGAAGGACAATCAGTAGGAAACGTAACTGGAGATGATTGGGATCGCGGCGATAAGGTAACAGGTACAGAAGGAGCTTCCTCTAGAAAGCGAAATCCATCAAGAGCAGGATTTATGAGCGCAATGCCCCCTATGGAAGTTAAAAGAAATGAGGAAACAGAAAAACCAGATTTCTTGATAACTGGATCTAGTGGAAATACTCGTGAAGGACAACTTGTTACCTTTTCAGGTGGTGCAAGAGGTTAAGTAAATAATGCCTTTAAGAGGACTGGCTAAAGCCAAGAACTTCACATTGGGGCCAACAGCTCCAATGAAAACTTTTACTGAAAATATCCATATACAAACTAAAGAATCAAATAATTTCCCAAATTCTGGAAAGTCTCATAAATTAACCAACAATATCCAAAATGAAAATCTATTTAGGTATGAAAGTAAAATAAAAGGTGATTTTGACGAAATTGTTCCAACTCTCAAGGAAATTGCTCGAATTCAACATCACGAAGATTTTATAAATAAGGCTCAGAAAATATCAAGAAAAAATTTGGGAATAGATTTACCCCTACATGTATTAGATAAATCCTGGGTTAAACCTCTTGATATGAGGGCTTTATATGCATGGTGTGCTTTCAAACAGCATGAGAAACTTAGCGATAATTTTTTTAACAATGATCCACTTGAAGGTGCTGCTGGAAGTAGGGATGCGGAAGACTTTGAAAAATTTCTCTTAGATTGTGGAATACATTTACTTGATATAACTCCTTGTTCAGATGGAAGATTAGCTCATTCAATTGCTTATGTAATGAGAATACCTTTTAGTTCAGTAAGAAGAAGATCCCATGCTGGAGCACTATTTGATATTGAAAATACCGTTAATCGATGGGTAAAAACTGAACATAAAAGATATAGAGAGAATATCCCTAATGAAGCGCATAATGATACCAGGTATTTAAAAGTTGTAACTTATCATTTTAGTTCTGTAGATCCTTTGCATCAGGGATGTGCAGCTCATGGGAGTAATGACCAGTTAGCGGCAGAAGAAGGTAGAAGTAAACTATATGCTTTCAAAGAGGCTGTAGAGAATAGCTTTTGCTGTGGTGCTTCTGTGGATTTAATGTTAATTGGACTTGATACAGACACTGATTCATTAAAAATACATTTGTCAACAAGGGATGGAGGGATTGATTTAGAAAAAACTATTTCTACTTTGGAAATTTATAATTCAACAATAAACTTTTCACAAGAGGATGCAGAGAGAGAAATTTGTCAAATAGTTTCTAAACAATCTTCAAAAGATAAACTAAGTGGACTAGAAAAATTTATGTATAAATTAATTGTCAATAATATTTCTCAAATTGATTATGTTAAGAGTTTTCATAATGGTTCCTATGAAGATATTGGACATGCAGAGAGGTTTATTGGAGTAGGTATAGGTTTTAAAGAAGTACATCTCAGAAATTTAACTTATTTTGCTCATTTAGATACAGTCGAAGAAGGGGCTCCAGATTTAGATGTAGGAGTGAAGATTTTTTCTGGATTAAATGTTTCTCAAGATCTACCTATTCCAGTAGTAATAAGATTTGATTACTCTGGAAAAGTGCCTGGTGCAAAAGAGAGGGCAATAAAAGATTGTGAAAGAGTTAATAATGCGATATCAATTAGATATAAAAATTTAGTTGATCAAGGTTTGTTACATACTTGCTCTACTATTAGAGATAGGGACAACATTCATTCCGCCAAAATTATTGGAATGTCTTTAGATAAAAAAACAGAGGAGGCTCACTAATTATGTTGATTTGCAAGGTTGTAAAACCACTTGTTTCTACCAATAGGATTCCTGGTTTTGAACATAAACATCTGCAGGTTGTATTAGATGGTTCTTCTAAAAAAGTTGCAGTTGATGCTGTTGGCTGTAAGCCAGGAGATTGGGTTATTTGTGTTGGAAGTTCTGCTGCTAGGGAAGCAGCTGGAAGCAAATCTTATCCAAGCGATTTAACGATTGTTGGAATAATTGATCATTGGGATCCTGACAAGTCATAAAAAAAGGAGGATATAAATTATGGAAATTATGAAGGTATTAGGAAGAATGGTATGTACTCAAAGAGTCGCTGGCTTAGGACATATGAATTTAAGAATTTTGGAAAATAATAAGGGCAAGAAATTAGTTGCAGTTGATCCTGTTGGTGCCAGAGAAGGTAACTGGGTTTTTACTGCCAGTGGCTCTGCTGCGAGATTTGCATGCCCTAACCCAGAAGTTCAAACGGATTTAACAATTGGAGGTATTATTGATTATTGGGAGAGTGACTAAAAATTTTAACTTCAAAAATTTATTGAGAAACTTTGTTGAATGTATAGTGTAATTAGTCTTGAATAAAGAATGTAATGTGGAATGAAAGAGAATCACCTTTGAGGATTGAAAAAAGATTTGAATTTGATCAATACTCAAAAATTAGTAAATTCATGGGGGAAATTGAGAAATTATGCAAAGAAAGGGATATCTATCCAAATATCAGCTTCGGTAAGAATTTTGTAAGTCTTTCAATATTTTTAGATAATAAAGAAATATCAGAAAAGGAAAAAGACTTTTCAATGGATATTGATAAATTTTATTTAGAGTATTAGTCCTTTTTAATAATTATTAGGCTTTGCAATATCTCTTTTGATTAAAGCCATTAAATATGTTGGGGCTTTATATCTACCAGGTAGACATCTATTTAAAGTCTCAAGATGCGCCCAACACACTGTCTTTTCTATATCTTTAACTGAGTTTCCTTTTAAGATTAATAGTCTAAGAGCTTTGCAAAATAAAGGATAACCTGCTTCTAGTTCATCTATATTAAGCTTTGCTGCTGACATAGATCAAAGATGAATTATCAACTAATAATCTATACAACTATGGTGCACAATTGGTTCATATTTCAAATTTCTCAATAATTAGAAATTAATCTAGAAATGCTACGCAATCTATTTCAACTAAAACGCCTTTTGGTAGAGATGAAACTTCCACACAGGCCCTTGCTGGAGGATTCTCTATATTAAAAAAATCACTATATATTTTATTGACAATTTGAAAATTACCTAAGTCCGTTAAGTAAATAGTTGTTTTTATTACATCCTCTATTTTGGCTCCACCAGCTTTAAGAACTTCTGCAAGATTTTTTAAAACTTGAATAGTTTCCTTCTCTATATCACCTAAACATGTTATTTCATTTAAAGCTGGATCTATAGCAATTTGACCAGAACAATAGATAAAATCCCCAGCTTTTATTGCTTGATTATAAGGTCCTACTGGATCTGGAGCATTTGATGTTTTAATTACTTGTTTGGGGGACATTTGTTTAAGAAGATACCTATCTATTTAAACCCATAAATCTTTATTTGCTCTTAAAAAAGTAAATTCTTCTAAATTTTTTGCTCTTAAGAAAAGGTTTATTTTCATCTCTTCATCAAGTAAAAATGGAATTGTCAATTCATTAAGTGAAAGTTTTTTTTCAACTTCCGAAAGTTTATTTTTTATATCTTGATCTTTTGGCTTGAGATTCAATGCCCACAATATATTTTCCTTTGTATATTCATGTGCACAATATATCAGAGTATTTTTTGGTAAAGATTTGATTCTTTCTAGTGAAGAATACATTTGTTGATAAGTTCCTTCAAAAATTCTTCCACAGCCTCCAGAAAATAATGTGTCACCAATAAAAAGAACAGGATCTTCCCCATTCAAAAAGTAGGCAATATGTGAGTTTGTATGACCTAATACTTCAATTATTTTTACTTCTTCCCCTAAAATATTTAAAGTTTCTCCATCTTCAACAGATACATTTTGAAAAGGGATTCGCTTTTTTTCTTTGGAGGAAGCAATCACCTTTACATTTGGCCATTTTTCAATAAGAGACTTCGTCCCTCCAATATGGTCTGAATGATGATGAGTTTGCAAAATAGCTTCTAAGTGAAAATTGTTTTCATTTATATATCTAATAACAGGTTCGTGTACAGATGGATCTATAACTACAACGGATTTATCTTTTACCAACAACCATATGACGTTATCACTTAGAACTCTAAGTCCGATTATATTTCGAGCTTTATTAAATTCCATTGTTAAATTAGAATGAAGAATCCTTGGAAGAAATTGATCTATGATTACTATAGCTTTACCAAAAGGAGCTCTGTTAAAAGATTCAATTTCAACTTTTAAAAAAGCTGGGTTAGATTTCTCTAATGCGTTGGAAGAAAATAATAGATCATTAACCTTTGAATCAAATTGTAAACGGGCAAAAGCTCTATTAGTACGAAATGGAGATGTGCCTGTTTATGTAAGTTATGGTCAGGCTGATTTGGGTATTGTTGGGTATGACGTTTTACGAGAATCTGAATTGAAAGTAGCAAAATTATTAGATTTAGGATTTGGGGGTTGTCATATGTCGTTGGCGGTTAAGAAAAATAGCAATTATTTAAAACCAACCGATCTTCCAGCGAATTGCAAAGTAGCAAGTAAATTTATAAAAACAGCAAGATTTTATTTTGAAGAATTAAATATTCCTGTAGAAATAGTTCATTTGACGGGATCAGTCGAGCTTGGTCCTATTACAGGTATGGCAGAGGCAATAGTTGATTTGGTGGCTACCGGAAAGACTCTCAAAGAGAATGGTTTAATTAAAATAGATGATCTTTATTACTCGACTGCAAGACTAATTGGAAATCCTTTATCTATGAGGTTAGATGATAATCATCTCAGAGATACAATTTTATCAATAGAATCAACTAATGCTTTATAGAAGATTAGCTAAATGTTTTTTAAAGATTTTAGAAGGATTAAAAAGTTAGGTAAATATTTAACAAAAGATAAAAAAACAATCTATCTAATCTTGATAGTTTTGTTACCTGTTTCTTTCTCTGGTGCTATTCAACCATTATTAGTGGGTCAGGCAATTACCATTCTAAAGAACGAAACTACAGATGTTTGGCTAAGTAAAACTTTCTTTGGGCAGTCGATAAATGCCATTATCGTAACTTTATTTATAACTGTTTTATTCAGATTAGTTCTGCAGGGATATCAAACTTACAATATCCAAGCAGTGGGACAACGTTTGACAGCAAGAATAAGAAGAGAACTTTTTGATCATTCAATATCTTTATCTCTTAAGTATCACGATAAAATGCCTGTTGGGAAATTATTAACAAGATTAACAAATGATGTTGATGCTTTAGCCGAGGTTTTTGGTAGCGGGGCAGTAGGAGTCATTGCTGACTTCGTTAGTCTGATAGTAATTTCTTTGACAATGCTTTCAATTGATCGGGGCCTTGCCATTTTATTACTTTTGACTCAAATCCCAGTTTCATATTTTATTATCTGGCTTCAAAAACGTTACAGAAGAGCCAATTATCAAGTAAGGGAAGAATTGTCTCAACTAAACTCTGATTTTCAAGAGAATCTTCAAGGTTTAGAAGTCGTTCAGATGTTCAGAAGAGAGGCTTTTAATAGCAAGAAATTTTCCAAAACTGGAGTTGCTTATAAGAAAGCAGTTAATGGAACAATATTTTATGACAGTAGTATTTCGGCGTTTATAGAATGGATTTCTCTTGCTGCAGTTTCCTTGGTTTTGGCAGTTGGGGGATATCTTGTTACTTCTGGAAATATTGGTTTAGGAACATTAACAACTTTTATTTTATATTCTCAAAGACTTTTTGAACCTTTAAGGCAGCTTGCAGAAAGATTTACTCAAATACAAGGAGGTTTAACAGCTGTAGAAAGAATAAACGAATTATTGGATGAAGAAATACAGATTAAGGACTCTACTTCCGCAAAACATTTTTTAGAAAATGCTAAAAATGTAAATAAAAAATTTAAGGGCAAAATTGAGTTCAAAAATGTTAATTTTTTCTACAACGAAGGAGAGCACATTATAAAGAATTTATCTTTCAAGATTAATCCAGGTGAGCATGTGGCTTTTGTCGGTCCAACTGGTTCAGGTAAGACAACCATAATAAGACTATTGTGTAGATTGTATGAACCTCAATCGGGTCAAATTTTAATCGATGATATAGATATCAAAGATATTCCTATTGCAACTCTTAGAAATATGTTGGGAGTAGTTTTGCAAGATACCTTTATCTTTAGTGGAAATGTCGCAGATAATTTAAAACTGAATTCGAATCTGGACAATCTTGAATTAGAAAATCTTTGTTACGAATTAGGGTTAGATAATTTGTTAAAAAAATTACCAGAAGGTTTGAACACCTCACTAAGAGAAAGAGGGGCAAATCTCTCTTCTGGAGAGAGACAACTTCTTTCCGTAGCTCGAGTAGCGATTAGAAATCCTGTTGTTTTAATAATGGACGAAGCAACAGCGTTTATGGATCCCTCAACAGAAGCTACTTTGCAGAAAGATCTTGAGAGAATTCTGTCAAAAAGAACAGCATTAGTAATAGCTCATAGATTAGCAACTATTGAAAGTTCTGATAAGATTTTAGTCTTGAAAGGGGGATCATTAGTTGAGGAGGGAACGCATAGTGAATTAAGACTTAAAAAGGGTTTATATTTTCAGCTCTCTGAGCTTCAACAAAAGGGATACGTGAATTTTTAATGATTTTTAGAAACCAAGGATCGTTAATAAAAAAATCAAACAGCATATCAAAGGATGAGCTGATAGATCTCTATGGTTTAAATTCTTATGAATTCACTCAAACAACTAAAGAAGAAATATTTGTATGTAGTAAAAATAAAGATTTAGATCTAATAGAACTAGATCAACTTTTGCAAACTGTTGGTTGGAGCAGAAGGCCTATAAGGAGAGTAAAAAGAGCTTTAGATTACAGTATTTTGGTTGTTGGGTTATGGCGTCATGATGATAAATTTCCCAGACTAGTTGGATTTGCAAGATGCACTGGCGATGGAATTCTAGAAGCAACAGTTTGGGATGTAGCTATTAACCCTGTCTATCAAGGACTTGGATTGGGGAAAGAGATAATGAGATATGTTCTAAAAGAATTGAAAAATATTGGCATTTCTAAAGTAACCCTTTTTGCTGATGCTGAAGTGGTTTCATTTTACAAAAGACAAGGTTGGATCTTAGAACCTAGAGGGTCGAAATGTGCTTTTTGGTATGCAAATTAATCATTTTTTGTAGTAGTCAGAATATATAGATTTTAACGATTCGCCTTTTAACCATCTTCTTCTAAAGTGCCAGTTCTTAATTGCTTGGAGAAAAATATTAGTTCTTTCCCATTTCCTTGAACTTATAAAAATAGGAAAATTTAATTGTTTTAAATCTTTTTTTTGGTTTAATCTCATTAAAAAATCTACATCTTCCATCAAAGGTATATTTCTAAATCCATTATTCTTAAAATAGATTGTTCTATGAATTATTAAACCTTGATCACCATACGGTTGTTTAAAAAATTTACTTCTAATATTCACGAGAATTTCGAGAACTCTATAAATTATCTTTTTGTGATTAATTTTGAATTCAAAATAGTAAATAATATTCTTGTTTCCCTTTAAAAATGAGTTTATTTTTTTAAACCAATCATGAGTTAATCTTGTGTCTGCATGTAAAAATATGAGCCAATCTCCTTTTGAATTTTTAGCTCCAATATCTAATTGTAAACCTCGATTCCTTTCTTTGGATATAAATACTTTCGCTCCATAAATATTTGCTATATCGATAGTTTTATCTTCACTTCCAGAATCAACAATTATGATTTCGCCCTCTTTCTGAATACTTGACAAGTCTGAAAGCAATAATGGCAAATTACTAGCTTCATTAATAGTTGGAATGATAATTGAAATTTTTGACAAGTCGATTATTTTCTATTTTCAATATCAATAATTGTATCTATATCTATTTTTTTATCTAGAAACTTGTATTTTAATTTTTTAGAAGCAAAATTATCAATTGTATTTTGCAGAACATTTTCTGTTCCCCACTTTATGTTGATAAAAGGTAAATATGTATGTGATAACATTATTTTTTCTGATAAACCGATAAGCCAATATCCTCCATCGTTAGATGGTCCTAAAATAAGATCATTATGTTGAAGCTCTTTTAGAGTATTCAATAAATCTTGATGACATAAATCTGGAAGGTCAGTACCAATAAAAATAATATTTTTGATCTTATGCCTTGCACAAAATCTTTTGTTGACAATTATTTGCCGTTTCATTCTTTCTCCCAAGCAGCCTTTCCCCTGCAAATTAAATTTTTTGATTCCTAATTCTCTAGACCATTTTCTACAATTTCCTACTCCCAAACCAGTTATGGCAATAGAAATATCAAGCAGTTTATTTTCTTGAAGAAATTTTGCAACTGAGATAGTGTGTTTGGTCATTACACTTTGTATTTTCGCCGAATTACTTTTACCTATATCTTTTGATAATCTTGTTTTGCATCTTCCAAAACCATGCCATTTCGCCATGATAATAAGTAATGCTTTATCCAATAATTTAGTGAAATTTAAAATAATTATATGCCTATTAAAAAATATAAAATTTATTTTTATAAATTTAGTCGATTCTTTGTTAAATAATTTTAAATTTGTCGTGATCTTGTGATTTGATAATGGCCAATTATTAAATTCCAACTAGATTAATAATCTAGAGAATAAAACTTTGCAAGCAACTAATCCTATTTGGGCGGAAGTTCAACAATCACTCCAAAAAACTTTAAGTAAGCCTTCATTTGAGACATGGATAAGGCCTGCTAAGTTTAATTGTTTTGAAAATGGCTTATTAACTTTAATCGCCCCAAATACATTTTCTAGTGATTGGTTGAGAAAGAATTATTGCGAAACTATTGAAAAAGCTGCGAAGGAAATCTGCGGTCATGATGTAAAAGTTGTTTTTAAATCTGAAACGAATACCAGCAGCGATTTAACAAATGAAGATAAAGCTAACGAAAAGAATATTCATCATAAAACAAGATCTTATCCTAGTAATAACCAAAATAATTCTTCAAAAAATCAATTCAAAAATCCTAATGGTTTAAATTTACGCTACGTCTTTAAAAGATTTGTTGTAGGTCCAAATAGTAGGTTGGCTCATGCCGCAGCTTTAGCCGTTGCCGAATCTCCTGGGAGAGAATTCAATCCATTATTTATTTGTGGAGGAGTAGGCCTTGGTAAGACTCATTTAATGCAAGCAATAGGTCATTATCGAGTAGAAATAGATCCAGAAGCAAAAGTTAAATATGTATCTACAGAGACTTTTACAAATGATGTTATTAGTGGTATTAGAAGAGATGGAATGACAGCTATTCGAGATAAATATAGAAATGTAGATTTGATTTTAATAGATGATATACAGTTCTTAGAAGGCAAAGAGTATACACAGGAAGAATTCTTTCATACTTTTAACGCACTTCACGAATCAGGAAGTCAAATAGTTATTGCAAGTGACAGACCACCAAATCAATTGTCGGGAATTCAAGAGAGATTAATTTCTAGGTTCTCAATGGGTATGACCGCAGATATTCAACCACCTGACCTTGAGACGAGGACAGCCATCCTTCAAAAAAAGGCGGAACAAGAGAGGATGAGTCTTCCAAGAGATTTAATTCAATTTATTGCAGGAAGATTCACTTCGAATATTCGAGAATTGGAAGGAGCATTTACTAGAGCTGTTGCATTTGCATCAATAACAGGTTTGCCAATGACAGTTCAATCAATTGCTCCAATGCTTGATCCTAATAGTGTTGGTGTAGTTGTTACTCCAAAACAAGTTATTAATAAAGTGTCAGATTTCTTTAAAGTTTCTACTGATGAATTGATCAGTTCAAGTAGGAGAAAACCAGTAAGTCAAGCTAGACAAATAGGTATGTATCTTATGAGACATGGTACGGATCTAAGCCTACCAAGAATTGGAGATGAGTTTGGGGGTAAGGACCATACAACAGTTATGTATGCTATCGAACAAGTTGAAAAAAAGTTATCGATTGATCCAAATATTGCAAGTCAAGTTCAAAAAATAAGAGATTTACTTCAAATAGATTCAAGAAAAAATTTATAGTTTTACTTATAACTAGAAATGAAATTTATTGGATCTTGATCATATCTATGCCTAAAAGGTATCTTATCTATTTCATTGATATTACTAAGCGATTCAATTTTATTTAATGATTGCCTTAATAACCTTGCTGAAATAATTGGCATATCTCTTGGAACTGAGATCCTGTTTTTTAAGTATCTTAGAGAGATTCCTGAAAGTTTTTTAGGGATTAATACTTCACCTGTGATCATATGGCTCAAAGCTGATCTCAATGATTCGTCAAAGGCTTCTTTATTGTATGGGTTTACCTTTATTAAATTGTCCTTATGCTTTATCACTCTTTTAAGAGCAATTGTTGCATAATATTTTGACTCATAATTTTGGTTTAATTCATAATTACCTAAACCCTCCCCAGTATCTATTAGCTTAGAGAAAGTAATCTGTTGTTCATTGCTTTCTTTATAGCATCCTCCCATTTGTGGGGGTAAATCATGAGAATGAGTATGAAAATCTCCTTGAGTGCCTCTATAAGCACTTGTCCCCTCAAAAAGGGTAAGCCAGTTATCTACATGACGATAATTAGATCTTAAATTAAACCCTTTATAATAAATAAGAGATGCATTCATTCTCTCGATATAGGGAATAAAAATTATATCTCCAACACCAGGCTCTATATCACCCGTGTTAGAAACTGATGGATCAACAAACCCTGATTTTGATCTACTTAAGATTTCATCGAGTTTAGAAATGGATTCTTTAAATCTTTTTTTTCTAAAAGAGTTATCTATAAAATTAAAGCTTTCTCGGCAGAGCCAATTACACCAGGATCTGAAAATTTCTCTTTCTAACTCTCGAATTTTGATGAGGTGACTAGATGTTAGAAAAGATCCAAGTGCTCCAAATTCATTTTCTAAAAAAGCAATGATATCGTCGCTTTCAGTTATAACTTGTCCTTTAAATTCAATTGCAGGTAATTTCCCTGATCTGACTTTTTCAAGGAACCAACTTTCCTTTTGGCCGTAGCAAAACATATTTATTTTCTTGACTTTGTATGGAATTTTCTTAAATTCAAGCCATAACCATATCTTCTGACAGTAAGGACACCAAGAATGCCTATCCCTATAAAGGGTAACTAATACATCATTTTCGCTATGTCCAAATAATCTTAAATTTGCGTAGGAATTATTTATACCATGGACTCTATCAAGATCTTCAATTTCAAATTTATTTAAATCATCCCATGTCAAAATCCCATTCATTATTTGAATTAAAGCTATAAACTAACGTTATAATAATTGATTAAAAAAAGTCTTGGAATTTGAATTTGATTTAGTTGTTGTTGGCGCTGGATCTGGAGGACTCGCGGCGGCTAAACGTGCGGCTAGTTATGGAGCAAAAGTCGCAATCATAGAAGCAAATCAAATAGGAGGAACTTGTGTGATAAGGGGATGTGTGCCTAAGAAATTAATGGTTTATGCAGCTAAAAGTAAAAAAAATATGGATTCTTCTGAAGGATATGGATTAAAAAATGAAGGTATTAATTTTGAATCAAATATTTTGTTGAAGAATGTTAGGGAGGAGGTTTCTAGATTAAGTAATTTACATAGAAATTCTTTAAAAAAGATGAATATAACTATTTTTGAAGGCTTAGGAAGATTTATTACTGAAAATGAATTAGAAATTATTTGTTCAAACACAAAGAAAATTAAAAACAAAATAAATTCAAAAAAAATTCTTATTTCAGTTGGAGGTAAACCAAAGAAATTAAATATTCCTGGGGTAGATTTGGCATGGACTAGTGATGATATTTTTGAATTAGAAAAGTTTCCCAAATCAATATTAATAGTAGGAGGTGGATATATTGCTTGTGAATTTGCTTCTATTTTCAGAAATTTAGGTACTGAAGTAACTCAATTAATTAGAGGTCAACATTTACTTAATGGTTTTGATGAGGATCTTTCTTCATGCCTAGAGGAATCACCTACTTTTACTGAAATCAATATAATCTCCAATACTCAATTAAAGTCTATCAGGAAAGTAAATGGAAATCTGGAATCTACCCTAGACTCGGGAGACAGACTCATAACTAATAATATTCTTATTGCTACAGGAAGAGAACCAAATCTTTTGCCTTTAAATTTAGATTTTTTAAATCTAAAGATGGATGGCCAATATTTAGATGTCGATGAACTTAATCAAACAAGTAACGCAAATATTTTTGCAGTTGGCGATATAATAAATAAGCCAAACCTAACTCCAGTAGCAATAGAACAAGGGAGAGTTTTTTCGGATAATTTTTTTAATGATCAAAAAAGAAAAGTAAATTATGAATATATCCCTAAGGCCGTTTTTACTATTCCAGAAATTTCAACAGTTGGCTTAAGTGAGAAAAGAGCTAAAGAGATTTACTCTGAAAAAAATATAAAAATTTTCAAATGCAAATTTACCCCTATGTCTAATACCTTTAAAAAGAATAAATCAAAATGTATGTTGAAGATTGTAGTTCATAAGCTAACTGACAAAGTCCTAGGATGTCATATGTTTGGAGAAACATCGTCTGAGATTATTCAAATGGTATCAATTTCATTAAATGCAGGGATAACAAAAAAAGACTTTGATATTACAATGGCTTTGCATCCAACTATCTCAGAAGAATTTGTGACTATGTATGGATAAAATTATGATTTAGAAAATTTTAATTTTTCTTGAACAATTAGAAATACTATAAGTAAGGCAAAGTAAATAAATAAACCTATCCTTAATTCAGAAAGGAAGTTAAATTCATTCAGGAACAGTATCTTATCGAGAATGTAGAAAATATAAAGATTAAGCAAAATAAATCCTTCAATTCTTGTGATTTCCCCTTTGCTCCAGAAAATTGGTAAGCATGCAAAGGTAGTTAAAACCATAAAAGGTAAGTCAACTTTTATTAGACTCTGTTCAATTACTAAACCTTTAAATCCTGAAAAAATACTGCAACTTCCAAGGATTAAAAGTTGATTGAGTAAATTACTTCCTATTACATTCCCAATCGCAAGATCTGTTTTGCCTTTAAATGCAGCAATTATTGAAGTTACTAATTCTGGTAAAGATGTCCCAGTTGCGACGATAGTTAAACCAATAACAATTTCATTTACGCCCAAAAGGGTAGCGAGCGTTTGAGAACCATTTACTAAAATATTTGAACCAAAGCTTAAAAGAAATATCCCCAATATTAACTTTAGTAAAATATTCATTTTCCCTTTATGGTTATCTTTTAATTCTTCTATCTCTGGTTCAGCATCTTTTGTCTCCTCTCCTTTCTCATTGATGGTATTGATTTCCCATATTGTATTTAAGATTAAACAAAATATTAGAAATATCCCTGCTTGCAATGTTAATAAGCCTGTTGATGACATAGCCCAAACTGCACAAGAAATTGCCATTAAAAGAGGCACATCTCTTCTGACTATTCTGCTTTTTACTTTAAGAGGTGTTATCAATGAGCTTATGCCCAAAACAACGAGAACATTAAAAATATTGCTTCCAATTACATTGCTTGCCGCAAGCGAATCACTGCCTTTTAAAATTGAACTCAAACTTACCAACAATTCAGGAGAGCTTGTTCCAAGAGAAACTACTGTCAAACCAATTACTATTTGAGGTATTCCTAAAATTAATGATAAAAATATGGCTCCTTGAATAAAGAACTCTCCTCCAGCAAAAAGTAGAACTACGCCTAAAAATATTTCTATTATTGGAAATAAAAAATCACTCATATTTAGGATTAAATTTAGATAATAAAAATTTTCATAATTGGTTAATAACTATCCTCGAATATCTACAATTTATTGTCAATTTTAATTTGTTGTTAAAATTGATTAAATAGAAAAAATTTTGAAGACTTTAAACATAATAAAACCTGATGATTGGCATTTACATTTAAGAGAAGGTCTTGTATTAAAAAATATCATTCAGTTTACTTCGGAATATTTTGGAAGAGCCATTGTTATGCCAAATACTAAAAGTCCCATAACATCAATCAATAGCGCTATTTCTTACAGGAAATCTATTTTTGAAGCGCTACCAGAAAGTTCTAAGTTTGAACCATTAATGACAATTTATCTAACAGATGACACTGATGAAGGGGAACTAATTAATGGTTTTAAAAATAATGTTTTTTTTGCAGCAAAATTATATCCTGCTAATGCCACAACAAATTCCAGTCATGGAGTTAGGAAAATAGAAAATCTATATAAGATCTTTGAATTAATGCAAGATTCTGGAATGCCTCTTTTAATTCATGGGGAAGTGACTGATTCTGAAGTAGATGTATTCGATAGAGAAGAAGTTTTTATAGATAAAGAACTTTCTCAAATAACCAAAAGATTTCCAAAATTAAAAATCGTTCTAGAACATATAACCACCTCTTATGCAGTGGATTTTGTGCAAGAAAATAATATTGGGGCTACTATTACTCCGCATCATTTGCATATAAATAGAAATGCAATGTTTTTTGGAGGCTTAAATAGTGATTTTTACTGCTTACCAGTTGCTAAGAGGGAAAATAATAGACTCGCTTTAAGGAGAGCGGCAACAAGTGGGAAAAAATGTTTTTTCTTGGGGACTGACTCTGCTCCACACCTTAGGAAGTGGAAGGCGTTTTGTGGATGTGCAGGCATTTTTAATTCGCCAGTAGCAATAGAAAGCTATTTAACAGTTTTCGAAGAGGAGGATGCTCTAGATAATTTTGAAAAGTTTGCAAGTTTGAATGGCCCTAATTTTTATAATGTCCCACCAAATAAAGAAAAATTAAAATTAGTTTCTAGACCTAACAAAATTAAAGAATATATTGATGTTGTTGAAGAAAAAAATATTGTCGGACAAATAAAACCATTTCATGCAGGTGAAACTTTACAATGGCAAGTAGAAGGAATAGTAAATTAAAAAAAATTAGATTTAATCTGACAATTAAAAGTGTAAATATTCCAATTTTTCTTGGTTAAATGGGTTACTTTCAGCTACGATTAGAAAGCGCAAATTCCTTTGGGAGTGTGGCGGAATTGGTAGACGCGCCGGACTTAAAATCCGTCGAGCGATTTAGCTCGTGGGGGTTCAAGTCCCCCCACTCCCATTATTTAATTATTTATTTTTAGTTCTGACGATAACTTCCAATAGTTGTTATGTTTTAACTAAGCAACCATAAATCAAAATGGAAAGTTTTTTCAATAATTCACTCGCTACTTTAATTGCTTATATTGGAATTTTTTCTACATATTTATTGGTTATTCCATTATTACTATTTTACTGGATGAATAATAGATGGAATATTATGGGTAAATTTGAAAGATTAGGAATTTATGGCCTTGTATTTCTTTTCTTTCCAGGTTTAATTTTATTTTCTCCATTTTTAAATCTCAGACTAAAAGGAAGCGGAAAAGGATAAATAATTGACTAAAGGTAAAGTTATACAAATAGGTTTTTTTATTTCATTAATAGGATTAATTAGTTATAAATTTGCACCGCAAATTGGTATCGATAATTTTACAGCCACTACTCTCTCAAGTTGCATCTTAATTGTGATTGTTATTACTTGGGTAACATCTTATGTTTATAGAGTTGTGAATGGAAAAATGACTTTTATGGAACAAAGGAAGCGTTATAGAAAGGAGTATGAAAAAGTTGTTAATGATAAGCTAGAAACCAAATTCAACTCATTGTCAAAGGAAGAGCAGCAAAAACTAATGGAAGATTTAGAGAAAAAAACATAAATTTTTATGGAAAATATCAAAAAATTATGAAAGATAACAAAATGCAAATTACTAAAAATGAATCTTTATCTAAGGTAGATGAGATGTTTTGTGAGTTAAAAAATAAGAAAAAATTAGCTTTGATGCCTTTCATAATGGCTGGAGATCCTAATATTGAAATAACCTCTGAGATCCTATTAAAGTTACAAGAAAATGGAGCTGACCTGATTGAATTAGGTGTCCCTTACAGTGACCCCCTTGCAGACGGACCTGTTATTCAAGTGGCGGCCTCTCGCGCCTTAAAGTCAGGAACTAGCCTAAGAAAAGTAATAAAACTTTTAGAGTCTTTAAAAGGTAAATTAAAGATTCCCATCATCCTTTTTTCTTACTTAAATCCATTACTATGTTTTGGTTTTGAAAAGTTTTGTGAGATGGCATCTAATGCTGGAGTTTCCGGACTAATAGTTCCTGATCTCCCTTTAGAAGAAGCTTATAAATTTTCTAAAATAGTTAGTAACCATTCTATGGACTTAATTTTATTGGTAGCTCCCACAACTCCTTTTGAAAGAATGAAAAAGATATCAAATCATACAAAAGGCTTTACTTATTTAGTAAGTGTTACAGGCGTCACTGGTGAGAGAAACAAAATGGAAAACAGAGTAGAAAATCTTATTTCTAAATTAAAAGATGTAAATAGCAATCCAATTGCTGTTGGTTTTGGAATATCCACTCCAGAACATGTTAATAAAGTTCGTGAGTGGGGAGCAGATGGAGTAATTATTGGAAGTGCATTTGTAAAACGAATTTCTGGTTCAAGTGAAAAAGATGTTGTCGATCATGTTGGTAAATTTTGTAAAGAAATGCGTTTAGCTGCTGATCAAAAAAAATAAATACAAAGATTATTTATAAATTAAAAGTACTTATTAGAGAAAATTAATTAAAATTTTATATCCAATTTATTTTTGTTGTCTTTAAGATTATTCTGTAGGTAATAATCTTATTTGTTTTCTTCCGAGCTTAATTTCGAATTCATCACCTGCTTTTAAGTCAAGAAGTGCTGTATATGCTTTCCCTATCAGAAGATTTCCATTTCCTTGAACTGTAGCTATGTAACTAAGTTTTCTTCCACCTTTTCCAATACCCGAAACTCCAGAATCACCAAGATTAACCCCTTTTGCTTCTAAAAGTGCTTCATAAAATGCAGTAAAGTTTAAGCGTTCACCTCCGTTTTTCTTGGTGGAAACATATCCACAGGCGCGAACTAGGTCAGATTTGCTAGCATCACCCAGTTCTTTAACTTTTGAGAGGAGATCGCTACCAGTTAGCATAATTAATTAAAAGAAAGTTGTATTAAATAACATAGCAATTTGGGTGTAATATATGCAATTATTTAGTATATATTTATCCAATTATTTATATTTAAAAATGGAAAAGTTTGTAGTTTTTGGAAGTTACTGTGAAGATGCAATTTTTAAAAGGGAACCATTTCGTGAACAACATCTTAATAGACTTAAAAACTTAAAAGATCGCGATATTCTAGTTACATTAGGGCCAACAAAATGTACCAAATATTTGTTTGGAATTTTTAATGCTAATAATGAAAAAGAGTTGAAAGATCTCATTGAGGAGGATATATATTGGGAAAAAGGTATATGGATTAATTATGATATTTATCCATGGATTCAGGCATTTTAAATATGATTTAAAAAAAAATTTTAGTAATTATTAACTATTAATTAAAAAGAATCAATTACAGAGAAAATACATAATATTTTTGCTTTAATAATTCAATGATTTTTCATATTTAGGAGTTAAAACAATATTAAATTAAGAGTTAGTTTTAAAATGTTTTTTAATTTTTAATTAAAAATATAATATTTTTAAATAACATTTATTTACTAGTATCTTGATTTATCTGGTTTACTAATGAGTCGATATCTAATTGACTATAAGGTGGTGTTTGTTTTATTTTTCGATAATTGTTCTTGATATTGTTTAACCATTTTTGCTCAATTTTTATAAGATTTTTTGCAATATTGAACATGCCGCCTTTTTTATATAATTCTTTCATTTTGAGAATAATCTCCGAGGTTCTGCTCGATTTAATATTTAATTCATTTGCTAAGTCTTTTTGGGTAAATCCATGCGATTTTAACCAATCTTTTATGAAGGAGACAAGTTCTTTTTCTTCCTGTATAGATAATTTACTCATTCAATAAAAGGGAAATAATTTATTAAGCTTATTTTCTGCTCTTGCCCTTATTGAGGGAGTCATGTATTTGCTCCATATACTGAGTACTGCTGTAAGAGCTACGAAATCATCACTAAAACCAACTAAAGGCATAAAGTCAGGAAAAAGATCAAATGGCATAATCAAATATGCTAGAGCAGCCATTAATGAAACTCTCACTTGTGCTGGAGTATAAGGATCTAAAGCCATCTCCAAAACTTCTAAGGCAGGCTTGGCAATTGTTCTTCCTGCTTTAATAAGAATCTTGATAATGATATTTTCATCAAATGTTGAACTCTCTAAAACTTCAGCATCATAGATCTTTTCTTGGGTTTTGTAATTCTCTTTCATCCTTATAAATGAAATTTAAATTTTTTAATGGAATTTTTAGGTAATACTATCAACTAATCCATTCTGTATTCCTGCTTTTCTAAGTTTTCTTAAAGCTCGTTGAACAACTTGACGGCAATATTCCCTGCTGCAACTCATATGTCTTGCAACTTCAGCTAAAGTTCTCCATTCATTTGAACCGTCTAAACCAAATCTTAGACTTACGATCTTTCTTTCTTTTTCTGTTAAATTTGCTTTATCTAATAACTTCCAAGCAGAGGCGGTCCTTTCGGCTAATTCGGCTAATTCCATTGGGGGAGTTTGATCACTTGGAAGAATATCAACTAACTCGGAAGGATCTGATTTTGATTTAACAGTACCTTGGAGGCTAACAGTGATGCTTCTTAATTCACAAGAAAGAAGTTCGTCAATTTCCTCTTTGGTTATTTTCATTTCTTCAGCTAGCTCATCACTATTGGGTGGAATACCCTTAAGTTGCATAAGCTTTGATTTTGCTGCTCTTAGTTTTGTAAGTTTTTCATTAATGTTAACAGGGATCCTTATCGTTCTACTTTGAGTTGACAATGCTCTATTTAAACCTTGCCTAATCCACCAATAAGCATAGGTAGAGAATCTATGTCCTCTCGAAGGATCATATTTTTCTACGGCCCTTGTTAGACCTAATGTCCCCTCTTGGATTAAGTCCAGTAATTCTAATCCTTTCCCTTGGTATCTCTTGGCAAGGTTGACAACTAGTCTTAGGTTGGCTGTTATCATCTCGTTTTTAGCTTTTTCACCAATTTTGATCTTTTTTCGCTCAGCTTCGGAATATTCACAAGCGGGACCTTTGCCTCCTGCCTGTTGACATCTATTAACAAGTACAACCATTTCTTGGACTTTTCTGCCCATTGTGAGTTCTCTTTCAGGAGTCAAAAGTTGATGACGACCTATTTCACCAAGAAAATCGCTTAATGAACTCACGATTTACCTCTTTGTTGATATATTCAACTTATAGTCAATTTAGTAATAAGCCATACATGTAATAATTAATTAATAATTAATTAATAATTATTAATTAGTTAATTAACATTATTTTTTAAAATTTTAGGTTAAAAAATTATAAATTATAAATTTTTATTATTTAAATTTTTCTTCTTGATTCTAGAACAGCAAGTACATCTCTCCACTCAACGCCCTTATGCATAAGGGCTACTTGCAGATGATAAATTAAATCAGCAGCTTCATTTGAGATTGAATTTTTATCATTATCTTTGCAAGCCATTATAAATTCTGCAGATTCCTCTCCTATTTTTTTCAAAATAGTATTACTACCTTTTGTTAATAAATGATTTGTGTAACTTTTTTCTGATGGATTAATTAATCTTTCTTTAATTGTATTGAATAATTCAGAGCAGATATTTGAGAAGGGAGTTGTTTTTTTCTCTTTTTTCTCACTTTGATGAATTTGGATTTCGTTGAAAAAACAACTTTTTTCCCCAGTGTGACATGCTCCTGAACCATTTTGTTTAATCAAGAGTATTAGTGCATCATTATCGCAGTCAAATCTTATCTCCTTAAGTATTTGGGTACTTCCACTTGTAGCTCCTTTTCTCCAAATTTCGGATCTTGATCTGCTCCAATAATGAACGTTTTTGGTTTCAAGTGTCATTGTCAAAGATTCTTTGTTCATCCAAGCAAGCATAAGAATTGATCCGTCAAGCCAATCTTGTGCTATTGCAGGGATTAATCCATAATTATCAAAGCGTAGATCCTCTACCGAAAAATTAGTTGAATAAGTCATTATGTTCGTTATGTTAAATGCTACTCAATGAGTTTTACTAAAAATTATCCTAACAGTTAATTGATGTATATTCATTCTATGAAATTTTCATGCAGCAAAAGTTATGAGGATTTTCCCTGTTCTCATAGGCAATGGCGCCATGAAGGCCACTGCAGATTTGTGCATGGATATTCAAGATCATTCACCTTTTGGTTCACTGCAAAAAAATTAGACCTAAATGGTTTTGTTGTCGATTTTTCAAGTCTAAAGCCTCTAGAAAATAGACTAAAGGAGCAATTTGACCATACTTTTTTAATAAATAAAGATGACCCCTTGCTGAATTACTGGGAAAAATTACATGACTTAGATGCTTTAGATCTTAGAATTATGGATAATGTGGGGATGGAGTTCACCTCTGAATTAATTTGGAGATGGGCTAATGAATACTTACAGGATAAGGATAAGGGCAGAACATGTTGTTGGAAAACAGAATCAAAAGAAAATAAATCTAATAAAGCAAGTTATGAGGAAATTCCTGATTGGTTCAAATCTTAGATTAAAATTTTTAAATTTTAAGTTATATAGGATTATTTAGATCTTTAATCAACAATTATCTCTCCATTAGTAAGATAAATATTAATCTCGTCTTTATTGAGGTAATTATTATTCAATATATTATTTGAAATTTTTGTCTCAATTTGTTTTTGGATAATTCTTTTTAAAGGCCTTGCACCATATGCATGATCAAAACTATTCTCGACAAGTTGGGTAATTGCCTCATCCGTAATTTTTAATTTTAAATTTTTCTTGTTAAGTCTTTTTTCCAAATATTGAAGCTGGATTTTTGCAATTTCTTTCATGTCATTTAATTCTAAATTATTAAAAATAACTATTTCATCAAGTCGATTTAAAAACTCTGGCTTGAAAAATTTTTTTATTTCATTATCTACAACTTTTTTAATTTC
The DNA here is from genome assembly GCF_001180245.1 of Prochlorococcus marinus. GTDB lineage: Bacteria > Cyanobacteriota > Cyanobacteriia > PCC-6307 > Cyanobiaceae > Prochlorococcus_A > Prochlorococcus_A marinus_F. The sequence continues at coordinate 203,676 of NZ_CVSV01000131.1, forward strand.
ATTTGTATCTTCTTTTCTAACTGATAAATCATTTATTGATTGACTTCCTAAATTACTTGTGAGAACAATGATTGAATTTTTGAAATTGATTGTGCGACCTTTACCATCAGTAATGATTCCATCATCAAGAACCTGTAAGAGTATGTCTAAAATATCTTTGTGAGCTTTCTCTATTTCATCAAGAAGTATCAATGAATAAGGATTTTTGCGTATAGCTTCAGTTAGTTGACCGCCTGATTCGAAACCTAAGTATCCAGGAGGAGCACCTATTATTTTGCTCACTGAATGCTTTTCCATATATTCAGACATATCCAGTCTTGTAATTGAAGAATTTGAATCGAATATTATTTTGGCTGTTACTTTACTTAGCTCTGTTTTTCCAACACCAGTTGGACCTAAAAAGAGAAAACTGGCTAATGGCTTGCTTGGATCATTTAGACCAGTCCTTGATCTCTTAATGGAATCTGCAACAGCCCTAATTGCGCTATCTTGGCCAATAATTTTTTCTTTAAGGATTGACTCTAGGCTCAAGAGTTTATCTTTTTCTGACTGGTTTAAGTTCTGTACTGGAATAGAGGTCCACTTTGAGACAACTTCTGCAATATCATCAAAAGTCACCTCTTGTCTTAAAAGACTTGTGTCTCCATTTTTTTGGGAATTTACTAGAGAATCACTTTTTTCTTTCAATTTTTTTTGCAAAGAATTTAAAGTTCCAAATTCTAATTCTGCTGCTTTGTTGAGGTCAAAACTCCTTTTGGCTTGATCTATTTGCAACTGAACAGATTCAATTTCTTCTTTTATGGTGCTAATCTCATCAATTTCATCTTTTTCTTTTTTCCATTGAGCGCCTAATTCTGCCTGTTTATCTTTAAGGGATATAAGTTCATTATTGATTTTTTTTAATCTTTCTATAGAGAAATCATCCGTTTCTCTTTTTAAAGATAATTTTTCCATCTCAAACTGTAGAACTTTTCGATCAATTTCATCAATTTCTTCAGGTTTGGAAGTTATGACCATATTTAATCTTGAGGCTGCTTCATCGATTAGATCTATTGCTTTGTCAGGAAGAAATCTATCGTTAATATATCTTTCGCTAAGGGTTGCAGCAGCAACTAAAGCATTGTCAGAAATTCTCACACTATGATGAACTTCGTATCTTTCTCTCAATCCTCTTAAAATGGATACTGTATCATTTATTGAAGGAGCATCAACTTTTATTTTTTGAAATCTTCTTTCTAAAGCAGGATCTTTTTCTATATTTTGTTTATGTTCATTAATAGTTGTAGCACCAATACATCTAAGTTCTCCTCTTGCAAGCATTGGTTTTAACAGGTTGCTTGCATCTAAAGAACCTCCACTAGCGCCTGCACCAACTACCGTATGAATTTCATCAATAAAAAGAATAATCTTACCGTCTGATTCTTTCACTTTCTTAAGAATATTTTTTATTCTTTCTTCAAATTCTCCACGATATTTTGCTCCAGCTAAAAGTGTACCCATATCTAATGAAATTAGTTTCCTATCTTGTAGTGCAGAAGGCACATCGCCATTAATAATTCTTTGAGCTAACCCTTCCACAATGGCTGTTTTGCCAACCCCAGGTTCTCCAATAAGAACTGGATTATTTTTTGTTCTTCTACTCAATATTTGAATTGTTCTTCTAATCTCTTCATCCCTACCAATAACTGGGTCTAAAATCCCATTTCGTGCAGATTGAGTTAGATCAATACCATATTTTTCCAAAGACTCATTAGAACTATTAAATTCATTTTTTACTGCAGGATCTGACTTCATTTTCTTTGTAATTTCAAGAAATTCTGGAATACCTTTTTGATTTAAAATTTGAAATCCATATTTATCATCATAAGTGAAACCGTAAACTAAGTGTTCTGTTGATATCACTACATCATTTAAAGTATTTTTAATATCATTCGCCTTCAAAAATATTTTGTGAAGAGTCTCACCAATATATAAATTATCTTGTTTATTTTTCATTTTTGCCTTCGCACTTAATGAAGAATTTATTTCCCTCTCAAGATCTTTTAGATTTAAATTATTTTTTTTTAAAATATTTTTTGTAATATTGTCCTGTCTTATAAGAGCTAATAATAAATTATCAGAGTCTACGTTTTGTTGATAATTTTTATAAGCAATTTCTTTGGCAAAAATAAAACAGTCCCAAGCAGAATTTGAGAATTCTCTTGGGACTATTTTCATAAATCAAAATATGACCGTAATAAATATTTAGACAAAATAGTGTTTAACTATTTAGAAAATTTATTCAACGATAACTTTACCTACCATTCCAGCGCCTCTGTGTGGCTCGCAATAGTAATCATAAGTTCCAGCAGTATCAAATGTTTCTTCCCAAGACTCTCCTGGAGCAAAAGCTAGGTCCGCATGACTTAATTCCTCATGCCCATCAAAAACAGCATTGTGAGGAGCAAGTTTATTATTGACGAATTTTACTGTATCACCAGCACTAATAGTTACTGTACTTGGTTCAAACGCAAGCATTCCAGCATCCGTTCCAAGTTTTACTTCAACAGTCTTTGCTGAAACTGATGAAATACCTAGACCTAGAGTTAAAACTATTGCAAATAACCCTGCAAAGATTGAACGTAACATAATAAAAATTTACTTTTTATATATATTACAAGGCTTTGGTAGCCTAACTGCGAGAATTTTAATTGTTATTACAGCTTGGTAACTTTGATAACCTTAAAATATCATTCAGTGACTTGGCATAACTTTTAAGTTTGAAAGTCTCAGGATTAGTGATGGGGACATGATTAAAGTCATATTTTTTGATACTGAAGCTATCCCATGGAGTAGTTTGGATGGGGAGAATTCTTAATAATATTTTTAGAATTTTTTTTGTAAGCGGTATCGCAAAAAATCTCCTCATATTATGTCTTTTTAACAGTGTAATTATGGCATCATCAATTGAAATGAATTTTTGACCTAGCACAAATTTTCTAAAGCCTTTGTATTGTTCTTCTTTATGATTTTTAATTAGAAAACCGCAAATCTGTGCGATATCATTTGCGTGTATAAAGTGAAATTTAGAGTCGAGTTTTAAAAATCTTGCTAACCAAAGCCATTTCCTAATTTCTTTCAATCCACTAGTTAAATAACTCACAGGATATTTACTTTTTTTTCCAAGATTCCCTCCAAAAACCAAGGTAGGGAAAACAGCGAATGTTTTTTCTGCAAATAAGCTTTCTCTAAGTCTCTGGAAACATTCATATTTTGTTTGAATGTACTCTGTTCCATAAATCAATGATTCCCTCATTAATTCTGTTTGGGTATCAAGAATACTAGCTGTTGAAAAATAAATAATCTTTTCTAACTTTTCAATATCAAGCATTTCTAGTAATTTTTCAAAAGCTTTAATATTTACTTCATAGGCTCTTTTTGGATCTCCCCAAGCTGTAGCAGTATGTATTAGGTAATTAATTTGACTAATTTCCTTTTTATACTTATTTGATTCCCTGATATCACACACCATTAACTTGACTTTTTTATTTTCTTGAACAGAAATTGGTAACTTATTTTTGTCTCTTACCATGAGATAAAGCCTGAATTTTGTGTTTTTCAAAAACCAATCAACTAAATATTGGCCAACACATCCATTAGCGCCTGTTATTAATAAGTTTTTATATGCCAAGACTTTGACTAGTAGGTGAGTTTTTTTCCATGTTCAAAAAATGTTTGAGCATTTTCTTCTGGCGTCCCAGGTAAAATCCCATGACCCAAATTAAGAATATATTTCCTGTCTTTAATTTTATTGAAAGTGTTATCTATCCTTTCTTTTATTGATTCTTTGTTTCCGAATAAAATGCCAGGGTCAACATTACCTTGAATTCCAATCCCCTTGGGGATTCTTTTACAAGCCTCTTCAATATCTACTGTCCAATCTAATGAAATTATATCAACCCCAGTTTTTGCCATTCTTTCCAGTACCCCAGCACTTCCTGAAATGTAAAGAATTATTGGTGTTTCAGGGTATTCAGCTTTTACAATTTCAACAACTTTTTTTTGATACGGCCCAGCAAAGATATCATAATCTTGTGGGCTTAGTTGGCCTGCCCATGAATCAAAAATTTGTACTACTTGCGCTCCAGATTTTATTTGATATTTAAGATATTCACCAATAGATTTTGCAAAATGATCAAGAAGTTTATGAAGTAAATCTGGTTCATTAAAAGCCATTGATTTTATTAATGAATAATTTTTACTGCTTTTACCTTCAACTACATATGCAGCAAGAGTCCAAGGCGCGCCAACAAAACCTAAAACTGTTGCCTCATTATTCACATCTTTTTTTAGTGAAGAAAGAACTTCCCCAACAAAGCTTAAACTCTCGCTTGGATTTAATTCTCTTAAATTTTCTACCTGATTAAGATTTCTTATTGGGTCCTCAATAATTGGACCTTTACTTTCTATTATTTCAAAATTAATGCCCATCCCTGGAAGAGGTGTGAGAATGTCTGAAAAAAGGATCACACCATCCGGTTTGAAAGCATGAAAAGGTTGCATTGAAATTTCATATGATAGTTCTGGATTTTCAGACCTCTCTCTAAAGCTTGGGTAACGCTCCCTTAAATCTCTATAGATTTTCATATATCTTCCTGCTTGCCTCATCATCCATACTGGAGGCCTATTTACTTTTTTACCTAATGCGGCAGAAAGTAGTAGTGGTAAATCTTGAACCATTTTTCAATTCGATATTTTTAAAAAATTAAAATCCAACTTAAAAATCTTACAATGTAAAGCAGAGTAAAAGCGTTATATGAACATTTATATGAAGCACTAAGTTAAATGAGTCTTCTTATTTTTTTGATTGATGTTTGAAGATACTCACGCTTAATGGGGGCAAAGCAAGTTCTAGAGCATTTTGATAATCATGAATATTGTAATTTATAGTTTCTTTACCCCCCATATTTCCTTTGTTACTGCCCCCGTATCTAGACCCATCTGAATTAAATATTTCTTTATAAAATCCTCCTAAAGGAACACCTACTTTATATGACCCATGAGTATTAGGTGTAAAGTTGGCAACTACAACAAGCCACTCATTGGTATCGTTTTCTCTTCTCATGAAACTTATAACTGAATTAGATTTGTCATTACAATCAATCCATTGAAATCCATAAGGATCAAAGTCATTTTTCCATAATGCAGGTTCATTTTTATAAAGAACGTTTAGGTCATCAATCAAGTTTCTGATACCTTTATGAGGCTCAAATTCTAGTAAATCCCATTGTAGATCATCCCAAACATTCCATTCTTGTCTTTGCCCAAATTCCATCCCCATAAATATCGTTTTTTTACCAGGGTGAGTCCACATATAAGTAAGTAATGCTCGAGTATTTGCATATTTCTTCCAGTCATCGCCTGGCATTTTATGCAAAAGATGACTTTTTCCATGGACAACTTCATCATGACTAAGTGCAAGCATAAAGTTCTCTGTATAGTTATACGTAATTGAGAAAGTTACACTATTTTGATGGAATTGCCTAAACCAAGGATCTATTTCAAAATAATCAAGCATATCGTGCATCCATCCCATATTCCATTTCAAGTTAAACCCTAACCCTCCCATGTCAGTTGGTTTGGTTACCATTGGCCAAGTTGTTGATTCTTCAGCGATAGAAAGTGCACCTGGGAAGTGTTGGAAGAGTACATGATTAGCCTGTTGAAGAAATTTAACGGCCTCTATATTTTCATTCCCACCATTTTCATTGGGTATCCATTCTCCATCTGGGCGTAGGTAATCTCTGTAAAGCATTGAAGCTACAGCATCCACTCTTATGCCATCAATATGAAACTCTTCAAACCAATAAACGAGGTTGGCTACTAAGAAATTCCTTACTTCGTTTCTGCTGTAGTTAAAGATTAGGGTTCCCCATTCTTTGTGCTCACCTATGCGTGAATCTCCATGTTCATAAAGATGACAACCATCAAAAAATGCTAAACCATGCTTATCTTTTGGAAAATGACCAGGCACCCAATCAAGAATTACGCCTATGCCCTCTTCATGACATTTATTTACAAACTCTCTAAATTCATTTGGAGTGCCAAATCTACTTGTTGGTGCATACCAGCCTGTGACTTGGTATCCCCATGAACCATCGAATGGATGTTCAGATATTGGCATTAGTTCGATATGAGTGAATCCTCTCTCTTTTACGTAAGGGATGAGTTTCTCCGTTAATTCTGGATAAGTTAATAATCTTGTTCCAGGTTTTAAATCAGCAGCAGGCACTGGGTCTCTTGGTTCACCACTGTCCTCCAAATATTTATTATCGGCTGATTCATGGAGCCAACTTCCTAAATGCATTTCATAAACTGAAATTGGCTTGTTAATTTGACTAGAAGAATCTCTATTTGAAATCCAAGAACTATCATTCCAATTAAAGTTTTTTAATTTTGAAACTATTGAACCATTTTGAGGTCTGATTTCATGAAGGAAACCATATGGATCAGCTTTCTCATAAATATGACCTTGCTGTGTTCTTATTTCGTATTTATATGTATCGCCCTCTTTCATTGTTGGCATGAATAGTTCCCAAATCCCCCCTAATCTTTTTTGCATTGGATGATGTCTTCCATCCCAAGAATTTGTATCTCCAATTATCGAAATTGATTTTGCATTTGGAGCCCAAATGCAAAACATTACTCCTTTTTGATTCTTTTCTTCAATAAGATGTGCTCCCATTTTTTCCCAAATATGATGATGATTACCTTCTGCAAAAAGATGTCTATCAACTTCTCCCATCCACTCATCTCTATATGACCAAGGGTCATGTTGTGTATGTGTGATCCCTCCTCGTGAAATATTTATTTCGTAATTATGATTCGGATTTTCAGGCAGAATAGCTTCAAAAAGCCATTTATGATTTATGCTTTCCGCCTTATAGGTATTGTTTTTAAAATTTATTTTAACTTCGTCGGCTTCAGGCATCCATACCCTAATTACCCATTGTTCTTCATAAAAATGCGGACCTAATATTTTTAATGGATTATCATTGCAACAATTTTCTAGGTTGATAGCTTCTGATTTAATCCAGTCTGCTTGAATTGTCTCGATCATGACTGGTAGATATTAACGATTAATAATATCAAATGATTAACCAAAAAAATAATTATTTATAAAAAAAAGGGGTCATTTTCATAAATGTTTTATCAAGGCTAAAACTTAGAGTAATAACTCTATGATTTGCTGAAGGCGGTCCAACATTTCCCTCCCCAAATCCAGGATTAACTCCAATAGCGGGATAAGCTGCTGCAGATATAGATAAGCGAAGCTTGCTATCTTTAATCAAACAAATATTTGTTGGTTGCATTGTGATTTGGTAAGTGCATTCTTCACTTATTTTGGAGTTTTTAACCCTTAAGAATCCGGTTGAAAATTGATTCACCTTTTCATTACCTTCTTCAACTAGAGATAAAGCAAGGCAGATATCGAAATTGGGCTGATCACTTTTTACTTGGATTTCTAATGTTGGAACTCCTCTTAAATATTGATCTTCTTCAAAAGAATTGGTTTGAAAAACACCTACATCTAGGCGTTTATCAATAATACTTCTATTAAACTTTCCTGGATTTGGACCTAAATGACCACCGTCAGATGGAGTAGGTCTCCATGGGTCATTAACAATTGTGAACCATCCTGATCCTTTTGAATTTATGGTCAGACTTCCATCTTCAACCTCTACATTTGCAGTGCCATCACTTTTGAGCCCAAAAATAAATTCAGGCTGAAATTTATTATCTAACTCTTCCCATTTATCTAATGAAATATTCCATATTTTTTTCTCATATTTAAATTTCTTTGAATTAAGATTTTTATCTGATTTTAAATATTTATCAAAAAATTTTAATAAAGATTCTTGTGATCCCTCCCACCAATTTAGATGTGTCGCATTCCCAATAATAATCTCTGGGCGTCCCCCAGCTTCTTTAGATTTTTTATAAAGATCAAAGGCACCTTTTAAATGTGGATCCCAAAGTCCTCCAATAATTAACATAGGTTGTTTAATCCATGTTGAAATTGGTTTAAATTCTTCAAATGGGAGAGCATTATTTAAATTTTTAAGCCATTCCAAAACAAAGTTATTAGGATCATATTTTTTTAAAGTATCAATTCCTTCTCTTAAATAACTTTTATTTTCTAAGGCAAATCTTATCTTTTCCCACTCAAGCAATTTATTTTCTCTTTTCATTTTTAGTGCTGCGATTTGAAGTCCCCATGCAATATTGTTATGCCACCAATATGCTCCTCCATCTGAGCACCAATGATCCTTAATATTCATCCCAGTCATTGCTGGAGATAAACAATCGGGCGGCTTTGAATTTAATTCACCAGTTAGTTGAGTAAATCCTTGATATGAAAAACCATATAAGCCAAGTTTCCCATTACATTCTTTTAGAGACCTTACCCATTCATGTGTTTCTGTAGTGTCGCTAGCTTCTTGATTAAAACCATTAAAAATTCCTTCAGAAGAACCCATACCTCTGACATCTTGAATTATTACCATATACCCTTTGGAGGCCCACCATTTAGGGTGAGAATATGTAATAGTTGAAGCTATTTCCCTGCCATAAGGTTGTCTCATTAATAATGCAGGCCATGGCCCATTACCACTAGGTAACCAAATCCTCGATATAAGTCTCACTCCATCTCTAAGTACTAGAGACTTGTCAAACCATCTTGAACCAATCATCTAGGCTTTAGAAAATGTCTGGACAGTGCAGCCCAATGACATAAATAGAAAAGATCTCTGCGTTAACGGGAGTTAACTTTTTTTTATTTGCTACATACTTTACAACTTCAATTGAACTAGCTGAATCACCTTTTGAATTAAACTCTCTAAACTTATTACATAAATTTCTTGCTTCGTCGGGATTCTTTTTTACACTTTCTAATAAGTTAGATTGACTAAAAACAGGGTATAAAGAGTTGGAAAACAAAAATAACAAAAATAATAAAGGTTTCATTATTACTAGTTTTTTCTGAATTCTACATTAAAAAAATTTTTTAACCAAGATTTCAAATGAATTTGTCGATTTGACTAGCTTTTTTAATCCATTCTTTCAAGAGACTATAAGTTGTGCCTGTCTCATTTTTTACTCTAAGAATTCTTTCTAATCTACCAATTTTGTGTTCTATTTCGGAAGGAGTAGATAGTGATAAAGATTTTATAGAAGATATACCGCAATGTAAAAGAAGATATGCTTGGGGTGGAGAAATTCCAATTTCTTTTTTAAAAAGAGCTATAGCTCTAATTTTCTTTAGATTATTCAGCGTACATAGTGAAGATTTTCTTTGAATCTCATTTAACTCTAGGTCCGAAAGATTACTTAATTTTTCAAAGTCAGTTAGATTATTTTTAATAAAAAAAGATTTCTCATGTCTAAAATTAGTTGGCAAAAAATCTAAAAAGGCTTCGCTTTGCATTGTTTAAAAGATTAATTCATTTTGACATTTTTCTGAACTTCTCCTATAACCACTGGCTTACTTACACCATCTGAAATTTTTTCAAGCTTTCTTATCTTTATTTTTACATTCGCACCAGATCTGCTTCCTTTCATTAAGTTTTTTGATAATTGTTCTAAAGTGGGCTCAATAGATTCTTCTGGAAAGTCATCATCTGCTTTAGCAATAATCAAATCGAACCCATTGTCATAAACAATTGGAACATATTTTGCTCCTTCTATTGCAACCTTTTCGGTGTAACTCTGTATAAATGCCCAACTACTCAAAGAAAGCAATAATGAAAAGATAGTTGCTCCAATTATTCGAAATTTAAAACCAAAATTAAATATAAAAGCTGCTATGGTGCAAATGAATAGAAATATTCCAATGAATCCAAAAATTTTGGGTGTATTCTCTAATAGTTCAAAAAAAGACATTTAGTGGCTTTGACTTGATTAATTTCTTATATTTTGTAAGCCTACCCTATTTTTGGGCTCTAACTTGAAAAAAATTAGATCTCTAAATTTAAATGCTAAGATTCTTTTAGTAGGGATGCTTGTCCCATTAGGTTTTTTAGGTACTTTTTTATTAAATAATTTTTTAAAAGAAACTTATAGTTCCAAAAAATTAGAATTAGAAAACAGTATTGAGAATCTTTTAGAAAAAAATGTTGATTTGGGTGATTATGTCGGTATTAGATTCCTAGGTTTTTCTTTAGGTAATTCAAAAATTAGTGATAAAAAAGATTTAGATTCTGAAATTAAAGCTAAAAATGTATATGTGGGCATTATGCCTCTTAGATCTTTTTTTAAACAAAGATGGATAGTAAAAATAAGTCCTAAGGAAGCTGCCATAAATATAGATAGAGATTTCTTTAAAAGGGATAAATCTCATAAAAAAGGTAGAAGTATAAACAAATCAAAATTTAAATATGACTTGAATTTTAACTTTGATAATTATTCAATTCTAAACCTTAAAAAATCAGGATTAAAAACAAAAGTAAAAGGCAATGTTATCTACAAGTCAAGCAATAGAAAAATCATGGCAAATATAAAATCTAATTTTGATGAAAAAGGTTTTTTAGAAATTAAATTTAATACAAAGTTAAATCAAGATTTTTCAAGGCTTGAAGTTTTTTCTAAAGGATTAAATCTCAACGGCTCCGAATATAATATTATGAATAGAAAAATTGAATTTAGAAATGGGAATTTAAAATCTAACTTTAAACTTTATAAATCATCAAATAAAATATTTTGTAAAGGAAGTTTTGTCTTTGATAATTTAGATATTAAAACTAATGGTTTCTCAGAGAATATAAGTTCAGATTTGACTGGTCTTTTTTGTAAAGATAATAATTTACTAGGAAATTCAAAAAACCTTAATTATGGTTCTTTAACTTCAAATTTCAACCTAAATGTTCCATTAAGCAAAAGTTCTAATAATATTTATTTAAAAGGAAGTGTTGGATACAAAAAACGCCCGAATCCAGATCTTAAATTAACGGGAAATATTCCTTATTGGATTGATAGTAGAGGGATCAATTTTGGAAATATCGATTCTAGTTTTAAGTTAAATAGAACTCAATTAGCAAATTTAAATATTTTCCAAAAAAATGGCATAGACGGTTTCATTACTGCTGCAGGAGAATTAAAAGGAAAAATTAGTGATCCTAAAATTTCTATAAACTTTGATGTTACTTATCCACAATATAACGGGATCCGAATTAGAGATACTTGGGAAGGAGTTATTGAAAATGACAAAAATGAATATTTTTTAAATATGAAAAATAAATACTATTCTACAATCCCCTCATATCTCTCAATTAATTTCGATTCTAGGCTTAAATTAGATAATTTAAGTTTTAGTAGAGTTTTTAACTCTGATAAAGGTAATATAAAAATAGTCAAGGAGAATAATAGTTATGTTTGGAGAGCTGATAACTTCCCTCTTGATGAGCTTGAATTATCAATAAATAAAAATAAATACGATAGGATTGAAGGAATTATTAATGGTTCGGGATTAATAGCTTTAGACCAGTCTTATCTTGATGGGCGAATTGCTTTAAGTTTAGGTAAATATGGAAATATAAAGTTAGCAAATTCATTATTTGATTTTAGCTTAAAAGATAATTCTTTTTATATTGACTCTTCATTATATCCAATTGATGGTGGAATAATTGAGGTCAAGTATAATTCAGAAAAAAATAGTTTAATTAATTTAGACTTCAATAATATAAGTTCAAGCTGGACTATTCTAACTGCCATAGAGATTTTTAAATTTGATAATAAAAAAGTTATCCCAACAAGTAATTCTAATATCTTGGATGATTTAGAAATAAATAAAGATAATAATTCTTTGAAAGAGAGGATAGATTTTATAAATAAAATCAATGAAAATAATAATAATTTAAGAGATAAATTTAACTTGCAAAAATACTTTAATAAATTCAGTAGCAGATATGATGCAAAGCTAACTATTAAGGGTGATAAGCCAAGTAACTACAAATTAAATGCAAAAATGAATGGTTATCTTAATGTCCCTGGAGATGAGAACAAAAATAAGAAAGAGGAATTTTCCATTGATCTAGAAGGGGGATTATTAAGAGGTAAAGGTTCTCTAAGAATTAAAAAACTACCATTAAGTACTGCAAATATTTTTTTAAATCAACCAAGAGATTTTATAGGAGGGTTGGATATGAATTTATTTTATGATCTAGATTCAAAATCTTTCTCTAGTGAAATTTCTTCTAATAATTCATCGATAAAAAATAAAAAAATAGTATTTGATAAAGGACTAATTGAATTTAATAATTCTATTTTTGATATTGATTTTTCATTACTCAAAAATGAGTCCCAAATTCCTCTTATTATTAAAGGAGAAATACCTATAAATAAATCAGAAAACTTAGATCTAAGATTTAGTGGAGATGGAAAAATACTTGAATTAATAGAAAATTTTACAGATGAATTCTTTACTTTCAAAAAAGGTGACTTAAATCTAAGAATGATATTAAAAGGAACTATTAACAAGCCTATATTAAATGGATTTATTGTAATTAAAGATTCTGAAATTGATCTTTATAACAATAAAATCGTAGATATCAATAGTTCGATAATTTTTGATTTTGAATCTTTAGAGATTGAGAATCTACAAGCAATGTCTGAAGATTCTGGAAAATTTTTAGTAAAAGGTTCTATGCCTTTTTATAAAAATAACTCTAAATCAGGTCAGATTAATTTGCAAACAAATAGATTTAACGTAAAAACAGATAATTTAAATTTTTTATTAGATTCAGATTTAGATTTAAGCGGATCATTTGAAAATCCTGTGTTGGGCGGTTATCTATCTTTAAATAATGGATTTATAAAATTTAATAGCAATAATCAAAATAATAAATTAGAAAAAAATATTAAACGCAAGGTAGATAAAAACGATTGGGAAGAACTCTATTGGAATAATAAGCAGAATATTGAAATAATTTCAAACGAAAAAATATTAAATTCAGTTCTTTTTGTTGAAACATTGCCTAATTATTTAGAAAACTTGTTTTTTGATAATCTTAAATTAAAATTAGGGCCAGAATTTAAACTACAATATTCGGAAATAGTTGAAGCTTATTTAGAAACAGTTTTCGACATTACTTTAAATGGTGAAGTTGTAAAAGATTTAAATGCTTGGGGAATTATTGATATAAAAAAAGGTAGAGCAAATCTATACACTACACCTTTTAAACTTGATAAATATAAAAACATCTCTGATCTGTCAACTTTAGAAGATATAGAAATACTAATGCAATATTTGAAAAATAAAAAAAATTATATTGCATTTTTACCAAGTCGTGGATTAGTTCCATACATTAATTTTTCACTAGTCAGTAAAGTTCCAGATTCTATAATTCCAATAAGAGAAAATAATCAGGATTCAAATATATCGAGTGATATTGTCGCAGATAATACTTCAAGTGGCTTTGGAGCATTTGGAATTGGTAATTCAAGGCTTATCAAAATTGAAGCTTCTTACGAAGGATTTTTAGATCAACTATCTTTTGAAGATGAAAATAAAAGAATCCAATTAAGGAGCACGCCAAGTTATAACAGATCACAAATTATTGGTTTGATTGGTGGTAACTCTGCAAATTTAATAAATAGAGCATTTATTTCACAACTGAATAATGCAGAAGCTTTTAGTGAAAGATTTCAGTTATCTTTATATCCAGCATTAATAGAAAATAATGATTCTTTAAATAATATTTTTTCCAATGAAAATTTAGATCTAGAAAATGATGGGCAATCATCTTCTAATGAGGAATTTTCTTCTCAAGCTTGGGTAGCTGAAATAGGATTTGATATTACTGATGCGATAAATTTTGCCTTTCAAACTGTTCCAGGAAGAGATGACGTTCCACCGACAGGAATTTTGACTTTTCAGGCCAATCCAAACTTAGAATTATTAGGTTCTTATGATTCAGATGGGGATTGGAAAAGTCAAATTCAATTATTTTTAAGATATTAAATCATAAAGAAAGTTAGTTTAAAGAATCTTTAATTTGAATTATTATTAAATTAAATAAAAATATTATGGCTAATACCTTTGAAGTTCCTAAACCAGGAAATGATCTTTTAGAAAAAGCTGATCAAGTTCGTTCGGCATCAATAAAAATAAGTCAGGCTGATAATCAAAATAGAATTAAAGCCTTAAATTTTATGGCTGATTATCTAGAAAAAAATACTAAAGAAATTTTAGATGCTAATTTTGAGGACTATAAAAGAGCAGAAAAAAAAGGAATTTCAAAGGCTTTACTCTCTAGATTAAAGTTATCAAAAGAAAAATTAAATTCAGGAATTGATGGGGTAAGAAAAGTTGGTGAATTGGCTGATCCTGTAAATCAAGTTCAAATAAAAAGAGAGCTTTCAAAGGGCTTGATTTTAGAAAGAAAAACTGTGCCAATTGGAGTCTTAGGGGTTATTTTTGAATCAAGGCCGGATGCCGTGATGCAGATTAGTTCCTTAGCAATAAGATCAGGTAATGGAGTTATGCTAAAGGGAGGAAGTGAAGCTAATTTAACAAACGCTGCAATAGTCAATGCTTTACAAATGGGGTTATATGAATCAGGTCTTGATAAAAATTCAATATGCTTACTTACAAGCAGAAAAGATAGCATGGCTATGTTAAATCTCGAGAACTATATCAATTTAATAATTCCAAGAGGAAGTAATGAATTAGTAAAATTTATTCAAGAGAATACAAGAATTCCAGTGCTAGGTCATGCTGATGGAATTTGTCATTTGTTTATAGATAATGATGCAGATCTTGAGATGGCTTTGTCAGTAGCTTTGGATAGTAAAATTCAATATCCTGCAGCATGTAATGCTATTGAAACTTTATTAGTTCACAAAGACATTGCACCATTTTTTCTTGAAAAGGCTATACCTTTATTTAATTCAAATGACGTTAAATTAATCGGTGATAAAAGATCCGTTGAATTAGGTTTAAAGTATGAAGCTAGTCTAGAAGATTGGCAAACTGAATATTTGGATTTAATTTTATCGATAAAAATTGTTGATGATCTGGAGGAGGCAATCACGCATATTCAAAAATATAGTTCAAAACATACTGATGGAATAATTACTGAAAATTTAAATACCGCTAATAAATTTATGAATGAAGTTGATAGTGCTGGTGTTTTTCATAATTGCTCCACTAGGTTTGCAGATGGTTTTAGATATGGATTCGGAGCTGAAGTTGGTATATCTACTCAAACTCTTCCACCTAGAGGACCTGTAGGTCTTGAAGGTTTGGTAACTTATAAATATTTCCTAAAAGGTGATGGGAATATAGTTGATGATTTTTCATCAGGAAAAGCTATCTATACACATAAAGATCTTTAAAACTTTTCAAGATGGAAACTTTTTTAAAAATTGAGAATATTAAACTTTGGGCTAGAGTTGGGGTTCTTGATGAAGAAAGGGAATTAGGACAGTTATTTATTTTAGATATATTTTTGTGGACTGATTTTGAAAAATGTACAGTAAAAGATGATATAAAAAAAACAGTTGACTATTCAAAATTAGTTCAAATTTTAAAAGATCAATCAAAGAAAATATATTGTTTCACAATTGAAAAATATTCAAACTCAATTTTAGAAATCATTAATCAGGAATTTAAGCTTTCTAAAATTAAAATTATTTTGACAAAATGCAATCCTCCAATCACAGGTTTCGATGGGAAGGTCTCAATAGTAAGAATTCTTGAAAATAATTAAAGTTTTGGAAAAAAAAAATCCCATTATATTGATTCATGGTCTTTGGAATACTTCAAGTATATTTTCTTCTATTACATCAAAACTTGATGATATTGGCATTGAATATTTTGCCCCAACTCTTAAGCATTCATTTGGAATGACTTCAATTCTGGATTTGACTAATAAATTAAACGAATTGATTTTAGAGAAATATGGTTTAGAAAAAGAAATAGATATTTTGGGATTTTCTATGGGAGGAATAATTGGAAGGTCCTGGCTTCAAAAATTTAATGGGTGTAAAAGAACAAGAAGATTAATATCTGTAGGCTCCCCTCACAAGGGAACTTTGATGGCTCAATTAATACCTAGATACCCTTTTAGAGGAATATCAGAAATGAAAATAAATAGTAAGTTTTTAAGGGAACTCGCAAATAATGATTTTTTGCTTGATGATATTGAGTGTATAAATTTTTTTACTTATTGGGATATGATGGTTTTTCCTGGCTGGTGGACAAATTTAAAATTTGGAAAAAAAATATCAGTAAAAGTATATAAACATAGAAATCTAGTAAGAAACAAATCTGTGGTCGACAAAATAATCGATGAAATTATTATGTAGCTTCTGAAAGGCCTAAGTGTCTTATTAAAGAATCTGTTTGTGGCTCTCTTCCTCTGAATAGTTTAAATATGTCTAATGGAGGTAAGCTTCCACCTAAACTAAGTATTGTATCTTTAAATTTCTTTCCTATTAAATTTAAATCTTCAGAGTTTTCTAGATCAGCTTCTTCAAACATTGAAAATGCATCAGCACTTAGAACTTCAGCCCATTTATATGAGTAATATCCTGCAGAATAGCCTCCTGCAAATATATGACTAAAACAACAAAGAAATTGATCTTCTTGAATAGGTTCAATAACTGTAGTTTGTTTTGCAATTTCTCTTCTTATTTCATCTGCGGTTTTACCTTCGTTTATATCAATACTACTGTGCAATCTGAGGTCTGTTATTGCAAAATGCAGTTGTCTAAGAGTAGCCATACCACAATTAAAAGTTCTATTCTTTAGGAGCTTCTCAAAATTCTCATCGGATAACTTTTCTCCTGTTTTGTAGTGCTTAGCAATATTCATAAGTGTATTTTTATGAAAACACCAGTTTTCCATAAATTGACTTGGAAGTTCGACTGCATCCCACTCAACGTTGTTGATGCCAGCTGCTTGAGGAAGATTTACAGTAGTAAGCATGTGTTGAAGTCCATGACCAAATTCATGGAAAAGTGTCTGAACTTCTTCAAAACTCATCAAACTAGGTTTATCTTTTGATGGTGGAGTCTGATTACAAACGAGATAAGCTACCGGGAGGGTCTTTTTGCCAACATTATTTTTATTCAAACATTCATCCATCCAAGCCCCTCCCCTTTTTGATTCAGGCCTCGAATATGGATCTAGGTAAAATGATGCTATTTTGTCATTTTCTTTATTGAGGATATTAAAAAATAAAACGTCATCATTCCATAGAGGTGCCTCATCGGTTGCCTCGACTACTTTAATTTCAAAAAGCTTTTCACTTAATTTAAATAAACCTTTTAAAACATCATTTAGTGGGAACCAAGGTCTCAAAGACTCTTGATCCAAATTGAGCTTTTCCTTTCTAAGAAGTTCGGACCAATAACTAACATCCCATGGCTCGATATTCTGTGATTTTGGAAATCCATTAGCTTTAGAAAACTTTTCGAGGGTTTCTAATTCAATTTTTGCGGTTTTAAATGCTGGCTCTCTCAATTCTTCTAAGAGGTTTTCAACATTTTTAATTTCTTTCGCCATCTTCGTTTTCAAACTTAGTTCTGCCCAACTTTTATAACCGAGAAGATTAGCCTGTTTAGTTCTAAGAGATAATATTTCTTCAATGATTTGAGAATTATTTTTTTCTCCTTGAGATGCCCTACCAACGAATGCCTTATAAAGTTTCTCTCTAAGGTTACGGTCAGTGGCATATGTCATAAATGAAGTATAAGTTGGAATATCTAAACTTAATTTCCAAGGACCATTTTTAATATCAACTTCTTCATCTTTTTTTAAGTGATTGTGTGCAGAAATTGCCATCAATTCAAGAACTCGTTCAGGAAGACCATCGACTTCAGATTTTTTATTTAAAATTAAAAACCATTCGTTAGTGGCATCAAGAACATTGTTACTGAATTCAGTTGATAGTTCTCCAAGCTTTTCTGAAATTTTGTTGAATTCTTCTTGATCATTCTTTTGCAGTGAAATTCCTCTATGTTGCATCTCAAGAATTTCTTTATCTAAAATTCTGTTTTTAATTTGATCAAAGTTATTTGTTTCTTTAAGCTTGACTAAAGAATTGTAAATTATTTTGCTTTGCCCGAATTTATTACTCAAGCTAATAATCTCTGGAAGAAATTTTGAATAAATATCTCTTAAACTTTCAGAATTATTTACAGCATTTAGGTGACTTATCACTCCCCAACTCCATCTAAGAATTTCATTTACTTCATTTAAAGGATTTATTACCTTATCCCAATTTAAATCATTTTGAATCAAATAATTAGATAAATTTTTTTCTATGTTTTTAAATTCTTCAGCTATCTTTTTTAGTACTACTGGGAATTGTTTACTTATATTTTCGGGAGTAAATTTTTTAAATTCTGGTAATTCTCCATATTTAAAAATTGAGTTATCCATTTATTAAAGTAATTTAATTAATTAAAATTGGTATTAACCCGACTAATTTAGCTAGAGTGAGCTGCTGACTGAGAGCATTCGTTGAAGATTCGTATAAATTTATCGCGATTTTTGGCCAAAAACCTATCACCAAAGTAGGCAACAATAAGCTGAAACCAATCGTCAATTCTCGACCATTCATCTCTTTAACTGTAGCTAGGGCAGGAATTCTAGGGCCAAAGAATACTCTTCTACACATTGATAGTAGATATATTGGTGTTAGAACTAAACCTATAGCTGCAATAAGAATAGTGATTGATCTAAAGATAGAGCTAAAGCCTTCTTGACTAGTTATTCCTAAAAATACAGTTATTTCACTTATAAATCCGCTCATCCCAGGTAATGCTAAAGAGGCCAAAGAACTTGCTAAGAAAAAAGCAAAAGTTATTGGCAAGACCTTTGCCAATCCACCCATGTTTGGTATCGAAAGAGTATTTGTTCTCTCATAAAATGAGCCCGTAACAAAAAACATAGCTGCAGCTATAAGTCCGTGACTTATCATTTGGAGCATTGCTCCGCTTATACCTAAAGCATCTACTGCTCCAATTCCTAATAGAACAAAACCCATATGACTCACAGAGCTACATGCAATTCTTCTTTTAACATTATCTTGGGCAAATGCATTAAGAGCGCCGTAAATTATATTGATAATTCCAAGAATAATTAGCGCAGGTGCAATTTGAAGATGTACTTCAGGTAGTATTTGAACATTAAATCTTAAGAGAGCATAACCTCCCATTTTTAAGAGTATTCCAGCTAATAGCATTGAAACTGGAGCATTAGCCTCTCCATGTGCATCAGGTAACCATGTATGTAATGGAAAGATAGGAAGTTTTACTCCAAAACCAATTAAAAATCCTAAATAAGATAACAAAGCTAGGCTGCCCGATACATGTTTATTCGTTAAATCAGTAATATTTAAAGTAAAGGTATCACCACTCAGGGCAAGAGCTAACCCACTTATGAGTATTAATAAAGAAGCTAAAGCTGTATAAAGAATGAATTTAGTTGCCGCATATAATTTCTTTTTCCCGCCCCAAATCGCAATAAGAAGATATACCGGAACTAATTCAAGTTCCCAGGCCAAGAAAAATAATATGAAATCTTGAGAAAGGAAAACTAGTGCCTGTGCTGATGATTGGACTAATAAAAGAGCAAAATATAGATTAGATTTTTTTTTAATTTTCCAACTAGCCGCAGCTGATAAAAATGTAATTAACCCACTTAAAGCTACTAAAGGAGCAGATAAACCATCTACTCCAAGAGACCACTCTAAGCCTATAGATGGTAACCAGGAAGCTCTCTCTACCAGTTGTAGTGAGCTATCTGAAGTATTGAATTTTTGAAAAAGGACGCCGACTATTAGTAAAAAATCTATAAATAAAAAACTTAATGAGATATTTCTAGGGAGTGTATTATCTTCTCCTTCTTTTGAACTCAAGAAAGGCATTATTAATGCCCCAATTAAAGGCAGTAAAACAATAGATGATAGCCAAGGAAAAGATTCTAAATTCATTTATGTAATGAATAATTTTTTTATTCTAGTTGAAGTTGTACTAGCTTGAGACTATAACATTAAAAATGCCTAAGTAAAACTACTTACCAGAGATAGTGCTAAATTGGCTGCCGATTGTTTGAACGTTTAAAAACGGCGCTCTGCTTGCTACACCTGATTTCTCCCATGCTTTCACCATGGCTTGACTGACGTTTTTACCATTTTCTTTTTTACATAAAGCCAAGATACTTGGCCCAGCCCCACTAATTGCACATCCTAAAGCACCTGCATTTAGTGCGGCCTCTTTAACTTCTAATCCTCCCTTAATAAGTTTCCATCTGTAGGGTTCATGTAGCTTATCAAACATTCCCTCTTTTATCAGTTCTGCATTCCCTGCTTTTAAGCCGTTAAGTAACAAAGTAAGTGCTCCCATATTTGTCACTGCATCTGATATAGGTACATTTCTGGGCATAACCTTTCTTGCTTCACTTGTACTTAGACGAATTGCAGGTATTGCCACAACAGCTTTAATTGAATCGTGCCAATCACATCTAATGATTCTCCATCTCTGAGAAGAAGACCTGGCTGTCAAACAAAGCCCACCCAGAAGAGAGGGAACTACATTATCGGGATGACCTTCTATATCAATGGCAAGTTCAAGGAGTTTTTCTTTGGACAATGGAGAGTTCATTATTGCATTAGCTCCGATTAGTCCAGCAACTATTGCTGTAGCACTACTTCCTAGCCCACGTGCAGGCGGTACTGCCAATTTAACTCTTGCTTCAAGTGCAAAAGGATCCATATTTGCGCTCTCCCAAACTTTCTGAGCTGCTCTAAAAACTAAGTTTTCAGGTCCTCCTCTTAGGTGATTACCATCTGTACTTTCCATTATTAAATCAAATCTATCTCCACCACCTTCAATTCTTGTAAAAATAAACTCATTATACAAATCTAATGCTGCTCCAAGACAATCGAATCCAGGCCCTAAATTAGCAGTTGTGGAAGGCACTGTTACCCTTATTTTTTTACCTACTTCAGGAATAGACATGTTTGTTATTAAGTTTTTAAAAGCATTTTTGCTCTGCAGGCTGCACTAAAAAGTCCAAACTCTTCATCTAAAATTACTTTCACTGGTATTGTTTTAAGAATATCTTTTAATCTTCCCTTGTCGAAAAATTGTTTCATAAATAAATCTGATTTAAAGTTTTTGAAATGTTTTGATGCGGTTCCTCCAGAAATCCATAACCCGCCAAAGCACAATTCTTGAAGAGCAACATCTCCCAGTAAAGAGGCATACGCACCTAACCAAATCCTCTCAACTTCAATCATTAGCTGATCACCTTCTCTAGAAAGATTACAAATTTTTTCAGGGAGTTCTTTTCTTTTTTCATCAAAAATTTTAATTTCTTTTAAATATTTTTGTAGAGGATGTTTTTTGGCATCAGATTTGCTTAGTCTCCATTCGGCAATTCTTGATAAACCAGTGCCGCTAATAATTCTTTCACAAGATATCCTCTCAACTTTTAGATAATTCTTAAGCCAAATTTTTAATTCCCATTCTAATTTTGACTTTGGCGAGTACTCAACATGACCACCTTCACTAGCTAAAACTTTTATCTTTTCGCCTGATATTATTCCTCTTGCGATGCCCAAACCAGTCCCGGCTCCAACAATGGCATGCAAATCATTATTAGCACCTGCAGAGTGAGATACACTTTGGATAGTAGAATATTGATCTTTTTTTAAGTAAGGTATTCCATAAATTTGGACTGCGAAATCATTTATTAGCTCGCAGCTTTTAAAATTAAATTTTTTCTGTAAGGTATTTCCAGAAATATCCCATGACAAGTTAATAATTTTTGCTTTGTTGTGAGATAAAGGACCAGCTACGGCGAAACATGCATAAGAAGGATAGGTAATATTTTTGCATCCAATTTTGAGAAAATCTTCTAAGATTAGATCAAAAGAATTCCAATTAGTAGAGATATATTTCTTTTTAAAAATTAACTTAGGTGAATCGTCATTTTCATCTCTTTTATATATTCCCAATAGAACCTTAGTACCTCCTAAATCACATGCGAGAAAATTCATACACTAAAATTATTCTGTTCTCCCTTTTTTTTCTATTAATTCATCCACTAATTTGTATAGGTTAGGTAAATTGAAAATTCCTAAATTGGTTCCATCCAAAGCTCTCAAGGCAACTGAATCAATTTCCTCTTCTTTATCACCAATTACTGCAATTAAAGGAACTCTCCCGAGAGTTGCCTCTCGTATTTTATATCCTATTTTTTCATTCCTAATATCAACTTTTGATCGGTAACCATTATTATTTATTAATTCATTAAACTTTAAACATTTTTCAATATTTCTATCAGTAATGCTTAATAAAATTATTTGATAAGGCGCAAGCCAAATTGGGAATTTTGCCTCATATTGTTCAATTAAGATTCCTATAAATCTTTCAAAGGATCCTAAAATTGCTCTATGCAGCATAACTGGATTTCTTTTTTCATTATCAATATCTATATAAGTTGCGTTCAATCTAATAGGCATTGAGAAATCAACCTGAATAGTTCCGCATTGCCAAACTCTATTAAGACAATCCTTTAACGAAAATTCTATTTTTGGACCATAAAAAGCACCTTCTCCAGGTTGTAGTTCCCATTTTAGATTCTTATTATCAAGAGCTTTGGTAAGAGCCTCTTCTGATTTATCCCAAATATCTTCACTACCTACCCTTTTTTCAGGACGAGTGGACAATTTGATAATGATTTCATCAAAACCAAAAGTTTTATAAACCTCGAAAACAAGATCTATAAAAGTAGATACCTCTTCTTGAATTTGCTCTTCAGTGCAGAAGATATGTGCATCATCTTGAGTAAAGTTTCTTACTCTCATTAGGCCGTGTAGTGCACCAGAGGGCTCGTTTCTATGGCAAGAACCAAATTCAGCAAGACGTATAGGTAAATCCTTATAACTTTTTAAACCTTGATTAAATACTTGAATATGACATGGACAATTCATTGGTTTAATTGCATATGTTCGATTTTCTGATGCGGTAGTGAACATATCGTCTCTAAATTTTTCCCAATGACCAGATTTTTCCCAAAGAGATTTATCAACAGCTTGTGGGGTTTTAATTTCTAAATAATCATTTTTTTTGAGTATTTCTCTTATGTACTTTTCCAGTACTTGGTAGATTGTCCATCCATTTGGATGCCAAAAAATCATTCCTGGAGATTCTTCTTGTATATGAAATAGTGAATGTTTTTTACCAAGTTTTCTGTGATCTCTTTTTTCTGCTTCTTCAATTCTTGTTAAGTAGTCATTGAGTTCTTTTTCTTTTGCCCATGCAGTTCCATAGATTCTCTGTAATGATTCATTCTCACTATTACCTCTCCAATATGAACCTGATAATTTTAGTAATTTAAAGTGCCTTAAATGCTTAGTGTTAGGTACGTGAGGCCCTCTACACATGTCGATGTATTCTTCGTGCTTATATAAATTGATGAGACCTTCTTCAGGAATTTCTTCAATTATTCTTAATTTAAAAGTCTCATCTCTTTCTTTAAAAGTTTTAATTGCCTCTTCTTTAGAAACTTGTAAAATTTCAACGTCATAGTTTGTTTTTATTAATTTATGAATTCTATTTTCAATTTTTCTTAAATCATCAGGAGTAAATCTGTATTCAGAGAAAATATCGTAATAAAAACCATCTTCAATTACAGGCCCAATCGCCATTTTAATATCAGAGTAAATTTGTTTAACTGCATGACCAATAAGGTGAGCGAAGGAATGTCTTATTATTTCAATTCCTTCTTTATCTTTTGATGTGATGATTACAACCTTAGAATCTTTATTTATAGGAATTGTTGCATCAAGAAGAACATCATTTACTTTTCCAGCAATTGTTGCTTTAGCTAATCCAGCGCCTATACTCTCGGCAATTTCTAAAATAGTTACGGATTTTTCGAAAACCTTTTTTGAACCATCAGGCAATGTAATTATTGGCATAATTTATTTCTCCATTTCAAAGAATCCCAATTTTGATTTAACTCTTTTTAAAGTCTGATTTGCTAAATCTTCAGCTTTTTCCTTACCTTCATCAAGGATCTTATTTAGTTGATAGGGATCATTAATTAATAATTTATATTTTTTCTGAATAGGTTCTAGTGATTCAATAAGTTGTTCAGTAATTAATTTTTTAAATGTCCCCCATCCAGTCTCTAAGAATTCATTTTCACATTGAGAAATTTCTTTGCCAGATAATATTGAATAAATCATCAAAAGATTTTTAGATTCTGGTCTTTCAGGGTTGTTAAATTCAATTCCAATAGAACTGTCACTTTTTGCTCTTTTAATTTTTTTTGTGATTATTTCAGGAGGATCTAATAAGTTAATGCGACTGCCCTCATTAGGATCGCTTTTGCTCATCTTTTTTGAACCATCAATTAAACTCATTATTTTTGAACCATTCTTCATGATGATTGGTTGAGGGATCTTTAAAATATTTTTATCCTTACTAAATCTGGCATTAATTCTCTGTTGTGCAATATCTCTCGCAAGTTCAAGATGTTGTTTTTGATCCTCGCCTACTGGAACGAAGTCAGCATCATAAAGAAGGATGTCTGCAGCCATAAGTATTGGATAGTCAAATAATCCAATAGATACATTATTACCTTGTTGTATGGATTTTTCTTTGAATTGAATCATTCTTTCCATCCAATTTATTGGGGTCATGCAATTTAATATCCAACAAAGTTCTGAATGCGCTGAAATCTGACTTTGTACAAAAATTGAGCATATATTGGGATCTATTCCACAAGCGATATACAAAGCCGCAGTAGAGAAAGTGTTTTTAGATAATTCTTTGGGATTATATGAGGCTGTTATCGCGTGCAAATCAACTACACATAGAAATGTTTCATATTGCTCTTGAAGCGTAACCCAATTATTTATGGCCCCAAGCCAATTCCCAATATGTAATTCACCAGTTGGTTGAACTCCTGAAAGAATTCTTTTTTTATTTGCCATCCTCTTCTACTTCGCTAGATTGGATATTTTCAGTTGATGTACTTTTTACAGGTCTTGCAAAAGGGTTTGGTGCTATTTTTGTCTTTTCTTCATAAGGATTTTGTGATTGTCTACTCGGCGAAGAGTTTTTATTATTTTTTGCATATTCTTTGATTGATTCAATTAATTTTTCGTCTTTGATCATTTCGCTAAGTGTTCTAACAGAGAAACCCAGAACTGCAACGGTAGATCTTAATTGAAAGGCATCTTGTATTGATTTGACAGCTTTCATTTCGTTATCACTCAATCTTATGCGGAATCCTCCTCCATCTCTTCTGCCGCCCGATCTATCTCTGAAATTAGACCTTTCATTGTTAGAACGACCTCTGTAATTTTCTTGTCCAGGATTATTGCTGAAATTTGAATTAGACATCTTGATGTTTATTAAGTTATTTAAATAGTCTATTAACTTAGCATCTTGTTATGCAATAAGTATTTTAAAAGGGTTAAATTTTTTATCTTTTGATTAAAGACTTATGAAATTTTGCTTTTCTCATTCACAACTTGCACTAAAATAAAATTAGAAAAAAAAAGTATTGTGTTTGATATTAGTAAAGACAACCTTCTAAAGGATTTCATAAAGTTTCCAAAAAAAAATCTTCTTATTATTTTTTTATTGTTAGGTTTTGGTGAATGGTTTGTAAGTGACTTAATTCATTTTGCAGGAGGCTCAATAGGATTTTTTGCGTTGTGTTTGGGGGGATTTTTTTACTTGAAGAATGATAAGCCTAAATTTAGTGAGCCAAATAATTTAGATGGATGGATAAAACTATGTAATGAAGATTTAACTTTTTTTGAAGAACTTGAAACTACAAACGAATTAGAAAAAAAGAATTCAAAAAGACAAAAAATACTTGAATCGATTCTTAATAGATGTGAAAAAGAAAAAATAAGTTGCATTGGACAAAAAAATTATCAAAGTTTTCAATCTGTTTTGAAAAGTAATTTTAAAGCAGATAAGTTTGATTTTGATTTATACGAAAAACTGCCTAAATACAATTCTTCTCAAGTTATTCCAGAAGAAGCTTTAAAGAGTGATGCAATCTTGTATTTTATAAACTTGCCTTTGTCGGCAAATGACTTTTTGTGGCTGGAAAAGTTTCCTAAAAATATGCCAATTTGGTTGGTGGCTTTAACTGCCAACCAAATAGAAGCCAAAAATCAAATAGAAGACCTAAAGTCTCAAATTTCAAGTGACTTTATAAATAAAATTATTACTTTTGATTTGAATAAGAGTGAAATAACAAATATACCTCTTTCTTTAAGGAAGTTTTTCATAAGTTCATCTAATAATATTGAAAATACAAAAAAAAGGCTCCTGAAAGAACTTCATGTTGACTGGCAATCTGAAATCGAAGGAATAAGAAGAATGCAGTTAAAAGGTATACAAAGAAAAAATCAAATTCTTGTGGCAACAACTGTTTTCTTATCTCCTATCCCATCAATTGATGTTATGGCAATGACAGTACTAAATTCTTTAATGATTAAAGAAATTAAGTCTGTATGGGGATGTAATTGGTCTCCTGAAATTTTAGATAAAGTATCCAAAGAGATTTTAAAGACTGCAATTGCTCAGGGAGTTATTGAATGGAGTGGACAGACTCTAATTGGCATAACAAAATTACATGGCCCAAATTGGCTTGTCTCTGGAACATTTCAGGCTGTCAGTGCTGCTTATTTAACAAGAGTAGTATCAAGTTCTTTAGCTGATTTTATGGCAATAACAAAAGGAGTAGAAGAACCTGATTTGGATTTTATAAAGAAAAATTCTGAGAAAATTGTTGAAAAAGCTTTTGAAAAAGAAAAAATAAATTGGAAAGGATTTATTTATGATCTTAGAAAACCACTTATGAAACTTTCTTTTAATTCATAATCTAAAGATGAATGTTAAATATGAAAAAAAATATTCTTTTTTTAAGTTTGATACTTCTTCTTTCTCTTGCTACAGGATCATGTAAGAGAATATCAAATAAAAATGAAAGTAAAGAAGTAATACTGGCAAGTTTCACTGTTTTGGCAGACATAATTAGCAATGTTGCTAAAGATGATTTTATTGTTAGATCAATAACAAAACCCGGAGTTGAAGTTCATGGCTACCAACCAACTCCAAGCGATTTGGTAAAAGCCTCTAGTGCTTTTGTTTTTGTTGATAATGGATTTGGATTTGAATTATGGGCTGAAAAATTTGTTTCTAATTTAAAAGTTAAAAGAATTACTGTCGCCGAAGATTTAGATCCTATTTTTATCAGTGAAGATTTCTATAATGGTAAACCTAATCCTCATGCCTGGATTTCTCCAAAAAGAGGGATCCTATACGTAGATATTCTCGTGGATTCTTTATCAGAATTGAGACCATCAAAAAGGACATTATTTGAAGAAAATGGAAAAATTTATAAAGATAAACTTTCTAAAATAGATAAAGAATTCTCACTTTTTATTAATAACTTAAATAAAGAAAGGAGGTATCTAGTAAGTTGTGAAGGTGCTTTTTCATATCTAACAAATGATTATGGATTAGAGGAGGTTTATTTGTGGCCAGTTAATGCTGAGAGTCAAATTACTCCCAAAAGAATGACAAGAACAATCTCAATAGTGAAAGAAAAAAATGTTCCATCCGTATTTTGCGAGAGTACTGTAAGTAACGAGTCTCAAATGGTCGTTGCAAACGAAACTGGGGCTAATTTTGGAGGAAATCTTTTTGTTGATTCATTATCTAATGATAGTGGACCTGCTAGTTCCTATATAAAAATGCTTGAGCATAATTTGGATTTGATTAAAAAAGGCCTTTTTTGAATTATGGAAACAATCAATTATCAAAATTTTAGGATTGATGCAGAGAATATATGCGTAGATTACAACGGTAAGGTGGCTTTGTATGATGCCAATTTGAGATTGAAACCTGGCCAGATTTGTGGGTTAGTAGGGATGAACGGGGCTGGTAAAACAACTTTTTTTAATGCTTTAACTGGTTTTGTAAATATTTCAAAGGGAAAAATCAGAATAAATGGAGAGTCTGTAAGATCTGCCCAAAAAGATCAGACAATTGCTTATGTTCCTCAAAATGAGGGAATTGATAGTCAATTTCCAATAAGTGTTTGGGATGTAGTGATGATGGGAAGATATGGTTCGATGAATATTTTTAGGTGTCCTAGAGAGTCTGATGTTCAGGCGGTTAAAGATGCTATTGAGAGAGTTGATCTTACTGATCATTTATCTACACCTATTGGGAACTTATCTGGAGGTCAGCGAAAACGAACTTTTTTAGCTAGAGCAATAGCGCAAAGAGCTTCAATATTACTCCTTGATGAGCCTTTTTCAGGTGTTGATATAAGAACTGAGAAACTCATCTCGGAATTATTTATTCAATTTAAAAATGAGGGAAAAACTATATTATTATCAACGCACGATATGATTCATGTTCGTGAATTTTGTGATTTGGTTCTTTTAATAAATAAAACTGTTGTAGCTTATGGCGAGACCTCTGAAGTGTTTACCCCTGAAAATATTACAACTACTTTTGGAGGGATCTCACCTGATTTCTTGTTTGGACCTGAATCCTAATTTTTAAATTTTATGGAGCTCTGTTCTTTTTTAACTTTAGATAAATTCATTACAGATCCTTTAACTCATGACTTTATGAGAAAAGCACTTCTTATGAGTTCATTAGTTGCCGCTGTTTGTGGTTTACTATCAAGTTATTTGACTCTTAAAGGATGGGCTTTAATGGGAGATGCAGTTTCACATTCAGTAATGCCTGGTGTTGTGGTTGCTTATGCACTAGGTCTTCCTTTCTCATTAGGGGCATTTATTTTCGGAGTTGGTTCTGTAGCCTTAATAGGGTTTATTAAGCAGAAATCTAGAGTTAAGGAAGATACTGTTATTGGGTTAGTATTTACTGGATTTTTCGCTCTTGGAATCGTATTGGTTTCTAAGATTAAAAGTAATATTGATCTGCACTCTATTCTTTTTGGTAGTCCATTAGGAATATCACTTTCAGATGTAAAACAAACCATATTTATTTCTTTATTGGTAGTTATCCTTTTATCAATTTTTAGAAAAGATTTAATGCTTTATTGTTTTGATCCAAGGCATGCAAAAACAGTTGGGATTAACGTTTTTTTTCTTCATTATTTACTCCTCACATGTTTATCTTTGGCAGCTGTTGTGGGCTTGCAGTCTGTTGGAATTATTTTAGTAGTTGCAATGTTGATTACACCAGGGGCTACAGCATATTTACTTACGGATAAGTTTGATAATATGACAGTGATTTCAGTATTAAGTGCAATTATCTCAAGCTTAATAGGTATCTATGTTAGTTTTTGGTTTGATCTTGAAACAGGTGGATCAATTGTCTTAGCACAAACTTTTATATTTTTATTTGCCTTTTTATTCGCTCCAAGATACGGAATATTTAAGTTAAAGAAATTGTTTGCTGGGCATAAATGATAGTGGTGGAAGATTCTTTAAATAAAAAATGGAATTGGTGGCCATTATTCCCCTTATATCCTTATGGAAAAAAGAAAACAATTTTTAGGGAATTAATTCCTGATCAAATATGGTCCTTGGAACAAATACAGGGACTTTATTATGTTGCGGTTCCAATAAGAATGACGGTAATGAAAGTTGATGATGGATTGATGCTAATAAATCCACTGCCTCCGACAAAAGAACTAATAAATGAGTTAGAAAAACTAATTGCGACTCACGGCAACGTAAAAACAATAATTCTACCGAGTGCCTCTGGACTAGAACATAAAATCGGACTGCCAGCTCTTTCAAGAATTTTTAAAGATGCAGAAATTTGGCTTTGTCCTGGACAATGGAGTTTCCCCATAAATCTCCCACTAGATTTTTTAGGAATTCCATCAAAAAGATCAAAAATACTGTTTGAGGATGGTAATCCGCATTCAAACTCCTTTAAATGGTCTTCATTAGGTCCACTGAATTTAGGTCTTGGAAGATATCAGGAGATAAGCTTTTACCATTATCCTACAAAAACTCTTCATGTAACAGATGCAATAGTTGGAATAGACTCAACACCACCTGAGATATTTAATTTTGATCCAACACCACTTCTTTTTCATGCTAGAGAGAGAGGCGATGAACCTTTGATTGACTCCATCGAACAAAGAAAAAAAGGATGGAAAAGGTTAGTCTTATTTTCTTCTTTTTTGAAACCAGGTAAATTAAACATTCCACCTTTAAAAAAAATATTTAAGTATTCATTCAAAAAAGATCTTAGAAATTGGAGATCTCATTTCGGTATTTATCCCTTTTTATGGGATGAAGATTGGGAATCCTCTCTTATTGAAATAATGGGTAAAGATACTCCTAAGATTCAAATTGCACCAGTTTTACAAAAATTAATTTTTCCGCGTTCAAAAGAAGTTTTACTTAAATGGTTAGAAAATATCAAGTCTTTTGAAGATATGGAATATTTGATTCCAGCTCATTTTACGGCCCCGATAAAATTTACAATAGAAGATTGTCAAAAATTAATTGATGAAATTAACTCCCAACAGTGGGACAAACTTCCTGAGGATAATAAATTTTTAATGGGTTTATATAAAAAGTTATTTGAACTAGGAATAATTCCTGAAGAAGTAAATCTCTAAAAACTATTCTTCAATAGACATGTTTTCATCATTTTTAAGAGTTTGTTCCAGCTCTTTTCTTTGCTCCATTTGTCTTAAGAAATATCCTGTCATCATTGCAGAAGATAATAAATTAGCAATGTTGTCTTTTGAAGATGTTATTTTTACATCAAATTGATCTGAAGGAAGCATTCCAAGAAGACCTTGAACATTATGTCTAATAATTTCTTGAATATCTTCACTAGCTGATTTTGCTACTCTTTGCAAAACTTCTGGAGATTGTTTTTGTAAATATTGGATTAAATCATTTTCATCGTTTGGATCATTATTTTCAGTAGCAAGAAATTCTGGATTAAACATTTCTACAACTTCAAGATATACAAACACTACAACATCACGTACCCATTAATCTAAATTATTAAGGGCAGGGAACCGAATAGGTCCAATTTTATTGAACGGCCAATATCTAAAAATAGCTTTACCAATAACCTTTTCATAGGGTAAAAATCCCCAAATATGTGAGTCCATACTGTTATTTCTATTATCTCCCATCACCCATAATGATTCTTCTGGGACAATAAAAGGCCCCATTGAATAATTAATATTTTTGTCAAAAACGTAATTGTTTTGAGCGATATCATTTAAGTAAAGGTTACCATCTCTTACTTCTACCTTGTCTCCAGGTATTCCAATTACTCTTTTTATTAGTGCAGTATCTGCTTCATAACCAGCATTAATTAATTGTTCCGGAACGTTAAAAACAACTATTTTATTTTTTAATTTTGAAAGATTTGATTTAGATGTGATTTTGGGGGTTAGTTTCTCAACAAGAATTTTATCTTGTATTTGAAGAGTTGGAAGCATTGAACCAGATGGGATCCATCTTGGCTCTATAACCTGCCATCGTATAATTAAAGCTATAGATATCCAGATTAAAAGATTTTTTAAATCCTTTATTATTGAATTTCTTTTTTCTTGAGTTGTAGACATGATTTATTTAATTCAGTTATAAGGAAAATCCCAAAGCATTTATATAAATTATGACATCATCTATTGAATGCAAAAATTTTCTTAGAAGTTTACAACTTTTGAATCTTCTTATAAAAATAGGAGTTCAAAATTTAATAATATGTCCTGGAAGTAGATCCGCACCTTTAGCAATAGCTGCTGGAGAATTAAATAAATTAGGACTGGTAAATATTTTTAATTCAATAGATGAGAGATCTGCGGGATTCCACTCTCTTGGGATTTCTGCTGCATCAGGTAATCTTTCTTTAGTTATAACGACTTCTGGGACTGCTGTAAGTAACTTATTGCCAGCAGCAGTTGAGGCAGACAGATCTTGTAAAAGTATTATATTTCTTACTGCAGATAGACCCTTAAGATTAAAAGATTGTGGCGCTAATCAAACAGTAAATCAAGAAGATTTTTTGAGTTCAGTCTGCAGAAGAGTTTTAAGTACAAATCTAAATGGACTTCATGAAACACAAGAAAATGAAATCTTGAATTTAGTTCGAACTATTGAGAAACAAATATTCACCTTCCCTGGCCCTATTCATTTAAATATTCCTATAGATAAGCCTTTAGGTATTTCATTTTTAAATAAAAAAAATGTTTTAGAGGTTTTTGAGAGAATTTATTTAAAGAAAAAATATATATTTCAGGAAGTTGAAATAAAGTCTGATAAAAACAAATTCCTTGAAATTTCAGAAAATTTAAATTTAGATGAATCCGGCATTATTTTGGTAGGTCCCTATCAAGGTTCCATAAACGATTTAACTTCTTTCAATAAGTCTTTAGAACGATTACAAGAGATTACTGGTTGGCCAGTATTTGCTGATCCTGTTTCAGGTGTTTATTCTAGTTTGAGAGGACTAGTCGTGAATTGGGAATTAGTCTTAAGAAAAAATAAAAACTCAATAAATTGTGATCAACTTTTGAGGCTTGGCCCTATGTCATCCTCAATTGATTTGGAGAAGTTCTTGACAAACTTCAAAGGGATACAAATTCTAATAAAAGAAAAAAACTATAGAAAATTGGACCCTATAAAAAAATCATTGGAATATGATTTTGGGCTATCAAATTTCACTACTCAATTGTTAGAAGAATTATCAATCAACGAAAAGAACAAAAAGTCTCTTACTCCGATGGCTTTAAATCTAATAGAGGAAGGCGAGCAGATTAAAGAAATTTTAAAAGAGAAAATTAATCAAGATAATCAAATTACTGAGTATATGCTTGCAAATCTTGTTCCAAAACTTTGGCCAACTGAAAATCCTATAATGCTCTCCGCGAGTAGTCCGATTAGAGATTGGCTCACATTTTCAGAGAATGGTACTTTAACAAGAAATTGTTTCAGCTTTAGGGGCGCTTCTGGCATAGACGGTACTTTATCTCTTGCATTAGGTATTTCTAGAATTAAAAATCCTCTACTTCTTGTGACTGGAGATTTGGCTTTTATTCATGATATAAACGGTTGGCTGATTGAAAATTCAATCGACATGAATTTAACAATTCTTCTAATAAATAATAATGGCGGAAATATATTTAATCGTATTTATAAGAAAAATTTAAAAGAAGATGAATTAAAAAAACTATTTCTTATGCCAAAAGAAATAAACTGGCCAAAACTCGCAGAGGGTTATCAAGTAATCTTTAAAAGTGTGGCAAATTTTAAAAAATTACGAGAGGCATTAGATTGGAGCATTTCTAGCCAGAAATCTGTAATAATTAAAGTTGATGTTGATCCAGAAAATGAAATTTGTGAAAAAAATGCCTTGCTAGAAAAAATAATTGGCAGTTAAATTTATCATTTTCTATCTATGAATAATTAGGTTTCATGAAAGTATTACCTGGAAAAACAACTTTAAATTGGTCAGAATGCAAATCTTATGAGGATATATTGTTTCACAAATCAGATGAGGGAATCGCGAGAATTGCAATTAATCGGCCTGAAAAAAGAAATGCATTTAGGCCACAAACTGTAGATGAACTCATTGACGCATTTGATATCGTAAGAAATGATGAAACTATTGGCGTAGTTCTCTTTACAGGTGCGGGACCTGACAAGAAAGGCATTTATTCTTTTTGCTCTGGAGGTGATCAGAGTGTAAGGGGTAAAAATGGATATAAAAATGATGAAGGGAAGCAGAGATTAAATGTACTTGAACTTCAAAGATTAATAAGAAGTTTGCCTAAAGTGGTAATTGCTTTAGTTCCTGGTTTCGCAATTGGAGGAGGGCAGGTACTTCATCTAATTTGTGATCTCAGTATCGCCTCTGAAAATGCAATATTTGGTCAAACAGGTCCAAGAGTTGGTAGTTTTGATGCGGGTTTTGGATCTAGTTATTTAGCAAGACTTGTTGGTCAAAGAAAAGCAAAAGAAATTTGGTTTTTGTGTAGAAAATATAATTCCAAGGAAGCTCTGAAGATGGGCTTGATAAATGCAATTACAAAGATTGAAGAATTAGAAGCTGAGGGTGTAATCTGGGCAAGAGAGATTTTACGAAATAGTCCAACTGCTATTCGTATTCTTAAAGCTTCATTCAATGCAGAGAATGATGGGATTGCAGGTATTCAAGAATTATCTGGATACACAACTCAATTATTCTATTCGACTGAAGAAGCTCAAGAAGGTAGAGATGCCTTTCTTGAAAAGCGTCCACCAGACTTTTCTGACTATAAGTGGACACCCTAGTTTATTTTTCAAAAGAACTTTTTTAAATAATTATCAATGAGAATTCTTCTTGCCGCTGCTGAATGTGCTCCAATGATCAAAGTTGGAGGTATGGGAGATGTGGTTGGTTCGTTGCCTCCATCTTTGATAAAACTTGGTCACGATGTAAGGGTAATAATTCCAGGGTATGGAAAATTGTGGAGTCTTTTAGAGGTGTCGAATGAACCAGTCTTTAGAGCAAATACAATGGGCACTGATTTTGCCGTATATGAAGCAAAACATCCTATTCATAATTATGTGATTTACCTTGTGGGTCATCCAACATTTGACTCTGACCAAATATATGGAGGCGAAAATGAGGACTGGCGCTTTACATTTTTTGCTAGTGCCACTGCAGAATTTTCCTGGAATTGTTGGAAGCCTCAAGTTCTCCATTGCCATGATTGGCATACTGGAATGATTCCTGTCTGGATGCATCAGGATCCCGAAATTAGTACTGTCTTCACAATTCATAATTTAAAATACCAAGGCCCTTGGAGGTGGAAACTTGAAAAAATGACTTGGTGTCCTTGGTATATGCATGGAGACCACACGATGGCTGCGGCAATGTTGTATGCAGATAGGGTCAATGCTGTTTCTCCGACTTATGCAGATGAGATTAAAACCCATGAATACGGTGAGAGTCTAGAAGGATTACTTAATTACATTTCAGGTAAATTAAGGGGAATTCTTAATGGCATAGATCTTGATGAATGGAATCCAGCCAAAGATCCAGTTTTACCTGCACAATTCAGTATTAAGAATTTAGAAAATAGGCTAGAAAATAAAAAAATTCTGCAGAGAGAAATGGGTCTTGAAGTTAATCCTAAAAAATATCTTTTAGGTATGGTCAGTAGGTTAGTTGATCAGAAAGGGGTTGACTTACTTTTACAAGTTTCAAGAAGACTATTAGCCTATACAGATTCTCAAATTGCTGTTTTAGGGACTGGAGATAGATATTTAGAGTCTGGGTTATGGCAACTGGCATTAGATTACCCTGGAAGATTCTCAGTATTTCTTACCTATGATGATTCTTTATCAAGGCTTATCTACGGTGGCTCTGATGCATTTTTAATGCCAAGTAGATTTGAACCTTGTGGGATTAGTCAACTCCTTGCTATGAGATATGGCTCTATCCCTATAGTGAGGCGAGTTGGAGGTTTAGTTGATACAGTTTTACCTCATGACCCAGAAAATAATAGTGGTACGGGATTTTGCTTTGATCGCTTTGAACCTATAGATTTTTATACTTCTTTAGTAAGATCCTGGGAAGCCTTTAGGCATAAAGATAGTTGGGAATTACTGCAAAAAAGAGCCATGAGCCAAGAGTTTAGTTGGCAAAGATCAGCTCTTGAATACGAAGTTATGTATAAGGATGTTTGCGGAATAAAAGAACCATCGCCAGATGTTGCTGAAGTTGAAAAATTTTCTTACGGACAATCAGCTGATCCATCTTTAAAAAAAAGTATGACTTAATTTTTTAATGGAATTCTCTTTATCAGAATTAAATGATGTTTTGGGAGATATTAGAAATCTTAGAGAGGGGGAAAGAGATTTTTTGAATTTTAAAAATATAAGTATTGATAGTAGAACTCTATTAAAAAATGATCTTTTTATAGCTATCAAGGGTAAAAATTTTGACGGACATAGTTTTCTTCCAGAGGTTTTAAATAAAGGAGTTAAATCTGTTGTAATTAAAAAAGGGATGCAGAGATTACTGCCTAGTAATTTTCCTTATTGGGTTGTAAATGATACAACAGAGGCTTTTCAAAAATTAGCATTGCTAAAAAGAAAAAAATTAAATATCCCTATTGTTGCAATAACTGGCTCAGTGGGTAAAACCACAACAAAAGAAATGATTGGTGGAGTTTTAAATAAACTTGGAAGAATTAAATTATCTCATGCAAATTTCAATAATGAGATTGGTGTTGGTCTTACTATTCTTGCTACAGATATAGAAGATAAAGTTTTAGTTCTTGAGATGGGGATGAGAGGTCTTGGACAGATCGAGAATTTATCTAAATATAGTGAACCCGATATTGCAATTATTACTAACATTGGGACAGCTCATATTGGATTGTTGGGCTCAAAAAAAAATATTACTCATGCAAAGTGTGAAATTAGCAAGTTCTTAAATCCAAAGGGAGTTGTAATAATTCCAGCAGATGATCCATTCCTAGAAAAAACTTTAAAAGGATTTTGGAAAGGTAGAGTGATAAAAGTAAAACTATTAAATATAGAAAATCAAAAGGATAGTTTTAAGAAAGATGATAATTTGCGAGGATTTTATAATCCTTCGAGTAAAACAATTTTAATTGAAGAAAATACCTTTGAAATTTCATTTGAGGGATTTCACAATGCTTCGAATTTCTTATTTGCTTATGCAGTTGCTAAAGAGCTAGGCATTGATTTTGCAAGTTTTAATAAATTTGATTTTGTAAGTTTAGGTGGAAGAAATAAAATTCTTAAATCAGTAAAAACAACAATATATGATGAATCATATAATGCTTCGCCGGAGTCAGTAAAAGCATGTATTAAAAACCTACTTGAAAAACCGAGAAATAAATTTTTCATATTTGGAAGTATGCAAGAATTGGGAAAAGAATCTGAAAAGTATCACAAAGAAATATTCAACTTAATAAATAATTCCGATATAGAAAAGTGTTTATTTATTTGCGATAAAGAAAATGAAAAAATTTACTCCAATTATCTAAAAGACAAGAATAAATTCTTAGTTTTAAATAATATTAAAGAAGTACCTCAAGAGATAAACAAATCTACAAAAAAAGGTGATTCTATTCTTATAAAAGGGAGCAGATGTTGGCAACTTGAAAAAATTATTGAATTAATTAACTAAATCAGGATTTCTTTTTTTCCAATTCTCTATATTTACTTGCTTAGTTCTTGAGATCGCTAATGAATTATCTTTAGAGTCTTTTGTGATCACTGAACCAGCACCTGTTGTTACTGATTCTCCTAGATTTATTGGTGCTACAAAAACTGTGTTTGCTCCAATACTGGAATTTTTGCCAATTTTTGTTTGATGTTTTTTCTGTCCATCAAAATTTGCAGTAATAGTGCCTGCTCCAATATTTGTAGAGCTTCCAATAATAGAATCACCAATATAACTAAGATGGTTTACTTTAGATTCTTCCTCTAGTTGACTATTTTTGATCTCAACAAAATTACCTATTT
Organism: Prochlorococcus marinus; assembly: GCF_001180245.1. Classification (GTDB taxonomy): domain Bacteria; phylum Cyanobacteriota; class Cyanobacteriia; order PCC-6307; family Cyanobiaceae; genus Prochlorococcus_A; species Prochlorococcus_A marinus_F. The sequence goes on from NZ_CVSV01000131.1 coordinate 241,214, forward strand.
TGCTATGGGAAGATATTTTGGAATTAGGTCTTATATGACTATAAGGTCCAATTTTTATATTATCCATTATCTGAGAATCATAAACAGTAGAGTTTAAAACTTCACAATTTAATCCCACATTAGAATTCTCAATAAAAGTATTTGGACCGATAATGCAATGACTATTTATTTTCGTATTTCCTCTAATGTGAGTATTAGCGTCTATGATTACATCCTTACCAATTTCAGCTTCTTCACTAATTGAACAACTTGCTTTATTTATAAAAGTTACACCATTAAGCATATGTTTTTCTTTAATTGAATTCTGAATACATTCCTCGCACTCTGACAGTTGAATTCTGTTATTGATTCCTTGAAGCTCACCATTATCCTCTACCTCGAGACTTGAGGAATTTTTTAGCAGAGATATTGTATCTGTTAAGTAAATCTCATTTTGATTATTATTACTTTGTAAGTTATTAATAATTTCTGATAAGTTACCCCAGTTAAAACAGTAAACACCTGCATTGATTAATGGATTTTCTCTTTCTAAATCATTGCAATCTTTTTCTTCAACAATTCTCTCTATAAAACTCCCCTTCAAAAAAACTCTGCCATATCCATGTGGATTTGTTTTCTTTGTAGTAATTAAAGAAACATCAGCATTTTTTGAATCGTGTAAACATAGAAGTCTTTTAAGAGTACTAGGCCTAATGAGTGGCACATCGCCGTTTAGTACCAAAAGTTTTCCTTCATGTTTTTTTACTTCTTTACAAAGTACCTGGATAGCATGACCGGTTCCTGATTGAGGTTCTTGAACAACAACATGGATTCTTTTATCGTTTGGGATTGACTTTTGCACTTCTTTTGATTTGTGTCCAGTAATTACGAAAATCTTATCGGGCTTTAATTCGACACATGAGTCAATTACTCTTTGTAGAAGACTTTTGCCAGAAATTTTATGTAAAACTTTTGGCAATGAGCTTTCCATCCTAGTGCCCTTACCTGCCGCTAATATCGCAACACTTAACATGTTTATTTGAAATCCTAATTCAAATCTAACTCTTAAAGGATAACTTCGTCATTCCCCACTTCTCTCTCCATTTATTTGTTGATAATAGATTTGAGAATAATTGCTCATCTAGTCTTCTCCTGATTATATCGTCTTTACTTGAGTTCAAATCTAGATCTCTATATGGAATACTAGCTTTAGTTAAGAGATGTTCTTCTTCCATTAAAGATAACTTTTCAAAATTGAAATTAGGTTTCAATTTATCCTTATCAAATTTTGATATTGCGACAGTTCCCTGACTCCAAAAAGGTCTGTTTTTAAAACTTGGCTTAATAGTAAAAATTTCTAATCCAAAATTTCTTAGAGTTTTTCTTACTGCCGCTGATGAAGAATAAGTTATTAAATAACCATAAGGATTGAGATTTTCTGTTACTTTGGATAAAAATTCAATCGTCCATACTTGTGGGCATTTTTGAGGAGAAAAACCATCTAAATAAATCAGATCGAATTTAATAGAGGAAGGAATAATGTTGATTTTTTTTCTAGCATCACCCCACAAAATATTGCATTTAAAAAATTGATCCTCAAAGTAATCTTTTCGATAAAGTGATTCAAATATTTTTTTGACTTTTGGATCCCATAATTTAAGGAAAGATTCATTTCTAAGCGAATATTCAAGAGGCTTTTTATCAAGCTCCAATGCATACAAATTTAAATATGATTTTTGTTTAATTAATTCATCTAATAAAGAAGCGGAATTGTATCCTAAACCAAAACATATATCCAAAACACTTAGAGATTTGCCCTTAAATCTTTGCAAATTAGAAGTAGCTGTAAACTTTGACTTTGTTTCCTCCAATGCACCCAATAAACTATGGAAGTTCTCTTGAAAAAACACACTTCTTAAAGAGTATGTACCATCTTTAGTTAAAATTTCTATTAATTCAGACAAAAACTTTTTTAGGCTAATTAGTTAGTTGGGCCAGCTCTTCCCAAAAAGTGGGATACGAGACGCTAGCAGCATCAGATCTCATGATTTTTGAGGTACCTTTAGCAAGAAGTGAAGCGATAGCAAGACTCATTGCTACTCGATGATCTGTCTCACTATCTACCTCCGCAGAATGAAATTTTGATTGCCCATTAATAATTAACCCATCCTCTTTTTCTGTTATTTCAGCACCGAATTTTTGTAACTGTCTTGCCATGACTTTTAATCGATCTGTCTCTTTAACTCTTAATTCTTGTGCATCCTTAATTTCAGAAACCCCATTACAAAAACAGGCAGCCACAGTAAGGATAGGAATTTCATCTATAAGTTTAGGGAGAATATCTCCTTCAATAGTGAATGATCTTAAATTATTTGAAGTCTTTACTTTAATAGATCCAATAGGTTCACCTGCAATAGTCGATTTATCTAAAATCTCATAATCACACCCCATTGAATCCATTACATTTAAAATCCCGGTTCTAGTGGGATTTAGTCCTACATTCTGAATTAAAATCTCTGAATTTGGAACAATAGATGCCGCAATCATCCAAAAAGAAGCCGAGCTTATGTCTCCAGGAATCAATATTCTCTGGCCAATTAAGTTACCCCCTGACTTGATAACGACATTCCTTCCTAATTCTCCTCTTATACTGATGTCTGCTCCAAATGCTTTTAACATTCTTTCAGTATGATCTCTTGAAGAAGCTGGTTCAATAACAGAAGTGGTTCCAGAAGCTTTGAGGCCTGCCAATAAGATTGCAGATTTTACTTGAGCACTCGCTACAGGGGTTCCAATTACACACCCTTTTAATTTATTACCATCAATTGAGATTGGAGCTTTGTTACCCCTTTCCCTTCCATAAATTTTGCCACCCATCAAAGATAATGGTTTGCCCACTCTCCCCATTGGCCTTTCATTAAGAGAAATGTCACCATTTAAGATGAAATTCTTGCCTTCTTGACCGGCAAGTAACCCCATTAATAATCTCATGGTGGTTCCCGAATTCCCGCAATTTAGAATTTCTTTGGGCTCTTTAAATCCATTTAGACCCAATCCTGAAATCCTAAAAGGCTCATTTTTTTTTATTTCAGGTATTTTTACACCTAACTTTCTTAGGCAATCAGCAGTTGAAAGTGGATCTTCAGAATGTAAGAACCCCTCAATAGTCGTCTCACCCTTAGCAATACTTCCAATTATTAGAGCTCTATGAGAAATAGATTTATCTCCAGGTACTTTTACTTTTCCTTTTAAATTTACTCCACCTTTTATTGTGCGGATATTATTCATTTTCAAATTAATTACTTGATAAAATTTCTGTAAAAACAAATTATTTTTATATTATCAATAAGTTTGTTTTTTAAAAAAAAATAATCAAATTAAGTAACTGTTTTCTATAATAAAAACAGAAAAGGGATTTGATTATTAATCTTACTTATTATCACGTTGCAAAGGATGTTCCTGAAAATAATCCAGACGTCGCAGTGGTCATTGATGTTTTAAGAGCTACAACCACAATTTCTTGGGCTTTAAAAAATGGAGCTGATTCAATACAAGTTTTTGCAGATTTAGATTTATTAAAAGAATCTGCAATTAAGTGGCAAGCTGAAAAAAGACTAATGCTTGGAGAGAGAGGCGGAAAGAAGATTGAGGGCTTTAATTTGGGAAATTCTCCTTTATCAGTTACAAAAAAAGTTGTTAATGGTAAAAGACTATTTATGAGTACGACTAATGGGACTAAATCATTGCAAAAAGTTCAAAATGCTAAGCATTTATTTGCTATGGGTCTCCCAAACAGAAAAGCAGTTGCCGAAAAAATAATTTCATTAAAAAGTGAAAATGTTTTAATACTTGGTAGTGGTTGGGAAGGTTCTTATTCACTTGAGGATTCTTTAGCGGCTGGTGCTTTGGCTTCTTACCTAAAACAGAACTGTGATTTCGAAATTAATATTATGAATGACGAATTACAATCTGCTTTGGCACTTTGGGATTTCTGGAAAAATGATATTTTGAAATGTTTAAAAACAGCAACCCATGGCAAAAGATTGACAAGTCTTGGAGATTATGAGGATGATTTTAAATGTTGCTCTGAACTTGATTGCTTAGATATTGTTCCGGCTCAAGTTGAAAGAGGTGTGATTCGTGCATCATGATTTACGAATTGGTTCATTAGGAGTAAAGTCTTGACTGATTTTTTGGTAGCTGCATTGCAAATTACGAGTACTTCAAATGTTGAAGAAAATTTTACTGAAGCAGAAGAACAGATTGAATTAGCTGCTAGAAGAGGTGCTGAGTTAATAGGATTGCCTGAGAATTTTGCTTTTTTAGGAGGAGATGATGAAAAACTTAGATTAGCTTCTGAATTGTCAGAGAAGTGTACAAATTTTCTAAAAACTATGTCACAAAGATATCAAGTATTTCTTTTGGGAGGAGGGTATCCTGTCCCTGCTGGTGATGATAGTCATACTTTTAATAGGTCAGCCTTATTTGGGAAAGATGGACAGATTTTGGCAAAATACGACAAGATTCATTTGTTTGATGTTGATTTGCCAGATGGAAATCTATACAAGGAATCATCCACTATCTTATCTGGAGAAGAGTATCCACCTGTTGTAGATGTCCCAGGTTTATGCAAAATAGGATTATCGATTTGTTACGACGTTAGGTTTCCTGAACTCTATAGATATTTGTCTTCCAATGGTGCTGAGCTAATTATGATTCCCGCAGCTTTTACAGCATTCACTGGAAAAGATCATTGGCAAATCCTATTACAAGCAAGAGCAATTGAGAATACAGCATATGTAGTCGCTCCAGCTCAAACTGGCATTCATTATGGAAGAAGGCAAAGTCATGGCCATGCAATGGTAATCGACCCTTGGGGTACAGTTTTATCTGATGCGGGAAAAACTCAGGGAGCTGCAATAGCTCCAGCTGATAAAGAAAGAGTGAAGAAAATTAGGGAGCAGATGCCAAGCCTTAAACATAGAAAAAACAAATTGTTTTCAAAGTAATGATAAAGTTTTTAGCTAATAAACTTTTTCGTTATTTATCCGTTTTTTTATTTTTAAATTCTTCAATCCTTCCAGTTAAATCTTCAAGTGCCCTTGCCGCATGGGCTATTAATACTAATGGGGTTTTAGAATTAAGAACTAAATCAAATACAAATTTAAAAGCATACTTTCAGAAGGCTAACCAAATATCGGGAGATAGATTCTGGGTAGATTTCCCAGGAGAATTAAAAACTCCCAGAACAATAAAAGGTAATGGCCCAATAAAAGAAATTAGATTAGGTAAACCAGACAAGGGTAAAACAAGACTAGTAATTGAATTTAAGGAAGAGACTTATTTGAACCCTTTGACTTGGCAAATGGTTGGCTTAGATCAAAATAGATGGAGAATTAAACTATTTAACTCAAAATATTCATTTAAAAAAATTGGTGAAGGTTTAGTTGAAAAGAAAAGAGGAAATTTCAAAGCAAATCAAAATGTAATTCATAAGAAGAAAAATAATTATGGTTACTTGAAACTACCAGAGGTAAAACTAAACAAGTTTGAGGTTGTAATCGATCCAGGGCATGGAGGACCTGATCCAGGAGCGATAGGTATAGGTGGTATTAGAGAAACAGATGTTGTCCTAGAGGTTTCAAAAATAGTTAAAAATTTACTTTCTGAAAAAGGTGTCAAAGTAAGGTTGACTAGAACAAATGAAGTTGATTTGGATTTGCCTCCAAGAGTTTCCATTGCTAATAATACGGATGCAGATATTTTTGTAAGTATTCATGCAAATGCCTCAAGAGGTAAAAGAAGAGACATAAATGGATTGGAAACCTTTTATTACAGAGGGTGGAGAGGAAGATTACTCGCGAAAAAAATTCAAAAACAAATTTTAAGAGTTTCCCCTGGAAGTCCTGATCGAGGGGTTAAACAAGGTCGTTTTTATGTAATTAAAAATACTAGGATGCCCGCAGTTCTTGTAGAAATTGGATTTTTAACGGGAAGGTTAGATGCAAGAAGATTAGAGAAAATAACCCACCGAAAAAGATTAGCCTATGCAATTGCAAAAGGCATCCTCGAATATTTAGATAAAGTAGGGTGAAACTTAAAATAGGTATTTTTGATAGCGGAATAGGTGGTTTTACTATCCTTAATTCTTTACTAAAAACTCGTAAAGATGTAGAAGTTTTTTATTTGGCGGATACAAAAAGGATACCTTTTGGGAACAAAAATCCTAAAGAGATTAGATTAATTGCAAAGGAGATTTGTACTTTTTTTGTTGATAAGAATTTAGATGCACTTTTAGTTGCTTGTAACACTACAAATGCGTGTGCGCTTGATATTCTAGAAGATAAGCTAAAGGTCCCTTGTTTTGATCTTATAAACTCAGTATCGGAAATTGTTGATAAACAAATAATTGGTGTCCTGGCAACGCAAACAACTGTTCGATCATCGTATTACGAGAAAGCTATAAATGCTAAAAAAGAGAATAAAATAATATTTCAGCAAGAATGTCCAGAATTTGTATCAGAAATTGAAAAAGAAAAATTAAATCTTGATAAGTTAAATATCCTATCAGACTTATACTTAAGACCACTTATAAACAAAAATATTGAAGAATTAATACTTGGATGTACTCACTATCCTTTAATTTATGACTTTTTAAGAAAAAAATTAGATTCAAATATAAAAATTATTGATCCATCAGTAGCATTAATAAAAAAATTTAATGAAACTTTTAATATTCCAGAAACTGACCGCTATGAGAGTATTTCTTTCGACAATGTAAAATTTTTTGTTACTTCAGAAAGAGATGAGTTTTCCAATAAAGTAAAATTTTGGCTTGGAATTAATAAAGAAATTAGGTTGGTTAACCTCCGAAGTAATGTTTGATTCCTTAAGATATAAAAGAGGTCAATCATGAATACAGTAACAGAGCTACTACAACCAGTTGAAAATGATCTTGATGATCTTATTTTGGAACTGAAAAATCTAATAGGAGCTGGTCACCCAATTCTTCAAGCCGCAGCAGAACACCTTTTTAGTGCTGGGGGGAAAAGGTTGAGACCTGGAATAGTTTTGTTGATTTCAAAAGCCATATCTCCTGAATTTTGCTTGACAACCAAACATAAAAGGCTTGCTGAAATAACTGAGATGATTCATACAGCCTCATTAGTCCATGATGATGTGGTTGATGAGGCGTCTACAAGAAGAGGAGTTGATACAGTTCATAGTAGATTTAATACCAGAGTAGCTGTTTTGGCGGGAGACTTTTTATTCGCTCAAGCAAGTTGGCACTTAGCAAATCTAGACAATGTAAATGTAGTTAAATTACTTAGTAGAGTAATAATGGATCTTGCAGAGGGTGAGATTAAACAAAATTTAAATAGATTTGATTCAGCTCAATCTTTTTCCAAATACATCAATAAAAGTTATTGTAAAACAGCATCACTAATAGCCAATAGTTGCAAAGCAGCTGGAGTTTTGAGTCGGATTAATGACGAAAACTTAACCTCTTTGTACGATTTTGGCAAAAATATTGGTTTGGCTTTCCAAGTTGTAGATGACATTCTTGACTTTACTGGAAATGATAAACAACTTGGAAAACCTGCTGTAAGTGATCTTGCCAGTGGTTATCTTACCGCCCCTGTTTTATATGCCTTAGAAGAAAATAAACAATTGTCAGTTCTAATAAACAGAGAACTTGCTGAAAAAGATGATTTAGATGATGCACTTAACATCATCATGAACTCTAAAGCTATTGAAAGTTCAAGGAAACTAGCTGAGGATTTTGCAATGCTTTCTAAAGAAGCTATAGTCTGGCTTCCTGATTCAGAATATAAAAGAGCTTTAATGGCTCTTCCAGAATTTGTCCTAAGCCGTATTTTTTAGATTTACTAGAAATAAATTTTTTGAGCTAAATTAATATTAAAATTTCTGAAAACCCTAATTTTTTCGACTAAATTTATTAAGCATAGATTTATTTAATGTCATTAGATAAAAAAAATTCAATCAATAACATACTTGAAGAAAAGAGAATTTTCCCACCATCAAAAAAATTTGCAGAAAACTCAAATATTAGTTCTCAAGAAGAATTACTAAGTCTAAGAAAACAAGCATCAGATAATCCTATTCAATTTTGGGAATCTTTTGCAAAATCAGAATTAGATTGGTTTGAGCCATTTCAAACTGTATTAGATAACGAAAATGCGCCCTTTTTTGAATGGTTCAAAGAAGGGAAACTCAATATTACATACAACTGCTTAGATAGACACATTAAGAGAGGGCTTGGAGGAAAAACTGCACTTATATGGGAAGGCGAACCTGGAGATAGCAAAAAATATACTTACGAAGAACTTCTTAAAGAGGTATGTAAAGCAGCTAATGCATTAAAAGCAATAGGTGTAAAAAAAGGAGATTTGGTATGTATTTACATGCCCATGATTCCAGAAGCGATGTTTGCGATGTTAGCTTGTGCAAGAATTGGCGCGCCTCATTCAGTTGTCTTTGGAGGATTTTCTTCAGAAGCGTTAAAAGATAGGTTAATTGATGGAAACGCCAGATTTGTTGTTACTGCTGATGGTGGCTTTAGAAAAGATAAGGTAATTGAACTTAAGAAAGCAGTTGATGCGGCCATTGAAAGTGGGGCAGATAAAGTTGTTGAAAAAGTAGTAGTTGTTCAACGAACCAAAAAAAATATTTCGATGGTTGATGATAGAGATTTATGGTGGCACGAATTATTAAAAGATCAAAAAGATCAGTGCGAACCAGAAGTAATGAATAGCGAGGATAGACTTTTTATTCTCTATACATCAGGCTCTACTGGAAAGCCCAAAGGTGTAGTGCATACAACAGGTGGTTACAATCTTTGGTCCCATTTAACATTTAAATGGATTTTTGATTTGAAAGATGACGACATTTACTGGTGTACTGCTGATGTCGGTTGGATTACAGGACATAGTTATATAGTTTATGGGCCTTTATCTAATGGTGCTACAACCTTGATGTATGAGGGAGTGCCAAGACCCTCAAATTTAGGGGCTTTTTGGGAAATTGTTCAAAAATATAAGGTTTCTATTTTTTATACTGCACCAACTGCAATAAGAGCATTTATGAAGTCAGGACGTGGAATCCCTGATAAATATAATCTTGAGAGTCTTAGACTCTTGGGAACAGTTGGAGAACCAATTAATCCTGAAGCATGGATGTGGTACAAAGATGTTATTGGTAATAACAAATGCCCTATTGTTGATACTTGGTGGCAAACTGAGACTGGTGGTGTGATGATAAGTCCCTTGCCTGGAGTCGTTGCTACAAAACCAGGTTCAGCTACTTTCCCTCTGCCAGGAATTGAAATTGAAATCGTCGATAAGAATGGAAATAAGGTTAAAGAGAATGAGGGTGGCTATTTAATTATTAAGAAACCATGGCCAGGAATGATGAGAACAATTCACGGAAACTCAGAGAGATATTTGGAGAGTTATTGGGAATATATTTCCTTTAAAGGTGAAGAAAATGTTTATTTTGCTGGAGATGGAGCACGTATTGATGAAGATGGATATATATGGATTATGGGAAGAGTTGATGATGTCATAAGTGTTTCAGGACATCGGTTAGGAACAATGGAAATAGAATCTGCTTTGGTAAGTCATCAATCAGTTGCAGAGTCTGCAGTCGTTGGCAAAAAAGATGATTTAAAAGGTGAAGTTATAGTTGCTTTTGTATCTCTCGAGAAAGATGTGAAAGGTTCTTCAGAATTAGAAGAGAATCTAAAGAAACATGTTGTTAATGAAATTGGAATTATCGCAAAACCTGAAAAAATTATAATTTCTGATTCTCTTCCGAAAACACGTAGTGGAAAAATTATGAGGAGAATTTTGAGATCTTTGGCTGCTGGAGAAAAAATTAGTGGGGATATAAGCACTCTCGAAGATAGTTCTGTTTTGGAAAAATTGAAAGAATTATCCTAATTAAGATTCATCAATTAAATTAGAAATTTTTTTTATAGTATTTCTTTTGAATTCATCATCGGCCCAGTCTCCTAAAAAATTCTCTCTTAGTCCTGCGCTTGCAATTATGGTATGTGTACCTTTTAGCATTATCCCCTTAGAATTATCTTCTTTTCTTGCTTTTAGACAAGAAAATAATTTATCTGTTTGATCTAATTCGTCTGAGTTGAATTTTATTAGGAAGTTATTTTTTTGACTATATGTTTTTTCAATTAATCGCAAAGTTCTTTCGGGACTTGGGCTAAATTCACTGTTGAATTCTAATTTTTGAGAAATTTGTCTCAATAATGGAATTGATTTGTTAGCACTAAAATTATTAAAACTAATAGATATGAATTTTTCGCAATTTCTTCCGCCATCAGGAGAAATTAAATGAAGTTTACAACCTAGGCTATGACCAATTCTTATTGAAGGAATTGATGCCCCTATTCTCTTGGATAAAGATATTCGGCAATTCTTAAAATCTTTCCATGCTTTGATAGCAAGTTGTTGGTGATCAAATTGTGGTGTGTATTGATATGCATGTACTGCATAATTTTTATTAATTAAACTCTCTATGAATCTTCTATAAGTTAAATCTGGCTTAGAAGCTAAATAACTTCCACCAATAAATTCAATAATTTTTTTTGGATTTGAAGGCCAATAACAGAAATTGTTAAATTGAAATTTTGTAAAAGTCATCTTTCATAAACTAAAAATGTTTCAAAAAATATTTTCTAGCCTTTTTTTAAATTTATATTAATTTAAAAGAAATATTTTTTAAATGCGTCAAGATAAATGAAAGTATATTGAGTTAATTGGAACTATTTAACAAAAAAGAATTAAATCAATTGGATTTTCTTCATAAACAAATAAACACAAATCCCTCTGAAGAGAGAGTAAAGAATAAAAATAAAAAAATTGAAAAAATTTTAATTCTTGATACTGAAACAACAGGTTTAGACGAAAATAAAGATGAAGTGATAGAAATAGGTTGTATTTTATTTGATGTATCTTTTAAATGTGTACTCTCACAAGTTTCTTTTTTATTTCCAACTAATAATAATGAAGCCGAATATGTAAATGGTATATCTGCAGAAGTAACTAATATCTCTCAACCATGGGAAGATGGATTGAATTTCTTTCTAAAACTTGTTGATTCTTCAGATTTCATCGTTGCTCATAATGCGGAGTTTGATAAGAAATGGTTTGGGAAAGGAAGATTGCCTAAGCTTAATAAGAAATGGATATGTAGTTTAGAGGATATTAATTGGTCTTTTCAAAAATCACTAAAAACAAGACCTTCAGTAACTGATCTAGCCTTATCTTTTTCAATACCAGTTTGGAATTTACATAGAGCTTTATCTGATTGCATTTATATATCTGAGGTCTTTAAAAAATGCGACAACTTAGAGGAACTTTTACTTAAAGCTACTGAACCGAGGTTTTTATACAAGGCTTTGGTTAGTTATGAAGATAGGTCTTTAGCTAAAAATGCTGGGTTTAGATGGAATAGTCCTGTGCAAGGAGCTTGGTCAAGAAAATTAACTACTGATGAGGCAAAAAATCTTGATTTTAGAGTTGAGATTTTGAATTAATATTTTTTTAATTTTTTACTTAGAAAATATTTAGTGCATCTTACAAGGCATCCATTTATTACCCATTTTATGTGCTCCAGTACATCCGTATTTTGAAGCAGCTTTTTCAGCCTCTTGTTTAGTGTTAAATAGATCTGACATCATATTTTCCTTATTTGAATTTGAAATTTGTTTGGAATGATTATGATGATTTTTATGAGAATTAGGTGAATACTCCCATATCCCCATAGTAGTAACACCTGCAGAGATAATTCCCATCCCGACTACTGATAAATTGACTATTCCCATTGCAACTGCACCAAAAGAAAATACACCCATTGGGACTACCCCTATACTTATTACTCCCATTGGCACTATTCCTATTGAAACTATACCAAGAGGTGCTATTCCAAAAGCAATTTTTTTGGGTTTTGTACCGCAATGTTGATTCTCTTTACTTTTTTTAATTCCCAATAGTTTTTCTAAATGTTAAATTAAAATTGTCTCACAAAATAACCAATCAAAGATTAATTTCTAGATGAATTAAAAATTTTGAATTATTTTTTAGAACTTTGAATAACTTAAAAAACCTAAGAGGAACAGTAGACCTATTTCCTGATCAATTAATAAAGTGGCAAAACGTTGAAAAAATTTTATTAGAACAGCTTTCAAGGGCATCCATCAAAGAAATAAGAACACCAATATTGGAAATGACCGAATTATTTATAAGAGGGATTGGTGAAGGGACAGATGTTGTCAGTAAGGAAATGTATTCATTTCTTGATAGGGGGGAGAGATCCTGCACTCTAAGACCTGAAGGAACAGCCTCAGTCGCACGAGCGTTAATACAAAATGGAATATCGTCTAATCCGCTTCAAAAACTTTGGTACATGGGTCCTATGTTTCGATACGAAAGACCTCAAGCAGGCAGGCAAAGACAGTTTCATCAATTAGGTGTTGAGTTTATAGGATATGATTCAGTTAGAAGTGATGTTGAAATTATTGCGTTAGCTTGGGATATCTTAGGTAAATTAGGAATAAAAGAACTCAATCTTGAAATAAATACATTAGGTGATAAAAATGACAGGTCAAATTTTCAAAAATCTTTTTTAAAATGGTTAGAAACAAATAAAAATTCTCTAGATTTAGATTCTCAGAACAGAATTAATAAAAATCCCTTAAGGATTTTGGACTCAAAGAATATTCAAACTAAAAAAGTTCTTGAAAATGCACCAAGATTATTTAATTTTTTATCTGAAAAAAGTTATAACAGATATTTAGACTTAAAAAGACAATTAGAGGTTTTAAAAATACCTTATGTAGAAAATTTTAATCTTGTAAGAGGTTTAGATTACTACACTCATACAGCTTTTGAAATTACTAGTGGAGCTCTGGGCTCCCAAGCCACAGTTTGCGGAGGAGGGAGATACGACGATTTAATAAAACAAATGGGAGGGCCAAACACTCCTGCAATTGGTTTCGCTATTGGTTTAGAAAGATTAATTTTACTCGCAGGAAAAGAGCTTGAAATTCCAAGAAATACTGATATTTACATCATTAATCAAGGCTTAATTGCTGAATCATTAGCAATGGATTTATCTAGAAAATTAAGAAATTACGATTTGTTAGTTGAGTTAGATTTAAGCGGAGCCTCATTCTCTAAGCAATTTAAAAAGGCAAATAAACTTAAATCTAAAAGTATTATTGTGATTGGTGATGATGAGGCAGTTAATGGGGAATTTATTATAAGGCTCTTTGATCAATCAGGTAATGGTAATGAAGAGGAGGTTATATCTTTTGAAAATGATATTAAATTAGAAAATTGGATAAACAATAACTTACATGTAAAGTGATGTTCTTGAAGATAGTGATAATTTTTCTTTTAATATTTATTTTTTTTAATTTAAGGAATTTTCTTAAATTAATTAGAAAACAAAAAGTTTTTAATTCTAAAAAAATAACAACTTTCAATAAAAAGAATCTTAATAATTGGATGAATTTAACTAAAAAAGAAAGATATAACTTAACAAAACAAGATTCTCTTAACTACATGGATAAAAGAAAACTTTTATTAGACGAAATTAGAAATGAATATAAGAAAATATCTAGAAAAAATTCTGAGGAGAACATTAAGAAAAAATAATTATGGAAAATTACTGGACTTCTAATAAAACCATAAAAGGATTAAGACATTTTGTTTTAGTAAATGAGACTAAAGAAAAAGGAAATATTAGTTTTTTAATGGTTTCCGTCCTTGATTCTGAAATCAACTTAAAAACTAATTATGAAGAATTAATAAATAGTGGAAATTGGCACAAGGGTTGGATCAATCTTTCAAGGCATCAATCGATTACAGAAGAATACGCTAACTATAAATCCATCAATAAAGGAAAAGGCATGGATGAGATATTCATTAATGAAGATTCTTTATTTAATATTTCTTAATTAGATATAAATCTTTGAAATCTCTTTTCTTTGCAAATACTAGTTTTTTTGTGACTTAATAATTATTTAAAAGTTTTACCCCTTTCAAAAAAATAAAATTAACGTTATCAAGGATTAATAATATTTACTCAATTCAATGTTAGGGGATATGTGGAGCTCATCTGAGTTGACCTCGGAAAAGCTGGGAATAACTGAAATTAAACTTTCTTTTTTACGTGAAAATGGAATACTTAAGCCTGGGATTCATTGGAAAAGCTCTCCACTTGGTCAGAAAAAACCTTGGAAACCCAAAGCGCTTTATAATATAAAAATGTGCAGAGAAATTATTAATAAATTTTATTCTGAAGAACACTATAATATTGCAGCCTAAAAATGATATTATCCTGTTTATTTGGGAAAATATAAAAAATTTATTCGATTAGATTCTCATCCCTACACTCAATAAGAGTGTTTTGCAAAGTTGGATATAAGTTAATCATATTTATATATTGTTTCGATTTTCTGTAAGATTTCGCAGCCTTTTTGTAATGAACTTCAGATTTCATTTCTAGTGAAATTTTTCTAGAAGACTCTTGAGAAGTAGTCATAATATTAGATGTCTTATCCCATATTTAATAATTGTTTGAAAATGAGGCAATAACCACCACGGTGTAATGAAACAAAACATCGTTTAATGTCAGCAAAATAAAATTTATTTAACTTATTTGAATTTAAAAATACTGATTTATTTGATAAAACTTATATCTCTGAGAATAATTTTTCTTCATTAAATCTACCTTCTTTACTCTTGTCTTGCCCTACGAACAATTTTTGTTTAGTAATAGTTAGGATTACTAACCTTTACAATTTTGTTATGAATTCAACTGTTTGGTGAAATATAAAGTATTCTCAAAACGTTTAAGCTAATCAATTCCTAAATGCAAACCTATGGAAATCCAGATACTACCTATGGATGGTGGGCTGGTAATTCAGGTGTAGCAAATCGCTCAGGAAAATTCATTGCTGCTCATGTAGCTCATGCAGGATTAATTGTTTTCTGGGCGGGTGCATTCACCCTTTTTGAACTTTCACGATTTGACCCAAGCGTCCCAATGGGTCATCAACCTCTAATCGTTCTTCCTCACTTAGCAACTCTTGGAATAGGGTTTGATGCTAATGGTGTTGCGATGGGAGATACTAAACCTGTTTTAGCGATAGCTATAGTCCACTTAGTCTCTTCTATGGTTTTAGCCGCCGGAGGACTTTTACACTCTTTACTTCTTCCTGGAAATCTAGAAGATTCTGATGTAGCAAGAGCTAGAAAATTCAATATTGAATGGGATAATCCAGACAAATTGACATTTATTCTTGGTCACCATTTAATTATTCTTGGTTTCGCAGTTATTGCTTTTGTTGAATGGGCAAGGGTTCATGGAATTTATGATCCAGCTATTGGTTCTGTAAGACAGGTTGAGTACGAATTAAATTTGGCCAAAATTTGGAATCACCAAACAGACTTTTTGACTATTGATAGCCTTGAAGAAGTAATGGGAGGCCATGCTTTTCTTGCTTTCGTTGAGATCACTGGTGGTGCTTGGCATATTGCTACTAAGCAAGTTGGTGAATATACCAAATTTAAAGGTAAAGGACTTCTCTCTGCGGAAGCTGTTCTCTCATGGTCACTAGCTGGAATAGGCTGGATGGCTATTATTGCAGCCTTCTGGAGTGCAGCTAACACAACAGTTTATCCAACTGAATTCTTTGGTGAACCACTTGAATTGAAGTTTAGTATTTCTCCTTATTGGGTAGATACTGTTGATCTTCCTGATGGTGAGTACACTTCAAGGGCATGGTTAGCTAATGTTCATTACTATTTTGGATTCTTCTTTATTCAAGGTCATTTATGGCATGCTTTAAGAGCACTAGGCTTTGATTTCAAGAGAGTTACAAATGCTATCAGTAATATTGATAGTGCAACAGTTACTCTTAAAGATTAATTTTCAAAATTTCTTACCAATATCAAAAAGGCTCCTCCTAAAGGAGCCTTTTTTATTTGAAAAATATTGATTATTAATTTAGATTTAGAATTATATGTTTTTGAAATCATTGAATATTTTTTCGATACAGAACAAAGATATTTTTTCAAATTCTCTATTGATAAGTTTTTTGGGATTGTTAATTATATTTTTTTTGTTGATTTTTGGAAGGAAATTTAAACTAGCTGTTCAACTCGAGAGATTTGGATTGCCGATAGCAGTCATATCAGGAATTTTAGGTATATTTATAGGCCCATTTGGTGCGATACACTTTTTACCAAAGGAAACAATAAATGTTTGGAGTAATTTTCCTACTCCTCTTTTATCATTAGTCTTCGCAACTTTAATGATGGGAAGACCTATACCGAATATAAATGGTTTAGTTAAACCGATTTTTAATCAATTTCTATTAGCTCTTTCACTAGGTTTCGGACAATTTTTTATCGGAGGCCTTGTTGTTAAATATTTTCTGCCTCCATCTATGGACGCAAATCCTCTAATGGGTTGTTTAATAGAGGTAGGTTTTGAGGGCGGTCATGGAGCTGCATCAATAATCGGTGAAAGTTTTAATAAACTAGGTTTCCCAAATGGTTTAGATCTTGGTTTGGCTATGGCAACAATGGGTCTTTTATCCTCTTCAATATTGGGTAGCATATTCATCTTCCTTGGTAGAACTTTAGGTCTTTCAGATACTGAGGAAATTCTTGAACAAAAAGATACTCTTAAGGGAAAAAATAATATAGGAATTTTTGCAGATTTAAGAATTTTTATAATAAATCTTGGATTCTCTGGTTTGGCAATTTCTTTTGGTATTTTGCTACTTAGATTTTTAAGGTATGTTTCAAGTTCTTTTGGAGATTTTTCGAAGGAAATTATTTTTTCACTACCAGTATTCCCTTTTATCCTTATAGGTTCGCTTCTTATAAGATATATTTTAGAGAAAACCAAAAATACAGAATTTATTTCAAATATTCTGCAAAGGGAGATTGGTATTTTATCCACAGATTTGTTGATTTTTACAGCTATGGCAAGTTTAGATATCGCAGTTGTTTTTGATAATTGGATACTTATTTTAGTGTTTACTATTTTCGGTTTATTTTGGAATTTAATCTGCATTGCTTATTTCGCATACTTTATTTTTGATGATTATTGGTTTGAAAAAAGCTTGATAGAGTTTGGAAATTCTACAGGTGTAGTAGCTTCTGGGTTACTTCTTTTAAGGCTTGCAGATCCTAAAAATATTTCTAAAACTTTACCAATTTTTACGTCAAAACAGCTTTTCGCTCAGTTAATTCTCTCTGGGGGACTATTTACAGTTCTTGCACCATTAATGATTTCTAAAATTGGGTTAGATTATTGGACAGAAATTTGTGCCCTAATTACATTCGCAATTCTTTTTATTGCATTGATTTTTAATAAGGTAGAGATGAAAAAGTTTCAATAAGAACCCTAGAATAGTATTATCCTAAATTTTATTTTAATGTCATTTACTCCCTACGATATTCCACCTCAAGAAAATAAAGGGAAGTGGTTTAGGAGTCATTTACTCGGAAGAGAAATAGAACTAGGAGAATTGTATAGTCTTGGATCAAATGATTTAGATTTGCTAATGGCGGAGACTGCAGAAATTAGAAGCGATCTTGATTTTAAGGAAAAAAATATTGGAAAATTTAGGACTGCAGGATATTTTTTGGAGTTAGCAAGAATAATTGAAAAAAGGAAGTTGTTAGAAAGTTAATTAAAAGGAAAATAATTCTTTCTATAATATGGTTCCCACAATTCGTATTTATACATTAAGGGTTTAAATTCTTTATTTTTCTCAAATGAATCTAACCAGTTTTTTATAGAGGGTTCAAAATAATTTATCCTTTTTTGACTTTCACAAGCGATTCTAAATTGTCTTACAAAAGGCCAAACAGACCAATCAGCGATTGTGGGGCTATCTCCAAAAAAATATTTGTTTTCTGTAAGTAGTTCGTTCCATCTCTTTATAAATTTAATAGCATTTGTGAAATGAAATTCTTCATCACTATCTTTATATCTTGTGGCATATTTAAATCGATCTAAATGATATTTGAATTCGTTATCGTTTTCATTAATTATTTCCAAAATATCTTCCTTTTTGTTCTCAGGGAAATACATTAATTTGATGTTTTCCTTTTTCGACTCTGAGAGAGCCCACAGGATGATTTCAAGACTTTCTTCAATAACTTCACTATTTTTTTTTATAAGAATCGGAACCGTTTTCGTCTTTGAATTATTTAAAAAATCTAGAGGTTTATTTTTTAAATTAATTTCTCTTATCTCAACTTTTATTTCGCAAATTAACAGGGCCCATCTTGCACGAATTGCATATGGACATCTTCGAAATGAATATAAAATATCGTTTTTCATATTGTAAAAACTTTTAATTTCCCTAATTCTTTTAGTATTATCTAAGTAGGAACAGTTTTAATTTTACAAGGCAAATGTCGGGATATGTTTATCTTATTAGAGTAGGAGACCTTTATAGGATTGGGAAAACGGATAATCTTGAAAAGAAAATTAAAAAATTAAAGCCAGATGAATTACTAACATCAATTATGACTAAGGAGCCAGAAACTCTTGAAGCAAGACTATTAAGAAAATATAAGTCGCAAAGAATTCCTGAAACTGGTTATTTAAAGCTTTCTAAAAGACAAATTAAAGAATGTAAAAAGCAATTTGAATTAAAGGGTAGCTTACCGCACACTTTAGATGCTGAAGTTTCTATAACTCTATTTGCATCTTTTTTATTGTTTTCATTAGGTTCTTTTATTTTTAATTATTTAAATTTTGGATTTGTAAGATCTATTTCTTATTCTTTCGGAATGGCATCTCTACCAATGGTTATATTATTTATAACAGGTAGTTTTGGCGGATACTTTTCTGAAGATTTATCTCTTTTTTCATTGTTTACTAATCGAATAAAAGGTTTATTTATTGCAATTGCAATGCTTTCAATAGCTTACTTAATTTTTAATTTAGGTTAAATTTCATAGTTACAATTTAAGGCAATTTCAAATGGAACTGATTGGGTAGGTAACTTAAGAATAGTTGAGCATATTTCAGCAATATCTTCAGGTTGTGTCATGCTTGATTTGTCTAAAGAAGAGATATTTTGGGCCATTTTTGTATTAACCCAGCTTGGGCAAATTGCAGAAATCCTTATATTTTTATCCCAACCTTTATTTTTCATAGTTTGGCATAATCCCATCAAAGCAAACTTTGAAGAAGAATAAGCGGCTAAATCACCTTTGGATCTTTTTCCACTCATTGAAACCAAAACAATAATTCTTCCTCTTCCAGAGGTACATAAATGATCCCAAGAAAGCCTACATAAATGCCAAATTGCTAAAAAATTGATATTTAATGTATTTAAAATATCTTCTTCATCACCATCTTTGTATAAGAAAGGAACTTTCGATAATACTCCAGAACAATTTATTACTGAATCAAATCCTCCAAATTCATCTACGGTATTTTTTATCCAATTTTTGGCTGTAATTTTTTTTAAAGCATCATAGTGGTTGATTATAATTTTCCCTTCTGGCCATTTTTTTGGATCAATAGCGCTTCCTTTTAATGATTCTAAATCTCTAATGCCAACACTAATTCTATTGCCTTCTTTTAATGCTTTATGTGCAATTTTTAGTCCAATTCCTCTACTGGCTCCACTAATTAATATGGTTCTCATTTTTTAACTATATGTTTGGAAATATTATCCTAAGTAACATTTTAAATTCTCTTCCATGCATAATCATAAGACCTTTCTTTACACTCCATGGAGCCTTTATAAACATTACGCACATAGCATATACAATCTCTTTTAAAGAAAGAGTATCAGTTAGAAAACCATACCATTGATTTTTAGGTAGTTGGAAAAAACTGCCAAAAAATTCTCTCAATAGTTTCTCATCAAACCTCATGAGTTTTTCTAATCCAAATTGGTAAAGTGATTTCTTCCTAATTAATTCTTTTGACCATAAAGTTTCCCAACCTTTTCTAGCAATATGATAGGTACTTAGATTTTTGTTCTTAATTGCTTCTGAGACTGCCTTTGCGACAAGTGGAGCTCTTCTTAAAACATTACCAATTAAATATCCAGATGCAGGATGTACCATTGAAGCAGCACCACCATATCCAAGTATTTGTTGTTTGAAATCAGGGATTGGCATATTCATAGGAAGAAATAAGCCAAGCTCTTCGTGCTGCATGCTTGTGATTGATATATTTCGATAAGAAAGCCTCTTCTCTAGTCTCTCTTTTAAATTTTCCATTGTTAGAGGATTTACCAAACCAAGAGATGTCTCTTCAAGAAAATATTTCCCATCCCCCATATCCATGGCATAAAGAAAAGTTGGCGGTTCTTTTTTTTGCTCATCGTTAAGATGATCATTTCTATAGTCCATCAATACAAACTGCCCTTTCTTAAGTGGAGGTTTACTAAAATTACCTACTATCCCATAACAAGTCTGGACTGCTAAGGGACCACAGGATTTTAATTTAAGAAAAACAGGATCATACCCTGTTGCATCTACTACTAATCTTGCAGAGAAAGTTTTGCCATCTTTTGTAGTTACTGTACTTTTGTATTTTTCAAAATGTATTTTGTTTGCAAAGCCTTGATGCCATTTAATAAAAGACTTATTGCATTCGTTAAACCAATAATTGTGGAGTTTCTTCTTATCAAATAGTCCATAATCTAGTGAATGTTCCGTGGCCTTATTCTCGTCGTCCTGCTCTTCTAAAGCGCCATGCCCAAAAAAACTTACAGTATTCTTCCATCTATATTCAAGTAAATCCTGAAGCCCGAGTTGATCAACTTCTTTCCCCCAAATGCCATATGTATTTGGCCAAGGTTCATCTGGTCCATTTGGAGAAAGCACTTCAACATCTAATTTTTCCTTCCCTAAAGCTGAGGCAATAGCCATACCTGCAGGCCCTGCACCCAAAACAAGAACATCTGTCATATTTTCTTTTGACATTAAATATAAATCTTATGATTAAAGAAATTTATGGAACAAATTAGTACTTCTGGGCCTAGAATTATATTATTCATCCAATACTTATAATGAGAGTAGATTAATAATAATAAAATTACTCAAATACTAGTGACTAAGCTTTCGGTGTTTTAACAATAATTTATAAGATTACAAAATAAAAAAAACTTTATTTATTTTTTATCATAAAAAAAATATAGGAATTTAAATGATTAAAAATAAAAATATTTTAATTACTGGAGGTAATTCAGGAATAGGGTTTTTTGCCATTATTAATTTACTGAAGACGAAAAATATTTTATATGTTGTAATAAAAAACGAATTTAGCAAGAATGAATTTCTCAGAAAAAT
The DNA here is from genome assembly GCF_001180245.1 of Prochlorococcus marinus. Lineage (GTDB taxonomy): Bacteria > Cyanobacteriota > Cyanobacteriia > PCC-6307 > Cyanobiaceae > Prochlorococcus_A > Prochlorococcus_A marinus_F. The sequence goes on from NZ_CVSV01000131.1 coordinate 262,582, forward strand.
CGAGAAATATTTTGATAAAAATTACCTTAGTAAATTTTTAAATATTATTGAAAATTGTGATCTTTCAGATTTAGAGAATATTAAAATAATTAAAGATCACTTTATTAGTAAAAAGATTTTTTTAGATGTTCTTGTTTTAAATGCAGGATTGCAATATACAGGGTCTTTTTACCCTAAAGTTTCAAAACAAGGTATAGAACTAACTTTTGCAGTAAATCATCTTGCACATTTTTGCTTGGTAAATGTCCTAAAAGATTTTATTAGAGATAAAGCAGAATCTAGAATCATTATTACATCATCAGATGTACACGACCCCAAAAGTTCAGGTGGCAATATAGGAAGGAAAGCGGGACTTAATAACCTTGTTAATTTAAGAAAAAAAGTAACTGGGCAATTTTTAAATTTTAATGCTGATGAAGCTTATAAAAATAGTAAGTTATGTAATATTTTGTTTGCTAAAGAACTTGAAAAAAAATTAAAAATTTCCTCTAGTAAAATTTCTGTAATTACTTGGGCGCCTGGTCTAGTAATACCAAATGATGATCTTGGTTTTTTTAGATATAGTAAGCGTTTTAATCCCTTTGGATATTTAATTTTTTCTAAAGCTGCAAAAAATATTTTTGGAATTTCTGAAAGTATAGAAAATGCTGGTAGGATACTTTCTGAAATTGTTTTTGATTCAAATTTAAATAATATTGGTTACGTTCATTTAAGTAATAAACTTATATCTTTTAAAAAACATAAATTAGTTGAAAGTAGGGTTAGTGATGAGGCAAATAATTCTGAGTTGGCTTCAAAACTCTGGATTTTAAGTGAAGAGATTTGTAGATCATTTGGCTTTGTTACTTTCAATATTTAAGGTTTGAGTTGGGAATGCAAACTCTATATTATTAACCGCAAATTCCTCAATAATTCTTAAATTTATAGATTGTTGAGCTTCCATTGCGGCGAGATAATTATTTGTTGGGATGTAATAAACAAGTTCGAAATTAAGACTGAAGTCGCCGAAATCTGTGAAATGACATCTATCAAAAGAAGCATCTTTTGTCTCTTCAACTATTTTTTTAATTATTATTGGAATCAATTTCATAAGTTTTGGAGAGGTTTCATAAACAACCCCCAATTTATGCACTAACCTTCTTTTTTCCATTTGTGCGTAATTTGAAATTATTCCATTTGTTAGGGCGCTATTGCTCATTACTATTACTTCTCCATTAATACTTCTTATCCTTGATGATCGTACTCCCACTCTCTCAACCATTCCGAGGACTCCATCAGATTTTATAAACTCACCTTTTTGAAAAGGTTTATCAAGCAAAATTGTTATATATTCAAAGAACTCCTGAACTGGATCTTTCAAAGCTAATCCTGCTCCAATACCTCCTGCACTTAGCAAAGCCCAAATAGCAGTCATTTGAACACCTATATTTTGTAGGAAAAAAATTGAGCCAATAGTCCATGTTAATGCTTTTATCAATGGAGTTAGTGAAGATACCATCGAACTAATTGAGGAATCATTAATTTTCGAGGTCGATTCTGTTAAAGATCTTATTAAAACTTTGTTGAGAGCTTTTATGATGATTATTAATATAAATAATTTCAAAATATTCAATAATACAGAGATGAAAGTTATTTCATCAGAAAAAAAATAGTCAATTGAAAAATAAAATGATAGGAGGAAACCTATAGGTTTTATAATTCCAGAGATCACCTCAAAAATAAAATCATCGAAATTTGTTTTTGTTCTTTTGGAAATCTTTTTAAAAAATATTTTTGAAACTTTTGAAATTATTATCGACAATAAAGTTCCAATAAAAAAAATAGATATTGCCAGAAGGAAGTTTTCAGTAACTAATTTCATATTCAAATAAACCATTAAAATTTATATCTAATAAAATTTTAAATTATCTCAAAACAACAAACCAGTCTTTATTTTTGTTTAACTCATTATTATGTTTCTAATATCTTTAAATTCTTCTCTATCCGCAGTTTTGCATAATTCAAAAATTATTGATTCAGTTGTTGTTAAGATCGCCCCACTCTGAGTCATTCTTTGTAATGCTATTTCATGATCTAACCTATTTCGACTTCCCATGGAATCTGATATGAGAATAACTTCAAATCCTTTTTGTAAACAATCTAAGACTGTTTGTTGAATACAAATATGCGTTTCGATCCCACAAACTATTAAATTAGTAATTTTCTTATATTTAAGTTCTTTTAAAAAATCTTCTAATTTAGCTAGGCTGAATTCCATTTTTTCAAATTTTCTAAATTCTGCTATGGGTGATAATTCAGGAATCGTAACTCCCAATTTGAGTGGGTTCTGTTCAGATATAAATATGTTTTCTTCTAAAATTTGGTAAGCATTTATTAACTTTTTAATGTTTTTGATTATTGAATCCTTATTAAAAATTGATCTTATTATTTTTTCCTGAATATCAATAATTATCAAGGCATTTACTTTCGATGATAATTTATAAGAAGAGATTTCTTGATCATTCATCATTTACATATAAAGATACACTTAACATAATATTTTGAAGAACTTTAGTAAACATTTTAAATAAATAAGTTGTTTTACTCTCATCTAGAGTTATTATTGAGAATAGCTATGGGTTAATTTTGTCATTATCCTCTCAATACAAAGTAATCACATCTCCTCTTGGTGTTGGATTACATAAAGATGGGAAGAGATTAACTCCTCAGAGGTTAAAGGTTCTCAATTTATTTGAAAATATTGGCTCTGGAAAGCATCTTAGTGCTGAAGAGGTTCATGAAAAGTTAGTTAAAACAAGTTCCAAAGTTTCACTAGCAACAATTTATAGAACTTTAAGACTTCTAGTGCAAATGGGTTTGCTTCATGAATTAGAACTTAGTGAGGGTGGACACAGATATGAATTGCTTAGTAACGACACACCGGATCATCATCATTTGATTTGCATTAGGTGTGGAAGAACAGAAGAATTCGAAAATGATGAGGTTTTAGAGGCAGGCAAAGTTGCAGCAAAAGTTAATGGTTTTAAACTAATTGAATCCTCTTTAAATGTAAGAGCAATTTGTCCTAATTGTATTTAGCAGGTTTTAACTTAAAGTCCCTCCACAACTTGACCCTGCACCTGCAGTGCAAGCAAAACAATGTTCTTTTACAGCTACCCCGTAGTCAAAAGTAAATGATTCATCCAAGAGATCAAAAAGTGTCTTTGGTCCTTTATTCTCTCGGAAATTTATCTGTTGGTTAAAGTCACAATCATAAATTTCTCCTAGCCAATTTACACTAATTGTCTTTTTACACATTAGATTTTCTAAATTTTTTTCATTAAAATTTTCTTTTAGTAATTTGTAATAAGTATTTAGTTTCCCTTCTCTTCGAAGAGATTCTTCATATCTATTTATTGGCATATTAGTTATTGTGTATAAATTATTAAAAACGATATTGTATTTTTCGAATAGAATTTTTTTATAATCCTTCTCCAATATTTCCTGCGAAGGAGGAAGAATTGGACTTACAGGATTGTAAACAAGATTTAATTGCAATTCATTTTCTTTTTTCCCATAGCCTAGATCATTAAGAATTTTTATAGCTTTAATACTTTTTTCAAAAACCCCAAGACCCCTTTGAAACTCAACATTATTTTTTTCGTAACATGGTAGTGAAGCAGTAACTATCACTTTATTCTTTGCAAGAAATTGAGGAAGATCTTCATAACCTTCTTCAAAGAAAATTGTCAAATTACACCTGTCAATAATATCAACTTGTTTTGTGCTCAAACTATTTACAAGTTTTTTAAACTCTGGATGAAGTTCTGGAGCACCACCAGTAATATCTAAAGTCTTGATTTTGTATTTTTCAATTATTTTTGGAATAAGAGATATTATTTCATTTGACATCTTTTCTGTCCTTAGGGGACTCGAATTGACATGACAATGTTTACACGCCTGGTTGCATTTATAACCTATATTAATTTGTAATGTTTCTATAGGTTCTTTATATATTGAAGGGAATTTTTCTTTCATATATTACTTATAAATTGTCATTCCAAAATTAAAAAGTCAACTATTTTTTTTAAAGTTTGATCTCTTTTTTGCAAGTTCAATGAACCAACTTATATATTCTTTGGGACCATTTTTAAAAACCATATCAAACTTTAAGTTGTCATAATTATCACTAATTCCTATTAAACCAGTTTTTTTTGTAGAAGGTCTTTCAACTTCGCCAGAACTACTATCCACAAAAATGATTTTATTATTTATACCAAATTCATTACCTAATATTTGTATAAATTCTAGAAAAGATCTATCACTTCCTCCTCTTAAAAAACTTTTCTCATCATTATTTTTTTTTGATGTCACTGTGTCTCCTACTCCTATAATCAAAGGCATATCTTCTCTTTGAATATTTAATTTGCATAAATCTATTTTTTCTGCAATAGAATTTGGAGAATTTCTAAAATTAAAATTACTTCCAAAAGGAGCTTTGCCAGTTTTAAGGTTAATGAATTTATTTAAAAGAAATAAAACTCCAGAATCTTTAACTGCTCCTTTTATAAGTAATTGTATATCTGTCGATCCAATATCATCTTTAGAAGAAAGTTTAATTAGTTCTCTATCATTTTTATTACCTAAATTTGGTGAAATATGAAGAAAAAATGAGTTCTTGAGGCCTTCGGATTCAGCTTTTAAGATGATTTCATTCATCATTTTCTCAAAACTAATTTGAATAAGTTTTCTTTTCTCAGAATCATTGTTAACTAAATCAAATAGACTATTAAAATTAATGGTTGGTGAGAAGCGCGTTTCGCATATTGATTTTACTGCGTGAAAATTGATATCTTCTTGGCTAAGTTCAGGAAAAATATTCTTAACTATAAAATTAAACTTTGGTCTTATTAGACTAGGTACTTTAGATAAAAAATGTAGTTCTTTTTCTGATACTCCTTCAAAACTTATTTCTCCATTGTTATCTTGATACTCTACTCCACAGGCTGCTAAACCTCTAAAGTATAGTTCTTTGCTTTTAGGCTCAGTTGTACTTCTTAAACTCCTTTCTATTATTCTGTTAACCCCTCTTGGACCTTCATGTTCCCCGCAAGTTAATACAAAGAATTCCTCTGCAAATTCTTTTACTGCATAGATATATTTTGGTTCTAATTTTCTAGTCATTGGATCTTTAACTAGAGGGATACAAACTCCGTCAATGTCTTGAATAATTAAGATATTTTTAGAAGAAATTAATTGTTTTTGTGTCTTTAAATTACTTGCCATATATTCCATATTTATAATTATTTCTCTTTTAATTTAATTTCGATATCTCAAAGAAATTATAAATTAAAAAATTCAATATTTACAATAAATAATTTGCTATGGTCAAGAATTGCTTTAATGTAGAAAAAGTTTGGTATGAGTTAGAAATTAAAAAATTTATCAAGAATTTCCAAAAATGAAGAATAATTTTATTGAAAACATAAAAGATGAAAAAAATTTTTATTCATTTATTGAAGATTTAGAAAACAGCAAAGTTGGATTTTACAGTGTTGGTTTATATCCTGCATCGTTAGCATATAACTGTGCTATGCATGGAAAATCTAATAATATTCTCTTAGCGCCTAGGGAAGATAGAGATTTGTTAGGCGCTTTCACAAATGATGTCCTTTCTGATATGGATGATGAAACTATTGAAAAGATTAAGAGAATGGGACATTATTCTTTAGAGGGAATAAGAAAGTCTTTTGACCTTAAAGATCTTCTCTTGGAATGTGAGATAGTTATTCTTGCTTCAAACAGTAACCACATTCAAGATGATGTTAAAAATGCTTTAAAACTTAGAAAAACTTTAAAAAGAGAAAATGTGGTTCTTGGCTGTCTCGTTGGTTCTTTTTGCGTTGATAATAAAAACAAAAACCCCTTTATTCTCTGTAATAAATATCCAAATTTAGCTTTTTTTACAGGATTTCATCGTCACGGTGCTTTACGAAATCCTAATGATAGTTTTACTGCGAATTTCTGCCATCCTGATGCCCTAACTGCTTTAATAGGAGCTCGAATTTTGAATCAATTGTCACCGAAAATCCAAGTTTCTCCTGGAGTTCATAATATTGAATGCCAATACATAAAATCAATAAAAAACATCTCATCCATATTTGCAGGTTTTGTAAATAACTTCCATTCCGATAAGCCAGGTATGCTACCCACCATTAATACGATTTTGTTGACACAATGTTTGGATCAGGCCGCAACAGTATCACTACAAGTAAGAAAAGAAAATAAATTAGACAATAAATATCTTTCATTAAAGGAACTTGGTTATGGTGAAGAAATAATTAGTGCAAAGGAAAAAATTGATGATAAATTTTTTGAAAAAGGAGATTATACTTTTTCTCAATTAAATGCTGTTAAAGCTGATGTTTTAGGGAGCATGACTCTCCCAACTGAAGGAAAACCAACAAGGAATTTCCAGGCAGGACAAGTTCTCTCAGATATGCTTTTGCAACTCAAAAGATGTCCAAAAGATGTCTCAGAATTTGTGAATTGGTGTAATAAATACTCCCTCAGTCAAGGAGGTTTAGAAGGTCTAAAATCCTTAAAATTTTGGCCAGAAATTTATAAAGAATTCAAAATTAAAAATAATAATTGTTCAATGATAAATCTGATTTATTTATGCTTTAATGCTAATTCAGAAGAAAAAAAAGAAATTTATAAGGTTTTAATTAGTTCAGAAGAAATCACTAATTTTTGCCAAGAATCTGTGAAATCTGAATTATCTTTAGAACTAAATGAAAAATTAAAAGGAGATTATCTTTTTGATGATATTGAAATTTTCTTCAAGAAATTTTTTATTGACAAAGAGCAAAATGATCTTAAATATAATGATTCTAGTAATCAAATTTCAAAAAAAAATCCAAATTATATTAATGTATTGAAAATTATTAATAATTATTTTAATAATTGATTATTTACTTAATTTACAAAAAACTAATTTTTTCATTTATTTACTAATCTTGATTGCAGGGTTAGAATTATTATAATTTAAAAGGTTTTTTTGAAAAAGGAATTATCACATCGTTCTCATGAACTCAAAACTCTTGGTTGGAATCAAGAAGATTTGACAAGATACGAAGATTTATGGGAGTACAGTCAAAGATGGGGATTAATAAATTTAGAAAGAGAAGATAGACAGTTTTTGAAGAAAGCAGAAAAGTTACTCCCAAAGATTCAAAATAAAAAGATATCCGTTAAAAAAACTATTGAAGAAAAATCATATTATTTATGGTTAAATTTTTACCTAGATGAAATTAATATTTTTAGTAATTCTAATCTTCCAAAAAATAAACATGCTGTTTGGACACTCTTAATTGAAGAGGAATTAAAACTTCTTAAGGAATTACAACCAGTTATGGGTCTTCCAGATACTTTAAAAGCCAAGAATCTATTCGAAAATAGAAAACAGCTTATAAATAAAGCGTTTAGCCAATTTGACGCTAAAAAAAACGATAAGGTTTTCAACTTTGATGAGGTTTTAAACAACTCTGAAAAAGATGTTAGTAAGAATTGGAAATCAATTGCTGAAAAAGACCCCGAGTTTAATAAAACTTTTCCAATAATTGAATCTGCAAGTATTGAGAAACTCAGATCTGCGATTAAAGAGAATTTGAGTTTATATATGAAAGATAATTACCCCTCATTAAAAAAGGATTTATAAATATTTATCTTTTTTTTGTTTTTTTTTTGGACTTTTCTAAGTTAAATAGATAATAGGATTATTTTAAAAATTTTGAGCAACCAAAAGTTCGAGACACTTCAGTTACATGCAGGCCAAGTTCCTGATCCAACTACAAATTCTAGAGCAGTACCCATTTATCAAACTAGTTCTTATGTCTTTGATAATGCAGAGCATGGAGCGAATCTTTTTGGACTAAAAGAATTTGGAAATATTTATACTCGACTTATGAACCCCACCACAGATGTCTTCGAAAAAAGAATGGCAGCTTTGGAGGGAGGAATGGCAGCACTTGCAACATCCTCTGGACAAGCTGCTCAATTCTTGGCAATCGTGAACTGCATGACAGCAGGTGATAATTTTGTCTCTACATCTTTTTTATATGGTGGGACCTACAATCAATTTAAAGTACAATTTCCAAGATTAGGAATAGAAGTTAAATTTGCTGATGGTGATAGCATCGATAGTTTTAGAAATAAAATTGATGATAAAACAAAAGCAATATATGTTGAATCAATGGGAAATCCTCGGTTCAATATCCCAGATTTTGATGGACTTTCTGCTTTGGCTAAGGAAAATGGAATTCCTTTAATAGTTGATAATACCCTTGGTGCTGGTGGTGCTTTAATAAGACCAATTGATTTTGGAGCCGATGTTGTTGTAGAAAGTGCAACGAAATGGATCGGTGGACATGGAACAAGTATCGGAGGGGTTATTGTTGATGCCGGAACCTTTGATTGGGGAAATGGTAAATTCCCACTAATGAGTGAGCCAAGCGCTGCTTATCATGGACTCGTTCATTGGGACGCTTTTGGTTTCGGTAGTGATATCTGCAAATCTTTAGGAGTACCCGATAATAGAAATATAGCTTTTGCGTTAAGAGCAAGACTTGAATGCCTGAGAGACTGGGGATCAGCTCAAAGTCCTTTTAATTCGTTTTTGTTATTACAGGGTCTGGAAACTTTAAGTTTAAGAATAGAAAGACAAACTTCTAATGCTCTTGAATTAGCAAAATGGTTGGATTCTAATTCTAATGTAAGTAGTGTAAATTACCCAGGTCTAGAATCTGATCCATATTACTCAAGTGCTAAAAAATATACTACTGGAAGGGGAATGGGTTGCATGCTTATGTTCTCTCTTAATGGGGGTTATGAAAATGCAGTAAAGTTTATTGATTCCTTAAAATTAGCGAGCCACCTTGCTAACGTGGGTGATTCAAAAACATTAGTAATTCATCCGGCTTCAACAACTCATCAGCAATTATCTGAAGAAGAGCAATTATCTGCAGGTGTGACACCTACGATGGTAAGAGTTTCTGTAGGAATTGAACATATTGATGATATAAAAGCAGATTTCGAACAAGCACTTTCACAAATCATATAGGAAAGAAGATTTATTGGCTTTAATAATTCCTAGTAACTATCACAAAATAAGTGATGTTGAGAAAAATCATATATCTTGGATTGAACCAGAATTGGCAAAAAGACAGGATATACGTCCTCTTAGGATTGGTATTTTAAATATCATGCCTCTTGGAAAGCAGTATGAATTTAACTTACTACATCCACTTGGTTTATCTCCTCTTCAAATTGAGCCAGTTTGGATAAAGCTTGAAACTCACTCTTATAAAACATGGGATCTTAATCATCTAAATAATCTATATATAACTTGGGAAGAAGCAAATAATCCAGATCCGTTAGATGGAATCATTATTACTGGAGCACCTATTGAGCACCTAGCCTTTGAGGAGGTTAATTATTGGGATGAATTTGTGAAAATTGTACATGAAGCGAGAAATTCTTGTGCGAGTACTCTTGGATTATGTTGGGCGGGCTTTGCGTTGGCTTATTTGGCAGGGGTTGATAAGCAGGTTTTTGATAGGAAATTATTTGGGGTATTCCCTTTAAAAAGTCTTGTTCCTGGACATCCATTGATGGGTACACAAGATGATGAATTTATATGTCCTCAAAGTAGATTTGCGGGATTATCAGATTTGGAAATGGAGAAGGCCCAAAAAGAAGGAAGATTGAATTTGTTGGCTTATGGAGAAAACGTCGGATATACAATATTTGAATCTAATGATCAAAAACAACTTATGCATTTAGGACATCCTGAATATACGGTGCATAGAATTATTAGTGAAATTGAAAGAGATAAAGAAAAGGGAGATGTTCCTCCTCCTAAAAATTTTGATCCAAATAGTTCAAAAACAACTTGGAGGTCTCATAGGAATTTGCTTTTTCAGCAATGGCTATGGTTTTGTTATCAACAAGTTAGTCTTAATTAACTTCTTTAATGAGCGCTTTCTATACCACCTAGTCTTTCAAATAAGTTAAGACTTTCTTTATTTAATCCTACAATTTCAACCTTAGTACCACCATTATGGAACTTTCTAATGATTTGCTCAAGAGCAACAACGCCACTTTGATCCCAAATATGAGCTGAAGACATATCAATCACAATATTTTCTGGATGATCATGAATATCAAATCCTTGTAAAAAATAAATTTTGCTTACAAAAAATAATTGTCCTTTTACTTTGTAGGTAGTCAAATTATTTTCTTTCGCTCTTGAGACAGTAATAACTTTTGCGACTTTTCTGCTGAATAGAATTGCAGCTAATGCAACTCCTGCAATAACTCCAAGTGCAAGATTATGGGGTTTTGTAAGCATAGTAACTGCAAAAGTCGTTAGCATAACTGAAGTATCACTTTTAGGTATCTTTCTAATATTTTTTAATCCATTTATATCTGCTGTACTTATTGCGATAGTTATCATGATTGCTACTAAAGCAGCCATTGGTATTGCTCCAATCCAAGACTTCAAGAGGATAATCATAATTAGAAGAGATATACCTGAGGAGAGGGTTGATAATCTAGATTTACCACCATTTTCAGTATTCATAACAGATTGCCCAACTAAGGCACATCCTGCCATCCCACCAAATAAGGATGCCACAATATTTGCTATTCCCTGTCCTCTTGCTTCTTGATTTTTATTAGAACTTGTATCAGTTACATCGTCTAAAATGTCTTGAGTCAAGAAGGTTTCCATTAGACCCACAAGAGATATTGCAAGTGAAGTCGGTAAAATTATTCCTAATGTTTCAAGACTAAAAGGTACTTTCCCATTTTCTATTGATCCAAAAGGAAGCGAAATACTTGGTAATCCATCAGGCAATTTACCCAAATCGCTAACTGTTGGGACATCTAGATTAAAGAATATGCTTATAAGAGTAATTACTACTATTGCGACAAGTTGAGACGGGACTACTTTTGTGATTCTTGGAAGCCCATAGATAATTACTAATCCTAGGGTTACAAGAATCCAAACTACTGGAATCTGAGAGTTTACTGGATATTGACTTATAGTTTGTTCAACTAATCCTTTTGACTCTTTAATACCTATTCCTAACTGAGGTAGTTGTGCTTGAAATATTAAAAGTGCTAGTGCATTTACAAATCCACTTAATACTCCTGTTGGAACGAATCGCATTTGGTAGGCAAGTCTTAAATATCCCCAAATAATTTGGAATATTCCAGTTAATATTCCAGCTGCAATCAGATATGGGACTCCTAATCCAGGCGCTTGTGATTCTCCATAAGCAACAAGTCCAGTCATTAAAAGAGCTGTTGAACCTGTGGCTGAAGTGATCATCCCCCTTCTTCCTCCAACAATCGCACTTGTTATAGATAAGCAAAATGCACCAAAAAGGCCAACTTTAGGATCTACACCAGCTATACCTGAAAAAGCAATTGCTTCTGGGATCATTGCAAAAGCAACAACTAAGCCTGAGAGAATATTTGACTTTGGATCATCTAACCAATTTTTTGATAAATATCTTGAGAAATTTGCCATTGTAAGTTTCTTTATACTTTTGAAGTTACCTCATAAAGGAGGCAAAATACCTTTTGGGTCAAAAATATTCTTTAAAGTTTTTAATTCATTCACTCTATTTCCAAAAGCTAAGTGAAGTTCTTCCTCATGAGAATTCAAATGATTATGCAATTGGGCCAAGTGAATATTTGGATAAAACCTTTTCAACTTATTCCATGATTTATAAATCCATTCCAAAGCGACTTCTTTTTCTTGAAGATCATTTTTTTTCCATGATGCATATATCCATGGTTTCCAAGTACTTTTTCTGTGAACAAAAAAGCTTGAGCCATGATTTAACTTTTTAGTTTTGCAACCTAATTGTTGAGAAGCAATGTAACAGGAATTATTAGGTTTACTATCCATTATTTCATCCAAACATTTTATGAAAATTGGGATATTATTTTTTAAATCTTCTCCAAGAAGACTAATTACCTCAGAATGGTTATTTGCATTCAGCTCATATAAATTCAATTCCTTTGGGAAGAAATTTATTTTGTTAAAATTCTCATAAAATTGTTTTTCTAGAGTAGGGAAATTGTCGAGAAGCATTAGGCATTCTTCTGTTCTTTTATCCTCTAAATTATTTTTGAGTTCAGCAAAAATATATATATAAATTTTTTGGGCATAAATCCATTGAAGACTTATATTTTCTGGAAATTCCTCTGATAGTTTTATTATTTCTGTAAGTTCATTTAGATTTACAAATCCTTCAATAACCTTAATTGAATTAGATTGAATAGTCTTAAGTTCTATTTCGGTAATAATTGAAAAGAAGGGTGCTGCGCCTTTAATTGCTTCCCAAATTAATTGTTCTTCTGGATTTATTTGATTTTTTTTTAAAGAAATAAATCTGCCATTTCCCAAGAAACCTTTTATTGATTCAATATTATCAATGGCTAATCCGTAGGCTCTACTGAGCGGGCTGACTCCACCAGTAAGTATATAGCCTGCTCCAGGAAGTTTAGAAAGTCCGATTGGGAAACTTCGATTATGTTTTTGTAAATAATTTATTAGGTCCCCCATTATTACTCCACCTCCAATTGTTACTAAATTAGTTTTTCTATCTAGGTGAATTTTGCTGTAATTTCTTCTTAGATCAAGAGTTGTAAAACCATTTTTTGCACAGCTGGAGGTTGTACCTCCACTACATACGCAAAGGTGCTCAAATTTTTCACTAGAATAAATACTCCCATTAAATATTGAGTCATCAACTTCATAAATTAATTTCTTAAATTTTGCATCCTTTGAGTTGATATTTGGAACTTCAAGCAAGTTATTTTTATTTTTCACTACATGATATTGTTCTTTACTATTATGGTATAAGTAATAATTTGAATTTGGATAATTTAGATTTGAAGTTAAATAATCAAGTTGCGATACTTATCTGTGGACATGGGAGTAGAAATAAACTAGCCATTAGTGAATTTCAAGAATTAACTAATTTCATCCAAAAAAGATATCCAAACTTTTTAGTTGAATATGGTTTCTTGGAATTTGCTAAACCTTCGATTGTTGATGCTTTAGACAAGTTAAAAGATCTTTCTATAAAAAAAGTAATTGCAATACCTGCAATGCTTTTCGCTGCTGGCCATGTAAAAAATGATATACCTAGTCTGCTCATGAATTATTCAAGTAAAACAGGAATTGAAATAATTTATGGTAGAGAATTAGGCATTAATAATTTAATGATTAGTGCAGCTTGTGAAAGAGTAAAAGATGTATTTAAACAAAATAATAATCTCAAACCTGAAGAATCATTATTAGTTGTTGTGGGTAGAGGCTCTTCTGACCCAGATGCGAATTCCAATGTTTCAAAAATTACGAGAATGATCGTGGAGGGTATTGGTTTAGGGTGGGGGGAAACAGTTTTTTCTGGAGTAACTTTCCCCCTTGTTGAACCTGGCTTGAAAAATGTTGTGAGACTTGGTTATAAAAATATAATTGTTTTCCCTTATTTCCTTTTCTCAGGTGTCCTTGTTACAAGAATAAAAAGGCAAAGTGATTTAGTTGCGATTAATAATCCAAATATTTCATTTATACATGCAAAATATCTTTCGTCGCAGTCTTATGTGGTCGACACTTTTGTAGAAAGGATTGAAGAGATTCTTAATAACGAAGGTAATAATTTTATGAATTGCTCAACTTGTAAATATAGATCAAATTTATTTGGCTTTGAAAAAGAAGTTGGAATGGTCCAAGAAAGTCATCATGACCATGTAGAGGGCTTGGGTATCAGCTGTGATTTATGTGATCCTGAATGTAATGGTGCTTGTGAAATACAAAATCAAATCCCAACTCATAATCAAGAAAAATCAGACACAGGAGTAGATGATTACTTAGAACATGAACATGTAGAGGTTCATCAACATGAACATAATCACCATCACCATCACCACAGTATTTATCCAAATTCAAAACATCCTTTAGGACCTGTCACGCTTCGCTTGCCTAATAAAGACTAAATCTTAAGAAAATCAGTTGAAATCAATGAATCACCTGTCTCTTTCTCGAGTAAGTCTTAATAGACTCAGTATATATAAGTATTCTTAATATAAAATCATGAAAGTATTTTTAGCTAGATTTTCCACAATTTGCAGGTTGTTTTCCACGTCCAAATCCACACTGGATTAGAAATGGCAGTATTTTTAAAAAAAAACAGGACTTCAACATTATTGTTGACTTTTTTTTAAGATCTATTCAATTTCCTTATTTGAAAAAGAAGTTTTTTAAAAACCCACTTATAACATGAGTCTTATTTGATAATTTGAAAAGTTTACCAGAAGGTTTTTCTTGAAATTTTTAGAGAAAAATATCATTATTGTTGATGTAGAAAAATAAATTTATGGATCAAATCAAACAAACAAATTTAACTGATAAGAAACTCGTAGAGTGCTCTTCAAATAAAGTCTCATTAGAAACAGAGCTTTCAGAAACTCTTTATAACACTATGAAAGATTTCGTATTAAGTAATCCTACTTGGGATCAATATAAGCTTATAAATTCAGCATTAGCTACTTTTCTCGTTCAAAACGGTTGTACAGATAATTCAGTCTCAGAAATTTATTTAAATCAATTATTTACACCCTCTAAGTCTTTTTAATATTTAAACAGGCTCTTCTACTCAAGGCCATCATTGTAAGTGTGGGGCTTTGCCAGGATGATGTGGGCCAGCATGCTCCATCTAGTACCAGTACATTTTTACATCTCCACAATCTGTTAAATTTATCAACTACGCTGTTTTCTTCATTTAAACCCATTGGTGCTCCCCCTACCTCATGAATATAATATCCAGGAGGGGGAGGACTATCTGAAAGTGCTATCAAATTTTTTGTAAATAAACTCCCTAATGGAATATTCATTAGTTCATCAATATTTTTTATTTTCCCATTTGCAGCTTTGACTGATTTTTGAATTGTTTTTTCCATATGTTTTGCCATATTTAACTCATTCTCGCTCCATTCAAATTCAATGTAGGGAATTGGTATTCCCCATTCATCTGTTTTTCTTGAGAGAGAAACTGAGTTTTTCTCTCTAGGAAGGACTTCACCATGGGCGATAAGAAAGCCAATGGATTTGTTTGCCTCTTTTTGTAAAAATTTAGGTATCCCTAATCTATCAATTGCCCCCCAGATTCCATAACCTCTATGGAAATTTATGTCGTCAATTTCTGGTAAATCTGAACCAAAAGGAATAAAAAAGCTTCCTGCTCCAGAAAGATCGGGTGGATTATCTAGTGATTTATCTGAGTTTTTTGCTTTTGGGACTGAAAAAAATCTACAGATAGATATGTGATCCATTAGGTATTTACCTAATTTTCCAGAATTATCTTTAAACCCCGAGGAATTTGATTTGTATTCTGAGTTCAGTAGTATTCTCAGTGTTGAAATTGTTGATGCGCAAAGAAGAATCAAATCACAATCCAATACTTCTTTGTGTCCATTTTCTAGGTTTACAATCGTTAGTTTTGAGGCAAGCTCTGTTATCTTGTTAATCTCAAAAGACTCCACTAGGTAATTAGAGATTATTTGTACGTTTCCAGTATCTAAAGCTTTTTTTAAAGAGCTTCCTACGCTCGAGGACTTGGGCCAATTTTTTTCTTTTACAGATGAATTACGGTCAAATCCTCTTGATTGGATAAATGGATAATTTAATTTTGATTTAACTTTGCTGCCAAAAACATTTTCGTTTTCTGTAAGAGGAATTTCACCAATATATTTACCGTTTGGAACCTCCTTGATATGATCTTTTCGTCCATAAATTCCGCAGAAATTTTCAATAAAATCGTAGTGCGGGGAAATTTCTTCGTATGTAATAGGCCAGTTTGGCCCGAATCCGTCTTTTTTAGCCGGATGAAAGTCTTCTGGGGAAAGTCTTAATGTTATTCCTCCCCAAGTTAATGATCTCCCCCCATATTGTTTACCTTGTGTCCAAAGAAATGGCTTTTTTTTGGGGAAGTCATAGGGATGCTTCAATTCATTTGAATATAAGTCAGGATTATTTTTCCAATAACCAGGATGTTGACACTGATTGGTATGTTTTTTTGTTATGACTCCTGATAATCTTTTTAATGTACTTTTTGGCTCATGATTACTAGCTTCATCCCTTTTAACTTGAGGTCCTGCTTCTATTATTAAAACTTTGATCCCTTGTTCTGCCAATGTAAGTGCGGCTATTCCTCCTGTAGCTCCAGAACCAACAACAATTGCATCATAAGGACTTATATCCAAAACCTATTTCGTGATTTGCTATTTCAATAAATATAGCATTCAGTAAATAATTAATTTTTAGATTTCAGCTTAAGAAGTTAGAATTTATTGAAATACTACTCAAACAAATGAGATTTATAATTTTAACTTTTTTAATAGTTGTTTTAACCCTCCCTTCTAGAAGCTTCGCTGCGTTGGATTATGGTAAACAATCTTTGGTAGGGGCTGATTTTTCTGGATCTGATTTAAAAGGAGCAACTTTCTATTTGACTGATTTACAAGACGCAAATTTATCAGGTTGTGAGCTCCAAAATGCGACTCTTTATGGAGCAAAATTGAAAGATACTAATTTAAGTAACTCCAACCTAAGAGAAGTAACTTTAGACTCGGCTGTTTTAGATGGAACAGATTTATCAAATACTAACTTGGAGGATTCTTTTGCTTATAGTACCCAGTTTGAAAATGTAAAAATACAAGGCGCAGACTTCACAAATGTTTTTTTGCCAAAAGATATTATTAGGAAATTTTGTGAAAGTGCTAATGGAACTAATCCAATTACAAATAGAGAAACCAGAGAAACTTTAGAGTGTGATTACATTTAAATTTATGCACATACAAGTTCTTTTTTAATCTTTCTTTGTTTATAAAGTGATCTTCCAATAGGCCAACCTAAAGTAGATAAATGTTTCATTAAAGAACCTGAGTATTTGAAATATAAATTGTCTGAATATTTGATGCCAAGTTCATTTAGAGTTGTTATTAATAAACATAGATCTTTCTTTTTGCCTTTTTTCATATCCAACAATATCAAGGCTTCACTTGATAATTTTTTTTCTATTACCTTATCATTTTCAGCAAAACCAACTTTAAGTGAATTAAATGCATCAGAATAAAGAGTATAAATTATTCCATCTTTAAATTTATCTACAGAAGTATCTACATTAAATCTTGATGATATTAATGTTTTGGATCCTTTAATGATTTTTCTGTTTTTCATAATTATTTGATTTCATTCTGAGCTAATTCGTATTTCTCCAATAGATTGTTTACTTCTGCTAGTGCAATCCTCTTTTGACAGGCCGAGTCATATCTATTTACTGCTATTGAAGGTATTGAACCTTTGCTTTTCATTTCCCTTATACCAGTTTCTAAACATTGAAAAGCAACACTTGATAGGTCTCTTCCTTCTGCTGCGGCCCAAACTTTCAAAAGATAAGTAAGATTTGATGGTACTGAGATCTGTACTTTGTTTGAATTTGAAGTATTTAATGCAATATCGTCGAGACTAATTTCCTTAGAGGAAATAGTTTCTTTAACCTTTTTCTTCAAAAATTTTACTTGGCTTATAGCGTCCTCTTTATTCTTTATTTTTTGTTCTATTTCAAATAACTCTTCTTCAGAATTAATTAAAGCCTCTAATGCCCATTTAGCATCATCTTCCGCAATCGCGGTTCTATCAAGCCATTCATCTCTTATTTTTGACCAATTACTAGGCATAAGCTTTATAAGATAATTCTATGATATATAAATCTATATAGATTGTCTACGTATTCTAAATAGAATTAATATAGATTGTAAATTTTTAATTTTATTTTTAATAATTCCTGGTCTTAGAAATAATCTTACATAATGATTGAAACTTCGGAATCCATCCAAAGTGATCTTAGAGGTATTTTTCGCTAATTTAAAACGATATATTTGATAATTCAATCTTTTTAAATTTTAGATATTTGTTTATTTAATTAAAAACTTCTGAGCTTTTAATCTCTTTCAATAAGTTCAATTTTATATCCATCAGGATCCTCAATAAAAGCCAAGACAGTAGTACTGTTTTTCATTGTTTTAGGTTTGATTGTAATTTTACAACCATTTTTTTCTAATTCTTGGCAAATTAGATGAATATCTTTTACTCCAATAGCTATATGACCATACTTATCTCCAAGCTCATAGTCTTCAGACTTTTTGTCCCAGTTATAAGTTAATTCAATTACTGAGTTTTCTTTTTCTGAGCCATAACCAACAAATGCCAAAGTGAATTTTCCATGAGGGTAATCCTTTTTTCGTAATAAATTCATTCCTAATCTATTGACGTAGAAATCAATGGATTTATCTAAATCTCCAACCCTCAACATTGTATGTAGGATACGCATTTTGAATTATGAACCTGAATCAATTATCTAATATTTAATAACCATCTGCCAAAGTTGATTTTTTTGAAAGTAAGTCTTTTTAATATGTTCAAAAAATTAGGCTAAAATATAAATACGAAATTTCAATAATATATTGAATCAGATATTCCAAAGACTCTCATCAGTATTTTTGTATACTTTGCCATTAAAGGCATCAATACCTTTTGGATATTTTTTGTTCTATAAATATTCTTTTTTAAAAATACTATTATTACTAACTTTTCCGATAGCAATAATTGAAAAATCTTTGCCTTTTGGTAGCTTTTTATTATTTATAATTTTGTTTGCTGGATTAGTAAGAAATCCAAATATTCCCTATTTCGTTAGATATAATGCATGCCAAGCTTTATTAATTGATATTGCTTTAATAATAATTTCATATCTCTTGAGAATATTTCCCATAGTTGAATTAGGCTCAATAATTTTTATATTTACACTATGTATTTTTATTTATTCGATTTCTCAATGTATTTATGGAGTTGAACCTGAAATTCCCTTAATTAGTAAATCTGCAAGAATGCAAATTTAAAAAGATTTATAGATTTACTGACTTTCGTCAGCACTCATTCAGAATTGATTCCCATCTTTGTTGACTTGCCTTTATTGCTTGCATTGGTGGATTAGCTCCCTCTATTTCAAAGGCTTTAATTAATGATTTATTAGCTAATAGGCCTAATCTTGCGGCTTCTCTTTGCCTAGAACATACTTTTTTTCTTGATCCCTCCTTTAGACTATTTTCGATTTCTTTAAGAATCTGGCTAGCTTCATTCGATTTAGAATAAAAATCATTCATGTACACATCAAGTGCCGTATCAGCAAGGATTCTTACTGGAGAGATTATTGTGACTAAGCACACTATAAAACTTGTAAATACAAATGTTTTCATAAGAATCTTAAGTAAATTTTTTGCCCGATCTCTTCAATACTAAATAAAAGGTTAGAACGCTAATTGTTCCAGATGGGCCTATTAAAATATGCCAAAATTGATCGCCACTAATTGAGAGCTTTGTTCCAAAGAAAGTCGTAAGAAAAATACCAAATATTGGGTAAAGGATAAAAAGCCAATCTTTAAAAACTCTTTGCCAATTAATAATTAGAAGGATACTTATTATTACTTGAAAAAGAAGAGCAATAGATTTATCAAATAAAAAATATGAGATTATTGAACATAAAGAAATACAAAAATTAGTTTTTTGAATAAATTTATTTTTTATAACTGATATCGATAAACATGTTAGACCTAAAGATAGGAAAGAATAAAATAACCAATTAAATAAAGAGGCATGATCTACATAAATCCAAGATGTTTGGGTATGATCTATCATTTCAGAAATCGATGCCAATCCTAAAAAAATAAAACCGAAAGGTATCAATTTGTTCTTGCTTATATGTTTGAATTTATTGAGCGATCTAATACCTAATAGTATTGGAATGATTGCCGCTTGAAAGTGGGCAAATAATAAAATTGAAAAAAACAAAATAAATTCTCAAACTTAATTCATCCTAATTTAAATAAAAGCACAGTTTAGGGTCATCTTAGTAGAGAAATGTACCATTGCCCGATCACTATAATCAATATTGTAAGAACAAAAGGGAAAGCAGGATATCGCGTTTGAAAATTAGCAGGTGGCCAAGGAGACCAAGATATTAATCTTCCTTGCGGTTCACTTGAAATAACTTTTTTTGATTTTTTGGATACTAAATTATCTGTGGCAAATCCTTTACTCATATATCTAAATAAAATTTATCCTAACAAAAACGTTTCAGAAAGGCGTTTATATTATTCGGTTCCCTTTATTTGAACGGAGGGGGTGGGATTCGAACCCACGGTACCCTTGCAGATACGCTAGTTTTCAAGACTAGAGCCTTAAACCACTCGACCACCCCTCCAGCGGGTTATTCAGCTGTATCCGAACTAAATAATTATAGCATAAGAAGGCAGTCATAGTCTAGTAATTGATGTCATAGTAATAGCTTCAACGGGTTTAGAAATATAGGAATTTCATTGAGTACCTCTGACGGGACGAATTGGTATAAAGGTCTATTTCTGGCTATATTTAGGCCACATTAGTAGGCCACGCTAAAAATTAGTTGGCTCTAGTCCCTCCGAACAAACAAAAATGACACTATTTCAAAACAAATTAGAAGCAATTAATAATGAATTAAAAATAGATAAGGTTGGCGTTACTATTCAGAACCGAAGGCAAAGTTTATATCTTAGGGCAATGCTTCCAGATAAATATGACCCTGATTGGACAAAGTTAAAACAACAGCGGATTCCAACTAGATTGACTGCAGAGGATACTAATTTAATTAAGGCCAAAAAACTTGCTCTTAAGTTAAGTAGTCAAAAAATTTCTAGATTATTTATATGGAATGAATGGTTGGCTGACGAAGAAAAACTGGCTGCACAAAAGAAGAGCCTAAAAATTAGTGATATTTATAAAGCCTTTGAAGAAGATTTTTGGAGTGGCGAAGTAGAAATGACTCCTAAGAAAAAAAGAAACTGGAAATCTATTGCTCAATACTTAGCCCCAAGAAATAAACTTACTAAGCCAGACTCAATCAAGTTAGAACATCACAAACTACTTACTGCTGATTACATAATTTCTACTGTCAAAAAGTTTAAAACTGAAAAAACTAGATTCGACATGATGAAATATTGTCTAAGGCTTGCCACCTTTGCAGAGATTCCAGATTTAAAAGAAGTTAAGAAGTTTTCTGAAAAACTTAAATATGAGCCATTAACTAGAGAAGCAAAAGATCCAGAGTTAATGTATAACACCGTTAAAGAATTAAGAAGCCACCCAAGATTCGGCTGGGCTATTGCTGCAATTTTTACTTATGGTTGTCGAGTTAGTGAAGTATGGACTCTTAAACCAGTAGAAGGTCATGTTGCTGAATGTTCTAACAACAATAAAGAAGATGCAAAAATGAAACTTAAATATTGTTATGCACTACCTAAGAGTTATGTAGAAGAATTTGATCTTATGAATGTTCGAAGAAATTTGGAAATGATAGGAGTAGATAATTATGACGCTGAAAAAGCTGCTGCTGAAGGTTATGCAATGGCTAAGTGGTTAAGGGATTATTTTAAAGATAAAAAAGAAAAATTCCAACTTTATGACCTTAGACATTATTGGGGCATTAAATCTACAAAATCTGATCTATCAACTGCAAACGCTGCTGAATCAATGGGACATTCTGTAAAAATTCATCAGGATACTTATTTATCAACTTTTGCATTAAAGGATGCAAGGGAAGTTGCCGCTAAAAAATTATAATATTTACTTGATTGACAGTCGATCTAAAATAAAAGGGAAGTAAGCTCCTTTTTTATGTCTTGTTCAGTTACCTCCGTGTTTACTTTTAAAATTGAAAGTACTTTCGATGAATGGGCTGCAATATTTGATAGTGCAGAAGCAGATAAAAGGCATTCAGAATTTGATATCAAGCCACTTTTTAGAGGAGTAAGTAAGGAAGATCCTCAAAAAGTTATTGTTATTCATCAAGCTCCAGAAGGTAATGTTCAGAAGTTTGTCGAAGCTAATGGTGACTGGATGGCAACCCATAGAGTTGACCTTTCAACAATGGAAGAATCATCTTGGACTTCTTCAGCAAAAACGGAAAGTTGTTGTGATTAACAAATGAAAAGACTTCTATTCCCACTAATATCGGCACTAACCTTATCTACTTCTGTTCAGGCTGGAATATCTGATGAATTACATAAAAAATGTTTAGAAGCACGAGATTATGCAGGTTGCGTGAATACTAATAAAAAATTTTCTCGCAAAAAAGATAAAGAAATATCTGGGATAGGAATAAGGCTCTTTCTTAATAGTGATACTGCTGAATTAACTATTCAATCTGTAATAAATGACTCTCCTGCCGCTTCCGCTGACATTCAACCAAATGATGTAATTATCAAAATAGATGGGAAATCAACTAAAGGAATGGGTATTACAGAGGCTGTTTCTCTCATAAAAGGACCAATAGATAAGCCAATTAAATTAGTCTTATTAAGAATTAATGAGTCAGGTAAAAAGGAAAAAATAAATGTTCGATTAGTAAGAGATACTTTTAAAGTCCCCAACAAAGAATATTTATATGAAGGAGATATGAGAAGGAAACTAGAGTTTTTCTTTCCAGAAAATTTAAAAGAAATTTTTCCAGAAAATGAACTTTCCCCAAATCAAAAAAGAGGAACCTCAATTTAAATTTCCGAATGAAACCCATACTCCTAGTTGAGCTTTTATTAGTTTTAATTACCATAATTTTTGTTTCTCTAAACCCAATTTCTAGAATTTATATTGCTGATTATTTAGAAAAGATATCCTTATTTTTATTTAAAACAGTAAGTGATGAAGATTTAAATCAGTGGTATGAGAAAAAAGATAAATATGAATTACTTGAGGAATCAGGAGGAGCTTCTTATTGATTGACAGTCGACCTAAAATAAGGAGCATTTAGCTATCTTACCCAACTAAATAAAAAACAATTAAAAGCAATTACAAGTGAATTTATCATTTAAAAAAAATATGAAAAAGCTACTGGTTGTATTTATTCTTATTCTTACTTCTTGCAGTACAAAAGATGAATTATCCATTACCCAAGAAGAATTATCCATTACAAAAGATGAAATTTCTATTACGAAAGGTAAATCATCCATTAATGATGAAAAAAAATTATTTTATGTAACTAAAGAAACTGCTGTTCGTCTTTGTGGAGGTAAATCCAGAATAATTGAAAGTGAAAATGAAGAAATAATCAAAATAGAAGTAAAAGATTTTTCAAGTGCTGATAAAGAAAAATTTGTTCAATTTACTCTTGTTGAGACAGATAGAAAAGGGGGTAAATATAGAATTGTTAATTGTTATCCAAATAAAGATCCGAAAAAATCGTTAATTAAAACAATCAAGACTAACTACAAGTTAAATTAGTCTTAGGTTAAATAGATCAAATGAAAATATTTAAATGAGATTTAAAGCTGCTTTAAACTAAATAATCTATAAAAAAAGAGTAGAAATAATTTTTATTATGCATCCAAGCAAAGTAGTTAAAGATCCAAAAATCAACGATACTTATTACGATCCAGATGTTGATAAGCTTTATCAATATGTAAAAATTGGTGACTTTCCGCCAGAATGGGTAGTATCAAATATAGATGAAGATGACGATTATTTTTACGCTTCGATGGGATATTAAATTACATGATCTTCCTTAAAAGTAAATAAGTTTGCTTCTTTAATATGTTTGTGTGAGGAAAATTAAAGAAGCATTTTTATATTAAATAAACAGGTTTAAGGAAAAATTAAAAAGCTAATAAGATCGAATAAAAAATAAGCATTGAATGTAAAGTAAATGTGAAATAATTACATCAAATAAATTTGATTATATAAAATTAATTTGTTGGGTTTTCAAATGGCTATTAAAGATCATAAAAGTTTGCAAGACTCAAAAATTCTTCTTGTAGAGGATGACAAGAGTATTAGGTTGACAGTCAGTGAGACATTGAATAGCGAAGGTTTTAGAGTATTAAGTTTCAAAGATGGTTTAACTGCATTAGACTTTATTAGTAATGATTCTAAAAGTGATGTTGACCTAATAATTCTCGATTTAATGTTGCCAGGGTTAAATGGATTAGAGTTATGCAGAAAAATAAGAAATGAAGAAAATTATACACCCATACTAATTTTGAGTGCTAAAGATAATGAATCAGACAGGGTTCTTGGTTTAGAAGTTGGTGCAGATGATTATTTAACAAAACCTTTTGGTTTAAATGAATTAATTGCTAGATCAAGAGCCTTAATAAGAAGATCTAAACGTAATAAAAAAAGTCTAGAAAACTCAAAAACCGTCATAGAGTTTAATCATATAAAAATGTTTCTGGAAGAATGTAGGGTAACTTCTTTCGATAGAGAAATAACATTATCTCCAAAAGAATTTAAATTATTAGAATTATTTATGAAAAATCCTAAAAGGGTATGGTCAAGAGATTTAATACTTGAAAAAATATGGGAAATTGATTTTATCGGTGATACTAAAACTGTAGATGTGCATGTTAGGTGGCTCAGAGAGAAATTAGAAGAAGATCCCTCAGCTCCAAAGTTTCTTAAAACTGTTAGAGGCTTTGGATATAAGTTTGGATGAAAATGAAAACGCTACAAGAGGTATTAACTTTCTTTTATGAGAAATGGAAAACCAAGGTTAAAGGATTTTCAAAAAATAATAAAAATATTGAATTAACTAAGAACCAAGAAATTTTTGATTTTCCATTTGATAAAGTTAAACCACAGCAAATTTTATCTTGGTTAGATTATTCATCTCAAGGATGGATGATTTTGTCATCTGATCTAACAATAAAATTTATCAATCAGAAAGGTTTATCTCTCATTAAGTTTATTAAATATAAAGATGTTATTGGAAAAGCAATTAATGATATTAATGAGCTCGAAGTACTAAGAAATAAGATTTTATATTCAAGAAAAAAAGATTTCCCAATCAGCCTAGATTGCATTATTTCGGGGGAACCCATTTCTGTAAATATTGTTAGAGCAAGGAAAAAAAATTATTTAATATTGTTGGAGAGTAAATTATCAATTGAATCCATAAAAAAAAGACAGAATCAATTAATCAATGATGTGTCTCATGAACTGAAAACACCTCTTACATCTCTTATTTTGATAGGCGAAAGACTGGAGGCAGTAGTATCAAAGAAAGATAGATATCTTGTTAAAAGACTTAAGAAAGAATCTAAAAGATTAAGAAAAATGGTCGAAGAAACTTTAGAACTTTCTAAGCTAGAAAGTAACGACGCTTTTCAAGAAAATAAAAAAGTATCTATTTCAGATTTAGTTATGGAATCTTGGCAAACCATAAAACCACTTGCAGAAAAAAAAGATGTAAAAATAAATTTACTGATACCAACAAAATATTTTATATCTGGTGATATTGAAAATTTAAAAAGAGCTTTTATAAATATTTTGGACAATGCTATTCGTTATTCCCCAGCTAATGAAGAAATTCAAATTGAAATTTTTAAAAGAGATAGCTCTGTTGTTATAAGAGTTAGAGATAAAGGTATTGGATTAGAAGAAAATGAATTTAATGATATTTTCTCTCGTTTTTATAGAGGTGATCCATCAAGGACAAAATTCAAGAAAAGTGGTAGTGGTTTAGGTCTTTCAATAACAAAAAAAATAATCAACAACAATAAAGGTTTTATAAAGGCTTTTAATCATAAGGATGGTGGAGCAATTTTTGAAACTATCTTTCCTTGTCTTAATACAGATTTATAGGATGGAAAAAAAAGACCTCCAATCTGGAGGTCTTTTGAACATTGTTATTCTGATTAGAATTTGAATGATGTAATTACACCAATCCCAGTATCATCATCACCGGTTTGCTCAACAACATAAACAAATGGAGTAATAGTCATAGCATCGTTTAATGGATAAGAGTAACTAACGTCGTAAGCGTATAGCTCTGTTTGTGAATCCGTGTAACCAGATTTTGTTCCCAATGATGCTGATAGGTTACCCTCACCAAGATCGGAAGAGAGACCTACTACATATTGAGTAGTATTTTCTGAAGATGATTCAGGATTTCCAAATTCAACACCACCGCTTATTGTTGGGAACCCATCTGGAGCATAAGCAGCTGTAGCCCCCCAGTATGAAGCATTATCTTTATCAGAGTAAGCAAGAGTTACAGCATAATTATCTGATGAGTATCCGAGAGCAGCCCCGTAGTAATCAGCTCCTTCCTTAGTGAACATACCTTTTGCAGTTTCACCATCATTTGCTGAAACTCCTATACCTACATCCCATCCATCTCCAAAACTTCTGCCAGCACTAAAAGAAATATCTCCTGATAGATCAACAGAGTTTGCAGCTCCACAATCTCCTAATGCATCAACGATGTTGTTTACTGCACAGGCATTTGGCCAGTTTTTGGAAGCATCCATTGACTCACCAACGGATAATTTCCATTCTCCTACAGGGAAAGTGTAGTTAATATCTTCGATTCTTAAAGCATCTGATGCGGGCTCTCCGAAATCGAGAACTTCACCTACAGTCCTCCCAGTATCACTGTTTGCAGAAGTGATTTGGTTCCCTGATGATATCTCAACGTTTAATTTGTCTTCACCAGTAAAAGATGTATTTAAATCGAATGAGTAATGATAGTGAGCCATAACAGCTTCATCACTATCAGTACCACCATTACTGGAGGCACCGATCAAGAATTCACCTACACCTTTAAAAGTAGTAGTTTCTGAGAAACTGCCAGCTTCAATTCCATTAACACGAGCTTCAAGGCCATCCACTCTTCCTTTCATAATTGCCAACTCAGAACCAAGCTCATCACTTAATCTGTCTATTGCAGCGCCGTTCATTAAGCCTTCACCACCTGCAATTAGATTACTTAATTCAGCAGCAGCTTCTAAACGAGAGACTGAGTTTCCATTGAATTTTGGACTATTTGTAAGATCCTTTAATGAATCGTAAGCCCAATCTCCTGGGAATAAAGTATCTGATTTAAAATCGCCTAAAGATACTAAATCATTAGAATTTGAATAATCACTAAGATCTGTTGAATTGATCTCAGCTGCGTTTATTGCGAAACCTGATGCCAAAGAAATTAAGGCAGGAGCAGCAATTAATTTTTGAAAAAGTTTCATGAACCTCAACACGTAAAAATGGATATAAATCCATATTTATGAGAACGTATTAAGGTTAAGAAAAGGGTAAGAAATAAAGTCAAAAAGAAAGATTTAAATAGACCTTAAACTACCCTTAAATTGAGAAAAAAAAATTACATATTTTTCATGATTGTTTGTATAAATGTTAAAAATCAACCTAAGTTTATTTTTAAATATTTTCAAAACCAAACGAAAAAAGCTCTAATCAAGATTTAGTTTAAGAGAGGGTTAAGAACTAATTAATTAAAAGATAAACTTTTAATTTAGATAGTATTTGTGTTCAAATTAAGTGCTATAAAGATGTTGTCTTTCGTTAATTCATGAAATCAATGAACATAGCTAAGAAAGCTTTGGTCTTTACTTCTGCAGTAGCCATTGCTGCTGGTACAAGTGTTCCTGGTACAAGTGTTTCTGCTAGAACAAGATTAAGTGGTGCTGGAGCATCATTTCCTGCCAAAATCTATACTCGATGGTTTTTTGATTTAGCAAAATCTGGCGGCCCAAGAGTTAATTATCAAGCTGTTGGTTCTGGTTCTGGAAGAAAAGCATTTATTGATCAGACTGTAAACTTCGGTGCTTCTGATGATCCCATGAAAGATAAAGATATAGCAAAAGTTACCAGAGGATTAGTACAGATACCTATGGTTGGTGGAACTATTGCATTTGGTTATAACTACGACTGCAATTTAAAACTTTCCCAAGAGAAAGCAGTACAAGTTGCTATGGGAATGATTAAAGATTGGAAAGAATTAGGTTGTAAACCAGGGAAATTGACTTGGACTCATCGTTCTGATGGATCAGGTACAACAAAAGCTTTCACAAACTCTATGGAAGCGTTTTCAAAAACCTGGACATTAGGGACAGGTAAGTCTGTGAAATGGCCGGGAGGTGTTGGTGCGAAAGGTAATTCTGGTGTCGCTGGAGTTATACAAAACACTCCTGGTGCAATTGGTTATGTTAACCAGTCTTATATAAAAGGTAATGTTAAGGCCGCTGCACTCCAAAATCTTTCTGGAGAATATGTAAAGCCTACAGTTGAAGCAGGAGCAAAAGCTCTTAATGGTATTACTTTAGATGAAAATCTTGCTGGTAAGAACCCTAATCCAACGGCAAAAGGAGCGTACCCTATCGCTTCATTGACATGGATACTCGCCTATGAAGAAGGTAATGGTAGAAACACTAAAGCTATCAAACAAGCCTTTAATACATTGTTAAGTGATGAGTATCAAGATAAAGCTCCATCACTTGGATTTGTTCCTTTGAAAGGCGATATTCTTGAGAAATCAAGAGCTGCTGTAAAAAGAATCGGTAAATAAACCGTAAGACAAACACTTAAAAGGGGGAATTTACTTCCTCATTTTTTTATGCAAACAAATATTTTGATAAACCTAATATTAAAGAAAAAAGAATAATTATGTATGTTGGAACTACTTTTAAAAAAGATAATAGTGTGGAGATTAAAACTATAAAAATAGAGCTAATTAAAAAGAATTTTGATGAAAAACTATCTTCAATTAAATTAAAGCCAGAAAAAATAACTGCTCCAGGAATTGTATTGATTACTCCTTCGATAAAATAATTAACAGATTTAAATCTGTTTTTTATAAAGCCTTTCCCAAAAACAAAAATCAATAAAAAGCTTGGTAAAAAAATTGCAAAAGTTGATATAAATGAATATTTTAAAGCCTCATTAATACCTCCAATTGAAAAACCTGCTTTATATCCAATAAAACTTGTAGTTAATAAGACAGGACCAGGTGTTATCTGGCCAATCATTATGCCATCAATAAATTCATTATTTGTTAACCATCCTTGCGAGACAACATAATCACTCATTAAAGGAATAATTACTAATCCGCCTCCAAATATAAAAAGTCCCGATTTGAAGAAGAAAAAAAACAGATTAAGATAATTTATTAAAAACTTTGAGTTTGTAGAGTGCTTAAAAAAATTATAAAACTTGGCAATATCCAAAAAGATTGAGCTATTTAAAAATGAGGTTGTTGAAAATATAGATAAAGGAACCAAGCTATAAAAAATATTTTTCCATTTCTGTAAGAAAATATTTATCAATCCTGCAATAGTAAGAATTATTATGAGAGGAAATTGAATACTATTATATTTTGCAAATATAAGTAGAAATAAGATTGAGCTAGAGAATAATACTCGATCTAACTTTAATCTTTTTTTTAAAAGAACTAATGAAAATGAAAAAATTATTCCTGCAATAATAGGAGGATTAAAATAAATTAAATCATTTAGAAATTTTGATCCTGAATAAATTTGCCAAAAAAAGCTAAGAACTAATACCGAAAAGAATCCGGGGATAATGAAACTTATACCTGATATCAATCCACCAAGATAACCATTTATTTCAAGACCTATATATATTGCTAATTGAGTAGATATTGGCCCTGGAAGCAATTGACATAATCCAATACCTTTTTCAAAAGATTGGGTTGAGATCAATTTTTTATTATTTATAAGTTCATCTTCGAATAAAGAAATATGAGCATATGGTCCTCCAAAACTGAAAATACCAATTTTTAGAAAAATTTTTGCAAGTTCAATTAAGGATATTTTTGCCATTTAAATATTCTAATTTCTAAAAATTAGTTTTTATGGTGATGATAAGCTTTGTTTGATTGATGGTAATTTAAGACTCGAAATCCAAGATAATAATATTAGAAGTGATGAAAAATAAAGACAATATTGAAGACCAATACTCGGATTTCTCCCAATCATAAATAGTAAGCCAGATAGTAATGTTCCAACTAGTCTTCCTGCAGCATTTGCCATGTAATAGAAGCCAACATTTAAACTGACTTTTTTATTATCAGAGTAGGCCAAAATCATATAAGAATGTGTAGAGGAATTCATTGCAAAAACAAATCCAAAAATAGTAAGTCCTAAAATTATTGCTATCGATGGAGAACTTTCTCTCCATAATGCGACTCCTATCAAAGATGGTATGACCATTAATACGGCACTCCAAAATTGGATAGCTTTACGATCTGGACTTTCTTTCTGGCCCCATATCTTTCTAATTGCTGGAGCCGAAGCCTGAACAATTCCATAACCTATTACCCAGGCCCCAAGAAATAATCCTATTTCCATGTAGTCCCAACCAAATGCAATATCTAGGAATACTGGAAGAGCTACAACAAACCAAACATCTCTTGCTCCAAAAAGAAAGAATCTTGCTGCAGAAAGAATATTTATTGCATTTGATTTTGAAAAAAGATCATTTAAAGCTGGTTTGGTTTTCATCTTGCCAATTTCTCCAGGCAAGATTAATGTCAATAAAAAGGCTAAGCAGAGTCCAAAACCCATAATTCCTACAGCATTATTGAATCCAAATAACTTATATAAAAGTCCACCCAAGAAAAAACCAACTCCCTTAAGAGCATTTTTAGATCCAGTTAAAATAGCAACCCATTTAAAAAGTTGTTTTTGGCCAGTATCATTGCCATCATTTGTCTCTGGAACTACTGTCTTAACAGCACTTTTAGCACTCATTTTGTTTAAATCTTTTGCTATCCCACTGACTGCCTGAGCAACCATAACGTATACGACACTAAATATTACTGGCCAATCCTCCTTAACTGGAATAAGCATGAAAAGAGCAATGATTTGAAGGATAGTCCCAATCCATAAAGTAAGCCTTAAACCATATCTTGCTCCTATCCAACCACCATATAAATTAGTAATTATTCCAAAAAACTCATAAAAAAGGAAAAGTAACGCAATTTGTAGAGTTGTGTAACCTAGCTCATGAAAGTGACCAACAACTAATAATCTTAATGCGCCGTCAGTGAGCGTGAATGCCCAATAGTTTGCTGTTACAACACTATATTGTTGAATATTAGATAACTTCATAAAGACATAAATTAAATCTCTTTTTTGATTACATATTCAGTAAGATCTGCAAGTCTGCAGCTGTAACCCCACTCGTTGTCATACCAAGCGTATATTTTTAATAAATTTGAATTAACAACCATCGTTGATAAACTATCAACTATTGAACTTCTAGAGTCATTTACATAATCTGCAGAAACTAAAGGTCTTTCTTCGTAGCCAAGAATTCCTTTTAAATAAGTTTCTGAAGCTTCTTTAAGTGCCAAATTTACTTGATCAACTGTCACTTCTTTATTTAATTCAAAAACTGCATCTGTTAAAGAACCATTAAGTAGAGGAACTCTTACAGCATGGCCATTTAATTTTCCTTTTAATTCTGGAAAGATCTCAGCGATAGCTTTGGCAGATCCAGTAGTAGTAGGTATTAAACTTTGCATACATCCTCTTGCTCTCCTCAAATCACTTTTATAAAAATCTACAGGAACTTGAGTGTTAGTGACATCGTGAATAGTTGTAATAGCGCCATGTTTAATTGAAAAATTTTCATTTATTACCTTTACTATCGGAGCTAAACAATTTGTAGTGCAGGATGCTGCAGTTACTAATTTATGTTTGGAAGGGTCATAATGACTTTGATTTATGCCATAAACAACATTAAGTGATTCAGCTTCTGCAACAATTCCCTTTACTGGACAAGCTACTATTACTCTTTTCATCCCGAGAGAATCAAAATAGGGATTTAGTTTGTCTGGCTTTTTATTCTTTCCTGTACATTCCAAAATAATATCTACAGAAGATTTTCCCCAAGGAACATCTAGGTAATTTTTAAAAGATGTGTAGGCTAATTTCTTTCCATCAATTATTATTTCTTCTTCTTTGACCTTTATATCTTTCACCCATCTACCATGGACTGAATCGAATTCGAGTAGATGTGCAGCAGCATTCGAATCTCCGGCTATCTCATTAATGTGAGTTATTTCTATATCAGCTCTATCCCATAATGCTCTGAAAACTAATCTCCCAATTCTTCCAAAACCATTAATTCCAATTTTCATAGCTTTGAAATCTCCTATTGAAATTATACATCAAAATATTTTGATGTATCAAGATGGTTTTATTAATGAAATCTTTTTTATTTAAGCTATATTTAGGAGAATTTAATTACTTTAAAATTGTTAAAAGAGAGTAGCAAAGTAAAAAAAGAAAATATATCTAAGTTGATGGTTTCATTTTCTGATCCTTTTAGGCTAGAAATAATTGACCTAATGATGGACGGAGAAGTTTGTGTTTGCGATATTATGAAATTAACTAATTTATCTCAATCAAGAATTTCATATCACATAAAAATTTTGAAGGAAGCTGGTCTTATCTCTGATAGACAAGAAGGTAGATGGGTCTACTACAGCCTAAATAAAGAGTCTCTCTTTTTGATCAAGGAATGGATAACTTCTTTGACAGATCATTCCTCGCATAGAAAACGTTGCTGCGAATAAGTTATACGTTAGATTTTATTAATTAACTTCTGATTCCCTGTCATAAGTCATTCCTGATTGTTCCATCCACTCAGCTTTAGTCTTGCAATTTTGTTTGTGATTAAAGATGTGAAAACCTTCAATAGTAATCATTATGGATAGAAGCAAAACAGGAATAAAAAATACAGGGGAAGATATTACTTCTTTATATTTGATTTGAGCGATGAATTCCCTGTATTTAAACATCCCCTTATTTTTTTATCTAATAAATAATATTCACCTATGGTTAAGTAAAGTTAAAGAAAAAAATTTTGAAGAAATTAAGAGAGGCTATGGAACGAATTGAAAATAATAATATCAATTATGTGGATATTTAATCCGCCGTGTCCGCAACTTCTGAGGCTGGGTTAAATCACCCCTTAATAATAATTAAAAACCTTCACGATCGAAGTCTAATAATGACATATGTTAAAATTAATAGATCTCAGGTAGAGATAAGACTAAGCAATATTGACCAAGCTAAAGAATTTATGAAAAAGATTCTCAACTGCAAGAGTCAAATACTTTCTGATAACCAAGCTGTGTTGATCTATCCAATAGACCAAATTCAAAGAATGCCATTACTTATCTAGCCTGCGTCTATGACCCTAAACAACAAGGAAAAATGAAAAAACTTAACAAAAAATATGCTGAATTATTGCATCAAGCATCCATTGCAACAGGAAGAAAAGAAGCTGTAGGTTTATTGCATAAGGCAACAAAACTTCAAAGTAAATTAGATGAGAAGTCAAAGGTTATAAGTAACTTTGATTGACAGTCGATCTAAACTAAGGAGCAATTAGCTTTTTTTTATTGGTTATGTTTGTGCATATTGCATGGCATCCATTTATCCCCCATTTGATGAGCACCTTCACAATCAAATTTATGAGCTTCTTTTTCAGCCTGTTCTTTTGTATCAAATAACATTGGCATTTTTATTTGTTTTTCGGCTTGTTTATTGGAACAACCCAAAGTAAGAATCATCATGTAAAGAAAAGAAAGAAAAGAAAGAAGGCCTTTCAAAATTAATTTATAAATCTGAAAAAGGTTATTTATGCAGTCAAAGACAATTAACTAAAATAGAAAGAAAAGCTGACATGTTTAGAGATATCGAAGATGCTCTTGAATTTTCTCATCATGAATCTGAAAGTAATTGTTCATGCTGTTAAATTCTGAGCCTAATTAAATATTTTCTGTATTAGTTCTATACAGAAACTGATATTAATTAGATTTTTTCTGAGATTTTTCTTTGAAATTACTTGTCTATATTGATTTTTGTTTATAAAAATGTAGTTATCGGCACAAATTTTGGAACTTTAATATTTTGGGATCATGTAAAGTAAGAACCTTACATAAGGAAAAATCATTTTCTTTTTCAAGAATCGGACCTGATATTTACGGCTCCACTCATCCTCAGAATTTATTATCTGAAATAAAGGAAAGAGCGGAATTTCTATATGAGTTATTGGACAGGCATGTAATTTCCATAGACCCCTTCAGTAAAGATTGTCTTCTACAACTTTTCAGGCTGGCTGCAAAATTCGAAAGTAACCCAAACAGATATATTTCCCATAACAGTCCCCTAAAGGGAAAGATACTCATAAATGCCTTCTATGAACCAAGCACCAGAACAAGATTATCGTTTGACAGCGCATGGCATAGGCTGGGCGGCGATTCAATAAATATCACCGATAAAAGTTCCACTGGAATTGCCAAGGGAGAAACCCATCTGGATATTGCTCATATGTTTAATAATTACGGTGACTGCGTTGTCCTCAGAGAAAGTGACAATGAGGCGATCTTTGAAATGACAAAATCATTGAGAATTCCAATAATCAATGCCGGTAACGGAATCGATGAACATCCCACTCAGGCGATGTCTGATCTTTATACGATTTTTAAATGGAGACCGCATCTGGTTAACAAATCAATTGATGATAGTGAAAAAATAACCATTGGTATCATCGGAGTTCCATCACGTATGAGAACAGTCAGATCTCTTTTGAAATTATTCTGCAAGTTTCCATATTTTATAAAAAAAATTATTGTTATTTATGATGATAAATCAATTGATCAGAACGATTTATTTGATGAAGGCCAGCTTGAACAACTTATCGAATCTGATCTGAAGATTGAGCTGGAGACGGATATGCAAAAAGTGTTGCCTTCCCTGGACGTTACCTATATAAATGCAATTGCATGGGTGGGAGAAAATTATGAGGTTCATGGAAGTTCATTTAAATTGCACAGTGAGTTGCCATTTAAAAAAGATTCCATAATATTGCATCCACTTGCTCGTGGTTCTGAATTATCAACATCATTGGATCAGACCTCGAAAAATTGGTATTTTGCTCAGTCAAGAGGAGCGGTATTTGTAAGAATGGCATTACTTACCTGTCTGATGGATAGAACAACAAGAGTGATGGATGTCGTTTAAATAGATGTGTGGAATAGGCGGGGTTTTTAATAAATCAAAAGATAAATCTGTTGAACCTCAGACTCTTGTAAATATGGCGGCTATTCAAAGCCATCGTGGACCTGACGGTTTTGGATATAAATTATCAGATGATGCTTCTGTAGGATTCTGTCATGCGAGATTATCGATAATAGATTTAAATGAAAATCGAGCCAGACAGCCTTTTGTCGGTGGTGCCGAAAATCAGATTCTGATGGCGCATAATGGTGAATTTTATGACTTTCAAAGAATCAGGGCTGATCTTGTTGCACAGGGCGTAAGCTTTTCTTCAAAAAGCGATTCGGAAATATTGCTTAGGCTTTATGAGAAATATGGCATTGATGAATCATTATCTTATCTGCGAGGAGAATTTGCCTTTTCATTGTTTGATGCAGAACAGGATTGTCTTTATCTTGTAAGAGATCGTTTTGGGATTAAACCTCAATACTGGATTGAGACCGATGATTCCTTAATATTTGGCTCTGAATTAAAAGTATTATTCGCCCATCCATCAGTTGAAAGAAAATTTACAGGTGAAGGACTGGTTCATCAATTGATGCAGGTAATGGTACCTGGCTCTACAGCATTCGCCGGTGTTAAACAAGTTAAACCCGGATATATCCTTAAGTTCAAAAGAGTAAATAATAAATTTCAGATAACAGAGGAAAAATTCTGGGATATAAATTTCCCTAAGAAAAACACTTATGAAAGAGATAAAAGTGAAAAATATTTTATTGAAAATATTAGAAAAGAATTGTTGAGAGCCGTTGAATTAAGAATGGTCGCTGATGTTCCTGTCGGCTGTTATTTGTCCGGTGGAATTGATAGTTGCTCAATTTTGGGATTGGCTTCTGCCATAAGTCAAAAATCAGTAAAGGCATTCACGATTGGCTTCAGTGATGAAAGATATGATGAAACTTCGATAGCAAAAGAGATGGCTGATGCCACAAATGCAGATCATGAGATTTTAAAAATAAATGGAGATGATCTGTATGGGAATTTTGAAAAGGTTCTATGGTTTACTGAAAGATCTATTTATAACACCCTTGCAATTGCAAAGTACCTTATGAGTAAAAGAGTGAATGAGCTCAATTATAAGGTCGTTATGACAGGAGAGGGCTCAGATGAATTGTTTGGAGGCTATCCCGCTTTTAGAAAAGATATGTATACCTATGGCGTCGGAATTTCTAATTCAGAATCTGAGAATCTTAAAGAAAACCTGGAAAATTCAAATGATATTTTCAAGGGCGCGATGCTAGCTAATAAAGAAATAAGTAATAAATCTTTCAAGGAATTTTTAGGATTTACGCCAAGTTGCCTTCAACCTTGGCTTGCATGTGAAACTTATGCGAAAAGTCTAGTCTCAAGTAAATATAAAGAGATAACGGAAACTTATGATCCCGGGGCGGCAATTTTTGGGGAACTTGACCTTGAACAGTTAGAAAATAGATACGCAATTGATCAGGCTCAGTACGTTTGGATGAAGACTATGCTTGAGGGCCAAATTCTCACATGGGGTGGAGATAGAGTGGATATGTCAAATTCAATGGAAGCCAGACCTGCATTTTTAGATCATCACCTAGCTGAAGCTGCCGTTGCTGTTCCCCCTGAATTAAGGATTAAAGACAATGTTGAGAAGTATGTTTTAAGAGAAGCTATGTCAGGATTGCTGCCTGAATCACTATATAAACGTGAAAAATTTCCTTTCATGGCTCCCCCTTCCCATGCAGATAAAGATAATTTAAGTTCTATGCAGGAAATTGTGAATGAATTTTTAAGTCCTGAAAGGATAAGAGAATTTGGAATCTTGGATGAAACAGAAGTAAATGATTTGCTGAATAAATTTTTTAGTTCAGAGCTTGATGCCTCAGAAAAAGTACAATTGGATGCAATAATCAATCATCTTTTAAGCGTTCAGATCTTATATAAGATTTTTATAATTGAGGATATCCCTGATAAGGCTCAAAAGATGGCTGATAATTTGGGCTGGAAAGTTTGAATTCGTTTCTTAAATTAATTTCTGAAAAGGTGTAAACCAATACAGGTTTTATTTGAAAAATAAGAGACCTTAAATAGGTTTAAGTAATAGAAGTATGAGTTATAGCGCTGGGTTAAACATCCTAGAGCCACAGGTAATAAATAGGGAGAGAATCCAAGACTTGATAAATTCTTTTTCTTCAATCGGAGCTTCTGAGAATGGTTCTGTTTCAAGAAGAGGTTTTTCTGATGAAGATATATATGCAAGAAATTTTTTTATGAAAACCCTTAAGGAATTAGGTTTGAAAATAAGAATTGATACTGCTGGAAATATTATTGCAAGATTAGATGGGCATGATAATAATCTACCTCCCATTGTTACTGGATCTCATCTCGACACTGTTCCAAAGGGAGGTAAGTATGACGGAACTTTAGGAGTGATTGCAGGAATTGAAATTGCTTTTTTTCTTCAGGAAAATGACATTAAATTAAATAGACCATTTGAAATAATTGTCTTTGCTGATGAAGAATCGACAATGATTGGTTGTAAGGGCTTTACAGGTAATTTATCTGTTAAAGAAGAAGATTTTGTTACCAGTAATTCTTGCTCAATAATTGATAATCTCTCTCGGATTGGTGGAAATTGGCTTGAGATTAAAAGTGCGGCAAGAAGTAAAAAAGATATATTCGCTTTTCTTGAATTACATGTTGAACAGGGAAAGGTACTTGAGGATGGTGGTTTGGATATCGGAATTGTTAATGGAATAGTAGGTCAAAAAAGAATAACCGTTAGGGTTAAAGGTCAGGCAAATCATGCAGGAACTACCCCGATGTCAAATAGAAATGACGCACTTTTGGCCGCCTCTAAAATTATTGTTGGCATTGAACAGATAGCTAAAACTACTTCTGAAAGTGCAGTCGCAACTGTTGGTAAATTGAAACTACATCCCAATGCGGCAAATGTTATTCCAGGAGAGGCAGTATTCACAATAGATATGAGAGATTTGGATAAAGATGTGATTGGGAAAATGAGCTTAAGAATTGAGAATCTATGCTCAGAAATTCAAGAAGGTACTGGATGCGTAGTACAGATAGAACCTCAATTTGAAGTGATCCCCACTAAGTCATGTCCTAAATTAGTGAGCTCTTCATTTCATGAATCTGAAAAGTTGGGATTTAAAACTGGAATCTTACCAAGCAAAGCAAGTCATGACTCACAAGAAATAGGAAGGATCTGTCCTATGGTTATGATTTTTGTTCCAAGCAGAAATGGTCTGAGTCATTCCTATAAGGAATATACTTCTCTTGATCAATGTGCTAATGGTATTGAGGTTTTATTGAATACAATATTTTCCATTGATAAGAATTTTTTAGACAAGCCTCTAACGATATAAATGACATTTTCAATTATTGGTTTTGATCCTTTAAAAAATAGATTTGGTGTTGCAGTTTCTTCTTGCCATATAGCTGTTGGCTCAACAGTTTCATTCGTTAGATCACAGGTTGGTGCTGTTGCAACTCAAGGGCAAACTAATCCTTATTTAGGAATAAGAAGTCTTGAGTCACTCCAATCCTGCTCTGATTCGAAAATAGTTTTGGAAGATTTAATTAAAGAAGATTTTGGCAGAGAAAAAAGACAGGTTCACTTAATTGATAAGTACGGGAGAAGCGCATGCTGGACAGGTCAAGAATGTTTTCAGACAAGCGGACATATTAGTGGAGAAAACTTTTCTGTAGCTGGCAATTTTCTAGAGAATATTGAAGTTCTTGAGGTGATGGCTGATGTTTTCAAACAAAGTGATCCAAATATTAAATTAGGGAAAAGACTACTTGATGCTCTTAATGCAGGAGAAAGTGTAGGTGGAGATAAACGAAGCCTCCGCTCAACCTCAAGCGCTCTAAAAGTTAGTGGAGAACTAGGCTTTCCTCTTTTAGATCTGAGAGTTGATTATCATGATTCCTCTGTAGATGAACTAATTAGAATTTATAAACATAGTCAAAGTGAATGGGCCCAGAAATGGAGAGACTCAATGAATGACCTGCCTGAAATGAATATGAAACAGGAATTTAGAGTCGCGTAAGCTTTAATAAGTTCAGCTTATAGAGAATATGAGAGTAAGTAATTATACTCACACTTATAATTTTTAATTATTAGATTTGTTTCAAGATTGCATTAGGAAGCGTCTTAGCTAAACAACTAACCAAACAAATGAACGAAACAAAAACTGTTGAGAAGGAAAAAATCGTAGCTGAGAAGCTTAACGGTAGATTTGCGATGATTGGCTTTATTGCGCTTATTGGCGCATATCTAACAACAGGACAAATTATTCCAGGATTTGTATAAATAAATGGATTTTATATCTAAAAGACAAGGATATGTACCCCTTAAGGTGGTTCCATACATATTCTTTGTGGCAGTTGTTTTAAGCATCACAACAACTACAATCGTATAGTTTTTAAAAACTTGCATCGTCATGGAAGTCAGCTAGTAGGGATACGGGCTGACTTTTTTAATTGATATTGAATAAGTGATTTGGAAGAATTTAAGTGTATTTGAATGGATTTTTACTTTAAATTACTAGAAATATTATTCAATTTTCACATCTTATTAAGTCTATACAGTTTGGATGATTATTTATATACTTATTAAGTTCCATTGCTAATGTTCTAGCCTCGTAAGCGTCAGAAGCATAAAAACAATTTTCTAATCTTATATTTTGAGAATCACGGTAATGCACTGTATACGGCTTCAACATATCGTTTATTTTAATTTGCTAAAAAGCAAATATTCTACATATCAACCATGCATATATTTATAAATTAAAAGTACATCTTTTGTTGTTATCAAAATATATTCAATTAATTTATGTATTTAAAGATACTTATAAAGTCTTTAAAATTTCACACTGAGTATGTTTTGAATCTAATTATTTAGATTTTAAAAATTTATTATATTTAAAAATGCCTTTAAAAGATAACAATAATCCAACTTTAAAACTACCATCGTGGGTTGAAAATGCAGTTGTTTATCAGATTTTTCCAGATCGATTTAAAAGAAGTAAAACATCATATAAAAAGAATAATTTTGAATTTATGAATTGGGAAGATCCCCCAGACTTACAAGGTTTTCTGGGAGGAGATTTATTCGGCGTTATAGAAAGATTAGATTATCTAAAAGGAATTGGAATCAATTGTATTTATCTAAATCCAATTTTTTCTTCAGCAGCTAACCATCGTTACCATACCTATGATTATTTTAAAGTTGATCCTATTTTAGGAGGGGATGAGGCACTTTACTCTCTAATTGATGAGGCGCATAAAAGAGATATTTTTATTGTTTTAGATGGTGTATTTAATCATTGTGGCAGAGGTTTTTGGCCTTTTCACCACATAATTGAGAACGGTAAAAGTTCTCCCTATAAAAATTGGTTTAAGTTACATGAAACTCCATTTAAGGCGTATCCAAAGGAGAATGAAACCTGCGGTTACGATTGTTGGTGGAATGATCCTGCATTACCTAAATTTAATTTTGAAAATAAGGATGTGGAAGATTTTCTTTTATCTGTTGGGAAATACTGGGTTGAAAAAGGTATTGATGGCTGGAGATTAGATGTGGCAGAAGAGATCCCTTTTTCTTTTTGGGATAAATTTAATTATGAAATGAAAAGAATTAATTCAGAAGTTTGGGTTGTAGGAGAAATTTGGGGTGATGCTAGAAAATGGTTAAATAAAAAATATTTTGATGGGGTGATGAATTATCGAGTTGGATGGAGCACTATATCTTGGGTCGCCGATTTTAAGTTAAATTCTCCCTATAAAAATTCTTTTTACCCATTAAAAAATTTAACTTCTAAAGAATACATTAATATCTTTAGCTACATTTAGTCCACAAAATGAGTCCACAAAAATTTAGTCTGCTTTCAAAAAAAATCACCCAAAGTTGACATTTTGTTGAAATAAACCAAATAAGTTATTCCCAACTATGGCAGCGATTATTAAAACGAAGGCAACTATGGCGAAAAGAGCACTAACATCTTTTATGTCATAAGGTGCTTTAAATAAAGGTTTTTGGTCTACCATGGTTATCTAAATATACAAATGCAATTGAATCATATTATTTTAATGCTTGGGAGAAGTATTAAGTTATTTTTTGTCTAAGAATGGACAATAAAAAAGCCACTAAGAGTGGCTTTTTCTATTTAATGGTTAAATAACTAGCTTGTGTAAGCTTTTCCTCTATAAGTTAGTTCATTGTGCTGCTTTTTAGCTGCTTCTTTGTTCTGGACGTACTTTTGTCCTCTGTAAATTAGAGTCATTTTTTAAGCTCCGGTTTCGCTTAAGTCCCCGTTCCATGGCTTAAGTCGATTTGCGGCTTGCTATATGCAAGTTGAACGTTTTGGTAGCGGTTGCTACAAATTTACAATAACATCTACTTAAATTATTTGTCTAGGTTTTTAATAAATAAACTTAATATATTAATGGTAGATTAGGTTTCTGATAAAAATATTTATCATAATCACAGCGCAATTGCTTACAGGTTACATTTTGTTCGTTTTTGAGAACTATTTTTTATTTAATGAACTTTTAAATGTAAAATTCTTAAGATTATAAAATTTGTTTTATGTTTTCTAGAGGCAAAAAACCTACAGTAAAAAAATCTGCAATAGTTGAAGAGACTCCATTATTTGCTCAATTATTACCATTCGCAAACAGAATGAATGATAAGGTTCAATTGGTAAATGCTTTGGCTTTCACTTTTATTATGGGATTCTCAATTTTTGGAATTGCTCTATGGAAACTATCAGGGCTGACCTAATTATTTAATTTTTGCAAAGAATCAATTTTTGATTCTTTGTTTTCAATTATGGTTATTAACCATCTAGAGGCTAGACCTCTGGATATTGATCTATTTTTTAGAAATCTACATATATATACGTGTAGATTTTTTTCGTTTTTTGAGTTAAATTTTTCCTCAAAATCTAAGATATCCTCCTCTGATGTTCTTTTTCTTAGCTCATCCACTAGTGCATGACTAGAGGAATCATTAAAAAAGTTCCCAATATTTAAGCTTAATGTCATAAATAATTTATGTCCCTATTTAAGAGGTAGCCATAAATTAAATTTTTAAAAACTAATTTATATTTTTTATTTACAAATAATTCAAAAATTAATCTTTTGGTTTAGCAAGAGGAAGTAAGCACTTATCTGAATCACAACCTGCTGGTCCTGCTTCAGATAGTTCTCCAACATCGTATTTATTAAGAGCGTCAAAGAAATCATTATTGACTTTCCTTTCTATTACTTTATTCTGCAATGATATATATTCCTCTTTACTTATTGGTTCAAAGGGTAATCTCGGGAAAGTAGCGTTAGCACTAAATCTAGCCAGCAATGCTGCTGAAATATATCCCTCATTATTTTCTATTGCATTATGAATAGCCTTAGCTAAATCCTCGATTTCATTTTCTCTAAATTCTACGGTTGCAGAGGTATTATGCTCTGTGTAAAATTTCTGCACTTGCATGTAAAAATCAAATTGAGCTAATGCTGAGAAATTATTGATGTCTATTTGGTCGGCGCCGTCTATATTTGCCCAACTAACTTCTGTGGGGATTTCAACTAACCATTCTGTACATCTTGGATCAAATGGATTATCGAGCAAGCAACCATTTTCATCTTTATCAGATTGAGATGGAACAACTGAGTAACCATAATCCATGCAAGCTAAAGCGATTGGGTCATTTTTCCTGAAAGTTATTCTTCTTATGAATCTTTGAGCCTTTGGAGGATGCCAACCTGGAGCTGCTCCAGTAAGAAGACTTTTAGTTCCAGCTGGCTGAACTGTTGTGCATCTATTTGGTCTCCTTAGATTATGCTTATCACAATATTCCCATACAGTTTCTTTTACTATTTTTCTCCAAGAATCTAAGAATTTAGCTTCCTTTTCTTTGAAGGCCTTCCCTTCTTCGCTATTTGGCCTTCCTGCTTCCCACCATTTCAACCATGGCGTCCCAAAGGCATGGACACAAAAATCAAATAATCCAGTGAAACTTACTCCTACGATAGGATCATATTCCCTACTTTTTCTGTAACGCTCAACTTCAAATTCATGATTAAGTAAGCATGCTACAGAAAGAGCGGCTGCTTTAAAAGCTTTTTTTTGCTCTTCAAAATTTCCTGGATCAATTTGATTTAAATGAACTTCAGCCAAATTGCAATGGAAATCATTTCCCAAGATCTCCCCACAAGGGTTAAGTCCATATCGGCTCATCCTGTGGTCTAACTCTTCTTCTGAAAAAGGACCATAACTACTATTTATCCAATTTCTCGCTTCATCCTTGCCTTGTTCTGAGTAGATTTCAATAAATTCCTTTCTCAATTCATCATCTTTGAGAATATCTGCATTTGACCTCGCGATTGCTTCAGGTGCAAATTGAATGGCTCCCTCACCTGAATGGAATTGTTTTGTTACTGCATCCAAAACAGTTTGGTAAGTGGGTTTTGTATGGTAAACCCTAGTATGATTGGCCATTCTGAGGGCATCTTTTTCAGGATCTATTCTCCAATTACCATTCTCATCTTGACTCCATAAATTTTCTTTTGCTGATGCGGCTTCCTTATCATCTGAAGCAAATTGTCTCATTCCAGCACTTCTTCTTATATTCCCAGCAACTATGGTTACTGCAGCTTCATCAATTAATAAACAACACTCTACTGTACTTAATTTCCTACCAATTGCCTTTCCAAGAAGTGATGCGACTCTAGAGTAAAGATCTTTCAATTTGATAGGATTTGCCATACCACCAAAACCTTTTAATGATTCTCCCGCAGGCCTAATATCTTCCAAATCAATATAAACATCAATTTCTCTTTCAAGACTCTCGTTACTTGATGCCTCAAGAAGATATTTATAACTATCTACCCATCCTCTTCTGCTATCTCCAACTTTGATATGTAGATCTTTTCCTTTAATTTCTAATGATGACTTTTCTTCTCTTTGATCTTTAGGAGTTATTCCAACTTCACTGACTGATTTAATGTTTATTTTGTTAATTACCGTAGGTAGATTATTTATAAAATGAGGCTCAATTATTGCACCTGTTCCACATCCCATCATTGCTAAGTCCATCATTAATGCGAAGGCTTCCCAATCAATTAAGTTTGTTGAGGTACAATTGTATGCCCCTGAGAAATTTTGGTTCTTATTAATCCAAGGGGTTCCGCCTATCCATAACCATCTTCCTGAAGGTTGAGCTTTTTGGTTACTTTGCATCTCTCTCATTAGGATTAATTCTTCTTCAGACAGTTTTCCTAATTCTTTTAATCCCGATAAATTCCTTTCGCCTACTTCGCTCCAGTTCTCCCTTTTGCCAGATGAAGTTTTTCTACTATAAGATCTAAAAAAAACTGGGTAAGCAGCTGGAGCAGTCTTTGGAAAATCATCTTTTTTAAGATTATTGGAATTGCTCTCTGAAGAAGCTTTATTTGGTGCAACAGTCACGATAAAAAAAACGTATGTAAATAACCCGTACTGGAAGAATAACTCTACCTGTGGCGTCTGCAACTATTCTTACCACTATTTAACGGTTTGTGTAGAATTATGTTTAATATGAAATCTTTGTTTCAAGAAAGGATATGGAAAGAGTCTCCGAACCTGAATTAATGGAAGAAAAAGAGCAGGTCATTTCTTATGACGAAGCTGA
This sequence comes from Prochlorococcus marinus, assembly GCF_001180245.1. Lineage (GTDB taxonomy): Bacteria > Cyanobacteriota > Cyanobacteriia > PCC-6307 > Cyanobiaceae > Prochlorococcus_A > Prochlorococcus_A marinus_F. The sequence continues at coordinate 307,278 of NZ_CVSV01000131.1, forward strand.
TTTTTCAGAAGGGGAAGTTAATCTAATTAATCAAATAAATCAATATCTTTTGAAAAAAAATATTTCTTTAGGTGAAAAAGATTTAATAGTTGATTTAGGATGTGGCCCAGGAAATATTTCTGAGAAGTTAGCAATAAAATGGCCTAATACTGCAGTCTTAGGAGTAGATGGTTCTAAAGAGATGATTTTGAGAGCAGAATATAATAAAAGTATTTCTAATAATCAAAAAAAATTAAAAAATTTACGCTACATTTGTTCTGACATCAAAGACATTAAATCAAATAATTTTTTATTTAAAAAACGAATTAGTTTACTTGTAAGCAATAGTTTGATTCATCACATTACCAATCTTGAAGATTTCTTCAACACAATAAGAATTTTATCTAGTAATATTACTGTAAATTTTCACAAGGACTTAAAAAGGCCATTAGATGAAAAGTCTGCTTTAGAACTCAAAGCAAAATGTTCAACTAAATACAATGAGATTTTAACTAATGATTATTATGCATCTTTAAAAGCTTCTTATACTTTTAAAGAGTTAAGAAATTTCATCTTAGAGAATGATCTATCCTCTTTAGATGTGTTTGAGGAAGGTGAAAATTATTTAATAGTCTATGGTAATGTTTAAGAACTAAGTGAAAGGCCCTTATATTATATAAATGAGCTTAGGTACTAAAATTCTAAATAATAAAGAAATACTGGATGCGGTAAATAAAAGAAGAAATTTTGCTATTATTTCACATCCTGATGCTGGGAAAACGACTCTTACCGAGAAGCTTCTTTTGTATGGAGGTGCCATTCAACAGGCAGGAGCAGTAAAAGCTAGAGGTAATCAGAGAAAAGCCACCTCAGACTGGATGGAACTTGAGAAACAAAGAGGTATTTCTATTACATCAACTGTATTACAATTTGAATATGAAAGATCTGTAATTAATCTATTAGATACACCAGGACACCAAGATTTCTCCGAAGATACTTATAGAACATTAGCTGCTGCTGATAATGCAGTTATGTTGGAAGATGCTGCTAAAGGACTAGAACCTCAAACTAGAAAATTGTTTGAAGTTTGCAAGATGCGAAAAATACCAATATTTACTTTCATAAATAAAATGGATAGACCAGGAAGAGAGCCATTTTCTTTACTTGATGAAATTGAATCAGAACTTGGATTAAATACCTTACCTATAAACTGGCCAATTGGGAGTGGCGAGGAATTTAGGGGGGTTATTGATAGATTTTCGAGAGAGGTGATTTTATTTGATAAAGCAGTGAGAGGGAAACAATCGAATGAGAAAAGATTAAGTCTTGAAGATAAAGAGCTATCAAAATATGTAGAGAGAGATTTACTTGAAAACTCACTTGAAGAATTGGAGGTTCTTGATGAGGCAGGATCTAAATTTGAAAAAGAAAAAGTTTTTAATGGCTCTTTAACCCCAGTTTTCTTTGGATCTGCCATGACTAATTTTGGCGTAAGGCCATTTTTAGATAGTTTTTTAAAAATGGCACAAAAACCAACTTCAAGAAATAGTAATAAAGGGGATATTGAACCTGCAAGCGATGAATTTAGTGGGTTTGTTTTTAAGCTTCAAGCAAATATGGATCCAAAGCACAGAGATAGGGTTGCTTTTATAAGAGTTTGTAGTGGCAAATTTGAAAAGGATATGTCAGTTAAACATTCCAGAACTGGTAAAACAATTAGATTATCAAGACCACAAAAAATATTTGGGCAAGATAGAGAAGTAGTTGATGATGCCTATCCTGGAGATGTTATTGGTTTAAATAATCCAGGGATGTTTTCTATTGGAGATACTCTTTATACGGGTGCTCATCTGGAATATGAGGGTATACCATCCTTTAGTCCTGAAATATTCAGCTGGCTAAGAAATCCAAATCCCTCAGCATTTAAAAACTTTAGAAAGGGTGTTAATGAACTACGAGAAGAAGGAGCTGTTCAGATTCTTTATGACTTTGATGAGAGTAAAAGAGACCCTATACTCGCAGCCGTTGGTCAATTGCAGCTGGAGGTAGTAACTCACAGATTAAAAAGTGAATATGGTGTAGATGCAAATCTTGAAGCAATGCCATATCAATTGGCTAGATGGATTTCTGATGGATGGCCAGCTATTGAAAAACTAGGCAGAATATTCAACTGTAAAATAGTTAAAGATTGTTGGAATAGGCCAGTTATTCTTTTCAAAAATGAGTGGAATCTAAATCAGTTTGTTGAAGACAATAATCAATTAAATTTAAACAAAGTTGCGCCCGTTGTTAGTGGAGTCGAACCAATTGTTTTATAAAGTCTTAATGGATTATAAAATTAGTTAATCTGTTAGTATTGGTAAAAAATTTTGGATTCAAACAATAATAAAAATAAAAACGAAAAATCACCTTATGAAATTTTAGGTGTAAAAGAAGGTGCTGCTTTTGAGGATATTCAGAAGGCTAGAGATATTAAAGTTAAAGAGGCTGGTGAAGACTTGATTTTAAAAGCGAAAATAGAATCTTCCTTTGATCAATTACTCATGGGTAGTTTGAAAGCCAGGCAATCAGGAAATGTAAGCTATGAAGCTGTGAGTGCCTCAAAAAAAGAAAAACAAATTAATCAATTTACCAATAATAACTTCCCACTTCTTTCTAAGATAAAAAATTTAAATAATAACTCTAACAATTCAAGTCAGTATAGTCTGCCAAAAATTACTACCCCCTCATTTGATAATCTTTCAATAAAAATATCTGTTGGGCTATTATTTTTAATTTTGTTATTTATCAGTCCAGACTCTAATAATAGACTTTTACTCTCTATCTCAACATTAATACTTACCTATACTCAAATTAAATCAGGGAAAAGATTTATAGGTTCTCTGGGTTGGAGTGTTACCTTTCTCTCAATAGGATTAATATTTGGTGGATTGCTTGAAAATAATTCTTTCATTCAGGAAGTATCAAACAACTCTTTATCAATACAAAAAATTCAAAGTATTCCAGCTGTGGTTATTTTATGGCTAGGCGTAATTTTTTTATGATTGATTTTCTATCATAGATTTAATTTCTTCATAATTTATAAGATATTTATTTTTACAAAATTCACAAACCAACTCTGCTTTGCCATCTTTCTTGAGAATGTCCTCTAACTCGCTCTTATCAAGCATTTTCATCGCATTTAAACTTCTTTGTTTGGAACACTTGCATTTAAAACTCACTTGTTGAGAACGAGCTTTTTCAGAGATTGATTTATCGTCAATATCGGGAAATATATTTCTAATTAACTCAAGAAGATTATCTTTTGACTTAAATAGATCTTCGCTGAAAGAATTAATTTCTTTACATCTTTCTTCAAGTAGTGAGACTAGCAGAGGGTCAGTATCTTTTTTAGGTAAAACTTGAGCTAATAAGCCACCACTACAAATAACACTTTTATTTTGAATTTTTTCTCCAATAAATACAGCAGAGGGAGTTTGCTCTGAATGATATAAATATGAAGCTAAGTCTTCAGCAATATTCCCATTTACTAATTCAACAGTGCTTGTAAAGGGTTCTCCAAATCCACTATCTCTAATTACATTTAAATATCCTGTACCTAATGCTTTTGTAAAATCAAAAGAATATTTATTATTATCTATTTTGACTAGGTCCAATTCTAAATTAGGATTCCCTACATAACCCCTAACTTTCCCGTCTCTACCTGCATCAACTAGTAATCCCTTTAAAGGTCCGTCAGATCTAACTCTTAAAGTGACTCTCCCATGCATTATTTTCATCGAGCTTGCTAAAAGCAGTGAAGCACTAAATGCTCTGCCTAAGATACAGGTGGTTAAGTAAGAAAGACCGTGTCTATTTTTTGCTTCTAAAGAAGATTCTGTTGTTAAGACCGCAACTAATCTTATTCCTCCATTTGCTGCAGTAGCCCGAACTATCCTATCCTGCATGATTTTCTTTCATAAAATTTTTGATTTTCCCTTTTTCCAAGAATAATATCCTAGAAGGAATTCCCTCAAATAAGGCAGGTTCATGAGTAACAATAATAATTGTATTTTTATTTTTTAACTCAAGAATTAAATTCTTCACATCATTTCTCATTGAATAGTCTAATCCAGCAGTTGGTTCATCAAGTAAAAGAATTGAGGGGTTTCTAAGTAGTTGAACTGCTACAGCTAACCGCCTTTGTTGTCCGCCACTTAGCTGTTCTGGTGGTTGAGTCAGATTAATTTTTTTCAAACCAACTTTATTTAAAACTATTTCTATATTTTTTTCTCTTAAAGATTTATGGCCTATTTTTAATTCTTTACCAATGGTTGTACCTATAAAGTATCTTTCAGGAAATTGGAATACTACTCCACAAAACCATCTTCTTTGTCTAGAGGACAAAATTTTATTCTTCCAAGTAATTTTCCCCTTTTGCGGATTTGTTAATCCGCTTATTATTTCGAGTAGCGTTGTTTTCCCAGAACCACTATTGCCGCAAATTAAAATGATTTCATTTTCATGAACTTTTAAATTTAAATTGTCTATTATTTTTCTTTCACCAGTTTGGGGTTGATAAGATATTTTTTTTAAATCAAGCATTATTAATTAAGTTATAGGTATGAATTTGAATCTAGTAATAACTTACTTATAATAGCTGTAGATCTAAAAAGATATTAGTCAATATGAATATTATTTTTAGGGAAGTTGATCCTTTTAATTGTTGGATATGGATCAGGTTTTCAGAATCACCAACTCAAGACGAAAAAAATTATTTAGATGGTGTTTTTGATAGTTGGTACGTTTTAGGAAGGTTAGGTGGATTTAATTCTGAAAATTTGCAAACTCATGAAGAGGGTTCCGATCTAAGTTGGATGTCCTATGATAATGACCAAAAAAATGCATCTCTTCCAGCCTTAATGCATAATTTAGGAATTATGGAATATCAAAATCTTTGGGGAAGATGTTGGGTTGATTTTGGAACTTCAGACTCCATTTCAATAGATATATTAATTAATTCTTTGAATGAGATATCAAATAATTATGTAAAGATTGAAGAGTTAATTATTGGGGGTGAAAATAATGATTGGTCAGTTGAAGAACATGAAGATTTAGTTTTCAAAGATTAAGTGTTTTAGATGGAAGACTTAATTAGATTAATTATTTCCCATAAAAGAATTGAAAATATTAAGAACAATAATTTAGAACTTTCTAAAGAAGAGGCTCATTATTTAAATAAAGTAATGAGGATAAAAAATGGTAAAAAAATATTTATAGCTAATGGAGAGGGTTCATTATGGAAAGCTATAAAAGTTAAAAATGATTGCTTAGAAATAATTAAATCAAATAAACCTTACTTATTTCAAGAACAAGAAATTAACTTATTAGGAATAGCTGTTGTTATACCAAAAAGTGGTTTTGAGGATATTTTAAAAATGTGTACTGAAATAGGAATTGATTATATACAGCCATTATTTTCAGAAAGACAGGTAAACAAAAATTTAAATTTTTCTAGAAAACTTTTGAGATGGAATTTAATTATCAATGAAGCTGTTGAGCAAAGTGAGAGATTGTGGAAACCATCTATTTTAAATGGAATGGATATTATTGAATGGCTAAAAAGTAGAGATAATCATGAAAGAGTTTCAATTTCTATAACTAGAGAAGAAACACTATATGACTTAAATCAATGGTTAAGAAAACAACAAGAATTTGGAAATAAAAAAGAAGGTATTTTTTGGAATGTAATTGGTCCAGAAGGAGGTTGGTCCGCTAAAGAAATTGATTTTTTTAAAGAAAATAATATTACCTTTGTTAAGCTTTCCGACACTATCTTGAGAACTTCAACGGCTAGTATTAACGCATCATCAATTCTAAATCAGTGGAGAATTGATTTGAAATTAAAGAATTAGATAAATATGGATTTAATTAGAAATCAATTTTTTATAGGTTTTTGCATTAATTTTATTTTGATTTATATTTTTTGCAGGATTCCTTTGATGACCAAAAGTGGTTGGGTAAGTGCAGGTATCTTAGGCACAATTTTGTGGGGATGTTTGTCTTGGCAGGGATGGATGTCAGTTGTAATTTATTTATTATTTGGATCCCTCGTTACCAAAATAGGTTTTAAATTTAAAAAAGCACAAGGAATTGCAGAAAAAAGAGGCGGGAGAAGAGGTCCTGAGAATGTATGGGGCTCAGCAGCTACAGGATTATTTCTTGCCATTATGACCAAATTTAATGCTGCCAATGTAGTGATGTTTAAAGTAGGTTTTGCTGCAAGTTTTGCTGCAAAGTTGGCGGATACTTTTGGTAGCGAAATTGGAAAAAGATTTGGTAAAGACACATACTTAATTACTTCACTTAAAAAGGTGGATAGGGGAACTGAAGGAGGAATAAGTATAGAAGGAACATTAGCTAGTGTTTTGGGATCAATATTTATGGCTTTTATAATGCTTCATTTATCAATTATTTCTACAAAATACCATTTTATAGTTGTTGTAGTTTCTGGATTCTTGGCAACACTTTCTGAAAGTATTATTGGTGCTAAATTTCAAAACAAATATAAATTAAGTAATGAATTGGTAAATGCTATTCAGACAAGTATTGCTTCTGTTTTTGCTATCTTTACTCTTATTTTATATTCATATTTTTTAAATTAATAATATTTGGAAAAACTAAGATTCCTTCCATTTTGTAAGAATCTCCCAGCTTTTAAGTCTTTGGAAAAGCCAGAAATGACCTTCGGAATTTAGATGAATTCCATCATGAGTAATCCAATTTTTACTCCTTTTATCAGAGTACATTTCTCTAAAAGTAGGAAGAAATGGGACATTCTGATTGAGGCATACTTCCTCCATTCTCCTTTCATAAGAATTACAAAAATCATTTGAGTACCATAGACATCCTGCGAACGGCATTTTGCTTTCGTCAACTGGTGTCAAACCAATAACAAATACATTTGTTTGAGAGTTCATTTCATTAATTAGCCTCTCTAATCCATATTCAAATCCATCTATATCTAATTGATGTCTTCCATTTATCTGACCAATTGCTGCAGTGTCGTTAAGACCTACATTTAGCAGGATTGCTTTAGGTTTATTTCTTCTCGTCTCTCCTCTAGATGACCATTCTTTTTCCCATCTAGATGAAACTTTTTCTATCCCATCTCCCCTAACGCCAAGTTGATAAATAACTGGACCATTTTGGTTATTAACCCAATCTTTTCTAAGCCTCTCACACCATCCACCACCCTCATTATCTCCCCATCCATAAACTGAGCTATCTCCAATTACAACAAGCTGTTTTGGTAAACTAATCACTATAACCGGAAAAAAATAATTACTTGATTTAACAAATTATTCTTACAAATCAAGTTAAACTATTTTTGATTTTACCATTTATTAATTCGCCAACTATTGCGATGGAGCTATAAGCTATCAAAACTATGGTGACTTCTTGCCATGCGAAGGAACTTAGTGATTCTTGCAATTGCCAACCCAGACCAACACTTCCAATAACCCCAACAATTGCAGTTTCTCTAATAATGATGTCAGATCTATAAGTGCAATATGCTAAGTAACTTTTTGCTTGTTGAGAAAATAAACCTAAAAGCCAACTAGTCTTTTTTGAGATTCCTAGAGATTTCATTGCAATATAATTTCTCTTGTCTTGGTTATCTAGATTTGTAAAAAGTAATTTGCTAGTAATACCAGCGTTGTGGAGACCTAATGTTAAAGCTGCTAAAGATAAAGAAGGATTATTAAAAGTTAATAGAGTTAGAAGTATTAAAGGTGTAGGTATTAAACGTAATAAAAATGCAAAAATTTTTATAAAAATTTTAGAACTATTGTTGTTAAAAATTCCTATTACTAATGGAGGTAAACTAATTGCGATTCCTGTTGATAAAAGACTTAAAATTATTGTTTCTAATATAAGTTTTAAGAAATCAAATAATCCTAAATCTGAGCTTGATTTTAATAGAGAACTAACGGAATTAAAATTTTCAAAATTATTATTAAAAATAAAATAAAGAAAATATGAAAATGAAAATAAAATTGTTATGAAAAAAACTGCAATAAAAAAAATAGATAGGATTTTATTTGTAGTATTAAATTTTATTTTTTTGAATATTATTCCAGAAAGAATTATCAAAATTGCTAAGGACCATAAATAAGTCCATAACTCTCTAAAATTCAAAGCTTGGAAAGATAAAAAAATACTGGTACCTATTCCTCCAATCCCAAAAAGTCCTAAAATCACCGTACTTCTTATTGAACACTCTAATCGATATATACCAAAGTTTTTAAATGTATTTATTATTGGATTCCATATTAAAGTTAGTAAAGAAGAAAATTTAGGTGCATTTATTTGATTTATAGATTCAAAACTTTTGTAGTCAATAGTTTCTAATTGTTCAGCAAAAACTTTTGAATTTACAGCAATATAAGGTATGCATATAGCTATTATTCCTATTGAAAAATTTATTCCATATATTTGCATTAATAATATTCCCCAAACTACTTCATGAATAGATCTAATTATTGTTAGAAAAAACCTTATTACGCGGGAGAAAAAATTTGGAATATTAAAGATTTTACAAAAAATATTTGAGGATATTATTCCAAAAATTGCTCCAAAACTAATACTTACTAACCAACTAAAAAAACCAATTAAGATAGTTTCATTTAATCGATTAATTACGGTAATAATAATTTCATTATCGATCTTGGGATTAAATGCAGAAATTAAGAATTCTTGGAATAATTTAAATCCTCCCAAATGAATATTGTTTATTAATTGATACCCTAGAGGTATGCATACCAATATTGGAAGAAAAGATAATGAGGTATAGTTTAATTTTAATTTATTCAACTAATTAATATATTTTGTCTAAATGAAACTTCTTTAAGTTATTTCTTTTAATATTGAAAAAAATTTTACCCTCCCTTATCCCAATTACTTTATCGAAATTGTTCAGCAAATCTAATCTATGTAATGCAACTAATGCCGTTTTTGGCGATTTTTTTGAATTATTTTTATCTACATTATCTAGCAGCAGGTTTTTAATTGTTGTTATCAATTTTGGATCTAAATTATTAAAAGGCTCATCTGCAAGTAATATATTTGATCCTTGAATCAATGATCTAGCTATAGCCACCCTTTGTTTTTGTCCCCCAGATAGTTTTCTGATTTTTTTGTCATAAATAGAGTTATGAAGTCTACATAATTGCATATATTCATGTGCCTTCTTGAAAGAACTTATATTTAGCAAATTTTTAAAAGCGAAATAAAAATTGTTTTCCGCTAGTAGTCCACAATTAACATTTTGTTCTGCTGAAAGATCTTCTATTAATCTTAAATCTTGCCAAATAGTTGTTATCTTTCGTTTCTGCTTTCTATCTAATTCCTCGTAACTTTTATTGAATAATTTAACCTCACCTTCAGTTGGCTTGATAGTGCCATTAAGTACTGATATTAATGTAGTTTTTCCTGAACCGCTTTTACCTAAAAGTGCAATTTTCTCCCCTGAATTTATTTTTAAATTCACTTTATTTAGAATCAGATTATTTTTGTATTTATAAGATATATTTTTTAATTCTAAGAGAGCATTATTCATCTAATTTTATTTAATTTCCTCCCGATTTCCTCTATATTTTTATACTGTTTTGCTTCTGCATTTATAAATCTTTTTGCATTGAACATATCTAAAATCCGTTTATGTAATTTTTGATTTATATCTAAATTTAGAATTACTGATTTAAGTTCTTTTGTAAACCCTTCCCCGAATCTATTTTCAAGATCACCTTGAGCTAGCCAATGATAGTCAACATATTCTGGTGTGATCCAGAATAATTCTAAATTACTTGTTCTTTTGGGATTATTTTTAAGATTGTTTTCCCAAACCTGTTTATTTAAAGCTCCAGCATCAAATGCTCCACTATTAACTAAAGCTATAGTGGCATCATGACTCCCACTAAAACCTGCTTTTTTCCCTTTAAAATGTTTAATTTCAACTCCTGCTTGATTTAAAAAATATTCTGGCATTAATCTTCCAGAAGTTGAGTTTTCAGAGCCAAAAGTAAATCTTAAATTCTTTAGTTTTTTAAGTCCTTTAATGTTTGAAATTGAGTTAATTTCTAAATTTTTGTTTACTATAAAAACACTTTTAAATTCCTTATCGATATCTCTTTGAGCTATGACAATTGAATTAGGTGTTTGTAATCTTGCTTGAACTCCTGATAAACCGCCAAACCAAACTAAATCTAAATCTTTAGTTCTAAATCCAGTTACTGCTGCAACATAATTAATAACAGGAATGTATTTAACTTCTACATCAAGTTGTTTGGATAATTCTTTTGAAAATAAATTAAATCTTTTGTCCAAAATATCTTGGTTTTGATCAGGTATTGCTCCAACTTTTAAAACTTTGGGATTTGAAAATACAGGTGATGAAAAAAAAGAAAATAATAGAGATGAACTTAGTAGGAAATTCTTTAAATTTAACATAACTTAGTTAAATCAATAGTATTCAGAGATTGCGTTTTCAAGCCTCTGCAGTCCATCTTTTATTTTAATTTCTGAAGCTGCACAAGATATTCTTATATATTGATCAGCTCCAAAAGCTTTTCCAGGTACAACAACTAATCCGTAATCTTGAAGAGCTTTATTGCAGAAATCAACAGAAGTAATTGAGGAGTTGGGTAATTTTGGAAATGCGTAAAATGCTCCGTTAGGTTCTTCAATATAAATCCCATTTATATTATTAAGCCCCTCATAGAGAAGTCTTCTTCTACGATCATAATGGCTATTTATCATTGAGAAAAACTCATTATTAATTTTTAAAGCCTCTAAAGCACCTTTTTGAACAAAAGAGCAAACATTACTTGTACTTTGACTTTGTAATGCTGAGGATGCTTTGATTACATCTTTGGGACCTACTAAATAACCTATTCTCCAGCCAGTCATAGCCCATCCTTTCGCAAACCCATTTATTATAAAAATTCTATCTTTTAAGTCATTTGCTAATGAAGATAAACTGTAGTGTTTAAATTCTTTTTTAAGGATTATTTCGTAAATCTCATCAGAAAGAATATTGATATTTGGATTTTCTCTAGCTAAATCGGCAATTTGTAATAATTCTTCCTTTGACATAACTCTCCCAGTAGGGTTATTAGGAGAATTGATAATTATAAATTTAGTTTTTGAAGAGATTTTAGACTTCAAATCTTCTATATTTATTTTGAATCCATCTTCTGCAGAAGAATTTGTAAAAATTGGCTTCCCACCCGCCAATCTAACCATCTGGGGATAACTTAACCAATATGGAGAAGGAATAATAACTTCGTCTCCAGTATTTAACAACACTTGGAAAAGATTATATATTGCTTGCTTAGCACCATTTGTGACCATTACATTTTCAAATTCATAATTTAAATCGTTTTGAATTTGAAGTTTATTTGCAATTGCTTTTCGGAGATCTAAATTCCCCGCTGCGGGCCCGTACTTTGTAAATCCATCAAATATAGCTTTACTTGTAGCCTCAATAACTTCTTTTGGGGCATCAAAATCAGGTTCACCTGCACTTAAATTGCAAATATCTACTCCTTCTGCAGATAATTGATTCGCTTTAGCACTTATCTGCAATGTAAGAGAAGGCTCAATTGAAAGTGCCCGATCAGATAAATTCACTTGACTCATTGACTTATAACTTTTCAAATATGACTTTTAATAATGACAAATGCATAAATTAAGAATAAATAAAACTATCACACTATGGTTCAATTTAGTTCATTTTCTTAATCTATTTTATTTTCATGTTTTGAGTTCTTAAGATAAAAATATTTAAAGTTTTATTTTCGGTGAAAAGGTTAGTAATTGGGAGAGGAAGTGTATTTGCAGATTTGTTAGTAATTGGTGAGGCACCTGGAGCCCAGGAAGATTTAGAAGGAAAACCTTATGTAGGTAAATCTGGTAAGTTATTAAACGAATTATTAATACAAGCTGGAATTGATTATAAGAAGGATGTTTATTTTTGTAATGTAATTAAATGTCGTCCACCAAATAATAGAAAACCCACTGCTAGAGAAATTAATATTCATAAACCTTGGTTATTGCAGCAAATAAAGTTAGTCGATCCAAAATTTATATTACTTACTGGTTCTACTGCTATGAGAGCTATTTTAGAAGTTAAAGATCCTATAAGTAATTTAAGAGGTCAATGGATTAAAAAAGATGGGAGAGAAATTATGGTAATTTTTCATCCATCTTATTTGTTGAGATTTCCTTCAAAAGAAATCAATAAACCTTACCATCTAACTTTGAAAGACTTAGAGAATGTAAGTGGTAAACTATATGCCGTATAATTTAGTGAAATCCTTTTTGAATATCAAGAATTTTAATGTCATTAACTCAATCTAAAGAGGTTAATAGTCTCTCCAAAAGATATTCAACTCATATTGAGAGAAGGATAACTAGAACAGTAATGGTGGGTGATATAGCTATTGGAAGTGATTATCCAGTAAGAGTTCAATCGATGATAAATGAAGATACTATGGATGTCGAAAATGCTTACTTAGCTATCAAAAGACTTCATGATGTGGGTTGTGAAATAGTTAGGTTAACTGTCCCTTCCTTAGCACATGCCAAAGCAGTAGGAGATATAAAGGCAAAATTACTAGAAAATAATATCAATACCCCCTTGGTGGCTGATGTTCACCATAATGGTATGAAAATTGCAATGGAAGTTGCAAAACATGTTGATAAAGTAAGAATTAATCCTGGATTGTTTGTTTTTGAAAAATCAGACCCTACAAGAACTGAATATACAGATGAGGAATTTGAAACTATTAAGCAAACAATACTTAAAAGATTTACCCCTTTAGTTGAAGTTTTAAAGGCTGAAAACAAAGCTCTAAGGATTGGAGTTAATCATGGGTCTCTATCTGAGAGGATGCTTTTTACTTATGGAGATACGCCATTAGGAATGACAGAATCTGCGATGGAGTTCGTCAAAATTTGTGATGAGCTTGATTTTCATAACATAATTATTTCTATGAAAGCTTCTAGGGCTCCGGTCATGATGGCAGCTTACAGAATGATTGCAGATAGGCTTGACTCAGAAGGATATAACTATCCCTTACATTTAGGAGTGACCGAAGCTGGTGATGGTGATTATGGAAGGATTAAAAGTACTGCTGGAATTGGAACGCTTTTAGCAGAGGGATTAGGAGATACCATCAGGGTTTCCTTAACAGAAGCTCCAGAAAAGGAAATACCAGTGTGCTATTCAATTTTGCAATCTTTAGGATTAAGAAAAACAATGGTTGAATACATCAGTTGCCCCAGTTGTGGTAGAACACTTTTCAATCTAGAAGAAGTTGTAGATAAAGTTAGGAACGCCACCTCACATTTGACGGGTCTAGATATAGCAATAATGGGATGTATTGTTAATGGGCCAGGAGAAATGGCAGATGCTGATTATGGTTATGTTGGAAAAGGTAAAGGAACTATTGCCTTATATAGAAGAAAAGAAGAGATTAAAAGAGTACCTGAAGATGAGGGTGTTAATGCTTTAATCCAACTTATTAAGGATGATGGGAAGTGGATTGATCCTTAAGGATTTGTCAAATTTCTGAATTATAAATAAATTCTTTTTATAATAAAAAATATCGAATTATTTGAAGATAAGAAAATTGCTTAAAAAAAAATATATATTTCTGTTTGCGACATCCTTTTCTGGGTTATTTTTAAATAATTTTGCAGAGGCAACAGTTTTAAATAATAGTTATAAAGAAGTAATTGATCATGTTTGGCAAATTGTATATAGAGATTTTCTTGATTCAAACGGCAAATTTCAAAAGTCCAATTGGATTAATCTAAGAAAAGAAGTTTTATCAAAAACATATTCAGACAGCAATGAAGCATATGATGCGATTAGAGATATGCTTTCTAATTTAGATGATTCTTATACAAGATTTTTAGAACCTAAGGAATTTAATCAAATGAGAATTGATACCTCTGGCGAATTAACTGGAGTTGGTATCCAAATAGTTAAAGATAAAGAATCTGATGATTTAATAATTATTTCTCCCATAGAGGGCACCCCTGCATTTGATGCTGGAATTAAAGCTAGAGATAAAATATTATCCATAGATGATATTTCTACTGAAGGTATGAATATTGAGGATGCAGTGAAATTAATAAGAGGACAAAGAGGTACTAAAGTAAAGCTTGAAATTCTTAGAGGTTCTCAATCCTTTTTTAAGACTTTATCAAGAGAAAAAATTGAAATAAAATCTGTATCAAGTAAAGTCAATCAAACCAAAAATGGCTTATCAATTGGCTATGTACGAATTAAACAATTTAATGCAAATGCATCCAAAGAAACTAGAGATGCTATTAAGGATTTAGAAACAAAAAAAGTCGCAGGATATGTTCTTGACTTGAGAAGTAATCCTGGAGGTTTATTAGAATCAAGCATTGATATCTCAAGGCACTTCATTAACAAAGGAGTAATAGTAAGTACAGTAAGTAAAGATGGTTTAAAAGAAACAAAAAAAGGAAACGGTAAAGCTCTAACAAAAAAGCCCTTAGTTGTCTTAGTTAATGAGGGTTCTGCTAGTGCTAGTGAAATAGTTTCTGGTGCAATAAAAGATAACAAAAGAGGAAAATTAGTTGGGAAGAAAACATTCGGTAAAGGTCTAGTTCAATCCATGAGAACTTTAGTTGATGGTTCAGGTCTAACTGTTACAGTCGCTAAGTATTTAACTCCGAACGGCACTGATATAAACAAATCTGGAATTATTCCAGACATAGAAGTAAGAATGAATATAAACCCTATACTTCAAAGAGAGATAGGAACTAGAAAAGATAAACAATATAGAGCTGGTGAAAAAGAGCTAATAAATATAATTAATAGAAAGAATCAGATAAGCGAATTTAATCCCGACACCACAAACCTTAATGCATTCCTAAAAATTAATAAGGAAGATAAAGTATTTTCATTAAATTAATTACTCATATCCAGCATTCTTTTTATTGGCACATAGGCTCTTCTTATTATTTCTGGGTCTAGTTCAATAGACGGGGAATTATTTTTCAAACAATCAAGAATTTTTTCTAAAGTATTTAATTTCATATATGGACACTCGTTACATTTACAACCTTCTACATCGGGAACTTCAATAAAAATTTTATTAGGTTCTTTCTTTTTCATTTGATGAATTATTCCAGGTTCAGTTAGTACCATGTAAGTTTTAGATGGATCTTTACTTACGAAATCAAGCAGCTTACTTGTTGATCCAATAAAGTCTGAGAGAATTAGTAAATTTTGACTACATTCAGGATGAGCAATTACTTTTGATCCTGGATTTTGATATTTTAATTTTAGAAGTGCTTCTTCACTAAATGATTCATGAACAATGCAGCTACCAGGCCATAATTTAAGATCTCTTCCTGAATTTTTCTGTACCCATCTCCCAAGGTTCTGATCTGGCGCAAATATTATCTTTTTATCTTCAGGTATCTTTTTAATTAATGAGACTGCATTACTGCTTGTACATATCAGATCACTTTGAGCTTTTACTTCTGCAGTACAATTTATATAACTTACGACATAGTGATCCGGATTTTCTTCCCTGAATTTTTGAAATTTATCTGAAGGACAATCGTCTGCTAATGAGCATCCTGCGTCAATATCCGGTAATAGGACTGTTTTATTAGGGCTAAGTATTTTTGCGGTTTCGGCCATAAAGTGCACACCGCAAAAAATTATTATATCTGCGTCATTATTTGCAGCTTTCCTAGATAGATCTAATGAATCGCCGATAAAATCTGCAATTTCCTGAATCTCTGGAGCTTGATAATAGTGCGCAAGAATAATTGCATTAGCTTTTCCGCAACGCTCCTTTATTTCAGAAATCAAATCTTCTTCGTTTTGAACTGATTTCTGTTTTGCAGTAGAAGTTATACTGGTCAGGATTTAGAATATCTCTAAATAGATTATATGCCTTTAAACAGAAAAAATTCTGACAAATTTAAAAATTGCTATTGTTGGTGACTGTCATGGTCAATGGTCTGAATTAGACTTGAAAGTTTTATCGATTATCAAACCAAATATTGTTTTATTTGTTGGTGATATTTCTGATGGAAGTGTCAAAATAATTAAAAAAATCAATGAGATCAAAATTCCTACTTTTGTGATTTTAGGAAATCATGATAGAGGGAAAGATTCTACAGGCGAAACTCTCTCAAAGCAGATACGTGTTCTTGGTGAAAAATATTGTGCATGGGATTTGAAAGTTTTTAATAATCAAATAAATTTATTGTCTGCTAGACCATGTAGTTCTGGCGGCGGCTATTATCTTTCAAAAGAAGTTAAAGGCGTTTATGGACCTATAACCGAACAAGATTCAATAAATAAAATTATCAAATGTTCAGAAGATACTGTTGAAGAAATACCTCTAATAATTATGTCTCATGCTGGTCCTTCGGGTTTAGGTTCAGAACCTAAAAGCATTTGTGGGAAAGACTGGAAATTACCCTCTTTAGATTGGGGAGATAGAGATTTGTCTGTGGCTATTTCCCAAATACAAAAGAGAAGAAAAGTTGATCTTGTAATTTTTGGTCATATGCACAACCGGCTTAAAAGAAATCTTGGTTTAAGAGAGATGTTTAAAATTGATAGCAAAGGAACAATTTATTTCAACACTGCTGTGGTGCCAAGATATAAAACTGCTGAAGATGGGAAATTACTAATTAACTTTTCATGGATTGAGTTTGAAAAAAAAGGATTAAGTCATGTTTCTCATCGATGGTATTCAGAGTCTGGTGAAATTCGTGAAGAAGATAAATTTTTTTAGGGTAAGATATTTTGTTTATTTTTTAAGTATTTTTGGGCTTTTCATATCTCGAAAATAATGTTTGAGACAAGATATAACCCGCAATTCCTGCGGCTATAAAAGCTAAACTATTTTTAAATAACGGTAATAAATCAGTTGTTCTGGATATTATTGGTGCCAGACCAAAAATTCCAAATAACATACCCCATAAAGGAGAAAGAAGAGCTAAAAAACCAATTGATATCACTTGACCTTCTTTTCTTGGAGCAGATGCAAAACCTGCTACTAAACCTCCAAGAATAGATGTACATAAAGTCCAAATATATTGCTCTTTGGGTAGGCCAGGGACAACTTGGCATCCTCCTCTTTCGAGACAAATTTTTACTGAATCAATTGCATCTAATACTGCACCATCCTCGCCATGATCTTTAACATAGTATTGGTTGCCAAATCTTGTTTGAAGTTCAACCCAAAACAACCTTGGCATAAAATTAAAATAAGCCTCTCCGACGTTAAAGTTCAGCAAATTTCCCCCTCTAGGATCTGCAACTATCAACAAACTTGTCTCATCTAAGTCCCAATAGTCCTTTATTGCGCTACCAGGTGAACTCTCAAACTGAGATAAATATTTTATTTTCCACCCACTTTCAATTTCTAGATTGTTGAGCTTTTCCTCTAAAGATTTTTTCTGATTAGGGCTTAATGTTTTAGCTAAATCAATAACGGGTGTTTTTTCTTCTGGTAAGAGATTTGGATTATTTATAGCGAAAACGGGTTTATGTGAAATTAAAACTAATATAGATAGAAATATTCCTAATAAATAGTTAATCTTTGAAGGCATAAATAAATTCTGTCTTTTTATATTTTCGCCGATGAATAGCTTACCCGCGAATAATCCAGATTGGTTAGTAAAAAAAATAATAAAAATGGGTGGAATTATAAGTTTTTATGACTTTATGAATTTTGCATTAAATGATCCTATTAATGGTTATTACGGCAGCGGCAAAGCTAATTTAGGCGTTCGGGGAGATTTTGTCACATCACCCTCTTTATCTGATGATTTTGCTTTTTTGGTTGGTAAACAAATAGAAGATTGGTTGATTCAGTTCAAAAATAGTTTTTTATCTAATCAGAAATTAGCTGTAATTGAATTTGGAGCAGGAGATGGAAGCTTTATGAGTGGATTAGTTAAATATTTTTTAGAAAATAACAAGAATTTGTTGGAAGGAGTTTCTTTTGTGATTATTGAACCTAATGAAGGGATGGTAGAAAAACAAAAAAATAAATTGGAGAAATTTTTAATATTAGGGATTGATATTTTATGGAAAGGTTTGGAAGAAGTAGATGAAAATAATATAAATGGAATAGTTCTTGCCAATGAGGTTTTGGATGCTTTGCCAGTAGAGAGAATAACCTTCTCAAAAGGAAAATTACTTCGACAAGCAGTTTCTATAGACAAAAAATCTCATAAATTATATTTTGATGAAATGCCAATTACAAGCGAATTGGGAAAAAGTATTGAACTTGCTAAAAGTGAGTTGGGAATTACTATCCCGCCTGAAGATGCTATTGAAGGATGGACGACAGAATGGCATATAGATAACTCAAAATGGTTAAAAGCTATTTATCAAAAAATTAACAATGGTATTTTATTGATAATTGATTACGCTAAAGAAGCTAAAAAATACTACACCTCTAAGAATTCAGATGGGACGATAGTTTCATATGAAAATCAAAAATTGACGAATAATGTTCTAGATTCTCCTGGAAATTGCGATTTAACATCTCATGTCTGCATAGAAACTTTAATTAATGATGCTGAGACTCTTGGATTTGATACTGTTGGAATAACTAAACAAGGAGAGGCTTTGTTGGCGCTTGGATTGGCAGAGAGACTTTATGGGATTCAGAAAGAAATTAAAGAGGATTTATCAAATGCCCTTTTAAGAAGAGAGGCATTACTTAGACTTGTTGATCCTGTTTGTTTAGGTGATTTTAAGTGGTTTGTTTTTAAAAAGTTAAATGAGAATAAAATGAATATAAAGTCAACCTGTTTACGTTAAGAAAAAAACTTTAAAAATAATGAATCTTCTACGTCATCATATATATCAACAGCACCAATTTCTTTCGGTAATATAAATCTCATTTTGCCATCACGAACTTTTTTATCGCCCATAAGTATTGTTAGAACCTCTTCTTTATTTATTTTGGGGATCTCGGTAGGAAGATCGTAACTTTTTAAAAGATTCTTCTGTCTCTCTAATTCTTCTTTAGACCATAACTCTTTCTCAATTGCTATTTTCCCCGCAATATTCATACCAATTGATATTGCCTCACCATGGAGAAATTTGCCGTATCCACATAAATTTTCAATAACGTGACCAAAAGAATGACCATAATTCAATATTGCTCTAACACCATTTTCATGTTCGTCTTGAGAAACAATATGAGACTTTGTTTTGATTGAACTATTAATTATTTTAATTAGATATTCATTTTTGAGATTTATAAGTTCATTTTTGTTTTTTTCAACTTCTAAGTATTCGAAAAGTTCTTTATCTCTTATCACTCCGTATTTTATTACTTCGGCCATGCCTGCACTAAATTCTCTTTTGGGCAAGCTTTTTAAAGTTTCTGGATCAATAAAAACTGCTTTAGGTTGATTGAAAGCTCCAATTAAATTTTTACCTTTTGGATGATTTACTCCTGTTTTTCCTCCCACAGATGAATCAACCATTGATAATAATGTTGTTGGAATCTGAATATATTCGATACCTCTTAGCCAAGTCGCAGCTGCAAAACCACTTACATCTCCAACAATTCCTCCCCCAAGGGCAATAATTATTGAATTTCTATCTAAGCCAAATTCAAATGCTACATCATATATTTCACTTAAGGTTTTTAAGTTTTTGTATGATTCTCCAGCCTTGATAAGGAACATTTTGGCCTGAAATTTATTATCTTTTAAATTATTTAAAAATTTTTTTCCATACAAATTTGATATTTCTTCATTTGAAATAACAAGTATTTTTCTATTCTTTGTTATTCCAATTTTTAAAAGTTCTTCGCTGATATTATTCAGTATTCCTGCTTCAATAGTTACTTCGTATGACTTTTCACCTAATGGGACTAATATTTTTCTCTTATTCACAATTGATTACCTAGTTAAAATTTATAAATATTTGGTATAAATACTTTATATATTAGCAAAATCTAAGCTCTAGATCCTTAAAAATTCAGTTGTTAAGAATTAGAAATGGTAATAAAATCATGCTATGAGTTTTAAAAAAAATATAAACGATATTAAAAAAAATTATTCCCTAGGAATAATTGGAGGAGGTCAACTGGCTTTGATGTTAACCGAGGCAGCAAAAAGAAGAGATTTAGAAGTATGTGTGCAAACAAAGTCTTGTGATGATCCTGCTGGTTCAAAAGCGGATCATGTCATAGAAGCTGATCCTTTAAAGATAAGAGGTAATAAATCATTAATTAATGAATGTGAAAAAATAATTTTTGAAAATGAATGGATAAAAATTGATAAATTAAATTTAATTGATAATAACGATATTTTTGTTCCAAGTCTTAATGCAATAAAGCCTTTAGTAGATAGGTTTTCTCAAAAAAAATTAATAGATAGAATGAATATCCCCTGTCCAAAATGGATAAAGATTGAAGATTTTAAGAATCTTTCGGATGAGGAAATCAATAATTGGACTTTCCCTTTAATGGCAAAATCAAATAAAGGTGGATACGACGGTAAAGGGAACAAAAAAATAAAGACAAAAGAAGATTTAGATTCTTTTTTAATAGAGAATAATTCTGATGAGTGGTTAATAGAAGAATGGATAGAGTATGAAAAAGAACTAGCTCTTGTTGGTTCGAGAGATAGAACCGGTAAGATAAGATTCTTCCCAATCGTTGAGACATTCCAATCAAATCATATTTGTGATTGGGTTCTTGCACCTGGAACAAATGAATATGATTTGAACTTATTTGCAATAAATATTTTCTCTTCAATAGTCAATGAACTTAATTACGTTGGAGTTTTAGCTATTGAATTCTTCTATGGCGATAATGGTCTTTTAATTAATGAAATAGCTCCTAGAACACATAACTCAGCTCATTTCTCTATTGAAGCTTGTACTTCAAGTCAGTTTGATCAATATGTTTGCATTTCTTCTGGGATAATGCCACCTGAAATTAAAATGAATTGTGAAGGGGCAATTATGATAAATCTACTGGGATTAAAAAAGAATTTCCCAATCTCAATGGAAACCAGAATTAAAATGTTATCTGAAATTGAGGGTTCTAATATTCATTGTTATGGCAAATCTCGAGAAATTCTGGGAAGAAAAATGGCTCACATCACATTTTTATTGAATGGTAAAACGCATTCAGAAAGATACGATGAAGCTCAAATTTTATTAACTATGGTAAGAGACATTTGGCCATCACCAAATGCATAAAAAAATAAGTTAGAGTTAGATTACTGGATCTTTGGTTAAGTTCTTCTTTATGTGCTCTGATCTGACTCTCTTTCGACATGAGGAGACTGTCGTGATGCGGTAGTAAACCGATCTTGTAATCGGAAACGAAAGCCCACTTTGAATCCTCTTCTGGCATTTCCAGGTCGATGCAGCAGAGAACTGACGGGGATCCGGTTTTACCTATTAAAATGCTTGCTATAACAGGCTTTTGGTAGGTATTTTATTTTTTTGAAATAACTGAGCTGTTTTTATTCTCTATTAGTGTAAATAATTTATTTGCCTAAATACTTGACGATCCATTTCTAATGTATTTATATTAGTAGTACAAATGTATTACTAAGTAATGACTTTAGGAGGCGCTAATGTTTGGACTAATTTTTCTTACGGTTATCGTAATGAGTCCCCAAGTGGTTGGTTGCTTAGCCCAGACCGCAGCAGATTAATTTTATTTATAAGGAATAAAAAATCTCCAAGAAATAGTATGAGAATTTTTGCTCATACATATTATGCAAATGATCTTGGTGAGCCAATGGCAATTAAATCATCCACTCAAATGTATTTGGATAATGCTTGGGATAAATGGCATGACCTTCAATTAGAAGGCTGGACTTTTGAAGAACTTGAATTACCTGAATCTGTATGACTAACTTAAATCCAATCAAAAAGAAATTATCAAAAGTAGATAGAAAGATATCTATGCAAGACCCATCAAAATTATTAGCAGAATTTTTTAATGGTGTCGTCATTGAACTTGATGAAGAATATAAATATGACACATAGAGAATTAATAGATCAAGTTTCCGCAAATTTATTTAAACAAAGTGGAAAGTTAGAAAGCAGAAGATCTTGGTTGGCAATGAGAAATTATCTTGAACAATTAGATACCGAACAACTTAAATCCATGCTTAAGGACCACCGATGATTTAAAAACTTTATTTAGTTTTTATTTTTTTCTTAATTCTTAGATAACCGTAAGTTGCAAAGCCAACCAAAAACATATCCAAGTAAATATGCCAAGTAGGAAAAATCTGGTGCATTAATTCCATTAACGTTTTATTGCTACTTGCCAATAAGGATAATCTAAATTTGATTTTTCTCTAATCAATTGTAATTTTCTAGAATTTATTTTTACTACTATTCCATCTGTTGGATATTTACTAAAAAGCTTCCCTTCTAGCCATTGTTTTCTAAATACTTCAACTTGGCTCGTAAAGTTGCATGAAATATCCTGAGGGACCTTGAAGCCAAGCTTTGAAAGACTTTTTTTGGATTCATATTGGTTAAGTGTTGAATTAAGTATTTGAAATGCGCAGAAGCTAAGACTTTTAGAAAATCCTTCTTTAGCTCTTAGAAATCCAGAAGCGATTCTCTGGGAGATATTTGGACTTTGGTTGGGTGCATATAATTCACCTCTAACTTGAAGAATTCCTCTTAAAGGGAGATTATTGGGAATGTCTTGTAATTTAATAAGTTTACTAGTAACATCTGCCCCTTTTCTTGAAATTGCTTTCTCCAAGGTTCCATCCCTATATTGCAAAGCAACAGCACAACCATCAATTTTTGGTTCAATTATTAATCTGGTATTTACTAATAATCCTTTCAAAAATTCATCTATTGAATCCTTTTCTAATGAAGGTAAAACTAGTTTATTTTTCTTTTTAAAGTAATCACAATTAGGGTTTGTTCTTAATAAATTTTTTTCAAGTTGGTCGAACTGCTTATCAGAGATTAACGCATTACCATTTCTATAATTATCGTCAAACCATTCAATTCGTTCTTCTAAATAAGTCTTCATTTAATACGATGGCTTAAGTTTTTGGCTAGGTATCCAACTTGGTTTATCTATAATCCATTTTTCTCTATCTTCATATTTAACAGTCCATAAAAGAAATGAAGAAATTTCTTTAAGAGTTATGCCAACCAAATATCTTGTTTTTGGACTTATTGATATAAATCCAAATAATAATATTAATAAAATAAGTTTTAACATACCTTTAATCATTTAAAAACTCAGCGTAATTATTGCGAACTTTTTAATTAATGCAATTCTTATAACCTTCAATCTTTGCTAGTTCATCAATATTCAAACCTGTTTCTTCAAGTAAAGTTTCTCCAATATCGTCCTTATTAAATTTAGTTAAAGCTCCTTTAGTAGAATACTTAATACATTGGTTTTTGTATGTTGCTTCTTTGATAACAGGAGATAAATAAAAACCAAACAAGAGGATAAAAGCTCCATAGGTTACAACTTTTCTATGGTTTTTCCACCATTCATAAAATTTATTGGACACGATAAATAAATGACTATTTTCTATTTTAAATTGACTATCAACAAATTACTTTAGAAATTTAAGGATTGGTTAATTTATTGTTTTATTCATTAATAGATTTAACCCAAGAATAATATCTTGATTTTCTAATCCTTTGCTCTTTCGAGACTAATCTATCCGCAGATTCTAGGGGTGATTCTCCTTTCTCAACTTTTGTTGTAATAGAAATACCAAAACCTTTTGCTTCAATTTTTGCAATGCCACCCTCTAAAAAAAATAAAAAAGACCAACCTTTGTTCCATCCTAAATAGAAGGGATTTCGATACATTGAATTTTTTTGGAGATACTCTTTAAATGATATTTTCCTTTTCAAGGAGTTACTTGTATTCACTATTACCAAATAAGAAGTTTACGGCTGATTATTTTGGATACTAATTTTAGTATTTAAATAATTATCAGAGGCATACTTGACGTCTACGAATAGTACATTTATATTAATAGTACAACTGTATTATCTTCATGGCTTCAGGAGTTGCTAATGTTCGGACTTATTTTTATAGTGGCAGCCTTATTGACCCCCCAACTGGCTGGTTGTTTAACAAAAAAAGTGGTTTATTAATTTTTTTTGAGAGTTATAAGAAATCTGTATCTAATAACTTAAAAGTATATACTCATCTTTTCTATGCAAATGAATTAGGTGAACCAGCCCGACTTAAAAATTCAAGACTCCATTCTATTGAGTGCGCTTGTGAAACATGGAATGAATTGATCTCAGGAGGTTGGCAAATTGTTACTAATAAATTCCAGTAATCATGATCAAGGTTAATTCGTCAAAATGGGAATATCTAAAAGAATCTACCCTAAAACGAAAACGAACAAAGATTTGTATTACTTGCAATCACTTTCGCTACAGCACTACAGAAACTTTTGCTACTATCTTGATCTGTCCAAAATACGAAAAACGCATACCACAGGGTGATCATTTACTTAAAGGCTGTGAGTATTGGCAAAAAAATAGTACGATATTTTCTCCTAAAGCATCTTAATTATTCTTTAATTAAACTTCTCTAAGTAGAGATATTTAATTATGTAAACAAAGCATTATTTTATACAACTTAAAAAATTCTTTTTAAGTAATTTTGAAGCATGATTCAATTCTACTTTTCCATATTTTTATTAGTTGTGCTCACATTTTTTGCACTTTTATTAGATGCCCCAGAATTGGCATCTTTAATTCAAACATTTTAGAAAATAACAAATCAGCATTTTTACTGATTTACTTTCTTAATTAGTAAGGCTTAGGTTTAACTTGTTGAATAGGAGGGATCTAATGATTGACAGTCCACCAGAGGAGTTTAATTATAAAATTTAAATCTAGATAAAACTAATGCTAAATCTGGAATGAATCTTCTATTTGAGATTCATTCCTTTTTAATTTCTTTCTAAAAATTGTAAATTATAAATATTAAATTTTAAAAATTAAAAAATCTTTTCATATTAAAATGATTTGAGGCTTAATTCTCTTCTTAGACAGTGGCTAACTTTACCTAAATCCAAAACCATTTTTTTTCTCCTCATTTTCTGCCCATTCATTCATAATTAGTTTTAGTAAACTTTTAACTTCCAAATTCGAAGCATCAGTATCTTTTTGAAGATTTATACAAATGTTTTTAATTTCCTCATAAGCATTATCAATTAATATTGTTTTTTGATCTGGATTAGCCATAGAATTTTAAAATGCTCCATTACAGTTGAACCCGCTGCAGTTAATAACCCTAAAAATATTCATTACAAAGTTGTGGAATCTTTCATCATAAAAAAATGCCCAGGTTGTAAATATAGCAAAACCAGAGACAGCAAAAGCAGCATATTGAAGCCAATGTATTCCATAGCTGTCTAATCCATTTTTATCAAAATCAGAATTGCTCAATTGCTTTTTTACTTATAATAAAAATTATTTTTTTAAAAGGAGAGTTTGTTATGAACGAGAGATTTATTTTCTTTAAAACTTTAATGTAATTATATTTTAAATAAAACCAGGTATTATCCACCCGAAAAAACCGTAGTTTATTATCAAAGCTAAAAAACCAATCATAGCTAATCTCCCATTTGTTATTTCGGCATTTTTCCAAAATTTACCCATGTAGTTTGTTATTTTTTTCGAATTTTTATCTATCAAATAATTTGGTTCTAAAGGTTCCTGCAACCTTTTGATGGCGTATAAAGAGAATTGAATAGTTATTGCGATGATAACAACTATAAAACTAGTAAGAGCATCCATTTTTATATTTCATGTGTGATCAATTAGTAAGCCAAAGAGTAAATGACATTTGTATGTATCAAACATTTCCTTTAACTGCTTTTACAGAGGAAAACTTAACTTGAATTATTAATGAATGTAACATATTTAAAAAAAATTAGTATGAATCCTTACTTTTTCTTTGGATTTAACACTTTTGAAGACTAAAGTGTTACAGTAATGTGTTATTTATTTCTTATTTCTTTTCTTATTTGAATTGCAGAAAGCTTTAAAATTTGTATTGTCAAATCAGATAATGTATTAAATTTTTATTAGGAATATACATTTATTATAATTTGTTTAAAATATATTTAATAACTAGAAATTGTTACTTTTGTTTGATTTCAGGAAGGTAAAATTTATTGCCTAATGTATAACCAATCGACATAAGTACGAACCCAATAAGTTGAGGTAAATGAGAATTTGCTAGAGAGATTTTTTCAATCATTTCTCAATCTATAAATTATTATCATAATAAAAATTTTTTAATAACGTAAGTCTATTTTCTTTTTGATTCTTTAATTTCCCCAGATTTTTTTAGTGAATTAACAAGCCTTTCATTTTCTGTTTTTAAATTTTCTAATGCAGATTTTGTGAATTGTTCTTTAGCCTCAAATTTTGCTGAACTTATAACTTTTTTATTAGGGAGTTTTTTCTTCGGTTCTTGCTTCATATTAAACAGGATTTTAAAAATTTTAGAAGTTATTTTTTTTGCATTAGGTATTATTTTTTACAGTTTTCTGGTTAATAATATTTGTTTACATAGACAAATTATTCTTTATCTTTTGGGAGCCTCAACCATCCAGAAGTCCATTCTGATTTTAGTTTTGTCCATAGGATCCTTTTAATATCTTTTTTATTTTTGGTAGGAAAAATATCAACCCATCTATCTTCATTTTTACCACCATAAGCTTTAACTTGAAAATGCCTATTACCATTAATAGTTTTTGGTGCTGTCCAACAAAGAGCAGGAGGCCATTTCATTAGAAATTTTAAAAGTTGAAAAACTAAAGATTGCTTTGGCCAGTTAAAACTAAACCATAATATGCAATTGTACCAAGGATAAGTACGATACCTAGTATTCTAATAATCATGATTTAATTTTTAAATTCAAATTATATTAGAGAAATTTTATAATTTTTAGTTGAAGATTTAATATTTTCTAATTTTTCCTTTTTTTATTTCTAACTATGGAGTGACATGACTCAGGATGCCATTCATTCTGAATTTTGCCAATAAAATCGTAAATAAATGAATCGGGACATCCAGTTTCTTTTTGAAGTTCTGACAGTTCTTCTTTAATGAATTCATATACTCTCGTTATTACCCCTAAATTTTCTTCTTGGGAGGGAGCCCATGTTTTATTCTCCATTAATATTTTTAAAATTATTTTCCACAATATCGTAATAGGTTATGTCTCCATAATCAGCATCTGAACAACATAAATCTCCATATAGTTCCTCTAGCAAATCGTACGCATCTGAATATTTATCAAAACTTTGAGCTGTTAATTCGTCATCTTTCCCATCAATTCTAATTATTTTGTAGGTCATATTTTACCTAGATGCAAAAAGTATTTTTTGATTTATTAGATCATTTTATAAATAAAAATCTTATTTAGGAGTATTAGTTGGGTAAAGCTTCTGAATTTTATTTTTCTGAATTTCTATTTTTCTTCTTTCATATTTTTTTGCCATTATTTTTCTGATAAATAATTGTGGGATAAGCCAAACTAACGCAATAGCTATAGCCATGAAAGCAGGATTTCTCCACGTTAACCTAATAATCTCTTCTATAAATTCTTGATTGATAATTTCCATAAATTAAATTTTGATAATAAAATATCTTTGCTTTCTTTTATAAATTCTTTAATTTTCATAACCTATCATAACCTTAAAAATTTAATAAGGAATTTTATAAATTTTTTCTTTTTCTAGTTCGTTTTCTTTTATATTTTGATTTAGATTAACTTTTTATTTTTAGTTTAGAGATGTCGACTTTTCTAATTACAGGATCAAATAGGGGTATTGGATTAGAACTATGTAGGCAAATTCATAAAAGGGGGGATAATGTTATTGCAACGTGTAGGAAAGCTTCAAAAGAACTTAGAGATTTAGGAGTGAGAATTGAAGAGAATATAGAAATTTCTTCTGATGAGTCGATAACAAATTTGTGTAAAAAACTATCTGGAGTTAATTTAGATTGCTTAATACATAATGCAGGAATTTATGAATTTAATTCTTTCGAAAACTTAGATAAAAAAAGTATTTTGCGGCAATTTGAAGTCAATGCATTGAGCCCAATATGTATGACTCAATCACTTAAACATTTTTTAAAAAGATCTTCTAAAGTTGCTTTTATCACAAGTAGAATGGGATCTATTGAAGATAATACATCTGGAAGTTCTTATGGTTACAGGATGTCTAAAGTTGCTTTGTCCATGGCAGCAAAATCACTTTCTATAGATTTATCAAGAGAAGATATTTATGTAGCTATTTTGCATCCTGGGTTAGTGAATACAAGAATGACTGGCTTTACAAGAAATGGCATTGGTCCTGAAGAATCAGCAAATGGCCTTTTAAAACGTATAGATTCTTTAAATAAAAATAACTCGGGTACGTTTTGGCATGCCAATGGGGAAGTTTTGCCTTGGTAAATTCTATATTTTTATTTTTTAGAGATTTATATCGTTAATTTGTTAAAAAACTTTTAAATTTTTAACGAATTTCTTTCCTTGTTCAATTCTTTTAGTTATCTTTAGAAAAAATTAGTAAAGGAGGTGATTCATTGTCGTATCTACCGAAAATTGCGGTTATTAAAGGGGCCGTGAATTCAGTATCTTCATCACATTCATCGGTCTCTTTTTCTTTGATTAAGAAAAAAGGTTTTATAATCAACAGATTTATATAAATCAGTTACTTAATTATTAAAAGCTCTGCATCTCGTGAAGTTGCAGAGCTTTTTTTATGAATTTTAATAATCTTTCAAAATTTACTCTATCTTTTTTGGCCAAAGTAAATTAAGGCTAAAAAAGATAAAGTGCTTACTAAAGCGATTAAATACCATCCAGTTGAGGAGTTGCTAACTACTTCAGTCATTTATTTTGATTTATCGGAGGAATTGATTATTTGAGTGAAAATCACAATTGAAATCATTAAAAAACTAAAAGGATGTAAGTTACGTTCATTTATAGAAAAATGCTAATTATCAAAAAGATTATTCCTAGAACTACCGTAACAATTGCTCCATCTACTAATAAGTCTTTCCATGTATAACTTTTAAGCATCCTTATTTTATCTTCTTCACTCATAAGGTTCTTTAACCACGTCCAATCTAAAAGCTTTGTCAATGCAACACCAAAAATTAAATGCCCAATCAAAATACCAATTAGATCAATTCTAGAAATATCTTTAGTAAGGCCTGTAATAATAAAAAAGTCCACTAGCCTTTTTCTTTATTAGATAAGGCACCACCTTCTTCTTTGTACTTTTCCCAAGCTTCGCTTATTTTTGCTTTAGAAAAGTTTTGTTTCCCCTCAGAGAATTTATTTTTGAGATTATTAAAACTATTAGTCAGCTCTTTTTTTGTTGGTTCATCAAGAAAGTTTGATGTTAATTTCCATAAGTACCAGCTACTCGCTAGAAGAAGAATCAATCCCAGTAGTTGCATATTGTTTTTTTTTACTATGCTACAACTTTTTAAATGGTTTCGATAAATTAACTTATTTAATACCTGTAGAATTTTTTTGACATAAATAAAAATTAAAACTTTAACCAGTGGAAAAATATTCTATCCAATAACCATATGGTTAAACCTCCTTCCAAGAAAGCCAACCAGTACATACCATAATCAGAAAATCCCATTTGTTCTTTGACTGTTTTAATTAATTTTTTATGAGCTTGAATGAGATCTTTCATAAACAATCAAATTTTTTAAACCTGCTGAATTTCTTTAATCAAAAAACCCTTCCCATAGCAAGATAGACATGTCTTAGTCTCATCTAAAGAAATTCTTAGAAAACCTGCTCCATTACATCTAAAACAATTTACCTTAGTGTTTGAATAGATCTTTGATTTAATTTTAGCAGCACGATTTAAGTAAGAAACAGTTTCTTTACGACCGTTTGCTTTGGCAGCTTTGTTTAAAAGCTTTTTGTAGTTGACTTTAAGTTCTTGGATATTCATCTTTTGTAGAAACCATGATGCAAATACAGGAAAAACTTAATGTTTAAATAATTTAAATGATTTTTCCCGTTTATATTTCTTTTCAGATCTCTTATGGAGATTTGGATAATATAACTAAGATTTGTTTTATATGATTGGTATAAAGAGTATTAACTTGGTTATTTAATAGAAATTTTATATTTGATAGATTAAATATTTTGGATGATCATTCCAAAGTCATTATTTCGACCTTCAAAGGAATTTTGTAAATTTTGCAGTTTAAAAAAATTTTTTAGTTCTAATAAATCATCCGGCCTTTTTGAGGTTTTTCACTAAAAAATCATTTTCATTAGTAAGAACTTTGAGCTTAGATTTTTCCAACTCTTTTCTGATTTCGGGATTTAAATCCTTTTTTGTCTCATTTAGATTCATAAGATTTGTTCTTAAAATTAATTAAAAGACAGTTGAGATCATAGTGATCCCAAAAAAAATTTGTGGATAGTTTTTTCTTAAAAGAAGATAATATTTAATTTTCCTCATAGAAATTCAAATTTAATCAACATATTGTGGAAAACCCTGTTGAAAAACGCTTAAAAAGTGGATAACTCTTCGGGAGCATTATCAAAACAAGCTTTTCTGGAAAAATTTTTAAGTATTAATACTTCATCAAAAAAAATAAAATATAGTTTAAAAAGTAACATAATCTCTTGTTATAACTGTGGGATCATTACTTTTTAAAAAAGATAAATTTTCTATACCAGAAGCTCATGTTGATAAAAAATTCAAAAAGTTTTTTCTTCATGATGTATCAAATTGAAAATTAAAGTGAAGAAAAATCAATCAAAACTTGAAATTTTTAATTTTTGCCATAGCTGAGTATAAATTGTTTAATTCGGTTTTCTCTATGCAAATATTTCTCAAACCTAAAACTAATCAAATAGGGTTGACTAAGTTAATAAATTTTAAATGACAGAAGAAAAAAAGGATTCAAAAAAATGTTCTGGAAAGAAAAACATTATGTTTGCCTATGGTTTTATACAACTTGGTTCTAGTTTCGTATCTGCAATAGCTTTAGCTGCAATCGCTTTTGGATTCTGTTCAGTAAAAAAAGAGTCTAAACTTTTCAATAAATGTGTTGCAGAAATTATTGAAGATGGTGGTACCAATTCTGAGGCCGTAAGGTATTGTAACGGGGGTAATTAAAATTACTTTCAGAATTATTAAGTGGACTCAACCTGTGATTTGATTATTGACTCTTTAAAAGAGGAGCCAATTGGAGAAACTGATCATTTTATTTGGTTTATAACAGATATTGGCATCGTTGCTCTATTTAAAAGACAGGAAAACTTTGAAACTTATAGTTTGAATGTCGAAATTGAGGCAAATAAAATTGCTTTAGACATAACTAAAGAAGAGAAAGAGTACCTCAAAATTAAAGAGAGACAGATTTTCTTGTTTTATTCATGACCTAGGATTTAGTTCTTGATTTAGTAAGATGGCTCAAGGTTAAAGGCTGGCTCCATAATATTGCTCTCGCTAACTAATTCGTAGGTTAGCTCTTTATTAAGGGCATTTATATAAGATGTATAAAGTTTCCCCCAAACAAATTCAAATTCATCTTTACTTAAATTCTTGAAAAGAATTTCTCCTTTGAAGTAAATGTGATAAGAATCATTCATCATGGAAAATTAATCTTATCCTTTTTAACGCAGTGAAATATGTATGTAGTATTAGGTGCTACTAAAAAGAAATTTATATTTAGAAGTTAGAAATACTTTTAGACTATCCGTGTATTCATTTTTTGTTTTTTGAATAATCCGACTGTCTCATCAAGATCCATACAAGGCTGAATGCTTATATCCATTAACCTTCTCCATGGATGCCATTGCTTCCAAATTGTCTCAAGAGAATCTGCACTCACTACAGAATGGCCAATCCCATTTTGAACCATAAAAATCCAAGAATGAACCTCATAGTTTTCAGGTCTATTTTGGGGACCACCTGATTCATACCAATTAATTAGCATTTCTGCCCCTTCTTCTTGATCCTCGCCATCAGTAAATTCGTAGGAAATCAAATATCTTTGCATATAGATTATTATTAAAATCTCTAAACTATTTTAACTCTAGATTTAGATATTGCCTCCGAATTTAATTAATGCTATGAAGTTTATAAAGGTGATTATTTTAAATGACAGAAAGATTTGGGAAAATTAAAAAGAATATTTTGACTAATTTATCTTTTATAAATAAGACAATCTTGAAGTATTTTCAAAACCATGATCTGTTCGTATAGCTTCATTTAATAGATAAAATTTGATACTTTTAAAATACCTTTAATTAGTTAACATATTTGTACTGTATAGATACCGATGATAAATAAAAAGGATCAAAGCGATCCAATTGATAATTTAGAGTATGAAAAAGTTCTAGAAGAAGAAATAATTAATTCGTACGAAAGTAAATTTCAGAAAGATACTGAAGAAGATATTAAAAAGATTAAATTCTACAGACTTAAAAGAACTCCATTAGAAATATTAAATAGGTCATTCTTCTTCTTCTTTATTGGAAGTTTTCTTTTCTCTTTGTTTTTAGCTTATTCAGAGAGTAAGTTATGGTTCATACTTTATGTAATAAGTGCATTGTCATGTGTTTTCTATACTCCTAATAGAAAGGCACTAAAAGAATTAATAGCAGCTTGGCCAAATATAGAGGATCTCATCAAAGGGAGGAGTATGTGGAGAAAAGGCAAGTAAATAGATTATGAAACCTTTAAGTGCATTTAAAAAATGGTTATTAAATATCCTTGTGCCATATATCGAAGGCACCAACAAGAAAAAAGAGGATAAAAAATGAGTCTAATAAAGGTTGGAATTATTGTTGAAATTTTTTTGTTTGTTGGAGTTTTTTTATGGATTAGGAAACTAACTAGTAATAAAGGTAGACAACCATCTCTATCAAAAAAAATAATTAAAAATCTTAAATTTTAGAATTTTGGACAAAAAATAAGGAATCTTTATAAAGAGATTAAATTTATGGGGAATTTATTTACTTTTTTTCTCTCACTTTGTGTATGAAATCGGTTAGAACATCTATATCTTTCTTAAAAATATGGTTTCCTCCATTCAAGGTCTTGCTCCAATAACTAATCCATTAAATAGTGTCTTAGTAGAAAAGAAACTAATAAATGTTGACCAAAAGTTTATTCAACTTGTTTCTCTGGCAGAGGGGTTACCTCGTACAGAAGTTATTGAAAGTGGTAGAAATTATTGGAGAGGCGTTTGTAGAAGCTTAATTTTTAGATTTCCAGATGATCTCGAAATTTTAAAGCTTGATGTAAGAAGTTATGTAGATAGATCAAAAGGAATTATTCAGATAAGATCTGCAGCAAGATTAGGGCAATCAGATTTAGGTGTGAATCTAAGAAGAGTGGAATACTTGTTTAATCAATTAGAGAAATTTTAATTAATCTGTTTTTTATAAATTTAAGGTTCTTTTTACCAAATAGTTGTGCTTTAATTCATAAGAATATTTGAATTGCCATGGTGAAGATAATTTTAGTTGGAATTATTGTTGCGCTTGTATATTCTCAACCTGACCTCCGTCTTACAGTTGCTGATTGGTTAAAAGCAGCTTCTGATTTTCTTATTGAATCAGTACAAGTAAAACCATAAATTAATTTTTAATAAAGCATTAAATAAGACCTGAGACAGTAATCATTTGTTTAATGCATACAGCTACGAAAATAAATATTATTATCCTGCTTAATATGTATTTCACTTAATCAAATAAATAGTTTTAGGAACATAATAGAAAATTTTTTTGAAATTTTTGAATAGTTAACGATAATAAGGGATATGAAGCTTAGATTATTTGAGTTCTATTTTATTAAAGACTATTTGAGGCCTTGGTTTGGTCTTATTTATTCTTTATTCTTTCTGTTTTTTTTAGGTGCAATTGGCTATCGAATAACAGAGGGCTGGGAATGGAGTGATTGCTTATGGATGGTTCTGATCACAATAACCACTATTGGTTTTGGAGAAGTTCAACCTTTAAGTCCTGAAGGCAGGATCGTAACTGTTTTAGTAATCGTAGGCGGATTGATCTTTATTCAATTTACCTTTCAAAAAGCTGTTCGATTATTCGAATCGGGCTATTTTCAAAGAGTAAACGAATTACGTTTTAAAAGACTTCTTAGAAAAATGGAAAATCATGTAATTTTGTGCGGATATGGGAGGGTAGGTCAGGAAATTTCTAACCAGATAAAAACGCAAAATATTCCAATAATTGTTGTTGAGAGCGATGAAGATAGAAAAAAGATTGCTGAAGAAAATGGTTTAGAAGTTCTTTGTGCTGATGCAACTCTTGACGAGACTTTAAAACTGGCAGGATTAGAAAAATGTAAAAGTTTGGTTGTTACCTTACCAAATGATGCGGCTAATTTATATGTCGTTTTAAGCGCTAAAGGGATTAGAAGTTCTATAAGAGTAATTGCAAGAGCTGGAACTGAAGAAGCCGCAAGTAAATTGAGATTAGCTGGAGCAAGTATAGTCGTAAGCCCTTATATCGCTGCAGGAAGAGCAATGGCATCAATGGCTTTAAGACCTATCGCCATTGACTTTCTTGATCTGCTTGCAGGAAGTGAATGTGAAATTGAAGAATTTGAATTAAGTAATGATATTAGTCTTTTTGAAACTGCAGAGAAAAGATCACTTTCTGAACTTGGAATTGGAAAAAAGAGTGGTGCAAAAATTTTAGCTATTAAAGAAAACGAAAAATTATTTACTAATCCTGGAGGTAATTTCATACTTCAACCAGGTCAGGTATTAATAGCCTTTGGTAGTAAAGAACAACTAAATATTTTTAACGGTTTATTAGGAAATCTTGTTGTAGCAGTAGAGTTATTAAAATAGATAGATTGAGATTCAGAATTAATTGCTAAATTAATTGTGGGTGAAATAAATCAAATGAAAATATTTAAATTTCTAATTGTAATTCCTGTAATAACTTTAATAATTATTTTCCAAACCTCTTTGCAAAATAGATATCTAATGGCTACTGATATTAGAGATGGAGAGACAATTTTTAGAAATGTTTGTGCAGGCTGTCATGTAAGAGGTGGATTAGTCGTTCTTAAAGGATCCAAATCATTAAAACTTTCTGACCTTGAAAAAAGAGGAATAGCCGATTTAAATTCAATAACAAAAATTGCTAATGATGGGATTGGTTTTATGAAGGGTTATAAAAATAAATTGAAGGATGGAGAGGATAAGGTTCTTGCACAATGGATTATTCAAAATGCAGAAAGGGGTTGGGAGTAAATGAAAAGCTTATTTTTTGCATCGTTTTTATTTTTATTAGCTGAATATTCTTTTGCTCAGGAATTAACTAATTACACAATTACATCTGATTCTCAAGTAAATACTTTAGAAGGTGATTTAAAGGCTAAGGGAAATGTAGTCATTAAGAGTAATAGTGGTAATTTTGAGGCTTATTCGGACAAGCTTTCTTTTGACAAGGATGATAAATCCCTAAAACTTATTGGTAATGTATATGTTAAAAATCTAGAGTCTGACGGAATTGCAATTGAAGAAACATCCGGAGATGAATTGACAATATTTACTGATACGGGAATTTTTGAATTCAAATCTCAAAATAAAAACAGAGTAACAACAAAAATTAAATTCTAAATAAAGAGCTGATATTTAGTTTCTAGCTGAGCTCTTAATGCAGCTATATAAATAATATTTATATCAAAATAATTTGATTAATATATCTTGAAATTTTTAAATTAACTTTTGTCTGTAATTTATATTTAACACTATTATTTCTCATTACAAAGTGGGCATTTTCAAAAAAGTCCTTATTTTTTCTTCTGCTATCTCATTAGTCCTCTCTCAAGAAGCGATTGCTTCAAAAAGATTGAGCGGAGCAGGTGCTACATTTCCCTCGAAAATTTATACTAGGTGGTTTTTTGACTTAGCCAAATCTGGGGGACCAAGGGTTAATTACCAAGCAGTTGGTTCGGGCTCTGGAAGAAAAGCTTTTATAGACCAAACTGTAAACTTTGGTGCATCAGATGATCCTATGAAAGATTCTGATATAGAGAAAGTAACTAGAGGACTTGTTCAAATACCTATGATTGGTGGAACTATTGCTTTTGGTTATAACTATGATTGCGATTTGAAACTTACTCAAGAGCAAGCAGTACGAGTTGCAATGGGTATGGTTAAAAACTGGAAAGAATTAGGCTGTAAATCAGGAAAGTTAACTTGGACACATCGTTCTGATGGTTCAGGAACTACTAAGGCTTTCACAAACTCTATGGAAGCATTTTCACCAACATGGACTTTAGGAACTGGCAAATCAGTTAAGTGGCCAGCAGGCGTTGGAGCAAAAGGTAATTCTGGTGTCGCAGGTGTAATTCAAAACACTCCAGGGGCAATTGGTTATGTAAATCAGTCATATATTAAAGGTAATGTTAAGGCTGCTGCACTTCAAAATCTTTCAGGTGAGTTTCTAAAACCATCTGCAGAAGCAGGAGCTAAGGCTCTTAATGGTATTACTTTAGATGAAAATCTTGCGGGTAAAAATCCTAATCCAACAGCAAAAGGAGCGTACCCTATCGCTTCATTGACATGGATACTTGCTTACGAAAAAGGTAATGGTAGAAACACTAAAGCAATAAAACAAGCCTTTAATAAATTGTTAAGTGATGAGTATCAAGATAAGGCTTCATCCCTTGGATTTATTCCCTTAAAAGGAAATATCCTTTTGAAATCAAGAGCTGCCGTTGAAAAAATAGGTAGTTAAATTTTTTAATAGATGTCAAATTATCATGAATTTCATATACCTTTAACCCCTCTTAAAGTCTTTTACAACATTTAGTAGTAGATTTATAGAGATATTCTTTTTTTAATGGAAGAGAAATTAACTCTTTTCAAGAATCGTAAAAGATTCGGTATCGAAAAAAATATAGATATTATCTTCAAGAATACTGCCCTAGTCTTGTCTAGTTTCGTAGCAATAATACTTTTAGGAATTATTTTAGTAGTCTTTTTTCAGTCATTTGAATCTTTTTCAAGGTACGGCTTGAAGTTTTTAGTAACCTCTGAATGGAACCCAGTAAAAGATGAATACGGAGCTTTTACCGCAATATATGGCACATTGGTAACCTCATTTTTTTCGTTATTAATAACTATCCCTTTGGGCGTTGGAACTGCAATATTTATTACCGAGGACTTTGTGCCAAAAGTTGTTAGAGAAATAATAGGTTCCTTTGTTGAATTATTAGCAGCAATTCCATCAGTTGTATTGGGACTTTGGGCAATATTTGTTATGGAACCTTTTTTCAGAGCCTTTTTTGTCTTTTTACATAATTTCTTTGGTTGGATTCCTTTATTCAGTACAGAACCTACAGGCAGGAATTCTTTGTTAGCAATATTGATTTTAGTAGTGATGCTTTTGCCAATAGTGACTTCCATTGCAAGGGATTCACTTAATCAGGTTCCTAAAAAGCTAAGAAATGCAGCCTATGGAATTGGAGCAAGTAGATGGAAAACAATTTTTTCAGTAATTTTGCCGGCAGCATTATCAGGAATTATGGCAGGTGTTCTATTGGCTTTAGGTAGGGCAATGGGAGAAACAATGGCCGTGACAATGATTATTGGTAATTCAAATGCATTTAGTTGGTCTCTATTATCTCCTGGATATACCATTTCCTCCATGCTTGCAAACCAGTTTGGTGAGGCTGATGGAAGTCAGGTTTCATCACTTTTTTATGCGGCTTTTGTACTGATGATCCTATCTTTAGTGGTCAATATCTTTGCTCAATTGCTAGTTAAGAAATTTAGTCTCAAATATTAGATAATTATGAATTCACTCTATTACCAAAAAAGATTATCAAGAAATATAGGAGATAAATTCTTTACTTCTTTATCAGTAATTTGTGCATTAATAGCAATACTTCCTTTGATTTT
The DNA here is from genome assembly GCF_001180245.1 of Prochlorococcus marinus. GTDB lineage: Bacteria > Cyanobacteriota > Cyanobacteriia > PCC-6307 > Cyanobiaceae > Prochlorococcus_A > Prochlorococcus_A marinus_F. The sequence goes on from NZ_CVSV01000131.1 coordinate 345,277, forward strand.
TCTAGTGACTTATATCCTTTACAAAGGTGGATCTCAAATTACACCAGAATTATTTACTTTAGAACCAAATCCTCCTGGAGATGATTTAGATGCAGGAGGTATTAATCCTGCCTTAATAGGGACATTAATAATTACTAGCATTGCTTCAATTATCGCCATACCAGTCGGTGTTGGTGGTGGAATATATCTGGCTGAATACTCTAAAGGTGGAGCTTTTTCAAGATTTATTAGATTTGGTGTAAATGTTTTAGCTGGAGTCCCTTCAATAATTGCAGGTGTATTTATTTATGCCTTAATCGTTTCTACAAAGATCTTGTTTGGGAGTATGTACAGTGGCTTGGCAGGAGGGATGGCGCTTTCAATATTGATGTTGCCTACTGTTATTAAGACCACTGACGAAGGTTTAAAGTTAGTTCCTAATGAATTAAGATATGCTTCTCTTGGTGTTGGAGCAAGTATGTATACAACCATATTGAAAGTTACTTTGCCCTCTGCCTTTAGGTCTATTGCTACTGGGGTTGTACTTGGAATCGCAAGAGCTGCAGGTGAAACAGCACCTTTGATATTTACGGCTTTATTCTCTTACTACTACATAACAGGCTTTGGAGACTTGTTTTATGAGATGGGTTCTTTGGCTGTATTGATATATAACTTTGCCCTTGAACCTTATGATGCACAGAATAAATTAGCCTGGGCAGCTTCCTTTATTCTTGTTTTATCGATACTATCAGTAAATATATTTTCAAGGATATTAGCCGCTTTTACTGAGAAAACTAAGAGAGTATAAATGATTAAAACTAATAAAAAAATACCAAAGAATATCATTTTATCTCTTGAGAATGTATCTATTAGCTATGGAACTTTTGAAGCAGTAAGAAATGTTTTTTGTAATTTTAAAAAAGGCAATATAACCTCCCTTATTGGACCTTCAGGTTGCGGTAAATCTACTGTTCTAAGATCTTTAAATAGGATGAACGATTTAATTCCTAATTGCTCACTGAAGGGCACTGTACTGTTTGATGGAACAAATATTTACGATAAAAGAGTAGATCCAGTAGAGGTAAGAAGAAGAATCGGAATGGTTTTTCAACAGCCTAATCCTTTTCCTAAATCTATCTACGAAAATATCGCATTTGGAGCAAGAATTAATGGCTTTACAGGAGATATGGATGAATTAGTCGAAAGTTCACTAAAAAAGGCTGCTTTATGGGATGAATGTAAGGATAAATTAAATGATAGTGGTTACTCTCTATCTGGTGGACAACAACAAAGATTATGTATTGCTCGAACCATCGCAATTGAGCCTGAAATAATTCTCATGGATGAACCATGCTCAGCATTGGATCCTATCTCTACTTTGAAAATAGAGGAGACGATGCACGAACTTAAAAAGAATTACACAATAATAATAGTTACTCATAATATGCAACAGGCATTAAGAGTTAGTGATATGACTGCATTTTTTAATGCTATTGAATATGAAGATGGTGATGGAGGGAAGGTTGGTTATCTAGCCGAATTTAATTCGACAAAGAAAATTTTTAACTCTCCAAAAGAAAAAACTACGCAGGAATACATTTCTGGTAAATTTGGTTGATGTTAATTTTTTACTTTTAAAAAAAAATTTATTCCAGAGAGGGATAAGGGGTAGACAAACAGTATAAATACCTATATAGTAATCTCGAATTAGTAAGTTTATCTTTGAAAAACTATCCATTTCTACCTTTCTTGATTTTTGCAGGAGCTCTAATAACAACTGCAACAATAGGATTGCCTGTATTTACTTCATAATTTACGAGTATTTCTATTTACGGTAATCTTATGGTCTCAATATTCAATAAAGAATTAATTGGAAGTCCTCATAAAACCTTAATAAAAGGAAATTTATTTGACTTTATAAAAAAAAGAGAGAATATGAATCTGTGTGGGAGTGAAAAATCTGTATTAAAACCACTAAAAGTGGTTAATTTCTAATTTATTTATCATGGATAAAACTAAAGAACAGTTAGAAAAATTAAGAGAAGTAGCGGAAGCATCTCTTACAAAAACGGATGAACTTCAGAAAGTTCTTGCTCAAATCGAAGCTTTAATGTCTAGAGAAGAATCACAAACATTATCGAAGAAGAAATAATTACTTAAAAAATAATTTTAGTTTTTGTACTTTTAATTACACCTCTACAATTTCTTTGTAGTTATTAATTGGGTATGCAGAACCCGTTCCAAAGTTTTCTGTTAGGTCTCGAGGTCTTACCTTCTTTAAGTAAAAGACCTCTTTAATTTGCTTGTCTTTATTATATTGTTAAAACCTGCTCATTTAGTTGATTACTTTATAAATTTCTTTCAGGCAGACATTTACATCGAAAGATTCAGTATTTACAACTTCTAATCCTGTTTTTTCTGTAACCTCAACAGTTGCATTGCATTCGTCCTGTTTAAGAGCCATGTAACTTGGCTTTTTATTTTCCATGTCTAATTCAACACTTGATTCAGTTTCTTCCTTATATTGCTCCATTACAAGTGTAAGTGCTTCTATCTCAACAGAAAAATTATCATTTGCTTTTGCTCCAAATGGTATGACAAGAAATGGGAATAAAATCAAGGCTATTAATTTTTTCATTTCTATATAATGGGTTTATTTTTTTTATAACGTAGATTGTCTTGTAAAGAAAGGGGCATTAGGTGTATCAATTTTTTTTACTTTAAATTAATTGATAAAAAAATTAAACGAGACTTTTACGTATAAATTGGTATATCTAAATGAAAAATTTAAGTAACTTTAATAGGATTTCTCTTAAGATTTTATTTCGATAATTTCTTCTTCAGAAACAATTGCCCATTTTTTAAATGACTTTTTGCAGGGATATCCTCCTGTTAAGTCTCCAAATGCAGGCAGATATAAAACATTTTTATTGATATCCATTGCAAAGCACCTAAATGATAATTTATCTCCATTGTTTTTTATAGAGATTTTTGGATGGTAATGTCCACAAATATTCAAGGTTTTATTGTTTTCTAAATTAACTGGTTCATGACTAAAAGTAATATTTTTATTTTTTCTAATATCAAAAATTTTAATATTTTTAATATCGCAACCTAAATCGTGATTTCCTAGGACTAGTTCAACGTTAGTTTTTAGTAGTTCAGGAAGATCCTCAACTTTTTTTTGCAGAGTTTCATCTATTGAATATTTGCTGTGGAATAAATCTCCTAATATTATTAACTTTTTAGGACTATATTTTTTTACTATTTTTTTTATTCTTGCAAAATTGTTTTTATCTGAATTATTAGTAAGAGGTATACCATTTTGCTGAAAATACTCAGCTTTCCCAAGATGAATATCGCATATTAATAACTCTTTTGTTTCCGGTAAAAATAACGATCTTGAAGGAAGCATCTCTAACAATGTATCTTCCCAACAAAATTTAAAAGAACTTTTTTTCATTTAATCACTATATTTTTTTATAAGTTTTTCAACTCTTTTTTCTATTGGCTCATTGCTTAAAGTATTTTTAAGTCTTTCAACTAGTAAAGGGAAAGCAAAAGGAGTTGGAGTTTTTATCTCGTTTAGCAGCATTTTTAAATTTTTTAATCTTTCTAATGATCTAGATATTCTTTTATTTTCTAATTGATATTCTTTAACTTCTTGATGCGATTGTTTTATCAAAAGATGGCCTTCTTCATATTTAGTAAAGACATCGTAGAAAAGACTTGAACTTATTTGAAGTTGGGAAGAAGTTTTTGTTTTGGTTGGATTATTTTGATTTACTAGTCCACTTATTTGGGCAATATTTTTAAATCTACGTTTTGTTAATTCTGAAAAATTAATTGCATTTTCTAGATCTTCTTCTAATTTTTTGTTATTCAAAAAGTAATCAGCTTCTTTTTTTATTATGGAAAAATCATAATCTTCTGCAGTAGTTAAGCTGAATCCAAAATCATTTGCAGTAATACTAAATGTAGATTGCTTTAATTTTGCCAATCTCAAAGCCCATAAAAATGCAATTCCTTCATTTACAAATTTGCCATCAAGTGTAAAAACAAAAAGATTTGATAAATCCTTGGTTTTATATATTTCTATAAGGAATTCTTCTTTATTTGGAATATTTGAAAGAACTTTTTGTTTCTTTAATATTGGGCGTAATGAATTGAGTTCAGGATTTAAGCAATCATAATTTTCTAGTTCGTTGCATATATCTATTTCTTTTCTTAAACTCTCACAAAGTAGATCAGAAATTGCCATTTGACCTCCAACCCATGCAGGGATTAGAGAACTTTTTTTTGTTGATTTTTTAACGTATAAAATCATATCTCTTATTCTTACAAATTGAAGCATTTTGCCAGCAAAGTAAAATGTATCCCCGGGATTTAATTTTGAAGCAAAATTCTCCTCTAAATTTCCTAATGATTTACCTTTCATATATTTGACATTTACAAATTTGTCACTTGTAATTGTCCCAATATTGAACTTATGCATTCTTATTAAAGATTTGTCTTTTACAAAATATTTAAAGTTTTCATTATTATTTTGTGATTCTTCTTTTACTATCTTTTTATATTTTGGGTATGCTTTAAGACATTTTCCTCCATATTCTAAAAAGTCAAGACACCAATTCCAATCTTGATCTTTTAAGTTTCTATAACTCCAGCAATTTTTAATTCTTTCTTTTTCAATTTTCGGATCAAAGCCATTTCCACATGCCAAACTTATTAGATGTTGTAGAAGCACATCATAAGATAATTCAGGAAGTCTAATTTCCTCATATATACCACTTTTTATTATTCTTCTCATTGCACTAATCTCTAATAACTCTAAAGAATTAGTAGGCATAAAAATTATTTTTGATTTTCCACCTGGTCTATGAGCACTTCTTCCAGCTCTTTGGATAAGTCTAGCTAAATTTTTTGCACTACCAATTTGAACTATTTGATCTACAGGTTGGAAGTCAACTCCCAAATCCAAAGAGCTGGTGCATACTACCCATTTTATTAATCCGTCTTTAACCCCTTCTTCAACTCTTCTTCTATCCTCTTTATCGAGGGAGCCGTGATGAAGTGCGATTTTGTCTCCCATCTCTGGTAGAAAAAATTTAAGACATTGATACCATCTTTCAGATTGATTTCTCGTATTAGTGAATAATAAGGTGCTTTTATTTTTATCAAGGATTTTTAATAGTGAAGAATGACTTCTAATCCCAAGATGCCCACTCCATGGAAAGGTGGTTTCCTCCTCTGGTAAAACACTTATAATTTCGATCTCTTTTTGAATATTTGTACTTATAATTTTGGGTTTAATGGCTCTCATCCCAACTATTGCTCTTGCTGCTTCTTCAATATTTCCAATAGTTGCAGACATTGCCCAAATTTGTAAATTTTTTTTATTACCTCTTAGCCAACTTAAAGATAACTCGCACTGGTTTCCTCTTTTACTACCCATTAATTCATGCCATTCATCAATAATTATTGATGACAACTCCTTGAACAGATTATTAGATTCTTTATTAGAAAGTAAAAGAGATAAAGACTCTGGAGTGGTAATAAGAATATTAGGTGGTTTAGCTAGTTGTTTTTTCTTTTCATATGGGGTTGTATCCCCGTTCCTAATTTCAACAGTGATTTCTTTATTAAAATGCAAAGCTGCTAATTGTATGGAATTTTTTAGATCTCTACTTAATGCTTTTAAAGGGGTTATTAATAATATATTGACACTTTTATTATTTTTGGGATCTTCTATCTTTGATAGAGGTCCCATTAATGCAGCATAGGTTTTGCCGCATCCAGTAGGTACTTGTATTATTCCACTCTCTCCATTTAAAAATGCTTCCCAAGATTCGATCTGATAGGGTAGCGGCTCCCATCCATTTGTGGAGAAAAACTGTTTAATTTTAGAAATTAAATTATTTTCCTTATAATTTTTCGTGATATTTTTCATGACATTTTTTTCATTAGTTTATAAGCATTCTCTAGGCTATCTGCATCATTAATTTTTTTATCTTTTCTCCATTTTGTTATTCTTGGAAATCGTACTGCTATACCTGACTTATGACGTTTAGAAATTTGTATTTTCTCAAAAGATATTTCGAATACCATTTCTGGTTTTAACGATCGAACAGGACCAAATTTTTCTATTGTATTTTTTCTTATCCATTTATCTAGCTCCTTAATCTCAATATTCGTTAAACCAGAATATGCACTTGCAAATTTAATTAATTCTTTGTCTTTCCATAATGCAAAACTGTAATCTGTATAAAGACCAGCTCTTCTACCGCTGCCGCCCTTAGCGTAAATTAGAACAGCATCCAGTTGCATAGGATCAACTTTATATTTCCACCAAATACCTTTCTTTCTTCCAGAGGAGTATATAGAATTCTTTTTCTTAATTATTAATCCTTCTGTGTTATTTTCTCGAGATTTTTCTTTATAAGTTAAAGCATCAGGCCAATCTTTAGGAAAGATTAAATCACATATTTTGAAAATATCAGAGATATTATTCTCAGCTTTTATTTGCCATTTTGAAAAATATTTTTCTAACTCAATTCTTCTATTTTCTAATTTAATTTCTCTTATATCTCTCCCATTAATCTCTAAAAGATCATAAGCAATAAAAATAATTGGATATTTTATTTGGATTGATCTCGTAGGAGACTTTCTATTTATTCTTTTTTGAAGTAAAGAAAAATCTAAGGCGATTTGTTCTTTAAAATCCCAAACTAATAATTCTCCATCAAGAACAAAATCATCTTTTAAATGTGATATTTTCTCTACTAATTCTGGGAAAGATTCATTTACTAATTCTTGCCCTCTTGTCCATAACGAAACATTGCCTGATCTTTTAATTAATTGCATCCTTATACCGTCGTATTTCCATTCAAATTGAAAATCATTTATTGAATTTTGGAAGATTTTATCTTCAAAAGTATTTGCTAGAAGAAATGGAAATGGTTTGTAATTTAACTCTTGAAGATTGATATTCTTGTTAATTAAAAATTCATATGATTCAATTGAAGGTTTAAAATCCCCCATCAACCTATGAGAAATAATCTCTTCATCAATATTAATTAGTTTTGATATTGATTTAGTGATTAATCCGATAGAGACTCCTACTCTGAAAGTTCCTGTAAGAATTTTATTAAAAATTAGATGGTTATCTTCAGGTAATGTTTCCCAAAGATTTTTAATTTCTAAATTTTTCTCCTCCTCATTAAGTTTTGACAATGCAGGTATTGTTTCGCTTAGTAATTTATTGAGACTTATATTTGATAATTTCTTTTTTCTAGAATTAGTTTTATTTTTGAGTAATAACGTTATTACCTCAGCAGAATCACCAACTTTTAAATAACATGTATCAATTAACCATTGAGGATATTCATATATTTGAGAAAAAAGATTTTTTAAATATCTTCCACTAATAAATCTCTTATTACTTTTTCCAGTAAGCAAATATATTGCCCATGAATTATCTATTGGATCATTAGATAAAAAATAATTCTTTAAAACTTCAATTTTATTATTTGTACTATTAATTGAATCTAGATCGCCAAATAATTCTGAAAACTTTTTTAAGCTCATATTTATTTACTGAATAAAAGGACATTTATTGATTCCTTTTCAAATAAATATTTACTTAAGGCTTCACTATCTCCATGATGAAAAAATACATTTTTTGCTTCAGACTTTTTTACTACTTCCAGAATTCCATCCCAATCCGCATGATCAGAGATTGCGAATCCTTTATCATATCCCGATCTTTTTCTTAGAGCTCTTATTGACATCCATCCACTCGCGAAAGCTGTTTGAATGTTTTTGAAATTTTTTAAATAAGAACCCTTACTTAAAGATGGCGGTAATAATATTAGACTTCCTTTAAGTTCATCTATCTTTTTTTTATTTTCAATTTTTATAGTATCTTTTATATCAATTCCAAGTTCCCTATAACTATTGTTAATTTTATGAATACTGCCATGGGAATAAATATTGCCTTTAAAATTTGTTTGACTAATTTCGTTTAACAATCTCTGAGCTTTTCCAAGTGAATAGCAGAAAAGTAAAGAAGTTTTTTCTGGTGAATTAGTTATCCATTTTGAAATATCGTTTGCTATTTTATTTGATTCATCCCACTTGAATATTGGTAAACCAAAAGTACATTCGCTTATTAAATAGTCCGTTTTTACTATTTCATATTGTTTGCAAGTCTGATCTTTTTGAAGCTTAAAGTCACCTGAAATTAGCCATTTTTCTTCAGCAAAAATAAACCTTATTTGACTAGATCCAAGGATGTGACCGGATGGATGAAAAGAAATATTAATGCCATTTATCTTAAATTCTTCTCCATATTCAAAAGTCTTAATTTTGATATTATCTCCAACTCTTTCTTTAAGAAGTATCGCAGTTTCCTTAGTAGAAATGTATTCTTCACAGCCAAATGTAAAGTGATCAAAATGAGCATGTGTTATTAATGCCTTTTTTACTGCCTTGCTTGGATCAATCCAAATATCAGCAAGTTCACAATAAAGATTTCCATCTTTATATCTAATTAAATATTCTTGTTTAGTTCTCAAAACTACATATCTTACAATGAAGTTAATTTAGCTAATTATGCCCACGCTTGTTTTGATAAAGCTATGGCTGAAATTGTAAGTAAAGCAATAACTACAAATTTGTTACTCCAATTAATCATGAATGAACTGATTTTGTTGAAAGAAACTCTATTAGATGGAACAATCTTTTTTTTATTAATAAGATGATTTTCATTCTTTTCTAAGTAATTTAAATTTTTAATCTCATTTATTAATTTAGATTCGCAAGTTGAGAGTTTTTCTACTTGATTTAATAATTCAATATCTTCTGGACGTAATAAAGAATTTAATTCTTTAATTTGTCTTTCGTTTTTTATAAGAAATTCATTAACTATCTCATCTATCCCTAAACCCTTCTTTATATTTAAAAGAATATCATCTCTTTCCCAGGATTTTTCAAGAGAATTTAAAATTTTATTTATGCTCATTTTAAGTATTTTTACTTATGATAAATTATTATTTTTTTCTTCTGTGGCTTATTTCTTTAAGTAATTAAAAAAATTATTTTTATTTAAGATTTACGAATAAGTCTGTTAGCAAAATATTTTATCTTTAACTTTTCTACCATTTTTTTAGAACTACTTTTAGTTTTAACTTTATTTAAATTGATCACTTCATCTGACACATTTTTGCCCGTTTCAAAATAACTTTTAATTTTTTCTAATTCTTCTTTATTTAATCTTTTTGTAGCACCTTTTGCATTGATTCCAAGTTTCTTGCAGGCTAATAATATTCTATTACTTTCGACATTAAGATCTTTGGCAATACTGAAAATAGGTGTGTTGGTAGACATTATTTTCTTTACTATGAAATTTATTATTAATAGTATATTTATAAGTTAGAAATTAAATATATTTTTAATTATTGTTAATTTTAAAACTTTTTTATTTAGGCTACTTCATCTTCAAAATTATTTAAATCATTAAATTTCTTCTTCATGGTTGGATTATTTCTAGTTAATTTCTTTACTGTCAAATCTTGAGATTTGCTGTCAGCAGATAAAAGATGTTTTTTTGAGAGAACTAAAGCCTCTTTAGTTTTTTGTAAATGTGTTATTGATTTATCAATTTCTGAAATTGCATCATTAAATCTATCCTGGGCAAGTGAAACATTTTTGCCAACTGCATTTTTGAATTGCTCAAGAGTACTTTCAAAATTAGTTATGTCAAAATTCTCACGTTTCATTAAATCAATTTGTGATTTGTATTTAAGGGTTTCCATAGATGCATTTCTTAGCAGAGAAATAATGGGCAAGAAAAATTGAGGTCTTATGACATACATTTTTGGGAATCTATGAGAAACATCTACTATGCCAGCATTATATAGTTCACTATCTGGTTCTAGAAGGGATACGAGAACTGCATATTCACAAGATTTTTGTCTTCTATCTTTATCTAATTCTTTTAAAAAATCTTCGTTTTTTCTTTTATTAGTTCCATTTAAACTTTCATTCTTCATCTCAAACATTATGGATACGACTTCGGTTTTATTTTCATCAAATTCTCTAAATATATAGTCGCCTTTACTTCCTGAAGTGGCATCATTATCCTTTTCGAAATATGAGTTTTTAAATGCGGAGGCACGATTCAGATTAAATTGAGTTTCGCAATGGATTTCTAATGTTTCTCCTATCATCTTTGTAGATAATCTAGATTTCATTTCTCTTAACTCCTGAATAGTAAGGTCCCTTTCACTAATTTTGCTTTTAAATTTTTCTTCAATTAATTTTTCATTAATTGAATGTTCAAGCTTCATCTTTTCAATGGAATTTGTTAAAGATGAGTTTTCTTTTTCTAAATTAGTAACAGCTTCACTAATTTTGTTTTTTAAAGATAATTCTGAAATTAAAGACTGGTTTTTAATTTCGTCTTTCAACTTGATTAATTCATTATTCAATTTATTAATTTTATTTGTTGCTTGATTTTTTAAATCATTAAGGGCATTTGTTTTCTTTTCTTCAGCTATTTTTAATTTAGATTCAAGAGCTTGGATCTCAGACTCTTTAATCTGATTCTGCTCTATTAACTGTATTTTTAACTCACGTTTTAAAATTTCCAAAGCTTTTTTATTATCTTCTTCAGCCAAGATAAGTCTTTCTTTTATTTGTTTATTAAATTCTTCGTCTTTTATCTGAAGAAGTATTTCTTCAAAGCTGCTGGGATCAATTCGGAAAGTTTTGCCGCATGAAGGACATTTAATATCTTTCATTTTTTAATTACAAAATTAATATTAGAAAGGATTTAATATTCGAATTATGTAAAAAGAATATTATTCTTGACTAAGAATAAACAATGAACCAATATTATGCATTAAAAAATAAAGTAATTACTCAATAAAAGTTATATTAATCCTGATTCCTTAAGAATATTTATTTTATTTGCTAATTCTATATCTGCAGAAGATATTGAGCGGTCTAAAGTTTTGTGAGATGAAACTGTGTAACCACTGTCATCAACAAATTCGTCTTCCCCATCTTTTAGATGGGCATTTTCATTTTTGAGATCTTTAAAATTATCCGACTTGAATATATTTGACTTGCTGATATTACTATATCCAAAATTCGCAATTCCTCTAGCATCTAAGGCTTCCTCAACTAATATTCCAACTACTTTAGATCTACTTATAGATTCGCTCTTGGATATTTCATCAATAATTTCAAGTACTCTCTTTCTAGGAAGATATCCTATCCTTTTAACTTTATTTTCCATAAGTCTTTATATATGTCAATATTGTAACACTTCTGTCAAATCAACGCAGATTTTGATTAATAGCACTTATGTATAAATTTAAATAGTAGGATTAAAGTATAATTTCAAAGAACATTCATCAAAAGTTAATTCTCAAACACTCATGGGGATAGTTTTAAATGCTTCTTCTAATTACTTTTTCAGTTTGGTTCTGATTTTTGAAATTTTCTAAATTTAAATTTTAAATATTATGAAAGATAAACTATATGATAATGCTGATAGCTTTGCAATGTCATTTGATGAGGAATGGGAAAATGTTGATTGTGATGATATAAGATTAAAGATAAATAAGGTATTAGAACTTTTATCAGATCACCCTTTTTTGATATCTAATCCTGAAAATGCTAGAAAAATGGCAGAATTTAGGATATTTTCATTAAAAAAATTTCAATAATTATTTTTAAATTTTTTAAAGATAATTTTATTAAAATTAATTTTAATAACTTAAGATTTAAATAGTTGGTGAATTAAAAAATCCCTTACTGTATAAAAATATTATTATGCCAATAATTGGACCTATCCCAAAAACAAAAAGTACTAATTTCGCAGAATTTTTTGTTTGACCTAATTTTTGATCTTTTAAATTTGAATTAGTTTGTTTTTTTTTAGATTTTTTCTTTTTCATGAAGGATATATTACTACAATTCGACTTTAAAAGGTTTTGATATGTTATTGGGTTTGAATAATTTTTTCAAATTGACAAAACTTATATGGGAGTCAAAAAAGATCGTACTGTATAATATAAAGAACAAAAAGGAAATATGAGTGCAACTAAGAGAGAGGAAGTTTGTTCTCACCTTAGATATATAAGGTTAGAGCTTAGAGAGATGCATCAAATGCTCATCAAAGAAGATTTGTTGCCAGATCTTAATGAAGCAAAGGAAGTACTCGCTCAGCTTGATGCTTTATTGGATTTATTATCAGAAAAAAAAGTAAACAAGATAAAAAGTCAATTTTGAGAGCTTTCAGTTAATTTGATTGTATTTAAAGATAATTTGTAGCTGATTCTATTTTTTTTCTATTGTCGTGCATTTGTTCTAATTTATTGTAAATTTCTTTAATTTGGATTTGTATTAGATCGGTCGAATGTATATTACTTAATGCATCTAATGTTGATAGAAGGCTTTCTTTGGCTTCAATTAAATGTCTACATTCTTTACTGCCTGCTTCGTAGGACATAGGACTATTATAAAGAAAATCATTATCCTAAATATATTAAAAATTCTTCAGTATTGCTTGATACTCTTATTAAATCAACGCTTATTATTGTAATTTTCAATACAGAATAAGAAATTATTTTTACTAAGATTCAATAAAAACAAATGCAAGAAAACTCCAACGATTATAAATTCTGTATTAAGTTGGCACTAGATAATGCAAAAAAAAGAATTAATTTATTAGATGATTTTGATAAAAAGTGTGTTCTAGAAGAATATAAAGAATGGATTAATGATGGTTTAAATAAGCATTCGGTTTTACTACTAAGAGATGATCCGATTATCTAGGAAAGATGTGAAAATATTCTTTAATTCTTTGTACTAGAAGTAACCCTAAATAAAAAATAAAGACTTAAAATAAAAATCATTGAAAGAATATAAGTTAATGATGAAACATTATCCATATCTGTATTAATTAAAAAATTTATTTAACTATAGCAGTTAAGTTAAATAAGACCTGAATTCAGTTTTCTTTGAAAAGTAAAAGAATAAATTTATTCAAATTTTCTTTTTCTAAAAATATTTTTTTCTTCTTATAGGTCTTTAATTTCTTAAAAATTAAATCAACTAAATGTTCTGATTTAGGATTCATAAATTAAGTTTATTTTTCCAATAAATAAATTTTCTCTTCACCTATTTTATCTGGTTTTGTTATTTTACATCCTTTATCTTTTTCCATATTGCAATCTTTTGTGGCAGGAACGGATTTCCAGGTACAAATTTTTTCTTTGGATTCTTCTTTTAAAATATTCCATCCATCATCTAAGTATTCTGAAATACCATCCTCTCCACAAGAAAAATTTATTTCCATTCTTTTCTTTTCTGAATTAGGATTATCCTCAATATTTTTTTCCAAATTGTTTGTGGGATAATCTTTATTAGTAGATGTCCTACAAGAAATTAAGAAAATTGCGATTAGAATTAAAGTAGGAACTTGTTTTATTATTTTCATTTTTTTAGCTTTTGATGATTCTAAATTATTTAAATTATAGTTTATTTTGATTCTATTAATTTTAATAGTTTATCCATTTTATCCATCAAGTCTTTTACATCACCTGGCTTCGGTAATATTAATTCTTCTGTAACTTCTAAATGCATTTTCTTTAAGTTTTGCCTTAAATCTTTTAAATACATTTTTACGTTTTCTTTCTTTAGTTTTACGTCAGTCATAGGAATAAAATTTAAACTTTATTAAACTTAAACTTACTATCATAATATTGAGATGCTTATTTATAGAGAATAATTCAAAATTTAATTTTTTAAATTTTCTATTTCATAGATTTCTTCGCCACCATAACAAAAATTTGTAGATAACATTTTTATTTCTCTATTATTAATTCCGATTATATTTTTATTTTTAATAATATAATTTTTAGCAATCGCTTCACAATCTAATTTATTTTTTGCATGTTTAATAACTGGATAAAAATATGCCAATGTAGTAATTACAAAGAAAAAAATTATTATTGATTTTTTTTCATTTTTAATAAATTCTTTAGATGTTTTTTTTGTTTTTAATATTTTTATTAGCAATCTATCTGGTAATCCTATTTGAACAAATAATAACTCTACCCACCATGGAAGGTCCTTATCTTTCTTTTTCTTTAAGTTTGAGGAAGTATTCATTGTCTTGGCTTCATAGTTACGCTTTTTCAGTTCTTTAGAATTAGTTGTTTCTTTATTATTCATATCATCCAATTATTTTTTGGAATGTAGAGGTTTTATTTTGATTTGGAAACTATATCTTTATTTTATAAGTTTTAATTTAATTTATCTATGAATTTGAGTATTGTTAAGATGTATTTAGAAACTTTAAATGGCAAAAAAAAGAAGGAAGTTAAATAAAGATTTTGAGAGAAAAATATATTCATCAAAAAAAAATGTCGAATTAGTACTGGCAAAAATCTATGATATCGATGATGAAGACATACAAAAAGAATATATGAGCGCCTTTAATAAAGTGGTTTACTTATATGATGAATTAAAAGAAGATTACGAACGAAAAGGATTTTCTGATAATTCTGAAGAACTTCTCACAAGCTATAAAAATGCATTTAATATTTTTGAATCAGAATTTGAAATTTAAATTCAATTTCTACTTACCGTTTGTAAGTGGTCACAGGTATTTCAATTAGCTTTCCTTTTTGGAGATCAGATCTTTTCTCTTGCAAATTTTTGATACATAAAGATACTCTTTTCTCCTTTGCGCAAAATCTTTTTATTTGGTAATCAGTAAGTGATAATGATTTCTTACTAAATGAAAAAAAGGCCAATAAAAATATAAAAAAATTTAATACTAATTTCATTTGTTCTCTCCTAACTATTTTCTAATACCCTTTAATTTAATTACTTTTCATTATAAAGATCTATGATTTCTTTCAATTCATCTTTACTTAACTCTGTTGAAATAAAAACTTCTTGCGCTGTATTACCCTTTCTTGCGATTGCTTTATATCCGTTTATTGTTTTCACTGACAATCTAATTATCAATTTAGAGGATCTTCCCCTGGCTCTTGAAATAACAGCTGGAGTTATTGTCTTGATATTATTTTCCAGTGCTAATTTTTGAAGTATTGGAATTAGACCTTCTATATTTGTACTATGATTTAAAACTAACCTTCCCAATTTAATTTTATTATAATTCTATTGGGAAAATTTTGTTTCTGAGAAATTAACTTTAGCTTTAAAATGATTAAAAAATTTTGAAGTTCTGTTATATTTATAAAAACGATTAAATTCTAATGATCTTTCAAATAGGCTGGGCAGCATTGGCTGCTATTTTTACTTTTTCAATTGCCATGGTTGTTTGGGGAAGAAATGGGGACGGATCCATTGATATATGATTTCATTTTCAACTTATGGAGTCTATTTAAGTAACTTTCTTATCTTAACATCGTTTGTTTTACTCATATTCATAACATTAGCTGTAATTTATATATCCTATGTCTCTTGGAAAGATAAAAAAAGGTTAAAAAAATAGTTATTATTTTTTTTGGTTTTTCTTATCCTTGACTCTGAGCTCTTCAATTAATTCTTTTGCCTGTTCCATTTTTGATATGCTGCTTTTGTAGATTCCAATATCTTTTTCTGCTTTATTAGCAGACAAGCTTAACTCCTCAAAAATATCAGAGGTCATTTTATTTTTATCTGATTCATCTTTCTCTTTGAAGTCTTGGGAGTTTGAAATTAATATATATATCCCTAAGTTCAAAATCCTTGAAGGATAAAGTTTAGAATTACTTTTTTCTACTAATAATTTTAAGATATCTTTAGATGTTTTATCCTTTAACTCTTTTTGAGACTTTTTAGATATTTCATTAATTTCCTTCGCCTCAAAATTTGTAGAATTGCATAAAGATTCAAAAAGTAGATCCAAGTGTTTTTCAGGTTGATATCCTTTCATTAATTCTTTGAATGTTTCGGTGAGGCCGACACAAAAGAGATAATCTTGCGTAAATTCATTTTGATGGTTCAAAAGATTAAGTTCGACAAGCATTTCATCAACTATTCTTTTATATAAACCTGGAATGACGTAAGGAAATTTTTCATGAAATAACTTTTTGCTATCTGAAACAGTCAATTTTTCTTTCAATTTTTTATATGTAAACCTTAATAAGGTTAGCGTATGTTGACTCCATATCGTTAATATCTAATAAACAGATAAATATTATTATGATCCCTTTAGTTTTAGAAGAATCGGGCGGTAGTGAAAGAGTCTTTGATATTTATTCGAGACTATTAAGAGAGAGAATAATCTTTTTGGGAGAACAAGTTACTAGTGAAACTGCTAATAGAATTGTTGCTCAATTATTGTTCCTCGAGGCAGAGGATCCAGATAAGGACATTTATATGTACATAAATTCACCTGGCGGATCCGTATATGACGGATTGGGTATCTTTGACACAATGCAACATGTAAGGCCTGACATACATACAGTTTGTGTTGGCTTAGCAGCTAGTATGGGCGCATTTTTGCTTGCGGCAGGTACTAAAGGTAAAAGAAGCAGCCTTAGACATTCAAGAATAATGATTCATCAACCACTTGGAGGTGCTAGAGGGCAAGCCAGTGATATAAGAATTCAAGCAGATGAAATTTTGTTCTTAAAAGAACGACTAAATACTGAATTATCAGAAAGAACTGGAAAGGATTATGACACTATAAAAGAAGATACTGATAGGGATTTTTATATGTCCCCAAACGAAGCTGTTGAGTACGGTTTAATTGATTTAGTATTAGATAAGAAACCAATAAAAGTTTAGCTTAATAATTGGGGTGATCTCTCTTTCTCAGGAATTTTGGTGAACTTGGAAAGAATACTTATAAATTCATCACCATCTAATGTTTCTTTTTCGATTAATAGGTCAACTATCTTATCCATAGCTTCTCTATTTTTGCTTACTATATCGTAGGTCTCTTTATAACATTCTTTGACCATTATTCTTACACTTTCATCTATTTGTTTAGAGATAGAATCAGAAATTTCACTTCTAGTCATTAAATCTCTACCAACAAATACTTCTTGATTACCACTTTCTAAAGCTATCGGACCTAAATTACTCATTCCAAATCTAGTAACCATCTGGCGGGCCATTGAAGCAACTTGTTGGAAATCACCTCCAGCTCCTGTTGTAATCTCACCTTCCCCAAAAACAACATCTTCAGCAGCTCTTCCTCCTAAAGCACCCATTATCCTAGCTTTTAATTGCGCCCTGCTAACAAGGGTTTGTTCATCATCTGGGGTAAACCAAGTTAATCCTTTAGCTTGACCTCTTGGAATGACGGTAACTTTTTGAACAGGATCATGGGCTTTGACAAGTGAACCTATGAGAGCGTGGCCAACTTCATGATAAGCAATTAATCTTTTGCTTCTACCATCTGTTAATGGAGAACCTTCCATTCCTGCGACAATCCTATCTACAGAGTCATCAATTTCTGAGATACTTATAGAGTCTTTTCTCCTCCTGGCAGTTAATATAGCAGCCTCATTTAATAAATTTGCTAAATCTGCTCCAGTAAAACCTGGTGTCCTTCTCGCAATGCTTTCAAGAGTTAAATCCTCTTGAAGTTTCTTATTCCTTGCATGAACTTCCAATATTGATAGTCTACCCTTGATATCAGGTGCATCTACAGTTACCTGTCTATCAAATCTTCCTGGCCTCATTAGCGCTGAGTCTAGAACATCGGGCCTGTTTGTGGCTGCAATGATTATTATGCCACTATTACCTTCGAAACCATCCATTTCAGTAAGTAATTGATTGAGAGTTTGTTCTCTCTCATCATTACCTCCACCAATACCTGCACCTCTTTGCCTTCCGACTGCATCGATTTCATCAATAAAAATTAAACAGGGACTATTCTCTTTAGCTCTTTTGAAAAGGTCTCTAACTCTACTAGCGCCAACACCAACAAACATTTCAACAAATTCAGAACCCGATAATGAAAAGAATGGTACACCAGCTTCACCTGCAATAGCTTTGGCTAAAAGAGTTTTACCAGTACCAGGAGGTCCTACCAATAGAACCCCTTTGGGAATTCTTGCTCCTACAGAAGTAAATTTTTCTGGTTTTTTCAGAAAAGTGACAACTTCTTGCAAATCCTGTTTAGCTTCATTAACGCCTGCAACATCATCGAATACAACTCCTGTTTCAGCTTCCATCGCAAATCTTGCTTTAGTTTTTCCAAACTGCATTGCTTGGCCTGGACCTCCAGGCATACCATTTGACCTCCTCGCCAACAAAATTAAACCTCCAATTAAGATAGCAGGGAAGAGTAAATTACCTAAAATTCCTAATGCAGGGGGGGCTGTTTTTATTGGATGAACATCAAAACTAATACCCTCATTTTTTAAAATATTTATAAGTTCTGGTGTTAAGCCTGGAAGATCTACACGCAACCTTTGAACTTTATTATCTAAATCCGAATCTATTGTCTCTATTACTGCATTTCTGCCTCCCTCAAAAATATCAACAGATGTAACTCTTCCCGAATTAATGTAATCTAAAAATCTTCCGTAACTAACTCTTGCTACCGCTGAATTTCTTGGTGCAACAGTAGTGCCATTAGATTTAAGCGAATCAACGTTGCTTGAAGATAAAAATTGGTAGGAAAGTGCTATAACTAGAAGTATAGGTAAAGCCCATAAAATTAATGTTTTAAATTTTTGATTCATTAATTTGCAGAAAGTCAATTCTAGGATTCTAGACTGAATCAGTTCATTTCGTTGATATTTTCTCTAACTTTATGCTTATACTACTGTTTAATGTATCTAATTTATAAATGAAATTTGAGATCAACGATAAGGTTAAGTTAATTGCGCCAATCTCTTATTTGAAGACTTCAGATAATATGCCGATGTTAAGACCACCTGATCTAGTGGCAATTGATGAAATTGGGGAAATACTTTCAATTAAATCTCCAGATACTGTTGAAGTAAAGTTTAGGAGAGGTTCGTTTTTAATAGATATTGATAAGATTGAGAAAAACTAATCTAAAAGTTTTTCTTCCACCTGTTAATAATTTCTAAACATATATTTTTATTTCCAGAAATACTCAGAAAAGGTTTTGAAAAATACTTATTAGTTAATTTCAAAATATCTAACGAAGAAATTTCATCTATTTTTGAATTTAAATCGTTCTCAGAAATTGGTGAAATTCCATAACTAACTAACTGTATCTTTCTCTGTAGAATTTCATCTAATGATTGATTTCCTAACAAAAAAGAACCTTTTATTTTTTCTTTTGCCAAAAATATTTCAGCATCAGTCAACGGATTTAAAAGTAAATTTTTCCATAGTTTTGATAAAAGTTCAAAAGCAAAAAGTGCTTGATCATTAGTTACGGATAAATAAATTAAAAATGGAGCATTTCCACTCCTGATAGGATAGTAAACACCTAAATCGTAAGTGATACCATGTTTTTCTCTAAAAAGTTTAAATAAAGCAGCGCTCATTCCATAAGATAAATATGATTCCAAAACCTTAAGAGGAAAATATTCACTACTTCTTCGCGAGCAAGTTTGGTCTCCCATCATTATTATTGTTTGATTTGAATCATTATTAATGTAATCAAATCTATTCGAAGTATTTAAATTATGATTTAAAGGATCTGATTTTTCTTTTAAGATTTTTTTTTCAAGTGTTTCAAAATTTTCTCCATTTATTCCGGGATTATTTGAAATTAAATACTTTTCTCTATTTTTTAAATTTTTAAACTCAAGCAAAACATCTTCATATGTAATCTTTGAGACATCATTAGCATTGCCTATAGTGTTAAAAGCATATGGATGATTTGTGTAAACAATTTTTCTCCATTTTTCAAAACAAATATTGAATGGATTCTCTCTATCTTTTTTAATGTGATCAATAGAAGATTTTTTTACTTTTTTAAATTCAGTTTCCGAGAGGATTGGCTTATTAATTATTAAGTCTAATAAAGGGAATAATTTGCTGAAATGTTCATTGAGGGATTTAATACTTATTGAAATACCATCTTCAAATATTTCTTGATTTAATTCTGCTCCATAGGACTCAATATATTCAGAGAGAGTGAAATTGTTAAAACCTTCACATCCTCTGGTAAGTAATGAACAAAGGATCTTGTTTATCCCTTTTTTGCCAATACTATCCATATCACTGCCCCCTTTAATCCAAATTGAGGCAGTTGAAAAATTTCTTTTTTTATTATTCAAAAAATATCTTTTTAACATTTCTCAGGAGATGCAACTAATGTAAATTTCTCTCCACGGATATATTCTGTGATCTCTTTGAAGTTATCCAAGTCATTCCAATAATTTAAATGACTCTCTAAATTATTTATTGAAGATTTTCTCCCCCAAAGAAGTTCATTTCCAAAGAATGAAGAGAGTTGTGTTGATGTCTCTAAATTAAAGATATAGTTACTTTTAACAATATTTATTGCTTTTTTTATTTCATCCAAAGCCAAGACTTTACAATTTGAGATCTCATATATTGTTTTATTAATTTGCTTTTCTACTAAATCAATATCCTTGGACTCACAACTTGCTTCCATTATAAGCAATCCTCCTAATTCTCCAGCATTTACATCTACATATACCGATTCAACAAGATTACTATCTTCTTTTAAAATTTTAACTAATCTGCTATTTCTTCCAACAGAGAGTATGGATGCTAATATCTCTAGTCCAATAATATTTTTTTGATCATTTAGGTTTGGGATAAACCAAGCCATAAATATTCTTGAAAACTCTAAATTATCAAACTTAACTGACTCTCTACCATTCCTTATTTTTAAAGAAGGTTTATTTTTTAGATTTATTAAATTCGGACTTTCTTTTATGCCAGATAGATCACTTTTTTTAAAAATTTCATAAATTTCTTCGGAGAGATTCCCCGCAATTGCAATACAAATTTTTTCGGTAGTGTAATGTTTGCTATGAAATTTCACAAGGTCATTTATTTCTAAATTTTCAATACTATGTTCAGTTCCCAAGATTGAATTGGCATAATTAGGACCTAACCAAACCCTTTTCAAAAAATAATTATATAGTCTCTCTTCAGGCTGATCATTTTGTTGTTTTATTTCATCAATAACTACCCCTTTTTCTTTTATAAATTCATCAGGATTAAAATCTGGAGCTACGACAATATTTGTCAAAAGAGCAAGTGATTCTTTAAAGTTATTGGGTGGAACTAAGACATGGTAATGTACATCATCATAACCAGTTGAAGCGTTACTTATTCCGCCTAGTGATTCAATTTTATGGTCAAACTCACCTGGCATTATTTTGTTAGATCCTTTAAAAATCATATGTTCTAGAAAATGAGCAGTGCCATTTTTATCAACATCCTCAAATGAAGAACCTGCTTTGCACCAAATATCAATGCTTATAAGCGGCAATTCTTTATTGTCCACAAACACACATCTAGTTTTGCTTGAATGGGTGTAGTAGTTAACATCTCCTACTTTCATTTCAGTTCTCTTTTTAAATTCTATTTTGGTACTTTTTAACCTTGTTGTCTGAATCTTTAACTAAAACAAAATTAACTGACCCTCTTATTTTGGATTTGTTACAAAATATTAGAGAGCATAGATCCATGCTTGAGGACCTTAAGAGTATAAAAATTGATCCAAAACTAACTAACATAATATCTAAAGAAATTGGCAGAGAACTTTATATTGAAAATGAGTTTCATAAAGCAAAAGGTTTTAGAAAGTTACATATTGAAGTAGCAGAATTTTCAAAGAATCTTAAAATATTACATTGCGTTTTTTTCCCTGATCCAAAGTTTGATATCCCAATTTTTGGGATGGATTTGGTAAAAATAAATGATATTGTTTCTGCTGCCATTGTTGATTTATCTCCTGCCTCACAAAACCAAGGTTTGAAATACGAAAAATTACTTTCTGAAGTTGATAAAAGTTCTTTTACTTCTTTGAGAGAGATTCCTAA
Source organism: Prochlorococcus marinus (assembly GCF_001180245.1). Classification (GTDB taxonomy): domain Bacteria; phylum Cyanobacteriota; class Cyanobacteriia; order PCC-6307; family Cyanobiaceae; genus Prochlorococcus_A; species Prochlorococcus_A marinus_F. The sequence continues at coordinate 367,245 of NZ_CVSV01000131.1, forward strand.
ATGGGGGGGGATTTTTTCTAATAATGTATTTTTTGCTTCATTAAAAAGTAAATCTGAAAAAAATGATTTCTGTAGAGTTGTTGATCAATACCTCACTATTTTGATCAAATTAAGTAAGAGAGCCAAACCGGAAGTTAATGAGGAAATTATCCAAGAGAGAATAGATTTTCAAAAAAATTATTGTGTTCAACAAATGAAAAATGAGAAGACTAGTATGGTTCTCTTAAAATATTTTGATGAAAAATGGGTCAATAACTACATAAAAACAGTACTCTTCGATTTTTAATGAAGTTAAAAATATTAAAAAATTTATTTATTTATTTTTTATTATTTACACCAATATCTCTTGGTGTTGTTTCCTGTTCTGGAAATAATAAATCTAGTTCAAAATTTAAAGAGGAAATAACTTCAGACTTCATACCTCCTATTACAGCTGTTGCCGCACTTGGTCAACTTTCTCCTTCGGGAGAGATTAGACAATTGGCAGCTCCAATAAGTCAATTTGGCTCTTCCCCCCGAATTGTCGAAATTTTTGTAAATGAAGGGGATTTCGTAAGAAAAGGTGATATCCTCGCAATCTTTGAAAATGGAGAAAAATTAATCGCTGATCTTGAAAGGAACGAAAATCTAATTAATACTATTAACGAAGAAATTACCTTAAAAAAAGATCAAATTCAAAGGTATGAATTAGCTTTGAACAAAGATGCATATTCTTTTGTTGAGTTTTCACAGAGAAAAGATGAATTATTAAAATTGCAAAAACAGAAAATAAACCTTATCGGAGATCAAAAAAACATAAAGATAGATCTATTTAATTCAAAACTAAGGAGTCCAATCGATGGTTTTATCCTTGGAATAAATACGAGAGTTGGTGAAAGGCCTAAAAATGAAGGGATTTTGGATATTGGTTCTAGTCAAAAAATGGAAGCTTTGATAGAGGTTTATGAATCTGATATCGATAGGGTCTTTATCTCTCAGAATGTTGAATTGAGCAGTGAGAATGGAGGTTTCCAAAAAAATCTTAAGGGAAAGGTGATTAGGATTAGTCCTCAGGTAAAACAAAGAAAAGTTCTTTCGACTGATCCAACAGGGGATGCTGATTCACGAATTATCGAGGTACTAGTAAAACTTGATCAAGATTCTATAGATATCGTTCAAAACTATGCAGGAATGAAAGTGATTGCAAAATTTATTCCCTAATGAGTTTTTCTTTTTTAAAATTTAGAAAAATACCATTAGCGTGGTTGTTATTAACTAGGCAACCATTAAGGTTAGCAGTTGCCATAGCTGGAATCAGTTTTGCAGGGATTTTGATGTTCATGCAATTAGGTTTTAGAGATGGTTTATTTGACACGAGCGTAACTATTCATAAGCTTCTAGATGCTGATCTTGTTTTGATAAGTCCCAGATCAAAAAGTTCTATAAGCATGAGTGGATTCCCAAAAAGAAGATTAATTCAAACTCTCGCAGTAGAAGATGTTGAAAAAACTGCTCCCGTTAATCTAAATTATTTACTTTGGAGAAATCCCGAAAATCTTAAAACTAGATCAATACTTGCATTAGGTTTTAATCCCTCCGATTCACTTCTTTTAGATGAGGGATTCTCAAAGAAAGCTTATAAATTAAGAAATCCATCAAGAGTTCTTTTTGACAAACTATCTAGACCTGAATTTGGACCAATTGAAGAATGGTTCTTATCTGAAAAAAAAGTTGAGACTGAGGTTGCTGGTAAAAGAGTGATTGTTGAGGGCCTTGTGGAGTTGGGACCATCTTTTGGCGCAGATGGTAATTTGATAACTAGTAGAGAAACCTTCTTAAGACTTTTTCCTGCTAATCCTCCTGGCAGTATAGAAATTGGTCTAGTAAAGCTAAAAAAAGGATCTAATCCTGAATTGATTTCAAGGATATTAAATAAATCACTCCCAAATGATGTTAAGGTTCTTACAAAAAATCAATTTATAGAATTTGAGAAGAATTATTGGAAAAATAGTACTGCAATAGGTTTTATATTTAGTTTGGGAGCATTGATGGGTTTCGTTGTAGGGTGTGTGGTTGTTTATCAAATTCTTTATAGTGACGTTACAGATCACCTTCCAGAGTACGCCACCTTATTGGCAATGGGGTATAGACTTAAGTCCCTTTTCTTTGTTGTAGCTAGAGAGGGGTTTTTGTTAGCTTTGTTTGGTTATTTACCTGCTTATTTCTCTGGTCAAGTACTTTACTCAGTTATAAGAAGTTCTACTAAACTCCCAATAATAATGGACGCAGACAAAACTATTTTAATTTTCGTATTAGTTTTAGTTATGTGTATGGGGTCCGCCGCTGTTGCGATGCGTAAATTAGTTGATGCTGATCCTGCCGAAATTTTTTAATAATTTAAGATAAATGGTTAAAGCTAATAAATCAAAAAATAATGTTAAAAATCTTAAAACAGTCTCAATAAATAATTTGAGTCACTTTTATGGAAAAAATGAGAACAAAAAACAAGTTCTTAATGACGTTAATTTAAATATTGATAAAGGAGAGTTGGTTCTTTTGAAAGGACCTTCTGGATGTGGTAAAACGACTCTTTTGACCTTAATTGGTGCCTTGAGAACCTGTCAAAGTGGAGATTTAACTGTATTAAATAATCAGTTAAATGGAGCATCAAGGAAAACTCGTCAGATTCTTAGAAGAAGTATTGGAATGATTTTTCAAGGTCACAATCTTCTGAGATGTTTAACAGCAGAACAGAATGTCCAGATGGGCGCCGATTTAATAAAAGGTTTAACATATTTGCAAAGACGAGAAATAGCGCGGAATTGGTTGTCAGCAGTAGGATTAGAAGAACATCATAAAAAGTTGCCAAATGACTTATCTGGTGGGCAGAAACAGAGAGTAGCAATTGCTCGAGCTTTATCTGCTAATCCAAAACTTTTATTAGCTGATGAGCCGACTTCTGCTTTAGATAGTGTCACAGGAAGAGAAATAGTAACCCTTTTAAGGAAACTAGCAAAAGAGCAAAATTGTTCTGTACTTATGGTGACGCATGATCCAAGAATTTCTGATATGGCTGATAGGATTTTAAATATGGAAGATGGTAAAATATATAGTGCTCATAGTGAGCTAATATAATAAAAAGTTAAAAATTTTATGTCTAAGAGAAGGAATCTAAAAAAAGAAAAGCAGGAGCGTAATAGAGCCTATGCTAGAAAATTCAAAAAAAGGAAATTAAGAACTGATGGAAGACCTGATGGTGGAAACGTTACAGGCACAGCAAATAATGGCGGTGCAGCTGATTAGGGAATATCTTTTATTTTTAACTTTTGGAGTTTAATATATCATGCATATTTAAAACATAATCATGAATGTAAGTATTGTTATACCGACTTACAATAGATTACCTATACTAGAGAAATGTCTATTTGCGCTTGAGAATCAAAAATTAAATACAAATATCAGTAATTATGAAGTAATAGTAGTTGATGATGGGTCAACTGATGGGACAACCGCATGGATAAGTAAAAACAAAGCTAATCTCCCACACGTTATTCTATTTCAGCAAGAACATGGTGGGCCTGCACTTGGAAGAAATCTGGGAGTGATTAAATCAAAATATGAAATTATTATATTCATTGATAGTGATCTTATTGTTTTAGACAATTTTATAAATTGCCACGTAGAAAAATTACTTGCCTCTTGGAGAAAAAATGATAAAAAATGTTTTACCTATGGCTCGGTAGTCAATACATCTAATTTTCTAAATCCTCAGAGTGAAAAACATAAAATAATGGACACTTCTTTTGCATACTTTGCTACTGGGAATGTAGCGATATCAAAAGAATTGATTTTAAGTGTGGGATTATTTGATACTTCTTTTAGTCTTTACGGTTGGGAGGATTTAGAACTTGGAGAAAGATTAAAAAAAATTGGGACAAAATTAATTAAATGCCCAAATGCAGTAGGTTTTCATTGGCATCCGCCATTTAATTGCGAACAAATAGATTCATTAATAACTCAAGAAAAAGAGAGAGCAAAAATGGCTTTAGTGTTTTATAGAAAACACCCAAATTTAAGGGTTAGATTTATGATTCAATTAACTCCTCTCCATAATTTACTTTGGCATATTCTTTGCTTGGGAGGACTAATCAGTGTTGATAGAATCCTTCCTTTATTAAGATTCCTAGTAAATATAAGAAGAAATAGACTTGCACTTGAGATACTTAGGATCCCTCTAAATATGATATACATTAAGGAGTTAACCAAATCAAGATAAAAAACTTTTAGAAATACACATCACTTGCTAGAATATTTGGAGTAAATTTCACACATCTGACAGTTTCGGGTGAATTATTAATATTAATTCCCCGTCAGATGGAGGCTAACCCGAAACCCTTTTTAAATTATGGCTGTTGTATCACTATCAGAGATGATGGAAGCTGGTGCTCATTTTGGGCATCAAACTAGACGTTGGAACCCCAAGATGTCTAAGTATATATATTGCGCGAGAAACGGAGTACATATTATTGACCTTGTAAAAACAGCATTGTGTATGAACAATGCGTATAAATGGACTAGAAACGCAGCAAAAAGCGGTAAACGTTTCCTATTTGTAGGTACAAAAAAACAAGCCTCAGACGTTGTAGCTCAAGAAGCTACCCGCTGTGGAGCTGCATATGTAAATCAAAGATGGCTTGGAGGGATGTTGACTAATTGGACAACAATGAAAGCTAGGATTGAAAGATTAAAGGATCTAGAAAGAATGGAAAGTAGTGGTTCAATAGCAATGAGGCCTAAAAAAGAAGCAGCAGTATTAAGAAGAGAACTTGAAAGATTACAAAAATACTTAGGTGGACTTAAGAGTATGAGAAGATTACCAGATGTAGTTGTATTAGTTGATCAGAGAAGAGAATCTAATGCAGTATTAGAAGCTAGAAAATTAGATATCTCATTAGTATCGATGTTGGATACAAATTGCGATCCGGATTTGTGTGAAGTTCCAATTCCTTGTAACGACGATGCAGTTCGATCTGTTCAACTTATTTTAGGAAGACTTGCAGATGCCATAAATGAGGGTAGAAAAGGCTCTAATGCCGAAAGAAAAAATTAAATTCCAATTTAAAACTTACTATTCACTATTTTTTATTACTTCAAATGGGAAACATTACAGCAAAACTTGTAAAAGATCTTAGAGACAAAACTGGCGCAGGAATGATGGACTGCAAAAAAGCACTTAACGAAACTGACGGGAATGTAGATAAAGCTTTGGAATGGTTAAGAAAGAAAGGCATAGCTAGTGCTGAAAAGAAATCGGGAAGAGTAGCGGCAGAAGGGTCAATTGGTAGTTATATACATACAGGATCAAGAGTAGGAGTTTTACTAGAGTTAAATTGTGAAACTGATTTCGTTGCTAGAGGTGATATATTCCAATCTCTCTTGAAGGATGTCTCAATGCAAGTAGCAGCATGCCCAAATGTTGAGTATGTTTCAATTGATGAAATACCTGAAGATGTTGTGGAAAAAGAAAAGCAGATTGAAATGGGTAGGGATGATTTATCTGGAAAACCAGAACAAATTAAAGAAAAAATAGTTGAAGGGAGAATAGCAAAAAGACTTAATGAGCTTGTTTTGCTTTCACAACCCTACATTAAAGATAGTTCTCTAACAGTTGAGGATCTTGTTAAACAAGCAGCTGCAAAAATTGGGGAAAATATCAAAGTAAGACGCTTTACAAGATATACATTGGGTGAAGGTATCGAAAAAAATCAGATGGACTTTGCTGAAGAGGTTGCATCAATGCAAACAAACTAGTCATTTGAATAATTTCAATAATTACATAGATAAGATTAATTCTCAATTAGAAAGAGCAGATATACAAAAAAAAATATTAACTAGAAATATCTATAGGGAATATGAACTTTATCTCAATCTTGTAAGAGATCTACTTTTCATCTCTGTAGAAAAAGGCCTTAATCAAATATATAGTTATCTAACAATTAATGATAATTTCTTAAATGACAATGAATTCTGTAGTCTTCTTGAAAAAAAAATAAGTAAATTAATATTTACGAATTTGCCTTTTTTAACAGTTGAACAATTAAAGATAAATGAAATTGAAAAAAATAAAAATAAGGAAATTAATTACACTATTTTTGATAGTTCCACAAAGACAAAGGATGATCAAAAAGAAAAATTTCAATATGAAGATGGTTTTCAATTAAAAGAACTCACTCAGTTCGAGATTAGTAAAGACTTTTCAAATACCTCTGAATATTATCAAGTTTATAATAATGAGAGATTCCTATCACTTGATTTAGATAATAATCATCATAATAATTATTTATCTAAAAACAATATTTTTGAAAATTTAGGAGTTGAAAAACAGTTTATTTCCTCCTTACTTGAATTAATAGGAGAAGAAAAGATGGAAAAAATAAGATATCAAGAAAAAGAAAATATCAATCAAATGGATAATTTACCAAAAAATCAGATTCTTAATAATTTTGATTTAATAGACAAGTCATTAGAAAAATTATTATTGAATCTTTCATATAAGATTAACCAAGAATTATTCAAGGCAAATCTAATAAAAAAAATGATATCTAAAGATTCCTTTGATTATTTAGTAGGCAAAAATTTTATGATAAAACATCCATATCCTTTTGTTATTAATTTCGAATTAAACTTAAATCGGTCATTATTAATCGACAATAATTTTCCAAGCATTATTTTCTTAAATATATCTACTGTTGAGTTAGAGTTTAAAAATTTAAATCTTTCTATTCAAAGGAACAAAATAAATGAGCTAAAAAATCAATTTCAGCGTTTGATTAAAAAAGAGACATATTGGAGGCAAAAAGAAATAACTTTGAATAAGATACGTTGAAAAAATAACTCTTTTTTCAAATGTGACTATTAGCGGGAATAACAATAAATTAATTAAAGATTGGATAAGACCTCTTCAAAAATCTCTTACTATTGAAACTGAAAACAAATTTATTAATACTTTAGGAAGAGAAAAATACTTTAATGATTATTTGCATGAATCATTAAAAAAACTAGAAAATCTAAATCTCTCAGACGAATATTTAAGGATATTTTATGAATTTTCTAAAAAATATAATGAATATAATAAATTAGATGAAAATCAAAGGAAAAGATTAATAATAGATACGAGAAAAAATCTTTACAAACTAGGTAAAACTCTAGAAATAGAAAGTTCTAATAATATTTCTAATAATGTTTTTCTGAATAAAGCTGATTCAAGTTTGTCCTTTGATTCAGATATTTCATTAATAAAAAATGTAGGAAAAGTATATAAAAATAAGCTTAATGAATTAGGGATATTTCATATAAAAGATCTAATTAATTATTACCCACGAACATATCTAGACTATACGAATAGAGTCAAGATAATAAATTTAAAACCAGATAATTTATACACGTGCATCGTAAACGTTAAAAGATTTTATATTCATAAGAGTAAAAAAAATAGTAATTTATCAGTAATGAATATTGTAGTTTTTGATGAAACGTCTTCAATAAAGGTTACAAAATTTTTTTTAGGAAGAAGATTTAGATCCTACTCCTTCTTCACATCTCAAAAATCTTTATATACTCCTGGAACCAAATTAGCAATTTCCGGTAAGGTTAAATTGACAGAGTATGGCAAAACTTTTGTAGATCCGCAGATTGAAATTCTTAAGGATAACAATGATAATTTTAATTTCTCAGGCAAAATATTACCCTTGTATTCATTAGGTGAAGCATTATCAAATATGAGTTTTATAAAACTTATGAAAAAGGTACTAATTTATGCAAAGCAATATCCAGAAATTTTAAATAAAAAGCAACTTGATTCATTATCTTTATTATCAAAAGGAGAGTCGTTGATTAATATTCATTTTCCAAAAACTCAAGAGGCACTTATTGAGTCAAAAAAACGTTTAGTTTTTGATGAGTTATTCCTACTTCAAATAAAGTTTCTACTAAGAAAAAGAAAGACGAATAAAAATGTAACTTCTCAACAATTACCTCAAAAGAAATCTTTATTAAAAGAATTTTTAAATACTTTCCCTTTTGAATTAACAAAATCTCAAGAAAATGTTTTAAATGAAATCAAGAAAGATTTATCTAATCCAGTACCAATGTCTAGATTGCTGCAGGGAGATGTGGGAAGTGGTAAAACCATAATTGCAATAGCGTCTCTTTTACTTGTCATTGAAAAAAACCTGCAAGGTGCATTTATGGTCCCAACTGAGGTATTGGCAGAACAGCATTATAAAAATTTATTAAAATATTTGAATCCCCTTTTAGTTTCTGTTGAACTACTTACTGGGAATACTCCTCAAAAAAAGAGAAAAGAAATTTTCTCTAATTTGAACAATGGATTAGTTGATATCCTCGTAGGTACTCATGCATTATTTGAGGATAAAGTCATCTTTAATTCATTAGGGATGGTCGTAATTGATGAACAACATAGATTTGGAGTTACTCAAAGAAATAGATTACTAAATAAAGGGGAAAATACTAACTTGTTATCAATGACAGCAACACCAATTCCAAGAACTCTTGCGCTTTCTATATATGGTGATTTAGATGTGAGTCAAATTACAGAACTCCCTCCTGGTAGAGTTCCCATAACGACAAAAATAATTTCAGAAGATGATTTAACTAAATTGTTCAAGATTGTTGAAGATGAGATCAATAAGGGAAAGCAAGCTTATGTGATTTTGCCACTTATAGAAGATTCAGAAAAAATGAATTTAAGCTCCGCAAAGAAAACATTCAAACATTTATCAGAAGAGGTCTTTTTTAACAAAAAAGTTGGATTATTGCATGGCAAATTAAGTTCACAAGAAAAGAATGAAGTAATTAATTCTTTTTTAAAGAATGAAATTAATATATTGGTTTCAACCACAGTAATTGAGGTTGGCATTGATGTACCTAATGCCACAATTATGATTATTTATAATTCGGACAGATTTGGATTGTCCCAACTACATCAATTAAGGGGGAGAGTTGGTAGAGGATCAACAAAATCTTTTTGTTATCTGGTAACCCCCGATAAAAATGGATTAGAAAATAAACGACTTTGTGTTTTGCAAAAATCTAATGATGGTTTTTATATTGCTGAAAAAGACTTGGAGCTTAGAGGACCAGGTCAAATTTTAGGATATAAACAATCGGGATTGCCTGATTTTGTACTGGACAATTTACCTGACAATAAATTTCTTATTGATAAGGCTCGTGAAGAGGCTATTAAGATTGTTAGTGATGACCCTGATTTAAAAGAAAATATTGTTTTAAAGAATATCCTTATTGATAATTCTGATAATAAATTCATTCATGATTTCTTAAATTGAAAACTATCATTGTAATTTTTGATATATATGGCACTATAAATCAATTGCAAATTTTAATTGAAAATTTGGAATAAAATACCAATTAAAGATAATGGTGAAAAATTAATAGCTATACCTAGCTGCCTAAAGTTTTTAGATCCCCACCCTTACTCTCATTTAGGAGCACCTTACAAAGATAAAACTTCTATTTGGAAATTAAGAGAGGAGGTCGTAAATAGATTAGTAAAAGTAAATCATTATTTGATATCAAAGAGTAGTTTTAACCTTTTAATTTACGACAGTTGGCGACCTTTAGAAGTCCAGGAATTTATGTTTAAAAGAGCATGTTTATTAGAGTGTGAAAAATTCGATATTGATATTACTTTTGAAAATATAAAATCTTATCCATCCATTGTAAAAAAAGTTGAAAAATTTTGGGCATATCCTTCTTATGACACTACGTGTCCTCCCCCTCATTCAACTGGGGGTGCATTGGATGTTTGTTTATCAGATAAAGACGGAAATCTTGTTGATATGGGAAGCATGGTTGATCAAATGGATGAGACCTCAAATCCTCTTTTTTATGCAAACAAAAAGAATGAAGAGGCAATTATTTGGAATAGTAGAAGAAATTTATTAAGGGAAATTATGACTAAATTCGGATTTGCTCAACATCCTAATGAATGGTGGCATTTTAGTTATGGTGATCAATTATGGGCTTGGAAAAATAAAAAACCTAATGCCCTTTATGGAAAAATTTAAATTCTATTGATTTTTATTTAGTAAATTAAATATATAATTATCATCTTGAGTATTTATAAAATCTCCGAAATCCAAATCCAAATTACTCTTCCAATTATCAAATAATGGATGAAGAGTTTTTTCTAAATCGCTAAGTTCCATTCTTTGTAAAAATGGTTTAGCAAGCCTTTGTAGATTTTTACTTCCCCCCAACCATAATTGGTATTTGTTTTGTCCACTTCCAACAAGTGCTAATTCGGCCATATAGGGCCTGGTACATCCATTCGGACATCCTGTCATTCTGAATAATATTGTCTTTTGTATTTTTAGATCTAGTAGCAAATTTTCAATCCTATTTAATACATCAGGTAATATTCTTTCAGCTTCAGTCATTGCAAGACCACAAAGTGGTAAAGCAGGACAAGCTAAAGCGTGTCTTTGTATTTCATTAATGTTTTCTAAATTCTCGTATCCAATTTTTGATAGAGATTTTTGAATTTCACCTTTGTTTTTATTGGGGATATTACAAAGTAAGATATCTTGATTAGGTGTGAGTCTTAAATCTAAATTATATTTTTTAACAATACTTGTGATGGTATTCTTCTTCTCTCCAGATAATCTCCCTGATAATAATGGTAAACCTACGAAATAGGAGGTTTTATTTTGTTTATGCCAACCTAGGTAATCAATAAGAACCTTATCAGGTTCTTTTCTGATTTTTTTAATTTCTTTTTTGAAATATTTATCAGAAAGTATCTTTTTGAACCATTTAATACCTTTTCTATGAAGAAGATATTTCATCCTCGAATTTTTTCTTGATTTTCTATCACCATAATCTCTTTGAATAGCAACAATGCCCTGTATCAATTCATAAACATCAGGTTCTTCAACATATCCAAGTGGATCTGCAATTCTGGCAAAGGTCTCTTCATTATTATGTGTGCGACCCATCCCACCTCCAATATAGAAGTTGCATCCCTCCAAGTATCCATCTTTAGAGGTAAAGGCTACTATTCCTATGTCATTGGTAAGAAGATCAACTGAATTGTCCCCAGGAACTGTAACAGCACATTTGAATTTTCTCGGTAAATAAGTTGAACCATAGAGAGGCTCATCTTTTATCCCACTAAAAACATTATCTTTGAATTGAAGCTTCCTAATTGCTTCAATATCTTTGTCAGGCTTTATGGTGTACTCTAAATCTCCATCAGCCCAAAGCTCTAAAAAAGTACCTTGGCCAGCCATTGGGGTAAGAAGATCTGCAACTTTTTTTGCCAAGGCTCTAGCAACATTATAGTCTGGCGAATCAATTGGAGCCGCAGGGGCCATAACGTTTCTATTTATGTCTCCACATGCAGCTAATGTGGAGCCCATTGAATTTACTATTGTTTGAATTACTTCCTTTAGGTTCTCCTTTCTAATTCCATGCATTTGAAAGGCTTGTCTTGTAGTGGCCCTAAGTGTTCCATTACCTAGTTTGTCTGATAATTCACCTAATGCTAAAAATAATTTTCCAGGGACTTCACCTCCCGGATTTCTTAACCTAAGCATCATTTGCCAATCTTTACCTTTGCCAGGCCTTCTATTTTCCCTGTTATCTTGTTGATAACTACCATGAAATTTTAATAACTGAACTGCATCATTGGTAAAATGATCGCTCTCATTGACTAGTTCCGTAGCGAGTGGTTCTTTAAGAAATTGGCTTGTTTTTTTAAAATTTTCAAATTTAGAAACTTCTAGTCCATTTGCCAAGCAAACAGTTTCTTCCTTGGTGGGATCTTTTTTCTTTTTTACTTTCTCAACCTTGATCAAAGGACCAAAAAATATCTCTTTTTATACATTAGCGAAAAGCTTATTTAACTGGTAGTAAATTATAGTAAGTGTAGTCATATTTTTTTCTTGTCTAAATATTTACTTGAGATAGGGACAGAAGAGATGCCCGCAAAATTTTCTCATTCTGTTCTAGAACAATTTAAATCTCTAATTGAATTTGAATTGGATAAAAAGTTAATCAAATTCGAAAAATTAGTTGTTACCTCCACACCAAGGCGGATAGTTCTACTTCTCGAAGGTTTAGTTGATTATGCAGAAGATAAGATAATAGAGAGAAAAGGGCCTAAAGCAAATTCAGCTTATTTAAATGGATGTCCTACTAATGCTGCTTTAGGATTTGCTAATAGCTTAGATATAGATGTAGCTGAGCTAGAAATAAAAAATACAGAAAAGGGTGATTTTGTATTTGGAAAGAAAATTGAGAAAGGACTATCAACAAAAATTTCTTTGTCTTCGATTATCCCAAAATTAGTAAAGAGTCTACAAGGTCCTCGATTTATGAAATGGGGGGCTGGGAACATAAAATTTTCAAGACCTATTAGGTGGATTGCCTCGATATATAATGATGAAATTCTTGATTTTGAATTTGACGAATGTGATCCAAAGATCAAAATAAGTAATAAAACAAAAAGTCATAGGCTAATAAATGAATTTTTAGAAGTACAGAATCCTGATGGTTTTTTTGAATTATTGAAACGAAATAGAGTAATGGCTATTCGAAAAGAAAGAAAAGAAAAAATTGAAAGTTTAATAAATCAGGCATCTAAATCTTTGAATCTCAAACCTGACCTTTCAGAAGGATTACTAAATGAACTAACTGATTTAGTTGAATGGCCAGACTTAATTATTGGCAAATTTAGTGATGAATTTCTTGATCTTCCTGTTGAAGTTCTTTCAACAGTTATGAAAAGTCATCAGAGATACGTTCCTCTTTTATTGAAAAACAAAAGTTTTTCTAAACTAGATTTAAGCTCTGAAAAAAATATCAGTATAAATTTCTGCGTTATTTCAAATGGTCTTGAAGAATCAAATAATAATATTGCCAAAGGTAATGAGAAAGTATTAAGGGCACGGTTTTCAGATGCAAAGTTTTTCGTAGAAAGTGACAAAAAAGTTTCTTCAATCGAAAGAAATGAAAAGCTTAAATTTGTTTCCTATTTGAAGGGACTCGGAAATATATTTCAGAGGGTAGAAAGGTTAGAGGAAGTTACTAAAAAAATTCTTAAATTTTTAAATGATAAGTCTCTAGAAGAAAAAAAAATAATTGAAGCTGCTAAATTCTGTAAAAATGACTTATGTAGCGAAATTGTTTTCGAGTTTCCTGAACTGCAAGGAATAATGGGTGGTAAATATCTTAAAAATGAGGGATATAGTGAGGATGTTTGCATGGCTGTCGCAGAACATTATTTACCTTCTTTTTATAAAGATGCTTTGCCCACCACAAAATATGGTGCAATAGTTTCCATAGCAGATAAGGTCGAAACTTTAATAAGTATATTTATTTCTGGTAAACGTCCCAGTGGATCATCTGATCCTTACGCCTTAAGAAGAAATTTGAATGGGGTGATTAAAATAATTTGGGATTATGAACTCGATTTACCTTTAGATAAATTATTCAAAGAACTTATTGATTTTTGGAAAATCGAATTTCCGGATTTAAACTTCTTAAAAGAAACAGTATTAAATGATTTAAATGAATTTTTAGTTCAAAGAATTGTCAGTCATCTAGAAGAAATAAAACTAAGTAAAGAATTAATAAAGGCCGTTTGCTCTTCTGATGAATTATCTCAAGAAAAAGTATTGAATATTGTTGACCTTAAAAATAGGGTTAAATCTATTATTAATTTTATCGAAAAGGATAATTTTTTTGAAATCCAGAAGGTAATTAGCAGGGTAAGCAAATTAGCAAATAATAGTGATCTTTCAAGAGACATTCTCTCAACAAGTGATTGTGTAAACACAAATCTTTTTGAAAAAGATTGTGAATTGAAAGTTTTTGAATTTATAAGAGAATTAGAAAAACTTTTTTCAGAAGGTTATTGCAATTATTTGGAACTTCTAAATTTGTTTGAGATTAATGTAAACACTATCGAGGATTTATTTGATAATAAAAAAGGAGTCCTAATTATGTCAGAGGATTTAAAAATAAGAAATAATAGGCTCAATTTGTTGAGCTTAATTAGAAATTATTCTCTAAAAATAGCCGATTTTACACTTTTGAACTCTTAACTTTTATTCCTCCCTTTATTGAATAATTTTCTAGCATTTTTTCGACTTCTTTATTTTCCCTAACAGCACTATCAACAGGTTTATATTTTAGAGGTGCTAGGGCTTTCCCTCTTAAAATCGATCCAAGTGTAAGCATTGTAATTTTAAGTTGCTGTAATGGTTTCATAGAGACAACTCTTTTATATAGGTAACTATCAAAAGTAAGTCTCTGTACATCCATGTCATCACACATCTCAACAAAGGCTTCTCTAGCAGAATCATTTCTGTAGAAAATATTTTGAAGGATTTCTAGCACTTTATAAGTTGTGCCATATTTTTTATCCCATTTTTTAAGATAGTTTTTTAACTCTTTTTCTGATGGAATTATTTGACCGTTTTTTGATGCTTCAACAATTTCTTCGGCACACATTCTTCCGCTTTTTGCAGCAAAATAAATACCCTCTCCAGAACTTTTTGTTACATAACCAGCTGCATCCCCAACCAATGCCATTCTTCCAACTACTCTTCTTGGCCTTGGATGCTCAGGAATAGGGTGAGCTTCTACTTTTATTACTTCACCATTAACAAGTCTTTTCTTTGCCCTATTTCTTACACCTTCTTGAAGTCCTTTAATTAATGACTGATTCTTTTGCATGGTCCCAGTGCCCACAGCAACATGATCATATTTAGGAAATACCCACCCATAAAAATCAGGAGAAACATCAGTTCCTACGTACATTTCAGCAAGATCTTCGTAGTAACTCATTTCTTCTTTAGGCAATTTAATTCTTTCCTGAAATGCTATGGCAACTTTGTAATCTCCTGCATTCATTGCTTTTGCAACTCTGCTATTGGCTCCATCAGCTCCGATTAAAAGGTCAACAGTAAGCTCTTTGAGTTCCCCTTTTTTATCTCCATTCGTAAAATCTGAGTAGGAAAGCTTATATGGCCCTTGATTATTATCGCCAGTATCAATAGAAGTAACTAATCCATTTATTAATGTAGCGCCAAGATCTGATGCTCTATTGCGCATAAAGGCATCCATAACTTCTCTTCTACACATTCCAATAAACTCATTATCACTTTTTCCATAAACTCTATCTAAACTTATATCTACCTCTCTATTTGATGGAGATATCATTCTCATATGCCTTACTTTTCTATCAATAATTGACTCAGGCAAATCAAATTCTTCGACCATGCATAGTGGAATTGCTCCTCCACATGGTTTTGCATTATCTAATTTTCTCTCGAAGAGCCAAGTTTTTATTCCAGCTTTAGCAAGTATTTCTGCCGCACATGAACCACTTGGACCTCCACCAATAACAGCTACCCTCAACATATGAAAAAAAATAATACTGTATATAAAAACTACATCTTTTTTGCTGATAAAAGTGCATTTCTTAAAATAATAGTTAATATCGAAATATCTTTTCCAAATTCACATATAAATATTGGAACTAAACAAAGATATCGATCAATTTGATATACCGCTTGCCAAAAGAACTTACCTAAATAATCCAAATTCAAGATTATTAAAAAAATTATTAATATTTTCTCCATTTCTTTTTCTTATGTTTTCTTTCATTGCATTGCGATTAATTAGAAATATAGAATCAATACCACTTAATAATCTCAAATTTCAGGTTGAAAGAAATCATGATGCCAGAATTTTAGGCCATCTTCCTTATAAGGAAACTCCTAAAGAGAAACTAGTTTTAATTGAGCCTAATATTGAAGTTCATATTGATATGCGCGATTCTCTACTAAAGATGAGAGATGAAGCCAAAAAGGATGGGATATATTTGGTCTTCTTGAGTGGTTATAGATCAATAAATTTGCAAAACAATATCTTTTATTCTTTAAAATCTATTAGAAATCAAGAAGCAGCTGAAAGAGCTAGAGTTTCAGCCCCTCCAGGATATTCTGAACATAGTACAGGTTTCGCAATCGATATTGGTGATGCTACTCAAAGAGAGACAGACTTTGAAAACGACTTTGAAAATACTGATGCCTTTAAATGGCTCATAAAAAATGCAGCCAAGTTTCACTTTAAGTTATCGTTCAATAAAGGTAATAAATATATAAATTACGAACCCTGGCATTGGAGATATGAGGGTTCAATTGAAGCATTAAAAGTTTTTGAAAGCGCAAATAGAAAATTATAAATCTAATTGACTGATTTAATTATTCAATTAGATTATATTTTTCAAAGTCTTAAAGAGAAAATTCTCATAATAAGCATACTTTGAGTTAGCCTTAATAAAGTCAAACTACTATTCATATAAATTCTATAAATGTCATCTTCGATAAAAGAAATTAGAAATGTTGCAATTATTGCTCACGTAGATCATGGGAAGACAACACTTGTAGATGCATTGTTATCTCAATCAGGAATATTTAGAGACAATGAAGTTATCCCTACATGTGTAATGGATTCAAATGATCTTGAGAGAGAAAGGGGGATAACAATTCTCTCAAAAAATACCGCAGTTAACTATAAAGACACCAGAATTAATATTATAGACACACCTGGACATGCAGATTTTGGAGGGGAAGTTGAGAGGGTTTTGGGAATGGTTGATGGTTGTCTACTTATTGTTGATGCAAATGAGGGACCTATGCCTCAAACAAGATTTGTTTTAAAAAAAGCATTAGAAAAAGGACTTAGGCCTATAGTCTTTGTAAATAAAATTGATAGACCACGAGTAGTACCAGAAATAGCAATTGATAAGGTCCTTGATTTGTTTTTGGAGTTAGGAGCTGATGATGATCAATGTGATTTCCCTTATCTTTTTGGGAGCGGTTTATCTGGTTTCGCAAAAGAAGAAATGGAATCTAATAGTGACAATATGATGCCTCTTTTTGAGGCTATTATCAGACACGTTCCTCCTCCAGTAGGTGATTCTAATAAGCCTCTTCAGCTACAAATAACAACTTTGGACTATTCTGATTTCTTAGGCAGAATAGTAATTGGAAAGATCCACAATGGGACTATAAAAAATGGCCAACAGGCTAGCTTAATAAAAGAAAACGGAAAAACTATTAAAGGTAAGGTTAGTAAACTTTTAGGATTTGAAGGATTACAAAGAATTGATATAAATGAAGCATTTGCAGGTGATATTGTTGCTGTTTCTGGTTTTGATGACGTCAATATTGGTGAGACCATAGCATGTCCCGATTCTCCTCATCCTCTTCCATTAATCAAAGTTGATGAACCTACCTTAAATATGACTTTTGTTGTAAATGATTCACCATTTGCAGGTAAGGAAGGGAAATTTGTTACTAGTAGACAATTAAAAAATAGATTGGAGAGGGAACTTTTAACAAATGTTGCCTTGAGAGTAGAAGAAACTGATTCTCCTGACAGGTTTTCAGTTTCAGGAAGAGGAGAATTACATCTAGGGATATTGATTGAAACTATGAGAAGAGAGGGTTTTGAGTTTCAAATCTCACAACCTCAAGTAATTTTCAGAGAAATTGATAATGTTGAATGTGAGCCTATAGAGACTTTGGTTTTAGATGTACCTGAAGTGTCTGTTGGTTCTTGCATCGAAAAACTTGGATCTAGAAAGGCAGAGATGAAAAACATGCAGACAAGTTCAGATGGTAGAACTCAATTAGAATTTCTTGTACCATCAAGAGGCTTAATTGGATTTCGCGGGGAATTTGTAAGAATAACCAGAGGTGAAGGTATCATGAGTCATTCTTTTTATGAATACAAACCTAAAACAGGAGACTTTGAAACAAGAAGGAATGGCGTTCTTATAGCTTTTGAGGAAGGTGTGGCCACATTTTATGCTTTAAAAAATGCTGAAGATAGGGGAGTATATTTCATTAAACCTGGAATTAAAGTTTATAAGGGAATGATAATTGGAGAGAATAATCGACCTCAAGATCTTGAGTTGAATATATGTAAAACTAAGCAGTTGACCAATATGAGGTCTGCAGGGGCAGAAGAACTTGATACTTTGCAGTCACCTGTTGATATTACCCTTGAAAGAGCACTCGAATATATTGGTCCTGATGAAATGCTTGAGGTAACACCGGATTCAATAAGAATGAGAAAAATTAATAAAAAGAAAAGAAATTAATAATTAATTTCATGAACGAAGAAAGTACAAATAGTTTTAAAGATTCTCTTTTTACTGCTTTAAATCTTTTTAATAATCATGAATGGTATGAGGCTCATGATGCTTTTGAAGAAATATGGAATACCGTTGATGGAGACGAAAGACAAGTTATCCAGGGAATTTTACAAGTATCTGTTTCTCAGTTTCACTTAAGTAAGGGTAATTTAAATGGAGCCACTATTTTGCTTGGAGAGGGTTTAGGTAGGATAAAAACTAGAACCAAGATTAATTTAGGAATTGATCTTGAATCCTTCTGCCAATGTTTGGAGGATTTATTGAGGAAATTACAATATAAAGAGCTATTAAATGAGAGCGATAAGCCTTTTTTGAAACCTCTTTGATGATTATGATTATATCTTTATCTTCAATGGAATTTTTATTTTCTATCCAATTATTTTTTCAAGAAAACAAGAAAACTAATCGATCTCAAGAAAAATGAACCTAAAGATTCATAATGTTTCCCTTTCAATTAAGGGAAGATTAATCGTAAATGATGTCTCCATAACTGTAAATCCAGGGGAAGTTGTAGGTTTGATGGGACCTAATGGCGCAGGGAAAACTACCACTTTTAATCTCGCAGTTGGGAATATAAAACCTGATAAAGGTGAAATTTTAATGAATGGGAAAAATATAACCAAACTTCCTCTCCCAATCAGATCAAGACTTGGGTTAGGTTATTTAACTCAAGAAGCAAGTATATTTAGAAACCTAACTGTTAAGGATAATATAGATTTGGCTTTGCAAAATTCATCTTATAGTCGGGCGGCAATTAGAAATAGAAGAGAACAATTAATCAATGAATTTAATTTGAATAACTTTGTAGATAATTATGGTTACCAACTTTCAGGAGGAGAGAGGAGGAGGTGCGAAATAGCTAGGGCTCTAACTGTAGGGAGAAAAGGACCTAAATATTTGTTATTGGATGAACCTTTTGCTGGGATCGATCCTCTAGCTGTTAATGATCTAAAGAAACTAATTCTTAAGTTAAGTATTGATGGGGTCGGGATTCTTATTACAGACCATAATGTGAGGGAAACCCTTTTAATTACAAACAAATCATATGTATTAAGTGAAGGAAAAATTTTAGCTTACGGTTCATCAAGTGAATTAGCTGATAATCCAATAGTCAAGAAGTATTATCTAGGAGATAATTTCAAACTTTGAAATGCTTTTTTAAAAATAAATTAAAACTTTATTATTAAAGTTTTACTCAAATAAGAATGATTTTAATTATTATTTGGTTGTCATTAAATATTAAAACTTGAGAAATTTCTTGAGATGATACTAGATAATTTTTTTAAAAATTTAATATATGAACCGGTTTCAGTTTTAGGCCTTTTAGTTTTTTATTTTTTATTGATTAACTTACCAATATCTTTGGGTGCAGTTTTTAAAAAAAAGTCTTCTTCTGCTGTAAGACTTATTACGATTTTAGTGAACTTATTGATAACATTACAATTACTTTTTAGGTGGTCAATTTCTGGGCACTTTCCTATCAGTAATTTGTACGAATCTCTTTATTTCCTTACTTGGGGTATCACATTAGGTCAACTATTGGTTGAGAGAGAATACCAAGCTCCAATAATTCCCTCAATTGCTATACCTATTGAGTTACTGACTGTGGCTTTTGCTTGTTTTGTTTTACCTGAGGATTTAAAATTATCGTCAAACTTAGTTCCAGCTTTAAGGTCTAGTTGGTTAGTAATGCATGTTAGTGTCGTAATGCTTAGTTATGCAGCATTAATAATAGGTTCTTTACTTTCAATGTCCGTGCTGTTTATTAATAAAAATAAGCCGCTTCAAATCAGAAGTAGTTCTACCGGTATAGGAGGATTTAAAATTTCAAATAGCTATCCTGTAAATGATTTAGTTGAACCTATTGATTTTTCTCATTCAGAAGAATTAGATACATTAAGTTATCGTTCTATATTAATCGGCTTTGTTCTTTTGACCCTTGGTTTAATTTCAGGTGCGGTCTGGGCTAATGAGGCTTGGGGCACATGGTGGAGTTGGGATCCAAAAGAAACATGGGCATTTATCTCCTGGTTATTTTATGCCGCTTATCTGCATATGAGAATAAGCAAGGGTTGGCAAGGACGTAGACCAGCATTATTAGCATCTACAGGCTTTTTAGTAGTTTTAGTATGTTATTTAGGAGTTAATTTCTTAGGAATAGGGTTACATAGTTATGGCTGGATATTTGGGTGATTTGTTAATCTCCCGGAATATTTATATTTATTGAGGTTCAGAAAGAACATTCCCCTTTTGAGCTTCTTGTGCAACTTTTCTCAAGTCATCACATCCCTCTTTTAACGTTGGGTAAGCAAACATTCCACTACCTGCTATAAAACAATTAGCTCCAGCATCTGCACATTGTGAAATAGTCCAATTTGCTTTTATTCCCCCATCTACTTCAATATCGACATTTAAGTTTTTTTCGATAACAAAGTTTCTTATTTCTCTGATTTTATTAAGCATTGTTGGTATATAAGCTTGTCCCCCAAAGCCTGGATTAACTGTCATAACTAAAACATGATCAACCATATCCATAATATTTTTAATCATTTCAAAAGGAGTATGAGGGTTTAATGCAACAGAGGGAGATCCTCCTAAATCTCTTATTCTTCCAAGGACTCTATGCAAATGAATATTTGCTTCGGCATGAGCTATTACTACTCCTGGTTCGCCATTCGCTCCCTTTGTAGCGTTTACATAAGATTCAAGCATGGTTTCACAGTTGTATTGACTTACCATTAATTGAGTTTCAAAAGGGACATTGCAATATTTCCTGCATGCCGAAATCATTTCAGGACCGAATGTAAGATTTGGCACGAAATTCCCATCCATTACATCAAATTGAATTCTATCTACCCCAGCTTCCTCGAGCTCTTTCACACATGCCCCCATATTTGCCCAATCTGCTGGTAAAACTGAAGGAATTATTTGAATTGGTCTATTAACACCAGCTAAATTTGGTTGATTTGACTCAGTCATTTAATTTTTAAAATATTTAATAAAGATACTATATTTAGTTGTTTATTCCTAATTTCAAGTCACGGCCTGATAAAGTATCACCTGTAAAGAGTTAAAAAAAGCTTACTAGCATAATAATTCTCATAAAAAATGTCATGTTTTATGAGATCATACTCAAAACCTTTAAGAAAATCCTCAAAATTTAATTGTGAATCAAACTTTAATTCAAGAAATTCTCGAAGTTGTCGAGCAAGCAGCTATTGCCTCAGCAAAACTAACAGGACTTGGTCAAAAAGATGAAGCTGATGCTGCAGCTGTAGAAGCAATGAGATTGCGAATGGGCAAAATTGAAATGAAAGGGAAAATTGTTATTGGAGAAGGTGAAAGAGATGAAGCACCTATGCTTTATATAGGTGAAGAGGTTGGTAGTGGAAATGGCCCAGGGGTTGACTTTGCAGTAGATCCTTGTGAAGGAACAAATCTTTGTGCGAATAATCAAAGAGGTTCTATGGCGGTTTTAGCTGCTTCTGATACGGGTGGTCTTTTCAATGCGCCTGATTTTTATATGAACAAATTAGCAGCACCTCCTGCGGCCAAAGGTAAAGTAGATATTAGAAATTCAGCTACTGAAAACTTGAAGATACTAAGTGATTGCTTGGGCCTATCTATTGATGAGCTTACTGTAGTTGTAATGGATAGAACTAGGCATAAAGAATTAATTAAAGAGATTCGAGGATGTGGTGCAAAAGTACAACCGATTTCTGATGGTGATGTTCAAGCTGCGATTGCATGTGGTTTTGCAGGTACTGGAACACATTGCTTGATGGGTATAGGTGCAGCTCCAGAGGGTGTTATTTCAGCGGCTGCAATGAGAGCTCTTGGCGGACACTTTCAAGGACAACTAGTTTATGATCCAGCAATCGCTCAAACTTCTGAATGGGCTGATTACACAAAAGAAGGAAATATAAAACGTCTTAATGAAATGGGCATAACAGATATAGATAAAATCTATGAAGCGAATGAATTGGCATCGGGAGAAAATGTTGTTTTCGCTGGAAGTGGAATAACTGATGGATTATTATTTGACGGAGTTAAATTTGAAAGGGATTGTGTTAGAACAAGTAGTCTTGTTATTAGTACATTAGATAGTACTGCAAGGTTCACAAATACTGTCCATATAAAAGATGGTGCTAAGAGTATCAGCCTTTAAAAATTCACTTTTGATTTTATGCATATTGTTGTCGTCGGACTGAGTCATCGCACGGCACCTGTCGAAGTGCGTGAGAAGTTAAGTATTCCTGACCAATCCATAACAGAGTCATTGAAAGCGTTAAAAGCTTTCTCTGATGTATTAGAGGTGTCAATTTTAAGTACTTGTAATAGGCTGGAAATATATGCGCTAGTAAAGGATAAAAATACTGGAATTTCATCAATTAAAGAATTCATATCAGAATATTCTGGAATTATTTTTGAAGATTTAAATCCACATCTTTTTTGCTTTAGACAGGAAGAAGCAGTTTTGCATTTGATGAAAGTCTCGGCAGGACTCGATAGCCTCGTTTTAGGTGAAGGACAAATCCTCTCGCAGGTAAAAAAAATGATGAGATTAGGTCAAGAGAATCAATCTACTGGACCAATTCTTAATAGATTATTAACTCAATCAGTTAGTACAGGTAAAAAAGTAAGATCCGAAACAAATTTAGGAACTGGAGCCGTCTCAATAAGTTCAGCAGCGGTAGAACTAGCTCAATTAAAAATTGGACAAGAAAAGGGTTTTGATACTCTTGTAAGTTTGGAATCAGAGAATGTTCTTGTTGTTGGCGCAGGACGAATGAGTAGGCTTTTAATAACTCATTTAAAATCAAAAGGATGTCATAAACTTATCATTTTAAATAGAAATATTGATAGAGCATTAAATCTTGCTCAAGACTTCCCTGATTTAGAGATTGTTTGTAAAGGGTTAAACGAATTAGAAGAAAACATTTCATTATCTTCGCTTGTTTTCACCAGTACTGCTTCTGAAGAGCCAATTATTGATCTCACAAAAATTGAAAAAATAAATTTGAGTAATAGACTTAAATTTATTGATATTGGTGTTCCGAGAAATATATCTAATGATGTCAAACAACATGAATTTGTAAAATCATTTGATGTTGATGACTTACAAGAGGTCGTTTCAAGAAATCAAGAATTTAGACAGAAAATAGCAAAGGAAGCGGAATCTTTAGTAGAAGAAGAAAGGATCATTTTTCTAGAATGGTGGGCAAGTTTAGAGGCCGTTCCAGTAATTAATAAACTTAGATCAGATTTGGAATTAATTCGAAAAGAGGAATTGCAAAAAGCACTTAGCAGAATGGGACCAGATTTTTCGGCTCGAGAAAGAAAAGTTGTGGAAGCTCTGACTAAAGGAATAATTAATAAAATACTTCATACGCCTGTTACCAAGTTGAGAAGTCCTCAATCAAGAGAAGAAAGACAAGTTTCTTTGAAAATCGTTGAAAAATTGTTTTCTTTGGTAGAAGAGGATAAAAATAACTAACTTTTTTCGATTTATATTAAGTTTTTCCAGTAATTTATCGAAATACCTTTGTAAACTGACCATTTTTATTTCTAAATATGCCCATAATCAGTTACTTTAAATAGTTGTATATCTACCTCCATTAGATTGAATGAAGCGTGTGTTGGCCATAATCCTCGGCGGAGGAAAAGGTTCTAGACTTTACCCTCTAACAAAAATGAGGGCTAAACCTGCTGTGCCATTAGCAGGTAAATATCGTTTGATAGATATTCCGATTAGTAATTGTATAAATTCAGGCATTGAAAAAATGTACGTATTGACCCAGTTCAATAGTGCATCTCTAAATAGACATATAGGAAGAACCTATAATTTAAATGGCCCTTTCGGCCAAGGATTTGTGGAGGTTTTAGCGGCACAACAGACACCTGATAGTCCCAAATGGTTTGAAGGTACTGCTGATGCTGTAAGAAAATACCAATGGTTATTTCAAGAATGGGATGTTGATGAATATTTAATATTGTCAGGTGATCAACTGTACAGAATGGACTACAGTTTATTTGTTCAACATCATAGAGATAATGGTGCTGATTTAACTGTTGCAGCTTTGCCTGTTGATGAGGCCCAGGCAGAAGGTTTTGGCCTAATGAGAACCGATGATGTAGGAAATATTAAAGAATTTAGTGAAAAGCCTACTGGAGAGAAGTTGAAGGCTATGGCAGTAGATACTTCAAAATTTGGATTAAGTAAGGAGTCAGCTGCCGAAAAACCATATTTAGCCTCAATGGGTATTTATGTTTTTAGCAGAAATACTCTTTTTGATCTTCTAAATAAATTTCCTAATTATACGGATTTTGGTAAGGACATAATTCCAGAGGCCCTTAAGAGAGGCGATACTCTTAAAAGTTATGTATTCGATGATTATTGGGAAGATATCGGCACCATTGGGGCATTCTTTGAGTCAAACCTTGCATTGACTGAGCAACCAAAACCTCCATTTAGTTTTTATGATGAGAAATTTCCAATTTATACTAGACCCAGATTTTTACCCCCTTCTAAACTTGTAGATGCTCAAATTACTGATTCAATTGTTTGTGAAGGAACAATTCTGAAGTCATGCAGTATTTTGCATTGTGTTTTAGGTGTAAGAAGCAGAATTGAAAGTGACTCGGTTCTTGAGGATACTCTTGTTATGGGGGCAGATTTCTTTGAATCCCCTGAAGAGAGGATTGCATTAAGAAAAGGGGGCGGAACGCCTCTTGGAGTAGGTGAAGGGACTACTGTAAAAAGAGCAATCCTTGATAAGAATACAAGAATTGGTGATAATGTTGTGATTATTAATAAAGATCGAGTAGAAGAAGCAGATAAGCCAGAATTAGGCTTTTACATCAGGAATGGAATTGTTGTAGTAGTTAAAAATGCAACTATTGCAAACGGAACTGTTATTTAAATCTTTTCCATCATTTTTCGCTGACATAAGTAATTTTTTTGAGCAATTTTGTTGAGTAGCAGGCAAACTATATTTATTGAGTTTTTTAATTTTTTATGTCCAAGGCACATTTTGGTTTAATAGGTCTTGGTGTTATGGGCGAAAATTTAGTTCTTAACGCAGAAAGAAATGGATTTTCAAGTGTAGTTTTTAATAGGACTTACTCAAAAACTGAAGAATTTTTACAAGGTCGTGGCCTCGGGAAGAATATAGAAGGAGCTGAAACTCTTCAAGAATTTGTGAACAAGCTAGAAAGACCTAGAAGAATTCTCATGATGGTAAAAGCTGGGCCAGCAACAGATGCTGTCATTGATAATATTTCTGGATATCTCGAGGAAGGAGATTTATTAATAGATGGTGGTAACTCTCAATTCAAAGATACTGAAAGAAGGGTGAATACTCTTGAAAGTAAAAGTTTTGGATACATTGGGATGGGAGTCTCTGGAGGTGCCAAAGGAGCTCTAGAGGGTCCAAGTATGATGCCCGGTGGTACTAAGGCTTCATATGATGCAATAGAAAGCTTACTAACAAAAATGGCTGCCAAAGTTGAAGACGGACCATGTGTTGCATATGTTGGACCAGGAGGCTCAGGTCATTTTGTAAAAACTGTTCATAACGGAATTGAATATGGAATTGAACAAATACTTGCAGAAGCATATGACCTTATGAAGAGAGTCAAAGGTATGAATGGACAGCAGATGTCAGAGGTATTTGGTATCTGGAATAATACTGATGAATTAGCTTCTTATCTTGTTGAAATAACAGAGATTTGTCTAAATACAAAAGATGAGATTACTGGAGATGATGTCGTGGAAAAAATATTAGATAAAGCTGGCCAGAAAGGTACAGGTTTATGGACTGTTGTAAGTGCTCTAGAACTTGGGGTATCAGTCCCAACTATTTATGCATCTTTAAATGCAAGAGTAATGAGTTCTTTAAAAGAGCAACGTAGTGAGATTGAAAAAACTATTCCTTCTAAAGAGATAGAGGATTTTGATTTAGGGACTATATCAGATGGAATGAAACCTTTATTTGATGCTGTGGTCCTTGCCACAATTGCTAGCTATTCCCAAGGTATGGATATTTTAAGAGAAGCATCTGCAGTATATAACTATGGTTTGAATATGCCGTCAATTGCTCAAATATGGAAAGGTGGTTGCATAATTAGATCAAAATTATTAAGTAAAATTCAAGATGCTTATAACAAAGACCCTGATCTGAAAAATTTAATTTTTGATGATTGGTTTAATAATGAAATTGCGACAAGATTAGATAACTTAGCTAAGGTAGTTTCTCTATCCACAAAGGCAGGTATACCAGTCCCATGTTTATCCAGTACTTTAGATTATTTGAATAGTTATAGAACAAATAGACTTCCTCAGAATCTTGTTCAGGCAATGAGAGATTGTTTTGGCTCTCATACATATGAAAGAATTGATAAGGAAGGTAGTTTTCATACTGAATGGATGAAATGATTGAAAAGGTCAAAAATGGATACACCTTAAATATATACAAAGACAAGTTAGAACTATCAAAAGCGGTTTTTAAGTTTATTCAAAGCCACATTATTTATACTTTAAAAAAGAAAGACAGGTTCAAATTTTGTGTAAGTGGAGGTTCAACTCCTAAATCTGTGTATCATCTTTTATCTAATAATGATCTTCGATGGGACATGGTTGATGTCTTTTTAGGAGATGAAAGATGTGTTGATCCAAATTCAGAATTAAGTAACTCGTTAATGTTGAGAAATTCTTTATTAACTAATTTTGGATCTAAAGCTTATTTTTATGAAATTTTCAATGATATAAACGCTGATGATGAAACTACCAAAAATCAATTTATTTCAAAATTATTTGAAAAATGCGAATCAAACCCTCCCTCATTTGATTTGACTTTATTAGGTCTTGGAGACGATGGTCATACAGCTTCACTATTTCCTTATCAAAAAAATAACAATGTAGATGATTTTGTGATTTTTAATGAAGGCAAAGGATTAAAAAGAATTTCATTAACGCCAAAGGTCCTTTCAGCCTCATCAAAAATAGTATTTTTGGTTAGTGGAGCTAATAAAAGAATTGCTCTTGAGAGGTTGTTAGATGAAAAAGAGCCTCCAGATAGAACACCATCAAAATTAATAAAATCTATTAATCAAATATCAGTATTTTGCGATCAGGATTCAGCAAAAGAATTAGAAATTTAGTTAAAGTCTATTAATAATTTAAATTATTTAATGAGTAAGAAAAAATTTTTATTCCAGAAAAAGGAGTTTGATGGTTGGAAAACATTAAATGACACTGTTATGGGCGGATCAAGTTCAGCTTTTTGTGAAATTTTAAATTCTGGTTTGTTATTAAAGGGTAATATTGTCGAGAAAGCTGGAGGATTTGTTAGTTGTAGATCGCCTATTTATAAACCCTCCTTAAATGTATCTGAATATTCATCCTTCGAATTAAATATTGATGGACAAGGAAGAACTTTTAAATTTGCTGTTGCTTGCGAAGATGATCTTCTTGGACTAACAGAATTTATTCCTGGTGGTCTTAGATGGATTAAATCATTCCCAACAAAAAAATTCGGAACAACAAATGTTCAAATTCCGTTTAGTGAGCTAAAACCTTCAGTAAGAGCTAATAAGGTACGGTTCCCATTTAAATTCAAGCCTTCTAAAATCAGAAGATTGCAACTACTACACTCTAAGTTTGGTGATGATGGATTACTTAATAATGAGTTTAAACAGGGTTCCATAAAAGTTTTAATTAAATCAATAAGTGTTATTTGAAAATCGATCTAAAAATATAGAGAGCTTAATCGCTAAGTCAGCAGATTTAACAAATAAACCTTTTGTGCATTCTGTCGTAAAAATAAATGGTGAATACGAAATTGAAGAAGAAGATATTGATTTGACGGTTAATATCTTATGTCGAGATAAAGAAGGTAAAAGATTAGAAATTTATGATCTTGAATTAGAGCTTTTTAAATCCAATAAAGAGTTAGTTTTAGTTATCTCTAAGCTTAATTTTCCTGATGAACCTATATTGTGGTGTGGAGTTAAAACATTGTGGATGAATAGCAATAATGGGAAAAAATGTGACTCACCAAAATACAGCGCTAGATTGGAAAATCTAGCAAATAGGATAAAAAGCTTTATTGATTAAGTAAATAAACTTTGAGCTGATCTATAAATCAGTAACAGCCCCTAAACTTGATGTGCTTACGATTTTCGAATATTTTGAAAGTATCCCTCTTTTGTATTTTGGTTTAGGCTTTAACCAATCCTTTTTTCTTTTTTCTAATTCTTCGTCAGATAAATCAACTTCAATAAGTTGCTTTATAGCATCTACTGTAATTAAATCACCTTGTTTTATTAGAGCAATATTTCCGCCAACAGCAGCCTCTGGGGCTATATGACCCACAACCAGACCATAAGTACCCCCGCTAAATCTGCCATCGGTAATTAAAGCTACCTTCTCTCCGAGGCCTTGACCAACAATTGCAGATGTTGGAGCTAACATCTCTCTCATACCTGGTCCTCCTACAGGCCCTTCGTTTCTAATAACAACAACATCGCCAGCTTTGATATCATTATTCAATATCGATTTTAAACAATCCTCTTCACTCTCAAAAATCTTGGCTGGACCTGTTAATACAGGGTTTTTTACTCCGCTAATTTTAGCTACGGAACCTTCGCTCGCTAAGTTTCCTTTTAATATCGCTAGGTGCCCCTTTTGATAAAGAGGGTTTTCTATGTCTCTTATGACATTTTGATTTGTTGGAGGCTTATCTGGAATATTCTGTAAGTATTCTGAGATGGTTTTACCTTCAATATTTTTGCAATCGCCATGAATCAATCCTGCATTCAAAAGTATTTTCATTACTTGTGGAATCCCACCTGCATTATGAAGATCAACCGTCACATATTTACCACTCGGTTTAAGGTCACAAATAACGGGTACTTTTTGTCTGATTCTCTCAAAATCATTAATGTTGATATCTATTCCTGCAGTATTTGCAATGGCTAAGATGTGCAATACCGCATTTGTTGATCCTCCAATTGCCATGATTACTGATATGGCATTTTCAAATGCTTTCTTTGTCATTAGGTCTAGAGGTCTTATATCTTTTTCTATTGCAGAGACTAATATCTCAGCACTTTTATCCGCACTTATTTCTTTTTCAAGATCTTCAGCAGACATCGTAGAACTGTGAGGAAGACTTAACCCTAATACTTCAATAACTGCAGACATTGTATTAGCTGTAAACATCCCTCCACAACTACCAGCACCAGGAATACAATTTTTCTCAACTTGCATAAGCCTTTCTTCATTAATTTTGCCTGATGTTAATTGTCCAACAGCTTCAAATGCACTAACCACAGTAAGATCTTCTCCATGCAACTTTCCAGGTTTTATTGTCCCTCCATAAATGAAAATTGCGGGAATATTCATTCTTGCAATCGCGATCATTGCACCAGGCATATTTTTGTCACATCCACCTATAGCAAGCACTCCATCCATACTCTGAGCATTGCATGCTGTTTCAATTGAATCAGCAATAACTTCTCTTGAAACTAGGGAATATTTCATGCCCTCTGTTCCCATAGAAATGCCATCACTTACTGTTATAGTTCCAAACATCTGAGGCATCCCACCTGATCTTTTTATTGACTCTTCAGCTTTAAGAGCTAGCTTATTTAAACCTATATTGCATGGCGTTATGGTGCTGTATCCATTCGCAACTCCAATAATTGGTTTATTAAAATCTTCATCATTAAATCCAACAGCTCTTAACATCGATCTGTTAGGGGATCTTTGCACACCTTGGGTTATTGCAGATGATCTGAGTTTATTCATATTATTTGAGAACCCTTTTTATTCTATTGTCCCAACTCTTCAAGTTGCTTCCTCACATCAGCAATTGCAGAATTTAGTTGTTCAACTTTCTTCTCCAAATTCTCTCCTTCAACTTCATTTATATTTTCATTTGAATCAATCGCTTCAGAACCGTCTTGAATTCTGGAGGAATACATCATTGCTTTTTGTTTTTTTTCCTCCTTTCTTTTGTCTGCTTCGGAAATTAACCACCAAGCTAGACCTGCTGCTCCAATAAAAGCACCGCTTATTAATGATAAAAGATTATTTGAAGACGAATCTCTGTATTCAGACATTGGCAAAATATTTACTCCTATATTCTATATTAGTTCTTATCTTGAAATATAGTACTTAAACGCGATAAAGGATTCCCAATACCGGGTACTAATAATGGTGTTTTTTCGTCTTCCTCATCTATGCAAGAAGTGTAAATTACCTGATTAGGGAATAATTTTGCAATTTCATTTAACCCTTTATTTGAGCAAATAGCAGTTATTAAAAGAATCCTATTTGAATCAACACCTAATTCCCTTAATTTAATTAAAGTTTCTAATGTTGCTGATTTTGTCGTTATTTGTTCTGAATAAAATATAACTCCTTCATTTGATTCGATAGTTTTAGGAAGTTCTCCTAATGAGAGGGTTGAATTAGGAATTACTTCTTTAGATCCAAACCAAAGAGATAACCCTTCCGGCAACATTGCGATCACTTTTATTGGATAATCATTATTAATAAAGAATCCATCTGCATCCCCATTATCAGTATTTACTATTTCTTTTTTATATGGCAGCCAACTACGTAATGCTTCATATGTAAGCCATTTCCCTAATTGCTCATATCCTGTTGAGTACAAAATATTTGGAGTATTTTTTTCTCGCAATATTGAAAGCCAATGTTTTATTAATGGATGAGGAGGAACAATAACCTTTAGTGACATTGCCATATATTTTCCTTTAAGATACTCTTACAAACTTTAAATACTTAAGTTCTAAAATACAGTCTTATTATGATTAAATCAATCGCTTTCCCCTCACTAAAGAATGCATTAATTACTTTGTTGTTCGTTGGGATTTTATTTTTTAACTCTGTACATTCTGCATGGGCTAAAAGACCTCCTGAGATTAGAAACCAGCAAGACCTTAATTTAGAGCCAGATATGCATGGTCAAGATTTAAGCGGTAACGAATACGTTAAGTTTGATTTGAATGGGTTTAATTTCAGTGAAAGTAATTTAGAAGGCGCGGTGTTCAATAATAGTAAATTGCAAAATTCAAAGTTTAATGGAGCCAATTTAAGAGACGCACTAGCTTATGCAACAGATTTTACAGATGCAGATCTTTCGGATGTTAATTTTACAAATGCTTTATTAATGGAGAGTAATTTTGAAGGAGCAAAAATAGATGGTGCAGATTTTACTGATGCTGTTCTTAGTCGTACACAACAAAAACAATTATGTGCGATTGCTAATGGCACAAATAGTTCTACAGGAGAGAGCACAGAATATAGCTTAGGTTGTTAATCATAAAAAATGAAAAAAAAAATACCAGTTATAGTTGTTTCGGGATTCCTTGGCTCAGGTAAAACAACTTTTCTAAGATATCTATTAAAAGAGAGTAATAAAAAATTTGGTTTAATAATTAATGAATTTGGTGATGTTGGAATTGACGGTGATTTGATTAAAAGTTGTGAAAAATGTGATGAATCTGAAGATGACTGCGTAATCGAATTAAACAATGGATGTTTGTGTTGTACTGTACAAGATGATTTTGTTCCATCAATAAAAGCTCTCCTAGAATTTAATCCTCATGTCGAATCAATAATTATCGAAACAAGTGGCTTAGCACTGCCAATTCCCTTAATTCAAGCACTTAACTGGCCTGAGATTAGGTCTTCCATCTACCTTGATGTTGTTGTTTGTATCGTTAATGGAGAATCAATGCTTAATGGTTCACCAATTAATGATCTAAATAAAATAACAAAACAATATAATGAAACTGATAAAATTGATCACAACGCCGATATAGATGAACTTTTTGAGGAGCAACTAGAAGTTTCTGATATCGTTTTAGTCTCTAGATCAGATATCCTAAATGATGATCAGTTTGACGTTGTAAAAAATAAAATAAGAGGAAGTCTAAACAAATCTACACCAGTCCTTAAATCCAAGAATGGCAAAATTGATTTAAATTATTTATTTGATTTTAATTTTAAAAAAGAGACTTATAAAGAATTTTTAACTGAAGAACATGACCATAATCATGTTGAGCTTGTATCAGATTCATTTAAATTAAATTATTTCCTTGAAAAAAATGACTTTGAAAAGGTGATGTCAAAAATCTTGGATGAATTAAACATTCTTCGAATTAAAGGACGTATTTGGATACCAAACAAATCATTGCCTTTACAAATACAAATTGTCGGAAAGAAAATTAATACTTGGTTTGAAGAAGCTCCAGACAATTGTTGGAGACCAAATGATAATGCTGGCCTTGAATTAGTAATAATTTCCTTTGATGAAAAATCTATAAAAACTTTTAATAAAAAAATTAAAGAGAAATTTAAGATTTTAAGCGACCAAAAAATAGCAATTTGACTTTATAGTTAGCTGTCGGGATACTTACTACAGTAGTCAGCTCAAGATGGAAAATCCAAAAATTGCTTTAAAACAAATAATCTCTAATGACGTTACATCAATTGATAAAATAAAATGTTCAAAATGTGGAGGTGCTGGCAATTTTAAAACACCTGAAAATTCAAGAAGAACTTGCTTAGTTTGTTTTGGTAGAGGCTACATAAATATTTAATAACTCAGCAAACCTTAAGTTAAAAATATTTGTTTATTAATCAATAGTACTTTTTATTAAAATTTAAACTAATCTTCTAATAGAAATTAATTTTTAATTGGACCAATTTGCTGTAAAAGTTTTTGTAAGACTAAGGCCCTCAGTTTTAGATCCAGCAGGGGAAGCTACCAAATTTGCTTCTATAAAACTTGGAGCCGAGGGAATAAAATCATTACGTATAGGAAAAATGATTGAGGTTAAAATAGAAGGTAATGGTGAAAACGAAGTAAGAAAAAAAATTGATTTACTGTGTGATAGGTTATTCGCAAATACTGTTATTGAAGATTATGAGTATTCACTAGAAAAATTATAGGATGGATAATTTTACTGTAGGAGTGGTTGTCTTCCCCGGTTCTAATTGTGATCGTGATGTTTCATGGGCATTGGAAGGTTGTTTAGACATAAGAACAAAATACTTGTGGCATGAGTCTTCAGATTTGAGTGATGTAGATGCAATAGTTTTACCTGGAGGATTTAGCTACGGTGATTATCTAAGATGCGGAGCAATTGCGAGATTCTCTCCATTAATAAATGCCTTGGATGAATTTGTTAAAAGCGGGAAAAGAGTTTTAGGAATTTGTAATGGGTTTCAAATTTTGACAGAATCAGGGTTTTTGCCTGGTGCTCTTGTTGCAAATAAAAATCTCAATTTTATCTGTGATGACGTTGAACTTGATATCGTTTCTTCAAAAGGAGGTTGGTTTAATAATGGAGATGAAAAACAAACTATTAAGTTGCCAATTGCGCATGGGGAAGGAAGATATCATTGTGATTCTGATACTTTAAAAAAACTTGTAGATAATGAATTGATCGCTTTGAGATATAAGAATAATCCCAATGGATCCTCATTCGATATCGCAGGCATAACTAATGAAAAGGGAAATGTTCTAGGTTTAATGCCTCATCCAGAGCGAGCATGTGACGAGACAATTGGTGGGACTGATGGTCTCTTTACATTAAAATCATTAATATTGAAATAAAAAAAGACCCCCAATCTTGCAGGTCTTTTTTTATTTAATTTGGGAAGAAATTAAACAGTAGCTTTTACTTTTGGATCTAAATCACCTTTTGCGTAAAGATCAGCAAAATAATTAGTGCTGTTTTGTTTGATTTTACTTGCTTGACCTTCGCACCAGAACTGCTTGTATCTGTCAAGACAAACTTGCTTCATGTATTTTCTAGCAGGCTTGTTGAAATGTCTTGGGTCGAAGTTTGCCTTATCAGCAAATGCTGCTTCTCTAACCGCGGCAGTGAAAGCAAGTCTGTTATCAGTATCAATGTTAACTTTCCTGACTCCATTTCTTATTCCCTCTTGAATTTCTTCAACTGGGACACCGTATGTTTGAGGAATTTCACCACCATATTTGTTAATGATATCTAACCATTCCTGAGGAACTGAACTAGATCCATGCATTACAAGATGGGTATTTGGAAGTGCTTTGTGAATTTCAGCAATTCTGCTTATTGCAAGAACTTCTCCTGTTGGTTTCCTTGTGAATTTATAAGCACCATGACTTGTACCTATAGCAATAGCTAATGCATCGACTTTTGTCTTAGCAACAAAATCTGCAGCTTCTTCAGGATCTGTCAAAAGCATATCTGTAGAAAGTTCACCTTCAAATCCATGACCATCTTCTGCTTCTCCTTTCCCTGTTTCTAATGAACCTAAGCAACCTAGTTCTCCTTCAACACTAACTCCAACTGAATGAGCAAAATCTACTACTTTTTTAGTAACTGCAACATTATATTCGTAACTAGCGGGTGTTTTCGCATCTGCCTCTAGAGAACCATCCATCATTACTGATGTAAAACCATTTATTGCGGCTGAATAACATGTTGATGGTTCATTACCGTGGTCTTGGTGCATTACCACTGGAATATTAGG
Source organism: Prochlorococcus marinus (assembly GCF_001180245.1). GTDB lineage: Bacteria > Cyanobacteriota > Cyanobacteriia > PCC-6307 > Cyanobiaceae > Prochlorococcus_A > Prochlorococcus_A marinus_F. The sequence goes on from NZ_CVSV01000131.1 coordinate 402,056, forward strand.
ATATGTTTCTGTTGCGGCAAGGATTAGATGACGTAGGAAAATTTCTCCTGCATAATTTCTTGCCCCTCTTGAAGCTTGGAGGATTACAGGACTATCAGTTTCATATGCTGCTTCCATAATTGCTTGAACTTGCTCAAGGTTATTAACATTGAAAGCTGGAATACCGTAACCATTCTCAGCTGCGTGATCTAAAAGTAGTCTTAGTGGAACGAGGGCCATAATTAAAATAAGTTAAATGCTATATAAAGCATATGTTTCCGAGAGTTTAGTATAAAGAGGTATCAAATGTCACGTCATTAGATATACAAAATACTAAATTAAAGAAACTAATTTTATGACCCAGAGTATATTTTTAGGATTTTTTATTTAGTAAGTGTAGCCTGCCACAAACAATTGCTCATCAGATGAAGGTTGAGATCCTGCTACATAGGAACCTTTTGAAGCTTCAGAGTTTGCCTGGGCTCTTGCAATCAATGCTTTTTGCCCCCCTTCAACGTCGCTTCCTTTCCAGGCCTTTAAGCATGAGTGCTGTAATGCTCTTCCATAGGAGAATGAAACATTCCATAAAGCTTTCCTGTAAAGAGTGTTCATATTATTTAGGTAGACAGAAGCAGCTTCTTCGCTTAACCCTCCTGATAAGAAAACTATTCCAGGAACAGATGCAGGAACGCACCTTTCCATAGTTCTTATTGTCATTTCAGCAACTTTCATAGGATCAGCCTTTGTTGGACAATCTGCTCCATTAACAGTCATAGAAGGTTTTAATAAAGTTCCCTCTAGAAAAACTCCATTTGTCTGACAGGCAATATAAACCTGTTTTATTACCTCTTCTTGGACTTCAGCAGTTTTTTCAATAGTATGGTCGCCGTCCATTAAGATTTCAGGTTCAATAATTGGTACCAAACCAGATTCTTGAACGGATCTTGCATACCTCGCTAATCCCCAGGCATTCTCTTGAATTGATAGTTTTGAAGGACAACCATCATTTGTAATTTGCAGAACTGCTCTCCACTTTGCAAATCTTGCACCTTGTTCATAATATTTTGCGGCTCTTTCAACTAACCCATCTAGGCCAGAGCAAAAAGTTTCTACATCTCCTCCTCCAGGAAGTGGATTTAAACCTTTATCGACCTTAATACCTGGAATAATACCTAAATCATTTAGTTTCTTAACCATTGACTCACCATCTTGGTGATTCTGATAAAGAGTTTCTTCGAAGAGGATTGCACCACTTATATACTTCCCAAGACCTTCTGTGGTAAAAAGCATTCCTCTATATGCCTTCCTATTGTCTTCAGTATTCTCAACGCCAATTCCAGCGAGTCTTTTCCCTACTGTTTTAGTGGATTCATCAACCGCTAATATCCCTTTCCCTTTAAAAGCTAGTAATTGAGCATTCTCTTTAAGCTCATTTTTGTAATAATTTAAAGCCATTCTTTAATAATTCAGTTCAATTGATTTTTCCAGAATATTAAAAAAAAATAAAATCAATCCAATACTTTTTCGGGTAATAATTGCTACTTGTAGATGTATAGCTTTAAATTTTTATTCTTAATCCGCTTTTCGAAGATTCCCTTATAGCTTCGCAAACTTTATGACTCGCCAGTCCCTCACATAATCCTGGAATGATAGGTGTTTGATTAAAAATACTCTCAGCCCATAAATTTTGAATTCTTAAAACTGGAGCAATTCTTCCATCAGTCCATGTTTTTTCAAAATTAAATCTTGAATCTGCAGTTAGATTTTGTATTTTATTTTCGCTGTTTGAATATTTCAAATTAAAACCATGGACATAATCTTTTTGGTTCTCGCTTTTAAGAATAAGTGAACCTTCGCTTCCATATATTTCTAAACTAAATCCTCTACCGTTTTTAGAAATTGATGATAAAGATACCTGACATGGAATAATATTCGAGTTGTAGTTTAATATTTCTATATTGGCTAAACATACATCTTCACTTGTAACATCATTAAAATCAGATGAATTAGCTAAAGGTCTTTTTTTGATTGAAGTTGCTAACTTGCCAGATACATTTATTGATTCTCCAAAAAACCAATTTAACATGTCGAATGCATGAGTACCTAAGGCGCCAATAACTCCTCCACCTTTTTCTTCTAAAGAATACCAATTCCAAGCTCTTTTAGGGTCGGATCTGCTACCCATTAACCAATCTAATTTGACTAAATATATTTCTCCTAAAATATTCTCATCAATAAGTTTTTTTGTCTGAAGGAAAAGGGGTACTGCTCTATATTCAAAATCAACACATACGCTTAAGTTATTAATTAAAGATATCCTCTGAAGCTCTTCTATTTCAGAGGACGATATTGAAACAGGTTTTTCTAGTAGCAAATTTTTATTATTCTCAAGAGCTTGTTTTGCTAATTTAAATCTTGATTCGGGAGGAGTAGCAATAATAATCCCATCAATTTCTTGAGATTTAACTAAGTCTTCCCAATCATGAAAAAACTCTAATCCAGTCTCTTTTCCTAGAATTGATTTTTCCTTTTTGTCATAATGATAAATAGCAACAGGCGTAAAATAATTAGACTCTTTTAACGCTTCTAAATGTACTTTTTTACCAAAACCTAGTCCAGCGATTGCTATTTTTAATTTTTTATTTTTAGAATTCATTATTGTCCATTTATAAACTCTGAACAGCTATTTTCAATAACTACATCTATTAGTTCATCATTATTGGAAGTTTGCCATTTTGAATTGAATTGAGGTATTCCATTTATGGATGTATCTTTAAACTTTTTTTCATCGCAATTAATTCTCATTACATAAAGTGATAACTCTCCCTCATCATCAGAATTAGTTGGATTTTTGAAGAACTTCGTTAAGACACTTATTTCACCATTTGAAAGCGACTTAATACTGCCTTTATCAAGCCATTCTTTCCCTTCATTATTCTCTTTTAGTAGGACCCAGTCAACATTTCCTATTCCATAAGAATATGGAGCAAAATTTAAAACAAAAAATAAAATACTTAAAGAAAGATAAAAGAAATTTGAAATAATTCTCATTTTACATATTTGCTTTTACAAGTTCTTTTACACCATGAATTTTTAAAATTTTAGTCAAAGTATCCTTGAGATCTTTCCTTTTAACTATTACATCTACAAAACCATGCTCAAGCAGATATTCAGCTGTTTGAAAATTATCGGGTAATTTTTCTCTTAATGTTTGTTCTATAACCCTTCTTCCAGCAAAACCAATAAGAGCTTTTGGTTCCGCCAAAATTAAATCACCTAACATGGCAAAGCTTGCTGTTACCCCTCCAGTGGTTGGATGAGTTAGCAAGGGCATATAAAGAAGATTTTTTTCTTTATGTTTTTTTAGTGCTCCAGATATTTTTGCCATTTGCATGAGACTTAACATCCCTTCTTGCATCCTTGCCCCTCCTGATGCGCAAACAATAAGAATTGGAAAATTTTCTAAAGTTGCTTTCTCAATTATCCTTGTAATTTTTTCACCAACTACTGAACCCATGGATCCTCCCATAAATCGAAAATCCATAACAGCTAATGCTAAAGGCATTGAATTTACAGAACAGATACCTGTTACGACTCCATCTCTTAAACCTGTACCTGCTTGACTTTCTTTAATTCGATCAGCATACGCTCTTCTATCTTTAAAACCTAAAGGATCTGTAGGACTCAGTGAACTATCAAACTCCTCGAATGAATTTTTGTCAGCAATTATATTAATCCTTTCATCGCTATTAATCCTATTGTGGTGTCCACAATTACTACAAACATTGAAATTTGAAATGAGGTCTTTTCTATAGGCTACTTGCGAACATTCTGAACATTTAACCCACAAACCATCTCCCTCATCAGTATCTTGCGAAACTTTCCCAACAAATTGATCTTTACGCCTTGCGGCAAACCAGTCGATTAATGACACAATGTTTTCTGTTTTTTCTATTTAAATCTAAATTAGGTACTTTTATCAAGAAAGATATATAAAAATTTGAAATCATCTAGATTAAAAACTCTTCAAAGTAAAAATATATTGATTTGAGTTGATAATCCAAAATTAAATATTATTTGTTTTTCTCCTCAATCATTTTATGAATTATTGGAGTGAGAATTAGTTCCATTGCGAATCCCATTTTTCCTCCATTTACAACGATACTTGTTGGACTTGACATGAATGAATCGTTAATCATTCCAAGCAAGTATTGAAAATCAATCCCCCATTTCTCTCTTGCACCTTTTCTGAAATGTATGATCACAAAGCTCTCATCAGGAGTTGGGATATTCCTGCATATGAAAGGATTAGAGGTGTCAATTGTGGGAATTCTTTGGAAATTAATATCGGTTTTGCTGAATTGTGGGCATATGTGATTTATATAATCAGGCATTCTTCTTAATATAGTATCCACAATGGTTTCCGCTGAGTAACCTCTTTCTGCGTTATCTCTATGGATTTTTTGAATCCACTCTAAATTTGTTATCGGAACAACACCAACAAGTAAATCCGCATAAGAGGCAACATTGTATCCATCACCTTCTACTCCGCCATGCAAACCTTCATAAAAAAGTACATCTGTTCCCTCAGGAATATCTTCCCATGGAGTAAATTGTCCAGGTTCTAAGGATGTCCCAAGTCTTGTATTATGTTCTTCTGCCTCTTCAAGACTATGTAGATAATATCTTTTCTTTCCTCCTCCAGTTTCACCATAGATTTTAAAAAGTTCTTCTAGCTTGTCAAAAAGATTAGCCTCTGGACCAAAATGAGAGAAATTTTCACCTTTTGAAAGAGCGTCTGCCATAGCTTTTTTCATAGGCATTCTTTCAAATCTGTGGTAACTATCACCTTCTACAACTGCAGGAACAATATCCTCTCTGGCAAAAATATGCTCAAAGGCTCTTTTTACTGTACTTGTTCCTGCTCCTGAAGATCCTGTTACAGCAACTACTGGATGACGTTTTGACATTTTTTAAAAACAATATCTCATGATTCTGACAGGTCATATGCCAACTTTATGTTTTACTTGAAAATATTTTTTTATTTATTAATTTTTTTTTAAATTTCATCCATTATTTTATCTCCGATTTCACTACAAGATAAAACTTCAGAAGACCCATCAGCTAAATCTGCTGTTCTAAATCCTTTTGATAAAACTTTATCAATGGCAGTTTCTAAATTTTCTGCGGCTTTTTCTTCATTTAATCCAATTTTTAACATCATGGAAGCAGATAAAAGCATTGCTATAGGATTTGCTATGTTTTTACCTGCTATATCAGGAGCCGAACCATGAACAGGTTCAAAAACTCCTGGTCCATTATTGTTTAGAGAAGCAGATGGAAGCATACCAATAGAACCAGTTAACATTGCGGCTAAGTCGCTTAAAATATCTCCAAATAAATTACTTGTTAAAATTACATCAAATTGACCAGGATCTCTAACTAATTGCATCGCTGCATTATCAACGTACATATTGCTTAGAGATATATTTTTATCTTTTGAAGTGATATTTAAAACTGTATCTCTCCACAATTGACTAACCTCAAGAACATTTGATTTATCAACAGAACATATTTTTTTATTTCTTTGGTTAGCAATTTTTATTGCTATTTCAGTTATTCTCTCTATTTCGGCCGAATCATAAACCATCGTATTGAAAGCTTTTGGGATTTTTGTATTTGTTATATGTCCTCTTGGTTTCCCAAAATAAATTCCCCCTATTAATTCTCTTACAACGATAAGATCTACATGCTCAACGATTTCTTTTTTTAATGTACTTGAATCTAATAGAGATTTTCTTATTTTGACAGGCCTGATATTTGCGAAAAGGTTTAGGGCAGACCTTAACTTTAGTAACCCACTTTCTGGCCTTAATTCTCTTTCAAGAGAGTCATATTTAATATCTCCAACACATGCTAAAAGTACAGCATCACTTTTTTTGCATTGATCTAGTGTCTCATCTGGAGCAGGAGTCCCATATTTTTCATAAGCTATCCCTCCAAATAATTTCTCAATAATCTCAATATCGAAATTATGATTTTTTGAAAGCTTTTTTAAAACTTTTTTTGAAACTTCTGAAATCTCTGGTCCAATTCCGTCTCCTGACAATAAAACAATCTTATATTTCTTCATTTAAATTTTTGTTTAATAGAACAATAAATTATTGCTTGTCTAATTGTCTAAGTTTTTTTGCTAATTCTGGTAATTTTTTAAAAATACTTGAACTCCTTAGCCATGATTTATTTTCCATCGCTGGGAAACCACTAATTACCTTGCCATCTTCTATGTCACAATGAATTCCGCATTTTGAACTCGCTATGACATTATTACCAACTTTTACTCTATTATTAACTCCTACTTGCCCTGCCAAAATAACACCATCTCCAATATTCGCTCCTCCAGCGATACCAACTTGAGCTGCAAATGCACAGTTCTTTCCAATTTTTACTCCATGACCTATTTGTATTAAATTATCCAACTTTGTTCCCTCATCAATAAAAGTAAATCCAACTGCGGGTCTATCGATACAACAATTCGTTCCAATTTCTACGAAACTCATTATTTTTACACCACCTTTTTGAGGCATTTTTACCCATTTGCCATTTTTAGGAATAAAACCAAATCCCTCTGATCCAATAACAGAATTTGAATTAATTACACAATTATTTTTTAGAGTTGTATTTTCGTAAATTACACAATTTGGATGAATTATATTATTATTTCCTATTCGAACATTACCTAAAATTGAAGATCCAGGAAGAATATGATTATTGTCTCCAATTACAGTATTTTCTCCAATATAGACATTAGGTCCAATATGGCAATCTGCTCCAATTATTGCTGTTTTATCTATAACCGCTGAAGCGTGAATTCCTGGTTTGAAATTGATAGTTTTATATAAACAATCCAATACTTCTGCAAATGCAATTCTTGGATTTTTAACAATTACGTTTGATATATTGAGTTTCTTTAGGGCACTTACGATTTCATCGTTGTTAGTAGTTATTATTGCTGATACTTTAGTTTGATCTAATTTTTCTTTAAGGATATTATTTTCTTCTAAAAAAGATATTTGATGCTTAACTGCAACATCTAATGAGGCAGCTTCATCAATATTTAAATCTTCGAAAATATTGGCACTAATAAAATTTGAATTTCCTTTTTTTATCAGATCAACTAAATCACTTAAAAGCATTTTTCAGTTTTAATTTTTTTCTAGGAGAGAGCAAGAACATCTCTGTGCACGACAATTATCGAGGAGTTGTTATTTTCTTTATTATTTAAGATACTTCTTAATTTGTCGCTACTTATTGATACTAAACCTTTTGCAACTTCTTTATCATTTGTATTTACGATTTTAACTGCCTGATTAATCGTAAAGTTTCCTTCTACATTCTTAACTCCAACCGCTAAAAGTGAGGCACCTTTTTTTTTAATTGCAAAAGAAGCGCCATCATCTAAAGTGATTTTCCCTACTGTTTGAATTGCATGTGAAAGCCAACTTTTTTTGTTTCCTATAGGTTTTTCTACTGGATAAAATAAAGTACCAATTTTATTATTATTAAAAATTTCAATTAAGTTTTTTTTATTAGTTCCATCTACTAGTTGGACTTCAACTCCTCCTTTTGTGGCTATTTCTGCAGAAATTAATTTTGTAGAAATTCCTCCTGTTCCCCACTCATTATTTGAGTTTTGAATATTTTTATCTTTAATTTCTTTTAATTCACTATTATGAACTTCTTTAATAGGTTGAGCATCTTTATTATTGCGTGGATCTTTTGAGTATAGATTTTCAATATCTGTTAATAAAATAAGCTTGTTAGCATTTATAGCTAAGGCAACTAAAGCAGAGAGGGTATCATTATCTCCATATTTAAGCTCTTCATTTGCTACGGTATCATTTTCATTTACTATTGGAATTACATTCAAATCGATTAATTTTTTTAAAGTTTTAGAAGCGTTATTAAAGGATTCTCTTGAATTGAAATCAGCTTTAGTTATCAAAATTTGAGCAATATTATGACCTAATTTATTAAATACTTTATCGTATAAGGACATTAAATTAACTTGACCTACTGCAGCTGTAGCTTGAAGGGTACTTAAATCATTTGGTCTCTTTTTAATATTTAATTTTTGGCAACCTAATCCAACGGCTCCACTAGTTACTAAAATTAACTTGTTCCCTTTTGAAAGAAAACTTGTAAAGGATCTAGAAAGGGTTTCAATAACGTCTTCTGTAGATGTTCCCTCTGTTCCCCTTAAAATACTAGTACCAATTTTAATAACCCAAGTTTTCATTTTACAAAATGAGAAATTAATTTTTCTATTATCAAAGTTAAATTAAATTTTATAGGCAAGCCATCTCTATTTAATCTCTTAACTAATATTGTTTTTATATCACATCTATTCCCAACAATAATATCTGTAAAAATTCTGTCGCCAATAATGGCTACATTTTTTGGTTCTCTGCCAATTTCTTCGATAGCAGACAAAGTTACTTTTTTTCTAGGTTTTGATGCATTGTATTTATACCTTAAATTTAATTCTTTCGCTATTTTTGCGATTCTTTTTTTTGATGGATTATTACTTATTAGATATAGGGAGAAAAGTTTTTTAGATTCTATTATCCAATTTTTAACAGCTTTTGGGATCATATTTGATTTTCTATTTACTAGAGTCCCATCCACGTCTAGCAATAAAGAATTAATTCCTTTTTTTTGCAACTCAGATTGAGAAATATTATATATTGGTAAGTTTGAATCCCAATTGACTTTTAGGATAGATCTCATTTATTTTAAGAACTACTTTTTTCAAGCTCAGTTTCAATCAAAGGTTGAATTTTATCGAACTCATCATCTTCAACTAATAAGGCACCTTTGTCTTTTAATTTACCCACAATAAAAAAAGGATCTAGTGGTATATATAAGCCATATTCTTGGTCAAAAAGATTAAAGTTAACGAGCAATTCATAACTCTCACTATCATCATCGACGTAATCTTCTTCTAATTCATCGTAAATTGGTTCTTCAAGTTCGCCTGATACTGTTAATGTAACGGCTGATCTGATAAGTTTTAAATCATGTTCTTGAAGAACTGCTTCAGCATTTTTTAGTATTTGTTCATTTTTATCTATTTTCTCAATTAGTTCAGGTTCCTCTTTTTCATTTATCTTAAAAAGACTTACTGGTGTATCAACTGGGGTTAATAAAGCATATTCTTGGCCTTCAACACTTACTAATTGTTCAAGATAACAAAATAGCTCGTTTCCATTTGAGTCATTTAATAAAAGAGTCTGTGCATCATAATTATCATTTGAATTTGCTTCTTTCATTTAAAAATTATCTATCCTTTTTAATACTAATATTTTATCTGCCGTTTACCAGCTATTTCTTCTAATTCAGGACCTTCTTCGATCCATTGTTCAAGTATTATTTTTGCTGAAAAACTATCAATCAATCCTGATTTATCTTTTTTTATTCCAAATCTTTCTGAAGATTCCCAAGTTGAACTATGTTCGTTGACATAAGAAAATGGAAGCTTTAATTCATTTGAAAGTAATTTACCGTAATTTTTACAGTCAATAGCTTGAGTGGTCATTTGACCTTCCTCATCTAGCGGAATACCCACTATAAAACCAGTCAAATTAAATTCATTTATATAATTTCTAATGATTTTAATCTCTTGATTATTTTCAAATCGTTTTACTGCTGGAAGTATATTTGATGTTATGCAGAGGGGATCACAATAAGCTAATCCTATTCTTTTGGTACCTATATCCAAACTCAAAATAGACTTGGGTTTGGGTTTGCAAAATTTCACTTTGTTTTTAATGGAAAAGGAGATGGATATGGATTACCTTGTGGACTTAATTTTTCAAAGATTGATTCCAAAGATTGATTTATTATATTTACTTGTTTGGCTTCATTCTTAATTATTGTATTCCTAATAAGAATTATTTCTTGATTTTTTTCTTTGATATTACACTCTTGGAGAAAAACATTTAATTGAGAATTTTCTTTATAGGTTTTTAAATATGAAACAGGTGATTTTTCAAAAAATCTTTTTATAAATTCTTTTAAAATAGAATTGAATCTTTTATCCCAATATCTACTTATAGTTAAAGTATAAATTTCCTCATTGTGATAATTAATATCTTTTAAAATTGTACATAAAACTGAATTTTCATATATTAAGGCACCACTCTTAGAGTTATTTCTTTTAAGAATGTCGTCTTGATCAAAATCTAAAATATTTCTTATTAAGGGAGATTGATTTGATCTTATGAAATTAACTATTTTTAATATATTTTGTTTATTAATGTTTTGGAATTCATTAATTAATGTATAGGCATTTGTATTTTGATTTGTAAGTTTATTTAGATCAGAACCCTCCCAATGAATTATCTCTCCTAACGGTTGAAAGCCTAATTCTCTTGAGTTTGAGATGAGGTCAACATTATTTATATCAGAATTAATTATCCAACTTGAAGTTTTGATTTCTTTTATTGAGATAGATTTTTTTATCAATCCTAAAGTTAATTGTTTATCTGTTAAAGAACACTTGCTATTAATCAACTTGGGCTTAGATATTTTTAAGCAAGTCTCTTTTTTGTTTAAAGGAAAAATATTCAAATAACCAATAATTTCTTTTCCATATATAGCAATTATGCATTTATTTTTATTTTTCTTAAGATTATTCAAGAAGATTTTTAAGTCATCAAAGGTATTTATAATTGCCATCTTTAAAAACCAATTATTTAATTCCTTATTTTTAATATCTATTAAAAGATTAATGTGCCGTATATGGAGTTCTTCAAAAGTTACTTCCATTCCTTTTTTAGATTGAAAAGAATAAGAGGTATCTTTTTTCATTTACTTTTTTTCTCTTATTAATACTATAGGGGTTTTTTCATCTCCATTGCCAGCTGGATTAGATAATAAGTTTGTTTTGAGTATTTTATTTACTTTTTTATTTGAACTTGCTAAGACTTTCACACCTCCAAGATCATTAACATCGACAACAGCAACATCTATATTGAAATAGTTCGAGACCTTTTTACAAAATAAATCTGCATTGAGAGGACCCATAACTATACTCTTGTCGTAAGGTGTAATTGTGCCGCTTATGTCATCAATAAGGGATGATTCTGAACCAGTTAACCTATAAAACATACCTTTAATCCCAACTAATTTGAAGAGACATCCAACAAATAGTGCAAAGGTTATTCTTGTGACTCCTATTCTATTTATTAATAATTGCATGCCGCAAGCTGTTGCAAGACTGCTTGTAGGGTGAAAAAAATAACATAAAGCTCTAGAATATAAACTACATTCTAAATTTTGAGGGGAAATATATCTATTTTGCATAATTGCTAGCGGACTCTCACCGATAGTTAAAATATCATTTTTTTCTACAATTCCTTTGCAGTATTCAATCACAGTATTTACTGGGTTATCAAAGCAACCAAGTAAATCAGTTTTAATAGCAAAAGCTTTATATTTATTATTTATTGGAATTTCAAAAACTTCTTGCGGCCTTTGTTTTTGACCATCTAAATTAATTAAGAAACAATCCTTATTATTAGAAATACCAAAATGTCCATATTTCTCCCAATATATTTTTAACCATAGATATTTTATTTTTTTTCTAAAATTATTATTGCTAAATTTATATATGATTCTTACAAATAATTCTGAATTTGACTTGATAATTGTTGTTGGCCAGTAATTATTTAAATTCTTGATTTTATTATTTTCATAAATATAAATATCTTCTTGATAATTAAAATTTTGGCAATATTCGTTACTTTTACTTTTAAAAAAATCTAGTTCAAAATTTATATTAGATACCATCGTCTCTTTGGTTTTACTTTTATTAGTTATTTTTAAATCAATAATTAATTCCTTTAAACCATCCTTTTTTTTGATTTTGTAATTTATAGGTACCAGATTTAACTTTGATTTGGTTGAGTTTTTAATATATAAATCTGAAAGAATTAAAAAAATTAAAAGAACTAAGAAGATATTTATTAATATCATTTTTTTTATTAATTTATGTTTTTATCTTTTTTTTCAGAAATGATACTGTTGTATTCATTAAAACTTTCTACAGAAAATGTCGTATTTTCTATATCAATTCCTTTTAACTCTCCAATAACTTTGTTTAATTCATCAATATTAATCATTCCATTTTTATCATATTTAACTTCACCATCACTATTTAAAACTATAGTTTGTGGAATTAATCCGTTCCAATAATAATTAGGTTCATTTCTAAGATCAGACTTTTCTTTATCTTGTAATTCATCAGTAGTTAGAGCAATGATATCTATATTATTTCTCCATATCAAATCCAAACCAGATATTATCGGAGCCATAGCTTTACTATCTGAGCTATCGTCAAGATAAAAAAATAAAACTGCGACTCTTTTATTTTTAAATGATTCCTTAAGAGTTGTCTGGGGAGGAACTATAGCCCCATTACCTGCGTATATAGGAAAGATGTTGCCATCGTAACTATCAGAATCTCTAGAGGCATATGCTTTATATGGACTTAAAAAAATTAATGCTATTAGGGTCCATTGAATTATTTTCATTTAAAGTTTAAAAACTTACTTTGAACTTGATCTTCCTAATCCTTGAAGGATTCCTTTCCCAACTAAACCGATAGCTTTGCCAACGACCTTTGTAAGGAAAGTTACGAAAAGATTACCGATATATTTTACAGCAACTTCTAGCTGCGGTGCTACGGCATCTCTTATCTCAACTAACAATGTAACTTGTTTTTGTAGCCATTCTAGATTCTCTAATTCTTTCTCTCTATTTTCATTTTTAAAGTATCTGGTAAATTTTTTATCGATAATATCAATATATTCTCGTTTACTTTCATACAAGTAGATAGGCATATAAATATTGTCATGCCAGCGATTGTAGTTATTAATATTATTTCTAAATCTTTCAAAATTTCTTGTCGATTGTAATTCGGGATTTATAAGTACAGTTCTTAATTCAGGCCAAGAAGAACAAATATTAAAGATTTCAGAAGCTAATAAATTACAGTTCCTTATTGTCCAATTTGAAATTATATTTTCAAGGATCAAAAACGATTCTGTTTCATATAGAGGAAGTAATTTCCCATCATAGTCAAGAGGTTCATTTTTAATAATTGGCTCAATAAACATTATTGATTCGTGTGATTCTTTATCTATCTCTTCGCAACTTACCTCACTATAAATAAAATCATTTATTGAAATAGATTCGCCTCCTTTCTTTAATCGAAAATAACTTTCTGTGATATTTGAAATTGTATTAACTTTAAGTTCTTTTATGAGAGAATTTAAATCATCTTTAAAATCTTTCTCCTTATAGTTTTCCTTAATATTTTTTACTAAACTCTCTAACTCATCTAACATTTTGCAAATTAGTCGTGAAATGAATTCTTTCTTTATCCCAGAGAGAATTATTGATGAATTATTAAATTCAACCTGTAAGTTAGTTGAGCTATACCTTTCTTTTAGTCTATCTAAAATTAAATTCCATATTTCTGCGGTGTTTTTATCTTTAATGAAAACAGTGTTCTTATTTTCAAAATTAATTTTATTTTCAGTGTAAACTGCCTCTGTATAAAGTTCTAGTGAATTACCCCATAAGAAAATTAGAAAAGATTTTGCAGTAATAAGTTCTCTTAATCTTCCTTTTAAAATGAATTTATAAAATTCTGGTGTTGAATCAGTGTTGACATATTTAAATATATAATTAATTTCAGAATCAATTTGTTTAAGACCTGAAGTTAGAATTTTTTGACTAAAAGAGAGAGGCTTATTTTTGTTTAATTGAACTCGGGAATTATTTTCAATATCAAATACCCTTCCTCCATTTGAAATGGTATCAATAGATTCAAGAACTTTTTCTACACTGGGATTTAAAAGAAAACCTTCAGCATTTAACGATGGAGTGGTATTTGCCTCATAAACAAGTTCTCCAGAGAGAATTATAAGAAACTTTGACTCATCATATCTTTCTCTTAATTTTAATAATTCTAACCTTATAAGATCTTCTGATTGAAAATTAAGAACATTCCATATAACTAAATCTGGAGTTTTATCACCTGTTCCATTATTAAAATTAATTTCTAAATTTTGGTCTAGTGATGTTAACTTAAGTGATAAAGATTCTGCTATTAAGCTTGGAGCAATAATCAATATCGATTTTTTTGAAATTAATTCCAAGACTAGATTTCTTATCTCTTATACAAAATTAACTAACAATTACTGCAAACACCAGCCTTAAATAAATTTTTATACTCTTTTAAGCGTAGTAATTTGTGTTTAAATCAAAGTCATTTAATCTCTCTGCTGACAATACATTATTCGCTTCGTTTATCGTGAATTTATTTTCATATAGAGCTTTACCTACTATTACTCCAAAGAGTCCAGATTTTTCAAATTTTACTAACGATAATAAATCAGAAATTGAACCAACACCTCCTGAGGCTATTACTGGAATATCTGTGATTTCAAGTATGCTTTTTATGAATTCTTCATTTGTCCCCTCTAAAGTCCCATCTGTATTTATATCTGTAACAATAAAACTAGCAATTTTAAATGAAGAAAATTCCTTTACTAGATCTGTGGCAAAAATATTAGATTGCTCAAGCCAACCCCTTGTACTAACTTTTCCATCTTTTGAATCTATTCCAACAATTATCCTTCCAGGAAATTTATTTGATAAGTCTTTAACTAGTTCTTTATTTTCTATTGCAGAGGTTCCCATGATAACTCTCTCAATACCATAAGAAAATAATTGTTCTATCCTTTCTTGAGACCTTATCCCCCCACCTATTTGAATAGGTATGTTAACTGTTTTTGCAATCTTTTTTATTGATTTATCGTTTGCTGGGGATCCAGTTTTTGCAGCATCCAAATCAACTATATGTATATATTTTGCTCCTTCGCTTTCCCAAAATTTAGCTTGCTCATGAGGCTCTTTTGTGAAGTCTTTTCTTTTATTAAAGTCGCCTTTAAAAAGCCTTACACACTTACCATTCATTAAATCAATTGCTGGTATTAGGTCCATAGAATCATCCTTTTCATTAATTACTTATTAGTAGTACTATTCAATATGTAATTCTATTTAAGATTACTACTTCAGTTAAATATTTTTTGAATATGAAAATTCTTGTAATGGGTGGCACTAGATTTGTTGGAAAATCTTTAGTTGGAAAGTTATTAAGTAAAAATCATGATATTGATATTTTCACAAGAGGTAATAAAAGTAATCCTGAAAAAACTAATTTAATTAAGGGTGATAGAAATAATTCAGGAGATATCGTCAAGCTAAGAAATGAAAAGTATGATGTTGTTTTTGATATTTCTGGACGAGAGTTAGAACAAACAAAACTTCTTATAGAAAATTTAGATAATTCTTTCCAGAGATATATATATGTAAGCTCTGCAGGAGTTTATAAAGATAATTGTGAGCTACCTTTATCCGAAGTTGATCCAATTGATCCAGAAAGTAGGCATAAAGGAAAGTTTGAGACAGAAAATTGGTTAAAAAACCAGAAAATCCCTTTTACAAGTTTTAGACCAACTTATATTTATGGACCAGGAAATTATAATAAAATTGAAAATTGGTTTTTTGAAAGGTTATTTGCTAAAAAATCCATACCAATCCCTGGTGACGGTTCTTTAATTACTCAGCTAGGCCATGTTTCGGATCTAACTGATGTAATGATTAGGTGCATAAATTTTGAAAATTCCAAAAATAATATTTACAATTGTTCAGGTGAAAAAGGAGTAACAATCAAAGGTTTAATTTATTTCTGTGCGAATGTTCTTGGATTAAACCAAAATGAGATTTCTTTAAGAACATTTGATTATCAAAAATTAGATCCTAAGTCTCGAAAGGGATTTCCAATTAGATTAAATCATTATCAGACTGATATCTCTAAGATAAAACGTGATTTAGAGTGGGCTCCAACTTTTGATTTACTTAATGGTCTAAAGGATAGTTTTGTGAATGATTTTAATAATAAAAAGAGTGAGGAGTTTGATAAAAATTTAGATAATATTCTTTTTAATTCTTAAATAGCCTAATAAAGTCACAAATGTCAGGCTAAATCCTGCCCAATAAAAAATTAAAGCCAAATTATTCAATAAGCTAATTTTTAATGGTGTAAAGAAGGTAATTACTGAAATAAAAAAGAAAAATGTTTTATATTTTCCTAAAATTGATGCTGGTAAACCGTCTTTTGTAGAGTTCCTTAGGCTAGAGATAATTAATTCTCTAAATAAAATTAATGACAAAGACCAGAAGGGTATAAAATTATTTTTACAAAGGAAGGTCAAAGGAATTAAATAGAATACTTTATCGCTTAAGGGATCAAGGATAGCTCCTAATCTGGTTTTAAGATTAAATTTCCTTGCAATTAACCCGTCAAAATAATCAGTTAAACCTCCAATAATAATCAATATAAAGACATAAAAAGGTCTGTTAATTTCTAAAAAAAGTATTAATGGAAATACAAGGAAAAGGCGAGATATCGATAATAAATTGGGAATATTCAATGCCAAATTTTTAAGATTTTTTCTTAATAACAAATTAGTTTTTGTATATAAAAAATATATTACACTCTCAGCAAGCTTAAATTTTTAGTAAAAATTTTAAATAGTTTTTGATGCTAGATTCTAAATTTTAATTTAAATCTGAATCCTTAAGATTATAAACTCAACTTCTCTTTATGAATGATGATGTTTTATATTACAAAATTATTCCTTATATCTAATGCAGTCTCATAGCCTAAAGCTATCTCCAGAATCTGATTTGATAAAATCAATTAAAGAATATTCTTTATCGAATAATTTATACGGGTATGTTTCTGGAGTGGTTGGTAATCTTAGAACAGTTTGTATTCAATGCCCAGGTAATCAAGAGATAAATAAATTTGAAGGTAATCTAGAGATAGTTTCTTTAAACGGACATTTTAATAAAGGAGATGTTCATTTACATTTGAGTTTTGCAGATGAGGGATGTAATGTTTTTGGAGGGCATCTTGAGGAGGGATGTATTGTAAAAAAAGGTACTGATATATTATTACTTTCTTTTGATCTGAAAATTATTAATATCTCAAATCATGATTTAATCACTAATGAATCACGTGTAAAAGTATATATTTTAAAGGATTGTCCTTGGTCTAAAAGAGCAATTAGGTTGCTTAATTCTTTATCTATCCCTCATGAAGTTACTCTAATAGACAATGATGAGAGCTTTAAAAAAATTATGGCTCAAAGTAGCCATAATACTTTCCCTCAAATCTTTTTGGATAATAAATTTTTTGGAGGATATGATGAACTTTCAGAACAAGCAAAATTGGATAACTTAATTTCATTTAAGTAATCTAAATTTTTAACTATCACGATTAGTAAGCTTTTCAGCAACTAATTCGTCCTCTAACTGCTTTATTAATCTTGATACAAGACTTTGAAATTCTGGCTGACAGCCTTTAAATGCAGCTTTATGTCTTATTGGCTCATTTCTAGTTCTTAAATCAGTAAGCATTAATTGTAATGCGTCAATTTTGGGATTTATTTTCATAGTTTTAATTTATATATTTACATCTTTTAAATCATTTGCATAGCTTTTTTAAAAGATATCTTTTTATTATCATTCGAACTTGTAACTTCTATTAATTTATTTATGGATTCTTTGTTTTTTAAAGAATTTATACAACATTGAGCAACTAATCTTCTTGGGATTGATCCATTAATTTGAGTATCCTCTTTTGAATAATTTATATTTTCTGATTTAATATCTTCATTTTCCTTTAATCCTCCAGGTCTGATAATAGTCCATTCAAAATTTGAATTGCGTAGAAAGTTTTCACCTAATTTCTTCCAAATAAGAATTAAACCAAATAAGTTTAATGGATGAAATAATTTACCAGTACAAAGGGAACTAACTAAGATAACTCTTTTAATACCCACTCTTTTGCAACTCTCTAATTGCCTGTATACACCTAATGCATCAACCTTTGCAGGACCGGTTAAATCTAATGATGCTCTCGCTCCAGTCGCAATTATCAAAGCATCAATATCTTTTAAAGCTTCATCAAGTTCTCCTTTTTTGTCTAATGAAACCCTAATTGTTTCTAAACGCTCAAGTCCTGCTGAGACTTTTGAATTCTTTCTGATGATTTGCCTTACTTTATATCCTTTTTTAACTGCTTCTTCGGAAATTCTATAACCTGTTTTCCCCGATGCTCCAGTAATTGCTATTTTCATAATTAAAAAACTAATTTAGATATTATATAAATTTCTCAGGGCTTTTTACATATAAATTTCTTTTTTCTTTTGGGATAAAGAGTGCGACATAAATAACATTTTGTTCCATCACAGCCTCTTGCTGTGCAGTATTCTCTGCCATAAAAGATTATTTGCAAATGTAAGGTATTCCAATCATTAACAGGGAATATTTTTTTAAGGTCTTTTTCTGTTTGTACTACGCTATCGCCATTTGAAAGGCCCCATCTTTGTGCCAGCCTGTGTATGTGAGTATCGACTGGGAATGAGGGTATTTTAAACACTTGAGACATTACAACCGATGCTGTTTTATGACCTACCCCTGGAAGAGATTCAAGCTTCTCAAAAGAATCTGGGACCGTACTATTATGCTTCTCAATCAATAATTTAGATAAGTTATAGATGTTCTTTGATTTTTGATTAGATAGACCTAAAAATTTTATGTATTCGTAAATGCCATTAATACCTAGCTGCATCATCTTTTCTGGATTATCTGCAACTTTAAATAAGCTTTTTGTTAATTCATTAACTTTCTTATCTGTTGATTGAGCACTCAAAACTACGGCGACTAGAAGAGTATATGCATTTGTATGATCAAGAGGTATTGGAGGTGATGGATATAGCTTTTTGAGTTCCTTGCGTATTATTTCTGCTCTTTCAGACTTTCTCATTAAAATTGAAAATTAAATGGTGTATAAAATTATACACGGGATATTTTAGGTGAATATTTTCTGCTAACTTAATATATTTGAATAAGAAGAATTTAGTGGAAAATGATGCGTTAATAATTGATGATTTGCATCATAAATACGATAAACGTGAATGTTCAAATTGGATATTAAACAAAATTAACCTGAAAATTGAAAATGGAGAATTGTTAGGGTTGCTTGGTCCTTCTGGTTGCGGAAAAACTACTCTTTTAAGATTAATCGCGGGGTTCGAATATCCCTCCAAAGGGAGGATTTCTCTAAATGATAAGGAAATCTCAAGTAGGAGGAAAATTCTTAGTCCTGAGAAAAGAAATATTGGTATGGTTTTTCAAGACTATGCACTTTTCCCTCACTTAACTGTTTTGGAAAATGTAATTTTTGGGTTGAAAAACAAAAAAGACAGATCTAGAGTTGATTATTTATTGAATGTTGTTGGTCTTGATACATTTGTTGAAAGGTACCCACATGAACTGTCTGGAGGCCAAAAACAAAGACTCGCAATTGCGAGAGCTCTTGCTCCAGGTACAAATTTTATTTTATTAGATGAACCTTTTTGTAGTCTTGATATGCATGTCAAACTAAAATTGAGAAGTGAACTCCCTAATATTCTAAAAGGTTGTAATGCAAGTGGATTGATGGTTACTCATGATCCGGAAGAAGCAATGTCAATTTGCGATAAGGTCGCCGTTATGAATGATGGAAAAATACATCAAATTGATACGCCAATTAACCTTCTAAATAATCCCAAGACCATATTTGTTAGTAGTTTTATTTTGGGTAATAATATTATTAATCTCAAAAAAAATGGTAATTCATATATTTCTTGTTTAGGTGAAATTAATTGTTCAGAGTATTTGAAAAATACAGGCATCAACAGTATGTCAATTTCGCCTAAATTTATTTCAATTAAAAGATCAGAATCTGGTGATGCGATTGTTATATCTAAAGAATTTCTTGGAGAATTTCTTATATATAAAGTATCTATTAATGGAAACATATTGCGGGTTAGAACTGATATTTATAATCTTCTAAATAGTGGTGATAAATGTTCTCTTTCTATAAATAAAAATAGTTATTATTTTTTATATCCTGGAGCACATAAGGTATATATATAGAATTTATTTATTGGCAAATACACCTGCCTCCCTTCCAATTAGAGCATTTTTTCTTTTTACATTTCTTTTTTTTAGTTTTATATATTTTTTTAGTTAATAGTAGTTCAGAAAAACTGTACTCTGAATTCATTTATAGTATTGCGAGTGATTTTCATTATCATATTATTTAATTTAATTTATAGGATTTATTAATTACTAATTTATACAAAATGTTGTATTATTTATTTAGATACTTATATGGAAATGAATGAAAATAATTTAAAAACAAAGAAATTAATTAATTTTGGTCCATCTGGAAGAGCTGTCGCTCAACCGATAGATAATAGTTTATTGGATAACATTTTTGAACATCTAACAATGGAAAGATATGCCAATGTTCAATATTTTTCTATGTATCTATGGTTTCAAGAACGTGATTTAAATGGATTTGCCTCTCATTTTCTTAGTGAATCACAAGGTGAAATGGTACATGCTCAGAAATTTGCAGATTACTTAATCGCAAGAGGTCAAAGCGTAAAATTAGATGAAATTCCTGCACCCGTTCAAATATGGGATTCAATAGAGGAGCTGATTTCTTATTCTTTCAACATGGAGGCTGATTTAACTTCATCTCTACAGCAACTTTATTCCATATCAGAAAGAATTTCAGATACAAGAACTAACGTATTTTTAGATCCAATTATAGAGGCTCAAACACAATCAGAAGATGAATTTGCCAACATACTTGGCAAAGTAAAGTTTGCTTCTAATCAACCTTCGGCAATCTTATTAATAGATAGTGATTTAAAGAAAAAATAAATTACTTTCAAATTTATTTTCATTCAATGTCCTTTTGGTTATTTCAAAAAGTAAATTCGAAAAGTTGATTTTCTCATTATTTTTATTTAAGATTTTAGCTATTTTATGAATCTCATTAACTCTTTTAAAAATATTTTTGTTTTCAGTGAGTAACCTTCCCTTCAATGCTTTATTTTCTGTGGTTTTATAGGATTGCTTGATATTTCTGAGTCTATTCAATAAAACATCAACTTCCATTAACAAGTTGTTAGTAAGTAATTGTGATTCCTTCATATTGTTATAGGGGCGATGTTTCAATAAAAGAAGGAGCAACACTTACTGTTTGGGTTCCAATAGGAGCTATTAATAAATCAGATGATCTTAATTTAGAAATTAATCTTGTTGATGTTACTCGTGTAGAACCGATTAATTCACCAATCCTTTCATGAGTTAACCTAAAAGGTAACTCACACCATTGACCACATCTTCTACCTAGACGATTTACTAGTATTGAAAACAACGCTTGTAATCGCTGTTCTGCATTTCCTAAGTGTCTAATTCTAAGAAGTTGCAACGTCCATTCATTTACTGCATCGAAACCGATATTTTCATCAATATTTACATTGCTGTGAAACGACAAATCTGTTAGTGCTTCAACGCAGACCCCCTCACTACATAAAAGGTCCGTTCTTAATTGATCTCCTGATTGTAAAAATGCGAGTGTCATCCCTTCTGTTTCTTCACAAGGACAATAAACTCTTGCAATTCCACTTTCAACTTCTAAGCATGTTCCTTTTGGTCTTGATGAAGGATCTATTAATACGGATTGCCCAGTTATTATCCTTACCGATTTTGAGGGAGATTCTCCATAACTATGGAAATTCATTAATTTAAGTTTGATAATGAGAATTATTATCAATTATGGACTAAAAAATTACTTATTGCAATAGATTCTCATTATCATAACAATTCTGATGTTTTTCTTTACATAGTATTTAGGAATATAATTTAAATAGAATTGCTAAATTTTTTATTCTAGATGGGCGCAAATAGAGTTTGTTTTAATTGTGGAAGTTCTTCATTCGTCTCAGATCGATCTTTAGGAGGTAAGATTGTATGCTCTAAATGTGGATCTTCTTCATTTAAAAATAAATCCTCTTCATTTTTAAAAAGTAAAAAATTAGTATTTCTTGCTATCGCTATAGCTATTTTTATAATTGTTATTTAGATAATCTGTTTATATTCCATATTCCATTATTATTAGTTACCTCTACTTGAATACTATATAACTTATTAAGATTTTCACTATTTATAACCTCATTTTGATCTCCATCAGCAATAATTTTGCCATCTTTTAGCATTATTACCCGATCATAAATTTTTGTAATTGTTGAAATATCATGAGTGACGCACAAAATTTTTGTATTTAATTTTGATAATTCATTAACCTTATCAACTACAAAAAACTTTGATTTATAATCTAAATTTGCAATTGGTTCATCTAGGATTAAGATTTCAGGTTTTTTGATTAATGCCCTAGCAATAAGAGAAATTTGTTTTTCTCCATCAGATAAATAGGAAAAATTCTTTTTAGATAAATAAGATATATTCATTTTCTTCATGATTTCTTCAACCTTATAAGAATCTCTTTCAGATTTATTTTGTATGTAACAATATCTTCCATACAGTCCACTTAAAATTAAATCAAATACTTGTAAATTTGGATTTATTCTATTTTTTATATCATTATTTACGGTACTTATTTTTTTTCTAAGTTCCCATAAATTTATAAGTTCTTTGTCAAATATCTTCAGTTTCGATTCATTAGCTACTACTGGGTACAAGTTTCTATTAATTATTTCAATTAGAGATGATTTACCTGAACCATTTGGTCCAATTAAAATTACATTTTCTGAATAAGATATCTTTAAATTTAAATCTTTAATTACTCTAAAGCCATTTTTAAAACAATTTATATTTTTTGCGTCAAACCAAAATTTATTAAACACTAAAACTTACTACTCCAAAATATAATTAATTGAATCGAGCTTAAAATAAATATAAAGAGATAAAGCCAATTCAACCATGAAGGTCTATCTACTTTCTTCATGGATTATATTATTAGCATAAAAAATATAAGCGGAGCAGCAAATCTTACAAATGTTTTTCTAATAATATCTAGATTATTAGCAATTTCTAACTTCTTTATTTCAGGAGGATATTTCAATATAACTTTGTCATATACATCAAGATTTTGGGTTTTGTTAATATTTTTCCATGGTTCATCTTTATCTTCAGACTTCTTGTACCACTTCCAAAAATAATTTATTATCCTGTCTTCTCCCAATAATTTTATTTCATCCTTACTTATAAGTCCCATATCATGATTATATGTTTGTGTTTTTAAAATCATATAGTCCTCATCAAATATTTTATAAAAAATCTTTCTTTGAGTCTCTTTAAATAATAAGAGGTTATTAAGTAGTTTATTTTGTAAAAATTTCCTGTAGTGTCTTACTATCACTCTTGCTTTGTTGTTGCCTAGAGGGATATGATCTAAAACTTGTAAATATCTTGAAGAGGAAGGATCGCCTTTGTAAATTAATATCCTTCCTGGGGGTATGTATTTTATCCGAATAAATTCTTTTGTAGGGGTATTCTTGTAATAATAAATACTTTCAATGTATGAGGGATTAACATTAATTTTCTGGTTAAAACTAACTAATACGTTTTTATTAACATCTTTATCTGGTATTGTATCGCCATGAACCCAAAAGATATGAAGGATATCTAGGTGATTTTCAATAATCCTTGACCAATCACATTTGAAGTCGACTAATACCTCCTCAAAGACATAATCCTTATGTGAAAAACCATTTTCATATAATTCGTAGTTACTTATAGGTGTATCTTCAATTATATTATTTAAATCAGTCTCAGATTTCTTAGAAAAATGTACAAAAATATATCCATTTTTTTCTGAAGTTTTGTATTGAGATAAATGAATTCTTTTGGCGTAGTTATCGTAGTTATTATCTACTATATGGCGACATGTTATTCTGTCGAGATTTTGGCAACTTCCTCCAGATGAAAACTTAGCTCCATGATATGGGCAGGTTATTACTCCATCTGATAATGTCCCTCCAAAAAAGGAGGCCCCTCTATGTGGACAGATATTCTTAATGCACCTAACGTTTTTATTTTCATCTCTATAAAGAACAAGAGGCTCATCATAGAGTGAAAAATAATATAGCTCACTTTTTTTTAGTTCTTTAGAGGGACAAATTGCATACCAACCAAATAAACCTATATTTAAATCTTTTTGAGTTTCTCTAATATCAAACGAGTCAATTTTTACTACCGATCCTTTTTTAAATGGCTTAAGAACGGTATTAAAGTCTTTTGATTTAAAAAAATTAATTTGTCTGTTTTCCATAAATTAATTTCTTTTTTTAAATGACTGTTTATCTTTCGGAACTATAACCCAAGTAAATAATCAATTTCTTATAAAAAGAAAATTCTCTATTATTTGTAGCAATAATTATGTAGTTATCGAAAAATATTGAGTCTCTATCGTATCTATGTATCTTTATTTCATGTTTTTTGTATCTTTTGTGATTCTTTCAAACTTTTTATGTAATCAATAGCATCATCAATATTTTTGTGGAAATTACATTGACCCAAATAACAACCTATAAATCTTAAAAATTTTCTCTTTCCACCACTAATTTCATATCTATGTATTGTTCCGCCATCTATAGGAGCATAAATAAGTTCTGGTAATGCCATATTAATTTTGTATTTAATACTTAATTTAAAAATAAATCATGTTTAAATACATTTCCATAGCTCAATCCATATATTTAATAATTAATTTACTTATTTTTATAAAATTATTTATTGAATACCCATGTATTATTTGTTATCTATTAATAATTGATATGGATTTTTTATTATGCCAAAAGCATTTAGGCGTTTTTTAAAAAAATTACCAAAAAAAATTAAAACTATAAAATACTCATTTAGAGAGTTTTTATCGTCCAAAATATGAAATCGCTGTTCTGGTTAATAAATTTTTAATTTCTATAATTTTTAATAAAACATAGTCGGCAGAGTTAAATTTTAAACTATATTAAATTTGCAATTTTTAAAATATTATGATCAGAAGGGATTTTGCGATATTCACTTTAATTTTGCTTTTTCTATTTAGTAGTCCAGTTTACTCATTAGATACTTCTTCAAAAACTATTGAAAAGTATACTAAAAAGATTTCTAGTAAGTTCACTAGAACTTACTGCAACACTACCAACTTCGGCATTTCTTATGAAGGAGCTTTGGCATTTGCTATTGGAGAAACTAATAAGGAATTTAAAAATAATAAACTCAATAAGTTGATAGATTATTCTCTATTAAAAAATTCAATAGTTAATGATTTAGAAAATAATTGCCAGGTTTATGATTTCGATATTAGTAATTTAGAAAATTTGAAGTTTAACTAGAAAATGTATATTGTATGAGTCTTATTTTTTACCTATCCAATCATTTGGTTTCTCCATCATCCATTCGAAAACTCCCTTTGCATCAAGGTTTTTAGAAGCATAAACAAATAAAATTGGAAATATTAAAATTACTGCGCCAATAACTGCTAACTCTATTTTACCGATCCCCATCTCAGTAACTGTTAAAGCAAAATAATTAATCATTATATTTATTGAATTAAAATTTATTTCTACATAATTTATGAAAAAATTTGTATCCATTCACTTTTTTATAAAATATCTTAATTATTTATAGCGAAGGATATTTGTATAAAGTACCTATTTTATTGATGTAGAAATTTTAATAATTTAAATAATAGGCTTCTGTTTGATGGTTATGAATCATGAAATTATTATTTTTACTCCCATTTTTGCATTATTGATTGGATTTATAGTATTGAGAATATTAAAAAAAAGAAAGAGATCAGCTAAAAGTATCTATAAATTAATAGATGATTTGGAAAAAAAATACATATATTGATTTCTTTTGTTAGAAAAAATATTAATCAAATTCTATTCCAACTTCTTCTTTTAAATCTCTCTCCAAATCTGGAAGATGAGGTTCAACCCAATGATCTTTGTTATCAATTCCTGCTGCATTTACATAATTCATAATATGTTGATCCACTTGCTTGTAAAGATCATGCAAATTTAAATCCATACGAATATCATGTGCAATTTCAGAGACTTGTTTTTCTGTTAGACAATGATCTGGATGAAGTAAATCACAACATGGAATTCTCTTCTCGATCAATTCATTTAGATTGATTTTTATTTCGTAATCTTGATGGACTGTCATTGAATTTATAGCTTTATTACTCTAATTGTAATTATGTTTAAGGTTTTGTATATCTTTAAGTCAAGAAACAAAGTTCTTTAATGAATAAACGGTAATTTTAAATAAATAGATCTTCCAAATCTTTATACAAATCTTTATACAAATCATCATTCTCTTTTTGGTTTTCTATAAGTTCGTGGTGATCCAGTGAAAATTCTTTTTTTGAAGTATAGAAAAGATATCCAAGGGCTCCTAAGAGTAAAGTTGTTGGTAGAATCATTAGCATTAAATTGACTTATAATGAATATAGTGCAACACTTATTACAGTCAAGTGCTGAACTTTAATTAATTTTTAAATGCCTACCAAGAAAAAAAGAGTTGGTTTTATTCCTAGAGAAGATGTTATGAGAATAATTGAAAGGTTGAGCACAGAGAACAACTTAAGTAATTCAAAAATAATAAGTATTTTGGTAGAAGAAGCACTTTCTATAAGAGGTATATTTAATAAAAACAATGGAAAGGTAGCTCAATCATATAAATTAAATGTTGATAATTCAAAAAAATTATTTGATAATTCGGGTGAATTTACAGATAATGCAAAATACTCAATTGATAATAACTTAGGAAATCATTTTATTTCTAGTAAATCAATCCATTTAAATGAAGAGAATCAGGAGGCTTTTGACCTGCAAACTTATAAAAAGTTTTTATCATTCCTAAAGTTTCAGGAAATGATGGATAAATATAACACTTAACAAGGTGTTGCTAAGTGATGCACTGTGCGTTAAATTTAATTTAAATATACAGGAGATTCGCATATTAAGATTATTTTTCATCATTTCAAAAACCTTAATTCAATAAATCTATAAAATATTTACTCCTATGAATTCATCTCTCCCCAGTTTATCTGTAAATCTCCTACCTCCAGACAAGTTATATTGTAATTTTAGTTATTGGAGTTCTTTGTTCTCTCAGGATATGCAAATATTATGGGATAGAGCGCATGGAGTACCTTTAGAAAAACTGCCAAAAGGTGTTTCTGATATGATTTTTCCGTATTTATTGCTTGCACTCTCAGACTATAAGACTTCTCAAATAAATAAAATGAATGGAATAGGATTAGACAATCTATTAAGTCTTTGGTTTGATAAATACTTATTAAATAAAAATGGTTACTTCGAGCTAATTAAAAAAAATATTTAAAATTTAGCTAATAATATCAATTTTTATTGCTATAAAAATTTATTGCAATTAAAAAATTTTAAGTGATTCTTTACGAATTGGCACATCAATAGTCTTGCTATAAATATAATAAATGGTTTGATGATGAATTCTTTAAATTTCTTTTTAGTAAATATGTGTATTGTCGTTTTGATATTACTAATCAGGAGAGATATAAAATTAAGAAAAGCAAGATAAATGAAATTTAATTCAAAAACCCTAAGCTTGATATTAAATCTGTTATTTTGCTTGTTTATTTTTATTATTTAATTTTTTAGTCTTTATTCATTAATTTTAAAAATTAAAAATTAATATTCAAAATTGGTTGACTTTTGTTGTCAATGCGATGATAATTGCAAAAAATAATTTTTACTTGTGAATCCTCTTTCAGATACTTTTGATGATTTTGTTGATGATCTACTTTTATCGGATGATAATTTGTTGAAAGGGGAACTTGATTTTCTGCTTATGCAATATTTATTTAACTCTACAGATTTGAAGTGTCTTAATAAAACTGAAATTGAAGATATCGAGTCATTAGCGGCTTAATTTTTATGAAATTTTTTTATGAAAAGTTTTGGGTTCCAGTTTTTGGATATATTTTATCAAAATTTGTATTTTTAATAGAAGGTAAAAAGCAAGATTCTAAAAATAAAAAAAAATAGATTAATTACTTTTTTTCTTTATAAAGTATTTTTAAATACATAATTTAAGTCAATATATTTTGATAACAACAAAAGTTGTGCTCTAGATTTATTAATGTGTACATGGTTGAAATATAAGTAATTGCTTTTTAGCAAATGAACAGAAATAATATGTTAAAGCCATATACAGTGCATTACCGTGATTTTCAAAATATAAGATTAGAAAATTGTTTTTATGCTTTTGACGCTTACGAGGCTAGAACACTAGCAATGGAATTTAATAAATATATTAATGAGCATCCAAACAGTATAGACCTTATAAGATGCGAAAAATGAATAAAGTTTTTTATTAATTTAAAATAATAATTTACTTAAACACTCAAGAATTTATCAATAACCACTTGACTCAACTCACTAGTATTTCCGCTAGCAACAATCCCTCCGCGTTGCATTGCATAATATCTATTGGCTTGTCTGACAAAATGCAAATGTTGTTCTACTAATAAAACACCAATTCCTGTATCTCTAATTATCTGGTTAATTGCATTTTCAATGTCTAAAACTATATTTGGCTGAATACCTTCTGTTGGTTCGTCAAGTAATAAAAGTTGAGGTTTGCCCAGCAATGCTCTTGCAATAGCTAATTGCTGTTGTTGTCCTCCACTAAGATCTCCTCCTTTCCTTTGTAGAAAATCTTTAAGGATTGGGAAGAGATCATAAATAAATGGATCTATTTTCTTGTTCTTAGATAATCCACCCGGTAGAGACTCCATTCCTAACATAAGATTCTCTTCAACTGTTAGATATGGAATAATTTCTCTCCCTTGAGGAACGTAAGCCATTCCTTTCCTCGCCCTCTGATGAGGTGCTTTTCTGTTGATATTTTCACCAATCAAATAAATATCTCCTTTTTTTTGTTTTAACAAACCAATTAGTGATTTCAATAAAGTTGTTTTGCCAACTCCATTTCTTCCAATCAAACAAACCATTTCTCCTGATTTAACGTTTAAATCAACATCTCTAAGAATATGACTCTCGCCATAATAAGTATTTAATGATTTTATTTCGAGTAAATTTTCCATAACTAGTCCTCAGGTCTGCCTAAATAAACATCAATAACTTTTTTGTCTTTTTGTATGGTTTCCATTGTTCCCTCACATAATACTGTGCCCTGATTTAATACTGAAACATTACTATCAAGTCTCCTTATAAATTCCATATCATGATCTATTACCACTACTGTATTTTCACCTGATAATGATTTTAATAAATCAGCTGTAAGATCTGTTTCTTCATCAGTTAAACCAGCAACAGGTTCATCTACTAACATTAAATCTGGTTTCTGTCCTACTAACATTGCTATCTCTAGCCATTGCTTTTGGCCATGAGATAAAGATCCAGCTTTAGAATCAACTTTTTGAGCTAAATTAACAATCTTCATAAGACGATCAATCTCATTAAGCTGCTCATCTTTAATACTTTTATTTATAAGGTTTAAGGGACTTTTAGGTGTTGTCACCGATATTTCAAGATTTTCTTTAACTGATAGATTTTCAAAGATTCTTGGACTTTGGAACTTTCTTCCAACTCCAAGTCTGGCTATTTTATGCTCCTTTCTACCTACTAAAGATACCCCTTTAAAAATTACTTCACCTTTTGTTGGCTTAACCTTTCCAGTTATTACATCAAGAAATGTTGTTTTACCTGCGCCGTTGGGTCCTATTACGGCTCTTAATTCTCCTTTCTTCAAATTTAAATTAAGTTTGTTGAGAGCTAAAAAACCCTCGAAACTAACAGTAATATTTATTAAATTTAAAAGATCTTTATTATTCATTATTCCCCTCCTTATTATTGACTTCTAAGCTTGGATAGGTTTCAATCTTTCTTTTCAAACCAAATCTTTGAAGAAGATTCCTAGGACCATCTCCTTGAATCCATCCTAAAACTCCTTCTGGCAGAGCTGTTACAACTAAGATAAACAACCCTCCTTGAATAAACATCCAGCTAGCAGGTAAAGCTTCACTTACTAGACTTTTTGCATAGTTAATGAAAACTGCTCCTAGTATTGCTCCCAATAAGGTTCCTCTTCCTCCAACAGCAACCCAAATAACCATTTCTATAGAGAAGGGAACCGTCATAAATTGAGGGGATACTATTCCAGACTGAACCGTATATAAAGCTCCCGAAATTCCTGCGAGACCTCCAGCAATAGAAAATATTATCGTCTTAAATATAACTGGGTTGTATCCTGTAAACCTAACTCTTGGTTCATCATCTCGTATTCCTATAAGGATATTTCCAAATCTTCCTTTAACTACCCATTTTGCAAAAAACCATGCTGCTATTACTAATATGGCGGTTATCCAAAAGAATATTCTTTGCATGGACTCAGACCCTACCATCTGACCAAATAGTTGTGTTACATCTGTTTTTAATCCATTTGTTCCATTTATAAGTTTTTGTTGTCCATTAAAGAAGTTAAAGAATACAAGAAGAGAAGCTTGAGTAAGTATAGAAAAATAAACCCCTTTGATTCTATTCCTGAAAACAAGAAATCCAATTAAACCTGCAACCATACCTGGAATTATCCAGATAGCTAAGAAGGTAAAAACAGGTGATCTAAACGGTTCCCAGAAAAAGGGTAATTTTTCAACACCATATAAAGCAAAAAATTCAGGAATATTATTAGGAAATTCAGAGGAACTGGTTATTTGTAAATACATTGCTGCACAATATCCACCCAGTGCAAAAAATATACCTTGTCCAAGACTTAATAAACCTGTATATCCCCAGATAAGATCAACACCAAGTGCAACTATGGATAACGATAAGTATCTTCCTAGGAGGTTTAGTCTAAATACAGGGAGTAGAGTTGGTGCTGCAATAATTAAAGCTATTAATATTATCCAAAATGACAATACTATTTTTTTATCAAATTTAATTTTAATAAAGGACATTAGTTTTCAACCATCCTTCCTTTTTGAGGAAATAAACCTGTAGGTTTAAATTGTAAGAATATAACAATTAGTGCAAATATCATTACTCTTGCCATACTTGTGGTCGCAAAAAAGTTAATTGTGTTCGATAAAGGTAAAGGCATATCTGGCCATATTGATAAGAGCCTGCCAGCTCCAATTAAATCTGTCATTATTCCTATTCCAAATGAAGCAAGTACTGTTCCTAATAAATTTCCTACTCCTCCCAGCACTACAACCATAAAACAACCAACTATATAGTTTCCGCCAACATTAGGTCCTACAGAACCTAAAAGAGATACTGCTACCCCAGCAACTCCTGCTAAGCCAGATCCAATTCCAAAAGTTATTATATCCACTTTTTCAGTAGATATACCAAGACAATCACTCATTTGACGGTTCTGAGTAACTGCTCTTATACGCATCCCCCAAGCACTTTGATTAAGAAATAATGTTATTGCTATTACAGAGATTAGAGTAATGAGAATTATCATTAATCTTGTTTTAGGAAATGCAGTGCCAATAATTTCAACTTGACCTCTCATCCATGAGGGCGCTGTTACATCAACATTTCGAGCGCTTGCTCTACTAAGTTTGCTTACAGATGATGAGATTACGCCACCTGTCATAACTCCGGTTAAAGCGGCAAATATCCAAGAACTAAATTTAAAATATTTGAAATTTATTGATTCTTTTATTTTTGAAGGGAATGTTGTTGGTAAGAATAAACCAATTAACAGACTTATAACTAGACCGGTCCCATAAGCTAAAGGCACACTTCTGACAAATTGTTGAAGAATTAAGCTTACGCCCCAAGTTGCGAGAAGTGTTTCTAGTGGACTTCCGTAAAGCTTTCTTATTATAGTTTTTTCAAGGAGAATGCCTACTACTCCACTAACAATAAAAGCAAGGAAAATAGAAACTATTATGTACGAATTGTAGAAAGGTTTTAATATAGGTAATTTGAAAATTAATTGTGTTACATATGTTGTGTAAGCCCCGAGCATCATAAGTTCTCCATGTGCAAGATTTATTACACCCATAAGACCAAAAACAATTGCTAGACCTAATGCAGCAACAAGTAGTACAGATCCTATTGCAACACCATTAAAAAGACTATCGAGAAGTAACTCCAATTTAGAAAAAGAAAATATTTGATTATATAAAATAAAAGGAGGCGTTAACCTCCTTTTATTTTGAAGTATAGGTTTTAATTAGATTAAAGCTTATACTTTTCTCCTTTTGAAGGATCTGTCCAGTCGCATGCAAATCCTTTTGAACTTGGATGCTTTTGGTTCCATGCTTGAGGAAGAACAACTCCTGTCTCTTCAAGGATTGTAAATCCACCTTCTGCATTAATCTCCCCAATTCTTACTGTTTGAGATAAGTGGTGATTAGGCATAACTTCAACAGGACCTTGTGGAGCATCAAACTTTTGTCCAACAAGGGCTTCCCTTACTGCGTTGTCGTCGAATGTTCCAGCATCTTCAACTGCTTGTTTCCACAAATAGACCATGTTATAAGCAGATTCTTGAGGATCAGCTACAACTCGATCTGCTCCCCATCTTTTCTTGAAATTTGCAGCAAATTTCTTAGATGCAGGAGTATCAATTGACATCATGTAGTTCCAAGCGCCGTAGTGACCTTCAAGGAACTCAGGACCAATTGTACTAATCTCTTCTTCAGCAATTGAATAGTTCATTACGTAGTACCCACTTGAAGGTGTGATACCTGCGTCTTGAATTTGTTTGAAGAATGCAACGTTTTGGTCACCATTAAGTGTATTAATGATTATTCCACCTTCAGGAAGTGCCTTCTTGATTTTTGAGATAATTGGAGCAACTTCAGTATTTCCTAATGGAAGGTAATCTTCTCCAACAACTTTACCTCCTAACTGTTTTACCTGAGCTTTTGTAATTGTATTAGAAGTTCTTGGGAAAACATAATCAGAACCTACAAGAAAGAAATCTCCGCCAGCTGCGGGAGAACGCTTATACATAAAATCTGTAGCGGGTTCTGACTGTTGGTTTGGTGTGGCTCCTGTATAGAAAATGTTGTTAGAACATTCTTGAGCTTCATATTGAATTGGGTAGTAAAGGAAAGCATCCTTTGATTCGTAGACTGGTAACATTGCCTTTCTACTAGCAGATGTCCAACCACCAAATACGACGGGAACTCCGTCTTGATCTATAAGTTTCTTAGATTTTTCAGCAAAAGTTGGCCAGTCAGATGCACCATCTTCCACTATGTATTCTATTTTGTAGCTTTTGCCGCCAACTTTAACTCCACCAGCAGCATTTATCTCTTCAATAGCCATTTTTTCTGTATCAACAAGAGTTGATTCTGAAATAGCCATTGTTCCGGATAAAGAATGCAAAATACCAACGGTTACTGTGTCATCGAAACTTCCGGAGGTTCCGCCTCCACCACAGGAAGTTGCGGTGACCGCAAGTGAGGCAGTAGCTAAACCTGCCAAAATACGCCTTGAAATTCTCATGAATTAGGATAAATTAGGTAATTGACCCTCATTAGGGGGATAAAATAAAAGTTATTAACGAGTGAGGATTCGTTTTGTATCAGTCGTAACTTTTTGTTGAATCCAATATATTAGTCATGAACATTTTTCTAGTTTCGATTGTTGGGTATATGTGATTCTAAAAATTGAGTTATTTCTTCAACTCCTATGCCGCTACTTAGGTTGGTAAAAAACCAAGGTTTCCCTTTTCTCATGAATTCAGTATCACTTTTCATAATTTTTAAATCTGCACCAACTTTATCTGCTAAGTCAATTTTGTTTATTAATAATAAATCAGACCTTGTTATCCCTGGTCCCCCTTTTCTAGGGATTTTGTCTCCGGCAGATACATCAATTACATATATTGATAAATCTACAAGTTCTGGACTAAAACTAGATGCTAAATTGTCACCTCCACTTTCTACAAAAACAAAATCTAAAGGATTATATTTATTTTCTAAATCTAAAACTGCATTTTTATTTAATGAACAATCCTCTCTTATCGCTGTATGAGGACAACCTCCAGTTTCTACACCAATAATCCTTCCTTCCTCTAAAACTTTTTTATTTATTAGAAAGTTAGCATCTTCTTTAGTGTAGATATCATTGGTGACAACAGCTATCTCATGAGTTTTTTTCATTCTTAAGCATAGAGTCTCTACTAGTGCAGTTTTTCCTGAACCTACAGGCCCAGCAACCCCCACTCTCAATTTGCTGCTCATAAATTAATTTCTAAAAAGTTTTGTATAAAGGTCATTATGATTTTGTTGTGCCATAGCTAAACCTACATTGCCAAAATAGATGTCATCAATTTCTTTGTCCATAATTTCTTTAGAAACTTTTGAAATTATTTCTAATAAGTCTCTCTGAATTAATTGTGCTTTTGTTGAGCCAATAGGAATAATTCTCAATGCAGCATTAAGTTGATTTGCACTCCAAGCATAGAAAAAATTTTCAACCATTTCTAACTTAGTAATTTCAAAACAATAACAAGCCCAACTCCATGCTAATGACCAGGAGCTTTTTTTATTATTTTCATATGGATATTCAAATCCAAATTCTTTGGTTAAATCAAAGAGTGATTTTGCCATTTGAATTTGTTGTTCTCTCATTTCAAGAGAGTCCTTTGATGAGAGGATCCATTTATCCAAACTCATTATCTTTTGCAAATTACCATTTAAATTTTTGCGGTAGTTTATCTCATTGAAAATATCAAAAAATTCTAGCAGAAGTCTTGCATCGAGCTTTATCTGACCAATTTTTAGTTCACTTATGATTAAGTCTTTTACAGAATTTGAATCTGTTAAATTTTTATTATGAAGATAACTCTCCATTCCTTCCGAATAACAAAATCCTCCAACTGGTAAGTTAGGACTTATTAATAAATATTTTAATAAGTGACTTTTACTCATGACTATGGGCACCTCTTTCTGGGAAAAACTTTTTTTTCGTATTTTTTACATCAACTTTAAAATTAAGAACCATATTTTTAATAACATAATCACTTTTTGTTAGAAGAATGCCTTCTTCGATTTCTACTTCCACGTGCCGATTTCCGAGATGATAGGCAGTTCTAATAAGCTCAATTTTAGAATTTGAACTTATTTCAATTAAATCTTCTGTTTTAGCAATTATCTCTACATAAAAATTGGACTCATTAGTTGAAAGAATATCTCCATCATTTAATTTGCCCTTTCTAGGTAATTGTAAAATTATTTCTTGATCACAATCAGTTATTCTTTTACCTCTTAAGATTCTTCTTTCATCTGAAGTTAAGGTAAGTTTTAAAAATGAACCTAATTTGGGTTTCTCCTTTATCCAATCAGTTACAACAATTTGTTTATTCATTCTCATAATCAAAATTTTTGGTTACTTTGATTTAGTAATTAAAGAAAACAATTTATGATTAAAACTTCATGGGAAGGTAATTGTTTCTTAAATTTTTTCAATAATAAAGCAAGTTTAGGAAATGTTGATAAAACAATCTTTAAATCTAAATCAACTTCTCCTTATAAGTTATTAAAGTCTACTCATGATCAAGAGGGCAGATGTATTTTGCCTGTTCTACATACTGCAGGGGGATTGGTAGGAGGTGATTTACTCGATTTTGAGGTAAATCTTGAAAAAAACTCTAAGGTTTTGTTGACTACATCTTCAGCTCAAAAAGTATATGGATCAGTTGGAAGATCTAAAATCAATCCAAAAGGAAGTTTTTCAAAGCAAAAGAATCTCATAAACATTCTTGACAATTCTCATTTAGAGTATCTTCCCCAAGAAACAATCATCTTTGCAAATGGTTTGTATGAGCAAATTTTTAAAGTATCTATTTCAGATACTTCAAGTTTTTTATTTACTGATTTAATAAGACTTGGAAGATCATCATCCGGAGAATCTATTGAGAGAGGAGTTTTTAGGTCTAAATTAGAAATTATGAGAAATAATGATTTACTTGATGATTGGGAATATGTTGATCAGATTGAATTATCTAAGGCAAGTTTTGTGGCTAAGTCAGGCATGGATTACATGCCCGTTTTTGGATCCTTAATTTGGATTTGCAAAAAAGATTTCTCCAAGTCAAAAATAAATAATCTTGTAGGAAATATAAAAAAGATTTTCAATGAAACTAATAATAATTTATCTATTGGAATCCTTGAAAATGGAATCTCTGTACGATTCCTAGGAAGTTCTTCTCAAGATGCTAGAAAATGTTTTTTTTGTATTTGGAAACAAATTAGGTCTGTTTGTGGATTTTGTGAGCCAAAATATCAAGGTGTATGGCCTTTACAAGATTCTATGAATTATTAATTATGTTCAGAAAGAACCTTTTTTAAGAATTTATAGATTAATTTTTTATTATGCATCTTTCACCTCAAGAAAAAGATAAATTATTGATTTTTTCTGCTGCGCTCTTAGCTGAAAGAAGGCTTAGTCGAGGTCTTAAGCTTAATTATCCTGAAACAATTGCTTTTTTAAGTTTTCAAGTTCTTGAAGGAGCAAGAGATGGTAAAAGTGTAAGTCAATTAATGTCAGAGGGAACTACCTGGCTTTCAAAATCACAAGTTATGGAGGGTATTCCTGAAATGGTTGATGAAGTTCAAATAGAAGCGGTTTTCCCCGATGGGACTAAATTAGTTACTATTCACAATCCGATTAATTAGTTATGAGTAATTTAATTCCTGGCGAAATAATTCCTGAAGAAGGTGAAATCGAACTAAATCTTAGTAAGCAAGTTAAAACAGTAACGGTTTCTAATTCTGGAGATAGACCTGTTCAAGTTGGATCTCATTATCATTTTTATGAAGCTAACAAGGCTTTAATTTTTGATCGAGAAATAACAAAAGGTATGCGTCTTGACATTCCTGCTGGAACAGCAATTAGATTTGAACCAGGTGATACAACAGATGTCAAATTAGTGCCATTTTCAGGTTTAAGAAATGTATATGGTTTTAATTCATTAGTAAATGGTTCTTTAAATAATTAAAATTATGTCTTATAAAATTGATAGAAAAACTTACGCTCAAACTTACGGACCCACTACCGGAGATAGAGTAAGGCTCGCTGACACCGAACTTTTTATTGAAGTAGAAAAGGATTTAACTACATACGGAGATGAAGTTAAATTTGGTGGAGGAAAAGTTATTCGTGATGGGATGGGACAGTCTCAAGTAAGGAGGGCTGGTGGGGCTGTAGATACTGTAATAACTAATGCTTTGATCGTAGATTGGTGGGGAATAATTAAGGCTGATGTGGGTATAAAAGATGGTATGATTTTTGAAATTGGTAAGGCGGGCAATCCTGATATCCAGGATAATGTTGATATTGTTATTGGTGCATCAACAGAAGTAATAGCTGGAGAAGGGCATATTCTTACTGCAGGTTCAATAGATACCCATATTCACTTTATCTGTCCCCAACAAATTGAGACAGCACTAGCCTCTGGAATTACAACCATGTTGGGAGGAGGAACTGGACCTGCAACTGGCACAAATGCTACTACTTGTACTCCGGGGCAATTTCACATTTCAAGAATGCTTCAATCTGCAGAAGCATTTCCTATGAATTTAGGTTTTTTTGGAAAAGGAAACTCAACAAATGAGAGCAATCTTATTGATCAGGTTGAGGCTGGTGCATGTGGATTGAAGCTTCATGAGGATTGGGGAACCACTCCTTCTACAATAAATTCTTGTCTAAATGTTGCAGATAAGTTTGACGTACAAGTATGTATTCACACTGATACTTTGAATGAGGCAGGCTTTGTTGAAGATACTATCAACGCTATTGCAGGAAGAACTATTCATACTTTTCATACCGAAGGGGCAGGTGGAGGTCATGCTCCAGACATTATAAAAATCTGTGGAGAAACAAATGTTCTTCCTAGTAGCACAAATCCAACAAGACCTTATACAAGGAACACATTAGAAGAACATCTTGACATGTTAATGGTTTGTCATCATTTAGATTCTAAAATTCCAGAAGACATTGCATTTGCTGAATCAAGGATCAGAAGAGAGACTATTGCAGCTGAGGATATCTTGCATGATGTAGGTGCCTTTTCAATTATTGCTAGTGATTCTCAAGCTATGGGAAGAGTTGGTGAAGTGATTACAAGAACTTTTCAAACCGCACATAAAATGAAAGTCCAAAGGGGGCCTCTATCGCAGGATTCTGATAGAAACGATAATTATCGAGTAAAGAGATATATTTCTAAAGTCACAATTAATCCTGCAATAGCTCATGGTATTGATAAACATGTTGGGTCTATAGAAAAGGGTAAAATTGCGGATTTAGCATTGTGGAAACCTTCCTTTTTTGCGGTAAAGCCTGAATTAGTTGTTAAAGGAGGATCTATAGTTTGGTCCCAAATGGGTGATGCAAATGCTTCAATTCCTACTCCAGGCCCTGTACATGGTCGACCTATGTTTGCTAGTTTCGGCCAATCTCTAATTAAGAGTTCTTTTACCTTTTTAAGTAAAAATTCAATTGAACAAAATATTCCACATAAA
Organism: Prochlorococcus marinus; assembly: GCF_001180245.1. Lineage (GTDB taxonomy): Bacteria > Cyanobacteriota > Cyanobacteriia > PCC-6307 > Cyanobiaceae > Prochlorococcus_A > Prochlorococcus_A marinus_F. The sequence goes on from NZ_CVSV01000131.1 coordinate 440,610, forward strand.
TTAGGCTTACAAAAGAAATGTATTGCCGTAGAAAATACCAGAAATATCAATAAATCAAACTTAAAACTTAATAGTAAACTACCAAATATTTCTGTTGATCCTCAAACTTATGAAGTTTTTTCTGATGGAGAACTTCTTACTTGTGAACCCCTTGATGAAGTCCCAATGACTCAGAGGTATTTTTTGCTTTAGAAGTTTTTAATTAATTCTTTTTCACTTATCTTTATGTCTTTTGACCCTGCAATAGCTAAATCTTCTTGCAGTTTGTTCTCACAAGATAGAACTCTTGACCAACTTGGTAATTGAAGTGTAGTAGGACAAGCCAGATAATTTTCAGTAGCAGGTCTTAATAGTTTCGCAAACTTTTGTACTGATAATTCTTCTTCGTGCCTATCGTATGGAAGTTGATTAACTGCTGAATCTAAACCAAATTGTTTTACCCGATCTTCTCCAACTCTTTTGTAGAGAACTTCTAAAGTTGCTAGTTGAGTGCTAGTTAAGGTCTCGGCTTGATGCTCCATTAGACCTCTTAAAACACTTGAAAGTATTTCTGTACACATTTTTTGCAATCCTTCTTTAGAAGAATCACCAATATTCTTGTGTTTATGATCAAATAAACCTAGGTCAACCTGGGCGATTTTGGAGGTCCTTACGTTTCTATAAACCTCTGATAATAAACCTATCTCTAAACCCCAGTCACAAGGAATTCTTAAATTCATAGCAAGGTCTTTAGTAAAAGCAAACTCACCTGCTAATGGATATCTAAATGATTGAAGATATTGTAAAAACGGACCCTTACCAACTAACTGCTCAAGACTTGCTAATAAAGGACCCACGAATAATCTTGTTGCTCTACCCTGCAATTGATTTGTTTCTAGAGATAATCTGCTGTAAAAAGCTTTTACATATGATATTCCATATGATTCATCCAGAAGTGGGAGTATCATTCTTGAAGGATATAAAGGACTAAAAGTTCTTATATCAGCATCAAAAAGAGCAACAACTTCTGATTTTCTAGTCGCAACTCCAATGCCTTGCCATACAGCCCATCCTTTACCTGGAGTTCCTAAAAGTTCTAATCCATTTTTTTCTTGGCTTTTTAATAGCTCAATTACAGAGGGAGAATTAGTCCATTGAACGTGAACTGGGAATGGCATTGAGTCAAAAAATGATTTTGCTAACTTAACTTGCTCAACAGTTTTTGCCGATAGAGCAATTACTAATTCATTTAAGCCTGTAAGATTTTTTAAAACTTCTTTTATATCTTTTAATGCTGGACGCTCAAACTCTTCATATAAGCAAGGTATTAAAATGCTAGTTGATCTTCTTTTAAGACTTTTATTTAATTCTTTAAGTAAATTTCCTGTAACTCCATATTCATGTATTGTTGTTATTAAACCTTGTTGAAAGTCCATTTTCTAATTGATGTGCAGAATAGTATTAATACTTCGATGATTTTTTCAAAGTGAAGCAAATTGATTCAGAGAAAAAATTAGATAGATTAAAAATCAATAAATTGTTAAAAACAATTTATCCAAATCATACTACAGAAGAAATTAATTTTATTTCAAATCAATTATTACAGATTTTAGATGATTTCTCAGAGAAATCTGCTTATGAAGAAATAAGAGATAAGGAAAGGTGGAATGAATCTCATTCAGTTTTGATAACTTATGCAGATAGTATTTATAAAAATGGCGAGGCAACGTTAATAACTCTTAGGAAGTTATTAAGTAAACATTTTGGCAGTCTTTCTAAAGTTGTACATATTCTTCCTTTTTTGAAATCCACAAGTGATGGAGGCTTTGCAGTCTCAAGTTATGATTCCCTAGAAGAAAAATTTGGTGGTTGGGATGACCTCAAAAGTATTTCTAAAAATCATGATTTGATGGCTGATTTAGTACTAAACCATGTCTCATCATCTCACCCATGGGTTCAACAATTTATTAAATCCCAAGAACCAGGTATATCAAATGTTTTTTCACCGGAACAAAATCTTGACTGGTCAAATGTAGTTAGACCTAGAAGTTCCTCTTTGTTTTCTCAAATAAATACTGATGATGGTCCTAAACAAGTTTGGACAACTTTTGGGCCAGATCAAATTGATTTGAATTGGCAAAATCCTAAAATGACACTTGAGTTCTTGAATTTAATTACTAATTATTTATCTAATGGAATTAAATGGTTAAGGCTTGATGCTGTAGGTTTTATATGGAAGGAGTCAGGGACTACATGCTTACATTTACCTAAAGCACATTCAATTGTGAAACTCTTAAGAGTTCTTTTAAATAATCTTCTTGATGATGGCGTTTTAATAACAGAAACCAATGTTCCTCAGAAAGAGAATCTATCTTATCTCATTCCTGATGATGAAGCCCACATGGCATATAATTTCCCATTGCCTCCTCTTCTCCTTGAGGCAATTATTACTTCAAGAGCTGATATCCTAAATTCTTGGATTTTTGATTGGCCCATATTGCCTGAAGATACCACTTTATTTAATTTCACTGCATCTCACGATGGTGTTGGGCTAAGAGCCCTTGAGGGTTTAATGAATGAGCAGAGAATCAAGGATTTATTAATTAATTGTGAGAAAAGAGGAGGATTAGTAAGTCATAGACGTTTATCAAATGGTGATGATAAACCTTATGAATTGAATATTAGTTGGTGGAGTGCAATGGAAGACTCCAGTAGAGATGCTAAAAGATTTCAATATGAGAGATTCATTTTGAGTCAACTATTAGTAATGGCTCTGAAAGGAGTCCCTGCATTTTATTTGCCAGCATTACTAGCTTCAGAAAATGATATTAAAAGTTTTTCTATGACAGGTCAAAGAAGAGATCTCAACAGAGAAAAGTTTAAATCAGAAAATCTTTCAGCTGTTTTAAATAATCCTGAATCTAATGCTAATAAAAACTTAAAATATCTTCGTAATGCTATGAATGTCCGATCAGAATTAAAGCAATTTCACCCTTCTTCACAAATGAAATGTTTGTCTAAAGGTAGAAGTGATATTGTTGTAATCAAAAGAGGTATAGGCCCTGGGTCTGTTTTTGCAATACATAATATGACTGAAAATAAAATTAATTATCAATTGAATGATAATGATCTACCAAAAATAATTGATAATGATTTCGATGCCCATGATTTTTTAACATCAACCAAATACAATTGCAAAAATATTAGTCTTGATTCTTTTCAAGTAATTTGGCTTAGTGCCTTATCAAAATGATAGAAAATTCCTCTATTTGGGTAGTAAGTGATGTAGATGGTACTTTAATGGATCACTCATATGATTTATCACCTGCTAAAGAAACTATAAAAAAACTACAAAAATTATCTATACCCGTAATTCTTTGTACAAGCAAAACCGCTTCTGAAGTAAAAGTTATTAGAAAAGAACTTAACTTGACGGATCCTTATATTGTTGAGAATGGTGCGGCAATATATGGTGAATCTCTTAAAAGAGTAAATGGAGAAATTATTCTTGGAACAAAATACGAATCTCTTGAAGAAATCTTAAATTTTATTTCTAAAGAAATTGATTACAAACTTACTCCTCTTAATAATCTCACTGATCAAGAAGCCACTCAGCTTACAGGTTTAGTAGGCAACTCATTGAATTTAATGCGTGATAGACACTGGAGCATGCCTTTTTTAAATCCGCCAAGTTATTTAGAAGAGAAAATGAATATCTGTTGTAAAAAATTCAATGTTGATATTTTTAAGGGCAATAGAATGAGTCACTTATTATCTACAAAATCGAATAAAGGGAAAGCAATAAATGCTCTTAAAGAATATTCAAATGTTCATAATATTGAAATTATAGGTTTAGGGGATTCTCCAAATGATTTGCCTCTACTTTTAAACTCAGATATTAAAATAGTTATTCCTGGAATAGATGGACCTAACTTAAACTTACTTGATCAATTAAAAGATTTGGAATTTATTTTGGCTTCTGAACCAAATGGTTATGGTTGGAAAAATGAAATCAATAAATTAATAAATAAGCGAGTACTAAGTTAGAAAGATGAAAGATTTAGATATTAATTTTCCTCTAGATAAATTTGAAAAATTAATTATTGATATTGGTTGGAAATCCTTGGATGATTGGTTCAATTTTTGGAATAATAAAAGAAAGATTCTTTCAATTGATCAATATTGGAACAATAAGGTAAATGATGATTGGATTTGGGGTTTGGCTTTACCTCTTTTATCTCAGGCTTATAAATTGCAAAATAATTTTTCTGATAGAAAAATAATTGGAATCTCAGCTCTACCTGGCACAGGTAAAACAACACTTGGTAAATGGCTCGAAGCTATATCGTTAAAATTAAACTTCAAAGTTGCGGTTATTTCAATTGACGACTTTTATCTCCCCTCAAATGAAATGAAATTAGCAATTGAGAATAATCCTTGGAATGTTTCGAGAGGTTTTCCTGGAAGTCACTCAGTAAAATTAATGCATGAAAAATTATTAAATTGGAAGATAAATGGAGAATTAAATGTACCAGTTTTCGACAAATCTTTAAGAAATGGTTTAGGAGATAGATCTCATTGGAGATTAGATAATCCTGATTTATTAATTCTTGAGGGATGGTTTTTGGGAATAAAACCTTACTCTATTGACATAAATGATCGACCCATAAATACAACAGATATGAGTCTTCATGAATCATCTTATGTATTAAAAATTCAAAATAACCTAAAAGAATATTTAGATATTTGGAGTTTAATAGATAATATCTGGCACTTAAAGCCATTGAAGATTGAATATATGAATATATGGAAAACAAATCAGGAAAAAGAGATGTTTTTACAAAAAGGTAATGCCCTTAAAGATGAAAATTTATCTAATTTCTTGAGAATGCTCAATGTTTCAATTCCTCATAAAAGTTTTGATGTTATCAAATCCTATGCGCTTTTATTAATTGATCAAGAAAGAAAGTTAGTTGAGGCTGGATTGAATTTATAGCATTTACTGAATTTCTTTTTTTTCAGTAATTTTTTATACATTTTTTTTAGTAATTAATAGTGTTTAATGGTGTTTAATTTTAGATATTTTGCTGCTTAGGGATGGTTGAGTTTTCTTACAAAAATGAAGGATGTAGGATGGTTGTCTTGAGATGTATTGGTCCATCAAATTTTTTCTTAGAAAGAGTTTTATTCCCAACTGACATTCTTACTTTTATGGCCCCAAATGATTCAAGAGTTGAAATCTGGGGAAATGAATTATATGGTCCAAAGTTGGAAGAGAGAATAAGAATTTCTGCTGATAACGAAGATTCAACGTTAGTGGCATAGAACAGATATTATCTAATTGTCTTCGAGTCAAAATTTTTTACAAATACCTATTTTTTATTGATATTATCAAACTAGTTTTAGTTTTATAGATGTATTATTTTTCTTCCTTTGCAATAGGTGGTTTCGTTCCTTCTGCAGCCATAGCTGGAGTTTTACTTTTAGTTGGATTAGGAGCCTTCTTTTATCTTGGTATTAAAGGACCCACAGATTATTAAAAATGAGTTAATGAACAAATATTAATTTTTCATAACCTTCTTAAACAAGTTATCACTATGGATTTAACAACTATTTTATTTATATTAAGCTTACCTTTCGTTTTATTAACAGTTTATTTTGGGACAAAAAATGATTTTTACGAGAGTGAAAACTATAAAGGAGATGGTTGTGCTCACGATGTTAAAAGGTAACTTTTATTCTAATTACCTGTAAACACGCAGGTCCATCTACTATCAAATTGCCAAACAGGTTTGTATATTTCATTAGTAATTTTTTCTCCTGCCTTATTACAAATATCTAAATCTTTCATTGGAATAGAATGTAAAGAAGGACTTGTTATTCCGCTAACCTCTGGCCTTCCTCCAGGTCCTTGTCTATAAGTTCCAATTATTAACCAATAGTTAGCTTTCGCAGAATCAGAAAAGATTAAGGAAAAAAGAAATAATAATATTAAAATAGATTTTTTTTTCATTTTTCAATACTAGCTTTTATTTTTTAAATGTAAATTGCTATTAATTAATTAGGTAATTTTATAATTTTTGGAATATTTAAAATTTGTTTTATACGGATTAATACAAGGGTTGACGGAATTTATCCCTGTAAGTAGTACAGCTCATCTAAAAATCATATCCCTTTTTTTAGGTATTGATGATCCTGGAGCTTCTTTGTCCGCTACTATTCAACTTGGCAGTGTTCTAGCCATAGCTTGGTATTTTAGGAATGATATTTTTAATTTCAGAAGTCAATCTTCCAAAAACTTTCTTGAATATCTCTTACATGAAAGATTGTTAAGGTCTATTTTGCTTGGTACTTTACCGATCGTTTTGCTTGGTGGGATGATAAAGATATTCATCCCTTCTTTTTTTGAAAACGTTCTTCGTTCAAATTTATCAATAGCATTGGTTTCATTTCTAATGGCTATTTTTATGTACTTGGCAGATAGTTCAAAAAGAGGTTCTATTAATATTAAAAACCATAATTATTCAAATAGTTTATTAATAGGTTTCTTTCAAGCATTTGCAATTTTTCCTGGTGTTTCAAGATCAGGGGTCACTATTTCTAGTGCTTTAATATCAGGATGGGAAAGAGGCGATGCTGCGAAATTTTCTTTTCTTTTAGGGATGCCAGCTATTTCTCTTGCTGCGATTGTTGAGTTTATTTCTTCTTTTAATGATTTTTTTTCACTAGGTTTTTTACCTCTTTTCGTTGGTCTTATTACGACATTTTTATCCTCCTTATTAGCAATAGATTTTTTATTAAAGTTTTTTTCTTCAAATGGATTGAAAATATTTATTATCTATCGAGTAATTTTTGGTGTTGTAATTCTTTTGAATTTGTAATTTACTTTGAAAAAAAATTTTTGCAATTATGTTAAGGTTTTAAAAAATTCTTTCTAATGAACATTTTTATATCTTTCCAATTAGGTGAAGTAGAAGTTTCTAATCTAACTATATTGGTTTTAGCTTTTTTTTCTTCTTTTACGTTCATAGCTGTAGGCATAAGTTCATATAAACTGTACAAATCGCTTATAAATGAAGAAGATAAATAATCGGAACGGCGGGATTTGAACCCACGACCCCCACTACCCCAAAGTGGTGCGCTACCAAACTGCGCTACGCCCCGTGTCATTACTATAAAGTTTAGATTGATTTAAATGTTATTCTTGATAGGATTGTTATCAGATCTCAATACACACTTGTCAACTTCCCAATTAAAGTTTTCCCATATATGGTCATCTAATTTATAGTTGCTTCCAGTAAAAACTCCTAACTTAACTTTTGTAGGTGAAGCGGAACAGTACTGCCTGCTTCCAGCTGATGCAAGATATTGTTGATGGTATTGTTCCGCATAAAAATATGAATCAATCATTTTTATTTCTGTTTCAATTAAACCAAGATTTTTTTTGCTTAGTTCCGTTTGATATTGTTCCTTACTGGCTAATATGGTTTTAATATTATTTTCATTTTTGTAATATATTGCTGATCTATATTGTGTTCCCATATCATTACCCTGTCTATTCTTTTGAGTAGGGTCATGACATTCCCAAAACATTTTTAATAAATCACTTACATCAATTTCCCTTTTATCCCATATAACTCTTACAACTTCTGAATGACCAGTTAAGCCGGAACACACTTCATAATAAGTTGGATTGTTTTTCCGCCCTCCAGCATAACCTACAGATGTTGTGATAACTCCAGGTAGTTTCCAAAAACATTTTTCAGCACCCCAGAAACAACCACATCCAAAAATTATTTCATCTTCTTCTACATTGGGATCTTTTTTGATATCTGTTTTTAATATTCTATGTAATGCATAAGCATCATTAGTTAAATTTGCCTCCTCATTATTCATAATGTTTTTCAGGAATTTAAACATAATTTAAATCTTTTAGTATAAGAAAAAAAATTACTTTTGGCTCTTAACAATTCTGGTAGCAAGTTCTCTATCCCAAAGTTGTTTATATAAACCATTCACTTCTACTAAAACTTTATGAGTCCCTTCTTGTACTATTTCTCCTTTATCCATTACTAATACCCTGTCACAGGTAGCTGCAACAGAAAGTTGGTGACTAATCATTATGATTGTTTTATTACTTCTATCACTCATTTCATCTATTATTCTTGCTGCTGTTTTATTATCTACGCTTGCTAAAGCATCATCAAGAACAACAATAGGAGAATCAACAAGAAGTGCTCTTCCTAGTGCCGTTCTTTGCCTTTGTCCACCACTTAATGTAATACCTCTTTCACCAACAATAGTTTTAAACCTTTGTGGAAAACTATTGATATCATCAATTAATCCAGCTTTTGTTGCGCTTTCTTTAACTAAATATTTAGAAGCTTTGGGTTCTCCAAAACTTAGGTTTTCTGAGATTGTAGAAGTAAATAAGAATGCTTCTTGAGGAACGATTGAAATATTTTTTCTAAGATCACTTAATTTTAAAGTTTTTACATCAATTTCATCTAAAAACAATTGATTGTCTGGTATTTCAATAGTCCGTCCTAGAGACTTAGCTAGTGTTGTCTTTCCACAACCTACTGGGCCAACTATTGCAATAAGTTCTCCAGGATAAATTTTAAAATTGAGATTATTTAATGCATTAAATTTTGATCCTGGATACTTTATCGTTAAATTTTTTGCTTCTAAGAATCCTTTAATCTTTCTTTTTAAAAATTTAGTTTCTTCTCTATCTACAATATTTGGGTTGTTCTGAAAGATTTCTTCAACGCGATCTAAACTTACTTGACCAAGTTGAAAAGTATTTAAGGTAAAACCTAATAGAGCTGTTGGAAAGACAAGTCTTTCTACGTAAAGAATTAAAGCTACTAAACCACCTATAGAAATAAATCCACTCTCTAATTGAAAAGTTCCTAATGATAATAAAATCAATAATGAAATTGAGGAAATCCCTTGTAACAAAGGGAATAGGGTACTCGCTGTTCTTGCAAGCTTTATCGCTGAATTTCGATAGGCCTTATTATATCTGTTAAATTCATTTTTCTCAGCATTCTCTTGAGCATAAATTTTAATGGCGCTTATACCAGATAGATCTTCTTGTATTAGATCACTAAGTTTTGATAATGATTCTTGTTGAGCTTTCCTTTGATTAACCATTCTGCCTCCAAATAGACTTACAATTCCAAGGATTAATGGAAAAATCATTAAAGCTGATATTGTTAATGGTTTATTAATCGAAAACATTGAAGGAATTGTGAATGAATATGCCAAGACAATGTTGCACAAGCTTAAAACTGTAAAACCTAAAAGTCTTCTTATGTTTTCAACATCGCTTGTAGCTCTACTAATAATGTCTCCACTTCCTTTTTTTTGAATCCATTCTGGATCTTGAATAAGTAAATGGTCAAACAGTTTTTGACGAAGATTTACCTCTACTTTTCTACCTATTCCGAAGACAATCTGCCTTGAAAATAATCTTATTAAACCCATACAAGTTGCTAAAAATATTAACCATAAAGATTTAGAAATAACAAAATCCGAAGAGAACCCATTTTGTAATTGGTCAATTATATTTTTTACTTCTAAGGGTATAACAACACTTAGTATATTTACTATTAAGAGAGCTAAAGCTCCATATAAGAATTCTTTTTTGTAGGGTCTTAAGTATTTAGATATAACTTTTATCTTTAAATTTTTCATTTAATTTTGCCGATATGATTAAGATAATGTTTCATTTTTAAATATGTGAGCTAATTTTATAAATGATTCAGTATTTATTTATGGGTAACGAGCAAACTCATCCATTACATGAAACAGACAAAAACATTATAGATTCCCTTATTACTAAAAAAACACCTGAAAATCTTGACTATATAAATTTAGCTAGATTAATAAATCGTTATGCCAATTTCCCAGGAGAAATTGAAATTAAAAACGATATTGAAAAAATTTTAAATTTTTGGAAGATCACTAAAAATGAACTTTTTTCAAAAACAAAAATTATTTGGTCAAAAAGCTTCAGGCCTTCCAATACAAATAAAGATTTAGTTGGTTCAGGTTTTGATACCTCAAATTAAATTTTATCTGCATAATTTTTCTTCCATAAATAAATGTTTTCTAATCTATCAAACTCTGAAATCCTAAATAATTTGTTGGAGGGAAGGGACCTTGATGAATTAACTTCTAGAACCTTAATGCAAAGATGGCTTAATGATGAAATTTCAGATGTTGAAACAGGAGCTTTTTTAAGTGCTTTGAGAGCCAAGAGTTCTACAGGTGTCGAACTAAGTTCTATGGCTGAGGAACTCTTAAATGTTTGCGAATTGCCAGTAGCAAGACCAAATTTGTATTTGGTAGATACTTGTGGAACAGGGGGTGATGGAGCTAATACATTCAATATTTCAACTGCAGTTGCATTTGTAGCTGCATCTTGTGGAGTAAAAGTTGCAAAACACGGAAACAAAAGTGCTAGCGGAAAAGTAGGTTCTGCGGATGTCTTGTTGAATCTTGGTTTAAATTTGAATTGTCCATTAGAAAAAGTAATTAAAGCCGTAAGTGAAATAGGAATAACTTTTTTGTTCGCACCTGTTTGGCATAAATCTTTAATAAAACTTGCTCCATTAAGAAAAACCCTTGGAATAAGGACAGTATTTAATCAACTTGGACCATTGGTAAATCCTTTAAGACCCAATGCACAGGTTTTGGGTGTTGCTTCTGAGGATCTTTTAAAACCTATGGGAAGTGCTCTTTTAAAAATGGGTATGAATAGAGCAATAGTCGTTCATGGATCTGGCGGCCTTGATGAAGCTTCGCTTCAAGGAGTAAATAAATTAGTTTTTGTTGAAAATGGTGAATTGCGGTTTTCAGAAGTAAATATTTCAGACTTTAGCCATGAGAATATATCTAACGAAAAGCTTGTGGTTTCTGATATTGATTCTAACGAGGAAATATTAAAGTCAGTTTTAAATGGTTCTGGAAAAAAATCTCATATTGATGTAGTTGCCTTGAACTCTGCTTTAGTGCTTTGGGCAGCAGGAATTGAGGATGATTTAAAAGAAGGATTTAATAAAGCTTTATTTTCGATAAATCAAGGAGATCCTTGGAAAAAGTTTTTACTTTTAAAAAATTATTTACATGCAAATTAATTAATTTCAAATTGATGATTAATCCATATAAGAAAAACGCGAAATTGGTTTTAAGTAATGGAATTGTATTCCCAGGATTCTTTTTTGGTGCTTCTGGTACAGCCATTGGTGAAATAGTTTTTAATACTGGAATGACCGGATATCAGGAAGTTATTACTGATCCAAGTTATTATGGACAGTTATTAACATTTACTTATCCAGAGATTGGAAATACTGGTATTAATTTTGAAGATTCAGAATCCGATATTAATGTTAAAGGTATAATTGTTAGAAATTTTTCATCTAGTAGCAGCAATTGGAGATCTAAAAAGAATTTTAATCAATGGTTAGTTGAGAAAAACATCGTAGGTCTATATGGAATTGATACAAGGGCTCTTGTTAAAATTTTAAGATCTAGTGGCGCGATGAATGGAGTTATTACCTCTCTAGATAGAACTGATGAAAGTAGTTTAAAGATAATTTGTGACACTCCGAAGATGGAGGGACTAAATTTATCAAAAGTTGTTTCAACAAAGCAACAATATTTATGGAAAAGCCATACGCAAACAAGTTTTGATTTAAGAAAAAGATATTATGAATCTTCTAAAAAGTTAAAAATAGTAGCAATTGATTTTGGAATTAAAAATTCAATTCTTAATAGACTTGTATCCCATGGTTGTGAAGTTTTGGTTTTACCTTCACGATCTTCTCTGAATGATGTTCTGTCTAACAAGCCGGATGGTATATTTTTCTCAAATGGTCCAGGCGATCCTTCTTCTGTTACTGAAGGTATAGACTTAGCAAGATCACTTATTGAATATGGAGAAATACCTATGTTTGGTATTTGCCTAGGCCACCAAATATTTGGATTAGCATTAGGAGGTTCAACTTATAAATTACCTTTTGGACATCGTGGTTTAAATCATCCTTGTGGAGAAAATAATAAAATTGAGATAACTAGTCAGAATCATGGCTTTGCTATTGATCCCAATTCTCTCTCAAAGGACAGAGTTAGAATTACCCACTATAACCTCAACGATAATACTGTGGCTGGCCTAGAGGTTTATAATAAGCCTATATTTAGTGTGCAATATCATCCAGAAGCAGGACCTGGCCCACATGATTCAGATTATTTATTTAAAAAATTTGTTTCTCTAATGTTAGAAAGATGTTGACATATTGTTTTCATTTGATTTGATAATTACATTTGATATATAAATTTTTTGGAGGTATTAAATCATAGAAGAATTCCAGAAGTTAACCGTTTCTTTAAGAGGAAACCTTGAGGTTAAAACAAACATATTGGTTTTTAGTTTTAAAGGCCAACTAGATGCTTTCTCAGAAAAACAATTTAAGACTTTTGTCACTAATAATTTAAAAAATGACCTTCCATTCGTTATTGATCTTACAAAAATAGATTTTTTAGATTCATCGGGTCTTGGAGCACTTGTTCAAACTTCAAAAGAATGCAAAAAGTCAAAACTTGGTTTTTCTGTCGTTGGCAATTCGAGAGTGGCCCAAACAATCAAACTTGTTCGTTTAGGGGATTTTCTTAACTTGAAGTCAAGCCTTGAAGATGCATTAAATTTTTTAAAGAATTGAATTATTGGATTCAAAACTTGGTTCCATATGGATCTCCCGAGGATATAGGTGTTATTCAACTTGCTTGGCTTGGAGATTCGGTATGGGAGCTCCACCAAAGACTAAGGCATGTTCATTTTCCTCTAAAATCTAAAGATCTCCACTTATCTGTAGTAAACGAAGTAAAAGCAAAATCTCAGTCAAAATCTTTAAGTCAAATTGAACATTTGTTAAATTCAAATGAAATGGATTTAATTAGGCGTGCTAGAAATAAAACAAAGAGATATCCAAAATCATCAGACCCCACCATATATTCTAGAGCAACTGGTTTTGAAACTCTTATTGGCTGGCTATTTTTAAAAGATCCTCAAAGATTATCAAAACTTTTTGAATATTTAGAATTAAAAATGAATTGAATCTATGAAAAACTCCTCAAATAAATTTCGCGGAAAAAATAATAAAGAATACAAAAAAAATTCAGATTTTGGTTATTACTCAAAAAATTCAAATCGTTCAGAAAAAAATGATAGATTTTTGAACAATTCCGTTAAAAATAAGAAAGTTGAAAATTTAAAAAAAAATGATGAAAATAATACTTTTTCTTCTTTAAAAAGAAGAAATCCAAGTTTTAAATCACAAACAGAGTTTCCTAATAAAAATTCTGATATGCATCAAGAGTTTATTAATAAGAGACATTTTGATGATTGGATATGGGGTAAACATTCGGTTTATGAGGCTCTTATTAGCGATAGAGCAATTAATAGGATTTGGTGCACTTCGGAAATTTTTTCTTCAGATAAATTCTATATTTTGCTTAAGAATCTTAAATCAAAAGGAGTTCTTATTGAAGAAGTTACTTGGAAAAGGCTTTCGCAATTGACATATGGTGCTTCGCATCAAGGCGTTGCATTGCAGTTGGCATGCTCTAAAACAATATCGCTAGAACAATTAATTAATTTTTCTAAACACAATTGTCCAAATCCTATAATTGTCGCATTAGATGGTATAACTGATCCTCATAATGTTGGTGCGATTATGAGGTCAGCGGAAGCATTTGATTGCAAAGGTGTAATTATTCCGCAGAGAAGGTCCGCAGGATTGACTGGAACAGTCGCCAAAGTAGCTGCAGGAGCTTTAGAACATCTTCATGTAAGTAGAGTTGTTAATCTAAATAGAGCACTTGAGGAACTTAAGAAAAATGGTTTTCTTATAGTTGGCTTATCTGGAAATGGTCAAATATCTATCTCAAGTTTTCAAGAAAAAGCACCTTTGGTAGTTGTAGTAGGCTCTGAAGATAAAGGTATTTCTTTGCTTACTCAAAAAAAATGCGATTTTATATTAAGTATTTCTCTTAAAGGTAAGACTTCAAGTTTAAATGCCTCTGTGGCGGCTGCCATATCCCTATTTCACTTGACAAGTAAATAATTTTTATTGTTTCTAATCACATTTTTTAAAGACCATTTAAATGTTGTTGTTTCAATACATTTATATGATTAATAAAAATTTATTGAATTTTCACTACAAAATTGTATAGAATTTAACAAGAATTGATGGCCTTACAGGCCAATAAAATTGATTAGAAACTTTGGAAACAAACTCGGTTTAGCTTGGTGGGCTAAAATTGAGACAGACCAACCTAGTATTACCTACTGGTTCGGACCATTTATTACTAAACGTAGTTTAAAAGAAAATATGTCTTCTTTTATTAAAGAACTCTCTGATGAAGGGTCTAAAAATATTAAACACAGTTTAGTGCGTTGCAAAAAAGAAGAACCATTAACTGTTTGATAACTTTGAGTTTAGAAATAAATAAGATATGAATTTTAATTCTTTAAGAAAAGAAATTACCAGTAATAATATTTCTGTTAAGGAATTAGTTAATGATATCTTTGCAAAAATCGATCAAAAAGATCCTGAAATTAATTCATATATTTGTATTACAAAAGACAATGCTATTGAGCAAGCAGAGAACATTGATAAATTAATTAAAAATAAAGAAAAACTGCCTCCTCTCGCGGGGATCCCAATAGCAGTAAAGGATAATATTTGTACCAAAGGAGTTGCAACAACTTGTGCAAGTAAAATGCTCAAAAGCTTTGTTGCGCCTTATGAATCCACAGCTTCGAGTAAATTATGGTCTTCAGGGGGAATTTGTTTAGGAAAAACAAATTTAGACGAATTTGCAATGGGTAGTTCAACGGAAACTTCAGTATTTGGAGTCACTTCAAATCCTTGGGATATTAATAGAGTCCCAGGAGGTAGTTCAGGTGGAAGTGCTGCTTCAGTTGCCGCTGGATTTTGTGCAGCAGCTATAGGTTCTGATACAGGAGGATCAATAAGGCAACCAGCTTCTTTTTGTGGGGTCGTAGGTCTTAAACCTACTTATGGCAGAGTTAGCAGATGGGGACTTGTCGCATTTGCTAGCTCTCTTGATCAAATTGGCCCAATTACTAATACCGTTTCAGATGCGGCCGAAATTCTTTATTCAATATCTGGTAAAGACCCCTTTGACTCAACATGTCTTGACAAGCCAGTACCAAATTATTTGACTGATCTAAATAAATCTATAAAGGGTTTAAAAATTGGAATCATTAAAGAATGTTTTGAACACCCAGGGCTTAATCCAGAAGTTAAAGAATCTGTTCTTTCTGGAGTTGATAGATTTCAAGCTTTAGGCGCTGAAATTATAGAAGTTGAATGTCCAAGATTTAATGATGGAATTGCGACATATTATGTCATTGCTCCATCTGAAGCCTCAGCAAATTTAGCTAGATATGATGGAGTTAAATATGGCTACAGATCGAATGAAGGTTCAAATCTTATAGACATGACTTCAAAAAGTAGAGCTGAAGGTTTTGGAGATGAGGTAAAAAGAAGAATTTTGATAGGTACTTATGCCTTGTCAGCTGGATACAGTGATGCTTACTACAAGAAGGCACAAAAAGTTAGGACACTTATAAGAAATGATTTTGATTACGCTTTTAAGAAAGTAAATGTTTTATTAACTCCAACTTGCCCAACTACAGCTTTTTTAAAGGGAGATTTTGTCAATGATCCACTCTCGATGTATTTGTCTGATCTATTAACTGTTCCTGCTAATTTAGCAGGTCTACCAGCAATCAGTATCCCTTGTGGCTTTGATAAAAAAGGATTACCTATAGGAATGCAATTAATAGGCAATGTATTAGAAGAAGATAGAATATTAAATGCCGCAAATATCTTTGAAATTGATGCTCAGGTAATTAAGAACAGACCTTTATTTTAAATTTGTATTAATAATTAATTTGTAAGCACAAAATATAGATCTTTTAGAAATTTTCTCTATCTTATATATATAAATTATTTGAATATGGCTTTCGTTCCTCTTCATAATCATAGTGACTACAGTTTGCTTGATGGTGCCAGTCAAATTTCAAAAATTGTTGATAGAGCTTGTGATCTTGGAATGGAATCGATAGCTCTTACTGATCATGGAGTTATGTATGGTGTTCTCGATTTGGTCAAGAAGTGTAAAGAGAAAGGTATAAAACCAATTATTGGTAATGAAATGTATGTGATTAATGGTTCTATTGATGATCCTCAACCAAAAAAAGAAAAAAGATATCATTTGGTGGTGTTAGCAAAAAATCATGCTGGATATAAGAATCTAGTGAAGTTAACAACAATTAGTCACCTAAATGGGATGAGAGGTCGAGGCATTTTTTCTAGACCATGTATTGATAAATCTCTTTTAAGCAAATATAGTGATGGTTTGATAGTTTCTACAGCTTGTCTTGGAGGTGAGATACCTCAGGCTATTTTAAAAGGTAGATTAGACATAGCAGAAGATATAGCTATTTGGTATAAAAAATTATTTGCAGATGACTTTTATCTAGAAATACAAGATCACGGCTCAATTGAGGATAGAATTGTTAACGTTGAATTAATTAAAATTGGGAAGAAGCATCAAATAAAAGTCATCGCGACCAATGACGCTCACTACTTATCAAGTATGGATGTTGAAGCACATGACGCTTTGCTTTGTGTATTAACAGGAAAGCTCATAAGTGATGAAAAAAGATTGAGATATACCGGTACAGAATATATTAAAAGTGAAAGTGAAATGCTTGAACTTTTTAAAGATCATATTGATGATGAATCAATTATTGAGGCAGTTAACAATACAGTAGAAATTTCTCAGAAAGTTGAAGAATTTGATTTGTTTGGTAATTATAGAATGCCAAAATTCCCTCTTAACGAAGATACAGATTCATTTTCATTCCTTACACAATTATCTAACAAAGGCCTTTTAAAAAGACTTAAAAAAAATGATCTTTCAGAAGTTGATGAGAACTATAAAAAAAGACTATCTTCCGAATTAAAAATTATTAAAGATATGGGCTTCCCAGATTATTTTTTGGTTGTTTGGGACTACATCAAATTTGCTAGAGATAACTCTATCCCTGTAGGACCAGGTAGAGGCTCTGCAGCAGGCTCATTAGTAGCTTATGCTCTTCAGATTACAAATATAGATCCTGTTGAGCATGGATTGTTGTTTGAGAGATTTTTAAATCCAGCAAGAAAGTCAATGCCAGATATTGACACCGATTTTTGTATTGATAGGAGAAATGAAGTAATAGATTATGTTACTAATCGTTATGGAGAGGATAAAGTAGCGCAAATAATTACTTTCAATAAGATGACCTCTAAGGCGGTTTTAAAAGATGTTGCAAGGGTTTTAGATATTCCATATGGAGAAGCGGACAAATTGGCTAAGTTAATACCGGTTGTAAGAGGGAAACCTTATAAATTAAATGAAATGATTGACAAGAATTCTCCTAGCCAAGAGTTTAGAGAAAAATATATTAATGATAATAGGGTGAAAAAATGGGTTGATTTGGCTTTGAGAATTGAAGGAACTAATAAAACATATGGAGTTCATGCTGCTGGAGTTGTTATCGCATCAGATCCTCTTGACAAGCTTGTACCTCTTCAAAGAAATAATGAAGGGCAAATAATAACCCAATATTCTATGGACGATATCGAATCACTTGGATTATTGAAAATGGATTTCTTGGGTCTTAAGAATCTTACAATGATTGAAAAAACAGTTTCTCTAATTAATCAATCTACTGGAAGGAAGATAAACATTGATGAGTTACCACAAAATGATGGTAAAACCTTCGATCTTATCGGGAGAGGAGATCTTGAAGGTATTTTTCAACTTGAATCTTCCGGTATGAAACAGGTCGTTAGGGATTTCAAACCTAGCTCTCTAGAGGATATTTCGTCCATATTGGCTCTTTATAGACCTGGTCCTCTTGATGCAGGCCTTATACCTAAATTCATAAATAGAAAAAATGGGAACGAAAAGGTTGATTTCCCTCATCCTTTTATTAAGTCAATCCTCACTGAAACCTATGGAATTATGGTTTATCAAGAACAAATCATGAAAATTGCTCAAGACCTAGCCGGTTATTCTCTGGGTGATGCTGATTTACTTCGAAGAGCAATGGGGAAAAAGAAAGTTTCTGAAATGGTCAAGCATAGGAATATTTTTGTAAAAGGTTCCATGAAGAAAGGTGTTAATGAAAAATTAGCAAATGATCTTTTTGATCAAATGGTTTTATTCGCAGAATATTGTTTTAACAAAAGTCACTCAACTGCTTATGGTGCCGTAACTTATCAAACTGCATTTTTAAAAGCCCATTTTCCTGTTGCTTATATGGCAGCTCTTTTAAGTGTAAATTCTGGCTCTAGCGACAAGATGCAAAGATATATTTCTAATTGTTATTCCATGGGAATAGAAGTTATTTCACCGAGCATTAATTTTTCTGGGGTTGATTTCACTATTAAGAATAATCAGATTTTATTCGGGTTATCTGCAATTAAGAATTTAGGAGATTCTGCAATAAGAAATATAATTGAAAACCGAGATAGTTTTGGAACCTTTAAGTCATTAGCAGATTTGTGCGACCGTTTGCCTTCTAATGTTCTTAACAAAAGAAGTCTTGAATCTCTAATTCATTGTGGAGCACTGGATGAGTTTTCAAATGATAATAATAGGGCTCAGTTATTATCAGATCTTGAACATGTTATTGAGTGGGCATCTTCAAGAAATCGTGACAGATTATCAGGACAAGGAAATCTATTTGACTCTAAAGATGAATTTTCTAATGTTGCTTTTTCAGATTCACAATTAGCTAAAGTTGATGATTATTCACTTATTGAGAAGTTAAAGTTAGAAAAGCAGCTATTAGGCTTTTACTTATCTGATCATCCTCTAAAGCATTTAACCAAGCCAGCAAAACTTATATCACCTGTAAGTATTTCGCAGTTAGAAGAAACAAAGGATAGAAGCAAAGTCTCTTTGGTTGGAATGATCCCCGATTTGAAGCAAATTACAACGAGAAAAGGTGATAGGATGGCTATAGTTCAGCTTGAAGATCTTTCTGGAAGTTGCGAAGCAATAGTTTTTCCTAAAACCTATGTTAGATTATCAGAATTTCTTCTTACTGATACTAGATTGTTGGTTTGGGGTACAATCGATAAAAAAAGTGATAAGACTCAGTTAATAATTGATGATTGTAGAGAAATCGATAACCTTAAGCTGCTAATTATTAATCTTGAAAGTTCTCAGGCATCAGATGTAAGGGTACAAAATACTTTGAGAGACTGTTTAATTAAATTTAAACCAGATAAAGGTAGATGTGGAATTAAGATTCCAGTTTTAGCTGCAGTTAGAAATAAAAATAATGTTACCTACGTTAAATTTGGCGAACAATTCTGTATTGGAGATATTCAAGGTGCATGCAAATTATTAGAAGATAAATCATTCCAAGTTAATTTGAAATCTTTAGTTTCCTAGATTAACTTTTATCCTCAAAGTTTTGCGTGGCAGGTTTGAAGGCAGCTTTTGCGCGTTGTATGTTCATTGGAATATTTTCAATACCAAAAAAGGATCCAGGCTCTTTATCCCAACTAGCTGATAATATACCAAAACTCAATCCTGCCAGACCTAGCAAGAAAAACAATGCTGAAATTGCAATTGTTGAAGAAGGTGGTATTTCAGCAATATTTCTTGTAACTATAATGTAGCTCACAACAAAAACAGACATTCCTAATATTGTCGGTATTCCAGCTGTGAAAAATATTCTTCTTGCCATTCTATCTGCGACATATTTAGGTATGCCATTTGAGGATTTCTTTGAGGAAGTTACAGTGTTAGACGTTTTTTCTATGTTAGCGAATGCAGTTGTCTCAGAATTAATTTTTTTCTTTTTATTTTGTGTCTTTTTTTTGGATTGCTTTTTTTTCATTAAATGAGGTCATCCTCTGATTCCAATTTTCTTTACTAGTTCTTGATATTTCTGAACGTTTTTTTCTTTTAAGAAAGATAATAATCTTTTTCTTTTACCAATCATTTTTAATAATCCTTGCCTTGAAGCGAAATCGTGAATGTTTCCTTGGAGGTGGTCACTTAATTTCGATATTCTTTTTGAAAGCAGAGCTACTTGAACTTCGGATGAACCTGTATCAGTTGGATGTACTTGATGAGTCTCAATCAGCTTCTGTTTTTCAGCTGTATCTAATGACATAAAATTTATTTCTTTACTCTATGATACTACGTCATCTAGCTAAATTACTACTATCTTTATCTAAATAATTCATAGCTAATTTCAATAAATTTTCAAATGATAAATTATTTTTCATAGCAAGGAGATCTACTTCTTTATTAATATTTGCCAAAATAGTCTTGATTTCTTTATTTTTGTAATTTAAAGATCGAAGGGTTAACTGAAGATCTTCGATCATTTTATTAATTTCTTGATCCTTAATCTTAAATTCAACTTTGCCTTTTGTATCTTCAAATTGTATTTCACTTTTAAATTTATTTTTTAATTCTAAAATTAAACGATCACCCATTTTTTGTCCTACACCAGGTACAGAACATATTAATTTTTTGTTTTGTGTTTTAATTGCATTGATAACTTCATTAATTGAAAATTTATTTAATATTCCCATACCGATTTGAGATCCAACACCTCGGATACTTAAAATTTCAATAAAAAAATCCTTTTGATCCTTTGATGTAAAGCCAAATAATAAATCTGAATCTTCTTTCTTAATATGTTTTAACCAAAGAGTAATGTTTTTATTAGATATCTGATTTGTTTTTAATTTGAGAAAAAAGAATTCTAGTATTTGTATTTCGTATCCTAATCCTTGACAATTTATTAAAACAAAAAATTTTTGATTAGTTTGCCATAACTCAACCAATTCTCCATTTATCCAACTAATCAATTAACCACCATCCACCTGACAACCAATTAACGCACCTGCAGTCCCACCAGCAGGTACGGCCCAAAATCTGTCTTTACCCCTAGATGAGGATAGTGCTATTCCAGCACCAAGAATACCTCCAATAATAGAACCTTCACTACAGTCATTATCATCAATTTTTTCAGCTTTATTTTGACCGCCACATGGTATTACAACATCAACTTCATAACTTTTTACGTAGCCTGGATTTGATTTTGTTCCAGGAATATACTCCTCTCTATATTCAGTTCTTGTACAAGTTATTGACTTTGGAGTTGCTTTTACTTGAACAATAGGAGAAAAACAAAACAATAAAGCTAAATAGTAAAATTTCACCTTTTTTTTAACTCTATCTTTATTCTATGTCCTTTTGATTATTTTGGTAGTAGATATAATAGTTCCTAATAAAACTAGTGAGGCTCCTAATAAAAAATTTATGTTGATTATTTCACTAAAAAAAAATATGCCCCAAATTGAACCGAATAAAACTTGTAAATAGTTAACTGTTGATGCTTCAGAAGCAGGTAAATTTTTTAATCCCACAGTTAAGAAAGTCTGACCTAATTGAGTAAATAAGCCAATCCCTATTATCCAAACTAATTCATTCCAATTTGGAGTAACCCAGTTCATCAATACAATTGGTAGTAGAGTAATAAAAGAAACAAGTGGAAAATATTCAATAATTACATAAACATCTTCAGTAAATGAGAGTTTTTTAACTGTTACGTAAGCTAATGCGGTGCAGATTGCTCCAAGAAATGCCACCAAAATCGAAACATTTTCAATTTCAACGTTTATAGTTGATAACTGGCTTGGATTTAAAATTACTAATATTCCAATCCAGCCAAGAATTAAAGCAAAAATTATATTACGAGTTATTTTTTCATTAATAAATATGCCAGCAAATATAGATATAAAAATAGGATATGTGTACTGAATGACGGTAGATATGCTAAGAGGCATATTTCTTATTGCATAAAAAATACAAACTAATGCTAAAGTTCCTAAAGCACCTCTTAAGATAAGTAATGGTTTGTTTTTACCCCATGGATTTATATTTTTTAAATTGATTATGAATAATGTAATTATTAAACTTAATAATGATCTAAATAAAACTAATTCATAAATAGGTATCCTTTTATCAATATTTTTAACGCACAAAGTCATCAAACTGAAGAAGAATGATGCAAATACTAAATTAAACTTATTCAATGAAATGAATTTTTTTTCTAATTCTTCAAGGTTTATCATTTAAAAAAATAGTTTTTTTGTGAAATTAAGTAGATTCTTATTTGATTTTGACCTATAACAAATAAATTATTATTAATTTTTTTACTAATCTCAATGGTTCATTCTATACACCCAAGAACTATTCAGGAGGTTAAGGAAAAAGCAGATATTGTTGACGTTATATCTGAACATATTGTTCTTAAGAAGAAAGGCAAAGAATTTGTTGGGATTTGTCCTTTTCATGATGATACTAAGCCATCTATGACAGTATCGCCAAGTAAACAATTCTATTATTGTTTCTCTTGTGGTGCTGGGGGTAATTCTATTAAATTTTTAATGGAATTTACTCGTGCAAATTTTTCAGATGTTGTACTTTCACTTGCCAAGAAAAATAATATCAATGTTGAAAATCTTGAGGGTCCCCAATTAGAAGCTTTTAAAAAACAATTATCTAGAAAAGAAGAGCTTTATAAAATATTAAGAGTCACCAAAAATTGGTTTAAATCTCAATTAAATAATTCTTTAGGTTGCGAAGCTATGAAATATTTAACATCCAAGAGAAAATTGAATAATAAAATTATTGATGACTTTGAATTAGGTTTTGCGCCGAATTCATGGAATGATTTATTTAACTATCTATCCAAGGTAGAAAAATTTCCTATTAATCTAATATTGTCTTCAGGGCTTGCAATTTCTAAAGATAATTCTGACAAAATATATGATCGTTTTAGAAATAGATTAATAGTTCCAATACATGATATGCAGGGACGTGTAGTTGCCTTTGGTGGAAGATCTCTTGATGGTCAGGAACCTAAATATCTTAATTCTCCTGAATCAGAGATATTTGAAAAAGGCAAGATGTTGTTTGCATTTGAAAAAGCATCTAGCAATATTAGAAAAAGTGATAAAGCTATTATTGTTGAGGGATACTTTGATGTAATTGCTCTTCATTCAAAAGGTATTGCGAATGCTGTAGCTTCCCTCGGCACCGCATTAAATAAGTATCAAATTTCTCAACTATGTAGATGTACAGATAATAAAAATATAATCATAAATTTTGATTCTGATAATGCAGGGATATTAGCTACAAAAAGAGTAATAAACGAAGTCGAAAGCTTATCTCTACATGATCAAATTAACCTTAAGATACTTCAACTTAATGATTTTAAAGATCCTGACGAATTTTTGAATAGTCATACACCAGAAGATTATATTAATCTCATTGATAATTCATCCTTTTGGATTGATTGGGAGATTGATCAGATCTTTAAAGATAAAGATTTAACTAAGTCTGAAAATTTCCAAAGTGTTATTTCTTCATTGGTAAAATTGTTGAGTAAATTACCTCAATCTTCAATAAGAACTCATTACTTACAAAAAGTTTCCGAACGATTGAGTAAGGGACAGGCAAGGTTAGCGATACAGTTTGAACAAGATTTAAGAAATCAAGTTAAGGGATTTCGTTGGCATGGTAGATCAAAAAAATTTGAACAACCAAATGAAATTTCTCGGCGTGAAAAAAATGAATCGGAAATAATCTTTTATTATTTGCATTGTCCTGATCTTCGCTTATTTATTCGCGATGAATTTCTCAAAAGAGAAATTAATGGTTTTAATACTAATCATATTCAAAATTTATGGGAAGCTATTTCAAAAATTGAACAAAATAATTTAGGTTTAAATTATTTAAATGAATTAAAAGAATCTAATAATCAAAATCTTCAAGAAGAGTTTTTTGCTATTGACTTGATTTCACTTCTTACTGATCACTTAGCTCTTTATAATCCTGATTCATCAAATAAAATTAATAATTTTGTTAATCCAAATGAGTTGTTTTTAACCTTGCTTACTAATCCTAAAGATAATTTACTTGGAACTTTATCACTTCTGGAAAAATATAATTCTTTAAAAAGATGTAGACACTTGATCGAATCTTGGGGATCACAAAGATTAAAAACTTTAGAAAATTGTATTTCTATTTTAATTGATAAATCTTCTTCAGGTTCCTCAGAGACTAATAAAGAAATAGATGATCTCTTTAAGGATTTAAACTCAGATGCGATTAAATTTCAGGAATTGTATTACTTAGAAAGAAAACATATAAGTTTTTTAGATAAACAACGCTGTGGTAATTTCATTGCTAGCTAATGTATTTTATTTAAATTTACAGGCAGTATTTTTTAATCATATTTTTTACCTTTTTGGGCTTGTCTTCAAGAATATAAGCTTCCACTTCTTTTGCATATGTTCCAGAAAAATTGGAGGTTGAGAACTCTAATGATCTCCTCTTACTTTGATGTAATTTAGCTTCTAAATTTTTAATATCCCCTACTGTCTTATTGTTGTTACATTTTTGTATAGCATGAGTAGCTTCATGTCTTAACGCTTTTCTTATTGCCAATTTTGTTTTGAGGTTTTCTTTATTTGGATGCTGCTTTTCATTTCTGTAATTTGTTTTCCTTTTTGCATTCTCAGTGCATATTATTATTTTATTTTCTATAAAATTATGTAGCCCTTTTATTTCTTTATTTAAGAGACATTCAATTTTATTCTCTTCAACTTTGTAGTTTGCTTGTATTAATAAGTCAAGAATCTCTTTATCTAATTTGCTTAAAAATATAATAAATTCCATTTTATTTTTTTACTTTACTATAGTTGGGATCTGTTCTATATCAGTTGTAGATGAGCGACTTAAGAAATTCTTATTCATCTTCCAACTTTTTGGCGTTTTCGTAATAGCCCATGTAATCGCATTGTTATTAAATCTTTTATTTAATAAATCAATAGTTCTCATGAGAATTGCTGATTTTTTTAGGTCTTTCTGAGATTTGTAATTGATAACTGATTGTTGTAAATATTCGCTATTAGTTAAATCCTGCATTAAAACACCAGCTTTTGAAAATTTATATTCGGGATTATAAATTTCTTTAGATAATTCAACTACTATTTTTAAAATGCTGTTTGTGTCGTCTGTTGCATTTGTAAGTTTTCTATGAGCACTTCTTTGATAATTTTGACTTGAATATTTACTGGTTCTTGCGAATACTCTAATATTAGATGATTGCAAATTCTGACTTCTCATTTTTTCAGATGCTTTTATTGCGTGAGTCGCTAGTGCTTGAGTTAAGTCTTCTAATTTTGTGACAGGAGTACCGAAACTCCTGCTTACCTGAATTTCTTTTTTTGATTTCTTGTTTTTTTCTATAGGCAGACATTTATAACCTTTCAGTTCTAATTGCAATCTTTTTCCTACTATGCCTAGTTTTTTGATGATTTCATTTTCTTCCATATCTCTTAATTCTTTCGCATTCTTAATACCTTTACTTTGCAACCAATTAGAGGTTTGTTTCCCGACTCCCCATATCTTATCTACACTAATTCTTTTTAAATAATTGTTCTCATTTCTGGTTATAGCTAAATCAAATATTCCAGCTGAATAATAAATATTTTTAGCTAATTTATTAGCAATTTTTGCTCTTACTTTATTTTCTCCTATGCCTACTGTTATGGTAATCCCTAAATTCTGATATATTAATGATCTTATGTTTCTTGCCCAAGGATATAGATTTTTATCATTAGGTCTAGAAATTGAGATAAATGCTTCGTCAATAGAATAAATTTCTATTTCTTCACAGTAATTTTTTAGTAAATTCATTAGTCTTCTGCTCATATCTCCGTAAAGAGAGTAGTTTGAGCTTAAGACTGCTACATCCAATTTATTTAATTTTTCTTTGATCTTAAAATAAGGAGTTCCCATTTTGATTTTTAAAGCTCGCGCTTCAGGACTTCTCGCAATAATACATCCATCATTATTAGATAAAACTACTACTGGTTTATTTCTCAAATTAGGATTAATATTTTGTTCACATGACGCATAAAAATTATTAGCATCTATAAGAGCTATAGCATTATTACTTGAAATTATCATTAATAGCTGTGTATTGAATAAATAACAACTCCCCATATCTGTACATCAATATGATTTTTAAAGCTAAAATCAGGATAATTATGATTTTCTGCTTTTAAATATAATTCATCATTTTTTATAGATAATCTTTTTATTGTAAATTCTCCGTCTATCATTGCGATGACAATATTCCCTGGCTTGGCGATTAAACTTTTGTCTACTATTATTAAATCTTTATCTTTAATTCCTGCATTTATCATTGAGTCACCTTTAACTCTAAGAAAAAAAGTGCTAAACGGATTAGATATTAAATGTTCATTTAAATCAATATTTTCTTCCGTATAGTCATCTGCGGGAGAAGGGAACCCTGCAGATACCGAATCATTTAATAAGGGGATTCTGAACTTTTTAGTAGCTTGATCAAAGGAATTCAAGATTTAAATTAATAGTATATATGTACTATAGAGTAAAAATTCGAAAAATAGTTAGTTATTAAAGTTTTATAGATTAATTTTAGATTAAATCTAATCTTTTTAAGAACGATGGTAAGGGGAGTTGTTAGATATAGAGACAGCTCTATAGATTTGCTCGAGAAGGATTAATCTAGCTAATTCATGAGGAAAAGTTAAAGGAGACAAACTTAGTATGAGATCTGAATTTTTTTTTATATCTGAATTTATTCCATCAGTATCACCAATTAAGAAATTAATTTTTTTATTTTTAAAACTTAAGAGAAAAGAACATAGTTCAACTGAATTAAACTGCTTCCCTTCTTCACTTAGGCAGATAATAATATTGTTATTAGATCTAAGATTATTTAAATTAAAAGTCTTTAACTCATTAATGATAAGTTCAGGCATTCTTTTTTTGTATTGATTAATTCCTTCTCTAATCCAAAGTTTTTTTATTTTGCCGATAGCATAAATTTTTAATCTATTACTCTGAAGCATAAGTAAATATTAAAACTAATTATTCATCAAGAAGATAATTAAATTCATCATATAGTTCCTCTTCAGTTGTTAATTTCTTAGAAAAATTAGCTTTTCTAGGATTCATATTAATTTGATTAAGCTCACTTTTTCTTAGTGAATTATTAACGTTAGAAGTCTCTTCTAAAGATTCTGAATTATCAATTAACGCATAAAAAATTTTATTAGGATCTTCTGAATTAAGTGGATTAGAACTTAAATTATCATTGTTTGATATATTTGTGTTGTTACTTATATTTTTAATTTCGTTATTTAAATTTTTATTTTTTTTAAATTTATTGAGTTTATCTAAATTTTTTTTTGATAAGCTCATGATATAAAGTATTAAATTCATATTTAATTTAAACATATTATTTATCTTTTAGATGAATTCTAAAAACCATCATCAAAAAAAAAGATTTGGACAACACTGGTTGGTAAATAAAAAAATATTAGAAAAAATCAAAGAAATTGCTGTTCTTAATGAAAATGACTTTATTTTAGAAATTGGCCCAGGTAAAGGAGCTTTAACCTCTAAGTTGTTAGATTCAGAAATTAAAAAATTACATGCGATTGAATTAGATAAAGATTTAATAAATTTATTAAATGATAAATTCAATAATAATGATAAGTTTTCACTTCAGCAGGGAGATATTCTTACCGTAAATTTAGATTCGATCAATAAGAAGATTACAAAAGTGATTGCAAATATTCCTTACAATATAACTGGCCCAATATTAGATATTTTCATAGGTCGATTGGGCATTATAAAAAATTATAATTACGAAAAAATAATATTTTTAATGCAGAAAGACGTTGTAGATAGGATTTTGTCAAAAGAAGGAAGTCCCAATGCTGGTGCACTTAGTGTAAGAATGCAACTTCTATCAAAAATAAAAAGAATATGTGATGTACCCCCTTCATCATTTAGTCCACCTCCAAAAGTTTTTTCTTCTTTAGTAGTTTTCGAACCAATTAAGAATGATTTAAGATTAGATATTAGTCTGGAAAAATATATAGATAAACTTCTTCGAATTTCATTTAATTCAAGAAGAAAAATGCTTAGAAATACTCTTAATTCAATACTTTCAAATGAAGAGATAAATGAATTATCTGAATCTTCAAAAGTTTGTTTTAATTTAAGACCACAAGATATTTCAATTGACCAATGGATTAAGCTTGCAGAAAATTGTATTAAAATTAAAAAATAAAAATTTAAGTATATGCAAAATTTAGCTAAAACGAAAATTAATATAAAATCTCCTGCCAAAATAAATTTGCACCTTGAAGTTATTGGTAAAAGAGAGGATGGTTTTCATGAGTTAGCAATGATTATGCAAAATATCGATCTATCTGATTATTTAGAATTTGAATTTAATAATGAAGGTTTAATTAAGCTTGAATCTGATTGTAATAATTTAAGCTTGTCTGATGATAACTTAATTGTTAAATCGGCAAATCTATTAAGGAAAAAATCAAATATAGATTACGGTGCGAATATATTTTTAAGAAAAAATATTCCAATTGGCGCAGGATTAGCTGGTGGATCCAGTAATGCAGCAGCAACATTAATTGGTCTTAATAAGTTATGGGATTTGAATTTAGATAAAGAAACATTATGTTCATTAGCATCAACTTTAGGATCTGATATTCCATTTTTTATAAATGGTGGTATTCAATTATGTTTTGGAAGAGGAGAAATTTTGGAGAAATTAGATTCAAACTTTGAATATGGAGTAATTCTTTTAAAAAATCCAAATGTATCAGTATCTACAGCTGAAACTTATAAAAAATATAGTAATAGATTTTGTGAACAATATCTTACAAATAGAGAAATGGTTGAGAAAATAAGAAATGATTTAAGAGATAATGGTTTAAATAATTTTAGTTTTGATAATCAACATTTAACTATAAAAAATGATTTGCAGTTAGTTGTTGAAAATGAAAATGATTCTGTAAACCAGGCATTATATTTACTTTCTAAATTAGAAAATTGTCTCACATTTTCAATGAGTGGATCAGGCCCTACATGCTTTGCACTCTTTAAAAATTTAGAGACTGCTAAAAAAGAATTAGCTGCAAATTCTAAATTATTTAAAGATAAAGGTTATGATTCATGGGTTTGCACTTTCCTTAAAAAGGGAATAACATTCATTTAAAATTTTTTTTTATGTAAAAATCTATTGTGGCTGATAATAATAATGAGAATATTGAAAAAAATATTCCCGAAAAAGGACCTTTAAATTTTATTGTTGGATCATTAACAAGTTTTTTATTATTTATATTTTTTTATTTTTTAAGTAATAAAATTGCAATTTATTTTTCAGTACATAGACCATCTAATTCTTCTGAAATAGTCCAAAATATTTCCTCTAGTATCAATACCTTAATAATTGGATTATCTTTTTTGCTAACTTTCTCTTTTGCATTTATTGGTATAGGACTTTTTATTGTATTTATTCGCAGTTTTATTGTGAAGAAAAGTTGATTTGCCAATATTATTAAGAAAACTCTTTCTTTGAATGTCTTTACATGACTTAGGCCTTTTAGTCCTTTTGCTATCGCCTGGAATGATTTTATCAATATTGCTACTCATAACCTTCGCTGAAGGAGGTTGAATTATTCAAAGTGGTAGGATTATATATGTGATTAATTAGGTAATTAATTGTGGCTGGAACATTATTATTTAATGCTTTGAAAGAGGCAATTGATGAAGAAATGGCAAATGATGTAAATGTTTGCGTTATGGGGGAAGATGTTGGTCAATATGGAGGATCTTATAAGGTAACTAAGGATTTATATGAAAAATATGGAGAGTTAAGAGTCTTAGATACACCAATTGCAGAGAATAGTTTTACGGGAATGGCTGTGGGTGCAGCAATGACTGGCTTAAGACCAATAGTAGAAGGAATGAATATGGGTTTTTTGCTTTTAGCTTTTAATCAGATATCAAACAATATGGGTATGCTTAGATATACAAGTGGCGGAAATTATAAAATACCAGCAGTAGTTAGAGGACCTGGTGGAGTTGGTCGTCAACTTGGTGCTGAGCATAGTCAAAGACTTGAAGCATATTTTCATGCAGTTCCTGGCATAAAGATTGTTGCATGTAGTACGCCTACAAATGCTAAAGGTTTAATGAAAGCAGCTATAAGAGATGATAATCCGGTTCTATTTTTTGAACATGTTCTTCTATACAATTTGTCTGAAGAATTACCTGAGGGTGATTATACTTGCGCTTTAGATCAGGCTGACGTTGTAAAAGAAGGAAGTGATATTACTTTATTAACTTATTCAAGAATGAGACATCACTGCCTTAAAGCTGTTGAAGAATTAGAAAAAAAAGGAATAGATGTTGAGTTAATAGATTTAATAAGTTTAAAACCATTTGATATGGAAACCATCTCAAAATCAATAAGAAAAACAAATAAAGTGATTATTGTTGAAGAATGTATGAAGACTGGAGGTATTGGTGCAGAATTAATTGCCTTGATAACAGAAGAGTGCTTTGATGACCTTGATGCCCGACCAATTAGATTATCTAGTCAGGATATTCCAACTCCCTATAATGGAAATCTTGAGAATTTGACAATAATCCAACCACATCAAATAGTTGAAAAAGTTGAACATTTAATTAGTGGGAGTATATAGAAAATGAAAAGAAGGCAAGGTTGGCTTTTTTTTATTATATTTCTACTTACTTTATCTTTTTATCTATTAATAAATTATCCCTTACAGTTGGGATTGGATTTACAAGGTGGTTCTCAACTTACACTTCAAATTATTAAAGAGGAAGGTAAGGTAACAAGGGATGAACTTGAAGCAGTTAATTCGGTTATAGATAAGCGCGTTAACAATTTAGGAGTTTCTGAGTCTAATTTACAAACCCTCGGTGGAGATCAATTGATTTTAGAATTACCAGGCGAACAAAATCCATCTGTTGCTTCAAGGGTATTAGGTAAGACTGCTTTATTAGAATTTAGAACCCAAAAAGAAGGAACATCTTCAGATTTAAAAACTCTGCAACTACAAAGATTGAATATTAAAGAATTAATTGAACAATATTCCTTTGAAGAAAAAAATCAAAATAATGATAATTTCTTAAAAGTTATTCAAGATGATCTCGAAGATATAGAGCAAGAATTGAATTACTCATCTACTAGTAATGATTTATATGGGAAGTTAATTGAAATCAAAAAATATGTTGATAAAGAAATTACAAATTTATTTATTAAAACAGATTTATCTGGTAAAGATCTTATTAACGCAGGAAGGAGACAAGAACAAACAAATAGTAATTGGGAAGTTTTATTAACTTTTAGTAATTCAGGAGGTGAAAAGTTTGCAGAAATTACAAAGTCAATTGCTGGCACTAATCAACTATTGGCTATTATTCTTGATGGCGAATCTATAAGTGAAGCTAGTGTTGGTAACCAGTTTGCTAGTACTGGTATTACAGGTGGATCAGCAACAATAAGCGGTAATTTTAGTGCTGAAAATGCTAGAGAATTAGAAGTTCAACTTAAAGGAGGCTCATTGCCATTGCCAATTGAAATAGTAGAAACTAACACTATAGGTGCTCTATTGGGATCCAAAAATATTTTAAAAAGTCTTTATGCAGCTATTAGTGGATTAATTTTTGTTGGTATATTTATGATTTTTAATTATAGAATTCTAGGTTTCGTTTCAGTTCTATCTCTAGTACTTTATGGTTTCTTTAACTTAGCTCTATATTCTTTAATTCCTGTAACTTTGACTTTACCTGGAATATCTGGGCTTATACTTAGCATTGGTATGGCTGTTGACGCAAATATTCTAATATTTGAGAGAATTAGAGAAGAATTATATGACGGCAATACTCTTACAAGATCTATTGATAGCGGTTTTCAAAGAGCTAATTCATCTATAGTTGACGGTCATATTACAACTCTTCTAAGTTGTTTTGTATTGTTTTTATTAGGAACAAATTTTGTTAAAGGTTTTGCGGCAACATTAGGTATTGGAGTTCTAATAAGCTTGTTTACCTCATTAAATTGTTCAAAAACTATTTTGCGATTTTTTACAACATACCAATCTTTAAGACAAAAAAATCTCTATCTACCCAAGAATAATTTTTCAAATTAAATTTTTTTTCTAATTTCTCATGAAATACAATCTTGAACTAATAAAAAATAAAAGAAAGATAATTAGTTTTTCAACTTTTCTTATTTTGTTAAGTCTTTTAGGAATTTTATATTCAACTTTTAATACTTCTTATAAGAAACCTATAAATTTAGGGATGGATTTTGTTGGAGGAAATGAACTAAGAATAGAAAGAGTTTGCGAAGAAGAATGTTCTAATCTTTCCCCTGATTCAGTTTTAGAAAATTTAAGAGAGATCTCTAGTAATAAAAACTTTATAAATAATATTAAATTACAATTTCAAAATAATAATAAATTAATTTCAATAAGAACACCTTATTTGAGTATCGAAGAATCAAATAATCTAATTACTAATCTTGATAATATTATTGGACCTCTAAATTATGAGAGTAAGAATTCAAGATTAATAGGTCCAAAGCTTGGGAAAAGATTACTTACCAATTGTGTTACTTCATTGTTGGTTTCTTTATTTGCAATATCTTTATATATAACTATTAGGTTTGATAAAAAATATGCATTATTTGCATTATTTGCTTTATTCCATGATTTATTAATTGTTTTCGGTATATTTTCCTGGTTGGGAATTATATTATCTGTCGAGGTAAATAGTTTATTTGCGGTGTCCTTGTTAACTATTGCTGGTTATTCTGTAAATGATACTGTTGTTATTTTTGATAGAATTCGTGAGAATTTAAAATCAAAGGAAGAAGGCTATAACGAAACTATTCAATTATCAGTAAACGAATCATTTAGGAGAACAACTTTTACCAGTATTACAACCCTTATCCCTTTATTAAGCATTATTTTGTTTGGATCTTACTCGCTGTTTTGGTTTTCTTTGGCCTTATCATTAGGAATTATTGTTGGAAGTTATTCAAGTATTTTATTAGCTCCATCTTTGTTGCTTAAAGACTGAGCTTAAGCTTCTCATTTTATGAAATTGAATTACTATTTGATAATTTTATTTTCTTTAGTTTTAATAGATCTTTCTACTGAGCTAAGAATATTATTTGATCATTTTACTTTTAGTTCTCTATATTTTGCTATAGGTAAACATCCCTTAGCTATCTTCATACTTTTTTCATACCCATATTTATATAAAAAATTAATTAAGTAGTTTTTAAATATCTTTAAATGATTCTTTGATTAAAACCTGTATTACTACAGCTAATGGGAGAGATAGTATTAAGCCTAATGGACCAAAAATGAAGGTAAATCCAAATTGTGATATTAATGTCAAACCAGGAAGTAAGTTCGCTTTTTTCTTCATTATAGATGGCATTATGATATAGCTTTCAATATTTTGAATGATTACATATGATCCTAAAACTGCCAGTGGTTTCCAAAAATTATCTAGTAGTGCAATTGAGATTGGAAATATACCACTAATAACTGGACCTATATTCGGAATTATATTAAGAACCATTGCTATTAAGGCATTTGAGACAACGTATTTGACATCTAATATAGATAAAACTATTAATGATAATAAACCTACTGATAATGAGCTTATGACCATAGAAAAGGTCCAATTTGCTAATGCAATATTGCATTTTTCCAGAATATTTCTAAATTTATTACGGTAATTTTTTGGTATTAATAGAAGTACATTTTCTTTATATTGTTTTGGTTCAATAGAAATCATCAAACTCACTGCTAATACGAATATTAATCTCAAAAGACCTGAACCTAGATTGCCCGCAATATTAATTAAATTCTTAAAACTTTCTTGAATAGCTTTTGCAATAGTTGAGACATCTGGAATGGTAACTACATTATTTATTAAACTGAATATGTCTATAACATTTTCTGATTGTTCGCCATAAAATAAGCTATTAAATTTGCTCAGATTTGTATTGATCAATATATTTATTTTTGATAAACCATTTGGAATGTCAACTAGTATTTCATTGAATTCCTTTATAAATGGAGGTAATACAAGAATAAAAATAGTAAATATAATTACTGATATGACGGCTAAGACAAGAAACAATGAAATCGATCGAGGAATTTTCAAACCTTTTTGGATTTGATTAGATAAATTACATACAATATTTGAAATTACTAAAGAACAAATTATTAATAGGAGAAAATCCCTTAAAGTCCATACTATTAATAAAGTGATTAATATTACTACTAACTTGAAATATGATGAACTATTCAATTTTCATAACATTCTACTTCTTTTCAGAATATCCTAATCCATTTGATTTGGCATAACTATTTGCAAATCTCATAAATCTGTCAAAGTCTGGTGTGTTCTTCCAAATATAAACCGCTTCTAAAAATATTGGTTCTCCATCAACAAACTTTACTTTAACTTCTCTAGTTAATATTTCACCTTCGGAATCTATCATCCGCATACCTGTGATTTCACCGTCTGTAATTGAAGATAATGCCTGAGGTTTTTCAAACAAAAATAATGCTTGACCGGTGGTACCATCTTTACTCCTAGTCAGTCTTATTTCAGGCACAACTGGTTCATCAGTACCCTCATAAAATTGTATTTTTGCAGTTTTATTTGTTGTCATAATATTCGGTTGATAATTTTTTATCTTAGGAAAAATTTTTCATATTCGTTTGTAGTTATTTTATAAAACATTATTTATTATCTCTAGGATACTTTCATCATATTTTTTATCAGTTAAATCTATTATCTTTATATTAGTTTTGCCAACCTTTTCATATTCATAACACTTATCGTAATAATCTAAAACTGATTTGCAAACTAAGTCCCATTTCTCATTATGAATTGATTCAAGAGCTATTTTTGTTCTTTGTGGTCCTAGTCTTTTTTTTATCCTTAGTACTGATTCTTGGAGTTCCTCTTTTTTAAATACACTATAAGTATCTATTAACTCATCTAACCTGTTAGATTCGCTCCTTATAATTTCAATCCTCCTAGAGTTTTTCATCTGCTTAAAGAATTCATGAGGAATTTTACATTTACCTATATTTGCACTTTCAGCTTCTACAAAAATATTATTAGAACATTTAAAAGAACTTAATTTTTCTGCAATAATATTTTCAAATTGTTCATTTGAAGGTTGTTTTTTCATTCCTAAACCTCCAAATGTACTTCCTCTATGACAAGCAAATCCTTCAAGATCAATAGTTTGATATCTATATTTATCAAGTAATGATAATAATCTTGTCTTCCCTGTGCCTGTTTTCCCGCCAATAACTACTAAATTCATCTTATTTGAAAAACTATCTAATACCCATCTTCTATATATTTTGTATCCGCCATTAAGTGTAACTATATTTAATTTAAATTTATCTAATAACCATCCAATACTTTGTGAACGCATTCCTCCTCTAGAGCAGTATATCCTGATAAATAATTCATTATTTTTATTAGGAATAGTTGTATGAGACTCAATACTCTTGAATAAATTATCAAGAAGTAATTCCATTTTTTTTTCAAAAAATTTTAATCCCTCTATTACTGCTTTTTTTCTACCTTCTTTTTTATAAATTGTACCAATTATAGATCTCTCATCATCATCAAATAGTGGAATATTAATAGAATTAGGCATGTGTCCTTTATAATACTCACTCGGGCTCCTAACATCTATAAGTGGTCCTTTAAAACATCTAAATTTCTCTAGTTCTTTTCTTTTGAAATACATGGATAGTTTTTATTTATTTGATTAATTTTTTTAAAATGAATAACAAAGAACAGGATAACTATAGTAATGCTACATTAGATCTTATAAAAAAATTTATAGATTCCAATCAAAGAAAAAGGATAAATTCATTAACTCAAATAGAATCTGAAGTCGAAAATATTTTTAATCTTGGCCCATCTCTTTTTGATATGTTTGATAGAGAAGGAGATGACTGGGCTGCTGGATGGATATTGCAAGTTTTAAAAAAATTTAAGCCAGAATTCTTTGAAAACACAAAATTCAATAATTGGTTTAATACATATTCAGATATTGATATTAATTATGAGGAATTGCAATTGATGTTAGTTGAGCAAAAATTTGAAGATGCAGATAGATTAACAAGTTCGTACTTACGAAAATTAGCTGGAAAATTAGCTGAAAAACGTGGATATGTTTTCTACAGTGAAGTTAAAAATATGTCAGGAAAAGATCTAGAAACAATAGATAGATAGATTATGGACTATTTATTCTACTGGTAGATTTGGATTCTCAATTCAAGCAAAGATATTAAAATCAGTAGGGAAAAAATATGAATTAATGTGGCCGAAAATAGGGTGGAAAAAAGAGGGCTTATGGACTAGATATCCTGGATCTTTTTGCTGGTCATTGGATGCTCCTGATGGACATATGCCTTTAATAAATCAACTAAGAGGAGTAAGACTTATGGACTCAATCCTACGTCATCCTGCTATTTCAAAGAGACACAATAATATTCTTTAAATTAAGGTATTTAATAAGTTAAAATTAAGACAGTGTAAAAATATTATTATGTCCTTATTCCAGGGCAAAAATATTTTAAAAAGATTTTTTAAAAGACCAAAAATTAACTGGTCAAACTACGAATTTGAATCATCATTACAGTTAAATGAATTTGTCGATCAATTATTAGAACCTATTAATAATTCTCAATCAAGCTATCTTATAAAACTTGGTTTACATGAAGCTTTGGTTAACGCAGTAAAACATGGTAATAAATTAGATCCTAAAAAAAATATTAGAGTAAGAAGAATAATTACTCCTAATTGGTGTGTTTGGCAAATTCAAGATCAAGGTAATGGTTTAGAAATAAAAAAAAGAGATTATAAATTACCAAAAAAAATAAGTAGTATTAATGGCCGTGGCCTTTACATAATTAATGAATGTTTTGATGATATTAGATGGAGTAGTAAAGGCAATAGGCTTCAGTTGGCTTTAAAAAGGTGATTTTTACTAGGGCAAGGTTGATCTACGTTGATTTCTTTTAACCATTTTATACTTTCTTCTATATACTCAATTGATTGATTCTCATTACAAGAAATGATTAAATGGCATAATCCCGCCGAAATTAGTTCGGCAGATCGTTTATATTTATTTCCTTTATCTTTATGCCATTTAGAATGATCAATTTTTAATTTGTCATTAAGACTTTGAACAAGCTGAATAGTATCTTTATCCCAATAGGTCATAGAAGTTTTTATTTACTTTACAGCAGACCATACTTTGGTCATAAAAAAGGAATTAGATTTTACATCTTTAAACCCTACTTCCTCTATTTTAGAATCTATATCCTCTTTTATGTAATCACAATAAAAAGGCTCATGAAAAGATTTATAGAAGTTTTCCATTACAGATGTAAAGTCAGGTGAATCACTTATTTGAATTGAATCAGCTAATACTAATATCCCCCCCGGTTCAATAACTCTAAAAAATTCATTTAGTACTTTCGCTCTAATTGTTCGAGGTAATTCATGAAATAAGTAAACACAAGATATACATTGAAAACTATCATTTTCAAAAGGTAATTCTTCAGCGTTACCTTTTATTAACTGAATTAAATCTCCATCTAAATCTGAAATATATCTACTTGCCTCTTTTAAGTATGAATCAGATAAATCAAGTCCTGTAATTTTTTCTTTAGGAAATGCAGCTCTTAATTGTTTTAATGTTCTTCCTGATCCTGTAGCCACATCAAGTATATTTATGGAACTTTTTTTTCTGTCGCTAAAAGTTTGAAGCCCTTCTTTTATTGGCTTAATTATTCTTCTCCTCATTGAGTCAGCACTTCCATTAAAAAGTATCTCTACTTGTAGGTCGTAAATGCTAGCTGAAAAATCTGATAAATAACCATCTGTTTGATGATGAAAATTTCTCAAGTAATATTGAGGATAATTATCTTTATCAATAGATTTTGGAAGATCATCAAAGTTTTGTTTTCTGCGTCTATCCCATGTATTAGGCATATCGAGCCAAATTTTAGGATATTGAGTTAAATATCTAAGCCATGGTTCGTCAAATAATAATTTTTTTGGATATATATTTTTTTCTGCATCATTCCAATCTTCTTCTCTTAAGATATCCATTGAATTTTGGATTTGCATTAAAAGATCCTTATCTATATCAAAATTTTCAAGCTTTGAATCTGGAAGAATAAAATTCATTAGTCTTGAACTGATCTGCTTGTGAGCAAAACCTGCAATGCTTTTACTTTGTTGTAGCGTTTTATATGCAATTTTTGAAATAGATTCTCTAGCCATTTTTCAATTTATATACCTATATTCCAACAAAAAAAAAATCAATTTGAGAATATTTTGTGATATTTCTCAAATTGATTAATTTAAACTAATGAGTTCTTTTAATTATGCATCGTAATACATAAAGAATTCATGTGGATGAGGCCTTTGTCTTAGCTGTTGTACCTCTTCGTATTTTATATCAATAAAGTTATCAATAAAATCTTCAGTAAATACTCCACCAGCTAATAGATAATCCTTATCTGCTTTTAACGCATTAAGAGAATCATTTAGAGAGGAAGGTACTGTATCAATTTTTGCAAGTTCATCAGCTGGAAGTTCAAATAAATCTACATCTACTCCGTCACCAGGATCAATTTGATTTTTGATTCCATCAATACCAGCAAGCATCATTACAGAGAAAGCCAAGTAAGGGTTTGCAAGTGCATCTCCTGATCTGAATTCTAATCTTTTAGCCTTAGGGCTTGGACCTGTTAAAGGTATTCTTACTGCAGCTGATCTATTACCCTCAGAATAAACTAGATTTACAGGTGCTTCAAATCCTGGAACCAATCGTTTATAACTATTTGTTGTTGGGTTAGTAAATGCTAAGAATGATGGAGCATGCTTAAGTATGCCTCCGATATACCATCTTGCTGTTTGAGATAAATTTGCATATGCTCCTTCACCAAAAAATAGTGGCTGACCACTCTTCCATAAACTTTGGTGGACATGCATTCCAGTTCCATTATCGTTGAATACAGGCTTGGGCATAAACGTTGCAGTTTTTCCATATTTTTTAGCAACATTCCTGACAACGTATTTATAAGTCATTACGTTATCGGCAGAATTTATCAATGAATCGAATTTCATTCCAAGCTCGTGTTGACCGGCACCAGCAACTTCATGGTGATGTTTTTCGGTTGGTATACCTAATTCACCCATTAAAAGTAGCATTTCAGATCTGATGTCTTGCGCAGTATCATTTGGAGAAACTGGGAAATAACCTTCTTTGTATTGGATCTTGTATCCTAAATTTCCACCTTCTTCAATTCTTCCTGTGTTCCATGGAGCTTCAATTGTATCTACACTGTAAAAGCAAGAACCTTCTTTTGAGTCGTATCTCACGTCATCAAATAAGAAGAATTCTGGTTCCGGTCCAAAAAATGCTGTATCAGCAATACCAGTCGATTCTAAGTACTTTAAAGCCTTTTGAGCTAAAGATCTTGGGCATCTATCATAAGGTTCTCCACTTCTAGGCTCTTGGATAGAGCAAATCATACTTAGAGTTTTATGTTTGTAAAAAGGATCTATCCATGCTGTACTTGCATCGGGGACCATTGACATGTCGGAGGCATTAATTGCTTTCCAACCCCTTATTGATGAACCATCAAATGCTAGACCTTCTGTAAATGAATCCTCTTCTATCATGTCTGATGTAAGAGTTAAATGCTGCCATTTACCATGGATGTCTGTGAATTTTAAATCGATGAGTTCAATTCCTTCATCTTTAATTTGACTTAAAACATCTTGTGGAGACTTCGTCATAACTTTTGAGATACCTTATATGAAATTAATAACTTGATGATTCTTATTATGTATCAACCGTAACTTTTTTCAACACTAGGTGGCTTCTTTGAGTGTTTCAAGTCATAACTTTAATAATTATTTACTTAATTATTTAAATTGAATTAATTTCTATAAAAAAATATCGCTTAAGCGACGATATTAGTCTAATTTAAAGGTAATTGAATGTAATTCTTTGACAGAAGCAAAACTTATTCCGGCTTTAAATAAAGAGAATTTATCTCATTTTTCAAAGACTTATGTTCCCTCCAGACTTTTATTAGGACCTGGACCTTCAAACGCACATCCAGAAGTTTTAAATGCTCTTTCTTTAAATCCTATTGGTCATTTAGATGAGGCATATATCTCATTGATGTCTGACGTTCAGCAACTTTTAAGGTATACCTGGCAGTGCAATAATCGTCTTACACTCCCAATGAGCGGCACTGGTAGTGCAGCTATGGAAGCTTCAATAGCTAATTTTATTGAAGAAGGCGAAAAAATTCTTATTGCTAAAAAAGGATATTTTGGAGATAGATTAGTTGATATGGCAACTAGATATAAAGCTCAAGTTTCCGTTATTGAAAAACCATGGGGTGAAGCTTTTACTTACGAGGAAATTAAGTATGAAATAGAGACTAAAAAACCTGCTATTTTTGCTATTGTCCATGCTGAAACCTCAAGTGGTGTTTTACAACCTCTTGATGGTATTGGGGATATTTGTAGAAAAAATAATTGCTTATTTTTAGTAGATGCTGTTACTTCACTTGGTGCTTTAGAATTATTGATAGACGAATGGAAAATTGATCTAGCATACAGTTGTAGTCAAAAGGGATTAAGTTGTCCCCCTGGATTAAGCCCTTTTACAATGAATAAAAGAGCTGAAGAAAAACTATCTTCAAGAAAAACAAAAGTACCTAACTGGTATTTAGATTTATCTCTATTAAATAAGTATTGGGGTTCTGATCGTGTTTACCATCATACTGCTCCAGTAAACATGAATTTTGCCATTCGCGAAGGTTTACGATTAATTGCGAAAGAGGGTTTAGAAAATGTTTGGAATAGACATAATACTAATGCAAAGAAATTGTGGAAAGGTTTAGAAAGTCTAGGAATGGAATTACATGTATCAGAGGATTATAGATTGCCAACATTAACCACAGTTAAAATACCTCCAGCAGTTGATGGGGATGGCTTTAGAAATCATCTCTTAAGAAGCTTTGGAATTGAGATAGGAAATGGACTTGGAGCATTATCCGGAAAGGTGTGGCGTGTAGGGCTAATGGGTTTTAATTCGTGTGAGGAGAATGTTGATAGATTATTAAACCTATTTGATACAGAGCTAAAGAAATTTTCTATCTTTGAGTCCTCAACTTTTTGAACCAATTCTGCAATATTTGACTGCATTCATCTTCTAGGATACCTCCAATTATTTCCATTTTGTGATGAGCACTTTCATGTTTTGATAGGTCTATTGAACCACCCAATCCACCTCTTTTCTCATCGTAAGCCCCGAAAATAACTTTACCCATCCGTGCTTGAATAAGTGCAGAGGAACACATAGTACAAGGTTCTAAATTTGTGATAATAGTACATTCATTAAATCTCCAATCATTTTTTATTAGAGATGCCTGCCTAAGTGCCATTATCTCAGCATGACCTAATGGGTCTTTATTTATATTCCTTCTGTTAACCCCTCTCCCGATACATCTTCCTCTCTCATCTAAAATTATTGAACAGATTGGTAGCTCAACTTTCCCAATTTCTTTGGATCTTCTTAATATCGAATTCATCCATGAAGTGTATTTTGAATTATATGTTTTTTGTTGTTGTTCTTCATTACTATTTCCATTTTCAAAAATATATCTCATTTACCAAGATTGAGAATAGAATTATTAATAGATATCTTATCTGATGGCTGAAGATTTAATTAGTAATAAAGATATATATTTCCCCTCAAATTTAGGGACTAATGACAAATTGATTACTCTTCTGAATAGAGCAAGTCGAACTCTTTGTGACTGGTTCTCTAAAGCTGATAAAAATGGTCCTTTACCTTTTGATGAGAGTTTCAATTGTATTATGCCTGAGGAAGATGGTAACTCTGAGGAAGATTTGTTTTCTGATATTGAATCTCTTTTGAATAATTCATTTAATCCAGTTCATCCTGGCTCACTAGCTCACCTTGATCCCCCACCTTTAATTTTTTCTATTTTGGGAGATTTAATTTCTGCTGGTTTAAATAATAATCTTCTCGCTTACGAGTTATCACCAAGTGTAACCTTGCTTGAGGAATCATTATGCAAATGGTTTGCTAAGAAAATAGGGTTTAATGATTTCTCAGGAGGTATAGCTGCTAGCGGCGGTACATTAAGTAATCTGAATGCACTTATTGCAGCTAGAAATAACGCTGGATTAGGTTCTGAACCCAATTCTGTATTACTTGTTAGTGAAGATGCTCATTCTTCATTCGTTAAATGTATAAGAGTAATGGGTCTTGATAATAGGAATCTTGTCAGGATTAAAACTGATAATCAAGGTCGAATGGATATAAACGATCTGAGAAACTCTTTAGATAAATGTTCAATAGAAAATAAAAAAATATTTGCTATTGTTGCCACCCTTGGGACAACTGTAAGAGGAGCCATTGATCCTATTAAAGAAATAAGTGAAATCTGTAAACAAAGAAACATATGGTTACATATTGATGGTTCAATTGGAGGGATTTTTGCTATAACTTCTATTCCAATAGAAGGTCTAAATAATATTAATCAGGCTAATTCGATTACGATTAATCCACAAAAAATTATTGGCATTACAAAGACTTCATCTTTGTTATTGGTTTCAAATATGAGTACTTTAGAAAATACTTTTAATACTGGACTACCATACATATCATCTAAAGAAAATATTATAAATAGAGGCGAAATAGGCATACAAGGTTCTAGACCTGCAGAGGTTATCAAACTATGGCTTGGGTTACGTTTTTTAGGTCTCAAAGGAATAGAAAATATATTAAATTCATCAATTAAAAGAAAAGACTTTTTTGTAAAAAATATTAGT
Organism: Prochlorococcus marinus; assembly: GCF_001180245.1. Taxonomy (GTDB): domain Bacteria; phylum Cyanobacteriota; class Cyanobacteriia; order PCC-6307; family Cyanobiaceae; genus Prochlorococcus_A; species Prochlorococcus_A marinus_F. Next base: position 483,633 of record NZ_CVSV01000131.1, read on the forward strand.
AAAAATAAATTTGATATATATTCAGGTCCTCTTCATATTGTTTCATTCTTACCAAAAAAACTTAAGCCAAAAGACTCTGATGCATGGACTCAAACTAAAGTAAATGAACTAATTAACAATAATTTTATGCTTTCTAGACCAAAATTTAAAGGTAAATATTTTTTACGGGTTGTCATGGGAAATTACAATACAAAGGATTCTGATATTGAAGAACTTTTAAGACTTCTTGATGCTTAGCTAATGAATATGGGAAGACCAAAAATTATTGCAATAATAACAGGGTTTATCTCTATAGCTATTTGCATTGCTTATTTACTATTAATAACTATCTTTGATTTCAGAACTTATCTAAATGATCAATTATCCAATATTAATTAGTAAATGGAGGCAAACTTTTATTTGATTTGAAATATTTTTTCATTTCAATTTTTGAAATAGCTTCTTTTACGAAATTATTTAAAATATCCTCTCTTTTACTTATTCTATAGATCTTATCTACTACTTCTTGAATTCCTCCATCGCCCCAATCTTGACCATTTTTAAAATATTCAATCAAACTTAGTCCTACTATTCTTATTAACCAGCCTGCTGTAACTGATTGTATAGATTTAGATAATATTATTTTAGTCAAGCTTGTAGCTAAAGCAGGAGAAAGAATGGCGAGACCCCCTTTTAGTATTCCTTGTTTTGCCAATGCGCTTAGCAATGAAGTCGCTAAATCTTTTGCATCTTTTTTTGTAAGCTTTATTTCATATATTTTTGATAACTCCATTATCATTTGAAGGTTTACGGAGGTAGTAGTAAGAAAATCAACAGCTGGTAGTGGATTAACTAGTATTACTCCTCCGGTTATCCACATATATTTATTAATCACTTTATTTGACATTAAATATCTTTGTTCTTGTACGAAATTTTTACTTTTAATACCTAACTTATTTGAGCGAAAAAGAATATTATCAGCCAATAGCTCTTCACCATTATTATCTAGGGTTTCAATTATTTCTCTAAATAAACTTCCTACCTCGGGGACTAAATTTAAAGCATCTGATTTTATATAGGGAGATTTTTGAGGGACTGCAATTGTTTGAACCACTGAAATTTTATTTTTTCTAGCGGATGTTATAGAAATTATATTTTCTTTGATAAGGTTATTTTCATCTCTAGACCTCAAATCACATTTATTTAGAACTATTATTATTTTTTTCCTTAATTTTAATAATTCTTTAATTAAATAGTTTTCGTATTTATTTATGTCCTGATCTAAAACAAAAAGAACTAGGTCAGAATTTGATGCTTGTATAATTGTTGCTTTTTCTCTTTCTTCTCCTAATTTAGATGGTTCGAATAAACCCGGAGTATCAACTATATTAACGTTTCTTTTTAAAATTGGTATACGAATTTTATAGCTATTAATTTTCTTTGTTGTACCAATTTTTGCTGAGGTTTGTCCGACAATATTTTTCAACAAAGATCTTGCTATAGATGTTTTTCCTGAGGAACCTGCTCCAAAAAGAGTAACTTTGTAATCTCCTGTTTTTAATTGGGACTCCAGTTTATTTTTTTGGTAATTTAACAATTCAGCTTTTACTTTATCGCTAATTTTTTTGTTAATTTTCTCGACTCCTTCCAAACTTATCTTGGCAGCACCATATGTATTTTTGAATGAAAGTGTATTTTTTTTATTTTTATATATAACTTTATAAACTATTTTTTTAAATAATTTTTTATCAATATTATAAAAAGTATAAATAATTATAATTAAAAATAAAAGAGTATAAATATTTACTATTCTTACAAATATAGAAAATAAAATATAAAGAAATAATATCAATATTACATACTTTATATACTTTAATTTCAAGTATTTCATTTTATCGATTATTTTTAAAAATGTTATACAGTAAAATAATGAAACCAATATTAATAGATATATCTGCAATATTAAACACTGGAAAATTTATAATATTTAAATTTATAAAATCAACTACAAAACCTCTATATATTCTATCTATACCATTACCAATAGTTCCCCCAAGAATAAAGCTATAAGAATATAGATCGAATGAGTTTAAAGTATTCTTTCTAAATATCAAATAAATAAGTAATATAGAAAAAAAAATACTAATTAAAGATAAAAATACTCTACTACCACTAAATATGTTAAATGCTGCTCCGTAATTTTTTACAAAGTCTAATTTGAATAAAAGAAAATCTTTATTAATAAATAATTTTTTATTATAAAACATTAAATATTTCGTAAATTGATCTATCAGAACAATAAAAATACTTAAAGATACAAAATATAATTTTGTTTTTATATTAATAATCATTATTTGCTACGTTTTAAACGTTCTATAGGTTTAATAAGTAATAAAAGTGGAAAAAGCATTAATAAATGATATCCAATTTTACCTAATGAATATTTCCCTAAATTATATAAAAATAAATTGTATTGATTGTAGAATATGATTTGTATGAAGTTGTAAAAAATTCCAGTTAAATGCATAGCACCTATTGCTATAAATCCGTTTTTTAAAAAACTTCTAACATTTATTTTATTTCTATTATTTAAATTATCAATTATTTTGATTAATGGATATAAACCTAATAAATAACCAAAATTTGGAGTAAGCAAATAACCTAATGAACCTCCTTGGTGAAAGACAGGAAGTATAAATAACCCCATAATTATATATATCGAAAATGCTCTGAAAACAACTTTTTTATGGAAAATAAGTGTTAATAAAATTATTGTCGGAATTTGCCATGTGATAGGTAACTCAAAGTTATTACTAGATTTATAGATAAATGGTAGTGGAATATAAACAGGTAACATTGAGGTTATTACTATTGATTGAAGACTCACCAGTATCTCAATTAATTTATAAAAATTGAGCATTATTATAAATTCTATTTATAAACTTCTTAATGCAACAATTGGATCTAATTTAGAAGCTCTTTTTGCAGGTAAAACGCCAAAGATTAAACCTATTGATCCTGAAATGATCATTGTGGAAAAAGTGGTTGTAATTCCTACTGATGCAGGAAGTGGTGTTATCAGAGATAAAAGAAAAACACCTGATAATCCTGTTGTTGTTCCAATTAATCCGCCAATTGTAGATAAAATCAATGCCTCAATTAAAAATTGAATTAATATGTCTGACTGTTTAGCTCCTATTGCTTTTCTAAGTCCAATCTCTTCAGTCCTTTCACTTACAGAAACTAGCATGATATTCATGATTCCTATGCCTCCAACCACCAAAGATACTGCACCAATACCAGCCAATAAAAACGTTAGCCCACTTGTTATATTGGTTACTATATTCAATGCATCTTCTTGTGATCTAACCGCAAAGTCATCATCTCTGATTATTTTATGTCTTTGCCTTAATAAGTTAGTAATCTGAAATTTAGCGGCACTAGTTGCATTTTTATTTATAGCTTCAACACTAATGAAGCTTAAACTTACTCCATATGTCGGGTCCTTCCCTGTAATCCTATTGACCATGGTGGTTAATGGAATATAAGCATTTTTGTCTTGATTACTTCCAAATACAGCACCTTTTGGTTTTAATATTCCAATAATTTCATAAGTATGATCTTTAATTCTGATTTTTTCCCCAAGTGATGAAGAATTATCTTTGAAAAATTCTTCTTTAAGATCAGGACCTATTACTACATAACTTCTTGCACTATTAATATCACTATTAGATATAAATCTTCCCTTATCAACTTCAAAGCTTCTTACTTCAAGAAATTCAGGAGTAACTCCTGCAATTGATATATTTAGACTTTTAGAATTTGACTGCACTATTTCGTTAGCAGAAATTTGAGGCGCAACTTTTTTAACTGTTGGGACTTGATTACTTATTGCTAGTGCATCTTCTAAAACAAGATTTTTAGGAAATGAAATACCTCTTCTTCTGGTGTCATTATTTCCAGGAACAATGAATAAAACATTTGCACCTAAATTACTTAATTGGTTTTTAGCTAATGTTTGAGCACCTCTTCCAAGCCCAACAAGTGTAATAACTGATGCATTTCCTATAATTATCCCAAGCATTGTTAATGAACTTCTCAATTTGTTCGAGACTAAGGTTTTTGTAGCCATGCCTAAGGCTTCTTTTAATGAGATATTCCTAGACATATTTATATTTATCTATTGCATCATCATCATCTTCAATTTGCCCCATGTATATAACTCCTTCATTTAGCTGCAGTGTAATAAGATCGCCATTGCTGATTTGATGATTATCCATATTTTCTAAATTACAAATTGTAGAAATTTTTTTATTATTTTTGTTAAACAAAGCATAAACATCATTTACATTTTGGTTCGTAACAATGCCCGCAATATTTTTACTTAGCGGAATATTCTTCATTAATTCCTCGGGAACAAATAATATTTCTCCCGGACAAATTAGGGACATATCTAGATTGTTTTTAATTATTCTTGCTTTACCTGTTACACCGATTTCCCCTATTGAAATTCCTCTTGATACAATCTTTCTTACTAAACCGACTTTTATTAAATCTGTAGAGCCACTAATACCAGTTAATGTGCCTGCAGTTTGAACTACTAAATCTCCTTGATTTAGTATTCCCATCTCCTGAGCAATTTGCATTGCTAAACTAAAAGTTTTTGCTGTTCTTTCATCATTTTTAACTACTATTGGAGTCACTCCCCAAACAAGTTGCAATCTTCTCGCTACACTCCTCTCTGTTGTAGTTGCCAAGATAGGTGTTGGTGGTCTGAATTTACTTACATTTCGAGCGGTAGAACCTGATTTCGTTAAAGGGATTATAGCTCCTGCATCAAGTTGTCTAGCTATATTACTTACTGCTGCACTAATGGCATTTGGGATCGTACTAGGTAAGTGGCTTTCAATAGCTTTAAGTGGATAATCCCTTTCAATTCTTCTTGCTATGGTTGCCATAGTTTCAACTGCCTCTACAGGATAATCGCCAACGGCAGTTTCGTTTGAAAGCATTACAGCATCTGTACCATCCAGAATCGCATTTGCAACATCACTAACTTCTGCCCTAGTTGGTCTTGGGTTAGAAGCCATAGAATCAAGCATTTGAGTCGCTGTAATTATGGGGATACCTAGCGAATTAGCTTTTCTTATTAATTCCTTTTGTAAAAGAGGAACTTCTTCTGCAGGCATCTCAACTCCCAAATCACCTCTTGCAACCATTACTCCGTCACATAAAGGTAATACGGTGTCAATTTGATCAATTGCTTCAAATTTTTCTATTTTTGCTACTACAGGAGTCGAATGCCCATTTTTGTTTATTAAATCTTTTATCTCGTTTATATCGGATGGATTTCTTACGAAACTAAGGGCTATCCAATCAACTCCTTCAGATAAACCAAATTTTAAATCCTCTTTATCTTTTTCTGTTAATGCTTTTACTGATAATTGAACATCTGGGAAATTAACCCCTTTATTGTTTGAAAGAACACCCCCTACAGTTACTAAACATTCCAAAAGATTAGCTTTTATATCTACTTTTTCTACAATCATTTCTATTTTGCCATCATCTAAAAGTATTCTTTTCCCTTCACTAACTTCTTGGGAAAGTTTGTCGTAGGTTACATTTGCAATTTTATTTGTACATTCAACTTCATTCGATGTCAGTGTAAATTTATCACCTTTTTTAACTTTTACTGGACCATCTTTAAAGCGGCCTAATCTTATTTTAGGTCCTTGAAGATCTTGTAATATTCCAATATCTATATCTAGTTTATTTGATACCTCTCTTATTGTTTTTATTCTCTCAGCATGATCTTTATGATCTCCATGTGAGAAATTTAATCTGAATGTTGTTACTCCAGCTTTAATTAAATCTGTAATTATCTCTTCTGATTGAGTTGCGGGTCCAATAGTTGCTACAATTTTCGTTCTTCTTTTTAAATCAATATTCGACATATATAAATAATATTGCTAGATATAAATAAATTTACCATACCCAAAGTTAGTTATTTAAGTCATGGATTTTAAAACTTATCAGAAAAAAGCTAGAGAAACAGCACAATATCCAAATTTAGGCTCAAATAATATTTATCCAACTCTTGGTTTGGTTGGAGAGGCTGGTGAGGTGGCAGAAAAAGTAAAAAAAGTTATAAGAGATAAAAATGGAATATTTGATAACGAATCTAAATTAGGTATTAAAAAAGAGTTAGGAGATGTTTTATGGTACATATCAAATCTTTGTACAGAATTAAATTTCAATTTAGAGGATGTTGCATTACAAAATCTGGAAAAATTAAAATTAAGAGCTTCTAAAGGAAAGATAAGTGGGTCTGGAGATGATAGATAAGTTTAGCTATAACCTAAGCTTGCATACTGGAGATTTGTGATTAAGTTTTGAATAACATTTAAAAGTAAAAAAGCTAATAAAGATGAAATATCAAAACCACCAATTGGAGGGATGATACCTCTAAAAATGTTTAAATAAGGATCTGTGATAGAAGTTAATGCAGATAAAACACCGTTACTCCAATCAATACCTGGAAACCAAGTAAGTAAAATTCTTATTATCAATATGAAAGAATAGATTGATAAAGTTTGGCCCAGAACTGCAAAAATCTCAGATAACATTACATTGTCTTAATTTAATTTATTCTAACATTTACTTATTATTGCTGCTTATTATTTCGACTTCCTATTTTTGAGAGATATTCATTACTCACAGCAAAAGTTTGGAAAAACTTTTCTGATAATGATAACCAATATGATCTACCATCTTTTTGCTTCCGTTTGACGATAAACTTCTTATCTAATAATTCTTTAATATGATCATATGCTCCTGAACCTCGAAGAAGAATAAGATCTGATTGCAGGATCTTTTTTTTGATTGCTATAGTTGCCAATGTTCTTAATTCGGATGTTTTCAAATCAGAAGGAAGCAAATCATCGACAAATTCATTAAGACTAGATTTTAGTTCTAGAGAAAAACTGTTATTAACTGCTTTTAATTCAATAGCTGAGTTTGGATTAGAGTATTTATTTTTTAGATCTTTAATTGCATCATTTATTGAGTTTATATCAGAATTAGTAATTTCTGAAAGATCCTTTTTTGTTATTGGTCTGCCTTTCAAATATAGAACAGCTTCAACTTTAGTAACTAGATCTATGTCAGATATTGGCGTGGTATTTAGATCAGATTGATTGATTTTAATTACCGAAATCTTTCCTAAGATACCTTAAATTTAATCTGACGCACCAAGGAATAACCTATATGTATCGTTTTGAGTTTCATCCCAGAATTTATAGCCTAGAATTCTTACAAATTTATTCCACTCTAAAATTTCATTTTTATCGATCAAAACTCCAATAACAATTTTCCCCACATCAGCTCCATAATTCCTGTAGTGAAATACGCTTATAGACCAATTAGATTTCATATTCTTTAAAAAGTTTATTAATGCGCCAGGCCTTTCAGGAAACTCAAATCTGTATAAAAGTTCAATAAAGTTTCTATATTCCATCTCTTTAAAATTCTTTGGTAATCTTCCACCTACCATATGTCTGAGATGATTTTTAGATAATTCATCATCACTTATGTCAATAAATGAGTACTCAGAATTTCTAAATACATTTAATAGATTTTTTTTATCATTTAAACCATAGACTTGAACTCCTACGAAGATCTGTGCATTTTTAGAATTCGACATCCTATAGCTAAATTCAGTTAAATTCCTATTATCAAGTAACTTGCAAAAATCAATCAGACTACCAGCATGTTCAGGAATTTCAACAGCCATCATTACTTCTTTACACTCTCCAAGTTCTGCTCTTTCTGCTACAAATCTAAGCCTTTCAAAATTCATATTTGCACCACATGCAATCGCGACCATTTTTCTATTTAAATGATTCGAATTTAAAATATCTTTTTTCATTCCCGCTATTGATAAGGCACCTGCGGGCTCTAGTATTGATCTAGTATCCTCAAAAACATCTTTAATAGCAGCACAGATTTCGTCGGTATTAACCCTGATCATCTTATCAATATATTTTCTACCAATATCAAAAGTATTTTTACCAATTTTTTTAACCGCTACTCCATCTGCAAATTGACCTACAGAAGATAGTTCCACAATTTTTTCTTCTTCCAAAGATTTCGTCATTGCGTCAGCATCTTCTGGTTCTACACCAATTATTTTTACTTCAGGCCATATTTTTTTAACGTATAAGGATATCCCTGATATCAATCCCCCACCACCTACAGAAATATAAATTGCATAAGGTTTTTCCTTAAGCTGCTGTTCAAGTTCTATAGCTATAGTTCCTTGTCCTGCAATTACTTCTGGATCATCAAAGGGATGAATAAAGCATAAATTTCTTTCTTGGCTAATCCTTATTGCCTCTTTGTAAGTTTCATCATAGTTATCGCCATATAATATAACTTTTGCTTTTAAATTTTTTACTGCATTAACTTTTACGAGAGGTGTGGTAATGGGCATTAATATGGTTGCTTGGCAATTTAACTTAAGTGCACTAAGTGCAACCCCTTGAGCATGATTACCAGCACTAGAAGTAATTACTCCTTGAGCAAGCTGTGAATTAGTGAGCTTACTCATTTTGTTATATGCACCTCTTATTTTGAATGAAAATACATCTTGAAGATCTTCTCTCTTTAGAAAAACTTCATTATTAAGTGTATTACTTAAATTATGAGCTTTCTCTAGTGGTGTTTTTTTTGCAACTTCATAGACTTCAGCTTGAAGTATTTTTTCAAAATAATCATTCATATATATATTTTTAGCATTAATTATTAATCTAATAAAACATTACATGATCTATTTCAAAAAAAATACTCATTTTGCACCTCAACGTTTTAGATTATATAGATACCAATTTTTGTTAAATGCTTTTAAGTGAGTTAAGTCATCCAAATCAACTTCATGGCTTAACAGTTTCACAATTAGAGGAAATTGCTTGTCAAATTAGAGAAAGACATCTTCAGGTAGTATCTACTAGTGGAGGACATCTTGGTCCTGGATTAGGTGTAGTTGAGTTGACATTGGCTTTATATCAAACTCTTGATCTTGATTTTGACAAAGTTGTTTGGGATGTAGGACATCAAGGTTACCCTCATAAATTAATTACAGGACGTTTTAGTCAATTTGATTCTCTAAGGCAACAAAATGGAGTCGCTGGATATCTAAAAAGAAGTGAAAGTAAATTTGATCATTTTGGTGCTGGACATGCAAGTACTTCTATTTCTGCAGCTTTAGGAATGGCAATAGCGAGAGATAGAAAAGGTGAGAATTATAAATGTGTCGCTGTTATTGGAGATGGCGCACTAACTGGAGGAATGGCATTAGAAGCTATAAATCATGCAGGTCACTTACCAAATACCCCTTTAGTTGTTGTATTGAACGATAATGATATGTCTATTTCACCTCCAGTTGGAGCTCTTTCATCTTACCTAAATAAGGTAAGAGTAAGTCCACCATTGCAATTTTTGTCCGATAGTGTTCAAGAAAGTGTAAAAAATATTCCCTTAATTGGTAAGGATATTCCAGAAGAACTCAAAAATATTAAAGGAAGCGTTAGACGATTATCTGTACCTAAGGTTGGAGCTGTTTTTGAAGAACTTGGATTTACATATATGGGTCCAATTGATGGTCATGATATTGGTAACTTAGTTAAGACCTTTAACGCTGCCCATAAACTCAAAAGACCTGTACTTGTTCATGTTGTCACAACAAAAGGGAAGGGTTACCCATATGCAGAAGCCGATCAGGTTGGATATCATGCACAGTCTGCTTTTGATCTTACAACTGGGAAATCTATTCCATCAAAGAAACCTAAACCTGTTAGTTATAGTAAAATTTTCGGTCAAACTTTATTAAAAATATGTGAGCAAGATAGCAAAGTCGTTGGCATTACAGCTGCGATGGCTACAGGTACTGGTTTAGATATATTGCAAAAAAATATCCCTGATCAATATATCGATGTAGGAATAGCAGAACAACATGCAGTTACTCTTGCAGCAGGAATGTCTTGCGATGGTCTTAAGCCTGTTGTAGCTATTTATAGTACTTTTCTTCAACGTGCTTTTGACCAATTAATTCATGATGTAGGGATACAAAATTTACCTGTATCATTCGTACTTGATAGAGCTGGGATAGTTGGAGCTGACGGTCCTACTCACCAAGGTCAGTACGATATAAGTTATATGAGATCTATACCTAATTTTGTATTGATGGCTCCAAAGGATGAGTCTGAATTACAGAGAATGTTAATAACTTCAATAAATCATAATGGTCCTACAGCTCTAAGAATACCCAGAGGCTCTGGATTAGGAGTGGCTGTAATGGATGAGGGTTGGGAACCTCTAAAAATAGGCGAAGCAGAAATACTTGAAGAAGGAGAAGATATTTTAATTATTGCTTATGGTTCAATGGTCGCATCAGCAATCGAAACAGCAAAGATCTTAAAAAACATGAACATTAATGTATGCATTGTTAATGCAAGATTTGTTAAACCTCTCGACAAAAATCTTATTATGCCTTTAGCAAGTAGGATTCAAAAAGTTGTAACTATGGAAGAAGGAACCTTAATAGGTGGATTTGGTTCCGCAATAGTTGAATTATTTAACGATAATGAAATAAATATTCCTGTATACAGAATAGGTATACCTGATGTATTAGTTGATCATGCATCACCTGATCAGAGCAAAGAAAAACTAGGCCTCATGCCTGATCAGATGGCAGATAAAATTGTTGAAAAATTTAAGTTAGTTAATTAAAAATTTAATAAATAAAAATTTTATAATTAAATATTTATAAAACACCACGTGAGGCTAATCCTAAGATTGCTCCAATTCCGAAAATATGACCTAGGCAATTAGCACCTACAACTGAAGCGTGACTTAAACCACCATAGAATTTTGAATTGGGTATTTCAAAACCTTCATTAGGTTTTCTTATTGTTGCTCTAGCAATAGCATAAGCAAAAACATTACATGCAATCATTACGACGGCACACTTAGGAGACCAAGAAAAAGTTGCTGGATCAGCAGCTGCAAATAATGTAGTAAGCATAAAAAATCGTTATTTTCATATATTCTCTAATACTTTTACCTAAAAAACACAAAATTGTAAAAGGTCTTAAGAGTTGTTTACTTCTAAGCTATTTAACATTTTTATAAATCCAAACAAAATAACAAAATCGCTTAGAGTAAGAAAGGATTCTGCAAAGCCATGCAAAAAGTCAACCTCAACAAGGTTTTTATCATAGTAATTTAGTGTGAAAATTGATACAAATATAGTTATGAATACGAATAATACAGTTAAGGAAAATCCTGTTTTTACAAAAATATTAACAGATTTGATTTTATATATGTAAAACAAAAATATTGTATATGGAATTATTGATACTGCGAACAATAATGTGTTATCAATTGAACCTAATTTTTCTATTAATTTAAAAAATAAATCATTCATAAGTCTCTTTTCCTTTAAAAATTATTATTGCAGCACAGGCTAATGTTGAATTTCCAACAAGTGTAAATATTCCTTGAAGTGATACTAGACCGTAAAGATTTTCTTGGTTGTCATAGATATGCCATGTGATCGCACACATAGCACCTATTAAGTTTGGGACCATAGCGAGGCTTAACCAAAAAAATAAATTATATTTTTTATATGTAGAAATTTTGTTTATGACTAATATGGCAAAAATCCATTCTATTACTGATGAGATATGTATTAACCAAGTTCCAAATGATAATTCGTGCAAAATTTTATATTTTTTTCTTTAAAACGTTGAGAACTTCTTTAGCATGATTTAAAGGCAAAACACTTATCCATCTATAAGAAATTTCCCCTTCTGGAGAAATCAAAAAAGTATTTCTATCTGAAAAAGGGGGAATCCAAGAACCATATTTATCGCTAATAATTCCTTCGGGATCAGATAATAAAGTGTAGTTTAGAGATTTTTCGCTGCAGAAACTTTCATGAGAATCTTTATTATCTGCGCTAATTCCAACAATTTCGGCATTATATTTTGAAAAATCCTTTTTTAATTCAGAAAACCCTTTAGCTTCAAGAGTGCAACCTGCTGTAAAGTCCTTTGGATAAAAATACATAACAAGCCACTTGCCTTGAAAATCATTTAATTCCCAAATCTTTTTTGATTTTATGTTTTTATTAAAGCCTTCTAATTGAAAATTTGGAGCCATGTCTCCAAGTTCTGGAGCGAAATCGAAAGCTATTGCTGAATTATAATTAATTAAAAGAATAAATGATATTAATATACTTACAACTAAATTTCTCATCAATATTTAGAATTTTTTTAAATCAACTCCATTTGATTTAGCAAATTTATCTAATCCAACTTTTTGTATAGATTTCAGCGCTTTGGTACTAATTTTTATATTTACCCATTTTTTTCCTTCTTCCCACCAAAGTCTCCTTTTTTGGAGATTAACTTGTTGCAATTTTTTTGTACGAATATGTGAGTGACTTACAGCCATCCCATTATTAGCTTTTGCTCCTGTCAGTTCGCAAACTCTTGACATATCTTTTGAGTTATATCTGTAAAAATTTTAACATACGACTCAATTTGTTGAATTAAGCAATTCTGAAATTAAATCAGCGTTATTATTTTGTAAATTAATAATCTGTTTTTGATCTAATCCACCAACCGATAGTTTAGCCATATCGTAAACATGATTTGCAATTTTAGATGCCAATGGATTTTCTGTAGGGGCTTTTTTATCAATAATTATTTTATTGCCTGTAATTTTATTTAGACCAACAATAAGAGGATGTTCCTTATTAATTAAAAGCACATGATATTCAGGTAAGCCAGGCATCTTTTGTTCCATGTAAGCACCCATATCATTAATTCTTCTCATTTGCTCTGGAAGCAAGATCATCGCAGGTGGTGCACCTTTACTTGAAAGTGACTGAACTTTAACTGTTACTTTTTCGTTGTTAAGAGCTTTTACAATCGTATCTCTAAGATTTTCTGTGTTCGATTTGCCATCCTTATCTACAATTTCTTTAGATTCATTATCTTCAAGTTCGTTTATTTCTGAATCAACTCTTTGAAACTGATAATCTTCGTTTTTACTTTCTAACCAAGGAAGAAATTGTGCATCAATTAAGGGATCTGATTTAATAACTTCCTTGTTTTCAGATAAGCAGATATTTAATGCGCTTGACTGAGCAATCGAATCTGAACAGTAAATTATTTTTTTAGAATCAGTTAAGTTACTTCGTTCCTTGTAATTAGCCAGAGTTGTGAAATATTTATCATTGGATTTGATAAGAGTTTTATTTTCAATATCTTTAGAGACGTCTTTTTCTGAATTTATTATTGTTTCAAAAATTATACTTTTATTTACTAATTCAGCAAATTTATCATCCTCGATAGCTCCAATTTTAATAAAAGCAGAGATAGAATCCCAAATTTCTGCATAAAATTCTGGAGAATTTTTTATCAAATCCTTCAGTTTATTAGCGATCTTTTTTGAGATAAATGATGATATAGACCTTACTTTTCTATCTGTTTGTAATGCACTTCTACTAACATTTAAAGGTATATCTGTAGAGTCAATAACTCCTCTTAGAGGTAAAAGGTATTTTGGTACTATCTCTTTAATTGAATCGCTTACGAATACTTGATTGCAAAAAAGTTTTATTTCTCCCTTTTCCCAATCAGCTCGACCTGACAACTTTGGAAAATACAATATCCCTTGTATGTCATATGGATAATCTGTATTTAGATGAATCCATAACAATGGATCTCCCTGGAAAGGATAAAGGTATTTATATAACTCAATATAATCTTCATCTTTTAATTCACTAGGTTGTTTTCTCCAAGGAGGATTTTTCTTATTGATTGTCTCTCCTTCTAATAAGACATCTATTGGCATGAAATCACAATATTTTTTTATTAGTGATTTAATCCTTTCAGGTTCGATAAACTCTTTTTCTTCTTCAAGCAGGTGAAGAATAACATCTGTACCAATTGTCTCTCTTTCTGCTTCCTCTAAAGTGAAATTTGGAGATCCATCACAAGACCATTTGAATGCTTTTGATTCACCAATTGCCGACTTAGTTAATATATCAACTCTATCTGCCACCATGAAACTTGAATAAAAACCTAGTCCAAAATGACCTATAAATTCATCATTATCTTTTTTGTATTTTGTTAGGAATTCTTCAGCACTAGAAAATGCAACTTGATTTATGTACTTCTTAATTTCTTCATCATTCATTCCAATTCCATTATCGGAAATTGTTAGCGTATTTTTTTCACGGTTAAGTGTTATTTTTACTTGAGCTTCCTCAGTATTCTCGCAATCACCTGCCATAGAGGCCATTCTTCTTTTACTAATTGCGTCAACACCATTACTAACAAGTTCTCTTAAAAAGATTTCATGGTCAGAATATACTGCCTTCTTGATAATTGGGAAAATATTTTCGGTATTAATACGAATTTCGCCTTTTTCCATTTAAAAAAATCAAACATCTTAAATATTATTTCGTAAAAACTAGTTAATCAAGTTTTATTAGGAGTATTGACCGTACAAGATATGAATTTAAAAGTTAAATAAATTTTGAAAAGGTTTTATTTAACCCACAAAATCTCACTACAATTATTTTCTTTCATAATTTGATAGGCTCTAGCCAAGTCATCACATGGATTTAAATGTAAGACAGCAATATTTCCTTTTTTCTGTTGCACTTTTTGTTCATTCATACCTTTTTCTAACAAATAAGAATCTTTAAACATCAATAAAATCTTCTTTTGATCAGTCTTTTCTTCCTTAATTAAATTTCTTAAAATGTCTACTGAAATTGTAAATCCAATCCCATTAAATATTTTCTCATTAGGACTATATGATCTTACTAACTCATCATATCTTCCACCTTTTGCGATGACGCTTTTATTTTTACCATTATCCCCTATTAATTGAAAAACTATTCCTTCATATAAATTTAGGTGAGGTTGAAATGTAGGATCAAGTTGTAATTTAACACCATATTTATTTGATATTTTTGATAATGTTTCAAATAAAAAATTTAAGTCATCTAATGTTTTACTAGCACCGTATATAGTTTTTAATTTATTTAATATTGCAATTGGCTCTCCTCGTGTGAATAAAAGATCTTTAAGAATATATTTATCATCTTCATCAATTTCTAATTTGGATAAATTATCTTGATCAAAATTAACCAGACTTTTCTTGATTTCTTCAAAATTATTATTCTTATATTTGTTAAGTATCAAGTCCATTATTTTTGTGGTGCTTACAAGTAGAAATAAATTACAACCATCCCTCAAATTAATATTATCGATTGAATCAAACAAAATATTAATAACTTCAATTTCTGGGTATTTTGTGTCATATCCAATTAATTCAATACCACTCTGCAATTTTTCTTGTAACTTAAATGAATTTTTATTATTTTGTTTTTTATCAAAAACCATTCCATTGGTAAATAATCTTATAGGTCTTTTCTTATTTATTAGTCTAGTAGATGACAATTTAACAATTGATGTAGTCATCTCTGGCCTAAGACATAATGAATTACTACTTACTATTCCTATAACTTGATTTTCGTCAATAACGCCACGGCCTTTTATGGTATCTAAAGTATTTATGAAGGAGGGTGAAACCTCTTCATATCCCCATAGTTTATAAATACTATTTAAATTATTTATGATGTTTGAGTTATTTTTTACATCGACTAATTTAATTTCCTTTATATCGGTCATTTTTATATTTAAGTAATTTTAGGTATAGAGATTTTTTTTGAATGGAGAAACTTTATCTAGTTCATTTTTTAATTCATTCTCAAGGCTGGGAGAACAAGCTAAAATTCTTCCTGAACATAAATTAAATTCGCCTGATGGATAATCAGAAATAATGCCACCAGCCTCTTTGACAATAATAGCACCGGCCGCTAGGTCCCATACCTCCAATCCTCTTTCCCAATATCCATCGACCTTACCCGCCGCAACAAATGCTAGATCAACTGCTGCTGCACCTCCTCTTCTAACACCTCTAGTTTTATGTGTTAAATAACAAAATTCAGCATAATTATTATCCTCTGTCTCAAATCTGTCATAAGAGAAACCAGTTACGAGTAAACTATCAGAAAGATTAGAGGTTTTCGATACTTTAAGTTCACTATCATTGCAGAATGAGCCTAAACCTATACAGGCTGAATATAGTTCATTTAAATAAGGTACTGATATAGCGCCTATAATTGGCTTATTTTTATATACAAGCCCAATAGAAGTCCCAAAAAAAGGATATCCATGGGAATAATTTGTAGTACCGTCTAATGGGTCTATACACCACGTTAAATCCGAAGATTTGGTTAATTTACCCGATTCTTCTGCATTTATAGATATGTTTGGTGTCTCTTCTAATAAATATTCTTTTATTTTATTTTCAACTTCCAAATCTACATTGGTAACTAGATCGCCCTTTCTACCCTTTGATGATATTTTCTGGATTTTATTGTAATTAACTTTTAAAATTTCATTACCAATTTGAGCGGAATTCTTAGCTACTTCGAACAGAATGGATAAGTTTACTTTATTTGCAAGTTCCTCTATTTCAATTAATTCAAACATGATAGTTAATCTTCCTCAAATTCCCATGGTGGCGCAACTCTTGTATTTCCCCTCCCAAAATATTGTCCAAATTGTAAATCATATACTTCATCTTCATATGTGGTTTCTACTACAAGATTTGAAGTTGCTTTAGCGACACAAAGAAGTGCATAGCCTTTGTCTTTTAAAGCCTGAGATACACCCATGGCTTCAGGTTGTTGTATGGTACCAGATTTAATTTTAACTGCACAACTTGTACAGCAACCATTTCTACATGAAAATGCAAGTTTGAAACCTTTCTTTTCAAATTCCTTAAGTATGTAATCATCACTATTGACCCGCTCTTGGTAGACCTTTCCGGTTTCCTTGTTTTTAATCGTGACTGTGAAAGTCTTT
>NZ_CVSV01000132.1 GCF_001180245.1 Prochlorococcus marinus
TTTCATTAAAGATTTTTATTTTCTATCTAAAAAGTTTTTGTTTTTCTAATAACAAAATTATTTTTTGTTATTACTGAAGATTCATTTACTTCAAACCCATTAATTGCTGATATTTCTCCTTTTATGCCTTCTAATGTTAATTGCTCGATAATGCCTTTTATTACTTCATCCTCGACCAATTTTCTATCAATTCTTTCAGGTGTAATATCTGTAAGCCATTTGGAGGTCTTTTTTTTTACAACCTCTGTAGGGTTAGTTATTTTTAAGTAGATAGCCATTTTTTTAGTCATTCAGTTGAATTATAAGCATTAAATCTTCTTAACTTTTATTATTGTCATTACTTTCCCACTCAAGAAATTGAAAAACAAAAATTGCAAAGATAGAGAAAAATACTATAAACAACCCTAACCATCCTATAAATTTGTGCTCTGTAAAAAGATTTGTGAGCATTGATTTTTCTTGATATCTTGATTCCATTTCATATTGATAAGAATCAATAACTTGAAGTATATTCATAATTAATAAATCGTTGAATTGGCGGATAATTTCAACCATTTAATTTACTAAAGGCTTCCGATAGGAAATCTGGTCTTTTTCTTATTATAGAAAAGTTCAGTTTATTTATTAAGACTAAATCGACTTCAGCAATCGTTAAGATTTCATTTTTCTTGTTATGAAATTTTGAAATTACATTAATCCTAGGACTTTTATCAATATTGAATTCGCTCTCGATTGTTATTTTTTCACCAAGAAATAAAGGAGATTTATATTGTATAGAACTATTGATTAAAGGTAAATCTAATCCATTTTTAGTTAGTTCGAAATAACTTATACCTACTTTTGAAAGTGCATTTATTCGGCTTTCTTCAAGCCAATTAAAATATTTACCGTGCCACATTACCCCTGCATGATCTGCATGTTGAGGTAAAACAATTTTTTCTATTTTCCAAACTGGTTTTGAGTTCATCTTTTATTTAGAAAATTTTTATTCAATGAAAAAACACATTTTTATATTGTAGATTATTTTTATTTATTAACATAAGAATCATCAAAACTATATTTATAAAGTTATGTTTAATCGTAAAAATAAAAGTAGAAAAATGAAGAAGATTTTTCAATGGGAAGAATATTTAAATTGGAAAAATATGTCAAAGGAACAGAAATTAAATTTCAAGAGGGCGTGCTTATTCCCCTTTCTCGTCTATATGGTTTATGTTTTTCTTAATCAGTACTCCTTGGCAATTCTTTTATTACTAGGTCTTTATTTCTTAATTAGATTTAAAAATAGAAATAAGTTGGGAAGATGAATATTTTTTGATTTTGATTTATATAGATTTGTTTTAAAATTATCTAGTTTTTCTAAATAACACTATTGGCATATAAAAATAGTATTAGATAAATTTTTTTTATGAAAAAAATTTTTTTGTTTTTATGTGTATTGGTTTTTTCAATATTTTCTAATACGAATAATTTATTAGCAAAAGAAATTGAAAATAACATTAAAGATAATATTTCTAATGAAATTGAAGAAATTAAGCCTGATAATAAAAAAACTAATATTTCTAATTCTTCGGAAGAAGATATATTTGGTGATGAACAAACTTTTCCATTCGTTGCAGGCTTAGGGAAAAATGCAGCCCATTGATTATAAGGTTCTTGATAATGTAGAAAAGATTTTTTAATACTAATGAAAGGTCTTAGGGTCCTAGAACTTTCTGAAGCACTTACTGTTGATAGCGCTGATTTATTAGCTGTTTGTGCAATTTTAAAAATAAAAGCCACATCTAGATTAAGCATGCTTTCATTTGAAGAATGTAAAAAGATAACTGATTACTATGAAAATAAAAATTAGAATTTTTTATAAATTACTTTATTCTTTAATGTCTTTAATCATTGATACTAAAGTTGAATGAATTTCTTCTTCAGATATTTCATTTTTAAAATTGATAATTGCTGATTGACCATCGTAATTGATTTTTATATAACTATTATTAATTTCTTCCATATAGGCATTCTCAAATGTTGATATCTTCCCATAATGGCTAAGATATTTATGCACTGAATCTATGTGATCATTGTTCATGTGATCACAAACTCTTTTACTTGTTTCTTTACTAATAATTTTCATTTAAAAAATAATTTTTTTTTAAGCTAATCTATTTTTTTCATTATTCAAAGTTTTAATCATTTTAATTATTAAATTTTTAACTTCATTTTTATCAACAGCTCTAACCAAGTTATTTCTTAAATTTGATGCTCCTTTAAAGTCTTTGCATGTCCATGAGATATGTTTTCTTGCAATTAGCATTCCGTGATCTCCTTTCTCTTTTATTAATTCATCAAGATGCTCAATAATTAAATATAGTTTTTCCTCTGTGTTTGGTTCTTTAAAATTTTTATTTTCTCTAAGAGCATAATCTATTTCTCCAATTTTCCATGGGGATCCTAAAATTCCTCGTCCAATCATTACACCATC
>NZ_CVSV01000133.1 GCF_001180245.1 Prochlorococcus marinus
TATTATATGAGCGATTTCGCTGGAAAGGCCAAAACCTTTTAAGAATTCATTAAAACTATATTCGAGATCTAATCCGTATTCCAAAGTTTTTATGTTATTTACTTAATAGATTAACTCTTCACAAACAATATGTGTGTTTTTTTATGAAAAGCTGCAAATATTATTCTCTACTTTCTAAGCTGATCCAATCTCTTGGTGCTGAACCTGTATAGATTTGCGATGGTCTGAAAATTCTATTTGCTCCAAGT
>NZ_CVSV01000134.1 GCF_001180245.1 Prochlorococcus marinus
AGAATGGGAGCCGCATTATAAATTTACTTGGTTTCCAGAAAAAAAAATATAATTTTTTTGACGAAAATCCCCAGTATAAAGAACGAGGAGAAATGCATGCATTTTTAAAAGGCCATCAACTTAAGAGAGAAAATTTTTATTTAAGTAATGATGAAGGTATTTCAAATATTAAACAAGTTGACGAGCATGAAATGATTTTTGAATCTTCTTACAAGGATTGGCATATTCTTGAACATACAAGACTTGTAGATTCTGATAATTACAGATTTAGGGTTATATATTCATGGAACAAAGATATGCTTAAAATAGTAGAGAATCATCACGAAATTAAAATTATTAAATAAATTCTGTGGGCAGATTTAGTTTAAAAAAAAATGTTATCTTTAATAATGTGAATTAAAAATAAATCAAATATGAGTTTAAAAATATCTAAAATTTTTGCAATTCCTCTTATTTTTTCATCTTTTTTATTTGATACAAATAATGAATTTAATAAAGTAAATGCAAATGTTAAAAATTCCCCTGCCAATAAAAATGATTTAGATTTATATCATGGGATGGGTGTTTCATTTCTATGTAATGCGACTAGAAAAGGATTTGATCTAGATTTCCCAAAAACATTAAACGTTGCCTCAGCAACTTTCGCATCAGTAGTATCACAAAAACATGGAGGAAAAATAATAGAGAAAAAGAAAGAACAAAAAGTTGATATGAATCAATTACAATTTATTGCATCTCTGCAATTAGTTGAATCAGCTCTTCAAGTGTGTCCAGATAATGTTCCTGAAAAGATCGAAAAACAATTTAGGATTGAAACTGAGAGACTCAAGAAATTACAAGGTTTGTAAAAAATAAATTTTTTTATCTAAACATAGAACTTACAGAACTTTCTTCGTGGATTCTCCAAATAGCTTCCCCAAGCATATTTGCGACGGAAAGAACTTTTAACTGTGGGAAATTATCTTTATGTATAACTGGTATGCTGTTAGTCACAATAACTTGTTCGAAAAGATTCTTAGAACTTAATCTTTCACAAGAAGGAGGAGAAAATACAGCATGTGAGGCACATGCAAATATTCTATTAGCACCTTCTTTTTTTAGTAAATTTGCTCCAGAACAAATTGTTCCTCCAGTGTCTATCATGTCGTCTATAAGAATAGCCGTTTTACCTTTGACTTCACCAATAACGGTTAGACTTTCAGCGACATTATGCGCAGCTCTCCTTTTATCAATGATAGCCAACGGCGCATCATTCATTAATTTCGCGAACGCTCTTGCTCTTGCTACCCCGCCTACATCAGGAGAGACTACAACTATTTCTTCTAAATCTAGAGATTCTAGATAATCAATTAACACAGGTGAACCGTATATATGATCGCATGGTATATCGAAGTAGCCTTGTATTTGAGCCGAGTGTAAGTCCATCGCTAAAACTCTATCAACTCCTGATTTCTCTAGTAAATTGGCAGTTAATTTTGCAGTTATAGACTCTCTTCCTGAGGTTTTCCTATCTGCCCTTGCATATCCAAAATAGGGAATTACAGCCGTTATTTGTCTTGCAGAAGCTCTTTTGCAAGCGTCAACCATGATCATGAGCTCCATTAAACTATCGTTTACAGGAGCGCATGTAGGTTGTATAAGGAATACATCACATCCTCTGATAGATTGCTGAATCTGAACATAAAGTTCTCCATCTGCAAATCTTTTAGATATTAAAGGTACATTTTTAATTCCTAAGTATGATGCAATTTCTTCAGCTAATTTAGGATTTGATGTCCCACTCACTAGCCTTAATCTACTATTAGTTAGATTAAAGTTCGATTCTTTACTCTGCATTGCCGTGATAAAACTTGTCACGAAATTTGCACCATAAAACTATATTCTTATCGTAGTCGTTTATGTGAATTTCGCAAAAGATAATGACTAGATATTTTCAAAAGTCTTATCAACAAAACAAAAAATTATTGATTAAAAATTAGAAATTTATTTTTTCAGACTTAAACTAGGCTTGATATTTGTCAATTGTATAAAATTTGTATATGGTTGAATTTAGAGAATTTAAAACACGTTAAGTCCAAAGGATCAATATATATATATTTAAACATGCCAATAGATTCAATTATTGCAAAAAAATCATTAGGCATACTTATGCATCCAACATGTATTCCAGGGGGAAGTGTATGTGGAACTTTTGGTAAAGGAGCTAAAGAGTGGATAAAAAAACTA
This sequence comes from Prochlorococcus marinus, assembly GCF_001180245.1. Lineage (GTDB taxonomy): Bacteria > Cyanobacteriota > Cyanobacteriia > PCC-6307 > Cyanobiaceae > Prochlorococcus_A > Prochlorococcus_A marinus_F. The sequence continues at coordinate 2,227 of NZ_CVSV01000134.1, forward strand.
CATAAGCATGGAATTGAATACTGGCAATTTTTACCTCTAACACCTACTGACTCTACTGGTTCTCCATACAGCTCCCCATCTAGTTTTGCACTAAACCCATGGTTTTTGGATATAGATGATTTAATAGAAAAAGGTTATATCTTCATTTCAAATAAAGAAAATCTAGGCCCAACAAATCATAATAAAGATCATTTTGAATTTGATATAGCTGATGACTTAACAAAGAAATTAGGTCTCCTTCTTTTGCAAGGTTGGGGTTCACAATCTGAAGAAAGAAAAATTAATTTTAACAAATGGATCAGGAGGAATTCTTGGGTTGAAGATTATGCAATATTTGTTGTCATCAGAGAGGAATTTAATATGTTGCCTTGGTGGGAATGGCCTCAAGAATTTAAAATAAAAAATAAAAGGTTCTTAAAATCGTGGATTAAGAAAAAAAGTGAAGAGATACTTATTAAAAAATTAATACAGTGGCATCTTGATGAGCAATGGAGTGTCATTAAAAACTTTGCAAAATCAAGAAACATTAAGCTGATAGGAGATTTGCCTTTTTATGTCTCTAGAGACAGTGCCGACGTATGGAGTAATAAATCATTGTTTTCAATTTTTAAAAATGGAGATTTAATCTTTCAAAGTGGTGTTCCACCTGATTATTTTTCATCAACAGGACAATTATGGGGCACCCCAACTTACTTTTGGTCAAAACATAAGAGGACTAATTTCGATTGGTGGAGAAAAAGATTTCAAAGGCAATTTGAACTTGTAGACATATTGAGATTTGATCATTTCAGGGGTTTGGCAGGTTACTGGAGAGTTAATGGCAGTTCTAAATCGGCAATTATTGGAAAATGGATAAATTCTCCAGGCAAAACACTATTAAAAAAAGTAAAAAGAGATCTAGGGGTTAACTATCTACCAATTATTGCAGAGGATCTAGGAGTAATAACTCCAGATGTAGAGAAATTAAGGGAAAATTTTGAACTGCCTGGCATGAAAATATTACAATTCGCTTTCGATGGCAATGAAGATAATCCTTATTTACCTAAGAATATTGAAGGAGAAAATTGGGTTGTTTATACAGGTACTCACGACAACTCTACTTCTCTTTCATGGTGGGGCAATTTAGATTATGAATCCAAAAAAAGAATAAAAGATGAGTATAAATTTTCAGAAAATCCTTCTTGGGATTTAATAGAAATTGGCATGGAGACAAAAGCTAATCTTTTTATCGCTCCATTACAAGATATATTATCTCTAGACGATTCAAGTAGATTAAACAAACCTGGCACCATAAAAAATAACTGGAAATGGAAGTTAAATCGTCCTTTAGAGGAAATAGAAGAAAATATAAAAAAATATAGTGAGCTAGGAAATAATTTTGGGAGAACTCTAAAGTAGATCTTGCTAAAAATTATTTATCAATGATTTGATTTTCAATATTTTGAATCTCTATAACATTTACATTTAAAATAAAGTACCTCTTTAGTAGAAATATAGTTAAAACTAATATAAAAAAATACAAAAGACTTCCTTGCCATGTATTGATAAGATCGAATTTACTGAACATAAAATCCTTTCCCTCTTTCTTTAATATTTTTCTTTCTCTAACTGCTAAATTTAACAATGTATTTTTTTTTAATACTAAGCATTCCTCTAATTTAATTAATATAGATCTTATAAAAGGATACTCTGGCCTAATATTTTTATTATTATTTTCAATAGAGTTTATTATTCTGTCAGGAATTTTTGAAATGTATGATAATTCTTTAATTGTAAGGTTTCGTTGAATTCTGGCTTCTTTTACTAACCTTGCAATTTCTATATATTGGTCAACCAATCCAGGATTAAATTCTTTATTTTTTTCAGATTTCTTATTAAATAAAAAGAGACTTTTCAAAATATTCATTTTATCTTCCAAAGCTAAATAATCTTTTTACTTCTCATTTTTAAAACCATACATCTAATTTTAATAGAATTGAACATAAGTAAGTTTATTAGATATAAATATAAAAACTAAACTGGAGAAATAATATTTTGCACCGCACTTTTTGCCATATTCAGAGGGCTAAAGGTATCTCTTATTAAAGTTAAGAGTTTTTTCGCATCAGTAAATTCTAATTTTTCATCTTTTATAAGACTTAAAAGAAGATTCTTCCTAACTTCGGATCCTTGTTTACTGACAAATAATTTCAATCCCGCGTTCGCAACTGGTATGAGGTCTGAATTAATATTACCTGAATCTTTAAACAAAATATTTAACAAGCTTTCAACTTTTTCTATTTGAATCTGACCTTTTTTATCAAAAACGACTTCTAAAAGGATTTCTAAAATCTCTTCAGAATTATCGGTAAGTAGTTTTTTAGCAATATATGGATAAGCAATTTTTAAAATTTTAAATTCAGGGTCTAGTCTTAGTGCTAAACCTTCTTGACTGACAACGGCTCTTATTATTAAGGCAAACCTACTGGGAACTCTAAAAGGATAGGAATACATTAGTTTTGAGAATTTATCAGTTACATTTTTAAGATTAAAATTACCAACTTCAGCTCCTAGAGAACCTCCTAGAACTTCTTTTAATGGTTCAACCAGTTTTTGAAGATCTTGTTCTTTAGTTAAAAAACCTAATTTCTGGAAATCTTTTGCCAAAAGATAATATTCTTCATTTATTATGTGAACAATTGCTTTAATGAGAGTAAGTCTATCTGAATTTGTTATAGTGTCCATCATTCCAAAATCGACATAAGCTAAATTCCCACAATCTGAACTTCCTCCTTTGAGAGCAAACATATTTCCTGGATGTGGGTCTGCATGAAAATATCCAAATTCAAATAATTGCTGTAGTCCACTAATAACACAAGTTTTTATAAATGAAGAAGGTATTAAGTTATTTTCCTCTAATAAAGCTCGATCTCTTAACTTAACTCCATCAATCCAAGAGGTTGTGATAATCCTTTTCGATGAAAACTTTTTTTCTAATTTAGGAATAAAAATATTTGGGTTTGCTTTGAATAAATTTGCAAACTTCAAGGCATTTTCGGCCTCTTTTTGATAGTCAATTTCATCAAAAAGTGCTTTACCGAATTCATCTATTATTTCACCAATTCCAACGCCTATATTTAATGGCAAGAATGGGGATAAAAAAGTTCCTAAAAACCTTAAAATTACGACATCCCTTCTTATGAGAAAGTACAAATTTGGCCGCTGTACTTTCACAGCTAGATAAGAATTATTTATTTTTGCTTTATAAACTTGACCTAAGCTTGCCGAAGCAATTGGACTATCTGGAAACTCTTCAAATAATTCATTAGCAGGTGATCCAAGTTCCTCCTCAATAATTTTTAAAGCAATTTTGTGATCAAATGCTGGAAGATTATCCTGTAAGTTTGTAAGTTCTGTAAGCCAATCTTGTCTAACAAGATCTGGTCTAGTTGAGAGTGCTTGCCCTAATTTGATAAAACAAGGTCCTAAATCTGTTATTACATCAAAAAGATATTTCGAAAGATTTTTTTGTACATTTTTATTTTTACTGTTACCTTGAAAAAGTATTCTAATAAAAAGAAAAATAAAAGTTAAAAGGATATATAAAACTCTTGGTATAAAAATCCATGGTCTCAACATCAACCAAATTAAGTCCTCTTTTGCTGAATATTTCGAATAAGACCCTTTCATTAAAGATAAAAAAAATCAAAAAAGATTACCATGTAATCCATTCTATATATGTCAATAATACTTTATGAGCATTTCATCTTTTCTAACTAAAAAGTTTTCAAAGTCTCTATTTTTTCCCGCTCATAACAGAGGGGTTGCTTTGCCAAAAAAATTAGTAAAGTTATTAAAAAATCCCCCTGGGTATTGGGACTTGCCCGAACTACCTGAAATAGGTTCGCCACTATCCCAAAACGGATTAATTGCTAATTCTCAAAGGGAATTCTCTGATAAATTTGGGGCGAAAGGATGTTTTTTTGGAGTTAATGGAGCTTCTGGATTAATACAATCAGCAGTAATTGCTATGGCAAATCCAGGCGAAACTATCCTGATGCCTAGAAATGTTCATATAAGTGTTATAAAAATCTGTGCGATGCAGAACATAAATCCAATTTTTTTTGACTTAGAATTTTCAAAAGAAACGGGTCATTACAAACCAATTACAAAGATTTGGTTGGAAAATGTATTTAAAAAATTAGATTTTGATAAAAATAAAATTGTAGGAGTAATTCTTGTAAGTCCCTCTTATCAAGGTTATGCAGGAGATTTAGAGCCGTTAATAGATATTTGTCATCAAAAAAATTTACCTGTTTTAGTGGATGAAGCCCATGGTTCTTATTTCCTTTTTTGCAAAAACCTAAATTTACCAAAACCCGCCTTATCATCAAACGCTGATTTAGTCGTCAATTCATTGCATAAGTCACTAAATGGTTTAACTCAAACGGCGATACTCTGGTATAAAGGGAATCTAATTAATGAAAGTAATTTAATAAAGAGTATTAATTTATTGCAAACTACTAGTCCAAGTTCCTTATTACTTTCTTCTTGTGAAGAGTCTATTAAAGACTGGCTTAATAAAAAAAGTTTATCAAAATATCAAAAAAGAATTTCAGAAGCAAAAAATATCTACAAAAAATTAATTCAAAAAAATATTCCTCTCATAGAAACCCAAGATCCTTTAAAAATTGTATTAAATACCTCAAAGGCTGGAATTGATGGTTTTACTGCTGATAATTTTTTTTATAAAAATGGCCTAATTGCAGAATTACCAGAAATGATGACTCTCACGTTTTGCTTAGGATTTGCAAATCAAAAAGATTTTCTTAATTTATTTGAAAAGTTATGGAAAAAATTGCTATTAAATTCTAAAAAATCAAAAAATATAGATGTTCTCCAATCGCCCTTTGAATTAGTTAAAGCACCCGATATTGAAATTGGGTTTGCTTGGAGAAGTGATACTCGTACTATTCCTTTCTCCCAGTCATTAAATAAAATATCAGGAGATATTATTTGCCCTTATCCTCCTGGGATACCTCTACTAGTTCCTGGAGAAATAATTGATATAAAAAGGTTTAATTGGATCAATAATCAAAGTTTATGCAACAAAGATCTGGTAAATTTTAATATAAGAGTCATAGAAACATAGTAATTTCATATGAGATTAAGAAGCGGATTACTTATAGGAATTTTTGGTTTAATTGTTGTTTTGATGGGGGGATGGTTTTTTACATTGGCAACTGCGATGCTCACATATCTAGCATTGTTAGAATTTTTTAAAATGGCGGAATTTAAAGGAATAAGACCAGCTACAAAAACCACATTATTTTCGTCCTTTATTATTATATTTTCTACTTATCTTGAGACTATTGGTGTGCTTGAAGGAGAAATTTCAAATTCAATTTTGCCAATCTGTTCAGTTGGGATATGCACTTGGTTACTTTTGCAACCAAAACCTGGGACAATTTCAGATATTGCAGCCTCTATTTTTGGATTATTCTATCTAGGTTTTTTGCCAAGTTACTGGATTAAGTTAAGGGGATTAGATTCAGTGATAATAAGTTCAAATCAGGGTTTTATTTCTTTTGAGAACTTATCAAATACTACAGGTCTTCATTTAACTTTAACTTCTTGTTTTTTAATTGTAGCTAGTGATATTGGCTCTTATTTCATTGGGAAGTCTTTTGGTAAAACATCTCTATCTCCAATATCTCCAAGCAAAACTATAGAAGGTTTAATTGGAGGAATATCCTGTTCAACTTTACTAGCAATATTTTTTGCATTTTTAATGAATTGGGAAAATCCATTATTTGCTGGAATAATATATGGAATTTCAATTTCTCTTATGGCATTAGTTGGAGATTTAATTGAATCTATGATGAAGAGAGATGCAAAAATAAAAGATTCTGGAACTTTTTTACCTGGGCATGGAGGAATTCTTGATAGAATTGACAGTTACATCTTTACTCCATCTGTTTTGTATTATATTTTTATAATTCTCAAGTATCTAAATTAAAAAATCTTTTATTCCAAAAAATAATCTTGGATAATTTTACTAGATAATGATGGTAGATCTATATGTGGAAGATGACCACAATTTTGTAACCCTACAAAATTTAATTTTTCAATACTTCTTATATTTTTAATCTCATTTTTCCCAAGAATTCGATCATTTTCTCCACATAATGTCTTAATTGGGATATTTTGGATATATTTTTGAGTCCCTGCAAACCCACCGCTTTTTGCGAATGATGCAAGTGAATTCCTCCATCCTTTACAACCTAGATGAATTGATGCAATTTGCTCTTCCATCTTACCAACACATTTATCTGGAAAAGCAAATGCTTGCCTACAAAGACTTTTTCTGACCTGAGGTAATCCAAGAAATGAGGCGCCAATTTGGTTAAGAGGGAAAGGGATACTCTTAGGTTCTCCAAACAATCCGGCAGGGGACAAAAGTAAAATTTTATCAATAGAATCAGGAATTTCAAAAGCAAGTTTTAAAGCTGTTGAGCCACCCATAGAGGCACCAATAATTTTTAGATTCTTTGCTATCTTTAAGGCCTTAAGGAGATCAATTAAATGTGAAATTATTTTCGAGGAATTGTATTCATTTGTCGCGCACCTAGGACTAAAACCAAAACCCAGCAGATCAGGAACAATAACTTGAAAATTTCTTTTTAGTGATTTATATATTCTCCTGAATTCTAAAAAACTACTATCAAAGCCATGTAATAGGAGTATAGGTTGACCTTTCCCTCCAATAACTACTGGAAATTTTAAAGAATTCCAGTTTTGGTTGAGTTTTATCCACTTAACATCATTTGCCAAATAAATACCTAAAGGGTCTAATATTGACAATTTGGCACTTTCAAAAAATTCTGCATTTAAATCACTTAATTGTTCAAAATTGTTTTTAGTCAAAAAAATGTTTATATTTTAATTTTTTGTTGTTCAAAATTTGAAATGAGTTCTATTATATCCTTTTTATTAATTTCAAAAGGCAAAAAGTGAATCTCAGATTTATCTCGACAAGTAAAATCAGCAATTTTCTCTAAATTATTATTTTCAAAAACATTTATTCCAAGTTGTCCGATAGTAGTTGGCAAATTCAATTCTTTCATGAGTACAAATAATTGTTTAATTGATTGATCAGCTAATTTATTATTATTTTTTCTTTCTTCTAATCTTAGTTGCAATAATAATCCAACCCCAACAATCTCACCATGTAAGAATTTATTAGGGGTGATTATCTGAGTAATTGCATTATGAAAAGCATGTGCTGCTGCAGTCCTACACTTTTCTCCACCAATACCACCAACTAATCCTGCTGTAAGTCCACATGCCTCTACAGTATTTTGCCAAGAAGGATAATTTTTAAATTGACCCTTAAACGCTTTTTCTCCATCTATTAAAAGTTGATCTCTTAAAACTCTTGATATCTGAATTGCTTGTTGAACAAAACCGTCATCTATAGTTGAACTTGTTATCGAGGATTCGTACCATTTTGCCAAGGCATCTGCTACTCCACTTGCAAGTAATCTTGATGGAGCTGTTTGAATAAATTTATGATCATAAACTAGAATTTTCGGGCAAGATCTTAATGCGACATCCTTTATGAATTGACCATACTTTGTATATATATTTGATAAGGCTGTCCAACCTGCACATGTGGAGGAGCTAAGGGGGACTGTAATACAAGGGATATTAAGAGACTCGGCTATATATTTTCCAGAATCTAGAACTTTGCCACCTCCAGCTGCGATAACACAATCATTATTATTCTTTGAAATAATATTCTTAACTCTTGAAATATCTTCGTAACAACAATCAAATTGTAAATTAGCTGAATTAACATTAAGTTTTTGATTTTTTAAATCATTAAAAATATTATTTCTCAAATTATTCGTTTGAACCCCTCTACCTAAAATTAATGGGCTTTTAGTTAATTTAGTAATTTGAGGTAAAGAGTCTTCCCAAGCATTAATTCCCCTATATATAGTTTCTGGAGAGATTGACTGCATATTTACTTTGAATGATTAGAAGTTAGCGCCTGCTAGCTCTTGAGAAGATTCTTCAGAAGAAATATTTATTGTAACTTTTTTATTATCATCTATATCAACTAAAGCATTATCTCCATCTTTTATTCTCCCAGAAAGAACTTCTTCAGCCAAACTATCTTCGAGTAAACGCATAACTGCCCTCCTCAAAGGTCTTGCTCCGTATGAAGGATTATAACCTTCTTCAACAAGTCTTTCTTTGAAAGCATCGGTAACATTTAATTTAATGCCTTTATCTTGTAATCGTACAAAAACTTCTTGTAACATTATTTCAGCAATTTCTTTTACTTCATTTTTAGTTAGTTGTCTGAATACAATTATTTCATCAAGTCTATTTAAAAATTCAGGCCTAAAGTATTGCTTAAGTTCTTCATTAACTAATGATTTAATCCTATTATATTGGCTATCTTCAACTGAATCACCTGAGAATTCGAATCCTAGTCCGCCACCTCCTTTCTCGATTACTTTTGAACCGATATTAGAGGTCATTATTAACAACGTATTTTTAAAATCTACAGTTCTACCTTTGGAGTCAGTTAATCTTCCGTCTTCAAGTAGTTGCAATAGTAAGTTGAAAACATCTGGATGCGCCTTTTCAACTTCATCAAATAAAACGACTGTATAAGGACGTCTTCTAACTGCTTCAGTAAGCTGGCCACCTTCATTAAAACCAACATAACCAGGAGGCGAGCCTATAAGTTTACTAACTGTATGTCTTTCCATGAATTCTGACATATCTAATCTGATCATTGCTTCTTCACTACCGAAGAAATATGAAGCTAATGATTTAGTCAATTCAGTTTTACCAACACCAGTAGGACCAGAAAAGATAAAACTTGCTATTGGTCTATTAGGATTTTTTAATCCAACTCTTGCTCTTCTTATAGCTCTTGAGACAGCCTTTACAGCTTCATCTTGTCCAATAAGCCTTTGATGAAGTGTTTCCTCCATATTAAGAAGCTTGACTGATTCAGTTTCTGTTAATTTTTGAACAGGAACGCCTGTCCATGAAGCCACTATGTGAGCTACATCTTCTTCACTAACAAGGGGACTTTGTAAAAGTTTTGAATCACTTTTTACAGAATTATCAGCATCAGATTGATCTACCTCTGTAGATTCTTTTTTATTGTCCAATACCTCTTTAATTTTTGCAGACAATTCCATCTCCTTTTCACGTAATTGGCCAGCTTGATCGAAATTTTGGTCTCTTACAGATTCTTCCTTCTGTTTTTGGACTTGTCTTAGTTCTCTATCTATTTGTTTTGCTTCAGGGGGAAGTTTAGAATTTATTAAACGTACTCTACTTCCAGCTTCGTCGATGAGGTCAATAGCCTTATCAGGTAAAAATCTGTCAGATATATAACGATCCCCTAAATGAGCGGCGGCTTCTAACGCATCATCAGTAATTTTTAGACGATGATGTTGTTCGTAACGCTCTCTTAGACCTTTTAAAATTTCGATTGTATCTTCTATAGATGGCTCCCCTACCATTACAGGCTGGAATCTTCTTTCTAGAGCAGCATCTCTTTCAATATGTTTTCTATATTCATCTAGAGTTGTTGCTCCAATACATTGAAGTTCCCCTCTAGCTAATGCAGGCTTGAGTATATTTGCTGCATCTATAGCTCCTTCAGCAGCTCCAGCACCAATTAAAGTATGCACTTCATCTATTACAAGAATGACGTTACCTGCTGACTTAATTTCTTCCATTATTTTTTTTAACCTTTCTTCAAATTCACCTCTATATTTTGTTCCTGCTACCAAAAGACCTATATCAAGAGTTAAAACTCTTTTATCTTCAAGTATGTCTGGAATATCCCCAGTTTGTATTCTTTGAGCTAAACCTTCTGCGATAGCTGTTTTACCTACACCTGGCTCTCCAATAAGAACAGGATTATTTTTTGTCCTCCTGCCTAGTATTTGAACTACACGGTCTATTTCTGAATGACGTCCAACGACTGGATCTAATTTTGATTCACTTGCTAATTTTGTTAAATTTGTTCCGAATTCATCAAGAGTAGCAGTTTTCAAGTTACCTTTAGATGTACTAGCACCTGAGCCAACTTCGGCTGTTTCACCTAACATCCTGATAACTTGAGTTCTGACTTTTGTAAGGTCAATATTAAGATTTTCAAGAACTCTTGCAGCTACACCTTCACCTTCTCTTATTAGACCTAATAATAGATGTTCTGTCCCAATGTAATTGTGGCCGAGTTGGCGAGCTTCTTCTAAAGACAATTCTAAAACTCTTTTAGCCCTAGGAGTAAAAGGTATTTCTACAGCTACAAAACCTGAACCTCTACCTATTATTTTTTCGACCTCTATCCTTGAATCTTTTAAATTTACTCCAAGTGATTTAAGTACTTTCGCTGCGACCCCAGTTCCTTCTCCAATTAAACCCAAAAGAATTTGTTCAGTTCCAACAAAATTATGACCAAGTCTTCTAGCTTCCTCTTGAGCAAGCATGATGACCTTTATAGCCTTTTCTGTAAATCTTTCAAACATTAGAAGATTAAATTCCTATTAATAAACTACCAGTAATATGTCTATTTTGTGTTCAGAATGAGCTTTTGTGAATACCCAAAAGTATAATTTATCAAATTAAATTGAACCTTTTTTGTGATATAGCAAGAAATTATAGTAATTTCAAGGATTATGGTTATCCGAACAATTAAATTTTTAAATTATTTTGTTGTTAATTTTTTTTCTTTTAAAAGAGCATGTGAACCATCTTTATAATAATTTTTTCTTATTCCTACAGTAGAAAAATCAAAGCGATTATAAAATCTTTCAGCAGTTACATTGCTCTGAGAAACCTCTAATAGTAATTTCTTTAATTTTAATTTTTCACATTTTTTTACTAAATAACTCATAAGATAAGATCCAAATCCTTGTTTTCTAAATTTCTTTTTTACAACAAAATAATTTATTTGAGCTTCATCAAGAACAACTTGAAAAACACATATACCAATGACTAAATTTTTAATTAATAACCCAAAAATTTTTGTACCATCCTTTTTGAATTCGTTAGCCCATTGTTCTTTAGTCCATAGCGAAATCGTATTTGAATCTAATTCATAACATAAATCAATATCTTTTTTATTTATTTGTTTAATAAATATCATTTATTATGTATTTAGATCTAGAAAGTTCAAATCTAAAGTCATTATAAAATATGACAGTTTTGGCAAAGCTTTATTTAAAGTTCTCTCATGGAAGAAAAACAATCTTTTTTAAAACAAAAAATTGACTCAGAAAGTCCTAACAAAAATATTGTCCCTATTACTACATCCATTGAAGTAGATGGGAAATTGTCAGTTGGTGGATGTTGTATTGAAGAACTAGTTAAAAAATATGATTCTCCTCTTTATATCCTAGATGAAATCACTTTAAGAAATTCTTGTAAAGCGTACAAAAAGGCATTAGAAAAATATTATCCTGGAAAATCCTTGCCCATATATGCTTCTAAGGCAAATAGTTCCATTTTTATGAGTAGTCTTGTTTCCTCTGAAGGTTTAGGACTTGATGCAGTTTCAGAAGGAGAACTATTAACTGCCATTAAAGGTGGGGTTCCAAATGAAAAAATTGTTTTTCATGGTAACAACAAATCAGACAAAGAATTAGAATTCGCAGTTAGAAATAACATTAAGGTTATTGTAGATAATGATTATGACTTAGAAAGATTAGATGAGATCTCAAATTCATTTAATCATGATTTAGAAATAATGATTCGCTTTACTCCGGGGATAGAATGCCATACACATGAATACATTAGGACTGGATCATTTGATAGCAAATTTGGTTTCGGAATAGAATATTTAAATATTTTATTTAACAGAATCAGCGATACAAAGCACCTAAAATTAAAAGGTTTACATGCTCATATTGGTTCACAGATTTTTGAACTAGACCCTCATAAGGATCTGGGAGAAATAATGGTAAAGGTTATCTTGGAAGCCAAAAAATTTGGTCATAATATTGAGGAAATTAATGTTGGCGGGGGTTTAGGTATCAGGTATACAGAAAGTGATGATCCCCCTTCAATTGATGAATGGGTAAAAACAATTTCTTCTTCCGTCGTTGAAGCCTGTAAAAAAAACAACTTGGATTTTCCCACATTAATGTGCGAACCAGGAAGATCTATCGTTTCTACAGCAGGCGTAACAATTTACAAAATTGGGGCTTTTAAAGAAATTCCTGGAATCAGAACTTATTTATCTGTTGATGGCGGGATGAGTGATAATCCAAGGCCAATAACTTATCAATCAAATTACTCTGCTTGTTTGGTAAAAAACCCCTTTAATATTAATTCTAAAAATAAATATACAATTGCTGGCAAACACTGCGAATCGGGAGATGTATTGTTTAAAGAAATTGAACTAGCAGAATGTAAAACAGGGGATCTCATATGTGTTTTTGGTACTGGTGCTTACAATAATTCAATGAGTTCTAACTACAACAGAATTCCAAGACCCGCAGCCCTTTTAGTTTGTAATGGAGAAGCTGAGATTATTCAAAAAAGAGAAAGTCCAATTGATCTTTTAAAATATGATGTTTTGCCTGATCGCTTTATTAAACAAAATTAGGTAAATTTAAATTAATTCTGTTTTTAGTGTGAATTTCTGGGGAATTATAAATTTAAAGCTTTTATTAGATGTCTTATTTGCTGTTGGTTTCGGGCTTTTATTATTCTCTAGAGTAAAAGAACAAAGGACATTATGGCTTCTAAGAGGATATTTGTTTTTAGTATCATCCGCATGGTTTATTCAAAGATATGCATACTTACCACTAACATCAAAATTAATTGATGCTGTAGTACTCGCTTGCTCTCTTTCATTAGCGATCCTTTGGCAAGGAGAGTTAAGAAGATTAATGGAACTACTTGGCACTGGGAGGCTAGCAGTATTACTTGGGAATCCACCAAAGGAATTTAGAGCAACTTCAACTACCATCACTCAGTTAGTTGATACTGCAGGTAAACTCTCTCAAAATAGAAGAGGCGCTTTAATCGTTGTAGATTTGGGGAGTGATTTAAGACCTGAAGATTTTTTATATTCAGGGACCAATATTGAGGCACAATTATCAACTGACCTTTTAATAAATCTTTTTGCAACAGATACGCCCTTACATGATGGAGCAGTTCTTGTGAAAGGGAATAAAATAATTTCTGCTGGCGTAATACTTCCTCTCTCAAGACAAGGGATAAGTAGATACGGCACAAGACATTTAGCAGCATTAGGCATTACAGAAAGATTTGACAGATGTATTTGTATTGTTGTTTCTGAAGAAACAGGTACGTTATCATTAGCAAGCCAAGGCAAACTCGAAAGGCCAATAACGAGCAGCAGGTTACAAGAACTTCTTGCAAAATTGATTGGTAATCAAAACTCTATGGGAGCAAATAAAGCAACTTTAAGTAAAAATGTCTTATCCCAAAAGACAGACTCAAGTGATAATATCATCAGTGATATTAGTAAAAAAGAGTCAGAAAAATCAGAAATTTTTATCAACAAAAAGGATTAACTAATGAGTGTAGAAAAAGTAATAGAAGATAAAATTAGTGATTTATTAATGAAAATAGATAAGCAAAAATTGCCCAAACATGTAGCAATAATTATGGACGGCAATGGGAGATGGGCCAGTAGAAAAGGTTTACCCCGATCATTTGGACATAAACAAGGCGTTAGTGTATTAAAAAAAATTCTCAAAGCTGCTAAAAATTTAGGTTGTAAAGTAATTACTGTTTATGCTTTTTCAACTGAGAATTGGTCAAGACCAACAAAAGAAGTTGATTTTCTTATAAATCTTTTTAGCGAAGTTTTAAAAAACGAAATTCAAGAGATACATGAAGATTCAACAAAAATAAAATTCATTGGAGATTTAACACCTTTCCCAAAAAATCTAAAAGAAATAATCTCTAGTTCAGAATCACTCACTAAAAACAACAATAAATTTTTATTCAATGTTTGTGTTAATTATGGAGGTAGACAAGAAATAGTAAAAGTTGCAAAAGAACTTGCATTAAAATCTTCTGCTGGAGAAATAAAACCAAGTGAAATTAATGAAGAATTATTTAATTCAGAGCTATTAACTGGAGGGATTAAGGATCCAGAATTACTAATAAGAACTAGTGGAGAAAAAAGGATTAGTAATTTTTTATTATGGCAATTAGCATATTCAGAAATTTATATATCTGACGTACTTTGGCCAGAGTTCAATGAGCATGAATTTCTTAAAGCAATAATTGATTACCAATCAAGAAATAGACGTTTCGGCGGTATAGAATCATTACCAAATGGATCTTTTGAAGATTCTCAATATTCTTCCTAATGAAAATGGCTAATTCGAATAATCATTTATTAAAAGAAATTAGGTTCGATTGGAATAAAGAGGAGATATTGGAAATACTTAATAAGCCTCTTATTGATTTAATGTGGGAATCACAAACCGTTCACAGGAAATTTAACAAATATGACGTTCAATTAGCATCATTGTTCAGCGTAAAAACTGGTGGATGTGAGGAAAACTGTTCGTACTGTAGCCAATCAATTTATAGTGCTAGCGAAATCAAAAGTCATCCACAATTTCAAGTTGAAGAGGTTTTAGCAAGAGCTCAAATAGCAAAAAATGAGGGTGCAGATAGGTTTTGTATGGGTTGGGCATGGAGAGAAATTAGAGATGGGAAATCTTTTAATGCAATGTTAGATATGGTTAGCGGTGTAAGAGATTTAGGGATGGAAGCATGCGTTACTGCTGGGATGCTCACAGAAGAACAGGCTTCCAGACTAGCTGATGCAGGTTTGACTGCGTATAACCACAATCTTGATACTAGTCCTGAGCATTATAAAAATATTATTACGACTAGAACTTATCAAGACAGATTAGATACTATCAAAAGAGTAAGAAATGCAGGAATAAATGTTTGTTGTGGAGGGATAATAGGTTTGGGTGAAACGAATGGGGATAGAGCATCTCTTTTGGAAGTGCTTTCAAACATGAATCCACACCCTGAAAGTGTTCCTATAAATTCATTAGTAGCTATTGAAGGTACTGGTTTAGAAGATAGCCAAGATGTTGATTCTATTGAAATTATAAGGATGATTGCTACCGCAAGAATTCTTATGCCTAAAAGTAAAATAAGATTAAGTGCAGGGCGAGAAAAGCTTTCAAAAGAAGCTCAAATTATATGTTTTCAATGTGGGGCAAATTCGATATTTTATGGAGATGAGTTACTTACAACTTCAAATCCATCTTTTCAATCAGACAGAAAACTTCTTAAAGAGGTAGGAGTATCATTTAACAAAGATTTTGAAACTCGTGAAAAAACATTATCTTCTTTATGAAAGGCAAAAATTATAAAGTTGTTTCTCTTTACTCTTTCTTCCCATTTCAAGAAGACTTAATTCTTGATCTAAAAAATAAACTATTAGAAGTCGAAAATGAAAACGATCTTTCAGGCTTATTAATTTTTGCAAGTGAGGGCATTAATGGAACTATTTGTGCTGAGAAAAATGTAATTGATATTGTTATTAATTTAATAAATAAATATACAGATAATAGATATTTGAATATTAAGGTCAACTTCTCAAAAAACAAAGTCTTCAAAAAATTAAAAATAAAAATCAAGAAAGAAATAGTTACCATGGGTGTCCCTCAAATAAATCCTTCAGAAAATAATGGGACCTATATTAATTCAAATGAATGGAATAAGTTAATTAAAAATCATAATACAATTGTCATTGATACTAGAAATCATTATGAGGTTTCTATAGGTACATTTCAGAACTCTATAAATCCAAATACGAGAAACTTTAGTGAATTCCCCAAGTGGGTGGATGACCATTTAAATACCCATCTAGAAAATAAAAAATCTACAAATATAGCAATGTTTTGCACTGGAGGAATAAGATGTGAAAAAGCTACTAGTTTGCTGAAAAAGAAAGGTTATAAAAATATTTATCACCTAAAAGGGGGCATCCTTCAATACCTAAATGATATACCAAAAGAAAAAAACTTATTTGAAGGTGAATGTTATGTTTTTGATAAAAGAGTTGCTTTAAATCAAGAATTAGAAAAAGGCTCCTATTCGATTTGTCATGCATGTGGAATGCCAGTTTCAATTCAAGATCAAGAAAGAAAAGAATATAGAAAAGGTATCCAATGTCATTTTTGCATAGACCAATTCAGTGATGATGATAGGAAAAGGTTTGAAGAAAGACAAAAACAAATCGATAGATTAAAAGTGGAAAATCATAAAATCTATAAAGACTAATTTTCAAAATCATGAAAGTTGAAGAGTTAGAAAAATTAGCATTTACTAAGGGATTATTAATTAAAATTCAAGTTAGAGAAACTCTCGGATTATGTTTCTTTAGAATAGTTATAGCAGAACAGAAAGATAACATAATTAAAATTTGGGCCGAAATGAAAGGCTGGACTTATTTAAATAAACAAGGTATTCAGCTTGATACATTAAGAATCCTTAGTAAAGCTCCTGCTTTCGTTTCGGAATTAATATGGGCAACAACTATGGCTTGGGCAATTGAAAAAAAATCAAGCAACAAAGTAAGACTTTTAGCTATTTTTGATAGTGAAGGATATAGTAAAAAACTTGTAAGATATTTCAAGTTAATAGGATTCAAAATTGCAAAAGAAGTTGGTTCTAGCCCAGTAGATCTTCTATTAAGATTGGTTTGGGGAGGTGCAGGTACACTCATGAACGGGGAATGTATTTCCATATTGAAAAAACTTGAAAAGAAACTCTCTTTAATTAAAGAAAATTAACCCGCATGATAACTACTTCTAACTAAAGGGCCAGAAGATACTTTTTTGAATCCTAATTCCTTAGAGAAGCGATATAGATATTCAAACTCTGATGGATCCCAATATTTCTTAACAGCCAAATGATTGAATGAGGGCCTTAAATATTGGCCAATTGTAATTTGATCACAATCTATTTTTTTAAGATCATAAATTGTATTTTTTATTTCATCCAATGTTTCCCCAAGACCTAACATAATTCCTGATTTAGTTTGAATATGAGGAGCAATATCTTTTGACTTTTTTAGTAAACTGATGGATTTTTTATAATTTGCACCCCTCCTAACTTCTTTTTGCAGTCTTTCAACAGTTTCAAGATTATGATTAAAGCAAATTGGATCTCTTTCTAAAATGATCTTCAATCTCTCAGTCTGAAGGTTATTAGTTTCATCAAAATTTTTTCCCCCACCCCATAAATCAGGAGTTAAAACCTCTATTTTAATTGTTGAGTCAATTTTTCTAATCTCATCAATTGTAGATATAAATAAATTCGCACCATGATCAGGGAGATCGTCTCTAGCTACAGATGTCAAAACAACATATTTCAAATTAAGTACTTTCACTGCTTCAGCGACTTGAGTACATTCATCAAAATTAATAGAACTAGGTCTACCTTTATTGACCTGACAAAAAGCACATGAACGAGAGCATATCGATCCACCCAGTAAGAAAGTGGCTGTTCCTGAGGCATAACATTCTGCTCTATTTGGACATCTTGCTTCTTCACAAATAGTATGAATATTTGATTTTTTGATGAGTGTTTGTATTTTTTCGAATTCTGAAGCTTTACTAATAGGAAATTTAATCCAAGGGGGAAGTCTTAAGATTTTTTCTTTCTTAATGGAATTATTGTCTCTCATTTTCTAATTTAATTTTGTTCTTCCTTCTAACGCCCTAGCGAGTGTAACTTCATCCACATATTCAAGTTCACTGCCCATTGGGAGGCCATATGCAATCCTCGTAACTTTAGTAAAAGGGGCTAACAATTTTCCAATATAAAGACTTGTTGTATCTCCCTCCACACTGGGGGTCAATGCCAATATGATCTCATCTATTTCAGACTTACTAACTCTTTCTACCAAGCTTCTTATTTCTAAGAGTTCAGGGCCAACAGAATCCATTGGAGATATTAAGCCACCAATAACATGGTAAACACCTTTAAATTCTCTGGCCCGCTCCAAAGCAAGCAAATCTTTAGTTTCTGCTACTACACAGATTAGTTTTTGATTTCTTTCAGAATTTTTACAAATTTCACATTCGTCTTCTGAAGTCAAATTGAAACATTTTTTGCAACGACCAACATTACTATGTGCTTCTAACAGAGCCTTTGAAAAATCTCTTATTGTACTTTCAGGTTGTTTTAAAATAAACAGGGCTAATCGTTGCGCTGTTCTTGGACCAATCCCTGGGAATTTCTCAAAATGACCAATTAATTTTGAAAGCGGTTTGGTATAAGTAATCAAAATTAAACTATTTCTAGGGATAATTTAGACGCAAAATTCTGAATTGCCATAATTGTTTGCTTTTAATGTCTTATTATGTTTTTAGTTAGTAATTTAAAACAAAATGAAAAATATTAAATTTAACCCTTTCAGATATTTATTTTTGATTTTTTTGTGTTTAACACTGAGTGCTTGTAGTGGAGGACTAAATGCAGGATTAGAAGCTTATCAAAGTCCAGATGGAAGATATGCCTTTTTGTATCCAACAGGATGGACTAGAGTAAAAGTCGATGGAGGACCTGAAATTATTTATCATGATCTAATAAATAGTAATGAAACCTTAAGTTTAGTTATTTCTGATTTAAATAAAGAGGTTCAATTAGAGCAATTAGGAAGCCCAAGTGAAGTAGGTCAAACATTAATTGATAAAGTCATTGCTCCCGAAGGTTCAGGTAGAGAGGTAAAACTTATAAATGCCAATAAGAGGGTGGCCTCCAATCATATTTTCTATGATTTAGAGTATGAATTAAATTTAAATGAGCAGGCTAGGCACGAATTAGCTACTGTCGTAATTGATAGAGGAACACTTTACACTTTCGCAGTGGGAACAAATGAAGAGAGATGGAATAAAGTTGACGGCATGTTTAGTAATGTAATTGAATCATTTAACTTTTTAATATAGTTTAGAAATTCCACACTAGATTCCTACTTGAACATTCCATAAATCAGCATATATTTTGTTCTGATCTAATAGTTTTTCATGTTTTCCGCTTTCAACTATTTTACCTTTATCAATAACAACAATATTATCCGCATTTTTTATAGTACTTAATCTATGAGCTATTACTATTGTTGTTCTTTCTTTAGTGATTTTAGATAATGATTTTTGAATTAAAGCTTCTGTTTCATTATCAACTGAGGCTGTAGCTTCATCCAGTATTAATATTGGAGCATCCTTTAAAACAGCTCTCGCTAAGGCAATTCTTTGACGTTGCCCGCCTGAGAGCCTTTGGCCCCTTTCCCCCACTATAGTTTTATAACCATCTGGTAATTGTTCAATAAATTTATGAGCTTCCGAAATCTTTGAAGCTTTAATGATATCTTTAAGACTTGGGTTAATTGAACCATAAGCAATATTTTCTTGTACACTGCCATGAAATAAATAAGTTTCTTGACTTACTAAAGAAATACACTTTCTTAAATCCCTCAAATTTATTTCTTTAATAGAAAAGCCATCCAATGTTATTGACCCGTTGTTACTATCATAAATCCTAAGAAGTAATTTTATTATTGTACTTTTCCCAGAACCTGTTAATCCAACAATTCCTAATGTTGAGTTATTTTCAATTTTGAAATTTATGTTTTTTAAAGTTAAATCTCGTCCAGGATAATTAAAATTTACATTATTAAAAATAATTTCTCCTTTGATATCTGTAGGTTCAATTTTTACTTTTCCATCTTTTATTTTTATAGGAGTATCTATAAGATCAATTACTCTATCTATAGAAGCCATAGATCTCTGAAAATCATCTAAAACGTGCCCCAAAGTAGTTAAAGGCCATAATAGTCTTTGCGTAATAAACACTAAAAAACTATAAGTTCCTACATCAAGTGTCTTATTCCAAGTTTGGAAACCTCCAATTAATAGAATTGCTATAAAAGCAAATAAGATTGCAAATCTTATAAGAGGGATAAAAGCAGAAGATAATTTTATCGCAGCCTTATTACTTCTTTGATATTCGAGACTTTCTTTATTTAATCTATTTAGTTCCCATTTTTCTTTAGTAAAACTTTTTATAGTTAGAATTCCACTTAAATTATTATTGAGTCTTGATGCCAACAATCCAGCTTTATTTCTAACATCTCTGTATTTTGGAGCAAGCTTCCTTTGAAATTTAATTGATCCTAAAAATATTATTGGAATAGGAAAGAAAGCAAATAAAGCAATTTTTGGAGCAACAAAAATCATAGTGCCCCCAATTATTAATACAGTTATAAATAACTGAATAATCTGATTAGCCCCTTGGTCTAGAAATCTTTCGAGTTGATTTATATCATCATTCAAAATAGATAATAGCCTTCCAGTATTATCATTTTCAAAAAAATCCATATCTAATTCCTGGATATGCTCATAAGCTTTTATTCTTAATTTATGTTGAGATAGCTGAGCCAAATTTCTCCATAAAACCGAATATAAATATTCAAAGAAAGATTCACCAGACCAAACTAGTCCTGAAGCAAATGCAAGAAAAATCAACTGTGCTGGAACTTCTTTAATCCCAAAACCAGCAATCCATGAATTCTGTTCCTTTACAACAATATCAACAGCAAGACCAATTATTACAGGGGGAGCTAAATCTAATATTTTATTAATTATGGAACTAAGAAAAGCAAAAAATAGTAACCTTCTTTCTTCAATCAGATTTAAATAAAGTCTAATTATTGGATTTTGATTGTTCTTGGACCTCATAAATTAACAATTAAATTTTTCTATTATGATTTAAATTTTCTTTAGTTTCTAATTTACATTTTGATTTTGCATTTTGGTGACTTGCAGTTTGTGTAAATTCTTCGTAGTAACAATTACAAGTTTCAGTCGCAATTTCTTCACTATATTCCATTTCT
This sequence comes from Prochlorococcus marinus, assembly GCF_001180245.1. Taxonomy (GTDB): domain Bacteria; phylum Cyanobacteriota; class Cyanobacteriia; order PCC-6307; family Cyanobiaceae; genus Prochlorococcus_A; species Prochlorococcus_A marinus_F. The sequence goes on from NZ_CVSV01000134.1 coordinate 23,156, forward strand.
GCTTTCAACATCTCCTCTTTGACACTCTGAAGACAAAATAATTTTATGATTGAATTTTGTTTCGTTTGAGCTAAATAACAACTATTAAAAGAATTAAATAGGATTATCAGATTCACAAAAATAAAGAATTTATATTTGCTAGCTTTCATTCTCTGCTCCTAGTTTCTGACTTTAATTTTTTTTAATTTATTTTTAGTTTCTCTATGCAGATCTTTGGGTAAATCTACCAAACTGTAATCATTAAAAATCTGTATCTTACCTATGGATCTACCATTTATATTTGTTGAATTGCAGATTGAGGATATAATATTTGCAACTCTAACTCCATCAAATTTACCAAAGTTAAATTTATAGGTTTCAAAAGAATCATTTTGATAATTATTTCTTCTATTTGAATTTCTCATACGATTATTGATATTTCTATTTGATCTACTTCGATCAGTATTATTTTGTTTATGAATCCAAGAATCATCTTCATTAACAAAAAATGATTTATTACCTATTACTAAATTAATCGCCGCCATTGCAATATTTGAGTCATCCATAGAGTATTTTTCTTTTAAATTATCTAGTACATCAATAATCAAAGCTTTATTTTCTTCATTTTCATCTTTAGCTAAAGAACTATCATTAACATTATCTATAAGTTTCTCCATCCTTTTTTCATTTATTATTTTATTACTTGGTATATTAATTTCTTCAATCTTAGTTCTTGTTGAGTTTTCTAAGTTTCTTAGAAAATGTTTTTCTCTTTGATTAACAAATAAAATTGCTTCTCCTGATCTGCCTGCCCTTCCAGTTCTTCCAATTCTGTGAGTATATGTTTCCTTGTCAAAAGGAAAATCATAATTAACAACAAGTTTTATCCTCTCAACATCTAAGCCTCTAGCTGCGACATCAGTAGCAACAAGGATATTAATAAATCCTTTTTTTAACCTATCTACAGTATTTTCTCTTTGGTTTTGAGGGATATCTCCATTAAGTACAGCCACAGTATGACCTGAATTCTCTAACGCTTCAGCTATTGAAGTAGTAAGTAGTTTTGTCCTCACAAAAATTATTACTCCCTCGTTATTAAGTTCTAATATTCTTTTTAAAGCATCTAACTTATGATGCCTTTGAACATATAGAAATTTTTGCGAAATTAATTGGGTTTCTTTTTTGACACTTTTTATTAATATTTCGGCGGGATCATTTAGATATTTTTTTGCTATGTTTCTTATCTCACTGGGCATTGTTGCCGAAAATAATACCATCTGCTTATTTTCCGGAAGTTGATCTATTATCCATTCAATATCTTCAAGAAAACCCATATTTAACATTTCATCTGCCTCATCTAAAACAAGACAACTTATGTCTTTTATTTGAAAAGTTCCCTGCCTTATATGATCCATTATTCGGCCAGGGGTCCCAACTACTACATCAACTTTTCTTCTCAATGCTGAAATTTGATTTCGATAGTCGGTACCTCCATAAATTGCAACCGTCTTAAAATTACTGGATTCAGAACTATAACTTTTAAAAGATTCTGCCACTTGAGTTGCTAATTCTCTTGTAGGAGTCATAACTAAAACCTTGGCATTTATTTCTTTATTACCTGTAAGTTTTTCTATTAATGGCAATGCGAAAGCTGCCGTCTTTCCAGTTCCTGTTTGTGCTTGGCCTAGTAAATCTCTGCCTAGCATTAGTTCCGGAATTGCAGCTTTTTGGATGGGAGTTGGATTTTTATATCCTTTATTTCTTAACGAATTTAAGATCGATTGATTAAAACCAAACTCAAGAAATCCACTGTCATTATCATTTCCTTTGGATTCTTCCAATGGTTGATATTCAATTTCTTTTTTGTTCTCTAAGTTTTTTAAATCAAGCAGGGGAGAATCTTCATTCCGAGATTTTTCATTATCACTATCAAGAGATTTACTATCTTTTTTTAAAGCCATTTTGAATGCCTAATAATCTTCTGATTAGGCATTCAACAAATTTCTAAATTAACATTAATTGTTGACTAGCCATACAGAGCCGTATTATTAATCTAACATCTTGGGGTTAAGATCTCACTAATTTGTCAAAAATAAAATTTAATTTAAATAGTATATATCTAAAAATTTTTTAGCTCTCGTAACAGCAGTATAAAATAACCTTCTTTCAAAATTATCTCTACAAAAGATATTTGCACTATCTATTTGTTCTTTTACAGAATATTGATCTCTTATATATTTTTGGGACCACAAAATACTTACTTTTTCAGCTTCACTTCCTTGAGATTTATGAATAGTAATAGCTATTGCTGGCACAACATTTTCTAAATTAGATGGATCAATTAATACAACAATTTCTTGGTTATTATCATTAAATTTTCTAAAAAGATATTTTCTTTTATTTTTTAACCCTATAAGTACTCCAATATCCCCGTTAGATAAACCTAGTTCATGATTATTTTTTGTACACATGATGGGAACGCCCTCACTAAGAGTTTTAAGGTCGTAAGGTTTTTTTTGACCAAAAACAATTTCATTCAAATATTCAACACTCCATATTCCAGAATTCTTTTCACATAAAATTAAATGACTTTGTAAATCCAGAAATATCTTGTCTACTAAATCTTTTTCATTAAGTAATAAATTATCAATACCCTCATCAAATATATATTTTTTTTTACTTAAATTTGAAGTTGATAAATTTAATTTATTGAGATGACTTGTAATCGAAAAAAATAGATCTTTTGGAATATCTTTTTCTCTACTTTTTAAAATAGTAACTTCTTTTGAATTATTATCTTTTTCTAATTCTTTTATCTTTTGATTAAGTAAAGAACAATCATGATTAAATATTAAACTACTAATTAATGCTATATCTCCTGAATTTCTATAAGTTTTTTCTAAATTTACTATACAAGATTTAATTGAACTATTTTTACTATAGTCAAACAAATAATTCCAGATTGAACAGCTATTTACTGGAGACAATTGATTTTTATCTCCAACTAAAATAATTTTACAGTCCTTTGCTAGTAAACTTAAAACTGATTCAATCAAATCAATATTAACCATTGACATTTCATCAATTATAAAAATATCAAGCTCTTTTAGTTTAAATTTCAACTTAAGAGATTTATTTTGAGAATTTAAAATCCATCTATGTAAAGTTTGAAATTCTATTTGGTCTAGAAATTTGCTAAAGGAAATATTTTTTTTATCATTAAGAGCTTCTTTTAGACGAGCTGTAGCTTTACCTGTTGGAGCAGACAAACCTATATTTAAAAATTTATCAGTTAGAAGGAGTTCTAGTATTAAGTTTATTATTAAAGTGGTTTTTCCTGTACCTGGTCCTCCTTGAAGGAAAACTAAGTTTGAATATTTAAATATTTTTTTAATTTGATCAATTTCATTATCATCTTTATGAATTATCGTATTCTTTAAATTATTGGTATCTATTTTATCTAGAAATGAATTAATAACTCTTTCTGTCTTTCTTGACCATTTTGCAAGGGATAGTTTTCTATCTTCTAAGATAAATGGAGAATTAAGGAATCCTATCAAGCCTATATTTTTTAAGATATCTAGATGTTTATTTGGCCAGCCATCTTCTAATATTTCAAAGATTATTAAACTATTATCTACATCAATAATAGTTTCACCATTTTTTTCAAACTCTAATAAAATTCTTATTATATCTTTTACGAAATTACCATATTTTTTTTCATTGAATTTGAAAATACCTAAGATTAAATTAAATATATGATCATATTGGAACTTTTCAATATTATTTTTTTTGTTAGTCATCCTAAAAAAGGTTATCCAAATAATTAATTCTATTTAAAGGTGCATTACTAATAAAAACACCTGGAGAAATTTCTTGAGTATTAGATTTTTCAAATAATTCATGATCTGGTAATCCCTTTAAAAACAAATAAATATATCCTCCTAGATTTTTATGAGGTTGATAATTTTTAAGTCGCCACTTTAATAATCTATGCAATGCTAATAAATAAAGATGAGATTGCAAGGGATAATGATGTTTAATCATTTCATCTTTCATATTTTTATAGTTATAGTTTCTTGGTAAACAATCGCTATTATCACTTCCAGAAATCAAATTACTTTTCCAATCAATTACCCACCATTTACTATCTTCTAATGTATTACCTACAGGGAAAATACAATCAATACATCCTGAATGAAAGCCTTTATTCATGATTTGAAGATCATTTATTTTATCTGCATACTCTTTACCAAATTCATACTGCTGATCTAAAAGAAAGCATTTTGATATATCGTAAGAATTTATATTTCTACCTTCATAAGATAATGTTAAATCATATTTAACTTCCTTAAGTAAGTATTCATTTGGAATATCAACTAGTTTTTTATTTTGTAATTCACTCCCTAAAGATATATTTATAATTCTTAAAATTGCATCTTTTACTTTAAAGGCTAAAGAAGTATCGATTTGATGAAAGTTCAATTCCTCAAAAATTAAATCAATTAATTCTTGATTATTATCGTTTCTAAATTCAAATCTTTCAATTATTTTGTGCAAGCAAGTTCCTGCAATATTTCCTTTTGGAAATTCACTTAAGGGATTTGGATAAGAAAAATAATTAGGATAATTCTTTGAATTCTTAAAATTAGAATTTTTGATAATTGATATATTATCTTCATAATCCTTATATTGATTAATGACTGCATTAATATTTTTATCTTTACGTATCCAAGAAGAATAACTTGAATAAGAAATGAATTGATCAGCATTAAATTCTTTAATAATTTTTTTATTAAAGTTATCGATTTTCCAAAGATTATTATTAAATCGGTTTATTTGGAACTTATCGAAAATTTCTTTAATTTTCTCTTTTTCTAAACTATCTTCAAAAGTAGATTTATAAATATTAATATTATCCAAATTATTAAGTAAATCATTATTTAAAATATTATTCGTATCCTCCAAATTATTAAAAACTATAAGTTTATATTTGCTCCTTGTAAGTGCTACATAAATTAACCTCTCAGACTCTTTAAATAAATCTTCTTTTTCTATTAACTTAAACTTTTCAACATTCGCGTAATAATTAGAAATATTAATGTATATACTTTTATTAATATTTGATTTCCAAATAGGACCTTTAATTCTATTTGAGTTATTAGAAATAATTGAGAGATATGGACATAAAACCATGTCAAACTCTAAACCCTTACTACTATGAATGGTAGAAAGATTTATTCCATTTTGAAGATTATAATCTTTCGTCAAAAAATCTTCTCCAGTACAACTTCTTAAAGAATGATCTAACTGATTTTTATACCAGTTAAAAACTTTATTGAGATTAAAATCATTACAAATTAATTCTATTTCAACAATTTCTGAAAGTTGAAATAAATTTGAATTTAAATCTGAATCTTGAATAATCGAGGGTGACTTGTAATTTATAAGAAGTTCATTAACAATACTTAAAAAACCTTTTTCTCTTAGTTCCTTGGACCAAGTAATGCATTTATTAATTAGAATTTCTAAATTATTACTAATTCCATCATCCAATAATTCTTCTGATTTAATTTCTATAAACTTTGAAGCGGCAAGCAAAGTTATATTTTTTAAACCCCTAGGATTTAATAAACAGTCAATTAATACAAATAATAGGGAACTTGCTTCCGTATCAAAAATATTTTGTTTATTTTGAATTTTGCATGGGAGGTTAAATTGATTTAATTTGTTTTTTAAATCTAAGCATTGCGAATTATTTAATGTAAGAATCGCAATTTTATTAATATCAATTTCTTTATGATTTAAAATAAA
>NZ_CVSV01000135.1 GCF_001180245.1 Prochlorococcus marinus
TTTGGGGGGGGGGGGGTTGTGAATGATTAAGACCTAAACGCGTCTCCGTTTAGGTCTTCTACATCCATTATGAGGTAATGGAGTTACATCTCTTATTAGAGTTATTTCCAATCCGGCCACTTGTAAAGCTCTTATGGCCGTTTCCCTACCTGCGCCAGGTCCTCTAACTAGCACTTCTATTTGCCTCATACCTTGATCAAGTGCTCTTCTAGCTGCAGCTTCAGCGGCTGTTTGAGCAGCAAATGGCGTACCTTTCCGAGCGCCTTTAAATCCACTTGCGCCTGCAGAAGACCAAGAAATTACATGACCAGAGGTGTCAGTAATTGAGACGATAGTATTATTAAATGTACTTTGGATATGTACCACACCATTGGGTACATTACGTTTGGATTTCTTTGAACCTGTTTTTTTTACTGTAGCTGCCATAGTGTTTTAATTTAATACTGCAATTTGTAAATAGATTTAGTTAATTATTTTTTTCTTCCAGCAACTGTTTTCCTAGAACCCCGTCTTGTTCTTGCGTTGGTTCTAGTTCTTTGACCTCTTACTGGAAGACTCATTCTATGTCTTCTACCTCTTACACACCCTATATCCTGTAAACGTTTTAAAGCCATTCCCTCTTTTCTTCTCAAATCCCCTTCTAAAGTGAATTCTTCTGTAGCACCTCTAAGCTTTTGAACATCAGAATCTGAAAGGTCTTTGACGCGAGTATCAGGGTTTACACCCGTATTAGCAAGAATTAGCTTTGATCTCGTTAAACCAATTCCATAGACGTATGTAAGTGCAATTTCAACTCGCTTTTCGCGAGGTATGTCAATTCCTGCAATCCTGGCCACGTGTTTTGAATAAGTAAAAGTTTGAATTTAAGGGTTGAAATTTAACCCTGACGCTGTTTATTGCGAGGTCTTTTCTTGTTAATAACATAGATTTTACCTCTTCTCCTCACGATCTGATCGTCAGGACTAATTTTTTTGACTGAAGATCTGACCTTCATAGGGGTTTAACAAATAAAACGTTAATACTATATTCTACATCATCATCAAGCCATTTTTTGTTTGATATCAGAGGAAATGGTTTTTAAATCTCTATCAGCATCAATATATTCTAACAATGAGAGATCTTTAAAATATTGAATCAATGGTTCTGTAGTTTTTTTATAAATATCAACTCTTTTCCTAATTGTCTCCTCTGTGTCGTCTTTTCTCCCTCTTAAAAGCAAACGCTGAATTAGTACTTCTTCGGGAATATCTAAATAAAAAACCAATTCCAAAGGTTGATTTATTTCATTTAAGACTTGATTTAATGAATTTGCTTGAGATAAATTTCTTGGGTAACCATCTAGAATCCAACCTTTATTATCCTTGACTAAATTTTGTCTTACTATCTTTAATACGAGTTCATCACTAACAAGTTCTCCTCGATTCATAATATCTTTTACCTGAACACCAAGGGCAGAATTCATATCGATTTCTTTTCTTAATAATTCACCCGTAGAAAGGTGTAAATAAGAATTACTTTGACTTAGCAATTCCGCTTGAGTCCCTTTCCCTGCTCCAGGAGCTCCTAAAAATAGTATGTGTTTCTTCATTAATTATTAATTAATCCCTCATACCTTTGTGAAATAACATAAGTTTGAATTTGCTTAGCAGTATCTATAGCAACACCCACAAGAATAAGTAATGAAGTTGCTCCTAGACCTTGAAAGGTCTGAACATTTGTAGCTCTTTCTACTGCAGCAGGGATTATAGCGACTGAACCCAGAAATAATCCTCCCAATAAAGTCAACCTATTTTGTATACCTGATAGGTAGTTTGCTGTATTAGTTCCTGGTCTAACTCCCGGTATAGCTACTCCTCCTTTCTTTAAATTAGAAGCTACATCAACTGGATTGATAGTAAGAGATGCATAAAAATAGGAGAATCCCAAAATCAAGGAGAAGAATGTAAGAGCATATGGCCATGGATTAGAAGATCCTGGATTTAAACTACTGGCTAACTTGATTAAGACTGGATTACCAGTAACATTTGCAATAGTTATAGGTAAAAAGATTAAAGCAGATGCAAATATAATAGGCATGACACCTCCTGCGTTTAATTTCAAAGGTAAATAACTTTGCCTTGTAGGAAGTAGTGTTGAATTTCCTATTTGCCTTTTTGCACTAACAATAGGAATACGTCTTGCTCCCTCTTGGACAAAAATGATCCCAACAATTGTCAGTAAAAATACTCCAAGTAAAACTGCTATACCTAAAACATCTCCTCTATCGCCAGTTTGAGCTTTTTCAATGGTTGAACTTAGAGCCTTCGGTAAAGTCGAAACAATATTCAAAAAAATTACCAATGAAGCTCCTTGACCTATCCCTTTTTCCGTAATAATTTCACTAAACCACATTACCAACATTGAGCCAGTAACTAAGGCAATGGAAGTTTGCAGGACAAATGTAGTTTCACTTATTCCCTGAATAGCATATTGTTTGAGAATTAAGGAAAAAATTATACTTTGCAAAAACCCCCATCCTAATGAAACATATCTAGTTATTTGAGCAATTTTTCTTCTTCCCGCTTCTCCTTCATTTTTTTGTAAATCTTCAAGCACAGGCAATGAAGCTGTGAGAAGCTGAATAATAATTGATGCGTTGATAAAGGGAAGTATGCC
>NZ_CVSV01000136.1 GCF_001180245.1 Prochlorococcus marinus
ATGTGGCAAGTCTGTTTTTTAATTGAAAAAGCACGACCTTGAGCTCTGGGTCTATACCTTTTCATTACTGGACCACTATTAGCCCATGCAGAGGAAATAACTAGCGTAGATGGATCCATTCCAAGGTTATGTTCTGCATTAGCAACAGCAGATCTTAGAACTTTAGTAATGGGGTCTGTAGATCTGTAAGGCATAAATTCCAACATAATCAATGCATCTCTATAAGATCTACCCCTTATCTGATC